>CAVUWB010000005.1:0-324857 GCA_963745125.1 uncultured Pseudomonadota bacterium
CGCGCCCCAGGGCATGTTCGGCGAAGGCGCGGCCCAAGCCGGAGGAAGCACCGGTGATAAACCAGGTTTTCGATGCCATGAGCGGTCTCCTTGAAACGGTTCGGCCCGGATAATGCACGGAGAATGCCGTCCCGACCGATGAGAATACGGTGTGCAGTCGAAGATCTGTTGGCTACCGCCCGGCAGCCTTCGCGCGATGGCGATGCGCGGCCTGCTTCGCGCGGTTGCCGCATATCGCCATGCTGCACCACCGCCTTGCATGGCCGCGCGTGTGGTCGGCGAACAGAAGGGTGCATGTCGGACCTTCGCAGGCTTTGACGTGGGTAAACGCCTCGGTGCAGACGAGGTGGGCGAGGGCCTGCCCGATCGGCAGCAGCAGCGCCTCGGGCGTTCTCCACCTGCGCGCCATCTGAAGCTCAAAAGGGCCGTCCCCGTCACCGGGTGGGGAGACGATCCGGCTGAATCAGTCTCTCACGCTCCAGCAGCCGATTGAGCGGCTCCAACTCGGCGAGGTCTTCACGGGTCAAAGCACGCCCCTTGTGCCGCCGCACGAAGCCCCGGAACCACTCACGCAATCCTCTGGCCTGATCCGCCACCGTGTCGAGTTCGCCGGGGAGGGCGCGTGCCCGAATGGCACTGGCCGCCCCCGCCGGTACAAGCCCGGCTTGCCCCAGCCACTCCAGCAGCCCTTCGCCGTCATCGATCCAGTCCATCTCGGTGTCGACGGGTGTCGCGAGCGAATTGAGGAAGTCGAGCCCAGGCGCATCGCCGACGAAGATCGCAGGAAGCCGGTCGCTCATCGCAACTCCTATCCGGCGTGGCGGCTCGTGGCCGCGGACACCTGTTTGTGAACAGGCCACCACCATAACCACATAAACGGCCGTTGACAAGTTACGTTCATGGAGAGTAACCCTAACGAAGGCATTTAACGGGTTACTTTAGCAGGGAGAGCGGCGATGGCCTCGAACAACGTAACCGTCGTGCTGGTCCACGGCGCTTGGGCCGACGGGTCGAGCTGGGCGAAAATCATCCAGCCGCTGGCAGCCGACGGCATCTCGGTGGTGGCGGCTCCGCTACCGCTCACCTCGTTTCATGAGGATGTGGCGGCGCTCGATCGGGTGTTGGAACGGGTCTCGGCGCCGGTCGTTCTCGTCGGCCATGCCTATGCCGGCGCGGTGATCGCGGCGGCGCGCGGCGAGACAGTGAAGGCGCTGGTTTATGTGGCGGCGCTCGCACCCGCCGAGGGCGAGACGGTCGCGGATGTCTTCCATCGCGGCGAGCCCGATCCGCTGGCACCCAAGCTCGCGCCAGACGAGCACGGGCTCATCTATCTGCCGGAGCCGGCCTTCGCGGCCGCCTTCGCACAGCACGCCGCTCCGGCCGAACTGGCGGTATTGGCGGCGGTTCAGCGGCCGATCTCGCCCGCCTGCATCACCGTGCCTGTGGGACGCCCGCTGTGGCGGGACCGGCCGAGTTGGTTCCTGGTGGCCGAGCAGGACCGCATGATCGCCGGGGACAACCAGCGTTTCATGGCCGAACGCATGAAAGCCCGCATCCATGCGCAGCCTGTCGACCATATGCCGCTGGTGACGGCGCCCTCTCTCGTCCTGGATATCGTCCGTGAGGCGATCGCATAGCCCCGCGTAACCGACCAAAATGACCGAAACGGTTATATTAAAGCAAAGGAAACCATCATGACCGCCATCACCTACCGCGCCGCTGATGTGGACGGGTTTCGTATCGCCTACCGCGAGGCGGGCACGCCGGGCGCCCCGAAGCTGTTGCTGCTGCACGGCTTCCCCAGCTCCAGCCATATGTTCCGTGACCTGATCCCCCTTCTCGCCGATCAGTTCCACATCGTGGCACCCGACCTGCCGGGCTTCGGAAATTCCGACATGCCAGGGCCCGGCTACACCTTCGACCGGATCGCGGCCACGATCGACCGTTTCACCGAGATCGTCGGTTTCGACCGTTACGCCATCTATGTGTTCGACTACGGCGCGCCGACCGGCTTCCGCCTCGCCGTCAAGCATCCGGATCGGATCACGGCGATCATTTCGCAGAATGGCAATGCCTATGAGGAAGGGTTGAGCGACGGCTGGAGCCCGCTCCGGGCCTATTGGCAGGATCCTTCGCCCGCCAACCGTGAGGCGCTGCGGTTCTTGCTCAAGCCAGAGACTACGATCTGGCAATATACCCATGGTGTTGCGGATGCGACGCGCGTCTCGCCCGACGGCTATTCGCTTGACAACTTCTACTTCGCCCGGCCGGGCGCGGACGAGGTGCAACTCGACCTTATCGGCGATTACAAAAGCAACGTCGCGCTCTACCCGACGTTTCAGACGTATTTCCGGACCCATAAGCCGCCGTTTCTGGCGGTGTGGGGCAAGAACGATCCGTTCTTCCTGCCGCCGGGGGCCGAAGCCTTCAAGCGGGACATCCCCGATGCGGTCGTTCGCTTTTTCGACACCGGGCATTTCGCGCTGGAGACCCATGCCGAGGAGATCGCCGCGGCTATCCGGGATTTTCTCCCGCGCTAGGTTTTTGATTAAGAACGCAAATCTTCGGATCAGGTGAGCCACCTGATCCGATATTGCTCTGATCACACAACCCGAGGTTTGCGAACGAAAGGAGACTTCAGATGTCCAAGTCAGTCGCTATCGTCACCGGAGCTAGCCAGGGTATCGGCCAGGCCACCGCGATCCGCCTCGCGCGCGATTTTGCGTCGGTGGTTCTGGTGGCGCGGAATCGCGCCAATCTGGAGCAGACGGCGGAAGCAGTCAGGGCAGCAGGCGCGGAACCAATGGTCATCGACGCCGACCTCGCCCATCCGCAGTCCGCGCGGCTTGTCGCCGATCGGGCTCTGGGCGCCTTCGGCCGTATCGATGCGCTGGTCAATATCTCGGGCGCGGTGCCGCAGATCGACCTTTTCGAGATGACGGACGCGCAGTGGGATGACGGGCTTGCCCTGAAGCTGCACGGCGCGCGGCGCCTGACGATCGCCGCCTGGCCGGCCTTGAAGGAGGCAAAAGGCTCCGTCGTTCTGATGTCCGGCAATTCGGCCCTTTTCCCGAAGGCGCCTTACGCGGCGGTGGGCACGATCAACGCCGCGATCGTCGCTTTGGCGAAAGCCTTCTCCGATCGCGGCATCGCGGACGGCGTGCAGGTCAACAGTGTCCTGCCCGGCCCGGTCATGACCGGCCGGCGCCGGTCTTATCTCCAGCACTGGGCGCCTCTGCACAACATGACGGTTGAGGAAGCGACGGCAACCTTTCCAAAAGAGGCGGGCATCGCCCGCTATGGTGAGCCGGAGGAGATCGCCGAGCTGATGGCCTTTCTGGTATCGCCGCAGGCGCGCTGGATGACGGGATCGACGCTGCGCATGGATGGTGGCGAGGTAAAGTCGGTCTGACGCGGCGCCACTTGCAAATACCATGGAAGCGTTGTGTCTTTGCGCGGCGATTGGCCCGCCCCGCGCGCAGGCCGGTTTTCTGAAACCCGCGCCGCGAAGGAGAGCCGCTTCGTGCTCATTGATCGCCAGAACGCCACGGCCAATCCATGACGGCGTCAGGCAATGCCCCGCGCGCCGGCGGGCAGCTCATCGTCGAATCGCTCGTCGCGCAAGGCGTGGAGCATGTGTTCTGCGTCCCCGGCGAAAGCTATCTCGCGGTTCTCGATGCGCTGCATGACGCGCCCATTCAGGTGACGGTCTGCCGTCAGGAAGGCGGGGCGACGATGATGGCGGATGCGGGCGCGCGGCTCACCGGGCGGCCGGGTGTCGTCATGGTGACGCGCGGACCGGGTGCGATGAATGCGGCGCCCGGCATTCACATCGCCGAGCATGATAGCGTGCCGCTCATCCTCTTCGTCGGGCAGGTCGCGCGCGGCATGCGCGGCCGTGGCGCGTTTCAGGAGATGGACTTCAGTTCCGTCTTCGGATCGATGGCAAAATGGGTGGTCGAGATCGATGATGCCGCCCGCATCCCCGAGATTGTCGCGCGCGCCTTCGCCACCGCCATGCAGGGCAGGCCGGGGCCGGTGGTGATCGCGCTCCCCGAGGATATGCTGAGAGACAGCGCGGCGGTGCTGCCCGTCGCCCGCGTCGAGCCGGTGGAGGTGGCGCCCAGCCCCGAACAGCTCGCCGCCTTGTCGGGCCTGCTGGCGGCGGCGAAGAAGCCGATGATGATCCTGGGCGGCAGCGGCTGGTCGGAGGAGAGCATCGGCGAACTGCGTCAGTTCATCGAGCGTTTCGACCTGCCGGTCTGCACGAGTTTTCGCCGGTCGATGCTCCTGAACGGGGATCATCCCAATTACGTGGGCGAGCTGGGCATCGGTCCGAACCCCAAGCTCCGCGCCCGGATCGATGCCGCCGACCTCCTGCTATGGTTCGGCACGCGCATGGCGGAGATTCCGTCGCAGGGATACACGCTGTTCGACATTCCCGTGCCTCGGCAGAAGGTGGTGCATGTCCATGCCGATGCGGCGGAGCTTGGGCGCGTCTACCAGCCGACGCTTCGCATTCAGGCGACGCCTTCCGGACTTGCGCGCGGGCTCCTCTCGCTCACGCCACCGCAGGATAGTCCGTGGCGGGACGAGGTGCCGTCAGCGCGGGCGGATTTCCTGGCCTGGACCGGGACCGCGCCGCGAATGCCGGGTGATGTTCAGTACGGCGATATCATGCTCTGGCTCCGTGACCGTCTGCCACCCGATACGATCGTGACGAATGGGGCTGGCAACTACACAATCTGGGTGCAGCGGTTCCTGCGCTACCGCTCCTTCGGTTCGCAGATCGCGCCGACCTCCGGCTCGATGGGCTATGGCCTGCCGGCCGCTGTCGGCGCCAAGCGGGTGCGGCCCGACCGCCCCGTTCTCTGCTTCGCGGGCGACGGCTGCTTCCTCATGAACGGGCAGGAATTCGCGACTGCGGTGCAATATGACTTGCCTATCATCGTATGCGTCGTTGACAACGGAATGTACGGAACCATCCGCATGCATCAGGAGCGGGATTATCCTGATCGCGTATCGGCGACCGCGCTGCACAACCCGGATTTCGCCGCCTATGCGCGCGCCTTCGGGGGGCATGGTGAGCGGGTGGAGAGGACCGAGGATTTCGCCCCGGCCTTCGAACGCGCGGTCGCCTCCGGGCGCGCCGCGATCATCCACCTCCTCATCAGCCCCGAGGCGATCACCCCGTCCATGACCCTCGCGGACATCAGAGGCCGGAGGGCACGCTCTTGAAGGCTGTTTTCGTCGATGCGACCGACAGTTTGGCAGAGATCGCGGCGAGGCTGTTCCGCGCCGATGGGCTGGCGGTTGCCATCAATCGGCAACCGGCGATCACCCCGCCCGAGCTTCCTGCGGTGCTCGACGGTGCGGCGATCGCCATCATCGACCACACGCATCTGCCGACGGAGATCGCGGCCGACTGCCATGGCCTGAAGCATGTCGTCTTCCTCGGCACCGGCGCGCGCAGCTACATGAACCCGGAGCAACTCGCCGAACGCGGTATCACCGTTCATACGATCAAGGGGTATGGAGATACCGCCGTCGCGGAATGCGCGGTCGGGTTGATGTGGTCCGCCGCACGCGGTTTCGGCGAAATGGACCGCGCGATGCGCGCGGGCAGTTGGCAGCGCCGCGACGGTATCGAACTCACCGGCAAGACTCTCGGCCTTGTCGGTTTCGGCGGTGTCGCCTCGGTGGTGGCCCGCATCGCCACCGGCTGCGGCATGAGGGTGCTTGCCTGGAACCGCACGCCCAAAAGCCATCCGGCGGTCAGCTTCGTCCCGCTGGAGCATCTGCTCGCGGAAAGCGATGTCGTTTCCCTGCATCTTCTGCTGAGCGAAGAGACGCGCGGATTCATCTCATCCGCGCGCATAGCGGCCATGCGGCCGGGTGTTATTCTGATCAACACCGCGCGTGGCGCTTTGGTGGACGAAGACGCGATGATCGAGGCATTGTGCTCGGGCCAGATCCGCCATGCCGGCCTCGATGTTTTCGTCACGGAGCCGCTGCCGGCCGGTCATGCCTTGACGATGCTGCCGAACGTGACGCTCTCCGCGCATTCGGCCTTCCGCACGCCGGAAGCGAGCGAAAACCTCATTCAGGCGGCGTTCGAGCATTGCCGACGGATAGCCGCCGGGAAAATGTGAGCCGCCGCATCCTTGCATTGCAGAGAATTAAACTCGCCTCCGCCAGATAAGGACCTAGTATAGGGAAATAAGGGAGGCGAATGAGATGCGGGGTGTTCTGACGGCTTGCGGTGTTGCTTTGATGGCGACGGTGTCGCCCGCCTTGGCGATTATGCCGCAGGTGCCATGCGCCCAATCCTATTCGCCGGCTCTGAATGGGCTGAGTGACGCCACGATTCTGATCGTGCGTCATGCGGAGAAGCCCAAGCATGGCACGGAGTTGAGCCGTGCTGGGCAGATGCGCGCGGAGATTTACGCCGGATATTTCCAACATTTTATGTTGGACGGCCAGCCGATTTATATCGATTCTTCTCGTGGCTTCCGAGGACACCGACAGAAGCAGCCGCCCGCGACTGACGCTGGAACCGCTCGCCTCCGATATGGGGATGACGATCAACCAGCCATGCCCTGACCATGCGGTCGGTGAGCTGGTGGATTGGGTGAAGCAGCGGCCGCCCCATCAGGCAACGCTTGTCGCCTGGCATCACACCAAGATGGCGAAGCTGCTGACTGCTTTTGGCGCCGATCCTGACGCTTTCCTGCCGAACGGGCGCTGGCCGGGTGATGCCTTCGATTGGGTGGTGGTGCTCCGCTTTGATCATGACGGCCACCTCATTCCGGGTGCGTCCCGGCTGATCAGCGAGCCGTCGGCGGTGAACGATGTTGTGTCCTCACTCATGAGCAACCAGGCGAAGCTGGCGATCAGGGACCAGGCGGGCGAGTAGACCGCCGCCGGCGGCCCTGACTACCTTCGCCAGACCGGCGGCATAGGCCGCATCCCCCGGAAGGCGAAGCGTCTCCCCAGAAAGCGCTACCCGGAAAGCGCTACGGCGCCCATCCCGAACCCGGATCGGCCGTGCCCGTCGGGCTGCCCTGCCAATTTGGTTGCGCAATGAAGCGGCGGCGCGGTTCGGCATGAAGCTGTACCGCGCTGCGGCATATTGACATCGCGTTACGCGAACTCGGGCAGGCTTGCTTGACAGGCACCTTCGCCAGGGTGTCAGATTGCACACTTAGGTTTTGTCGTCTTGCGGCCCGAGGCCGCGCTCGTCGGTTACAAAAATAACCTGCCGACAAGGACACGGACCATGGAGGATGCGGCCCATTATTGGGTTTTAGTGATCTACGCCTTTGCTGTGATCGCTCTGGTCGCGGGGATGATCGGTGCGTCCTATTTCCTGGGGCCGCGCCACATGAAGCGTGCGACCCGCCTGCCCTTTGAGTCCGGAATTATTCCGGAAGGCTACGCACGTTTCCGGCTGCCGGTTCAGTTCTATCTGATCGCGATGTTCTTCGTGATTTTCGATCTCGAAGCGGCATTTCTCTACGCCTGGGCCACCGCCGTACGGGCTGCGGGATGGACTGGCTATGTCGTCATATTGGTGTTCGTCGTGGCTCTGCTCGCGGCACTCGCCTACCTCTGGCGGGCCGGCGCGCTCGAATGGGGTCCCCGACCAATGGCGCGCCACAGGCAAGGTATCCGCTGACGCCATGCGCTTCTCGATAACGAAAGCATCATCAGGCCGCCTGGTATCAACGACGGCGCCACTCCTGCGCGGGCCGCCCACTGGCGGGGGGCAGGGTGGCGCACGTCCTGAAGGTGCCACCTTCACGGATTCGGTCCGCCGCAACCTCGCTCTCTGCAAGCTTGAGGATATGGTCGCCTGGGGCCAGAAATACTCCGTTTGGCCATTCAACTTCGGGCTCTCCTGCTGCTATGTCGAGATGGCCACGGCCTTCACCAGCAAGTTCGACATCGCGCGCTTCGGCTCCGAGGTGTTGCGCGCCACCCCGCGAGAGGCGGATCTGATGGTCATCTCCGGCACGGTGTTCGTGAAAATGGCGCCTGTGATCAAGTGTCTCTACGATCAGATGCTGGAGCCGCGCTGGGTGATCTCGATGGGCGCCTGCGCCAATTCGGGCGGCATGTACGATATATATGCGGTGGTTCAGGGCGCTGATAGTTTTCTTCCCGTTGACGTCTATGTCCCTGGCTGCCCGCCCCGCCCGGATGCGCTGCTCGAAGGGCTGATGCTATTGCAACGCTCCATCGGGACGGACCGGCGGCCGTTGAGCTGGATGGTCGGGCCGCAGGGCGTCCAGAAGCTCGACAGGCCGAGTTTCCGCGACCTCAAGCGTGAGGAACGGCGGGCCGCGACCGACCTCCCCTCGCCGGACCACGTTTAGGGGATGCGGGGATGCTGAGCGAGGCTGAAAGCACCCTTGTCAACGAGCCTGAGCGGAAAATACTGAATGACGTCCACCGCCGATTGGCCAGATCGCGATCATAACACAGAGGACCGCCGACCAAATCCCAACCTTCTGGATTGATCCGGGCGTGGCGCATGATGTGCTCGCGCATTTGCGGCATGGGGCGGAGCAGCCGTTTCGCGTCCTCTACGACCTGACGGCGGTTGACGAACGGTTGCGCGTTCATCGTGAGGGACTGCCGCCATCCGATTTCACGGTCGTCTATCATCTCGTTTCCTTCGAGCGGAACGATGACATTCGCATTAAGGTTCCGCTGCGGGATGGCGCGCTCGAACTGCCGACTGCCGCCGATATCTGGCCAAACGCAAACTGGTACGAGCGCGAGGTGTGGGATATGTTCGGTGTCCGCTTTGCCGGGCACCCCAATCTTCGCCGTATCCTGACGCCGCCAACCTGGACCGGCCATCCGCTCCGCAAGGACCATGTCGCCCGGGCGACCGAGATGGGCGCCTATGTGCTCACCGAGGAGCGCGAGATAGCGGAGCAGGAAGCGTTGCGCTTTCACCCCGAAGAGTGGGGCATGAAGCGGCAGAGCGAGAGCGCGGATTTCATGTTCCTCAACCTCGGACCCAACCATCCGAGCGTGCACGGCGTTTTCCGCATCATCCTTCAGCTCGAAGGCGAGGAGATCGTCGACGCGGTTCCGGATATCGGATTCCATCATCGCGGCGCCGAGAAGATGGGCGAACGCCAGTCGTGGCATACCTACATCCCGTACACCGACCGTATCGACTATCTCGGCGGGGTGATGAACAACTTTCCCTATGTTATGGCGGTGGAAAAGCTCGCCGGCATCGACGTGCCGCCGCGCGCGCAGCTCATCCGGATCATGCTGGCAGAGCTGTTCCGGTTGGCCAGCCATCTCGTCTTCTACGGGACCATGTCGCAGGACGTGGGCCAACTCTCGCCGGTCTTCTACATGTTCGCGGATCGCGAGCGGGTGTTCCAGATCATCGAGGCGATCTGTGGCTTTCGCATGCACCCCGCATGGTTTCGTATCGGCGGCGTGGCCGCGGATCTGCCGCAGGGCTGGGACAAGATGATCCGGGACTATCTGGATTATCAGCCGAAGCGGCTCGACGAATACGAGAAGCTCGTCATGCGGAACCGGATCTTCAAGGCACGCACGATCGGCGTCGGCGCCTATTCGCTGGAGGAGGCACTCGATTGGGGTGTCACCGGCCCGGGCCTGCGTGCCTGCGGCCTCGACTGGGATTATCGCAAGCAGCGGCCCTATTCCGGCTACGACCAGCTCGAATTCGATATCCCGATTTGCCACAATGGCGATTGCTACGATCGCGTCGTCGTCCATATCGAGGAGATGCGCCAGAGCCTGCGCATCATCCGCCAATGCCTTGAGAACATGCCGCCCGGGCCCTACCGATCCTCGCATCGGCATGCGACACCGCCTCTGCGCGAACGGACGATGCAGGACATCGAAACCCTGATCACGCACTTCCTCAATGTGAGCTGGGGTCCGGTCCTGCCGCCGGGGGAGGTGACGGTCAGCGTGGAGGCGACGAAGGGCATCAACGGCTATTATCTCAGTGCCGACGGGGACACGGTCTCCTACCGCACCCGCATCCGCACACCTTCCTTCCCTCATCTGCAGATGATCCCGCTGATCAGTCGCGGTGCCTATGTCGCCGATCTGATCGCGATTCTCGGCAGCATTGACTTCGTGATGGCCGATGTCGACCGCTGAACAAGATCAGACGGCCGCGCCGCTCGATCCCGCGCTACGCGAGGAGATCGCGGCGGTCATTCGGCACGCCGAATACAAGCGTGCTGCCGCCACAGATGTTCTGAAGATCGTGCAGAAGCGCTTCGGCTTCGTGTCTGATCAACACCTCTCGGACCTCGCGGCTTTGCTGGACATGACACCGGCCGAGCTTGATGGCCTCGCCACCTTCTACAACCTGATCTTCCGCCGCCCGGTTGGCCGACATGTCATCCTGCTCTGTGACAGCGTGGCATGCTGGATCATGGGCGGAACCGCCGCCTGCGCGCATTTGCGCGAGCGCTTGGGGATCAAACCGGGCGAGACGACAGCGGATGGCCGCTTCACCTTGTTGCCGATCGTCTGCCTCGGCCATTGTGACCATGCACCCGCCATGATGGTGGGCGATGACCTGCATGGCAAACTCGACGCTGCGCGGCTCGACAGCATCCTCGATCGGTATCGGTGAGGGACGTGATGGAAAAACCCCTCACCGCCACGGTCCAGCCCGACGGGCAACCGCTCGACATTGCCGGCTACGAGCGTGCGGGCGGGTATCAAGCGATGCGGAAGGCGCTTGGCATGGCGCCGGCGGCGATTATCGATGAGGTTAAACGGTCGCGGTTGCGCGGGCGCGGCGGCGGTGGATTCCCCACGGGCCGCAAATGGGAAGCCGTTCCGCAAGGCCCCGACGCGCCGCGCCGTCGCTATCTCATCGTCAATGGTGATGAGATGGAGCCGGGCAGTTACAAGGATCGGCTTTTGTTTGAGCAAACGCCGCACCTGATGGTCGAGTCCGTGATCATCAGTGCTTTCGCGATCGGCGCCGACATGGCCTATATCTTTGTGCGCGGCGAATATGTGCTCTCGATCGAAAGGCTTTCGCGTGCGGTCGCGGAGGCCGAAGCGCGCGGCTATGTCGGCGCCAATATCCTCGGCTCGGGCTATGGTCTCACCATTCATGTGCATGCGAGCGGCGGGCGCTACATCTGTGGCGAGTCGAGTTCGTTGCTGACCGCGCTTGAGGGTCTTCGTCCGATTCCGCGCGCCCGGCCGCCGCGTTCGGCGGTGAGCGGTCTCTGGGGCAAGCCGAGCGTTGTCAACAATGTCGAGACCCTGTGCAACGTGCCTTCCATCATCGAGCGTGGGGCGGAGTGGTTTCTCGGTCTCAGCCGCGGCGCCGATGGCGGCACCAAGCTTTATGGAGTGAGCGGACGGGTGAACCGGCCCGGCTTGTGGGAGCTTCCGCTCGGCACACCCTTCACCGAAATCCTGGAGGAACATGCCGGCGGCATGCAGGATGGCTATGAGTGCCGCGCGGTGCTGCCGGGCGGCGCCTCCACCGCTTTCCTCATGCCCCAGTATTTCGATTTGCCGATGGATTTCGTGTCAATGAAACCGGCGGGCACGTCGGTCGGCACCGGCAATGTCATGGTGCTTGATCAACGGCGCTGCCCGATAGGCATGCTGCGTAACCTCGAACATTTCTTCGCGCAGGAATCCTGTGGCTGGTGTACGCCCTGTCGGGACGGTCTGCCCTGGGTCGAGCGGATTCTGGCTGCGATCGAAGCCGGAGAGGGCGTGCCGGAGGATGTGGAAACGCTTGAGCGCCACGTCACCTTTCTCGGTTCTGGCTTTACCTTCTGCGACCTGGCACCGGGTGCCATGGCGCCGCTTGCCAGCGGACTGAAGCATTTCCGCCACGAGTTCGAGAGACATATCAACGATAAGTGTTGTCCCTGGCACGACACCGCGGGGTCTTGGGCATGACGACGTTCCTGGTCGATGACAAACCCTATTCGGGCAAGCCGGACGAGAACCTGCTGCAAGCCTGCCTCGGCGCGGGGCTGGATCTTCCTTATTTCTGCTGGCACCCGTCGCTCGGCTCGGTCGGCGCTTGCCGCCAATGCGCGGTCAAGCGCTACGCCGATGCGGACGACAAGGTCGGGCAGATGGTGATGGCGTGCATGACGCCCGTGACCGAAGGCGCGCGCTTCTCGCTGGCGGACCCGGAGGCGGCGGCGTTCCGAGCGAGCGTCATCGAATGGCTGATGATCAACCATCCGCATGATTGTCCGGTCTGCGAGGAGGGCGGCGAGTGCCACCTTCAGGATATGACAGTGATGACCGGGCACAGCTATCGGCGGTATCGGTTCACCAAACGCACCCATCGCAATCAGAACCTCGGGCCGTTCATCAAGCATGAGATGAATCGCTGCATCGCCTGCTATCGCTGCACCCGCTTCTATCGGGACTATGCCGGCGGGCGTGATCTCGACGTGTTTGCCGCTCATGACCACGTCTATTTCGGCCGCCATGCCGATGGCACGTTGGAGAGCGAATTCAGCGGCAACCTGATCGAGATCTGCCCGACCGGCGTCTTCACCGACAAGCCGTTCTCGGCGCGTTATGTGCGCAAATGGGATATGCGCGGCGCGCCCTCGATCTGCACCCATTGCGGGCTCGGCTGCAATACGATCGCCAATGAACGGGCCGGGGAGTTGAGGCGGATCGTCAATCGCTACAATGGCGAGGTCAACGGCTATTTCCTCTGCGATCGCGGCCGCTTCGGCTATGGCTTCGTCAACGCGCCCGGCCGGATTCGCAAACCCCTCGGGCGCGAAGCGAACGGCGCGCAGGCGCCGATAAGCCGCGAGGAGGCAATCACCCGCTTCGCCTCCTTGCTCAATGGCGGCAAGCGGATCGTCGGTATCGGTTCGCCGCGCGCCTCGCTGGAAGCGAATTTCGCGCTGCGGAGTCTGGTCGGGCCGGACAATTTCTGCGCCGGCATCAGCGCGGCCGAGGGACGCCTGCTGCGTCTGGTCGCTGCGATCCAAACTTCCGGCGCCACACTCATCCCGTCGCTTCGGGAGGTGGAACGCGCAGATACTGTATTGGTTCTTGGCTCCGACCTGCCCAATGCGGCGCCGCTTGCCGCGCTCGCCCTGCGGCAGGCTGTGCGGGGCGCCGCCTTCGCGCTTGCCGAGAAAACAGACATTCCGCGCTGGCAGGATGGCGGGGTGCGCACGGTGGCGGGCAATCTGCGCAGCCCGCTCTTTGTTGCCACCCCGGCGGCGACGAGGCTCGATGATGTCGCGCAGACAACCGTGCGGGCGGCGCCTGCCGACATCGCGCGGCTGGGATTCGCTGTCGCCGCGTTCATCGATGCGGCGGCGCCCATAGTCGGTGATCTCTCAGCTGAGCTTGGCGCCCAGGCGCGAGCGATCGCTGACGCGCTGCTCGCCGCCGACCGCCCGCTGATCGTCTCGGGCGTTGAGGCGGGTGATGAAAGCGTGGTCCAAGCCGCCGCGAACATCGCGGCAGCGCTCCGTGCGCGCGGAAAATCTGCTGCGCTGATGCTGAACGTGCCGGAATGCAACAGCCTCGGCCTGGCGCTGATGATGAGCGAACAAGATAGCATCGAGGCGGCGCTGGCCGGCCCTGCCGCGACCGTGATCGTGATCGAGAACGATCTCTACCGGCGTGCGGAAGCTGCGAGGGTGGACGCGGCCGCCTCTGCATCGCGTGTCGTGTTGCTCGATCATAGCGACAGCGGCACCTCTCGTCGCGCCGACCTCGTGTTGCCGGCCGCGAGCTTCGCCGAGTCCGGTGGCACGCTGGTCAGCGGCGAGGGCAGGGCGCAGCGCTATTACCCGCCGATGTTGACCGAAAGCGATGTGCGCGCTTCCTGGCGCTGGTTGGTTGACGCCGGCCGCGCCGCTGGCCTGACGATCTTCGAAGGCTGGAACACGGAGGATGATATCGTCTCGGCCATGGCCGAGGCACTTCCGCAGTTCGCCGCGGTTCCGCGTGTCGCACCCTCGGAGAAGTTCCGTCTCGCGGGTTCCCGTATCCCTAGTCAGCCGCACCGCTTTTCCGGTCGCACGGCGATCGATGCGGTGCGCGATGTGAGGGAGCCGAAACCCCCCGTGGACGCGGACTCCCCGTTCAGCGCCACCATGGAAGGCTATCGTGGCCGCCTGCCGCCGGCATTGATGCCGTTCTTCTGGGCACCGGCCTGGAACTCCGTGCAATCGGTCAACAAGTTTCAGACTGAGATCGGCGGTGCGCTCGAAGGTGGTGATCCCGGCGTGCGGCTGCTGGAGGATCGTGCCGGCGTGACCTTGCCGTATTTCACCGGCATCCCCGAGAGTTTCACGCCGCGCGCGGGGATGTGGCTCGCGGTCCTGTTGCCGCGCGTGTTCGGGGATGAGGAGCAAAGCGCGCGCGCCAAGCCGATCCGTGAGCGAATGTCGCCGCCGGCGCTGGCACTTAACGGGGAGGATGCGGCACTCATCGGAGCGGATGCGGGCATGCCGCTCGACTGCGAGATCGACGGCGAGCGCCACCGCCTGGCGCTGGAAATTCATCCCGAATTGCCGCGCGGTGTGGCCGGGGTCGCGGGGCTCGGCACGCTCGGCCGGGTGCTCCCGGGCTGGGTCCGCATCACGAAGGCGGAGCCCGCCGCGCCATGAGCACTTCAAGCGGGATCGTCGCGGGCCTGCTCAACGTCGTTCTTGGCCTCATCTTCCTGATGGTGATGGCATCTTTGCTGACCTGGGTGGAACGTCGGCTGCTGGGATTCTGGCAGGACCGTTATGGCCCTAACCGGGCTGGTCCGTTCGGCACGCTCCAGGTTGTCGCCGACGGCATCAAGCTGTTGTTCAAGCAGGATTGGATTCCGCCCTTCGCTGATCCTGGCGTTTTCATCCTGGCGCCGGCCATCGCCATGGTCACGGTGATGCTCGCCTTGGCGATTGTGCCCGCAACGCCCGCGATCGGTATCATCGGCAATCTCAATGTCGGGCTGCTCTACTTCCTCGCCATGAGCGGCCTTGGCGTCTATTCGGTTGTGCTCGCAGGCTGGGCATCGAACAACAAGTTCTCGCTGCTGGGCGGCATGCGCGCGGCGGCGCAGATGGTGAGCTACGAAGTGTTCATGGGGCTGTCGCTGGTGGGCGTGGTGATGCTCGCCGGCTCGTTCAATATGACGGATATCGTCCATCGGCAGCGGCATCTCTGGTATTTGGTGCCGCAGTTCCTGGGCTTCGTCGTCTTCTTCATCGGCGGCATCGCGGAAACACACAGGCTGCCATTCGATCTCCCCGAAGGCGAAAGCGAACTCGGCGCCGGGTTTCATACCGAGTATTCGGGCATGAAGTTCGGGATGTTCTTTGTCGGCGAGTATATCGGCATCATGCTGGTGTCAGCGATGACGACGGTGCTGTTCCTGGGCGGGTGGTACGGGCCGTTCCTGCCGCCCTTCCTTTGGTTTGGCATCAAGACCGGATTACTGGTCGGCTTTTTCATCCTGCTGCGCGCGGCGCTTCCGCGCCCCCGCTACGATCAGTTCATGGCCTTCGGCTGGAAGCTGCTGCTGCCGCTCACCTTGCTCAACATTCTGGTGACGGGCGCGGTGATGCTGGCCGGCCCCGCGCCTTCGTAACGGAGAGTGCCATGCTGAGTTCGCTGCGAACGCTGTGGTATACCTTCCTGCACATATTCCATCCGGCGTCACGGTCTCCTACCCCGAGCAGATGCCTTATCTCGCGCCGCGCTATCGCGGCCGGATCGTCCTCACCCGCGACCCGGATGGTGAGGAGCGCTGCGTCTCCTGCTATCTTTGCGCGGTCGCTTGCCCGGTCGATTGCATCAGCCTGCAAAAGACCGAGGAAGAGGGGCGCTGGTATCCAGAGTTCTTCCCATCAATTTTTCCCGTTGCATCTTCTGTGGTCTTTGCGAGGAAGCCTGCCCGACCTACGCGATCCAGCTCACCCCCGATTTCGAGATGAGCGAATACAACCGCCAGAACCTTGTCTATGAGAAGCAGGATCTGCTGATCAGCGGCACCGGCAAATATCCGGACTACAATTTCTATCGCGTGTCGGGCCTTGCTATCCCGGGCAAGGACAAGGGTGAGGCCGAGCACGAGGAAGAGCCGATCGACCTACGTAGCCTGCTGCCGTGAACGACAACTCGAAAGCGAGGCGCGCCGCGTTATGAACGCCACCTTCCAGCTCTCGGCGATCATCGCAGTGCTTTCGACGGTGATGATGATCACGCGCGCTTCCGCCGTGCATGCCTTGCTCTATCTCACCGTTTCCCTGCTCGCGGTGGCACTCGCCTTCTTCGTTCTCGGCGCGCCCTTCGCCGCCGCGCTGGAGGTCATCATCTATGCCGGTGCCATCATGGTGCTCTTCGTCTTCGTGATCATGATGCTGAACATCGGCGAGGAGGCGACGGCCATCGAAAGCGCCTGGCTGCAACCCTCGGCTTGGATAGGCCCTTCGATTCTCGCGCTGCTGCTCGCAATCGAACTCGGCGCGCTCGCGGTCACGGGCGGCGTCACCCGTCCCCCGGGCTCCGTGGTTGGCGCTCAGGCGGTCGGCATCGCGCTGGTCGGCCCCTATATGCTTGCGGTTGAGATCGCCTCCTTCCTCCTTCTGGCAGGGCTGATCGCCGCTTTTCATCTCGGGCGCTCGATCACGGGGGGGAGATAGCGCGGTGGTGACGGTCCCGGTCGATGAAGGCTTGCTGCTCGCCGCTATCCTGTTTGCCTTGGGGCTGGCCGGTGTCCTGGTGCGGCGCAACCTCCTGTTCATGCTGATGTCGCTTGAGGTGATGCTGAATGCGGCGGGTGTTGCCTTCATCGTGGCCGGGGCGCGCTGGGCGGCGCCGGACGGCCAGATCATGTACATCCTGGTGCTCACGCTGGCCGCGACCGAGGTTTCGGTGGGCCTGGCACTCATCCTGTTGATGCATCGACGGATTGCCACGCTCGATGCCGATGCCGGCGACCGGCTGAGGGGATAGGCGATGCACGAACTCCTCTGGCTTATTCCCGCGCTGCCGCTGGTGGGCTCCGTGATCCTGATGCTGGGTTACGAGCGGCTTTCCACTCGCGCGGCTGCCGTGATCGGCGCGGGCTCGGTCGGGCTTGCCGCCATCATCGCCTTCTCGGTCGCGGCGGCTTTCCTGCTCGATCCGCCGGGGGCGGTGTATCAGCAAAGCCTCTGGCGCTGGTTCGATGTCGACGGGTTTTCGGTGGCGATCGGGCTGCGCCTTGATCCGCTCTCGATCGTCATGATGCTGGTGATAACCGGCGTCGGCTTCTTCATCCATCTGTTCTCGACCGAATTCATGGAAGGCGAGGAGGGTTATGGCCGGTTCTTCGCCTATATGAACCTCTTCGTCGCCGCCATGCTGCTGCTGGTGCTGGCGCGATGATTTCCTGGCCCTCTATGCCGGCTGGGAAGGTGTTGGGCTTTGTTCCTATCTGCTGATCGGCTTCTGGTGGCGTGAGCCTGCGAACGGCCTCGCCGCGCGCAAGGCTTTCATCGTCACGCGCATGGGTGACACGGCCTTCCTGATCGGCCTGCTGTTGATCGCGGGCCATCTCGGCACGCTCGACATCGCGGGGGCGATGAAGAATGCGTCGCAAATCTGGCAGGTGGGTTCGCCCATCGGCGACGTTGATCGCCTTCCTCCTGCTGGGCGGCGCGGTCGGCAAATCCGCGCAGTTGCCGCTGCAAACCTGGCTGCCCGATGCGATGGCCGGCCCGACGCCGGTCAGCGCGCTGATCCATGCGGCGACGATGGTGACCGCCGGCGTCTATCTCATCGCCCGCATGCCATGTGCTGTTCGTGCTGGCGCCGGCGGCCCAATTCGCGGTCGGCGTGGTCGGCGCGGCCACACTTCTGCTCGCCGGCTTCAGCGCGCTCGCGCAGAACGATATCAAGCGCATTCTCGCTTATTCGACGATGAGCCAGATCGGCTACATGTTCCTCGCTCTGGGCGTCGGCGCCTGGAGCGCGGCGATGTTTCACCTGATGACGCATGCCTTCTTCAAGGCGCTGCTGTTCCTCGCGGCGGGCGCGGTTACGATGCGGCTGCATCACGAGCAGAATATCTTCAAGATGGGCGGGCTCGCGCGGCGCCTGCCGGTCGCTTTCTGGAGCTTCCTGATCGGCAGGTCCGCGCTCGCCGCGCTGCCGCTTATCACCGCCGGGTTCTACAGCAAGGAGGCGATCCTCTCCGGCGCCTGGGCGGATGGCGCGGGCGGGCGCGTGTTGTGGGTGTGCCGGCGTGGTCGGCGCCTTTCTCACCGGGCTCTATATTTTTCGCGCCATCTTCATCGCCTTTTTCGGTGAGGAGCACACCCATGTCAGCGGGCGCTACGGTTGGCGTATCATCCTGCCGCTCATGGTCCTGTGTGCGCTCTCCCTGGTGGGCGGGTTGATCGAACTGCCGCGTGCCTTCGGGCATGTGACGCTGCTCTCGAATCTACTCGCCCCGGTGCTGCCGGCGAGCCAAGGACAGCGCGAGCCTGACGCCGCTGCTGCTGGCGAGCCTCGTGGCACTCCTTGGCATCGCGCTCGCTGCCATGCTGTATTGGCGACCATCCCGGCCGCCGGCCGAGACGGCGCTTTGGCGCTTCTGGCATGCGGCTGCCGGTTTCGACTGGCTCTATGATCGCCTGCTGGTCCGCCCGATACTTTGGGCGGCGCGCGTCGATCGCGATGATTTCATCGACGATGTTTATGACGGGGTCGCCTGGGTGACACGGGTGGCCCATCGCGCAGGTCGCCCGCACACAAGGCGGCCGCGTCCGTGTTTATGCCGCCGGTCTGGCCATCGGCTCCATTTCCCTCGATCGCGATCGTGGTGCTCAGATGATCCTGTTCTGGCTCCTCCTCGTGCCATTGGTCGGTGGCGTGCTCGCTTGGGTTGGCGAAGCGCGGCACCCCGACGCGCCACGCTGGATCGCGCTCGGCGTGCTCACCATCGATCTGCTGCTTGCGTTGACGCTGATCGGGCCCGCCGTCTCCTCGGGCCATACCGCCTGGATCGCGAGCTTCGATCGCCCGTGGATTCCGCAACTCGGCATTTCATTCGAACTCGATCTGGACGGGCTGAGCCTGGTCCTGGTTCTGCTCACCATCGCGCTCGGTCTCGTCTCGGTGGTGATCTCCTGGACCGAAATCACCGATCGCGTCGGCCTGTTTCACGCCAACCTGCTCTGGACCGTTGCCGGCGTCATCGGCGTGTTCATCGCCCTCGATCTGTTCCTGTTCTTCTTCTTCTGGGAACTGATGCTGGTGCCGATGTATTTCATCATCGCGCTATGGGGCCATGAGCATCGCTTCTACGCATGCGATCAAGTTCTTTCATCTTCACCCAGGGCAGCGGCCTCCTCATGCTGGTCGCGATCCTGGTGCTCGTCTTCATTCATCAGCAGGCGACCGGGCAATTCACCTTCGACTATCTGGCGCTGCTCGGCACGAAGATGGGCGCCACCACCGCTTTCTGGCTGATGCTCGGCTTCTTCATCGCTTTCGCGGTCAAGCTGCCGGCGGTGCCGTTTCATACCTGGCTGCCGGATGCGCATACCGAGGCGCCGACCGCAGGCTCCGTGCTGCTGGCAGGCATTTTGCTGAAGACCGGAGCTTATGGCTTGCTCCGCTTCGTCGTGCCGCTGTTCCCGGCGGCCGCCCACGCCTTCGCGCCGGTTGCGATGGCGCTTGCGGTGATCGGGATTCTGTATGGCGCGCTTCTCGCCTATGGCCAGAACGATCATGAAACGGCTGGTCGCCTATAGCAGCATCAGCCATATGGGTTTCGTGCTGCTCGGCGTTTTCGCCTGGAACACGCTCGCCCTTCAGGGGGTGGTGGCGCAGATGGTGGCGCATGGCATCAGCACCGGCGCGCTGTTCGTTCTGGTCGGCGCCTTGCAGGAACGTATCCACACCCGCGACATGCGGCTCATGGGCGGGTTGTGGGGCAAGATCCCAAGGCTTTCGGCGCTCGGCATGTTTTTCGCCATCGCCTCGCTCGGGCTGCCGGGCCTCGGCAACTTCATCGGCGAGTTTCTGATCCTGCTCGGGAGTTTTTACGTCAGCGTGCCCTTTACCGTGATCGCGGCCTTGGGCCTTGTCGCGGGCGGCGGCTTATTCGCTGTTGCTGGTGCAACGCGCCTTCCAAGGCCAGCCGGAACGGCCGGGCGGGCCGTCGCCCATCGATCTCACACGCCCCGCATCTCGCGGTGATGGCCGGTACTGGTGCTCGCGATTATCGGCCTCGGCCTCTATCCGCAGCCGATCTTTGACCAGGTGGCGCCGGGGCTGGCGGTGCTGCAACATGACGGCGCGCCCTCCGGCTTGGCGTCCAATCAACTCGCGGAGGGTTCACGATGACCGCGGCGGGCTTCGCGGCCTTTGCGCCCTTCACCCTGCTTGGCGTGGTGACGATCGTGGTCATGCTGTTGATCGCGATCCGCCGCGATCATCGTCTCATCGCGATATCGACGATCGTCGGGCTGCTGCTCTGCTGCATCGCCTTGCCGCTCGCGGCACCCGCATCACCTACGCCGGTGACGGCGCTTTTCGTCATCGACGGCACGGCGCTTTTCTATGCCGGGCTGGTGCTCGGCTCGGCGCTGATCGTTGCCATCCTCTCCTATCGCCTATCTTGACGGGCCAAGCCAGGGCCCGCGCGAGGAATATTACCTGCTGCTGCTCACCGCGACGCTGGGCGCCGCCGTGCTGCCGGCGAGCGTGCATTTCGCCTCTTTCTTCCTCGGTCTCGAAACGCTCAGCATCTCGCTGCTGGGCCTGATCGCTTATGCGAGCCCGCGCGAGGAAGCGGCCGAGGCCGGCACCAAATATCTCATTCTCGGCGGCGCTTCCTCGGCGTTTCTCCTGTTCGGCATGGCGCTGATCTATGCCGATCTCGGCACCATGTCCTTCACGCGCATCGGCCAACTGCTCCATGCGGGAGACGCCGCGATCTCTTTCGCCTTGTCGGCGTCGCCATGATTCTCACCGGCGTCGGCTTCAAACTCTCCCTGGTGCCGTTCCATATGTGGGCGCCCGACATCTATGAAGGCGCGCCCGCGCCGATCACCGGTTTCGTCGCCGTGGTCTCGAAGATCGCGGTCTTCGCGGTGATCCTGCGCTACTTCATTACCGCCGAGGGCCATGCCGACGCCTCACTGCGCCTCGGCCTTGCCGTGATCGCCATCCTTTCCATGCTCGGCGGCAATTTGCTCGCTCTGCTGCAGAACAACGTGAAGCGGCTGCTTGCCTATTCATCGATCGCGCATCTTGGCTATCTGCTGGTCGCCTTTCTCGCCGCCGGTTCCCTCGGCAGCGAGGCCGCCGCCTACTATCTTGCGGCCTATGCGGTGACGAGCCTTGGCGCCTTCGGCATTCTCGCCTTGCTCACCAAGCCCGGTTCCGGGCGCGATGCCGATCGGATCGAGGATTATCGCGGCCTTTTCCGCACCCGCCCGTTTCTGGCCGGCAGTCTCGCGCTGATGCTGCTATCCCTCGCCGGGATGCCGCCGACCATGGGCTTTATCGGCAAGTTCTACCTCATTGTCGCGGGCGTCGATGCCGGGCTGTTCTGGCCGGTGGCGGCGCTCGTGCTCGGCAGTGTAATCGGCCTTTATTACTACCTGCGTGTGATCGTGATGATGGCGATGCCGGTCGATGGTGCCGCGCCTCCGCTCGCCGCGCCGCCCATGTTTGGCAATGCGGTGATCGCCGCTCTGCTGGTGCTGCTGGTGGTGCTCGGTGCCTATCCGGCGCCCGCGATCGCCCTGATCCGCATGACGCTCGGCCACTAATAGAACCAGTAGAGCGATCAAGCGGTCCGGCCGCGCGCCAGCAAGGCGCGCTGCAAGCCGGCATCTCGCTCGGACTTAAGCTCCGCGACCGTCCTGCCGGCCGCCTCGGCCAAAACCCCCGCGATGAGGCGGGCGCGGATTTCGGGTGTGAGCGCCGGCGTGCCGAGCGTGGCCCAGCGGCGTTCCTGGCTCGGGCCGAGATGCTCCAGGTAGTGAGCAATGCCGCCGGGGCCGCCACCCAGATGATAAGCCATATGCGCGCCGATGACCGACCAACGCAGCCCGGGGCCATGGACAAGCGCCGCGTCCACCTCCGCCACCTCGGCGATCCCCTCGGCCACGATATGGACCGCCTCGCGCCAGAGAGCGGAGGCCAGGCGGTTGGCGATATGGCCGACGGCCTCCCGCTTCAGCCGGACCGTGTGCCGGTCGAGCCCTCTGTAGAAGGCCTCGGCGCGGGAGGCGATCTCCGCGTCAGGGCCATAGATCTCGACGAGCGGCATGAGATGCGGCGGGTTGAACGGATGGGCGGTGATGAAGCGGTTCGGGTGGCGCATGTCGGCGGCGAGGTCGGACCATAGAAGCGAGGATGTGCTGCTCGCGATCACCGCGCCGGTCGCGACGGCGGGCTCGATTTCGGTATACAGCGCTCGCTTCAGGGGGATGGATTCCGGTGCATTCTCCTGAATGAGGGCGGCGCCGGAGACTGCGGCGGGCAAGGACGTCTCGATCCGTAAACTGCCGGCTGTGACAGTTTGATGATCCCCCAATCCGGCGAGTTGCTCGCAGAGCCCGCCGACGCGCTCCGCGAAAGTATCGCGCACGGGTTCTGAGGGATCCCATGCGCTGACATCGTGCCCGTGATGGAGGAAAAGCGCCGCCCAACTCGCGCCGATCAGCCCGCAGCCGATGATTGCTGTCTGCATGGAAACTACCTCATTTCCTCGATACTGCATAGGCGGGTGAAAGGGTGCCATCAAGGCACGCTCATCTTCTGCTTTCTTCGGAACCGGACCACTAGCCTCATTGCCATATCGGGTTTATACAGACCAACAGAACAACATTATGTTTGATGAGGCCCCTGTCGTTACTTCGCTGTCGCCTGGGGCCGGGTCCCTGTTTGGAAAGAAACGAGCCATGTCATACCACTTCTCCCGCATCGCCCGGTCCGTGCTGGTGCCTGCCGTCGTCGTCATCCTGGGCGGCGCGCCGGCCGTGCCGGTGCTCGCGGCGCCACCGCCCACCATTGTTGCAAAAAGCGTCACGGCCGTCGCGATTGTCGAGACGACAGACCCGTCGACGCGGCAAGTTCTGTTGAGCGGCCCGGACGGCAAGCTGCTGACCGTCACGGCCGGGCCGGAGATCCGCAATTTCGCCCAGATCCAGCCCGGGGATCGTCTGGTCTTGACCTTCCGCAAGGCGGTCGCGGTGCAACTGGCCCCGCGCGGTGCCGCGCTGCCGCCGCCCTCCGGCGTCGTCGGGGCGGGCCGCGCGGCGCGCGGAGAATTGCCGGCCGGCGCAGGGTTCGTGGCTGTCGAGGTGCAGGTTCACGTCGATGCGATCGACCGTGCCAACCATACCGTGACCTTCACCGATCCGGACGGCGTCACTCGTACGGCCGAACTGCATAATCCGGCCATGATTTATTTCGTCAACAAGCTTCGGGTCGGCGATAATGTCCAGATCGAGTATTTGCAGAGCGTCTCGATCACCTTGCATCCCATGCCCGCTTGACTGTGAAGGGCCGTGTTGAACGATAGATGAGTTCCGCGCGGCTTTTTCGCGGGCGGGGAGGTTTGGCCGCGTGGTGGCTTGCCTTGGTGCTCAGCCTCGCCCCTGCCATTTCCGCCTCCGCGCAAAGTTCGAGTTGTTGGAGCAACCCGGTGGACACGCCCGCCAATGCGGGCTTCGTCTGTATCAAGCTGACAGAGCCGCTGTTGATGAGCTTGCGGAACGCCTCCTTCGAGGATGTGGTGCAGGCCATGGGCGTTCCGGGCCGGCTCGGAACGACAGGAAGACTGCACTTCCTGAGCAACTATGATAACGAGCAAGGTGCCGGCTCGGGCGAAGTGGCGGTGAGCTTCGGGCCGGACAATCGCGTCGTCGACATTGACGCGACGGTTGAGGGTGGCGATGGCGGCGCCGTCATTCTCTTTGTATGGACCGCCGACGGGGCGAATTGCTCGGACTTCCCCGATAGTTCGCAACGCTGCGACCAGTAGCGCCCGCTTTCGGCGTCTCGTCCCCGCCGACACCCGCTGCATAGCTGCTCCTCAATGGCCTATTTGGCCGGAAGAGGGTAAGGCAGGCGGGTGCAGGAGGCGGCCTTTGCGTAACGATCAATCGTCGGCCCCGGTTTTGATGGCGGCGCTCGGGGTCTGCATGTTGTCCTGCATGGACGCGCTCCTCAAGCGACCCACAATCATCTTTCCACTCGGAGAGGTCGTTGAGCTGCGCTACGCGACGGGCGCGATCTTTGCTGTCATCGCCTTTCTTTTCGCGGGCCAGCGCGCGCCCACCTGGGGTGCCTTGCGTCGCAACGCCTCCCGCGCGTTGGTGATGCTGGCGATGACCGCGTGCTTCTTCGTGGCACTTGCGCGGCTGCCTTTGGCCGAGTGCGTGGCGCTCACCTTCATGGCGCCGCTTTTTCTGACGCTGATGGGCTGGATCATTTTGAAGGAGCCGATCTCGCCCAAGGCGATGGTGGGCGTGGTGGTGGGTCTTGGCGGCGTCGTCATCATCGCCCTGGGCGGTTCGATGCGCGGCGGCAACGCCTTCGACTTGATCGGTCTCTTCGCCGCGCTCATCTGCGCGCTGCTCTATGCTCTGTCGAATATTCTGATGCGGCAGCAGGCGAGCCGGGATTCGCTCCACACCATCGTTCTTCTGTCGAATAGCTGCGCGGCTCTTTTCTGCATTCCCTTCGCGGCCCTTCACTGGCGGCAGCCGAGCCTCGCCGAGTTCTCGTTGCTGACACTGGGTGGGTTTTTCGGGACCTGCGGCCATTTCTGCATGGCCTGGGCCTATGCCCGTGCCCATGCGGGCCGGCTGGGCATTCTGGAATACTCCGCTTTTCTCTGGGCTTCCGTCCTCGGCTTCGTTTTCTTCGCCGAGGTGCCGACGGTGACGACCGTCGCCGGCGCGGCCCTCATTCTGATTGCCTGCCTGGGGACGACGGGCGCTGTCCGCTTCAACCTCTGGCCGCGCCGGGGCAGAAGCGGATCGTGATCATGTTCCGTTTGCCGCCCCTCCGCGCCGGGGTATGATGCTGGGCCGAGCGCGGCGAAGCGGAGGAACCCAGGGATGAGAACAGCGCGGTTGGACTCTATCGGCGCGATGGCTCTTCATACGGTGGGCAAGCCCGAGCCGGGGCCGGGTGACATTCTGGTGAAGGTTTTGGCAGCCGGCATCTGCGGCTCTGACCGGCACATGTTCAAAGGCGAGTATCCAACCGCCATCCCCGTCACCCTGGGCCATGAATTCTGCGGCACCGTGGAAGCGGTCGGGCAGGAGGTGGCGCGGTTTTCGGGCGGGGAGCTGGTCACGGTCGATCCGAATATCGCTTGCGGCATCTGCCCCGCTTGCCGGAATGCGCAGCCCAATCTCTGCAAGCGGCTGGCCGCGATCGGCGTGACCCGCGACGGGGGCTTCGCCGAATACACGGTCGTTCCGGAAGGGCAGGCGTTTCTTCTGCCCGCTGACCTCGACCCCGTTCACGGTGCCTTTTCCGAACCGCTCGCCTGCTGCCTGCATGCCATCGACAAGGCGGATATCCGCGCGGGGGACAGCGTGGCCATCCTCGGCGGCGGCGTGATCGGCCTGCTCATGGTGCAGCTCGCGAAGCTCGGCGGTGCCGGGAAGATCATCCTGATCACGCGGCAGGAGCCAAGGCGCCGGATGGCGATGGAGGTGGGCGCCACGCATGCTTTCGATCCAACCGCCTCCGACACGGTCGCGGCGGTGCGGGCTCTCTGCGGGGGCGGCGCCGATGTCGTCATCGAATGCGCGGGCGTGCCGGAAACCTTCCGGACCGGAATTGCGATGACCCGTCGCGGGGGCAATTTCGTGCTGTTCGGCGTCACACCGGCGGGGCTGGAGGTGCCGGTGACGCCGTTCGATTTGCTTGTCAACGAGGTGAGCATCCGGCCCGCTTACCTCAACCCCTTCACGCATGATCGCGCGGCGGCCTTGGTGGCGAGCGGCGTGCTGGAGCTTGACCGGCTGGTGACGCGGACCATCGGCCTTGACGAGGTCGCGGGCGTCGTCGGCGGGCCGCCCGAGCCCGGCGAGATCAAGGTCATCGTCCGGCCCTGACCAAAATGCGGCTCGAGCAATATCGGATCAGGGGGATCACCTGATCCGAAGATTTGCGTTCTTAATCAAAAACGTAGAGCGTGATGGCGAGCGAACGCGAACCAATCGCGGTCTAGATATGTTCGCGGCGGGATTCGAACCCACGGCCCCAGGATTCATGCCACTTCGGCTTTCGCCGCCGCCCGGCGGGCCTATCGCCCGGCGCGCGTTCGTGGTCTGGACTGTCCCTTCACCCTAGACCCCGAGACAAGGCCCTTAGGCGCCACCCATCCAGTCTCTACACCTTCCCGGCGGGCGCCGGGCTTGGCTCGGGATTGGCACGAGGTCCCAGGCGGACCCCAAGCTTTCCCCGAATTTGAGCGGTTCCGCCGCGCCGTTTCCCTGCGCGACGCCCAGTTTTACCAACAAGGAATCCTGTGCTCTATCCTGCTGAGCTACGCGAACACACGCGCTCCTCATACTGAAGCCATGCGGGGCGGGCAAGCACTGCCCAAGAACCGGCCGCGAAGGAACCCGACCCCATGTGCGTCACATGCGATTTCACCATTCACGCGGCGCAGCATCACTTCGGCTGGGACAACAGCTTCGCCCCCGTGCTCCGTACCGAACCGGGCCGCACCATCGCCTTCGCCTGCAACGATGCCTCCGGGGGCCAGCTGACCGCCGCCAGCACGACAGATGATGTCGCCGGCCTCGATTTCGGCCGCATCAACCCCGTCACCGGCCCCGTCTTCATTGAAGGCGCCGAGCCGGGCGATATTCTGAAAGTCTCGATCCACGGCTTCACCCCTTCGGGCTTCGGCTGGACGGCCAATATCCCGGGCTTCGGCCTGCTTGCCGAGCAGTTCCCCGAGCCCGCGCTCAAGCTCTGGACCTATGACGCCGACAGCCTCGCTCCGGCCCTGTTCTCGGATATCGCGCGTGTGCCGCTGAAGCCCTTCGCCGGCACCATCGGGGTGGCGCTCGCTGCGCCGGGCCTCCACTCCATCGTTCCGCCCAGGCGCGTCGGCGGCAATATGGATATCCGCGATCTCGCCGCCGGCACGGTGCTCTACCTGCCGGTCGAGGTTCCGGGCGCGCTTTTCTCCATCGGGGACACGCATGCCGCCCAAGGCGATGGGGAGGTGTGCGGCACCGCCATCGAAAGCCCGATGGACCTCACCCTCACGCTCGATCTCATCAAGCAGACGCCGCTGGAGACGCCGCGTTTCACGACGCCGGGGCCGGTGAGCCGCCATCTCGACGCGGCCGGCTACGAGGTCACCACCGGCATCGGGCCGGATCTCATGGAGGGTGCGAAGGCCGCCGTCTCGCGGATGGTCGACCTGCTCTCTGCCCAGCACGGGCTTTCGGCGACCGAGGCCTATATGCTGTGTTCGGTGGCCGGCGATCTGCGCATCAGTTGCATCGTGGACAGGCCGAACTGGCTGATGTCCTTCTACTTCCCGCGCATCGTCTTCACTTAAGGCGTTGTGAGCACCTGCAGAGCGGCCAGCGCCGCCTGGGGCTCCATGCGTTCGAATGAGACGGGCGAGACATGCGCCATCTGGATCGCCCCTCCGGTGTCGATCAGGAATTCGGCGGCGCGGGGCAGCATCCAGTCCTCGGCGTTGTTTTCCTCGGGGATGTTGCAGCCGAGCT
The DNA here is from genome assembly GCA_963745125.1 of uncultured Pseudomonadota bacterium. GTDB lineage: Bacteria > Pseudomonadota > Alphaproteobacteria > Acetobacterales > Acetobacteraceae > Acidisoma. The sequence continues at coordinate 27,765 of CAVUWB010000005.1, forward strand.
TGGTGAAGACCTGCCGCGTCATCGGCTGGGCCTGGCCGAGCACACCGTAGGCCTCTGCCGTCTGGTTGCGGCAGTCGATAAGGATCGGGAAGCTGATACAGTTGTTGTCCCGCACCAGGGCGGCGCGGCTCGCCTTCTGCGGCGATAGCGCGAGGATCGTGCCGCCGGCCTGATGGAAATCGGGCGCGAGATCCTCATAGGCGCGCAGCGTGAGCGTGCAGTAGGGGCACCAGCCGCCCCGGAAAAAAACGAGGAGAACGGGGCCGCGCTTCAGATAGCCAGCGAGGCTGTGCTGCACACCATCGGCATCGCCCAGCGTGAAATCCGGGGCATGATCGCCGGTCCCCAAGGGATGCGCAGCGGCCGCATCCGCGCGATATTCGGCCTCCGCCTTGAGCATGGCGCGCGCCGTTTCCTCATCCGCCCGGTCGTAGACCGATGTTTTGAAAGCGCGGAGCTGAGCGTTCAACGGCTTCATGGGGGCACCTGGGCGAGAAGGGCTCGATCAACTGCGTTTATTGCAGGGCAGGCGTCGAATCGCCCGCGTCTCCGACGATAAATGGTTCATGCTTTGATCGATGGAAATGGGGCTAGCCCTGATATCATTTATGCAGTCGGGTAGGTTATGGATCTGCTAGCAGCCTTCCGGTGTTTTGTGCGAGTCGCCGAGACGGGGTCTTTCTCCGCCGTGGCGCGGGAGGTGGGGTCGACCCAGCCGGCCGTATCCCGCCAGATCGCGGCCTTGGAAACTCATTTTGAGGTGCGACTGATCCAGCGCACCACACGTAGCCTGACCTTCACGCAGGATGGCCTCGACCTTCTGGCCCATGCCCGCCGTGTCCTCGACACCGTCGATGAGACCGAGGAGATCCTGGGAAAGCGGCGGGCTTCGCCCTCCGGCACCGTGCGCGTCGCCTCATCCAACGCGATGTCGCGGATGCAGATCATCCCGCGCATTCCCCGGCTGCTGCAGCGCTACCCGCTGTTGGAGGTCGAGATCAGCATTTCCGAACAGGTGCAGGATCTGGTGGCGGAGAACATCGACCTCGCCATACGGGCCGGTGCCATTGCCAATTCCTCGCTCGTCGCGCGCCATCTCGGCTCGACGGGTCGCGGGGTTCTCGCAGCCACCGCCTATCTGGAGAAGCACGGCGAGCCGGAGACGCCGGAGGATCTCTCCAAGCATTCCTGCCTCGTCTACACGGGCGGCGCAGGTCGCGGCAGCGCGCATCACTGGGAGTTCGAGGGGCCGGACGGTAATACGACGGTCGAGGTGCGGGGGCGGTTCCGCTCCGACAGTGTCGAGGGAATCAGTGACGGCATCCGTGCCGGGCTGGGCGTGAGCCGGCTGCCGACCTGGATGTTCAATGAGGATATCGCCCAGGGCCGGGTGAAGCCCATCTTGCAGGACTGGCAGCCCCCGCGCGTGCCTATCCACGCGGTCTACCCCTCGCGCCGCCACCTCGCACCCCGTGTCCGCGCCGTGATCGACTTCTTTGTCAATGAGTTCCGGCTCGATCCTGTGGTGTCGGATTACGCGGCCATTTAGAGCGTGATGGGTTCGCGTTCGCTCACCATCCCACTCTAACTCATTGTTTGATCGCGTGATTCAGACCTTCGGTGTTTCCACCTTCGGTCATCACGCTCTGACCGTCTTCCCCGCTGGGGTGGGGCAAGAAAGGGAGGCTGCGGCGGCGGCTCACCCGTGCTATAAGGCGCGTTCGCGCGGAGATGCGCGGGAGGGGCCGAAGACGGCACAATACGCATGAATATGCTCGCCTTTTCACGCGCGCCGCTACCGATCGAGATCGTCTACGACCTTGTTTGCCCCTGGTGCTTCATCGGCACCCGGCGGCTGACCCGTGCTCTGCGCCGCCGCCCGGAACTCGGGATGAACCTGCAATGGCGGCCCTTTCTGCTCAACCCGGACATGCCGCGCGCCGGGATGGCGCGCAGCGACTACGTGGTGCGCAAGTTCGGCGCCGAGGACCGGGCACGCCGGCTCTTTTCCTCCATCGCGGAGATCGGCCGGGGTGAGGGCATCTTGTTCCGTTTCGACCGTATCCGCCGCACGCCGAGCAGCGTCGATGCGCATAGGCTGGTGCGCTACGCCGCCGAACTCGGCCGTGCCGAGGTCGTGGCGGACGCCCTTTTCTCGGCCTATTTCACGGACGGGCTGGATATTGGCAGCATCGACGTGCTGGTGGCGATCGGCCGGCAATGCGGGCTGGAGCCGAGCGAGACGCGCCCGTTCCTGATGAGCGACGAGGCCGTGGAGCATATCCACGGCGATAATCTTCGTGCTCACCGGCTTGGGATCAACGGGGCGCCCTGCTTCATCGTGGGGCGCCGGCACGCCATTGCCGGCGCGCAGGAGCCCGAGGTGTTGGAGTGCTTGCTGAACGTCGCGGCGCTCGACCTCGCCGAGGGGTAAGGGCACTAGAGCGTTTCCTATTCGCTTACGCTCACAGTCACCGCTCTAGCTCTTTGTTTTTACGAGCATCTTCACCCGATCAGATGATTCCATATGATCGGGATCTGCTCTAGCCCGATTTTGATTTCAGTGGCTTGTGAGCGCGGTCCAGCAGGCGGGAGAGCAAGCCCGGCGGCTTCGGCGGCGAGACAGGCTTCTTGGCGGCGGTCGCTTCCTGCTTCTCACGCTCCTTGGAGGCAAGCCATTTCTCCAGGCTCAACCCCGCCTTGTCGGCGCGCTTCTGCTCATAGGCGCGCTGTGAGTCCGTCATCTTCCGGTCCATCAGACCCTCCTCGTCTTTCGGTCCATCTGGCATTCACCGAAGCGTGAGTTGAGAGCCGGCGCGCGCAAAGACGCGCGCGGGGTTGGTGGGGCGGCCGCGCGCAAAAGGAAAGGGGAGCATTGGATGGCCGAACCGCGCGTGAAGGCGCAGCTTTGGGTGCAGATGGCGTTGCGCCTGGGGGACAGGGATGGCCGGCCCGGCATGGTGCTGCGCCGGGGGGATGCCGATGCCGGCGGCATTCTCGTCGTGCTGCGGGACCGGGATGGCGGCGTCTCCGTCCTGTCCCAGACACGCGGGGAGGGCGGTGAGCTGGCCTGGCTGCGCGCGACCGGAGAGGCGGCGGTGGACCAGGCGAAGGCCGACGCCTATGTGGACCGCCAGCTCAGATTCGACCCCGATCTCTGGGTGATCGAGTTCGAGGCGCCGGATCTCCTGCCGCCCTTTGAGGGGAAGATCCTCTGACGGCGGATGGCCGCCAGAGTAGCAGTCTCGATCAGTCTCAGGGCCAGCGGGCTTCAGGCGGTAGACTCATCAGGATCGCCTCAATATTCCCTCCGGTTTTGAGGCCGAAAAGCGTGCCGCGATCATGCAGCAGGTTGAACTCGACGTAGCGGCCGCGCCGCACAAGCTGATGGGCGCGATCCTCCTCCGTCCAGGCTGACCTCATCCGCCGCCGCACGATCGCCGCGTAAACCTCCAGAAACGCCGTGCCGACATCGCGGGTGAAGCCGAAATCGGCCTCCACATCGCCGGTGCTGTGCTGGTCGTAGAAAATACCGCCGAGGCCGCGCGGCTCGCGGCGATGCGGCAGGTAGAAATACTCGTCGCACCATTGCTTGAACCGCGCATAAAAATCCGCCCCATGCGCGTCGCAGGCGGCCCGCAGCGCGGCGTGGAAGGCTGATGCGTCCTCGATGGAGTCCGGCGCGTCCATCCGCATCGGCGTCAGATCCGCCCCGCCCGCGAACCAGCCGTGGCGGGTGATCAACATGCGCGTGTTCATATGCACGGCCGGAACCAGCGGGCTTTGCAGATGCGCGACGAGGCTGATGCCGGAGGCCCAGAAACGCGGGTCCTCGGCTGCGCCCGGCACCAGCGTGCGGAATTCCGGGCTGAACTCGCCCCAGACGGTGGAGACGTTCACACCGACCTTCTCGAAGACGCGGCCGTGCATCACGCTCATCACGCCGCCGCCGCCGGAGGCGCCGTCCGGCGTCGGGCGCGCCCAGACCCGGCGCTCGAACCGCCCGGGCGCCTGCCCGGCGAGCGGGCCGCCCGTCTGCTCGGCCTCGATCGCCTCGAATGTTTCGCAAATCCGGTCCCGCAACAACTCGAACCAGGCCTGGGCGCGCGGCCGCAGCGCGGCATGGCCGGCGGCGGAACTGTCGGACATTGCGATGAAATCCTTATCTCTGTGGCATTTACCCCGCTTGTTGCCAGGGATCGGCCGGGGCTTCTAGTATAGATGACAAGCCGAACGGATTGGCCGCGGTCCTGGATCGAGGTGGTTGATGGCTAGCCCAGCGACTGAAACGATCGCCCCATTCGACCATGCCTCATCCCCGGGCGCTCCCGCGCTGGAGACGGAGGCGACAGCGGCGTCGGCCCATGCCGCGCATGAGGGGCCGCGCCGGGATTTCCTGAAGATGACCCTGGCGGCGACGGCCGCCGTCGGCCTCTGCATGGCGATCTGGCCGTTTCTCGACACGATGGACCCATCCCACATCGTCGTGACGGCGACGGCTGTGACCGTGAATATCGGCGGCATTCCCGCCGGCTCCGGCATCACCGTGCTCTGGAAGGGCCAGCCCATCATCATCCGCCATCGCACTCCGGCGGAGATCACCACGGATCAGAACTACAACATCCTGCAACTGCCTGACCCGGCGACCGACCCGTCCCGCGTCAAGACCGGGCATTCGGAATGGGTGGTGCTCTTCGGCCGTGGGCCGGATGGCTGCGTCGTCGTCGGCAACAACCCCTCCGACCCGCGCGGCCGTTATGGCGGCTGGATCTCGCCCTGCGACGGCAGCCAATATGATACGGCGGGCCGCGTCCGCTCGGGGCCGGCGAAGACCAATCTCGGGCTGCCACCTTACGATTTCTCGTCGCCGTCCACGATCACCATCGGCTAGAGCGTGATGACCGGAGGTGGGATCACCGTAGGTCTGAATCACGCGATCAAACTCTAAGGGTTCTGCCGCAATCACGGGAGCGGAAGGCGATGCTCTTCGCAGAGGATACCGGGAAGCCGGACGACCAAGTTCCGACCTGCGGTTTCGGCGCGCGCCGCGTTCCGCGCGACCAGGGCTTCCTGTGGAGCTTCGGCCTGCTCGCCGCTGTCTCGCTCGCGCTCATGCTGCTGACCGGGGTGTTCCTGGCGATGAACTACGCCGTCGGCGAGCATCCCTTCGAGACCATCCAGTGGATCATGCGCGATGTGAGCTATGGCTGGCTCATTCGCTTCATGCACATGTCGGGCACCTCGATCTTTTTCGTCATCGCCTTTGTCAATGTCGGGCGCGGGCTCTACCACGGCTCCTACAAGAGGCCACGGCAGCGGTTCTGGATGCTCGGCCTCGTCGTGCTGATGTTGATGATGCTCACCGCCTATACCGGCTATCTGCTGCCCTGGGGCCAGATGTCCTACTGGTCCACGCTGGCGCTGTCGCAGGCTGTCGCCGGCTTTCCCTTCGGCGGCCACAACATCGTGCGCTGGATCATGGGGGCGGACGGGATCGGCGGCGCGACGCTCACCCATTTCTACACCTTTCACATCCTCTTCGCCTTCGCGATCGTGGGTGCGGTGATGGCCCATCTGCGCGCCCGGCGCCGCAATGAGGCGGAGGAAGCGGCGGCGGTGGAGACGGTGCCCTTCCACCCGTACTACACGGTGCGCGCGGCGATCGCCCTGCTGACCTTTCTCATCGTCTGCGCCGTCATCGTCTTTTTCATCCCCTATACCTTTGAGCAGCCGGCCAATCTCCTGCCCGCCGACCCGCTGGTCGTTCCGGCCAATATCACGCCGCAATGGTATCTGCTGCCCTTCTACGCCATGACCCGCTGCACGGAGAGCCCGCTGCTCAGCCTGGTTCTGGTAGTCGGCGGCTGGGCCGTGCTCTTCGCGCTGCCCTGGCTCGACCCGTCGCCCATGCAGGGGGCGCGGCACCGCCGGCTTTTCCGGCCGGCGCTGTTCGGCTTCTTCGTGGTCGTCATCCTGCTCGGCTGGGCCGGCGCCCATCCGACCACCAGCGGCTGGGTGCTGCTCGACCGGCTGTTCACGCTCCTGTACTTCCTGTTCTTCCTGGTCGGCGTGCCGCTGTTGGGCGTCATCGAGACGCCCGGCATGCATCTCGACCTCGGCCATCGCCTCGGCGTCGATGCGCTGCTGGAACACAGCGGGGCAGGGCGTCTGCCGCCACCGCCGGCCTCGCATGGGAAGGAGGCAGGCTGATGCGCGCCCTTCCGATCCGCGCCGCCGTGATTGCCCCCCTGCTCGCTATCGGGCTTCTGGCGGCCACGAACGCCGCCCGCGCGCAGGACAACGAGAATTTCACGCGGCCCGAGAAGTGGGGTTTCGCCGGCATCTTTGGCACCTACGATCGCGCGGCCCTGCAACGCGGTTTTCAGGTCTATTCCCAGGCCTGTGCCGCCTGCCATTCCATGAACTTCCTGCGTTATGGCGATCTGGAGGGTATCGGCCTCACCCCGGGGCAGACCGCCGCCATTGCCGCGACCGCCCAGGTTCCGGGTGGCTATGACAGTGCGGGCCTGGCCGTGACACGGCCGGGCATTCCGTCCGACCCGTTTCGCGACCCCTGGCCCAATTCAGAGGCCGCGCGCGCCGCATCCTATGGCGCCTATCCGCCCGACCTCTCCGTGATCGTCGCTCAACGGGCCGGGGGCGCCAGCTATATCGACCATCTCCTCACCGGCTATCTCGATGCGCCGCCGGATGTGACGCTCTTTCCCAACCGGAGCTGGAACGCCGCCTTCCCGGGCAACCAGATCGCCATGGCGTCTCCGCTCCGCGCCGGGGAGATGACCTTCCTTGACGGCACCCATGCGACCGTGCCTCAAATGTCCCGCGACGTGACAACTTTCCTCGCCTGGGCCTCCGACCCGACCGTGGAGGAACGTCGGCAGGACGGCGTCCGCGTCATTCTGTTTCTCGGTTTCCTTTTGTTCCTGACCACGCTGCTGCGGCGGCGGATCTGGGGAGTTCTGCCTCGTGCCTGAGACTGCGTCTGACACCGCCACCGAGCCGCTGGTCGGCATCATCGGTGGTTCCGGCCTTTATGACATTCAGGGGCTGGAGGAGAAGGAGTGGCGGCGGGTGGAAACGCCCTGGGGTCCGCCCTCGGACGAGCTTCTGTTCGGCCGGCTGCACGGGCTGCGCTGCGTCTTCCTGCCGCGCCACGGCCGGGGCCATGTCGTTTCGCCGACCGACCTCAACTACCGCGCCAATATCGATGCGATGAAGCGCGTCGGCGCCACCGACGTGATCTCGCTCTCGGCCGTCGGCAGCCTGAAGGAAGAACTGCCCCCGGGGCATTTCGTCATCGTCGATCAGTTCATCGACCGCACCTTCGCCCGGGAGAAAAGCTTCTTCGGCGCCGGCTGCGTCGCCCATGTCTCCGTCGCCAATCCCGTCTGTTCCCGTCTCGGCGATGCGCTGGAGGAAGCGGCGAGGGGCCTCGGCCTGCCGGTGACGCGCGGCGGCACCTACCTCACCATGGAGGGGCCGCAATTCTCGACCTATGCCGAGAGCGTTCTTTACCGCTCCTGGGGCTGCAGCGTCATCGGCATGACCAATATGCCGGAGGCGAAGCTCGCGCGGGAGGCGGAGCTTTGTTACGCGACCGTCGCCATGGTCACGGATTACGACTGCTGGCGTGAGGGCCATGACGCGGTGACGGTCGATCAGGTCGTGAAGACCCTGTTCGAGAATGCCGACAATGCGCGCGCTTTGGTGAAGGCCGTGCTTCCCGCTGTCGGCCAGCCGCGCGGCCTCTGTTCCTCGGGCTGCGACCGGGCGCTGGCGCATAGCCTCATCACCGCGCCCTCTCATCGCGACCCCGCTTTGCTCGCGAAGCTGGATGCCGTCGCCGGCCGTGTGCTGCGCGCCTCGTAACGAAAGAAGGTTTTTGCTTCTTTTCCCAAAAAGAAGCGCGGCCTTCCGCGTGCGTCCATGCATCTGACGACGACGGTTCTTCTGCTTCTGCTCATCACCGCCATCACCAATCTGGTGGTGACGGCGGTGCGCGTGCCGCTGCCCCTGTTGCAGATCGCAGTCGGCGCGCTCTGCGACCTGCTCGGCTTCCACGTCTCCTTCGACCCGTCGCTGTTTCTGCTGCTCTTCATCCCGCCGCTGCTCTTCTCCGATGCCTATCGCATACCGAAACGAGAGCTGCGCGAGGTCGGCGTCCCCGTCGTCGCATTGGCATTTGGCCTCGTGCTGTTCACGGTCCTCGGCATCGGCCGGCTCGTCCATTGGCTGCTGCCCTTCGTGCCGCCGGCCGCCGCCTTCGCCCTTGCCGCCGTGCTGTCACCGACGGACGCGGTCGCCCTCAGTGGGATCATGAACGGCCGGCGGATGCCTCGTCGCTTCATGCACATCCTTCAGGGCGAGGCCCTGCTGAACGATGCCTCGGGCCTCGTCTCCTTCAATTTCGCCGTCACCGCCGTCATCGCCGGCACCTTCTCTCTGGCCCATGCGGCGGTGACCTTCGTCATCGTCGCCCTTGGCGGGCTCGGTGTGGGGCTGGGATGCGGCTGGGCCTTTTTCCAGCTTGACCGCTACGTCCTCGCCAATCGCGCCGAGGAAGCGTCGATCTACATCCTCCTGATCATGCTGCTGCCCTTCGCTGCCTATCTGATCGCCAACGCGCTCGGCCTGTCCGGCATCCTGGCGGCCGTTTCCGCAGGCTTGACGCTCAATCTCATGGACCCTTTCGGCGGCGCGCATGGGGCGATCCGGCGGCGGACCTTCGCGCTCTGGAGCACGCTGGAATTCGCCTTCAACGGGCTCATCTTCCTGCTGCTCGGCCTGCAACTGCCGTCGATCCTGAGCCAAGGCGTGCGGCTGACGGCCCATTCCGGCCATTCGCCCTGGGATCTGCTGGTGCTCATGCTCATCATCACCTTCGCCTTGGTGGTGCTGCGCTTCATCTGGGTGGTGCTGGCGACCTTCATACGCTCCAGCATTCTCCGCGCGCGTAGCCGGATTTTGCCGTTTCCCGGCCTGCTCGCCATTTGCGCCACCGCCGTCGCCGGGGTGCGGGGCGCGGTGACGTTGGCCGGCATTCTCTCGCTGCCATTGCTGCTGCCGAACGGCCAGGCCTTCCCGAACCGCGACCTGCTGATCTCCGTCGCCGCCGGTGTCATCATCCTGTCACTGCTGCTCGCGGTGCTCGCCCTGCCGCCGCTCATCGCGCGGTTGCCGACACCCGAGATCGACCGGGTCGATGCGGAAATCGACACCGCGCGGCGCCTGATGGCGGAGGGCGCCATCCGTGAGATCGAGGCGCGGATGCCCGCCGGCCTCGGGCGCCGCAAAGGTGCGGCGCGCACGGCGTATGAGGAGGCGGCGGGCCGGGTGCTCGCCGATTACCGCCTCAAGCTCCAGGGCCGGGATGACGAGGATTCGAACCAGGAGCAGGCGCAGGAGGATCAGCGGGTGGAGGTCGCGCTGCGTCTGCGCGGCGTGCGCGCGGAGCGGGCGGAGATGCGCGCGCTGCGCCGGCGCGACGCCATCAATGACGAGGCGGTGCAACTGCTGATCGAGGAGTTGGACCTGGAGGAGGAGACGCTGAGCCATCTGGCGCGGACGCTCCCCCAGAAACAGGTTGCCTGAATGAGCGCATGGGACCCTTGCGCGGCTATGCGCTTGTCGCGCGCCGCCGATACGGGCAGGCTGGCTGCCGCATGACCACTTTTGGCAAAATTGTGAGCGCCGTCGCGCTTCTTGGGCGACTTACCACCACGGCCCCCTGACCGGGCCGTGCCTGCCCCCGCGCGCCTGCCGCGCATTGCCTTCCGCGTCGTGATGAGTTTCCTCGATGACCCGTCCGGACTCCTATCCCCAATCTTCGCAGCAAGGGCGCCTGCCGCTCGGGCTCCGACTTCTTCGCGGTCGCGCTGGCTGACCGCCAGGCCGCGCGACCGTAGCCTTGGCCGGATGACACAACCCGATCGCACCTATCATTCCAGAAAGAGACGAGCGCCCCCATGATGCTGAGCGCCCCGGCCGCGAAATACCGGCCCTTCGAGACCATAGACCTGCCCGACCGCCAATGGCCCAGCCGGCGCATGACCCAGCCGCCGCGCTGGTGTTCCGTCGACCTTCGCGACGGCAACCAATCCCTCATCGACCCGATGGACGGCGACCGGAAGCGCCGCTTCTTCGATCTGCTGCTGAAAACCGGCTTCAAGGAGATCGAAGTCGCCTTCCCCTCCGCCTCCCAAACCGATTTCGATTTCGTGCGCGGGTTGATCGAAGGGGGCATGATCCCCGAGGATGTCGCCATCCAGGTCCTCACCCAATCGCGGGAGGAGCTGATTCGCCGCACCATCGACAGCCTGGACGGCGCGCACCGCGCCATCGTCCATCTGTATAACGCGACCTCCGAACTGTTCCGCCGCCTCGTCTTCAACCAGGACCGCGCCGGCACCATCGCGCTCGCGGTCTCCGGCACCAAGCTCATCAAGCAACTGACCGATGAGCGGCCGGGCACGATCTGGACCTATCAATACTCGCCCGAAACCTTCAGCTTCACCGAAACCGATTTCGCGCTGGAAGTCTGCGAGGCGGTGATGGATGTCTGGCAGCCGACACCGGAGCGGCCGATCATCCTCAACCTGCCGGCGACGGTGGAAGTGTCGACACCGAATATCTATGCCGATCAGATCGAATGGTTCTGCCGGCACATGACGCGGCGGAACTGCGCGATCATCTCGGTGCATCCGCATAATGATCGCGGCACCGGCATCGCGGCGGCGGAATTGGCGCTGATGGCGGGTGCGGACCGCGTGGAGGGCTGCCTCTTCGGCAATGGCGAGCGCACCGGCAATGTCGATATCGTGACGATGGCGCTCAACCTCTATACGCAGGGCATCAATCCCGGCCTCGACTTCTCCGATATCCGCCGCGTCGTTCACACGGTCGAGCACTGCAACCAGATCGCGGTGCATCCGCGCCACCCCTATGCGGGCGAACTGGTCTTCACCGCCTTCTCGGGCTCGCATCAGGATGCGATCAAGAAGGGCTTCGCGGCGCGGCCGCACCAGAACGACCAGATTTGGGAAGTGCCCTATCTGCCGATCGACCCGGCCGATATCGGCTGCACCTATGAGGCGGTGATCCGCGTCAACAGCCAGTCCGGCAAGGGCGGCGTCGCCTGGCTGCTGGAGCAGGACCAAGGGCTGCGCCTGCCGCGCCGGCTCCAGATCGCCTTCAGCCGCGTGGTGCAGGAGATTGCCGACCGCACCGGGCGCGAACTGACCACGGCCGATATCGTCGCCGCCTTCCGGCGGACGTACGGGCTGGAGGGCGCGGGGCATTTCGCCCTCATCGACTACACGGTCTCGGGCGCCGATCGCGCCGGCAGCCCGCGCGTGTTCAACGGGCGTGTCGAGGTCGGCGGGCAGAGCCGCACCATCACCGGCCAGGGCAACGGCCCGCTGTCGAGCTTTGTCGATGCGCTCAAGAAGGGCTGCGGCATCGCGCTCGACATCGTCAATTACGACGAGCACGCCATCGGCCAGGGCTCCGGCACGCAGGCGGCGGCCTATGTGGAATGCGTGCTGCCCGATGGCCGGTCGGTCTTCGGCGTCGGCATCGATGTGGATAGCGGCGAGGCCTCGATGCGGGCCGTGCTGAGCGCCGCCAACCGCGCGGTCGCCGACCAAGGGGCGGCGTCATGAGCGGCACCGATCAGGCGCGCGTCGTCGCGGCGCAGTTCGGCCCCCGGGCGGAGGCCTATCTGCACAGCGCGGTTCACGCCCAAGGGGCGGATCTCGCCGCTTTCGCCGCACGGCTGGAGGGTGAGGGGGAGGCCCGGCTGCTCGATCTCGGCTGTGGTGGCGGCCATATGGCCTTCGCCGCCGCGCCGCATGTGGCGGAGGTGATCGCCTACGACCTCTCCTCCGACATGCTGGCGGTGGTGGCCCGCGCGGCGGCCGAGCGCGGCTTCGGCAATCTGCGCACCGAACAGGGTCGGGCGGAATCCTTGCCCTTCGCCGATGGCGGGTTCGACTGGGTGGTCTCCCGCTTCAGCGCGCATCATTGGAGTGACTGGGCAGCGGGCTTGCGGGAGGCTTTCCGCGTTCTCAAACCCGGTGGCCAGGGTGTGTTCATCGACGCGATCTCGCCCGGGGCGCCCGTGCTCGACACCTATATCCAGGCGGTCGAGGTGCTGCGCGACACCTCCCACGTGCGGGACTACGCGCGGGCGGAGTGGGAGGCGGCGCTCGCCAGTGCGGGCTTCGTGACGCAGGCATCACGAACGCACCGGCTGCGGATGGATTTCGCCACCTGGATAGCGCGCATGCGGACCCCGGATGCGCTGGCGGCGGCGATCCGCGCCCTGCAGGCCGCCATGGCCGAGCCGGTACGACGGCATTTCGCTATCGAACCCGACGGCAGCTTCATGCTTGATGTAGCAACCTTCGAGGTTTCGCGCCCGCTTTGAGACGGCGAGGATGAGACGCCGGCCGGAGGTTCTCGTTCCTCCTGCCGGTGGCCGAAGATTGGCGGGAACAATGAGGTCCGAATTCGGCGAGCGTGACGACCTCGCCTTCGATAACGTGCCGCATCATCTCAGTTCAGGTCGTGCCATGGATGAAGCGCCCAGAATGAGAGCCACGGAATGGGCTCTGCTCCTGCTTCTCTCCGTGCTCTGGGGCGGCTCTTTCCTGTTCATCAAGATCGGGTTGCGCGAATTGCCGCCGCTGACCTTCGTCTTCGGGCGCGTGTTGCTGGCGGCGCTGGCATTGGCCGGCTACCTCGCAATCCGCCGGATTCCGGTTCCGCGCGATGCGGCGGTCTGGCGTGCCTTCTTCGGCATGGGGCTGTTGAACAATCTCATTCCGTTTACGCTGCTGTTCTGGGGTGAAACCCGCATCGGCGGCGGTCTCGCCTCCATTCTCAATGCCACCACGCCGATCTTTTCGATGCTCGCCGCGCATTGGATGACGAGCGATGAGCGGATCACGCCGCGGAAACTAGGCGGAATTTTATTGGGTTTCGCAGGCGTGGCGATACTCATCGGCGGCGGCCTGCTGGCGCGCGCAGGCCCATCTCTCGCCGCCATGCTGGCTTGCCTGGGTGCGGCTTTATCCTATGGCCTCGCAGGCGTCTTCGGGCGGCGATTTCGGCCTATGGGTGTGACGCCCGCTGTCGGGGCATTCGGCCAGACGGCGGCCAGCAGTTGCATGATGCTGCCCATAGCGGCCTTCGCGGATCGGCCGTGGCTCTTGCCGATGCCCAGCGCTCAGATCTGGCTGGCGCTGATCGCCCTCGCGCTTCTCTGCACGGCGCTTGGCTACATCATGTTCTTTCGTATCCTGGCGGCGGGTGGAGCGGTCAACAGTTCGCTCGTTACCTTGCTCGTGCCGGTCAGCGGCGTGCTGCTGAACGCGCTCATCCTCGGCGAGGCACTGGGCCCCGGCCAATTCGCGGGGATGATACTGATCGCGGGCGGGCTGCTTGTCATCGACGGGCGGATACTCAGCCTCATGCGGCGATCCGCCGCCGCATGAGGCTGAATGCTATGGTGCGACCGCGCGCAGCGGGATTTGAGTGGCGATATGGCCGGCGAGGAATTCGCATTGCTGCCGGATATCGGGCACGGCCGTCATCTCCCAGAACGTCCCCTTGGTCACCGGCCCGACAGCGAAAAGCCGGCGCGCGATATGGCCATTCTGGTCCCGCAGGGCGCAGCCGGCGGTGACATCCAGGCCGAGCTTCAGGGCGTCGGGGCGAACGATTCCCCGCTCCAGCAGCGAGCGCACGAAAACATCGCCGATGCGCGCGTAATCGGCGCTCGGGCCGGCGCAGTTGATGACACGCGCCGCCGTTACCCGCTCCATCTCGCCATCGAAACGGCGACGGAACTCCACCGCGACCCGGTCGGCGCCCTCGGGGTGATAGGCGCGAATGCGGCCAGCCTTCACGCTCAACTGCCCGGAGGATCGGGCGGTCGCGATGCGGGTCGCCACCTCGCCCGACAGGCGGTGGCGATGCGTATCCCACCAGGGGCGGAGATGGCGGAGGAATCTTTGCCGGTCGGTGAGCGACATGGTTTGCCAGACATCGGCGGTGAAGGGCCGTAGCTGGTCGATGATGGCCTGCCAGGTTCCGCCCGCCTCCATGCTGCGCCGGCTGCAAAGCCGCAACTGGCGGGAGAGTGCATTGAGTTCGGCGGGGAATGGCGGCATGTCGCCTGGGTCCCCCGGCGGGCCGCCGCCATGGCGCTGCGGCAGCAGCCCCCGACGGGAAAGCGCCACGATCGGCCCGCTATGCCCCTGATCGAGCAGGGAAATCACGGTATCGGCCATGGTCAGGCCGGTGCCGATGAGCAACACCGGAACCTCGGGGTCCAGTTCGGCGAGCGTATCGGGGGCCCAGGGGTCGGCGTGATAAAGCGGCCCGTCATAGAAGGACGGATCCGCGACGGGGGGCGCCTCGGGCGGAAAATTGCCGACCGCCAGCACCGCCAGATCGGCTTCGACCTGCCGGTCCCGATCCAGGCTGATGGTGATGCCCCGGGCGCTGGTTTCCATGCCGAGCGCCACGCCGCGTACCAATTCCAGCTCGTTGCCGCGATCGAGCTTCATCTCCTGGTTCAGGAGGTGGCGGATGTAGCGGCCGAAGAAATGCCGGGGCACGAAGCTTCCCGGGGTCGGCACGCTCTCCAGTTCCTCGGGTGGAAGCCGGTGCAGCCAATCGATGAAATCGCCGGGCCGGTTCTGATACGCGCTCATCCGGCCCGCGGGTACGTTGAGGAGATGGCTGGGATTGCTGGTCGCATAGGCCGCGCCGCGGCCGAACTGGCTGTTGCGCTCGATAAGCAGGACGCGCGTGCAGGGTGGACAGCGCTGCATGAGATGCAGCGCGAGAAGCGTGCCGCTGAATCCCGCGCCAATGATCGCGATGGTGAAATGCCGCATCGATGCGTCGATCCTGCCTTCTGCTTCCGTCATTATCGAGGTCGGGCAGGAAATCCGCAAGAATGAGGGAATCCGCGACCCTAGAGCCCGATCGCCCGGGGTGGAATTGCTGCGCGATCGCACCCCGAGCGTGAATCGGTCTCTCATCAATATCGTAGAGCGTGATTCAGACCTCCGGGTGTTTCCACCCTCGGTCATCACGCTCTAAAAAGTGTTTCGCCACGAGCGCGCCGGCTGTCGCCCGGTGCCGTGGTGAGTTGTGTAGACAACTCAGAAAACCTTGGCGGCCGATCGCGCGGCGCGGGGTGGGCATGCCGGGCAGGGTGGCCGGTCGTGGCGCCGAAGCGACCCGGCATTCTCTCCCTCCGATTGCGTTTTTACGCTCAGGCGCGATTAGATGTTTTCAATCCTACTGAAAATCGTGTAACATATTATATACTAATATCTAGTGTGTAATATGAGAGAGATTTTGGCGGCGGCGGCGTGTCGGTAGCGATTTGCCACGGTATGGCGGCCGGAGGAGGTCCCGCCTGGGGTCTGACTCAGGCTGCCAGAAAAAATAACGACAACCGATCGCAAAATTCTCGCGGAGGATGACCCCTCATGCCCATCACCTCCTCACCCGTTCTGGCCCATCTTCTCATGGCCGGCCTTGTGCGCCGCGCGTTCGCGGCGGCCGATATGCGGGACGAAACGCCGGAAACCGCGCCCGCGCGCGGCGGCGCCTGCGCGGCGGTCTTGCGCGGGGCGGTCACGGCGTCCCGGCCAGCACGTGGCGACGTGACCGCCGTTCTTCGCCACCACGAGGGCACCGGAAGCACGGTTGATTTGCTCGTGTAGAATAGTATTTCTAGAAAAACGCATCACGGTTACGTTATTGTATTGACGGTCCCTGTCATATATCGCAAACCGCACCGCGTAGGCCGACATTTATGCGATCAGTTATAGTGCAATATGCCACGGCCGCAGGGCTGCGGTGCAGAGGAAGAGGGAGACCGCCATGACGAACGGGCTGACCGGACAGACGAACGGGAATGACCCGCTGAGCTTCGCCTACTGGGTGCCGAATGTCTCGGGAGGGCTCGTTGTCAGCAAGGTTCCGCAGCGGACCGACTGGAATCTCGCCTATAACGTCAAGCTCGCGCAGATCGCGGAGGCGGCCGGGTTCGATTACGCGCTGTCGCAGATCCGGTTCATCGGCAGCTACGGCGCCGAGTATCAGCATGAATCGACAACCTTTTCCACCGCGCTGCTGGCGAATACCACGCGGCTGAAGGTGATCGCGGCGATCCTTCCCGGCCCTTGGCATCCGCATGTCGTCGCCAAGCTCGGCGCGACCGCCGACCAGCTTTTCGGCGGGCGTTGGGCGATCAATGTCGTCAGCGGCTGGTTCGCGGGTGAGTACGAGGCGCTCGGCCTGCCGTGGCTGCCGCATGATGAGCGCTACAAGCGGTCCCGCGAGTTCATCGAGGTGGTGAAGGGGATCTGGTCGCAGGACAACTTCAACTACGACGGCGCCTTCTACAAGGCGCATGAGTTCACGCTGAAGCCGAAGCCGCTGCAAAAGCCGTATCCCGAGATTTTCCAGGGCGGCAATTCCCGCGCGGCGCAGGAGAATGCGGGCACCGTCTCCGACTGGTACTTCATGAACGGCAATACGCCGGACGGCCATCGGCAGCAGATCGAGAATGTGCAGGCGATCGCGGCGTCGCACGGCCGGCATGTGAGGTTCGGCGTCAACGCCTTCATCATCGCCCGGGACACGGAGGAGGAGGCGCAGGCTGTTCTCGCCTCCATCATCGACCAGGCGGACCCGGAAGCGGTGAATGCCTTCGGCGGCGCGGTGAAGGAAGCGGGCCAGGCCAGCCCCGAGGGGCAGGGCATGTGGTCGAACTCCGGCTTCAAGGACCTCGTGCAATACAATGACGGCTTCAAGACCAACCTGATTGGCACGCCGCGCCAGATCGCCGAGCGCATCGTGGCGCTCAAGGATATCGGCGTCGATCTCGTGCTCGGCGGCTTCCTGCATTTCCAGGAGGAGGTGGCCTATTTCGGGGAGCGTGTGTTGCCGCTGGTGCGCGAGCTTGAGGAAGCGCGCGGCCGCGCCCGGGCCGCTTGAGGCTGGGCCGGACATTCCCATGGCAGGCCATGCACTCAGCCTGGCGGGCGTGAAACTCTCCTTCGGCGGGATCGGCGCCCTCAAGGGTGTCGATCTCGACGTGCGCGCCGGGGAGATCCACGCCGTCATCGGCCCCAACGGCGCCGGCAAGAGTTCGCTGATCAACGTGATCAGCGGAATCTACCGGCCCGACGCGGGGGAGATACGGCTCGATGGCCGCCGGCTGCCACGGGTGCGGACGGATCGGCTCGCGGCACTCGGCATCACGCGCACCTTCCAGAACATCGTGTTGTTCAAAGGCCTTTCCGTCACCCAGAACGTGATGATGGGGCTTGCGCATGAAGCGCGGGCGACATCCTGGGGGCAGGTCATCGGCAGCCCGCGCGCCCGGCGGGAGGAGGCCCGCGCGCGGGACCGCGCACGCCAGATCCTGGCGCGGCTTGATCTCACCGATGTGCGGGACAGGACGGTCACGACACTTCCCTACGGGATTCAGAAGCGCGTGGAACTTGCCCGCGCGCTCATCGCCGCGCCCCGCCTGCTGCTGCTCGACGAGCCGATGGCGGGCATGACGGCGGGTGAGAAGGCGACGCTGATCGGTTTCATTCGCGGCGCCCATGCGGCAAGCGGGGCGACGATCATTCTCATCGAACACGATATGGGGGTGGTGATGGATCTGTCCGATCACATCACGGTTCTCGACCACGGCCGCCGCATCGCGGAAGGCACGCCCGCTGCGATCCAGGCCAATCAGGATGTCATCGACGCCTATCTGGGCGTGGCCCATGAAGGCGACGGCGATGACGCGGTGCTCGCGGCATGAGCGCCTGGGGATTTTTCTTCGAGGTTCTGGTCGCGGGCCTCGCCGTCGGCGTGATGTATTCGCTCGTCGCGATTGGCTTCGTGCTGATCTACAAGACATCGGGCGTGCTGAACTTCGCGCAAGGCGCGATGCTGCTTTTCGCGGCGCTGACCTTCGTCAGCCTGCATGAAAAGGGCATGCCCTTCGCGGTGGCGCTGCTGATCACGCTTGCCATCATGGTCGTGCTCGGCATCGCGATCGAACGCTTCGTGCTCAGGCCGATGGCGGGTCAACCGCCGATCACCCTGTTCATGGTGACGCTCGGCCTTTCCTATATCATCGAGGGCGGCGCCGAGCTGGTCTGGGGTACGCAGGTTCATGGCCTCGATCTCGGGATCGAGGACTTACCCATTCAGATCGCCGGCGTGCTCGTCAGCCGCTTCGATCTTTTCTGCGCGGGCGTAGCGGCCGCACTCGTCGTCGGGCTCACGGTGCTGTTCCGCTACACGCGCACCGGCCTCGCCTTCCGCGCGGCGGCCGAGGATCAGTATGCCGCGCTCAACACCGGCCTTCGGCTGCCGCGCATCTGGGCGGCGGTCTGGGCGACGGCCGGCATCGTGGCGCTCGTCGCCGGCCTGCTCTGGGGCGCGCGGACGGGCGTGCAATTCTCGCTCTCGCTCGTGGTGCTGAAATCCCTGCCTGTTCTCGTGCTCGGCGGCTTCGATTCCATCGCCGGGGCCATCATCGGCGGTCTCATCATCGGCGCCAGCGAGAACCTGGCCGAGGTCTATCTCAGCCCGATCATCGGGGACGGCATCGATAGCTGGATCGCCTATGTCGTGGCGCTCGGCTTCCTTCTCGTGCGGCCCTCGGGGCTGTTCGGCCAGAAACTCGTGGAGAGGGTCTAGGCAATGAGCAGTACCGTTCTAGAGCGTTCGCGAACGGCGGCCCGCCTGCCGGGCCTCGGCGGCTATCTGCCGCCCGCTATCCTGCTGCTGGTTTTCGCCCTGGCCGTGCCGCTCATCCACTCCGACTACCTGTTCGACGCGATCCTGACGCCGTTCCTGGCCATCAGCCTGGCGGCGCTGGGGCTCAACCTCCTGACCGGCTATGCCGGCCAGGTGTCGCTCGGCAGTGCCGCCTTCATGGCCGTGGGCGCCTTCGCCGGCTACAATTTCCTGCTGCGCGTGCCGGGCCTGCCCTTGCTCGCGGGCTTTGTGCTCGCCGGGCTGACGGCCGCCGCCATCGGCATTGTTTTCGGCCTGCCGAGCCTCCGGCTGCGCGGCTTCTACCTCGCCGTCGCCACGCTCGCGACGCAGTTCTTCGTGCAATGGGCGCTGACGAATGTCAGCTGGTTTTCAAATGATGACACCTCCGGCGTCATCAGCCCGCCGGCGATGCGTCATCGGCGGCGTGTCGCTCGATACGCCGGTGCGGCGCTATCTTCTTTGCCTCGGCGTCGTCGCGGTGCTCACCCTCATCGCCATGCGTCTGGTCTCTGGGCAGACCGGGCGGGCGCTGATCGCGATCCGCGACAGCGAACTCGCCGCGCGGGTGTTCGGCGTGAAGGTGCTGCGCACGAAGCTTTTCATCTTTGCTGTCAGCAGCTTCTATATCGGCGTCGCCGGTGTGCTCTGGTCCTTCGCCTATCTGCGCACGATCGAGCCTGACGGCTTCGATCTCGACCGCTCCTTCCAAATCCTTTTCGTCATCATCATCGGCGGCCTCGCGAGTATTCGCGGTGCCTTCCTGGGTGCCGCCTTCATCGTGGTGCTGCCGCTGCTGCTGTCCCGCCTCGGCGCGGCCGTGCTGGGGCCAGGCTTCGATAGCGGCCTCGTCGATCTCGTCGAGAAAATCATCCTCGGCGCGCTTGATCATTTTCTTCCTGCGGGTGGAACCCGCCGGTCTTTCCGCCTTGCTCGCGCGGCTGCGTTTGCGGCGCCGCGTGCTCTGACCACTCAAAGCTTATCACACGGAGTATTTTTTTCATGCGTATATCCGAGAGGCTGGCCGCGCTGCTGCGCGCAACGGCCCTGGCCGGTGCCGTTGCCCTGGCGGTCGCCGCCCCCATCGTCGCCCATGCGGCGCAGCCGGAGCAGTATTTCCCGCTGCAAAGCTATCGCGTCGGCCCCTATGCCGCCGGCGGCACCGGGTTCTTCGGCGGCTTCATCGACTACATGAACCTCATCAACATCCGTGATGGCGGCGTCAACGGCGTGAAGCTGACCTGGAGACGAGTGCGAGACGCAATATATCGTCGAGCGCGGCGTCGAATGCTATGAGCGGCAGAAGACCCATATGCCCGGCCCCTCCGCCTGGAACCCGCTGAGCGTCGGCATCGCCTATGCGATGATCGATGGCGTCACCGCCGACAAGGTGCCGCTGATCACCATCGATCACGGCCGCACCGATTCCACCGACGGCGCGGTGTTTCCCTATGTCTTCCCGCTGTTGATGAACCCGTACAGCGAAAGCTCGGCGATCGTGAACTTCATCGCAGCCGCGTCGGCGGCGCATGATAAGCTCGCGGGCAAATCCATCGTCGTGCTCTATCACGGCTCGCCCTATGGCCGGGAGACGATGCCGATCTACAAGCTCCTCGCCGCCAAATACGGCTTCAAGGTGCAGCAGATCGAAGTGCCGGCGCCGGGCACCGAGCAGGAATCGCAATGGCTGCAGATCCGTCGCATCAGCCCGGACTACGTGGTGCTGCGTGGCTGGGGCGTGATGAATCCGGTTGCGTTGAAGACGGCGCAGAAGATCGGCTTCCCGGCTGACCACATCATCGGCAATGTCTGGAGCAATTCCGAGGAAGACGTGATCCCGGCGGGTGATGCCGCGAAGGGCTATATCGCGTTGACGACGCAGGCGACCGGCACGCAATACCCGATCGTCCAGCAGATCGAGAAGGTCGTCTACGGCGCCGGCCTCGGCAACCTCGCCGACAAATCCCGCATCGGCAGCGTTTACCACAACCTCGGCATCGTTAACGGCATCCTCAATGTCGAGGCGATCCGCATCGCCCAGGCGAAGTTCGGTGACCGCACGCTGACCGGCGATGAAGTGCGCTGGGGCTTCGAGCATCTGCAGCTTGACCCCGCGCGGGTGAAGGCGCTGGGCGCCGAAGGCCTGTTCCACTCCATCGACGTCACCTGCTCGGATCATGAAGGCCATGGCTACGTGACCTTCCAGCAGTGGGACGGGGTGAAGTGGGTGCGGATCAGCGATTGGATCGCGCCGGACTGGGCTGTGCTGCGCCCGATCATCGAGGCTTCGGCGAATAAATACGCGGCCGAGCACAACATCACCCCGCGCGATTGCGCCAAAGAGACCGTAGCGTCGAACTGAGACGATCATGAGCATCGCGGCCCCGCTGCTGACGGTTGAAGATGTCGAGGTCGTCTACGGCGCCGCGATCCTCGCGGTGCGCGGGGTGACGTTCCAGGTCGGGCGGGGCGAAATCCTCGCCCTGCTCGGCGCGAACGGGGCGGGGAAGTCCTCCACGCTCCGCGCCATCTCCAACCTGCTCGGCGCCAAGCGCGGCCGCCTCACGCGCGGCCGCATCACCTTCGATGGCCGGCCAACCACGAACCTGCCGACCAGCAGCCTGGTCTCCGCGGGGCTCGTGCAGGTGCTCGAAGGCCGCCACTGCTTCCGGGCGCTGACGGTCGAGGAGAATCTGAGCACCGGGGCGCTCGGCCGCAGATCGAGCCGGGCCGAGGCCGCCGCCGATCTGGAACAGGTCTATGCGCTGTTTCCACGGCTGCTGGCGAAGCGGAAGACCGTGGCCGGCCTCGCCTCGGGCGGGGAGCAGCAGATGGTCGCCATCGGCCGCGCGCTGATGGCCCGTCCTCGTCTGCTCATTCTCGACGAGCCTTCCATGGGCCTGGCCCCGATCGTCGTCGCCGAGATCTTCCGCGCGCTGACGGCGCTCAACCAGCAGCAGGGCCTTTCCATTCTTCTCGCGGAGCAAAATGCCGCCGTGGCGCTGCGTGCCGCCCATCGGGGCGCGGTGCTGGAGAATGGCCGCGTGACCTTGCAAGGCGATGCGGCCGAGCTGCGCGGCCGCGCCGATATCCGCGCCGCCTATCTCGGCTTTGAGAAGCCGCCGACACAGACCCATACCAATCCAGAGATCCAAGAGGTTGTCGCATGACCATCATCAAGCCAGCCGCCGGACAGGCGACGGAGGCGAAGGCTTCGCTCGCGGGTGTTCCCGGCCTGCCGCGCCCCACCAAGCCGGCCCATATCATCCGTGACGATGCCGAGGCGATCGCGGTCGCGCATTCCCTGGCCGCCGATTTCGCGGAAGGTGCGGCCGCGCGGGACCGTGACCGCATCGCGCCCGTGCGCGAGCTGGACCTGTTCTCGCAGAGCGGCCTTTGGTCCATCAACGTGCCGCGCGCGTTCGGTGGCCCCGAAGTCTCCTATGTCACGCTCTCGCGCGTGATTGCCATCATCTCGGCCGCCGACCCTTCCATCGGGCAGATCCCGCAGAACCATCTGGGCGTGGTCGCGGCGATCCGCACCGTATCCGACCCAGCGCAGCAGGCGCTGCTCTTCGATCTGGTTCTGCGCGGAGTGCGCTTCGGCAACGCCTTCTCGGAATTCGGCTCGAAGCGGGCAGCGGATTTCGAGACGGTGTTCGAGGATGCGGGCGACCATGTCATCGTCACCGGCCGCAAGTTCTATTCGACCGGCGCGATCTTCGCTCATCTCGTGCCGATCGTAGCCTTGGACGATCAGGGCCGCGCCTGGTATGCTATCGCCGAGCGTGATGCGCCGGGCCTCACCGTGATCGATGATTGGTCAAGCTTCGGGCAGCGCACCACGGGCAGCGGCACTGTCATCCTCGATCGCGTCGCGGTGCCGAAAACGCATCTCGTGCCGGGCTATCTCGGCTATGCGAACCCCACCGCCGATGGCGCGATCTTCCAGATCATCCAGGCCGCCGTCGATACCGGGATCGCGAAGGCCGCGATCGATGACACCATCGCCTTCGTCCGCGCCAAATCCCGCCCCTGGATCGACAGCGGGCAGGATCGCGCGGCCGATGACCCCTACACCATCCAGGCGATCGGCGATCTGACGCTCCGGCTGCATGCGACGGAAGCGCTGCTCGACCGTGCCGGCGCGGCGGTCGATGTCGCCGTTGCCAACCCAACCGTCGAGACCGTGGCAGCCGCTCAGCTCGCCACCGCCGAGGCGAAGGTCTTCTCGACCGAACTTTCCGTCTATGCGTCGAGCAAGCTGTTTGAACTCGCCGGCGCGCGCTCGACGCTCGCGGCGGAAGCGCTCGACAGGCATTGGCGCAATGCGCGGACGCATACGCTGCATGATCCGGTGCGGTGGAAATACGCGATCCTCGGCAACCATGCGCTCAATGGCGTCAACCCGCCGCTCCATGCCTGGAGCTGAGAAAGCCGGGTTCAGCGACTCCTAGAGCGGGATTGGTTGGCATTCGCCCGCCATCCCCCTCTACGTTTTTGATTAAGATCGCAAATCTTCGGATCAGGTGATTCCACCTGATCCGATATTGCTCTAGGGCCTTCCTCGCCTTCATCGGCGAGGGGGCCGGCGGCCACGCGATATCGCGGGCACGCACGCGGCCTGACCCGCGATTGCGCGACATCACGGATCTGTGATGTATAGCGACGCTGGCCCGGTCCGGATGATCGTCATCCGGATCTAGCCAAGCCGCGTAAAACTTCTACCTGCTCTACAACACATGCGAAGGTCTTATAAATAGGACTCGTTCGCCGGCGCGGGCTTGCCGAACGCAAGCCGCGCCGCGCGTCGCGTCGATGCCGGGGACCAAAGCCTCAGATGTCCGAGACCAGCCCAGCCGCGAATTTGCCGAAACCCTCCCCCTTTGAACTTTTCGGCGGCAGCGGTGAGGTCCGCCCGCTGATGCGGGCTTGCGACTGGCAAGCGACACCGCTCGGGCTGCCCGAGGATTGGCCGTCGAGCCTCCGGGCGACGGTCCGTGTGCTGCTGACATCGCGTTTCGCGATGTGGATGGCCTGGGGGCCGGAACTGACCTTCCTCTGCAACGACGCTTATCTGCCGACCGTCGGTATCAAGCGCGACTGGGTCATCGGCAGCCGGTCCGACAAGGTCTGGGCTGAGATCTGGCCCGATATCGGGCCGCGCATCGAGCATGTGCTCAACAAGGGCGAGGCGACCTGGGACGAAGCGCTCCTCCTCTATCTTGAGCGCAAGGGCTTCGCCGAGGAGAGCTACCATACCTTCTCCTACTCGCCTCTGGCCGATGACAGCGGCGTGACCAATGGCATGCTGTGCGTCGTCGCCGAGGTGACGGAGCGTGTCATCGGCGAACGGCAGCTCGCGACGCTGCGCGATCTCGGCAGCCGGTTCGGCGCCTCGTTCTTCCGCGTTGAGGTGATGGCGGCCCTCGAAACCGGCCTCGCCCATGAGCCGCGAGATATACCCTTCGCCCTGGCCTATTGGCTTGATCGGGGGGCGACGACCGCCGATCTGGCCGCTGCCCATGGGCTCGATCGCGGGGGCCGGTCGGTCGCCGCGCGTATCGACATGGACGACCCTTCCTGCCCCTGGCCCTTCGTGGAGGCCGCGGCCGGAAAGCCGATTCTCGTGGATGTCCCGCGCGGCCTGGTGCGTGACCTGCCGCTCCCTCATTGGCAGACGGTTCCCGAACGGGCGGTCGTCGCCCCCTTGCGGAGCGCCGACGGCGGCGCCGTGGTCGGTTTCCTCGTCGCCGGGCTCAACCCTCACCGGGTCGTCGATGCCGGCTATGGCGGCTTCGTCGATCTGCTGACGGCGCAGGTGGCCGCCGCCGTGGCGCGTGCCGACGAATACGAGCGCGAGCGCGAACGGGCGCGGGCGCTCGCCGAGCTCAATCAGGCGAAGACGACATTCTTCTCGAATATATCTCATGAATTTCGCACACCGCTGACGCTGATACTGGGGCCGCTGGAAGATCTGGCGGCCGATGCCGATGGGCTTCCCGCCGCGCAGCGGCAGCGGCTGGATATCGCGCATCGCAATTCGTTACGGCTGCTGCGCCTGGTGAATTCCCTGCTCGATTTCTCGCGGATCGAGGCCGGCCGCGCCCACGCCAATTTCCAGCCCACCGATCTCGCCCGCTTCACCGCCGACCTTGCTTCATCATTCAGAGCGGCGACGGAGCGCGCGGGCCTCCGTCTCGTTGTGGACACACCGCCGCTGCCCGGGCCTGTCTTTGTCGACCGCGAGATGTGGGAGAAGATCGTCCTCAATCTCATGTCGAACGCCTTCAAGTTCACGTTCGAGGGCTCGATCGCGGTCGAGCTGCGGGCGGAGGTGGCCTTGTCCATCTGCGCATCCGGGACACGGGCACAGGCATTCCGGCCGATGACCTGCCGAAGCTTTTCGACCGCTTCCATCGGGTCGAGGGTGCGCGGGGTCGCAGTTTCGAGGGTTCAGGCATCGGGCTCGCTTTGGTGCAGGAACTCGTGAAGCAGCATGCCGGCCATATCACGGTCGAGAGCGAGGTCGATCGGGGCTCGGTCTTTACCGTCACCGTGCCGTTCGGCGGCGGCGGCGCGGACTTGGACGCGCGCGAGCGGGACCCCGCGCTCGCCACGCCGCACGCCCATTCCTATGCGGAAGAGGCGCTGCGCTGGCTGCCGGATACCCTCAGTGACGAACTCGCCGCCGTGCGCGAGGCGGCCGGGTCCGGCCCGGGTGCGGCTGGGGAGATAGTTGCGCGGTCACGCATCCTGCTCGCCGACGACAACGCGGATCTGCGCGGCTATATCGGCCGCCTTCTCGCCGGCCGGGGTTATGAGGTGGAGGCCGTGTCCGATGGCGTGGAAGCGCTCGCCGCGCTGAAAGCATCCCGGCCGGATCTTCTCGTCACGGACGTGATGATGCCGCGCCTGGACGGCTACGGCCTGCTGCGCGCGGTGCGGCAAGACCCGGCGTTGCAGGACCTTTCGGTCGTGATGCTGTCCGCGCGCGCGGGCGAGGACGAGAAGGTCGAGGGCTTCGAGGCCGGCGCGGACGACTACCTCGTCAAGCCTTTCTCCGCGCGCGAATTGCTGGCGC
Source organism: uncultured Pseudomonadota bacterium (assembly GCA_963745125.1). Lineage (GTDB taxonomy): Bacteria > Pseudomonadota > Alphaproteobacteria > Acetobacterales > Acetobacteraceae > Acidisoma. The sequence goes on from CAVUWB010000005.1 coordinate 53,683, forward strand.
GCGTGGCCGCGAACATCGCCATGGCGCGGGTGAGGCGGGAGGCGGCCGTCGCCATTCATGCGAGCGAGGCGCGCGAGCGTGAGCAGGCCGAGCGTCTGGAGATCGCGGTCGATGCCGGTGCGATTGTGGGAACCTGGGTGTGGGAGACACGGACGGATCGTTTCACGGCGGATGAGCGCTTCGCGCGCACCTTCGGCGTCGATGCCGAACTCTGCCGCCAGGGCGTGCCGCTCTCGGTTGTGATGGCATCGATCCATGACGAGGATCGGCCGCGTGTCGAGGAGGCCGTGGCTGAGGCGCTGGCGCGCGGCGGCCCCTATCGCTGCGAGTATCGGGTGCTGGATCAAGCCGGCGTCTTGCGCTGGATCGAGGCGAACGGCCGGGTGGATCTCGGCCCGGACGGCGTGCCCGACCGGTTTCCCGGTGTGCTGGTCTATGTCGAGCACCGCCACGCGGTCGAGGCAGGGCTGCACCGGATCAACGAGGAGCTGGAATCGCGCGTCACCCGCGCCGTCGCGCAGCGCGAGGAGGCGGAGGAGGCGCTGCGACAGGCGCAGAAGATGGAGGCCGTCGGCCACCTGACCGGCGGGATAGCGCACGACTTCAACAATCTGTTGACCATTATCGGCGGCAATATCGACATCGCGCGCCGCGCCCTGGCCGCCGCCGAGATGGCGCGGGCAAACCGCGCGATGGATAGCGCCCAGAAGGGCGCGGAGCGCGCGACGGCGCTGACGCAGCGCCTGCTTGCCTTCTCCCGCCGCCAGCCGCTGGCGCCGAAGTCGATCAATGTCGATCGTCTGGTCGCGGGGATGGCCGATCTGCTGCACCGCGCGCTGGGCGAGACGGTGCGCCTGGAAACGGTTTCCACGCCCGGCCTGTGGCGGGTGGAGGCCGATCCGAACCAGCTCGAAAGTGCGCTCCTCAACCTCGTCGTCAATGCGCGCGATGCGATGCCTGAAGGCGGCAACCTGATCATCGAGACGGGGAATGCGCGGCTCGACCGGCAATATGCGGAGGCGCATGCCGAGGTTGCACCCGGCAATTACGTCGTCATGGCCGTGACCGATACGGGGCACGGCATGTCCAGGGAAACCCTGGCGCGCGTCTTCGACCCGTTCTTCACGACGAAGGAGGTCGGCAAGGGCACGGGGCTCGGCCTTTCCATGGTCTACGGTTTCGTCAAGCAATCCGGCGGCCATGTGAAAATCTATTCCGAGCCGGGCGACGGGACGACCGTGAAGATCTACCTGCCGCGGCTGATGAGCGGCGCGGCCGAGGAGGAGGAGCGCGAACAGCTTGTGGACCGCGCGGGGGCGGAGCAGATCATTCTGGTCGTCGAGGATGACGACGATGTCCGCAGCTATACCGTCGAGATCCTGCGTGAGATCGGCTACCGGGTGCTGGAGGCGGGTGACGGCCCGGCGGCGCTGCGGATATTGCAGCGGCAGCAACAGAAGATCGATCTTCTGCTGACGGATGTCGTCATGCCGAAGATGTCGGGCCGCGAACTCGTGGACCGGGCGCGCGAGCACAGGCAGGATCTCAAGGTGCTCTACACGTCGGGTTACACGCGCAACGCCATTGTCCATGGCGGGCGGCTCGACGCTGGGATCGAGATGATCGCCAAACCCTTCACCTATCAGGACCTGGCCGAGAAGGTCGCCGATATGCTCGATACCGGCCGCAGCGGCCGGATACTCGTTGTCGAACCGGATGAGACCGCGCGGATGGTGGCCCGGGAAGCGCTGGCGAGCGCGGGCTTCGCCGCCGATGAGGCCGCCACGGCCGCCGAGGCGATGGGGCGCGTGCGGGCGGCCCAGGGGCGCTACGATGCCGTCCTCGTGGATGCGCGCCTGCCGGAGAGCGAAAGGGCGGGAGAGGCGCTGGTCACGGAGCTTCGCGCGACGCACAAGGATCTGCCGATCCTCCTGTCCTGCGGTGGGGAAACGGAGGAGGAGATCCGGCGGCGTTTCGCGCAGGACCGCCGCACGCTGATCATCGGCAAGCCATTCGACGCCGGCCGACTTCTGACGGCGCTGGCCGGGTTTGGCGTTCGGAGGGAGTAGGGCGCGGTGGGGCCGGCGATGATTCCGCCTTCAGTCATCACGCTCTAGCCACATAACTGTAAACAATGATATGGCACGAAAACAGTTGGATTTTGGAAGACAGAATGCCCGGCCGGGGTAATGCTGGGGCACTGTCCTACTGAAAGGGCGTTCACCTCTACAGGAAAGAGGCAAGGCATGACTGACCGGAGGGCCGTGGCATCTTATCCCGCCGATGGCGGGCCGCGGCTTGGAGATTTCTTACCTGCTTGTGTTCTCCTTGTTCTGACCGTGATGACTTTCGCTGTGTTGTCGGCTCTGCCGGGCCGGGACCAGCGCCAACTGGCCGTCCTCTTTCCGCCCGGCGTGGGCGTGGTAGCGGCGGCGGCACGGGTCGCCGGGGCGGGTGGCGAGCTGGTGGATGTCGGTTGGCTGCCCAACATCGTCATCGCCGCGTCCGACACGCCGGGCTTCTCCCGCGCCCTGTACAAGGCGGGCGCCTGGCTCGTCATCAATCCGATCGTCGCGCGCGGTTGCGGTGCCGGCCTCGCCGTTGGAGATGGATCACACTAATGGCCGAGATCATCGGGCTCCGCACCCGTTTCGCGAAGCTGCTGGCATGTCTGCTTTGGGGGCACCTGCCGGTGGTCGTGGTCGTCGCCCTGGTGGTCGGCCACAGCCTCGGCACGCCTCTGGTGATCGCCTTTCTGCTCGCGCTCGCCTACCAGCTCAGCTGGTGGCGCTGGGGCATCGGCCCCACCACCCGCTACGTCTCCGCCGTCGCCCTGATGGGGGAGCCCGCCTTGCTTGTCTACATGCTGCAGGGAAACCCCTGGCAGCTCGACATGCACATGTATTTCTTCGCGGCGCTGGCATTGCTGATTGCCTGGTGCGATTGGTGGACGGTCGCCATCGCCTCCGTCGCCATCCTCCTGCATCACCTGGCGCTCGATCTTCTGCTGCCGCTGGCGGTTTTCCCGAATGACGCCGAGATCAGCCGCGTGCTGTTCCATGCCGCGATCGTCGCCCTGGAAGGCGCGGTGTTGATCTGGCTGAGCAACCGTCTTGTCGAAAGCTTTCGGCGCGTCGAGCAGATGGGCGATGAGATTCGGCGCCATAACGACAGCCTGGAGGAGACGGTCGCCACCCGAACGCAGGAGGCCAAGGCCGCGAGTGTCGCGAAATCGCTGTTTCTCGCCAATATGAGCCACGAGATACGGACGCCGATGAACGCGATCCTGGGCTTCAGCCACCTCGCGCTGCGGACCGAGCTGGCGCCCAAGCAGCGCGATTACATCACGAAGATCCGTCTCGCCAGCACGACCCTGCTGGCGCTGATCGATGACATCCTCGATTTCTCCAAGATCGAGGCCGGCAAGCTCGTGCTGGAGCATGCGCCCTTCAACCTGCGGTCCGCCCTCGATTCCGTCCACGGCCTGCTCGCGCCCCGCGCGACCGAGAAGGGGCTGGCCCTGGTCTTCGACATTCAGCCCGGCACGCCCGAGCATCTGGTCGGCGATTCCTTGCGTCTCAATCAGGTCGTCACCAACCTGATCAGCAACGCGATCAAGTTCACGAGCACGGGCGAGATCCGGCTGACCGTCGAACCGGTCACGACCGGGAACGAGGCGGCGACGATCGCATTCGCGGTGAGTGACTGCGGCATAGGCATGACGGAGGAGCAAGTCGCCGGCCTGTTCCGCGCCTTCACCCAGGCCGATGCCTCGACGACGCGGCGCTTCGGGGGCACCGGCCTCGGGCTGACCATCAGCAAGCAGCTCGTCGAGATGATGAAGGGCGAGCTGCGGGTGGAGAGCCGGATCGATGCCGGCAGCACGTTCAGGTTCACGGCCCGGTTAGGCATCGGCCGCCGCGAACCCGCCTTGCCCGAGATGACGGTCGAGCGGCTGCGGGAATGCCGGATTCTCGTTGCCGATGACAATGAGGCATCTCGCGAATTGCTGCAGGAGATCTTCGCCAGCCTGTCGATCTCAGTCGAACTCGCCTCCTCCGGCGCCGAGGCGCTGAGCATTCTGCGTGCCGCCTCGCGCGAGAAACCCTTCGATCTCGTCTTGCTTGATTGGCGGATGCCGGGTCTTGACGGTATCGAAACGGCGCGCCGCCTGCGTGACGATCCGGGCATCGCCCATACGCCGCTCGTGGTGATGGTGAGCGCCTATAACCGGGACGAAGCCATTGAGGAGGCGACGGCGGCCGGCGTCTCCGCCTTCCTGGTCAAGCCGCTCGATCGGCGGGTTCTGCTTGAAACGATCCAGGCCTACCTATCCGGTGAGGCCGCGCCCAGCCACGCGGCCGCCCAAGCCACGGCAGATGCGATACCGATGCTGCCGCCCGCGCTGCGCGGGTCACGGGTTCTGCTCGTCGAGGATAATGAGATCAACGGTGAGGTGGCCCACGAAATTCTGACCGATGCCGGTCTCGTCGTGGACATGGCCGAGAACGGCCTTATCGCCTGCGAGAAGGTGGAGGCGGCCGAGGGGCGCTACGCCGCCGTGCTGATGGATGTGCAAATGCCCGAAATGGACGGCATCGCGGCGACGCGCCGGCTGCGCGCGCGATTCTCCGCTCAGGATCTGCCCATTATCGCCATGACGGCCCATGCCTATGAGTCGGACCGGCAGAATTGCCTGGATGCCGGCATGAACGACCACTGTGCCAAACCGCTGGAGCCTGCCTTGTTGGTCGCGACGCTCGAACGCTGGCTGAAACGCGGCATGACGGATGCGCCGGCGGCCGTGGTCTCCACACAGGCGCGTCTGCCCGCTGAGGAACCGTTCACCGAGCTGCCGCCTTTCGGCATTCAGGCGGCGTTGTCTCGCGTCAACAACAAGCGCCCGCTGCTCCGCAAGCTGCTCGTCGATTTCGGGCGTAAATACGGGGACGCGGTGGTGCGGCTCAGGGCATTTGCCGGCGCCAGGCAATGGGGTGAGGTGCGCCGCCTGGCCCATACGCTCAAGGGCGTTGCGAGCGCCCTGGAGGCCCGGCGTGTGGCCGACCTCGCGCGGCAGTTGGAGGATGCGGCCGCGACGGATGATCTGGCCCAGATCCCCCGCCTGCTCGACGCTTTGGAGGACGCCATGGGGGTGGCGGTTTCCGTGGCACTCACGCTTGACGTGCCCCAGCCTGTCGATCTTGCCGCGCCCGCGCTGCGGCGGGCCGCCACGCTGGATTACGCGGCGGTTCGCCCGCAGCTTGCCGAGCTGCGCGAGCTTCTCCGGCGGCGCAGCCTGCGCGCCCGCAAGGTGTTCGACGATATGCGGCTGTCGCTCGGAGACAGCGCCGAGGCGCACCGCATCGAGCCGGTTCGCAAGGCGCTTGGAACGCTCGATTTCGCCACGGCGCTGGCCGAACTCGATGAGATCACGGCGATGCCCGAACCGGTGCGGGAGCAACTGTAATGCCGAACCGCGCGACCATTCTGATCATCGACGACGAGGTTTCGAACATCGAGATCCTATCTGCGGTGTTGGAGGATCATTACGAACTGTGCTTCGCGACATCGGCGGAGGAGGCCTATGCGCTGCTGCCCGCCGTGATGCCTGATCTCGTTCTGCTCGACGTGGTGATGCCGGTGGTGAGCGGCTATGAGGTCTGCCGGAAGATCAAGGCGGATGCGATGCTTGCCGATATTCCGATCATCTTCACAACGGCGCTCGGTGAGGAGGAGGACCAGTTGTTCGGCCTCGGCCTCGGCGCGATCGACTACATCACCAAGCCGATCTCGCCCGCGATCGTGCGTGCCCGGATACGCAACCATCTTGAGATGAAGCGCATGCGTGATCAGCTCGCCGAGCTTGCGATCACCGACGCGCTGACCGGCCTTGGCAACCGGCGGCGGCTGGAATCGATTCTGACGAGCGAGTATCGGCGGCTGAGTGTCAGTGGGGAAAGTCTCTCCGTGATCATCATGGATATCGATTTCTTCAAGCGGTTCAACGATCGTTACGGCCACGCCGCCGGCGACCTGTGCCTGGTTCAGGTCGCGGCCGCCCTCAGCCGCGCGGCGCGCAGAACCGCTGACTTCACCGTGCGCTATGGCGGGGAGGAATTTGCGACACTTCTGCCGGGCTCATCGCATGAGGAGGCCATGGAGGTGGCGCGGAACATCCGTGGCCGTGTCGAGGCTCTGGGCATTCCCCATGGCGGTTCGGATGTGGCGAGCTTCGTCACCGTCAGCGTGGGCGTAGCGACCTGCACATGCGCGCCCGAACTTGCCCCCTCGGCCTGGATACTGGCGGCCGACCGGCAGCTTTATCTCGCCAAGGGTGCCGGCCGAAACAGCGTGAGCGGCAAGATTTTCATGCCGCGCGAGATGCAGGAAAGCTGGTCGGTGGTCGCTCCCTGACCCTCGCCCGGCACTTTTCCGCCCTGGTCGTGCGCCTACTGCCGCCGACAGGCGAAGCTCGGCAACACTCGGCGCCTTCTCGGGGGCAGACCGGCAACAACCGTTCGAATTGAGACGCTTCCCGGCAACGTCCTGCGTGGGGCGGAGACGTTCAAACAGGCCGATCAGTGACTTAACCGGAATTTGGTTAACCGTGCATATTGCGTTGCACCACAAGGGTTTTCCGGCGCTCGACTTGTCGAAAATGGCCGGAATGGCTAGGTGTCGCAAAGTCTTTCCGATCACGCGGTCCAGCACCGACGACAGGGAGAATGACATGGCCCTCGCAGCGGCTACCCGCAAACGTACCAAAACCTCCGAGGTATCAATGGGTCAGGACGACCTTCTTCGCGCCTATCACGACATGCTTCTGATCCGGCGGTTTGAGGAGAAGGCGGGGCAGTTGTACGGCATGGGCCTCATCGGCGGTTTCTGCCACCTCTATATCGGGCAGGAAGCGGTGGTGGTCGGGCTGCAAGCGGCGCTCAAGCCCGGTGATCAGGTCATCACCAGCTATCGCGACCACGGCCATATGCTGGCGACGGGGATGGAAGCGCGGGGCGTGATGGCGGAGCTTACCGGCCGCGCCACCGGCTATTCGCACGGCAAGGGCGGCTCCATGCACATGTTCAGCAAAGCGAAGGGGTTCTTCGGCGGCCACGGCATCGTCGGCGCCCAGGTCTCCATCGGCGCCGGCCTCGGTTTCGCCAACTGGTACCGCGGGAATGATAACGTCTCCGTCACCTATTTCGGCGAAGGTGCGTCCAATCAGGGCCAGGTTTACGAGAGCTTCAACCTCGCCGCCCTGATGAAGCTGCCGGTCGTGTTCGTGATCGAGAATAACCGCTACGGCATGGGCACGAGCGTCGAGCGGGCCTCGGCCTCCAAGGATCTCTCCAAGAACGGCGCGCCCTGGGGTATCCCGGGGCTTCAAGTGGACGGAATGAGCGTCGTCGCGGTGAAGGAGGCGGCCGAGCAGGCCATCGCGCATTGCCGCGCCGGCAAGGGGCCTTTCCTGCTGGAGATGAAGACCTACCGCTATCGCGGCCATTCCATGTCCGACCCCGCCAAATACCGCACGCGGGAAGAGGTGCAGAAGATGCGCAGCGAGCGCGACTGTATCGAATCCATCCACCATCTGCTGACCGAGCAGGGCGTGGATGAGGCCGAGATCAAGAAAATTGACGATGCGGTGAAAGCCGTGGTTCAGGATGCCGCGGACTTCGCACAGTCCAGCCCCGAGCCGGACCCGAAAGAGTTGTGGACCGACATCCTGGTGGAGGCCTGAGCGCCATGGCGACGCAAATTCTGATGCCGGCCCTCTCGCCGACCATGACCGAGGGCAAGCTCGCCCGCTGGCTCAAGAAGGTCGGCGAGGAGATCAAGGCCGGCGACGTCATCGCCGAGATCGAGACCGACAAGGCGACGATGGAGGTCGAGGCGGTGGATGAGGGCAAGCTTTCCTCCATCCTCGTCGAGGAAGGGACCGAGGGCGTGGCCGTGAACACGCCCATCGCCGAGATCGGCGGGGACGGGGCGGCCGCCGCCGCGCCGCAGCCGGCCGCGCCTCAGCCGGCCGTGTCCCCTGCGCCGGCAGCCCCCACGGCCTCGCCCGTTGCGCCTCAGCCGGCCGCGCCTCAGCCGGCCGCGGCCGCCCCGGCTGCGCTGGCGCCGGAAAAGGAGTGGGGTCCGACCCGTGCCACCACCGTACGCGAAGCGCTGCGTGATGCGATGGCGATGGAAATGCGAGCGGATTCCGATGTGTTCCTGATGGGCGAGGAAGTCGCCCAGTATCAGGGCGCCTATAAGATCAGCCAGGGTCTGCTCGATGAATTCGGGCCGCGCCGGGTGATCGACACGCCCATCACCGAACATGGCTTCACCGGCATGGCGGTGGGCGCGGCGATGACCGGCCTCAAACCCATCGTCGAGTTCATGACCTTCAACTTCGCCATGCAGGCGATCGACCACATCATCAACTCGGCCGCCAAGACGCTCTATATGTCCGGCGGCCAGATGGGCGCGCCGATCACCTTTCGTGGCCCCAACGGTGCCGCCTCCCGCGTCGGCGCGCAGCACAGCCAATGCTATGCCTCCTGGTATGCCCACTGCCCGGGGCTGAAGGTGGTCGCGCCCTGGTCCTCCGCCGATGCCAAGGGTCTGCTGCGCGCCGCCATCCGCGACCCGAACCCGGTCATCGTGCTGGAAAATGAAATGCTCTACGGCCAGAGCTTCGAGTGCCCGACCGCCGAGGATTTCGTCCTGCCGATCGGCAAGGCCAAGATCGAGCGGCCGGGCGAGCATGTCACGATCGTCGCCTTCAGCATCATGGTCGGCGTCGCCTTGCAGGCGGCCGAGGCCCTGGCCGAGCAGGGCATCAGCGCCGAGGTCGTCAATCTCCGCTCGCTCCGCCCGCTGGACACCGCGACGATCGTCGAGAGCGTCAAGAAAACCAGCCGTCTGGTGACGGTGGAAGAGGGCTGGCCCTTCGCGGGGATCGGCGCCGAGGTCGCGATGCAGATCCTGGAGCACTGCTTCGACTGGCTGGACGCGCCGCCGGTGCGCGTGCATGGGCTGGACGTGCCGCTGCCCTACGCCGCCAATCTGGAGAAGCTGGCGCTGCCGCAGCCCTCCTGGGTCGTGGATGCGGTCCGTAAGATCGTCTGAGGGAGAGCAGGTCGATGGCCATTAATATCCTCATGCCCGCGCTGAGCCCGACGATGACGGAGGGCACGCTGGCACGCTGGCTGAAGAAGCAGGGCGAGGCCGTGAAGGCCGGCGACGTCATCGCCGAGATCGAGACCGACAAGGCGACTATGGAGGTCGAGGCGGTGGATGAGGGCGTTCTGGGCAAGATCCTGGTCGCCGATGGCACCGAAGGGGTGAAGGTCAACGCGCCGATCGCGATCCTGGTTCAGGAAGGCGAGGCGGTGCCCGATGCGGCAGCCCCCGCTGCGGCGCCGGCAGCCGCGCCCAGCTCCGCACCGGCCACGGCCGAGGCACCGAAACCGGCGGCAGCAGCCGCCACCGGCGGCCAGGTGAATGGCCGCGACAGCGGCGAGCGTATCTTTGCCTCGCCGCTTGCCAAGCGGATCGCGAAGGAGATCGGTGTCGAACTCGGCGGCATCAAGGGCAGCGGCCCCAACGGGCGCATCGTTCGTGCCGATGTCGAGGCGGCGAAAACCGCGCCAGCCGCAGCCGCAGCCGCTGCTGCTCCGGCCGCAGCCGCGCCGGCTCCCGCCGCGAAGCCCGCCCCGGCACCCGCACCCGCCCGCGCGGCGGCGATCACCGCCCCGCATCAGCTCGTGCCGCATACGAGCATGCGCCGCGTCATCGCCAAGCGCCTGACCGAGAGCAAGCAGAACGTCCCGCACTTCTATCTGACGATGGATATCGAGCTGGACGCGCTGCTGAAGCTGCGTGGCGAGCTGAACGCCCGCTCGGCCAAGGACGGCGCCGCCGCCTTCAAGCTCTCGGTCAATGACATGATCATCAAGGCCGCCGCCATCGCGCTCCGCCGCGTGCCCAAGGTGAATGCGAGCTTCACCGAGGAAGGCGTCGCCTTCTATGAGGATGTGGATGTCTCCGTGGCGGTCGCGATCCCCGACGGGCTGATCACGCCGATCATCCGCCGCGCCGATCAGAAGGGCCTGGCGACGATCAGCAACGAGATGAAGGATCTGGGTCTCCGCGCCCGCGCCGGCAAGCTGAAGCCCGAGGAATTCCAGGGCGGCGGCTTCTCGGTCTCCAACCTCGGTATGTTCGGGGTTAAGGATTTCCAGGCCATCATCAACCCGCCGCAGGCGGCGATCCTGGCCGTGGGTGCCGGCGAGCAGCGGCCCGTGGTAAAGGATGGCGCGCTGGCGGTCGCGACGGTGATGAGTGCGACCCTCAGCGTCGATCATCGCGTCGTGGACGGCGCGCTTGGGGCGGAATGGTTGCAGGCCTTCAAAGCCATCATCCAGGAACCGCTCAACCTGATGCTCTGACCCGATCCGGTCGGATGCGCTGCGGGAGAGAGGCATGACGATGGCCGCTGCGGTCCTCCGCATGGCGACGATTGAGGATGTGCCGACCATCCACGGCCTCATCATGGCCTTGGCCGAGTACGAGCGCCTCGGCGACGAGGTGACGGCGACGGAGGATGGGCTTCGCGCCGCCCTTTTCGGAACGCCGGCCCGGGCGGAGGCGCTGCTGGCGGAGATTGCGGGCAGCCCGGTCGGCTTCGCGCTATGGTATTATAACTTCAGCACCTTCCAGGGGCGGCACGGCTTGTTCCTAGAGGATATCTTCGTCGACCCCGCCCATCGCGGGGCAGGTATCGGGCGCATGATCTTCCGTTTCCTCGCCCAGCGCGCCGTGGCGCAAGACTGCGGCCGCATGGATTGGGACGTGCTCAATTGGAACACCCCGGCCATTCGGTTCTACCGCTCGATCGGCGCCCACCCACGGGACGGATGGACACGGCAGCGGCTGACGGGCCGTGCCCTGGAAGCCCTCGCGCACGCCTGAACGTCCAATCCTGAAAATCTGCTCTAGCGAAGGAATGAACCCCATGGCCGAGCAAGCATTCGATCTGGTGGTCGTCGGTGGTGGCCCCGGTGGCTACGTCGCCGCCATCCGCGCCGCCCAGCTCGGCATGAAGACCGCCGTGGTGGAGCGCGAGCATCTCGGCGGCATCTGCCTCAACTGGGGCTGCATCCCGACCAAGGCGCTGCTGCGCAGTTCCGAAATCTCCCACCTGCTCCACAATCTCGGCGAATTCGGCTTCGCGGCCGACAATATCCGCTTCGATCTGGAAAAGGTGGTGAAGCGGTCGCGCGGCGTCGCCAAGCAGCTGGCGAGCGGCGTGGGCTTCCTGCTTAAGAAGAACAAGGTGACGGTGTTCGATGGGCAGGCGAAGCTCGCCGGCAAGAACACCCTCGCGGTGGAGAAGGACGGCAAGCCGGTCGCCACCTTGAAGGCGCCGCATATCATCCTGGCCACCGGCGCCCGTCCGCGCGAACTGCCGGGTATCGAGGCCGACGGCAAGCTCATCTGGAACTACAAGCACGCCATGGTGCCGACGGCGATGCCGAAGACCCTGCTGGTGATCGGCTCCGGCGCGATCGGGATCGAATTCGCGAGCTTCTACCTCAATATGGGCGCCAAGGTCACGGTCATCGAGGTGATGGACCGCGTGCTGCCGGTGGAGGATGAGGAGATCGGCGCCTTCGCCCGCAAGTCCTTTGAGAAGCAGGGCATGGTGATCCATACCAGCGCCGCCGTGAAGGGCGTGAAGAAGGGCACGGATAGCGTGACCGTGACCGTCGAGGCCGGGGGCAAGACGCAGGAGATCACCGTCGATCGCGTCATCTCGGCGGTCGGCATCGTCGGCAATGTCGAAGGTCTCGGCCTTGAGGGGACGGCGGTGAAGGTCGACCGCACCCATGTCGTGGTGGACGGTTTCGGCCGCACGGATGAGCCCGGCATCTATGCCATCGGCGATATCGCCGGCGCGCCCTGGCTCGCGCATAAGGCAAGCCATGAGGGCGTGATCTGTGTCGAGGCGATCGCCGGCAAGCATCCGCATCCGCTGGATGTCGCGAATATTCCCGGCTGCACCTATTGCCGGCCGCAGATCGCCTCCGTCGGCATGACCGAGGCGCGCGCGAAGGCCGCCGGCCGGGAGATCAAGGTCGGCCGCTTCCCCTTCATCGGCAACGGCAAGGCGATCGCGATGGGTGAGCCCGAGGGCCTGGTGAAAACGGTGTTCGACGCCAAGACCGGCGAGCTTCTCGGCGCGCATATGGTGGGCGCCGAGGTGACGGAGATGATCCAGGGCTATGTCGTGGCGCGGACGCTGGAGACGACCGAGGCGGAGCTGATGCACACCGTCTTCCCGCACCCGACGGTGAGCGAGACCATGCACGAGGCGGTGCTTGACGCCTATGGCCGTGCGATCCACTTTTAGCCGGGAGCCTCGGGTTTGTTCCCAAATGTGGAACATGCTAGGCAATGCCGATGCAGGTCATTGCCCTTCGCGCGCTAAGAGAATTCTGGATCAAGCATCCGCGCTACGAGATGCCGCTGCGCGCTTGGTACGGCCTGGTTTGTCGTGCTGAGTGGAGCGGGCCTGCGGATGTGCGCCGTTCGTTCGGTAGCGCGGATTTCGTTGGCGGCAGCCACGTCATCTTCGATATCGGCGGCAATAAATGGCGGATCGTCGCGCATATCGCCTATGCCTGCCGCCGCGTCCTGATCAAGTTCATCGGGACACACAAGGACTATGACGCCATCAATGCGGAGACTGTGTGATGGACATCCGGCCGATCCGCACCGAAGCGGATTATGATTGGGCGTTGAGGGAAATCGGGCGCTATTTTGAGGTTCAGCCCGAGCCGGGAACCCCCGAGGCCGATCGGTTCGATGTGCTGGCGTCCCTGATTGGGGTTTATGAGCGCCATAACCACCCGATCGAGCCTGCGGAGCCGGCCGAGGTCGTGCGCCTTTATATGGAGCAGAACGGTCTTGATCAGGCCGACTTGGCGCGTGTGCTAAACTCCCGGTCCCGGGCCAGCGAGTTCCTGTCCGGCCATCGGCATCTCAGCCTGTCAATGATCAATGCCATTCGTGGTGCCTGGAGCATCCCGGCTGATCTGCTCATCTCGCAGACAGCAGCGGCTTTGTAAGGGTCTGTCATGGCGACCCGCGTGCTCATCGACCATCGCCACCCCGAGAAGGCGCACCGTCCGGATAATCCCGTCGCGCGCAAGCCGGATTGGATCAGGGTGCGGGCGCCGAACCACCCGACCTATCACGAGACCCGCGCGCTGATGCGGGAGAACCGGCTCGTCACCGTCTGCGAGGAGGCGGCCTGCCCGAATATCGGGGAATGCTGGTCGCAGCGCCATGCGACGATGATGATCATGGGCGATACCTGCACGCGCGCCTGCGCCTTCTGCAATGTGCGCACCGGGCTGCCCGAGGCGCTGGACGCGGATGAGCCGAACCGCGTCGGCGATGCCGTCGCCAAGCTCGGTCTTCGGCATGTCGTCATCACCTCGGTTGACCGGGATGATCTGGCCGATGGCGGGGCGCGGCATTTCGCCGCTGTGATAGCCGCCATCCGAGCGGCGGCACCGGGGACGACGATCGAGGTTCTGACGCCCGATTTTCTGCGCAAGCCCGGCGCGGTGGAGATCCTGGCCGAAGCCGCGCCCGATGTCTTCAACCATAATCTGGAGACGGTGCCCCGGCTTTACCCGACGATCCGGCCGGGCGCGCGGTATTTCCAATCCCTCCGCCTGCTCGACCAGATCAAGATGCTGAACCCGGCGATCTTCACCAAGTCCGGGCTGATGGTGGGTTTGGGGGAAGCGCGGCCCGAGGTCGGTCAGGTGATGGACGACCTCCGGATCGCGGATGTTGATTTCCTGACCCTTGGCCAATATTTGCAGCCCACGCCGAAGCATGCGGCGGTGGCCGATTTCGTGACGCCGGACGAATTCGCCGATTACGCTTCCCTCGCGCGGGCAAAGGGCTTCCTGATGGTCTCGGCCACGCCTCTGACCCGCAGCTCCTACCATGCCGATGCCGATTTCGCGGCGCTGCGCGCGGCGCGCGCGGCCATGATTGCGGCGCGGGAACGTTCCGACCTTCTTCAGCCGGGCGTGGCGCGCTGATGCCGCGCTACGCGGAACAGAAGCGGGTTCCCTACCGGCCCGACCAGATGTTCGATCTGGTCGCGGATGTGGGGAAGTATCCGCAATTCCTCCCCTGGTGCGTCGGCGCCCGTATCCGCAGCCGGACGGAGCAGGAGGTGGTCGCCGATCTCACGATCGGCTTCGGCCCGTTCCGGGAGAGTTTCACCAGCCGCGTGATGCTCGACCATGCACATACGATCGTGGTGCATTACGAGAACGGACCGTTCAAGTATCTGAACAACCGCTGGACGTTTCAGCCGGACCCGTCCGGCTGCCTGATCGATTTCTTCGTCGATTTCGAGTTCCGCAGCAAAGTCTTGCAGGTGGCGATCGGCTCCGTTTTTGCCGAGGCGGTTCGCCGCATGGTCTATGCCTTTCTCAAGCGGGCGCGGGATGTGTACGGGCCGCCGCCGGCGACGATCCATGTCATTCCGGCGCCGGCGAAGGGCTGATCGCGACCGCCTCAGTGGAGAATCTCGAAGTGCATCGCGGCGGTGATGGTCGCGGTGTCGGATTTCGCATCCGGCGGGAAGGGCGGTAGATCGGCGCCCCGGAAAATCCCGAGCCAGGCCTGGTCGAGAAGCGCGTAGCCGGTCGGCGACAACATTTCGAGACTCAGGACATGCCCGGCACGGTCGACGCGGAAGCGGATGACCGAAGTGCCCTGCTGGCCCTGCTCTCCCGCGAACTCGGGATAGTATGCGCGTTCATTTACCCATTTTTCGAGTTCGGCCATCCAATTGGTGCCGACATCGCCCTGAACGGTCAGGTCGGACTGGCTGCCGGGCTGCGCTGCCTCGGGCGGGGTGAGGTTGAGGCCGTGCGTGAAGCCGCCGCTCTGGCTGCCGCCGCCGCTGAAGGACAAGCCGTTCATCACCAGCCCCCCACCGAGCGCGCTGCCGCGCGCGCGTGAGGGCTGGCGCGCGAGCCGCTCCGGCGCGGGCGGCAGGGGTGGCGGCGGCAGAGGCAGCGGCACGGGTGCCAGCTCCGGCAGCGGCGGCAAAGCGAGATTCATCTCGGCTTCGGAATCATTGACCGGCGGGGGCTGCGGCGCGGGCGGCGTCGGTCTCGGCACCGGGATGGGCGGCTTCGGCACCGGCGGCGCCGGCGGTGGGGGTGGCGGCAGGTTGATCTTCGGCAATGGCGGCGGTGGCGGCGCGGGTTTCTGAACCGGCGCCGGCTTGGGCGTCGGCACCGGCTTGGGCGGCAGTGGCTTGGGCGTCGGCACCGGCTTGGGCGTCGGCACCGGCTTCGGCGGTGGAGGCACCGGCCTGGGCGGCACTGGCTTGGGCGGTGGAGGCACCGGCTTCGGCGGCGGAGGCACCGGCCTGGGCGGCACTGGCTTGGGCGTTGGCACCGGCTTCGGCGGCGGTGGTACCGGCATGGGTGGCGGCGGCGGCGCGGGTGCCGGCGGAGGGGGCAAAGGCGGCGCGGCCTGCGCCACGCGGGCGGGCACGGGCGAACTCGGGCCCCTCGGCGCAGCCTCCGTCGCTTTCTGGTTGAACTCTTTCTTCACGGCCGGAGCCGAAGCTTTCTTCGTCCCCGGCTCGAACACCACCTGCACGCTGGTGGGCGCCGCGGCCTCCTGCGGCTTCTTGTTCGGAAAGGTGATGATCAGGGCCGCGATCAGCAGGATATGAATGGCAGCGGAGATGGCCGCCGCAAGCTCAAGCCGGTTGCGGGCAAGGGCCGTGCGGCGGCGAGGCACCATCGGGGTACGGCGGCCCATCGACGGCCTGAGTGTCGGCATCCGCCGTGGGCTGATCATGCTATCTGACGCGGGCCTTCAGGAATTTGCCCATCGCATAGCATGGTCTTGACCGACCGTTAAACGCCCCGCGCCCGCTTTCGGCCCCAGGGTTGCAATGCGTAATCGAGAGGACAGGCCGCTTTAATTACGCGACGGCGGCCGGGCGGGCATCCCTCTGCCAGGAGCGGAACCACAGCGTGAAGGCCTCGGCCGGCAAGGGGCGGGCGAAGAGATAGCCTTGCGCCTCATCGCAGCCAGCCGCCGTCACGAGCTCAAGCACCTCCTGCGTCTCCACCCCCTCGGCGACCACGCGATAGCCGAGGTCATGGCAGAGCGAGACGGTCGCCCGCACCACGGCGCGATTCCCGGCCTCGGTCTCCAGATCGCGGATGAAGGATTGGTCGATCTTCACGGTCTGCGCCGGCAGCCTTTGCAGATAGGAGAGGCCGCTGTAGCCGGTGCCGAAATCGTCGATCGCCAATCTCACCCCGCTGCCCGCGATCGTCTTCAGCATCGACAGCACGAGATTGGCCTCGCCGATGAACGCGCTCTCCGTCATCTCGATTTCGAGCGCGGCGGGGTCGAGCTGATTTGCGGCCAGGCCGGCGGCCAAACGGTCGGCGAAGTCCTGCTCCAGCAGATTCATCGCGGAGACATTCACCGCAAGCTCGATCCCGAGTCCCTCATCCCGCCATTCCGCAAGCTGCCGCAGCGCCATATCCAGCACGCGCGTCGTCACGGCCCGGATCATGGCGCTTTGCTCGACGAAGGGCATGAACTCAGCCGGGGAGACCTCGCCCAGCGTCGCGCTGTGCCAGCGGAGCATCGCCTCCGCCCCGCAGCAGACGCCGGAGGCGAGGTCGATGCGCGGCTGATAGGCGAGGGTCAGTTCCTCCGGATGGTCCAGCGCGTAATCGAAGGCGGCCAGTATCGCGAAGCGCCGCCGATGAACGGCGTCATGCGCCGGGGAATAGATCGCGACGCGGCTATCGGTGAGCCGCGCATCCTGCGCCGCGTTATGCGCCATCCGCAGGACATCGAGCGGCCTGTGCTCGCCCAGCATGAAGGGGGCGATGCCCAGCGTGGTCGTCGCGACGAAACGGGATTTCGCTGCGGCGCGTGCTTCATGAAGCCGCAGCGTGACATGGTCGCGATAGGTGGCCTCGTTCATCCCCGGCGGTGCCAGGCAGGCGAATTGCGTGCCGGTGACGTGATACGCCTTCTGCCCGGGGCCGATCAGCCCACGGAAGCGCCGCGCCGCGTCCAGAACCAGGGCATCGAGATAGCCGGCACCCATCACCCGTACTGAGTTGATGAGCTGCTCGGGGCTCGCCAGATCGATCATCGCCGCCAGCCGGCGCTGGTTCGGTGTTTCCCGCGCCAGCGCTTCCAGATCCGCGATGAACTGCGCCCTGTTGGGCAGGCCGCTGCTGCTATCGATCCGCCCCTGATTCTCGCTCAATGTTACCTGTGCCATCAGCATCGCGGCCAGGTCGGTCAGCCCCTCGATGTCATCGCTGCAGGTCTCCCGGGGGGCGCGGTCAAACACGCAGAGCGCGCCGAGCATCTGGCCATCGGGGGTGGTGAGGGGTGCGGCCGCGTAGAAGCGCAGCCCGGCCTCGGTCAGCTCGCCACCGGCGAAGGCGCTGTCCTGCAGATCGGGGATCGTGACCACGCCGCCGCCGGGGCCATCGGCCGCGTCCGGCAGTGACAGGCGAGGGATGCTGGCGAGGCTCAGCCCGACCGGGGAGCGGAACCAGTACCGGTCTTTATCGAGGGCGAGGACGGCGGCGCACGGAACGTCGAGCAGCTTGCAGGCCGTGCGGGTGACGCGGCTGAACCCATGACCGTAACGGCTGTCACGTAGATCCAGCCCGTGCCGCGAGCGAAAGCGGCCCTCTTCGTCCAGACGGGGCATCCGGTCTCCTGATTGTGGCGAGCGCCGGGAACCTGATACTACGCGGTGATGCGAACGACTCCGTATCTTTCGGAGGAGCTTTTTTGCCAGAGGACGACGACAAAAGGCTCAGGCGGCAATCAATTTTCTATCCGTAAAGATGTCCGCCGGGCTTTCGCCGCCCGACGTGCCGTGTCGGCCGTCACCTCCGGATGCCTTCGGTCATCCCGAGACACAGCCATAAGGGTGACGACTATTGCGGCTGCTATTGCGGCAGCCGGCTTTGATATCGCCGCAATCGATGACCTGGCATCGCCGCGCATGGGGTGCCTGCCAGCTATGCGCGAAACACCGTTTTGCGCATCGGCATCCGGGATCAGCCGTGCAGTCAATAGCGCCGAAACTGCTGCGACCAGGCCTTGGCCATAACGAGGGAAATTTAAATTGAATTTTGCCGCATGACAAAGAGTTTCGATTTATCCGGCGATCTGGCCGACGCTCTTCGGGATATTTTAACAAAAGCAGGCAGAGTGCCACTGGCTGCGTCGCGTATTTGTGATATATAAACGCGCATTCAATACGATCAATGGTTCCGAAGGAATCACCGGACGGGTGCGCTTGCAGCGCGTCCCTGCAACAATATACAGTCAATCGGGGTGATTGGTCGCGCCTCGCGCTTCATTCCCACGGAACGCCGCATGACGGACTGGATTCCAGATCTCTCGCAATCGGATGGGCCGCGATACCTCGCCATCGCCGATCTGCTGGCGGCGGATATCGAACGCGGACACCTGACACCGGGAGACCGCCTGCCGCCGCAGCGGCGGCTCGCCTCGCGCCTCGGCATTGATTTCACGACCGTCGCCCGCGGCTATGTGGAGGCGCAGAAGCGCGGGCTCGTGCAATCGCGCGTCGGCCAGGGCACCTTCGTCCGCGCCGTGTCGAAGCCCGGACGAGGCATGCGGGAAGCGCCAGTCCACGGCGCCGATCTTTCGATGAACCTGCCGCCGGAGCCGCATGAGCCGGAACTGCTGGAGCGGATGCAGGCGGGCCTCGCGGAGGTTGCGCGCGATCTCGTTCCGTTGTTGCGCTATCAAGGTTTTGGCGGCTCGCAGGCCGATAAGGACGCGGCATCGATATGGCTCGGCCGGCGCGGCCTTTTCCCGGCGCAGGAGCGGATCTTCATCACGCCCGGCGCCCATCCCGCGCTGCTCGGCATCTTCGGCGCGCTGGCGAAGCGGGGCGACACGATTCTGTCGGAAGCGATCACCTATCCCGGCATCCGCGCCATCGCCGCACAGCTTGGCCTCAACCTCATCGGTCTGCCGATGGATGGCGCGGGCATCCACCCCGATGCGCTGACGGAAGCATGCGAGCGCCTGAAACCCCGGGCGCTCTACCTCAACCCGACCTTGCAGAACCCGACGACGCTGACGATCCCGCTCGGTCGCCGCGCGGATATCGCCGAGGTGGCGCGGCGCCTGCGCCTGCCGATCGTGGAGGATGACGCCTTCGGCTTCATCCCGCCCCAGGGCGTGGCGCCCTTCGCGGCGATGGCCCCGGACATCACCTGGCATGTCGCGGGGCTTGCCAAATGCATCGGCGCGGGGCTTCGCGCGGCTTACGTGGTGGCACCCGATGCGCGCGCCGGCTGGCCCTTCGCGGCGGCTTTGCGCGCCGCGACGGTCATGGCCTCACCGCTGACGGTGGCGCTCGCCACCCGCTGGATCGAGGATGGGACGGCCGACGCCCTTCTGCATTTCATCCGCGAGGAGACGGCGGCGCGGCAGCGGCTGGCCGCCGAGATCCTGCCGGCCGGCAGCTATGCGGCCGATCCGCTGAGTTTCAATCTCTGGATACCCTTGCCGCCGCCGTGGACGCGGGCCGCCTTCGTCGGTCATATGCGCTCGACCGGCATCGGCGTGGTGGCGAGCGACCCCTTCACGGTGGATGGCAACCCGCCCGAGGCCGTGCGGGTATGCCTCGGCGGCCCGGCCGACCGGGCGCTGGTGCGCGGGGCGCTGGAATACATGGCCCATGCGCTGGCGGCCTCGCCCGCGATGGCGCTGACGTTTCTTTGAGAAATACAGCCGGCGCCGGATGAAATCGGGCTTGAAGGACGTGCAGCGCGTCAGGGTCGTGATCCAGCAGCACGAGGGCGCTGCTGATGGCGCGGCTCGGCAGATTATGGTGTATTGTCTAACCCGGCACGGTGACGTGGCAGGCGGCGTCATGGCCCGGGGCGGCCGGTCTCAGCGCGGGCGTCTCCTCCGCACAGCGGCCGATCGCCAATGGGCAGCGGAAGCGGAAGCGGCAGCCGGCACCGGGATCGACCACACGCGGCGGCTCCCCCGTATCGGCCGCCGTGATGGTGATCGGCGCGCGCGGATCGGGCACCGCCGATAGCAGCAGCCGCGTATAGGGATGCACCGGATGGTGCAGAACCTCCTCTGCCGGCCCGCTCTCCGCCACCCGCCCCGCATACATCACCACGACGCGGTGGGAGACGTAGCGCGCGCTCGCGATGTCATGGGTGATGTAGAGGAAGGAGATGCCTTCCTCCGCGCAGAGCCGGGCCATCAGGTTCAGCACGCCGATGCGGATGGAGACATCGAGCATCGAGACCGGCTCGTCCGCCAGCACAAGCTTCGGGTTGTAGGACAGCGCCTGGGCAAACCCCACGCGCTGGCGCTGGCCGCCGCTCAACTCATGGGGGTATTTCGCCAGCGCCTGCCGCGCGGGGGAGAGGCCGACCGCCTCCAGCGCCTGGGCCGCCGCCGCCTCGCGCTCAGCGAGCGAGAGGTTCGGCTGATGCAGCGCGAGGCCGCGCCCCAGGGCATAGCCGATCGTATGCACCGGGTTAAGTGAGCTGAACGGGTCCTGAAACACCATCGGCACCTGGCCCCGGTAATCCAGCAGCGCCGCGCGTGTCCTCACATCGCGGAGCGAGCGGCCACGGAACAGGATATCGCCGCTAGTCGGCTCATAGACCTTGGCAAGCAGCCGGGCGATGGTGCTCTTGCCGCTGCCGCTTTCCCCCACCACCGCCACGATCTCATGCGGATGGATGGCGAGGTCAAGGTCATCCACCGCATGCAGCCGGGCGCGGCCGAACAGACCGCCGATGCGGAAATGCCGGGCGAGCGCGCGTGTCTCCAGCAGCGGCCCGCGATCCTCCGGCTGGGTGGCCATGCTCATGTCAGGCATCGGATGTCTCATGCAGCAGGCAGCGCACGCGCGCTTCGGCGACCGGGTAGAGCGCGGGCTCGATCTCGGCGCAGCGCGGCATCACCTCCGGGCAGCGCGGGCGGAAGCGACAGCCGCTCGGAAGGTCGGCGAGGTCGGGCGGCGCGCCGGGAATGCCGTGCAGCGGCACCTTCGGCCCGTAAATCGAAGGGAAGGAGTCCAGCAGCCCGCGCGTGTAAGGATGGCGGGGCTTGGCGAACAGCGCGCGCGTCGGCCCCATCTCCACGATCTTGCCGGCATACATCACCGCCAGGCGGTCCGAGAAATGGCCGACGAGCGACATGTCATGCGTGACGAAGATGACAGCGAAACCCAGCCGCCGCTGCAATTCCTTCACCTGCACCATCAGAGAGCGCTGGGCGACGACATCGAGCGCGGAGGTCGGCTCATCCATCACGACGAGATCGGGCGAGAGCAGCAGCGCCATGGCGATCATCACGCGCTGGCGCATGCCCCCCGAGAGCTGATGCGGATAGCTCTTGAGGTGAACGGCATCGATGCCGACGAGGGCCAGCACCTCCCGCGACCGGGCGCGGATGCGCGCACGGTCCGTCATGCCATGCGCGCGCATCGCATCCTCGAACTGCGCCGCGATCATCTTCACCGGGTTGAGCGCGTTCATCGCACTTTGCATCACGACGGAATAGTCGCGCCAGCGCACGCTGCGCAGCGCCTCCCCCGTCAGCCCCACCATGTCGCGCCCTTTGAAGGTGACGCTGCCTTGCACGAGCTGCGCCGGCGGGCTCAGCAACTGGGCGATGGCGAAGAGTAGCGTCGATTTGCCGCAGCCGGATTTGCCGACGATGCCGAGGAATTCGCCACGCGCGAGTTGGAAGCTCACCCGGTCCACCGCGCGCGCCGGGCGCCCCGTGGTGCCGTATTCGACGACGATGTCCGAGACATCGAGAATCGCTTCGGTCACGACGGCGCTTTCAGGAACTGCGTCGGGCACGGCGCCTCCGCACCGGTCGCAGCACCGGGTTGCTGATTTCGTCGAAGGCGTAGTTGAGCAGCGCGAAGGCGCCGCCGAGCGCGGCGATGCCGAGCCCCGGCGCGATCGCCCAGAGCGGAATGCCGGCCTGCAGCGCCTCGTTATTCTGCGCCCAATAGAGCATCGTGCCCCAGCTATCGGTATTGACGTTGCCGAGGCCGAGGAATTGCAGCCCCGCTGCCGTCAGGATGGCATACACGGAAGCGCCCAGGAAATTGGCGACGAGCAGCGACGTCATATTGGGCAGGATTTCGGAGACGATGATGCGCCAACTCCGCTCCCCACGCAGGCGCGCGGCGGTGAGGAATTCCCGATGGCGGAGGGAGAGGACTTGCGCGCGCAACTGCCGCGCGCCGTAGGACCAGCCGGTGGCGACGAGCACGGCGATGATCATCCCATTGCCGCCGGTCTTGGAATAGGCGGCAATGACGACGACGAGCGGGAAGGCGGGAATGACGAGGAAAACATCGGTGACGAGCGAGAGCAGGCTGTCCGTCGTGCCGCCGAGGTAGCCCGCCGCCACGCCGACGAGCGCCGATATCACGGTCGAGAGCAGCCCCGCGACGACGGCGATGATGAGGGAGGCGCGGGCGCCCCAGATGAACTGGGCAAAGATATCCTGCCCGTAGGAGGTGGTGCCGAGCCAGTTGGCGGCGGTGGGCCCTTGGCCGGGCTGGAAGACCTCGGCATTCGGGTCCCCGGGCGCGATGAGGCCCGGGAACATCGCCATGAAGAGACAGAGGGCGAGCAGGATGGCGCCCGCCGTCGCCTTGCGGTTGGAGAGGATGGCGCGGCCAAGGCTGCTGATCGCGCCGAGGCCGGCCGGGCGGCGTCGGGTCGTTTGGGCCGGGGCGCTCATCCGGCGCCGCGGGTCCGCGGGTCGAGCAGCACCGTCACCCCATCGACCGCGAGGATGGCGAGCAGCACGGCGACCGTGATGAACAGGAACAGCGTCTGCATCAGGGGATAGTCTTCGTTGAGAACGGATTGAAGCATCATGTAGCCGACACCGGGGTAGGAGAAGACGTATTCCACCAGGATGGCGCCGCTGACGACGAAGCCGAGCGACATGCCGAAGCCGCTGAGATTGGGCAGGATGGCGTTGCGCCCCGCATAGTCGAACATGATCCGCGCGGAGGACAGGCCCTTGGCGCGCGCCATGCGCACGTAATCCTCGTTCAGCGTCATGATCATGTTGTTGCGCATCGTCAGAATCCAGCCGCCGATCGAGGTGATGATGATCGTCAACGCCGGCAGGATGGCGTGTTGCAGCACATCCCAGGCGAAGGACCAGGTGAAGGTGATGGCGCTGCCGTTGGTATAGCCGAAGCCGATCGGCAACCAGCTGAGCGTGATGCCGAAGACGAGGATGGCGACGAGCGCGATCCAGAAATAGGGGAAGGCGGAGAGCACGATGAAGATGGGCGGCAGGATGCTGTCGAACCAGCCGCCGCGCCCCCAGGCGCCGATCATGCCGATCAGCGTGCCGAGGATGAAGGCGATGATGGTCGTGACGCCGACGAGGCCGAGCGTCCAGGGCAGCGCCTGGAAGACGACTTGGCTCACGGAATCGGGAAAGAAGGTGAGGGAGCGGCCGAACTGCCCGGTGAAGCTGTCGCGACAGATAGGCGACATACTGGCCGAGGAGGCTTTCATGGACGTTGACGCCGAAGGCGATCTCCATGGCGTGCAGGGCCTGGCCGTTCAGCCGGCCATGGAAGCGCGCCATCATGGCGGTGGCGGGGTTGCCGGGCATCAGCCTCGGCAGGAAGAAGTTCACCGTCATCGCCGCCCAGAGGGTGACGATGAAGAAGCCCAGGCGGCGTAAAATATAGCGCATTCAGCTTTGCCTCAGATCGTCGCCTGCCACGCCTCCGTCGTCCGCGCAACTGTTGCGCGGACGACAGCATGGGCCGTCAGCAAGACATCATTTCTCGTGCAGATGCAGCACGACGATCTCCCAGTCGGGGAAGGTGTAGCCCGCGAAGGGCTGCGCGTAGGGGTCTTTCGGCGTCGGCCAGCCCACGAATTGCCCCGTCGAATACTGGTCCCAATCCACCTGCTCCGTCACCGGGATGAGCGGCACGTCGTCCAGCAGGACCTTCTCCAGCTTGGACATGATCGCCTGCTGCTCCGCCGGGCTGTTGGAGGTCGCGTAGCTGTCGATCAGCGCGTCGGTATCCTTGTTGCTGTACCGCTCCCAATTCGTCGAGGCCGACTGGCCGATCGGCGCCGAGGCAGCGCCGTAGAGCCATTGCCGGAACTCGTAATAGGGCGTCGGGCCGCCGGCCTCATAGGCATAGGCGAGGTCGTAACTGCCCGTTGTCGAGCTTGGCGTTATAGTCGTTGCCGGCGAGGTTCGAGACGTTCAGCTTGATGCCGACGGCCTGGAATTCCTGCGCCACGACCTGAAGCGCCGCGACCCAATCGGTATAGGCGCTCTGGTTGATGATGGTGAAGGACAGCGGCTTGCCGTCCGGCGTGGTGAAGATCCCGTCCGCGCCCCGCTTGTAGCCGGCCTTTTCGAGGATCGCGATCGCCTTCGCCGGGTCGTATTTGTAGTCGGCCGCGTTCAGTTCGGCGCTTGTCGAGCCACGGTGTGAAGGTCGGCAGCACGATACCGGCCTGGTTGGCGGGCGGCTCATAGCCATACTCGCCGATCAAGGCGACGCGGGCATTGTTCGAGCGCATAGACCATGGCGCTTGCGGACATTCACGTCCTTCAGCAATAGGATTGGTCTGGTTGATGAAGATCGAGACGTTGACGGTCGGCGGGAACCAGTAGTGGTTGAACTTGGTCTTTTCGAGAGATACTCGGCCTTCAGGTTCGGGATGAACTGGCCGCCCCACTGGGCCTCACCCGTCGACAGAATCTCATTCGCCGGCGGGTTGGTGGTGAAGGCGGGGTATTCCATCTTCGCGATCTTCGGCAGGCCGGGCTGCCAGTAATTCGGATTGCGCGCGTAGCTCACATCCTGCGGCGTGCAGCGCGCGATGGTGAAGGGGCCGGTGCCGATCGGGTTCGCGTCCTGGTAGGTTGTCGGGTCCTTCGCCTTCGACCAGACATGCTCGGCGACGATGCCGACCTGATCAGCGATGTAGTAGAAATACGGAACCGCCGCCGTCTTGAAGGTGAAGACCACCTTGTCGTCGCCGTCGGTGGTCACGCTCGACAGCACCGCCCAGACGGTGTTGAGGTCGAGCGCCGGATACTTCTTCAGCATGTTGAAGGTGAAGGCCACGTCGGCCGCCGTGAAGGGCGTGCCGTCCGTCCACTTCACACCGGGGCGCAGCGTGAAGGTGACGACCTTATTGTCGTCGCTCCAGGCATAGGAATTTGCGAGCCACGGCGTGACTTTCGCATTTTGCAGCGTGTTCACGAACATCAGCGTTTCATAGACCGCGCCCGACCGAGAGGAAGTTCGAGTTCGGGTTGAAGGGGCTGAAGCCGCAGGTCCAGAGGAACTGCGCGTCCGAGATCGTGAGCGTGCCGCCGTCATCGGCGGCTCGTGCCGCGCGCGCCAGGCCACCGAGCCCGAGGCCCGCCAGCACCGCCGCCATACAGGTCCGCATCATCCAGCTACGCTTCGTCATGGTACCCTCCCAGTTTGCAGCCCACTTCCAACGATCACGTCATGTAGACGCCGCCGGTCACGTTCACGGCCTGGCCGGTCATGAACCGCGCGCCATCCGACAGCAGAAAAACAACGAGTCCGGCGATATCCTCCGGCTCCTCGATACGCCCGAGCGGTGTCAGCGAAACATATTCGTCCAGCACAGCCTGCGGGGTCATGCCGCGCAACTCGGCTTCCCAGATCACCTCGCGGGACTGCATGCCCGTGCGCACGAAGCCGGGGCAGACGGCGTTGACGCGGATGCCATGCTTCGCCATTTCGCGGGCGAGCGCCTGAGTCCAGCCGACGACCGCGAATTTGCTCGCCGAGTAATGCGCGAGCAGCGGCGCGCCGACCTTGGCGGCAAGTGAGGCCGTGTTGCAGATGGCGCCACGGATGTTACGATCCAGAAAATGCCGGCAAGCCGCCTGATCGGTGAGGAAGACGCCGCGCGCATTCACATTGAAGTTGAAGTCCCAGTCGTCATCGGTGAGATCGAGCGCGGCTTTCATGTTGGAGACGCCGGCATTGGCGACCACGCGGTCAATCTGGCCGAGGGCCGATGCGGCCTCCGCGAAGCCGGCCTCGACGCTGGCCCGCTTCGTCACGTCCATGGCGATCGCGATACTATCCGTTGAAATGGCGGCGGCGGTGGCCTCGGCCGCCTCGGGGTCGATATCGGCGATGGCGACGCGCATGCCATGGGCATGGAGCGCCGTCGCGATGGCGCGGCCGATGCCGGTGGCGCCACCCGTGACCAGCGCCGTTTTGCCAGCGAGATCCCCGCCGATCTTTTCCGCCACCGTTCCTGCTCCAGCCCCGCCTTGTGATCTTAATGGAACCATAACAGCGGCAGGGCGCCAGTCAAACATATTCCGAACATTTTCGCACAAAAATATGAGCGAAAATGTTTGATTGTATTGTATGGTGGTCGGCCTGCCGCTAGGGTCATGCAATGAACGACAGAACAAGCCTGGCGCGCCCGGTGGGCGGCGGAGCGGAGCCCGTGGTGCCGGCGGCACCCGCCGGCGCGCGCCGCACGGCGCTGCAACGGCTGATCGCGGAACGTGGCTTCATTTCGGTCGCCGAGGTCGCGCGCGAGATCGGCATCTCGGAAATGACGGTGCGCCGGGATCTGGAAACGCTGGAGCGTGATGGCCTCGTCCAGCGCTCCCACGGTGGCGCGGTGCCGGCGCCCCCGGTCGCGACCAACCCGTCGGAACCGTCCTATGCGGCGCGGAGCGACCTCAACCGGGAGGCGAAGCAGCGCATCGCGGTCGCGGCGGCGGCCCTTGTCCAGGCCGATCAGGCAATCGGGCTTGATACGGGCTCGACCATCGCCTGTCTCGCCGCCGAACTCGCCGGGCGCGGATCGATCGAGATCGTGACGAACAGTTTGCAGACGATTCTGGCGATGCGGCAGCCTGTCCTGCCGGAGGTGTTTCTGCTCGGCGGCCGGCTCCGCTCACGCGAAGGCTCGCTCTGCGGCGGCATCACCCGGCAGCAGCTTTCCGGCCATTGGATGGATCGCGTCTTCATCGGCGTCGCCGGCATCGACGAAAACGGCCTCTACGACTACTCCCCGGAAGACGCGGAGATCAAAACCACCTTCATGCAGCAGGCGAATATCGTCACGGTCCTGTGCGACAGCAGCAAGTTCGGTCGCCGGTCTTTCGTGCGCATCTGCGGGTTCGAGCAGATCGGCAGCATCGTGACCGATGCGCCGCTGCCGGCGCCGCTCGGGGATGCCGCCGCGCGCGCCTCTGTGCAGATTATCCTCGCCGACGCCGTGCCGGCCGAGAGCGCGGCGCTTTAGAGCGTGATGACCGAAGGTGGAACCACCGAGGTCTGAATCACGCGATTAAACAAAGGATTAGAGCGGAATTGTGAGCGAAAGCGGATCAATCCTGCTCTAGAACACAATGATCGAGGGCAACAATGTTCGATTTCTTTGACGGCAAGAAGAAGGTCGTCATCGGCATGGTGCATATCGGCGCCTTGCCGGGCACGCCGCTCTATGACGAGCATGGCGGCATGAACGCCCTCATCCAGAAGGCGGCGATGGATCTGGAGCATTTGCAGGATGGCGGTGTCGATGCGGTGATGTTCGGCAACGAGAACGACCGGCCCTATTCGCTGAAAGCGCCCGTCGGCTCGGTCGCGGCGATGAGCGCCATCGTCTCCTTCCTCAGCGAACGCATTCGTGTGCCTTTCGGCATCAACTACCTCTGGGACCCGGTGGCGAGTGTGGCGATCGCCGCCGCGACGGGTGCCAAATTCGTGCGCGAGATCTTCACCGGCGTCTATGCCTCCGACATGGGGCTTTGGGTGCCGGATTGCGATGGCGCGCTGAAGGCGCGGCGGGATCTCGGCGTGCGCGAACCTCAAGCTCCTGTTCAACATCAACGCGGAATTCGCCGCACCCCTGGATACCCGGCCGCTCGGCCTGCGCGCGCGGAGTGCGGTCTTCTCCTCGCTCGCCGACGCGATCCTGGTCTCGGGCCCCATCACCGGCCAGGCGACCGAGCAATCGGCGCTGAACGAGGTTCGCGCCGCCGTCTCGGATGTGCCGGTCTTCGCCAATACCGGCGTCAATCTAGACAATGTCGCCGACGTGCTGAACGTCGCCGATGGCTGCGTGGTCGGCACGCATTTCAAGGTCGCCGGCCATACCTGGAACGCGGTCGACCCCGCGCGGGTGCGCGCCTTCATGGAGAAGGTGGCGACGTTGCGCTGAGGGGGGGCGCTGAAGGGCGAGCGCGCATGGCCGCGGTCATCGGCATCGATATCGGCACGACCTCGACGATCGGCATTCTGATCGAGCTGCCGGACAGGATCGTCGCGGTCATCTCCCGCCCGGTCGATCTCGTCTCGCTTCATCCAGGCTGGGCGGAGGAAGACCCGGCGCAATGGTGGCGCAACACCTGCGCCATCACCCGAGCCCTGCTGGAAATGGCGCCCGCTCTCGCCGGATCGCTCGTCGGCATCGGCGTCGCCGGCATGGTGCCGGCGGTCGTGCTGCTCGATGCCGAGGGCAATCTGCTTCGCCGCAGCATCCAGCAGAGTGACGGGCGCTGCACGGCGGAGGTGGAGGAGCTGGCGCGCGCCGTGGATGGCGCGGACTTCCTGCGCCGGACCGGCAATGGCATCAACCAGCAGATCGTCGCCGCGAAGCTGCGCTGGCTCGCGCGGCACGAGCCGGAAACCTTCGATCGTATCGCCACCGTCTTCGGCTCCTACGACTTCATCAACTGGAAGCTGACCGGCCAGCGGGTGATTGAGCATAACTGGGCGTTGGAAGCCGGCTTCGTCGATCTCGCCGATGGCCGGGTCTCGCCCGATCTCGTGGCGCTCGCCGGTATCCTGCCCTCGGCGGTGCCGCCGATCGCCGAGAGCGATACGATCATCGGCCATGTGACGGCCCGCGCGGCGGCGGAGAGCGGGCTGCCGGTGGGGCTGCCCGTGGTGGCCGGGGCCGCCGATCACGTCGCCTCAGCCTATGCGGCGGGGGTGGTGGCGGAAGGCGATGTGCTGCTGAAGTTCGGCGGTGCGGGCGATATCCTGGTCGCCGCCGACGCGGCGCGGCCCGATGCGCGGCTGTTCATGGATCGCCACGTCATTCCGGGGCGCTTCATGCCCAATGGCTGCATGGCGGCGACGGGTGCGATGCTGAACTGGATCGCGGGCGGGCTCGCCTCCGGCCTCGTCGCCGGTGCCGATCATCCGCATGCGGCGCTCGACAGCCTCGCCGCCGCCGTGCCGGCGGGGAGCGAGGGCGTGTTCGTGCTGCCCTATTTCCTCGGCGAGAAAAGCCCGATCCATGATCCCCTGGCGCGGGGCACGATCGCCGGCCTCAGCCTCAACCACGGCGTGCCCCATATCTGGCGCGCGGCGCTGGAGGCCGTGGGCTATGCTTTCCTCCATCATATCGAGGTGTTTCGCGAATTGGGCTATCCCGTGCGCCGGCTGCTCGCCTCCGATGGCGGCGCGCGCAGCCTGATCTGGATGCAGATCGTGGCGGATATTATCGGCATGCCGGTGCAGCGGCTGGAGGGGCATCCCGGTTCCTGCCTCGGCGCCGCCTGGGTCGCCGCCATCGGCACGGGGGCGAGCGCGGATTGGGCGGGCGCCAGCGCGCTGGTGCGGCATGGCGAGACGGTCGAGCCGAATGCGGCGCATGCGGCTGTCTATGCTGCCGGCTATGCGCGGTTCCGCGACCTCTACCGGCGTCTCGCGCCCTGGTTCGCCGAGGGCGCCCAAGAACCGGGCGCAATCGAATAGCTGTCTGAGACTGGCGGCGTGATGTATGCCAGGCACCCTGGCGGAGGACGTATAGCCTTCGCCGCCGGTCGCCTGCCACTTCGCCACGGAGTTCCTGAATGCCTGAGCCTGGCCGCGAGGATGCCGATGTCATCGTGCTCGGTGGCGGCATCGTCGGCGTCTCCATCGCCGTGCATCTGCAGATGCGCGGGCGGCAGACGGTGCTGCTGGACCGGCAGGGGCCGGGCGAGGCGACATCCTTCGGCAATGCCGGCATCATTCAGCGGGAGGCAGTGTTCCCGCATATCTTCCCGCGCAATCCCGGCGAGTTGCTGCGCTACGCCGGCAATCGCACGCCCGAAGCCTATTACCATGCGCGCATGCTGCCGCGCCTCATGCGGCCCTTCCTCCGCTACTGGTATCATTCGGCGCCCGAGCGCTACGCCGCCATCTCGCGCAGCTATGCCCGCCTGATCGCCCATTGCGTGGACGACCATACGGCGCTCGCCGATGCCGCCGAGGCGCGGCATCTGCTCCGCCCCGGCGGCTGGACCATGGCGCATGAAACCCCGGCAACGCTCGCCGAGGCCGTAACGCTCGCCGAGGCCGGGCGGCGGGAATTCGGCGTCGAGTATCGCGCGCTCGATGCCATGGCGCTGATGCGGGAGGAGCCGCATCTGCGCGGCGGCCTCGCCGGCGGCCTGCATTGGACCCAGCCTCTCGGCGTCATCGATCCCCATGCGCTGACGCTCGCCTATACGGCGCTCTTCATGCGTCGCGGTGGGCGGGTGCGGGTCGGTGATGCGCGGACCCTGGCCCGCGCAGGGGCGGGCTGGCGCATCGCGCGGGAGACCGGGGCGATCACGGCGGCCGAGGTCGTGGTGGCGCTCGGCGCCTGGTCGCCCGTGGTCACGAAGCCGCTGGGCTACGATCCGCCGATCTTCGTCAAGCGCGGCTACCACATGCACTACAAGCCGGACGGCAATGCCGGCCTCAACCACCCGGTCTTCGATGTCGCGCACGGCTATATGCTGGCGCCGATGCGGCGCGGTATCCGGCTGACCACGGGCGCGGAATTCGCGCATCGGGACGCGGCGCCGACGCCGGTGCAACTCGGCCGGGTCGAGCCCGCCGCGCGGCGGCTGATGCCGGCTTTGGGCATGCGGCTCGACCCCGCGCCCTGGGTGGGCGCCCGGCCCTGTACGCCCGATATGCTGCCGATCATCGGGCCGGCCCCCGAGCAGCCCGGCCTTTGGTATGGCTTCGGCCATGGCCATCAGGGGCTGACGCTGGGGCCCACCACCGGCCGGCTTCTGGCCGCGATGATGACGGGGGATGCGCCCTTCACCGACCCGGCGCCCTACCGCCCGGAACGGTTCCGCTAAACCTTTTGGGGGCGACGATGGCCGATACCGATCCCGCCTTTCTTGAACTGACCGAGGTCGCCGGCCTGATCCGGACAGGCGCGCTGTCCTCGGTCGGGGTGACGCGGATGATGCTCGACCGCATCGCCGCACTCGACGGCAGGCTTGGCAGCTACGCGCTCGTGCTGCCCGATCAAGCGCTGGCCCAGGCCGCGCGCGCGGATAGCGAGATCGCGCAGGGCGTGAGCCGTGGCCCGCTGCACGGCGTGCCGGTGGCGGTGAAGGATCTTCTGCTGGATGGCGGGCGTGCCGACGGCTGCCGGCATGCCGCTCCATGCCGATTTCCGCCCGGATGAGGATGCGACCGTCGTCGCCCGTCTGGCCGAGGCGGGTGCCGTCATCCTCGGCAAGCTGCAGCTCACCGAAGGTGCCTATGCCGAACATCACCCGGCGATCACGCCGCCCCAGAACCCCTGGAGCGCCGCGCACTGGCCGGGCGCCTCCTCCAGCGGCTCGGCCGTCGCGACGGCGGCTGGGCTCTGCTACGGCTCGCTCGGCTCCGATACCGGCGGCTCGATCCGCTACCCCTCGGCGGCGCAGGGGCTCACCGGCCTCAAGCCGAGCTGGGGCCGCGTCAGCCGCCATGGCGTCTTTGAACTTGCCGCGACGCTCGACCATATCGGGCCGATGACACGAAGCGCCCGTGACGCGGCGGCCATGCTGGGCGCGATCGCGGGGGCCGACCCGAAGGACCCCACGGCGCTGCAAAGCCCGGTACCCGACTATCTCGCGAGGATCGAGGGCGGCGTCGCCGGTCTTCGCATCGGCACCGACACTGGCTGGACCGGCAGCCTGGCCGATGCCGAGACGCAGGCGACGGTCGCGGCCGCGCTCGATGTCTTGCGCGGCCTCGGCGCCGAGATCGTTGAGGTGGCATTCCCGGACGTCACTCAGGCGGTGCGGGATTGGTTCCCGCTCTGCGCGGTGCAGACCGCGCTCGCCCATGCCGGGACTTTCCCATCCCAGCGCGCATCATACGGCCCGGCGCTCGCGAGCCTCATCGAACTCGGCCACGCGGTCTCCGGCCTCGACTATCAGCGCATCATCCTGCGGCGCGAGGAACTGCGCGGCCGGGTTAGCGCGTTGATGGCCAGGATCGACCTGCTGCTGATCCCGGCGATGGGTTTCGCCGCGCCGAGCCTCGCCAAGATGGCGACGCTCGGCACCGATGAGCGGCTGACGAACAGCCTGCTCGGCTTCACCTGCCCCTTCGACATGAGCGGCCATCCGTCGCTGACGCTGCCGGGCGGCTTCACGCCGGCGGGGCTGCCGGTCGGCTTCCAGCTCATCGGCGCTCATGGCGCCGAGGCGCTGCTCTGCCAGGCGGGCCATGCCTTCCAGCAGGCGACGGACTGGCACAAGCGGCACCCGGTGTAGCGCGTGACGTCCGCTATGACCCCTGCAACGCAGCATGGCGGACCTCGGAACCATCACGCGAGCCGGAATATATTGCCGGGGCTGCTGCTTTGCATGCTGGTAACGGCGATCGCATTCCTGCTTCAGCTCGCCGAAATCAGGCTTGCCGGCCAAGCGTATCTTGAGGCGCTGGTGCTCGCCATTCTGCTGGGAGTCGCCATCCGTACTGCCTGGACCCCGGGGGCGCGCTGGCATCCCGGCGTCGCGTTCAGCGCCAAAATCCTGCTTGAGGTGGCGGTTGTCCTGCTGGGCGCGTCGGTCAGTATCGCGACGGTGGTGGCCTTGGGGCCAGCGCTGCTGGGTGGCATCGTCCTGGTCGTGGCTGTCGCCATCGTCACCAGCTACGCCATCAGCAGGGCGCTCGGGCTGAAGCAGCGCATGGCCATTCTGGTGGCGTGCGGCAATTCGATCTGCGGCAATTCCGCTATCGCCGCCGTGGCGCCGGTGATTGGCGCGGATGGCGACGACGTGGCCTCCTCGATCGCATTTACGGCGGTTCTCGGCGTCATCGTCGTGCTGCTGCTGCCGCTTCTGGTGCCGCTGCTGCGGCTGTCACTGACGCAATACGGTGTGCTGGCAGGCCTGACCGTTTATGCGGTGCCGCAGGTGCTGGCGGCAACCTTGCCCATCGGCGCGCTGAGCAACCAGATCGGGACGGTGGTCAAGCTGGTGCGCGTGCTGATGCTGGGGCCGGTGGTGCTGGCCCTTTCCCTGGTCACGCGCCGTCTGCGGGACGAGGTGGACGAGGCGGCGCCGAAAGTGACAGCGGGGGATCGGCCGCAACGCGCCGGGCCCTCGCTGCACGAGCTGGTGCCGTGGTTCATCCTGGGCTTCCTGATCGTGCTGGCCGTACGCTCCTTCGGGTTGATACCGGCCGGCTTGCTGTCGCCGATCAAGACGGTGGCGAGCCTGTTGACCACAGTCTCGATGGCCGCGTTGGGTCTTGGGGTCGATGTCCGGGTGGTGGCGCAGGCTGGCGTTCGCGTCACGGCAGCCGTCACCTTCTCCCTGATCGTGCTCGGCGGAATCAGCCTTGGGCTGATACGGCTGCTGGGCATCGCCTAGAGCAGATCCCGATCATATGGAATCATCTGATCGGGTGAAGATGCTCGTAAAAACAAAGAGCTAGAGCGGTGACTGTGAGCGTAAGCGAATAGGAAACGCTCTAGAGCAATATCGGATCAGGTGGACTCACCTGATCCGAAGATTTGCGTTCTTAATCTAGACGACGGTTAGCTTCACATCGACGTTGTTGCGGGTCGCGTTGGAGTAGGGGCAAACCTGATGCGCCTTCTGCACCAGGTCTTCGGCCGCCGCGCGGTCCACGCCCGGCAGCGAGATCGCCAGGCCCACGGCGATGCCGAACCCGCCTTCGGAGCGCGGCCCGATGCCGACGGTCGCCGTCACGGTCGCGTCGCCCGGCACCTTCGCCGTGCCGCCCTGGGACGCCACGAACTTCATCGCCCCCAGAAAGCAGGCGGAATAGCCGGCGGCGAAAAGCTGCTCGGGGTTGTTGCCATCGCCACCGGCGCCACCCAGCTCCTTGGGCGTCGATAGCTTCACGTCGAGCGCATTGTCGCGGACGACGGAGCGGCCGTCCCGCCCACCGGTCGCGGTGGCGGAGGTCGTGTAGAGAACCTGTGTCGGCATGATCTGTCCTTTGCGAACGTCTATTGGGCTTGGGCGCCAATAACGACGGCTGCCGCTTTCACCATAGGCCCCG
This sequence comes from uncultured Pseudomonadota bacterium, assembly GCA_963745125.1. GTDB lineage: Bacteria > Pseudomonadota > Alphaproteobacteria > Acetobacterales > Acetobacteraceae > Acidisoma. The sequence continues at coordinate 88,142 of CAVUWB010000005.1, forward strand.
CGAGCCCAGTTGAGCCAGCACCGCGCAAGCGATATCCGCGTGCGAGCCAGCGCTTTCCGGCCTCGCCCGGGCACGGACCGGCGACCTCTTAACGAAGCTGTGATCCGGTTTCGCGAGGAACGGGTCTGGCACGCTCGACGCTGGGGGCCAAATACGTTACCGCTGACCGATCGGTCAGCGGACGAACCCGTGGTGCCGGAGCCACTCCGAGGATGCTTCCCGCCATGAGTGAGAACACGGATCAGGGCTTCCGCAACGGTTCGGCGAGGGGACACACCATCGTCAACAGCGGTGGCACGCAGATTGTTCCGAGCGAGGGGCACGCCGGCACCACCACCGTCAACGCCGGCGGGACACAGATCATCTCGGCGCGGGAAGGCGGCGGCGGCCAGAAGGACCCTGCCGTCGAGAAGCCGAAGCAGGGCGGCGGCGACAAGGGTGGCGATACCGGCGACGCAGGCAAGGGCGGCGACGGCCGCGGCAATGGCGGTGGGCGCAAACTCCTCATCCGCACCATCTTCCTGGTCGCTTTGGTGGTGATCGCCGCCGGCGGCGTGCTGTACTGGTGGATGGGCCGCAACCTGATCGATACGGACGATGCCTATACGGACGGGCGGGCGGTGACGATCGCGCCCCGCGTCGCCGGGCAGGTCGTGGCACTCGACGTGAACGACAACGAGGCCCTGAGAAAGGGGCAGGTGATCATCCAACTCGACCCACGCGACTATCAGGCGGCGGTGGATAAGGCGGCGGGCACGCTGTTGCAGGATCAAGGACTGCTCTCCCAGGCGCAGATCAATCTCGACAAGGCGCGCGTCACCTATCCGGCCCAGCTTCTCCAGGCGCAGGGCAATCTCGAACAGGCGCAGGGCAATCTGCTCAACGCCCAGCAGAGCTATAGCCGCCAGCACCGGGTCTCCCTCGCCGCGACGACGCAGGAGCAGATCGATCAGGCCGATGCCGGGCTCGCCCAGGCGCAGGGCCAGCTCAAGCAGGCGCAGGGGCAGTTGCAGACGGCGCAGCTTGTTCAGCAGAACATCGATACGGCGCAGGCCCAGGTCGAGCAGTTGCAAGGCCAGGTGAAAAGCGCGCAAGCCGCGCTGGATCAGGCGAAGCTCAACCTCTCCTACACGACCGTGCGCGCGCCCCAGGACGGCTGGGTGACGATGCGCAATGTCGAGGTCGGCTACTACCTCACCGCCGGCCAGTCGATCATGTCTCTGGTGGTGCCCGAGGTCTGGGTGACGGCGAATTTCAAGGAGACGCAGCTTGCCCGCATGCGCCCGGGCCAGGCCGTTGACATATCAGTCGATGCCTATCCCGGCCTGCGTCTGAAAGGGCATATCGGCAGCGTGCAGATGGGTTCGGGCAGCCGTTTCAGCGCCTTCCCGGCCGAAAACGCGACCGGCAATTTCGTCAAGATCGTGCAGCGCGTGCCGGTGAAGATCATCATCGACAGCGGGCTTGATCCCCGCCTGCCGCTGCCGCTCGGCCTCTCGGTCGAGCCGACGGTGGATGTGACGCGATACGTCTCGAACCCGAACAATGGCGGGTTTGAGAACGAGGCACCGACGCCACCATGAGCGTGCAACGATGAGCGCGAGCGCCGCCGACCACGCAGCCGCCGACGCTGTCTGGCGGCCCAAAGCGAATCCATGGTTGATCGCGATCGTGGTGACGATCGCCGCCTTCATGGAGATTCTCGACACCACGATCGTCAATGTCTCGCTGCCGCACATCGCGGGTTCGGTTTCGGCGAGCTATGACGACGCTACCTGGACCTTGACCTCCTACCTCGTGGCCAACGGCATCGTGCTGCCGATTTCGGGCTTCATCGGCCGCGTCCTCGGCCGCAAGCGCTACTTCATGATCTGCATCGCGGGCTTCGTCGTCTTCTCCTTCCTGTGCGGTACCGCGACCTCGCTCGGGCAGATCGTCGTCTTTCGCCTGTTTCAGGGCTTTTTCGGCGGCGGGTTGCAGCCCAACCAGCAGTCCATCATCCTCGACACCTTCGAGCCGAAGAAGCGCGGGGCGGCCTTCGCCGTGGTCGCGATCGCGGTGATCTTCGCGCCGGCCATCGGCCCCACGCTCGGCGGCATCCTCACCGATAGCTATTCCTGGCGCTGGATCTTCTGGATCAACATCCCGGTGGGCGCCTTCGCGTTGTTTGCGGTCGCGGCGCTGGTCGAAGACCCGCCCTGGGTGCAGCGCCAGAAGGCGCGCCTGATCGATACCGACTGGATCGGTCTCGGCCTTATCGCCATCGGCATCGGATCGCTTCAGGTCTTCATGGATCGGGGTGAGGATGATGATTGGTTCGGCTCGCGCTTCATCACCATGATGTTCATCCTCGCCATGGTCGGCATCGCGGGCGCTATCGTCTGGCTGACGACGGCGGAAAAGCCGGTCGTCAACCTGAAGTGCTTCCTCGATCGCAACTTCGCGCTGGGTGCCGCGATGATCGGCGCCGTCGGCGCCGTTCTTTATTCCGGTGCCGTGTTGGTGCCGCAACTCGCGCAGCAGGAACTGGGCTACACGGCGACGCTCGCCGGGCTTGTGCTGTCCCCCGGCGCGATCGCGATCGTGGTTCTCATCCCCTTCGTGACCAAGGTCATGATGCCGCACGTGCAGACGCGGTTCATCATCGCCATCGGTTTCCTGCTGATCGGCTGTTCCTATTTCTACTCAAGCCTGATCGTGGTGCCGACGGTCAATTTCGGCACGCTCGTCGAAACCCGCATCTTCCAGGTGCTGGGCCTTGCCTTTCTGTTCGCGCCGGTCAGCACCATCGCCTACACCACTTTGCCGCGCGCGCTGAACGGGGATGCCAGCGCACTGTTCGTCATGCTGCGCAACGTGCTCGGCTCCATCGGCATCTCCCTCGCGACATCGGGCATCACGCAGCGCACGCAGACGCATCTCGCCTATCTGCAACCCTTCCTGACGCCGCTCTACCAGCCCTATGTGGAGCTTGAGGCGCGCATCAAGGCGGTGATGACGAGCCTTGGCTATGGCGCCGGACAGATAGCGCGGATGGTGCCGGGGCAGATTGAGCTGGTCTATCAGGGGCAGGCGGCACTCCTCGCCTACCGGGATTTGTTCGTCTATTGCGGGATCGCGGCTTTCTGCGTCATTCCCGTGACCTTCCTGTTCTCGCCGGGCAAGGCCGGCGGCGGGGGAGGCGGCGGCGGGCATTGAGGTGCGCCGGGGCGGTGAAGACCTGCCCGCTTGACCCGTCGCGGCGGAGAGCACAAACCTCCAGCCTAATCAGCGGATGATCAGGCTATGAGCGACGATTCCCAATCCCCCGCCACGCGCGCCCGGCTGCTCGCCGAGCAACTCCGCGCCGAAGGCCATGATACCCAGGCCGATCATATCGAGGCGACGCTGCACCAGCACCTCACTGCCGCCGATGACGGCACGGGCCACCCGTTCCTGCACGCTTTGCGGGATGCCTGCCAGACCGTGCTGACCGCGATCGAGGCGATCGACCCCTCATCCGGCACCGCTATCGAGGAACTGCGCCTTGAGGTCGACAAGCGGCTCATGCCGCACGGCTAACGCTACCGCGCGTGCGCGCTCGCCTCGCTGCGCGTCGCGCCCGACCCGTGCGGCCAGGGCGGCGGCCATGAACTCGTCCAGGTCGCCATCCAGCACCGCCGCCGGATTGCCCTTCTCGACGCCGGTCCGCAGGTCCTTCACCAACTGATACGGTGCCAGCACGTAGCTGCGGATCTGGTGGCCCCAGCCGATATCGGTCTTGGCGCGCTGCCTCGGCGCGCGCGCCGCCTCGCGCTTCTGCAACTCCGCCTCGTACAGCCGCGCCTTCAGCATCGCCATCGCCGTCGCGCGGTTGCGGTGCTGGCTGCGGTCGGTCTGGCAGGCGACGATGATGCCCGGTCGGGATATGCGTGATGCGGATCGCGCTTTCGGTCTTGTTGACGTGCTGGCCGCCGGCGCCCGAGGCGCGGTAGGTGTCGACCTTCAGGTCGGCCTCGTTGATCTCGATCTCGATCGTGTCGTCGACCACCGGATAGACCCAGACGCTGGCGAAGCTGGTCTGCCGCCGCGCGTTGGCATCGAACGGGCTGATGCGCACCAGCCGGTGCACGCCGGCCTCGGTCTTCAGCCAGCCATAGGCGTTCGGGCCCGCTGACCTGCAGGGTGGCGGACTTGATGCCGGCCTGCTCGCCCTCGCTCTCTTCCATGCAACTGCACCTTGTAGCCGTGCTGCTCGGCCCAGCGCATATACATGCGCATCAGCATCTCGGCCCAGTCCTGCGCCTCGGTGCCGCCGGCGCCGGCGTTGATCTCGATATAGCAGTCGTTGCCGTCGGCCTCGCCGGACAGCAGGCTTTCGATCTCGCGCCGCTTCGCCTCCTCGGCCAGCCGCGCGCAGCGCGGCGATCGCCTCGGCCACCATCGCGGCGTCGCCCTCGGCCTCGGCCATCTCGATCAGTCCGAGCGTGTCGGCGACCTCGGCTTCCAGCTTGCGCACGCCCTCGATCGCCGGCGGCGAGCTGGTTGCGCTCGCGCATCATCGTCTGGGCGGCGGCGGCGTCGTTCCACAGCGCCGGGTCTTCGGCGCGGTTGTTCAGCTCGTCGAGGCGGGCGTCGGCGACATCCCAGTCAAAGATGCCTCCTCAGCAGCGCGACGGACTGCTTGATCTGTTCGTTGAGGGCGTCGGATTCAGCGGACATGATGGTTCGCAGGGCGGTCAATACAGCGCCGCCCACTGCGTTGTCGAGGCCGCCTGAGCCGCCGCCCGTGGCGGGCATGCGAGGCATTGCCGTCCCCGGCCGTGACGCCGCCGGCCGAGGCGCCGGCATTGCCGAACCCGCCGCCACCGCCGACGCTGCCGCCGCTCGCCTCATCGGTCTTGAACGCGTCGGTGACACTGCCGTGCCGCTGTCCCAGCGCCATGGTCACGCCGGGCGGCACCGGGAAGTTCAGCTTCGGCTCGGTCCTTCAGCGCGACCGCCATGAAATCGTGCCAGATCGGCCCGGCGACGGTCGCGCCCGTCTCGTTATCGCCGAGGCTCTGCGGATTGTCGAAGCCGACCCAGACGACGGTCAGCGAGATCGGCGTGAAGCCGGTGAACCAGGCATCCTGGAAATCCTGCGTCGTGCCGGTCTTGCCGCGCCGGCGTTCAGCCCGAGAGGCCGAGATCGGCGACGCGCCCGGTGCCGCGCTTCACCACGCCCTGCATCATGGTGACGAGCTGGAACACGCTCTGCTGGTCGGCGATCTGCGTTGCCGCTATAGGCCAGCACGGGCGGCTGGTCGGGCGCGGCGGTGACGCAGTTGCCACAGCCGACCTCGGGCGCGCGGTAGATGACATGGCCGTTGCGCATCCTCCACGCGGTCGATGAAGCTGGGCGTCACCTGCCGGCCCATCTGACTGAACGCGGCATAGGCGTCGCCAGCCGCAGCATCGTCGTGTCCATGGCGCCCAGCACCGCCGGGTAGATCAGCGGCATATGGTCGACCACGCCGAAATCCTGCGCCGTCTTGGCGATGGGGGCGAGGCCGGTGCGCGCGGCGAGGTGCAGCGTGGCCAGGTTGAGCGATTGCTCCAGCGCCTGGTGCAGCGGGATCGGCCCCAGGAAATCCGCCTCGTAATTGCCCGGCCGGTATTGCGTGCCGTCCGGCATGTTGATGACGAAGGGCGCGTCCAGCACGGTCGCGTCAGGCGGGATATTCTGCTCCATCGCCGTCAGATAGACGATGGGCTTGAAGCCGCTGCCCGGCTGGCGCTCGGCCTGGGTCACGCGGTTGAACTGGCTGAGCCCGTAGCTCCAGCCGCCGGACATGGCGAGCACGCGCCCCGTCGTCGGGTCCATGGTCATCACCGCGCCCTGCACCTGGGGAATCTGCCGCAAGGTGACGGCCGTGCTGGCGCCGGATGCGTCGGGCTCGACCATCACCACGTCGCCGGCCGCCACCACATCCGTCATGCGACGCGGCGCGGGGCCGAGATTGGCGCCGAAATTCCCCGCATGCCGCGCCCAGCGTACGGAAGAGAGGCTGATCGTGCCGGTCAAGGTGGCGCCGATCGGCCCGCCACGCCGGCTCGGGCCGAGCCAGCCGACCTCGGCGCTCGTCTCCGTCGTGCTCAGCACAACCGCGAGCGCCCAGTTCGGTAGCATCCCGCCCGGCGGGGTGAGGGCGTTCAGCGCTGTCTGCCAGCCACCGGAGGAGAGGTCGATATGGGTGACGGGGCCGCGCCAGCCGTCATGGCTGCGGTCGTACTCCGTCAGGCCGCGACGCAGGGAGGAATCGGCCACCGCCTGAAGGTTGGGGTCGAGGCTGGTGAAAACGACGAGACCGCCATCCGTCGTCCGCTTCTCGCCGAAAAGCTGCACGAGCTGCTGGCGCACCGCATCGGCGAAGTAGCCGGCGCCGGGCACGGTGGCGGGGCGCGGGCTCGCCCGCGTCAGCAGCGGCTCGGCCTTCGCGGCCTCGGCCTCGGCATGGGTGATGGCGCCGTCATCGGCCATGCGGTCGATGACCCAATTGCGCCGCGCGAGCGCCGCCTGGGGGGCGCGGTAGGGATCATAGTTATTCGGCGCCTTGGGCAGGGAGGCGAGCATCGCGTCCTGCGCGATGCTCAGCTTGTCCAGCGGCTTGTCGAAATAGGCCGAGGCGGCGGCCGCCACGCCGTAGGACTGCTCGCCGAGGTAGATTTCGTTGAGGTAGATCTCCAGCACCCGCTGCTTGCGACATGGCGCGGTCGATGCGGATGGCGAGGACCGCCTCCTTGATCTTGCGGACGAGGTTGATCTGATTTTGCAGCAGGATGTTCTTCGCCACCTGCTGCGTGATGGTGGAGGCGCCGATCGGCCGGTGCCCGTTGCCGAGATGGGAGAGGTCGGTCAGGCCCGCGCGGAGGATGGCGAGCGGATCGATGCCCGGCTCGTGCCAGTAATTCTGATCCTCGGCCGAGATGAAGGCCTGGGCCACCAGCGGCGGAATATCCTCGAACGGCGTGTAGATGCGGCGCTCGGTCGCGAGTTCCGAGATCAGCTCGCATGTTGCTGGCATAGACGCGGCTCATTACCGGCGGCTGGTAGGTGCGCAGCACGTCGATGCTCGGCAGATCGGCGGTGTAGTAGCGGAAGGCCGCGTAGCCGCCGACGCCGCCGGCCAGGATCAGCAGTGCCGCGAGGGTGAAAAGCCCGGTGATCGCGCGCGCGGCGATGACGCCGGCGCCGTTGCGGCGCCGGGCTGCCTTGCGCGCCCGGGGGTCGGGCTTCTCGCGCGCGTTGCGGTCAGGCGGCGTCGGACCGCGGGGCGGCTCGCCGCCGCCGCCATGGCCGCGGCTGCCGGCCGAGGGGCGCGCCATCGGGTCGCCGGCTTTTAAGGGCCCGGGCATCGGGAGCTGTTCCTTGCCTTCCAAATAGCAGCGCCAACTGGCTGCGAATGCAGGCGGAAATAGGGCCGCTCGGCCCATTCCGCCAGACCACCTTTAGGGCCGGATGACCGGCGGCTGAAAGCCGGGGGTCTGTAAAACGCGGCCAAACAGGCAGTTACGCTATCCCGCCATGCGGGCCGATTGCCGGGCGAGATACCAGGCATCCACGGCATTGGCCATGGATTGGGTAATGCGGGCCCGATGCGCCTGCTGGCGCAGCTCGGATTCGTCCTTGAAGTTGGACATGAAGCCCATCTCCACCAGAACGCTGGGGATTTCGGTCGATTGCAGCACCGCGAAGGCGGCGTGGCGGGCAGGGCGGGGCAGCATCTCGGTGGCGACGGAGAGATTGCCGACCATGTCCTGCTGGAGACCGGCGGAGAGCGTTCGTGTCTCGCGGCCGACGAGGCTCGCCAGGATGCGGGCCACATCCGGTGAGACGCCGGTGAAGCCGGGGCCGCCGAAGCGGTCGGCACTGTTCTCGCTGATGGCGAGCGCGGCCGTCTGCCCGTCGGAGGCTTCGCTCGACAGGGTGTAGACGCTGGCGCCGCGCACCGTGTGGTCGGTCACCGAATCGGCGTGCATGGAGACGAAAAGGTCGGCGCCGTGATCCTGGGCGACGGCGACACGGTCCTCAAGCGGGATGAAACGGTCGGTGGCGCGGGTCATGGCGACGCGGTAGCGGCCGCCTGCCTCAAGCCGTTGCCGCAGATCCTGGGCGGCGGCGAGCGCCACATGCTTCTCGTACGTGCCGGCGACGCCGATGGCGCCCGGATCCTTGCCGCCATGGCCGGGGTCGAGCATGATCAGCGGCAGGTCGTGGCTGCTGGGCTGCGCCGGCTCCGGCGCTCCGAGCAGCCTGTGGCGGTGACGATGCCGCGTCGCTGCCCAGGCGATGGCGGGCCGCAGCCAGCCCGGGAGCAGAACGGTCGCGCTGACGCCGAGGCCGAGCAGAATGCGGCGCTCCATCATGCGCGGGTTGGGATCGTCGCTCATCTCGGGGGCCTTCGGTCGACGCGCGGTATTCTTACTATAGAACCTTCAGATAATCCCGTTCGGGCTTGATTTGCAAGTTAATCCGGATAAAAGGGCCTGTTCACGGTCCAGGCTTGGCGGGTCACGGGTGGGATGCGACCGTCGCCCTTGCATGTCGGTGACGTTTGGGTCATTTTCTCGACGAGGCCTGAAGTGGGATGAGCCGTGTTGGTTCAGCCGCTGTTTTGAGCCTTCACCGCATTCGCCTTGTCGGGTCATGACCCGGCTTTCCTGGAAGCCCTGCCCCGGCGCGGACGCCGGCTGGTCTGGATGGGGGCGGGTGCCGGGCGCTACCCTGTTTTAACTTTGCACCGCCCGCGACCGGGCGTGCCCTCCATCCCGATAGGAACCCAGTCGACCCCATGGCCGCTCTCTCCCCAAAAGCGAAGATATCGCTTGTGAGCACTCGGTCAGCCGGCTTGTCGAACACGGGGCTATCGCTTTCCTCACATTCAATCCGCCGCCGGATGGCGGCCGTGCCCCTGCGTGGGGCGCGCCGGAGTTCCCGTTTTCATGACCAAGCGCATGCTGATCGACGCGACACACGCGGAGGAAACCCGTGTCGTCGTTCTTGACGGTACCCGTCTAGAAGATTTCGACGTCGAGACTTCGACCAAGAAGCAGATCAAAGGCAACATCTACCTTGCCAAGGTCATTCGCGTAGAGCCGAGCCTGCAGGCCGCCTTCGTCGAATATGGCGGCAACCGCCACGGCTTCCTGGCTTTCAGCGAAATCCACCCCGACTACTACCAAATTCCCGTGGCCGACCGGCAGCGCCTGCTGGAGGCCGAAGCGGCCGAAGCACAAGCCGAGGCCGATGCCGAGGCGGCCGAGGATGCGGCGCAGGAACAGGCGGCGAATACTGCCCCCTCGGCCCCGCCCCGGCACCCGATCACCTCCGAACTCGACGCCATCGAGCCCGCTTTCGAGGCGGCGGTCGAGGTGATGTCGGATGAGGCGGCGGCCGAGCCCGCGCCCCGCCATGATGCGGATGAGGCGACGGAAGCCGCCGATTCGCCGCTGGCTGAGGCGCGGCCGGCTGAGGCGCGGCCGGCTGAGGCGCCCCCGACCCATCCGGTCATCTCCGAGGCGGATGTCTTCGAGCCGGCCTTCGAGGCTGCCGCTGTCACCGATGCGGAAGACAATGTGGCCGAGACGAGCGAGGGGTCCGATAGCCCGCGCCCCCGCGCGCAGGCGATCGAGATGGTCCGCGAGATCGTCATCGGCAGCGAGCCGCCCGCTGAGGACGCGCCCGCTGAGAACATGCTGGCCGAGGCGGGCCTGGCCGACGAGACCTTGGCCGAGCAGATCGGGGCACCGGAAAGCCGCTTCGTGGCCGCGCCCGTATCGGCCGATGACACGGCCGAGGATGACGCGCCGGAGACGCTGGGCGGGACCGACCCGACGGAGGAGAACGGCGTCCGCCGGCCGCCGCCGCGCTTCATCCGCAACTACAAGATTCAGGAGGTCATCCACCGCCGCCAGATCATGTTGATCCAGGTGGTGAAGGAGGAGCGCGGCACGAAAGGGGCGGCGCTCACCACCTATCTGTCGCTCGCCGGCCGCTACTGCGTGCTGATGCCGAATTCGCCGCGCGGCGGCGGCGTATCCCGCAAGATCACCTCGGTCGCCGACCGCAAGCGCCTGCGCGAGGTGATCAAGGAAGTCGATATGCCGCAGGGCATGGGGCTGATCGTCCGCACCGCCGGGGCCAACCGGCCCAAGCCGGAAATCCGCCGCGACTGCGAATACCTTCTGCGCCTGTGGGACGATATCCGCGACCATACGCTGAAATCCGTGGCCCCCGCGCTGATCTATGAGGAAGCGAGCCTCATCAAGCGCGCCATCCGGGACGGCTACACCCGGGATATCGAGGAAGTGCTGGTGGACGGCGAGTCCGGCTGGAAGGCCGCGCGGGACTTCATGCGCATGCTGACGCCACAGCACGCCTCCAAAGTCCAGCTTTGGCGCGGCAGCGACATGTCGCTTTTCGCCAAGCAGGGGGTGGAGGCGCAGCTCGATGCCATGCTGAGCCCGACCGTTCAGCTCAAATCGGGCGGCTATCTGGTCATCAACCAGACCGAGGCGCTGGTCGCGATCGACGTAAACTCCGGCCGCGCGACGCGGGAGCGGAACATCGAGGAGACGGCGCTCCGCACCAATCTCGAAGCGGCGGACGAGGCGGCGCGTCAGCTTCGCCTGCGCGATCTGGCCGGGCTCATCGTGATCGACTTCATCGACATGGAGAGCCGCAAGCATAACGGAATGGTCGAGCGCCGGCTGAAGGACGCGCTCAAGAATGATCGCGCGCGCATTCAGGTCGGCTCGATCAGCCATTTCGGGCTGATGGAGATGAGCCGGCAGAGGCTGCGCCCCTCGCTGGCCGAAACCGCCTTCATTACCTGCCCGCATTGCCTGGGCACGGGCACGGTACGCAGCGTCGAAAGCTCCGCCATCCATGTGCTGCGCGCGATCGAGGATGAGGGCGCGCGCCGCCGCTCCGCCGAGGTCCATGTGCATGTGGCGGGTGCGGTGGCGATGTACATCCTGAACCAGAAGCGCGACCGGCTGATGGCGATCGAGCGGACGCATGGGCTTCAGGTGATCCTGCTCGCCGATGACAAGCTGGTGCCGCCGCAGATCCGGATGGACAAGGTCCGCCCCTATGTCGCGGCCGAGGCGCCCGCGCAGACCGGCGCGCCGATCGCGATGGATTACGCCCCCCGCGAGGATCGGGAAGATCGCGAGACGGATATCGAGGACGAGGATCGTGCCGTCCCGACCCAGGCCCCCGCTCAGGCGCCACGCGCCGAGGCCGCCGTGGTGCCTGCCGCCGTGGAAGCTTCGGGCACACCGCCTGCTGCGGCCGGCGATGACTCGGGTGAGCGTCGCCGTCGCCGCCGTCGCCGCAGGCGGGGTGGCCGCCGTGAGGAGAATGGCGATTCGTCGCTCCAGGCCGCGAACGGCGCGGCTGATGGCGAGGGCGATGAGTTCGAGCCTTGGAACGGCGAGGGCGAGCCGGATGGCGCGCTGGATGCGGCGGACCCGGTTCCGGCGCCGCAGGAGCCTGCCGTGCCGCCCATCCCGCCGACCCCAACCCCTGGGCCGGACCTGCCGGAGGAACAGCCGGGCCATGGCCCGGAACTGCCGCCCCCCGGCGGACCGCGCCCGGAACTGCCGGGCGAGCCGGGTGAGCCCGGGCCGGATATCATGCCGCCGATCGGGCCGTCGCCGGAGATGCCGCAGCCTGTTGCCTTCGCCGAAGGTGACGGCCGGGCGCGGGGTCGTCGTGGCCGGCGGGGTGGTCGCGGCCGATCCGGCCGCAACGGTGAGGGCGATACCGGCGCCGGGGTGGCGAGTGCGCCCGCCTATCGCGGGCCGACCCCGGCCGATCCTTATGCCGGGCAGATCGACGCCTTGTTCGCGGTCATGGACCCTGACGCGGACCTGATTCCCTCGGCGCCGCCGGCCACCACTGGCCGCAACTTGGCAGGCCAGGTCTCTGCGCTGACGGAGCCTGCGCCCGAGGCGCCGCTCCCCGAGGTGCCGGTCTCTGAAGTGCCGGTCTCTGAAGTGCCGGTTGCCGGGCCCGTGGCGGTTGAGGCTGTGGCCGTGGAGGCTCAGGCCGTCGAGGTCGAGGTGGCTGCTCCGGTGGCGGCGAAGCCGGCCCGCGCGCCCCGCGCACGCAAGCCGAAGGCGGTGGCACCCGCTGGGGCGGAACTGCCCCTAGCTGAACCAACGGCTGCTGAACCATCGGCCGCCGAGCTGCCGGATGCCGAGCCGTCCGCCGTCGCGGCCGAGACCGTGAAACCGACCCGACGCCGGTCGAGCCGGGCCAAGGTGGCGGCGGCCGAAGCCCTAGCCGCCGACCTTCCGGCGCCCGAGGCCGAGGTCGCGGCTGAAGCGGCACCGGCCGCCGATGAGGCCAGCATTCCGCCGGCCTCGGCTGTCAAGCCGATCGTGATCGGAGTGGATGCACCGGCGGCTTCTAAGCGGCAGGGGTGGTGGAAGCGCTGAGACCCTGCGTTACCGGGAGGTCGGGAGGCGATGCCCCCGGCTTCCCGCCAGGCTGACAATAGAAAAGGCAGGCCACCCTCGGGTGCCTGCCTTAATTTTAATCAAGCTGGCCAAGCTGCCCTTCAAACAGGCAATGGTCTGACCAAAAGACAAATATTCTCTCGTTTGATCGTCCATTTTTATTGGACGACGCCTGGGAGAGATTTCATTATCCAGCCAGGGACGAGGCGGTTCCTCGTTCTGCCGTGTGACTGGCGTTTCCTCCCTAAACTTGGCCCGCAGCGCTTTCGGCGCGCGGGCCTTTTCTTTAGCCATGCGAATTCGCGATGTCACGCGATATTATTGCGGGATCCAGCAGTTTAATGCCGCCGCCGTTGCGTTTTGTATTTGCGAATGCTTTGGCTTGTAACGAGGAGTCTTTTGTGGCGCCGTTCGACAATCGGGACGCCGTGCTGTCCGACATCACGGCGGCGCGGGGTCTCCTGGCGCTTTGGGTTTTCGCCTATCACGCCAATCTGCACCTGCATTTCGCGGCGGCGGGCGGCCTGATCGGCCGAGGCTATCTCGGCGTTGACGGGTTTTTCATTCTCTCCGGCCTCGTGCTCGCCCATCGCTACCCGGCGCCCGCGCTGACCCTTGGCGCGACCGCGCGCTTTTGGTGGCGGCGTCTAGTGCGGCTCTATCCGACGGTCCTCGCCATGCTGGCCTTGCTCGCGGCCGCCTTCCTGCTGGCGCGCGCCGGTGGCGTCCATCCGCATGAGGCGCTTCGTGCCAGCGGGCGGGAGCTTCTGCTGCAACTCCTGATGCTGAACGGCTGGGGGTTCAGCCAGGGCTGGACCTGGAACTACCCCTCCTGGTCGATCAGCGCGGAATGGGGCGGTTATCTGCTCTTTCCGCTCCTCGCCCGGGCCGCCGCCCGCTGCGGCGGGGGTTGGGCGGCGCTCGCCGCAGGCGCCATGGGGCTCGTGCTGCTGGCCGTCTCCGGGCGCTCGGCCTCGGGCCTGAACCTGACCTATCAGGGCGCTCTGCCCCGGTTCTTCCCGGAATTCATCGGCGGCATCCTGCTCGCCCGGCTGCTACGGCGGCAGCGCCTTGCCTGGCTTTCGCCCGTGCTCGGTGGCGCCGCAGGCGTGGCGCTCCTGCTTCTTGGCATCTGGCTGCGGCGGATGACGACGGCGGGCGATGGCGTTTCCGCGATCGGGCTCTGGCTGATCATCGGCACGCTCGCCGGCGGCGGCCAGCGGGTTTTCGCACGGCTGCCGGCGACCGTGGGCCTCGGCGTGCTCTCCTACCCCTTCTATATGGCCTATGCCCCGGTCGAACTGGTCTTCGCCCGGGCCTGGGGGCATTGGCATATCGACCCGACACGCCAGCCCTTCCTCTGGCTTGCGCCGATCTTCCTCAGCGTGCTCGCGCTGGGCTGGGTCACGGCGCGGCTGGTGGAGCGCCCGGCACGCCTCTATCGCGCCCCATCTGGCGGCCGGCCCGCAGGACGGTTAGGGTCCGCCCCGCAGAGTTAGAGAGTACCCGAGCCGATGCGTCTGTCCCAAAGCCTGATTCCCACCCTCAAGGAAGTGCCCGCCGAGGCGCAGATCGCCTCTCACCGGCTGATGCTGCGGGCCGGCCTCGTGCGGCAGACGGCGGCGGGCATCTATGCCTGGCTGCCGGCCGGGCTCGCGCGTGCTGAACAACATCGCCGACATCGTGCGGCGAGGAGCAGGATGCGGCGGGCGCGCAGGAAGTGCTGATGCCCACGATCCAGCCCGCCGAGCTCTGGCGGGAAAGCGGGCGCTACGAGGATTACGGCAAGGAAATGCTGCGCATCCGCGACCGGCATGAGCGCGACCTGCTCTACGGACCGACGAATGAGGAGATGATCACCGATCTCTATCGGCAGTCGATCCGCAGCTATAAGGAACTGCCGCAGATCGCTGTACCACATCCAATGGAAGTTCCGCGACGAGGTGCGGCCGCGCTTCGGCGTCATGCGCGGGCGCGAATTCCTGATGAAGGATGCTTACAGCTTCGATATGGATTACGCGGGCGCCGTCATCAGCTACCGCCGGATGATGCTGGCCTATATGCGCACCTTCCAGCGCCTGGGCGTGAAGGCGATCCCGATGGTCGCCGATACCGGGCCGATCGGCGGCGATCTCAGCCATGAATTCATCATCCTGGCGCCGACCGGCGAAAGCCAGGTCTTCTACGACGCCGCCTTCGAGGAAATGGATTACAGCGCCGCCAATTTCGACATCGCCGATCCCGCCGACCTGGCCCGCTTCTTCGAGACGATGACGAACAACTACGCGGCGACGGACGAGAAGCATGACCTCGGCGCCTGGGACCGCGTGAGCGCCGACCGCCGCCGCGAAGGGCGCGGCATCGAGGTCGGCCATATCTTCTATTTCGGCACCAAATACAGCGCCGCGATGAACTTCGCCGTGACGGGCGCGGACGGGCAGAAGGTGCATCCCGAGATGGGCAGCTACGGCATCGGTGTCAGCCGCATGGTCGGCGCGCTGATCGAGGCGAGCCATGACGAGGCCGGCATCATCTGGCCGGACAGCGTGGCGCCCTTCAAGGCCGGCATCCTCAACCTCAAGCAAGGCGATGCCGCAACGCGACGCGATGTGCGAGGCGGTCTATGCGAAGCTACGCCGCCGTCGCGCTGTATGACGACCGCGCGGAGCGGGCCGGGGTGAAATTCGCCGATGCCGACCTGATGGGGCATCCCTGGCAGATCGTCGTCGGCCCGCGCGGGGCGGCGGCCGGACAGGTGGAGCTCAAGCGCCGCGCCACGGGTGAGCGCGCGGAGTTGAGCCTGGACGACGCCCTCGCCAAAGTCGGCGCGTGAAGCACAGCTGATGTTCGGTCCTTTCGAGCGTGCCGTCGCCGGGCGCTATCTGCGCGCCCGCAAAGGTGAGCGTTTCGTCTCTGTCATCGCCATCTTCTCGCTGGTGGGCATCGCGCTCGGCGTCGCGACGCTGATCATCGTGATGAGCGTGATGAACGGGTTCCGCCAGGATCTGCTGTCCCGCATCCTCGGGCTGAACGGCGATCTCGGCGTCTATGGCGCTGGCGGTACGCAGATCACGGAATATGACGCGATGGCGCGGACGATCCGGGGCATTCCGGGTGTCACCAGCGCGCTGCCGGTGTTCCAGGGCGAAGTGCTGCTGACCGGCGATCGCGGCGGCGCCGTGGGCGGCGTGGTGCGCGGCATGACCGCCGACCGATCTGGAGGAGGAACGATCGGTCTCCTCCCATATGCTGGCGGGCTCGATCAACGCGATGACCGGCGACAACGCGGTGATCGTGGGTTCGGGGCTGGCGCAGTCACTCGGCCTCGCGATCGGCTCGAACATGACGCTGGTCTCGCCGCAGGGGAACGCGACCGCGTTCGGCACCATACCGCGCATCCGCGCCTACAAGGTGGTCGGCATCTTCAACGTCGGCATGCAGGAGTATGACTCCACTTTCGTCTTCATGCCGGTCGAGGCGGCGCAGATCTTCTTCTCGGCGCCCGGCCGCGCGACGCAGATCGAGGTGACGGTCGCAAACCCCGATGATGTGGGCGGGGTGAGCCAGCGCATCAGGGCCGCCCTGCCCGGCGCGCCGATCGAGGTCATCGACTGGCAGCATTCCAACGACAGCTTCTTCGAGGCTGTCACGGTGGAGCGGAACGTGATGTTCCTGATCCTGACGCTGATCATCCTGGTCGCCGCTTTCAACGTCATCTCCTCGCTGATCATGATGGTGAAGGACAAGACGCGGGATATCGCCGTGCTGCGCACACTGGGCGCCGGGCGTGGTGCCATCATGCGCATCTTCCTGATGGCGGCGCCTCCGTCGGCGTCACCGGCACGCTGATCGGCTTCGTCCTCGGCGTGGTGTTCTGCGCCAATATCGAACGGATCCGGCAGGCGCTGGAGGCCATCACCGGCACGACGCTGTTCGACCCCACGGTCTATTTCCTGGAGCAGCTGCCGGCGGTGCTGGATTGGAGTGAGGTGACGGCGGTGATCGTGATGGCGCTGGCTCTGTCGCTTGCTGGCGACGCTCTACCCCAGCTGGCGGGCGGCGCGCACCGACCCGGTGGAGGCGCTGCGCCATGAGTGACCCGCTGGTGACTGCGAGGCGGTGCGCCGCACCTACCGCACCGATGCGGGGGCGCTGGACGTGCTGCGCGGCGTCGATCTCGTGCTGAAAGCGGGGGAGATCGTGGCGCTGGTGGCGCCCTCCGGCTCGGGCAAATCGACGCTGCTGCATCTGGCGGGGTTGTTGGATCGGCCGGATGGCGGCCGGGTGCTGATGGATGGGCGCGATGCCGGCGCCCTGCCGGATGGCGCCCGCACCGCGATCCGGCGGGACCGGATCGGCTTCGTCTATCAGTTCCACCATCTGCTGGCGGAGTTCACGGCGCTTGAGAACGTCGTGCTGCCGCAGATGATCGCGGGCGTGGCGAAGAAGAAGGCCGAGGTACGGGCGAGGGCGCTGCTCGATGCTTTCGGGCTTGCCCATCGCGTCGGCCATCTGCCGGGCAAGCTTTCGGGCGGGGAGCAGCAGCGTGTGGCGATCGCCCGGGCTTTGGCGAATCGGCCCGGCCTGCTGCTGGCGGATGAGCCGACCGGCAATCTGGATGCGGGTACCGCGGATATCGTGTTCAACGAGCTGTTGTCGGCGGTGCGCGGCCAGGGTGTGGCGGCTTTGATCGCGACCCATAATCCGGATCTGGCGGCGCGGATGGATCGCCGGGTGACGCTGCGTGGTGGGCGGTTGGTGGAGATGGCGTGATCGCCGATTTTCAGCCCAGACAGGGCGATACTAGGCGTAGTGAATGATGGAGCCCGGAGCGGGGGCGGCAAGCCCGCTCATTCTGGTCAATTCGCCAACTCCTCGATTGCAGCCAGGAATTGTTCCGGATTGTCGGCTGCTTTGAAGGCTTGCTGGTCCCGGCGCTTCAGGCGCTGGTACTCGGCAAAAGACAGCAGGACATTTCTTGGTCGTCCGTTGCGGGTCACAACCACCGGCTGCGACAAAGCAACGTCACTGAAATGGGCGAACTGCCGGACAAGTTCTCCCGCTGTCGTCACAGTGGACTCTGCCATGGCCGAAGCTCTCCTCTTTGTTAAGCCAGACGAGAGCCATCTTGGCATAGAGCGGTATCGGTTCGCTTTCGCTCACGATTCCGCTCTATGCTCTTGATTGAGAACGCAAATCTTCGGATCAGGTGATTCCACCTGATCCGATATTGCTCTAGTTGTTCAGCGCGGCGGGGCACTGTGCTAGCGTCGTGACATGAATGTCGCCTCCGCAGACCGATGACGATCGATCAGTTCCTCGCCTGGGAAGAGCGGCAGGAACTGCGCTACGAATTCGACGGGTTCCAGCCCGTTGCCATGACGGGCGGCACCTTCGTCCATGCGGCCATCCAGCGAAACCTGCTCTTCGCCCTGACTGGCCGGCTGCGCGGCAAACCCTGCCAGCCGCTCGGCAGCGAATTGAAAATCGAGGTCGCTGGCCGTATTCGCTACCCGGACGCTTTCGTCGTCTGCTCGCCGGTCGCGAATGACGCCCGTGTCGTCACCGACCCCGTCATCGTCTTTGAAATCCTCAGCCCCAGCACCGCCCATGACGATATGTTCGTCAAGAATGTTGAATACCGTGCGACACCCTCCATCAAGCGCTATGTCGTGCTGCAGCAGAGCCATATGGGCGCGCTGGTTTTCAGCCGCCATGGTGACCATTGGGCCGATGAGGTGCTGACGGGCGAGAACGCCATTCTCGCCATGCCGGAAATCGGGATCGAGATTCCCTTGGCCGAGATCTATGCCGATCTCGTCCTACCCCGGGAAGGCGATGAGGCAGAGGTAGAGGCCTGACGTTTTCCCGGCCGCCGCTATCGTCGGCTCCCCCGACTCGGCTCTTTGCCCTATCCTCTCCGCCATGCCCGACCTGACGCCCGCCGCCCCCTTCGTCCATCTCCGCGCCCATTCCGCCTATTCGCTGAGCGAGGGCGCGATCAAGGCCGACAAGATCGCCGCCCTGGCGCGCGGCGGACGGCATGCCGGCGGTGGCGATCACCGACACCGGCAACCTGTTCGGCGCGCTGGAATTCAGCCAGGCTGCGCCGCGCAAGGGCGTGCAGCCGATCATCGGCTGCCAGATCGCGCTCGCCCGCGCCGACAAGCCGCGCCTGCCGCCCGACCCGCTGGTGCTGCTGGCGCAGAACGCGGCCGGCTTCGCCAATCTGCAGCGCCTGTCCTCCGTCGGCTTCCTGGAAACCGATCCCGGCGCTGAAGCCGCAGATCTGCGCTGCGAACGCCTCGCCGAGCACGCCGAGGGGCTGTTCCTGCTGACCGGCGGCACGAGCGGGCCGATCGGCCGGCTGCTGGCCGAGGGCCAGCGAGCCGAGGCCGCAGCATCTGCTCGCGCGCTTCGCCGAGGCGTTCCCCGGACCGCATGGCGATGGAACTGCACCGCCACGGCCTGCGCGGTGGAGCGGGCGATCGAGCCCGGCCTGATCGCGCTGGCCGATGCAGCTCGGCCTGCCGCTGGTCGCCACCAACGACTGCTTCTTCGCCAACCCCGCGATGCACGAGGCGCATGACGCGCTGCTGTGCATCGCCGAGGGCCGCGTGCTGTCGGAGCGCGGACCGCCGCCGCGTGACGCCGGAACACTGGTTCAAGCCGGCCGCCGCCATGCGCGCGCTGTTCGCCGATCTGCCGGAGGCCTGCGACAACACGCTCGCCATCGCGCGGCGCTGCGCGGTGATGGCGGAGACGCGCAAGCCGCTGCTGCCGGTCTGCCCGAAGGTGCGCGCCGGGCGCGACCGAGGAAGAGACCGTGCGCGCCATGGCCGCCGAGGGCCTGGAGCGCCGCATGGACGCCGCATGCGGCGCCGATGCGGAGACGCGCGCGCGTCTACGACGCGCGGCTGGACTACGAGCTCGGACGTCATCGCCAGCATGGGTTTCCCCGGCTACTTCCTGATCGTCGCCGACTTCATCCAATGGGCGAAGGCGCAGGGCATTCCGGTGGGTCCGGGCCGCGGCTCGGGCGCCGGCTCGGTCGTCGCCTGGGCGCTGACCATCACCGATCTCGATCCGCTGCGCTTCGGTCTGCTGTTCGAGCGGTTCCTGAACCCCGAACGCGTGTCGATGCCGGATTTCGACATCGATTTCTGCCAGGACCGGCGCGACGAGGTGATCGACTATGTGCGCGCGCGAATACGGCGCCGACCGCGTCGCGCAGATCATCACCTTCGGAAAATTGCAGGCGCGCGCGGCGGTGCGCGATGTCGGCCGCGTGCTGGGCCTGCCGTTCGGCCAGGTCAACAAGGTCGCCGAGCTGATCCCGAACAATCCCGCCAAGCCGGTGACGCTGCAGCAGGCGATCGACGGCGAGCCGAGACTGCAGGCAGATGCGCGACGATGACGAGGCCGTGCGCCGGCTGATGGAGATCGCGCTGCAGCTGGAAGGGCTGTATCGCCACGCCAGCACCCATGCCGCCGGCGTGGTGATCGGCGACCGCCCGCTGATCGAGCTGGTGCCGCTCTACAGCGATCCGCGCTCGGATTTCCTGGTCACGCAATACTCGATGAAATATGTCGAGCAGGCGGGGCTGGTGAAGTTCGACTTCCTCGGCCTGACCACGCTGACCATCCTGCGACGCGCGCGATCGATTTCCTGCAAGGAGCTGGGCATCGACGGTCGATCTCGACCGGCTGCCGCTGGACGATGCGAAAACCTACGAGATGCTGCAGCGCGGCGATGCCGGCGGCGTGTTCCAGTTTGAAAGCCAGGGCATGCGCGACGTGCTGCGGCAGATGCGCCCGGACCGGTTCGAGGATCTGATCGCCGCCGTGGCGCTGTACCGGCCCGGGCCCGATGGCGAATATTCCCGATTATTGCCAGCGCAAGCACGGCGAGGCATGGGAGCGCGCCGCATCCCGAGCATCCACGACATCCTGGCCGAGACCTACGGCATCATGGTCTATCAGGAACAGGTGATGCAGATCGCCCAGACGATGGCGCGGCTACAGCCTGGGCGGCGCCGATCTGCTGCGCCGCGCGATGGGCAAGAAGATCCGCGCGGAGATGGACGCGCAGCGCAAGATCTTCATCGACGGCGCGATCGCGCGCGGCATCGACGCCGGCCAAGGCCGACGAAGTTTTCGACCTGATGGCGAAGTTCGCCGATTACGGCTTCAACAAATCGCACGCCGCCGCCTATGCGCTGGTCGCCTACCAGACCGCCTGGATGAAGGCGAACCATCCGGTGGCGTTCCTCGCCGCCTGCATGAGCTCGCGCATCAGCAACACCGACAAGCTGGCGGCGCTGCGGCAGGAGGCGACGCGCATGGGCATCGCGCGTGCTGCCGCCCGACATCAACCGCTCCGGCGCCGATTTCACGCGTGGAGCGGCAGCCGGACGGCAAGCTCGCCATCCGCTACGCGCTGGCCGCGGTGAAGAGGGTCGGCGTGGCGGCGATGGAGGCGCTGGTCGCGGCGCGCGGCGACCAGCCCTTCGCCGATCTCGCCGATTTCGCCGACGCGCGTCGATCCGCGGCAGCTCAACCAGATGCAGATCGAGAATCTCGTCACGCGCCGGCGCGTTCGATCAGCTGGACGCCAACCGCGCGCGGCTGTTCGCCGGCGCCGAGACGATCCTGCGCCGCGCGCAGGCGACGGCCGAGGAGCGCGACAGCGGCCAGATCGGCCTGTTCGGCGGCGGCGGCGCCAAGCCCGAGCCGCTGCGCCTGCCCGACATGCCGGACTGGCCGATGATGGACGGCTGGCCTTCGAGGCCGAGGCGATCGGCTTTCACCTCACCGCGCATCCGCTCGACAGTCTACGCGCTCGACGCTGAAGCGCCTGGGCGTGGTGCCGAGCACCCAGCTCGAGGCGCGGCGCGCAGGCGGGCGCGGCGCGGGTGAAGCTCGCCGGCATCGTGATCGGTCAACGCCAAGGAGCGCGACCACCCGCACCGGCAGCCGCATGGCCTGGGTGCGGCTGTCGGATGGCGGCGGCAGTTTCGAGGTGACGCTGTTCAGCGAGGTGCTGGCCCGCGCGCGCGAGATCCTGCGCGAGGGCACGGCGTTGCTGGTGACCGCCGATCTGCGGCTGGAGGGCGAGGCCTTGCGCATCACCGCGCAGGATGTCGCGCCGCTGGACCAGGCGGCGGCGGGTGCCGGGCGTCGGCATGCGCGTCTGGCTGACCGAGACCGAGGCGGTCGCCGCATATCCGCACGCTGCTGGCGCGGGAGGGCAGGGGCGCGGGCGAGGTGATCCTCTGCCCGCGCCTCGACGCGCATCGGAGGCGGAGATCCGCTGCCCGGGCGGTTCAACGTTTCCCCGAAGCTCGCGGCGGCGCTCAAGGTTATGCCGGGGATCGCGAGCGTCGAAGAAATCTGAGATTGAGAATTCTACTGACGCGGTCATCCGGCGCGGCTTTCTGCGCTTCCGGTGCTCCTGGCCTCTTATGGCCACTCTGCTCCGGTTCTCGAAAGTCACGCCGGCCGGCCACTGCGCGGCCTCTGACTCGCCTCAACGAATTCTCGGACAGACGCTGAGGCGCGTCGTTTTCAAAGTATACGAAGACGCCCGATGATGTAGCCGATCGCGAGGATCGCGAGACCGGCCATCAGCGGCTGTTCCCGGATCAACTCAACGGCATCGCCCACGGCGCCCTCGGCCTGGCTGCGCGCCTGCTTATAGGTGCCGCGCGCCCGGCCCCGGGCATCCTCGGCGAAATCTTCCACGGCGTCCTGAACACGGCCGGCCGCGTCACGGGCGGCGCTGGAGAAGGGATTTTGGCTCATGGCCTGGCTCCTGTTGGTGAAGGTCTCCCTCAGGTAGGCTCTTCCTTTCCCGGAACAAGACGAGTGTCCCGGCCCGAGATCTGCCGCCATGCCGCGAGCGCCCGCGCCCGACCCTGCGCAAGGTCGAGCAGCGGCGCCGGATAGTCACGGCCGAGGGTAATGTCGGCGGCTTTCAGCGCCAGCGGCGGCGCGGCCCAAGGCTCATGGATGAAGCGCGTGTCGAGCTTCGCCAGTTCCGGCACCCAGCGACGGACGTAGTCGCCCTCGGCGTCGAACTTCCGGCCCTGTAGCACCGGATTGAAGATGCGGAAGAAGGGCGAGGGGTCAGCGCCGCTCCCCGCCACCCATTGCCAGTTGGCGCCGTTGTTCGCGAGGTCGGCATCGACCAGCGTATCCCAGAACCAGGCTTCGCCCGCCTGCCACGGCAGCAGCAGATGCTTGATCAGGAAGGAGGCGGTTATCATCCGCACGCGGTTGTGCATCCAGCCGATTGACCAGAGCTGCCGCATCCCGGCATCAACGATCGGGATACCCGTCCGGCCCTGCTGCCAGGCGCGCAGGCCGCGCGCGTCCCGCCGCCAGGGGAAGGCGCGGAACTCCGGCCGCAGGGCGTCCTCGGGCAAGGACGGATTGTGCCAGAGCAGATGGGCGGTGAATTCTCGCCAGATCAGCTCCCGCCGGAAGGCCGAGACCCCGGCGCCGGCGGGTGGTTCGTCCAGGGCTGCCCAGACCTGCCAGGGCGAGATCTCTCCCCAGTGCAGATGCGGCGACAGGGAGGAACTGCCATCCTCGGCGACCGCATTGCGTCCGCTGTCATAACCGGCCGCGGCCTCCGCCACGAAGCGGCGGAGCCGACTGGCCGCGCCTTTCTCCCCGGGCGCCCAATGGGCGGCGATGCCTTCTTCCCAGCGAATGGTGGGCAGCAGCCGCCAATCGGTGAGCCTCTCCGACGGCGGCAGGGTCGTGGGGCGCAGATGTTTCGGCGCGCCCATGGGCGGCCGGGGATGGGTGCTGCGGGTGAAGGCGTGGGCGAAGGGGGTGAAGACGCCGAAGGGCTTGCCCGCCTGGGTCGTCACCCCATCCGGGTCGTGCATCAGCGACGTCTGATGGCGGTGAAAGGCGCATTCCGAACCCGCGAGCGCCTGCGCCACCGCCGCATCGGCCGCCTTTTCCCAGGGCTCCGGCATGATGCCGGTATGGATCGCCCCGGCGCCGGTCTCGCGAGCCAAGGCAAGGATCGTCTCGGCACTGTCGCCGCGACGGAGGACGAGGCCACTGCCGAGATGGCCGAGCCCCGCGCCCAGGCTTTCCAGGCTGTGATGCAGCCACCAGCGCGCGGCACCACCCGTTTTCCAGGCGCCGGCCCGCGCCTCGTCAAGGATGAAGACCGGGATGACGGGTGTGCCGCCCGCCGCCGCAGCGTGGAGGGCGGGCTGATCCGCGAGTCGCAGATCGCGGCGGAACCAGAGGATGGCGGGGCGCTCACCGCTTCCGGCCGAAGACGCCCGCCTCATGCCGCTGCCCTTCGCTTGCATCCCATGTCTGCCGCGCCTTCCCCGTGGATGGCCCTGCGGCCACTTCAGTACTTAGGTGGGCGCGGCGCGTCTTGCAGCGGCGGATCTAGAACAAAGACATCTGCGCTTCGGCGAGGGCCGGTGTCTCCGGCACGCGGAACTGCGTCACATCGATATCGGTCCGCCGCGTGTTGAGTTTGAGCTGACGCGCTGCCCGCTCGAACCGCTGCGACAGCAGTTCGGCATAGGGGCCGGTGCCCACGAAACGCTGCCCGAAAGTCGAATCGTTCAGCGAGCCGCCGCGCATCTGCCGGATCAGGCTCAGCACATGATTCGCGCGCTGCGGCATGTGCTCGCGCAGCCAGGCCTCGAACATCTCGCGCAACTCCAGCGGCAGGCGCAGCAGCACGTAGCCCGCACGCGCGGCACCCGCCTCGGCGGATGCCTTGAGGATCGCCTCCAGCTCGGCATCGTTGAGACCCGGGATCATAGGCGCCGCCAGCACGCCGACCGGCACGCCCGCCGCTGCCAGCGCTGAGACGGCCCGAAGCCGCAGCGCGGGCGCTGAGGCGCGCGGCTCCATCACCCGCGCGAGCGCCGGATCGAGCGTCGTCACCGACAGAAACACATGCACGAGCTTGTGCGAGGCCAGCTCGCCCAGAATGTCGAGATCGCGGACGATGCTGGCCGATTTGGTGACGATGCTGACCGGGTGGCGGAAGCGCAGCAGCACCTCCAGCACCTGCCGGGTGAGTTTCAGCCGCCGCTCCACCGGCTGATAAGGGTCGGTGTTGGAGCCGAGCGTGATCGGTTTCGGCTTGTAGGAGGGGCGCCGCAGCTCGCTTTCCAGCAGGTTCGCCACCTCCGGCTTGAACAGCAGCTTGGTTTCGAAATCGAGCCCCGGCGAATAGCCGAGATAGGCGTGGGTTGGCCGCGCGAAGCAATAGACGCAGCCGTGCTCGCAGCCCCGATACGGGTTGACCGACCTGTCGAAGCCGATATCCGGGCTGCTGTTGCGCGCGATCGCCGTGCGGCTGTGATCGCGGATCAGCACCGTTTCCAGCGGCGGGAGCTGCGCGAAGCAATCCTCCAACGAGCCCCAGCCGTCATCGCAGGGCACCGTCTCCTGCGGCTCGAACCGGATGGCGGGGTTGGTCGTGGCACCGCGCCCGGACCGGGCGAGCGACGGGGCACCCGGCTGAGGGGCACCTGGCGCGGTATTCTCACCCCGGGGCTTCTTGGGGCCCGCGATCCGCACCTGGCGGAAGACCATGCGCGTCTCCCCAGGCGCTGTGCCAAGCTTGGTAGCGGGCCGCGTGGCGGCTTTCACCTCGGCTTCGATCGGCTTCATGGCGATCTCCTTCGATGCCGTAAGCATCGCGCCCGGATGATCGGCCGTCAAGAACAAAACACGAACACGACCATCCCGAACCCGGAGGAAGGGTCAAACCGGCGCCATAGCCTTGCAAAGGACGGAGCGCGGGTAATGGAATTTCGTGTCGTTTCCGCACCCCGGCCTATGGCCGGCGTGCCCGATCCTGTGTATGGCAGCTTGGCGGCTGCATATTGGCCCCGCGACAGGCCCTGCAAACTGTCACAGAAGTGACGTTGTTCGGTGCCCCGTCCGGCTGTATCGCCGGCTCGCCGGTCTTCTCAGCCTGATCTCCGCTGCTCTCAGCATCGCCTCTTTCACCGATCCCGTATCAGGAGCTTCTCGATGCCGTCTCACATCCCTCTGCTTGGTCGCCGGGGCTACGCGAAGCTCGGCTTCGGGCGCCGTTGCCGGCGCGGCCTTGGCCTCGGTTCCCGGCATCCGTCCCGCCCGCGCCGCGGATGACATGGATGCGCTGGTCGCCGCCGCCAAGAAGGAAGGCAAGCTGAACGTCATCACCCTGCCGCGCGACTGGGCGAATTACGGCGCGATCATGGACAGCTTCACGGCGAAATACGGCATCGTCATCGACGACGCGAACCCCGATGGCTCCTCGGCGGACGAGCTTCAGGCCGTTCGCACCCTCAAGGGCCAGGATCGTGCGCCCGACGCGCTCGATATCGGGCCGTCCTTCGCCTCGATCGGCGTCAAGAAGCACCTGTTCGCGCCGTACAAGGTCGCGACCTGGGACACGATTCCGGACGGCATGAAGGACGCTGACGGGCTTTGGGTCGCCGATTATTTCGGCGTCGTCTCCATCGGCACCAATACCAATGTCGTCAAGAACGCGCCCACCAGCTGGGCCGATCTCAAGAAGCCGGACTATAAGGGCATGATCGCGCTCAACGGCAGCCCGCTCGGCGCTGGTGCCGCCTTCGCCGCGGTCTTCGCCGCCTCGCTCGGCAATGGCGGCTCCTATGACGATATCGCCCCGGGCGTCGCCTACTTCGGCGAACTCGCGAAACTCGGCAATCTGAGCCCCGTCGCCGCCACCGGCCCCGCGCTGCTCGTCAGCGGCCAGGCGCCGATCGTCATCAACTGGGACTATCTCTCTGCTCGGCTACCGGGACCGGCGGTCGGCAAGGCGAACATCAACGTTGTCGTGCCTGAAGGTTCGCAGCCCTATGGCAGCTTCTACTGCCAGGCGATCCCGGCCGATGCCGCCCATCCGAACGCGGCCAAGCTCTGGCAGGAGTGGCTGTATTCGGATGAGGGCCAGCTGCTGTTCCTCGCCGGCTACGCTCACCCGGCGCGCTACGCCGATCTTGCCAAGCGGAACCTGATCTCGCCCGCCTTTCCGCCAAGCTGCCGCCGGCGGCACCCTATGCCGAGGTGAAGTTCGCGACCCAGGCCCAGGTTGCCAAGGCGCAGAAGACCCTGGCCGAGCTGTGGCCCCGGCATGGTGAAGATCTGATCGTCAGCCGCCGACTCCAACCGATCGAGGTTTCCTGTGAGCCAGGCAGGCGGGACCGGCGAACCCAACTCGATCCAGCCAGGCGGGGGGCCAAGCGCCCCGCCGATCACCGGCAGCGGCGTTCAGCGCCCTGATCGGGCGCATCGTGCCCTGGTTCTTCGTCGGCCTGTTTCTGCTCTTTGTCTTCGCCTTCCTGATCGCGCCGACCCTCGTGCTCGTCGTGCAGACCTTCATCGGCGACAATGGCTTCACCCTCTCCTATCTGACGGGGTTGTGGGACTATCAGTACCGCGTGGCCTTCGAGAATTCGATCATCCTCGGCCTCGCCTCGGCTTTTGTCGGTGTCATCGGCGGCGGCTTCCTCGCTTATTCCACCTTGCAGCCCGGCGCGCCGCCGCTGCTGCGCTCGGTCGTCACGAGCTTTTCGGCGGTGGCCACGAATTTCGCCGGCGTGCCGCTGGCTTTCGCCTTCATCAGCACGCTTCGGCAGCCTCGGGCTGGTGACGGTCGGGCTCAAGCATCTCGGCATCAACATCTATGCCTTGGGCTTCTCGCTCTATTCGTTGACGGGGCTGACGGTCACCTTCGCCTATTTCCAGATACCGCTGATGCTCATCATCATCACCCCCGCGATCGAGGGGTTGCGTGCGCAATGGCGCGAGGCATCGGATGGGCTGGGCGCCAGCAGCTTCCAGTATTGGCGGCTGATCGGGCTGCCGATCCTGCGCCCTCCCTGCTCGGCGGGTTCCTGCTGCTGTTCGGCAGCGCCTTCTCCGCCTTCGCGACGCCCTATGCCTTGACGGACGGCAATATCGCACTTGTCACCATCAACATCGGCAATGTGCTCTCCGGCAATGTGATGTCCGATCCGCAGGTCGGTGCCGCTCTCTCCACCGGCATGATCCTGGTGATGGCCATCGTCCTCGTGATTTACAGCCTCACCGCGCGCTATGCCGCGCGGTGGCGGCGCTGAAGGCGGGAGCCGGAGAATGAGCGCCACCGCGACGGAAATCGCCGATAGCGTCATTACGCAACAGCCGCCGGCGCGCGGCCGCGCAAGCCCTATGGCGCGCGCAAGACGCTGAGCTTGTTCAACTGGATCATTCTTGCTCTCGGCGGGCTGTTCTTCTTCGTGCCGCTGATCGTCACCGCTCTGTTCAGCCTCTGGCAGGGCGGCAACAGCTACGGCTTCTCCGCCTACACGGCGATGCTGCACACGGCGGGTTTCTGGAACAGCCTTTTCCTCTCGGTGCGTCTGGCGGTCGAGACGGTCATCGCCACGTTCATCCTGCTGGTGCCGGCGATGATCTTTGTTCATCTCAAGGCGCCGAAGCTGAAGCCGCTGTTCGAGTTCATCTCGAACCTGCCTTTCGTCATCCCGGCGATCGCGCTGATCGACGGGCTGACCACGCTCTATACGGGGCCGTCCTGGCTGATCAGCACGCCGAACTACCTCATCATCCCCTATTTCTTCCTGGCGCTCCCCTACACCTATCGCTCTCTCGAGGTCGGCCTCTCCACACTCGATGTGCGGACGCTCACGGAAGCCTGCCAGTCGCTCGGCGCCGGATGGGGACAGATCATCTTCATGGTGCTGCTGCCGAATCTGCGCACGGCGCTCGTCGGCTCCATCCTGCTGATCCTCACCACCGTCATCGGTGAGTTCACCTTCGCGAGCGTGCTGCTGTTCCACACGTTTGCCGTCTTCATCAATGACACCGGCCAGAACGCGATGACGGAAGCGTCAGCGCTCACCATCTTCGCCTTCCTCCTGGTGTGGCTGTTCATGCTTGGCGTCATCTTAACCGGCCGGAAGAACGCGGCCACCGTCGGAGGGGCGCATTGATGGACAGCACCGCGCATATCGCGATGTCGGGCGTGACGCTCACCGGCATTCGCAAGACCTACGGCGTCCGCACCGTGCTCCAACACATCAACATGGAGCTGTCGCAGGGCGAACTGGTTTGCCTGCTCGGCCCTTCGGGCTGCGGCAAGACCACACTGCTGCGCATCCTTGCCGGGTTCGAGGTGCCGGATTCCGGGCAGGTCATGCTCAACGGCCAAGACGTGACGCATCTGCCGCCGAACAAGCGCCGCATGGGCATGGTGTTCCAGGCCTACAGCCTTTTCCCCAACATGACCGCGCTTCAGAACGTTCGTTTCGGGCCGCGCGTGCGCGGCCTCGGTGACACGAAAACGCAGGTCGCGGATGCCGAGCGGCTGCTGGCGATGGTCGGTCTCGCCGCGCATGTCCATAAGTTTCCGCACCAGCTTTCCGGCGGGCAGCAGCAGCGCGTGGCGCTGGCGCGTGCGCTGGCCGTGAAGCCTGACATCCTGTTGCTGGATGAGCCGCTTTCCGCACTCGATGCCAAGGTGCGCGCACAGCTTCGCACCGAGATTCGCCGCATCCAGCAGGAAACCGGGATCACGACCGTCTTCGTGACCCACGACCAGGAAGAGGCGCTGTCGATTTCGGATCGTGTCGCGGTGATGAGCGAGGGCCATGTTTTGCAGATGGCGCCCCCGCATGAAATCTACGGCGCGCCGGCCGATGGTTTCGTCGCCCGCTTCATCGGCGCGGGCGGTGTGCTGCCGGGGCGGACCGAGGGCCAGGGCGTGCGGATGGACCAGATCTTCCTGCCCGCCCACGCCGCCGCCCGGCTGCCCCACGGCACGGATGTGGAACTGTTCCTTCGCCCCGAGCATGTGACCCTGACGGAGCATGAGACCGCGGCGCCTGCCGGCGCGGTTCCCGCGACGGTGAAGGAGCTGACTTTCTTCGGCTCACTCACGCGCCTCAAGCTTGATCTCGTCGCGAGTGCCACCGGCGAGATCTGGGCTGACCTGCCGAGCGACACCGTCGGTCGTTTCGCGCTCGGCATGCCGGTCTGGGCGTCGTGGAACCCGGACTCACCCCGCGTCCTCGCGCGCTAGAGCGTTTCCTATTCGCTTACGCTCACAGTCACCGCTCTAGCTCTTTGTTTTTACGAGCATCTTCACCCGATCAGATGATTCCATATGATCGGGATCTGCTCTAAGCCCTGGCAAGCTCGACCAGGATAGGCCGGTGATCGGATGTCCCGCGATCCAGCACATCCGCCCGGTGGCAGATGAGGCCGCGGATCAGGCAGCGGTCTAGGCGGAGCGGCACCAGATCGCTCATGCGGTGGGTGGGGTGGCGCGGCCCCGCATCCAAAAAGCCCGGCACCAGCGGCGGCCCGACGAGGTTGTAATCCCCCAGCACGGCCGCGTGCATCGGCAAGTGGCGGACGACGGAACGCAGTTGGCGACGGTTCAGCAACTGGCCCTGCGACAGATGCACATTGGCGGCGCTGAAATGGCCGAAATCGACGATCTGGCAGACGCGATGGACCACCGCGCCGGACGGCAGGGGCACGATGCTGGGCGGCTTCTGCGTCGGCTGCCGCAGCCATATCGCCAGGCCATGCCGACGGCCGGGCAGAGGGGTCTGTGAATAGGCGCCGCCGGCCAGGCGCGGCAGCGTATCGAAGGCGGCGGTGACCTCCTGCATCAGCAGGGCATCCGGTTGATGCCGCTCGATCAGCTGGACGACATCAGTGACGGCGGCGCCCTCGCGGTGGAGCAGATTCCAGCTGATGATTTTCATGTGCCGAACATACCCGGCCCGGCCGGAAGGTCGATGCCTCTCCGGCCACCACGCGCGCAAAAAGCTTGCGCTGCGCCCACGGCCCTCCTACCCTCCGGAGGGTGAGCCGCCTCTCGGCGACCCACCCTTCCGTTGTCTGGGGTTACCGGCGGCTCGGCTTCATTCTGAGCCGCCAACCCCAAACCCGGAAATCGATCTCGATGCTAAACCGCATCGTCTCTCCTTCCGATTGACCAGGGCAGGATTGCCGTGGACGAGAAATCCCTCGGGGAACGTCGGCGGGCCGTCGAGTGATTTCGATTATGGAACGATCTTGGTTAGGCGGAGCGCCTGTTCAGCCTGAACCCCCGGCCCGCTTGCCCGCAGATCTGGCGGGAAGCCGGGAAGCTGCTAAAATAAGAGGCGCGGCGGCACCATCATGCCGGAACCCCGCCAGAGCGCGCGCCGGATCGCGCGGAGGAGACGCCGCCTTGAACCGCCCGACCCATCGCTACCTCGCCGTCGTTCCGCGCGCGGAGAGGGACAACCCGGACGATACCATGTGGCAGCGGCTCCGGACCGAGGCCGAGGAAGCCTATGACAAGGCGCCCGCGCTCGCGACGCTGTTCCTGGATTCCATCATCAATCAGCCGTCCTTCGAGGCGGCGGTCTGCCACCGCGTCTCCTCCCGGCTGAAGAACGATGTCGTCGCCCTGCCGCTGATCGTGCAGGCTTTCCATCGGGCGCTATCCGCCGACCCCTCCATCGGCTGCGCTTTCAAAGCCGATCTTCAGGCCGTCTTCGAGAAGGACCCCGCCTGCGAGCGCTTCATCGAACCCTTCCTTTATTTCAAGGGGTTCCACGCCATCCAAGCCCAGCGCGTCACCCATTGGCTGTGGAATAACGGGGAGCGGGATTTCGCGCTCTATCTGCAGAGCCGCTCCTCGGAGGTCTTCCAGACCGACATCCACCCCGCCGCCCGTTTCGGCCAGGGCATATTCCTTGATCATGCGACCGGCCTCGTCGTCGGTGAGACCGCGGTGGTCGAGGATGAAGTCTCGCTCCTCCAGAACGTGACGCTCGGCGGCACCGGCAAGGATGCCGGGGATCGCCACCCGAAAGTGCGGCGCGGCGTGATGATCGGGGCGGGCGCCAAGGTGCTCGGCAATATCGAGATCGGGGAGAATGCGCGGATCGCCGCAGGCTCCGTGGTGTTGCGCTCGGTTCCGGCCAATGGGCTGGTGGCCGGCGTGCCGGCGAAGCTGGTCCGCATCAACCCCGCCGGCGCGCCACCGCGCGGTATGGAGGAGGTTCTGGCCAGCCTCGCCTATGACGCTTTCGATTGGACGATCTGACCGGCCAGGCGTTTTCGTAATCCAGCCGGGCGGTGTAGTATCTGGGTTTCAACGCGCACGGAGAACGTAATCGTGAGAATAGCGCCGGATATCACTGCCCTCGTTGGCAATACGCCGCTGGTTGCCATCCGCACCTTGGCATCCGCCGGGCGGGGCGGATCGTCGCTAAGCTGGAATACTTCAACCCGGCCATTAGCGTGAAGGACCGTATCGGCGTCGCGATGATCGAGGCCGCCGAGAAGGCCGGGCGTGCTGAAGCCGGACTACGATCGATCGTCGAACCCACTTCCGGCAATACCGGCATCGCGCTCGCCATGGTCTGCGCCGCGCGCGGCTATCGCTGCATCCTGACGATGCCGGAGACGATGAGCAAGGAACGCCGCGATGTGCTGCGCGCCTATGGCGCCGAGCTGGTGCTGACCCCGGGGCCGGACGGCATGGGCGGCGCCATCGCGCAACGCCGAGGAAATCGCGCCTCCGGCCCGAATTATTTCATGCCGCAGCAATTCAACAACCCCGCCAACCCGGAGATCCACCGCCGCACGACCGCCGAGGAAATCTGGCGGGACACGGATGGCGAGGCCGATTTTCTGGTCGTCCGGCATCGGCACCGGCGGCACCATCACCGGCGTGGGCGAGGTCGTCAAACCCGCAAGCCCTCCTTCAAGTCGCGATCGCGGTGGAGCCGGACGCCTCGCCGATCCTCTCGGGCGGGCCGAAGGGCCCGCATCCCTCCAGGGCATCGGCGCCGGCTTCGTGCCGGATGTGCTCGAACACCGAGATCTATGACGAAATCATCCGCGTCACCAATGAGGACGCCTTGACAACGGCCCGGCAGCGTCGCGCAAGGAAGGAGGGCTTGCTGGTCGGCATCTCCTCCGGCGCCGCGCTTTGGGCGGCGGTTCAGGTCGCGAACCGGGCGGAGAATGCCGGCAAGCTCATCGTCACCATCATCCCGTCCTATGGGGAGCGCTATCTGAGCACCCCGCTCTACGCCGACCTGGTGGACTGACCCGCCGCGCGAAATAAACTTGCGCGCGGGGTTGGCGGGGCGGCCGCGCGCCAAACTAAAGCAGGAGGCTTCGATGTCGGGCGGCCGCGCGGGTTTCGCGTTCAGCACGGTGCCCGACATCGCTGTGGAATGGTCGGGCGCGCGGCGGCTGGGCGATATCCTGGCGGGCCGCTTCACCGCGCGCCGGGCGCTCATCGTCACCGATCGCGGTGTGCGTGACGCCGGCTTGGCTGAACCCGTGCTCGCCAGCCTTGCCGGCGCGGGCTTCGCCGCCACTGTGTTCGACGGTGTGGTCGCTGATCCGCCAGAGGCGGTGGTGCATGCCTCGGTCGCGGCCGGGCGTGGCTGCAGCGCCGATATCGTGATCGGGCTGGGCGGCGGCTCGTCGCTCGACATCGCCAAGCTCTGCGCCGTGCTGCTCGTCTCGGCTCAGCCGCTGGCCGAGATGTACGGCACGGCCAAGGTCCTGGGCACGCGGCTGCCCCTTGTGCTGGTTCCGACCACGGCCGGCACGGGGTCGGAAGTGACCAATATCTCTGTCATCACCACGGGGGAGACGACGAAGCTCGGTGTCGTCTCGCGCCAGTTATTCGCGGATTTCGCCCTGCTGGACGCGGAGCTGACGGTCGGCTTGCCGAAGGCCCATACGGCGGCGACGGGCATCGATGCGATGGTGCATGCGATCGAAGCTTATACGAGCAAGCTCCGGAAGAATCCGCTGTCGGATGCGCGGGCGGCGGAGGCATTGCGGCTCTTGGGCGGCAATCTCCTGGCCGTCTGCCGCGATGGGCAGGATCGCGCGGCGCGGGAGGCGATGCTGCTCGGCGCGATGCTCGCGGGGCAGGCCTTCGCCAATGCGCCGGTGGCGGCCGTGCATGCCTTGGCCTATCCGCTGGGCGGGATTTATCACGTGCCGCACGGACTCTCCAACGCGCTCATGCTGGGGCCGGTGCTGCGCTTCAACATGGCGGCGGCAGCACCGCTCTATGCCGAGCTGGCGGAGATACTGCTGGGGCCGGAGCCGGGGCAGGGTGTCGCTCGCCGTGCGCGGGATTTCGTCACCGAGATGGAACGGCTGATGGATGCGAGCGGCGCGCCACGCCGGCTGCGCGATGTCGGTGTCACCGACAATACGCTCGCCCTGTTGGCGGCGGAGGCGATGAAGCATGAGCGGCTGCTGGTGAACAACCCTGTGGTGGTGACAGAGGCGGACGCGCTCGCATTGTATCGCGAGGCGTTCTAAGCGTTCAGCTTCAGAAATATGCACACTAAGGTTAAAATATAGGCATTTCTCACTGCAGAAATCTTCGTTGCACGCATAACATGCAATCGATAAGGTCTTCTTGTCGGCATGTTGGAAGCAACCCGTGGATCAAGCATCTTTTCTGAGCCGCTCGGTTGATGCCGAGCCTTATCCCTATCCCCTCCATGTGAAATCGACCGCGCTCGTCATCATCGACATGCAGCGGGACTTTCTGGAGCCCGGCGGGTTCGGCGATGCGCTCGGCAATGATGTCTCGCTGCTCCGCGCCACGATCGCGCCGCTGGCCCGGGTGATCGCCGCCGCGCGCGAAACGGGCATCACCGTCGTTCATACGCGGGAAGGGCACCGGCCCGATCTCTCCGACCTTTCGCCCGCGAAGCACAGGCGCGGCAATTTCCCGACGAGGATCGGGGATAGCGGGCCGATGGGCCGCATCCTCGTGCGCGGGGAGGATGGGCACGACATCATACCGGAACTCGCGCCCATCGCAGGTGAGCCGGTGATCGACAAGCCCGGCAAGGGTGCCTTCTACGCCACCGATCTCGAAGCGATCCTGCGCGGCCGTGGCATCGCGCATCTGATCGTTTGCGGTGTCACCACCGAAGTCTGCGTGCATACGACGGTGCGGGAAGCGAATGATCGCGGCTTCGACTGCCTTGTGCTGTCCGACTGCACCGGCTCCTATTTTCCGCATTTCCATGAGACCGCTTTGGCAATGATCAAAGCGCAGGGCGGCATCTTCGGTTGGGTTGCGCCATCATCGGCGCTGCTGGAAGCACTCTCCGCCGCGTGACGAGTATAGAATGAATGGAAACTGAATGATGTCCGGTTCGACGACATTTCGGCCAGCCTGGTGGGTGCCGGGCGACTGGAACGCCTTCTTCGGTCTCTTCACCAATGTCGTGCTCAACGTCATCGTGCTGACGGGCCTTTGCCTCGGCGTGGTGCAGCTGCCGGCGAGCACCGTCTTCGGCCGTATCTTGCCCGCACTTGGCATCGCCCTGCCGATCGGGAATCTGTTTTACGCCTTCCTGGCCTATAAACTCGCCGAACGCACTGGGCGCCGTGATGTCGCCGCGATGCCCTATGGCCCAAGCGTGCCGCATATGTTTCTGGTCGTCTTCGTCATCATGCTGCCGACCTATCTTAAGACGCATGACCCCGTCCTGGCTTGGGAGGCCGGGCTCGCCTGGGCTTTCGTCATCGGCGTCATCGTGCTGATCGGCGCTTTCGTCGGCCCTACGGTGCGGAAATACACGCCCCGCGCCGCCATGCTGGGTGCGCTCGCCGGCATTTCCATCGCCTTCATCTCCATGCGGCCGGCCTTTCAGAGTTTCCAGGTCGCCTGGCTCGGCTTTCTCTCGCTCGGCATCATTCTGGCGAGCTGGTGCGCGCGGGTGCGTATGCCCTACGGCATTCCCGGCGGGCTGATGGCGGTCGTCATCGGCACCGTGCTCGCCTGGGTCGGCCACTTTCACCGGCATCAGCCCGGTGATGGACCCGGCGCAGGTCGGGCTCGGCCTTCGCGGAATTCGGCATCCATCTGCCATTGCCGAGCGCCCATTTCATCGCCGGCCTCGCCAATATCGGGCCGCTGCTGGTCACCGCCATTCCGCTCGGCATCTATAATTTCACCGAGGGCATGAACAACGTCGAAAGCGCCTCCGCCGCCGGGGACGATTACAACCTGCGCCACGTTTTGCTGGCGGACGGCATCGGCGCCATTGCCGGCGCCATCCTCGGCAGCCCGTTTCCGCCTGCGGTCTATATCGGCCATCCGGGCTGGAAGGCGGTCGGCGGCCGCATCGGCTATTCGCTGGCGACGGGCGTCGTGATCGCGCTCGTCTGCTTTCTCGGCCTCACCGCGCTTCTGCTGGCCGTCGTACCGCTCGTCGCCATCCTGCCGATCCTGCTCTATATCGGCCTCGTCATCGGCGCGCAGGCTTTCGAGGCGACGCCGAGCCGTTACGCCCCCGCCGTCATCCTCGCGCTGCTGCCGAATATCGCCAACTGGGCGCAGAGCCAGATCGACGGCGCCTTGTCGGCGGCCGGCACATCCGCCGAGAAGATCGGCATGGCGAAGCTCGGCATGAACGGCGTCGTCTATCACGGCATGGCTCTGTTCGGTGGCGGGGCCACGCTCGCCGGCCTCATCCTGGGCGCGATGGCGGCCTTCGTCATCGACCGTAAATTCGACAAGGCGGCGATCTACGCCTTCATCGGCGCGGTGCTGGCCTTCTTCGGCTTCATCAACGGCACCGCCCTGGGCTTCGCGAACTCCCCCGGTGTCGCGCTCGGCTACGCCATCATCGGCGTCTTTTTCCTGGCGATGACACGATCGCCGGTCGGCGCCGAGCATCCGACCCTCGAAGAGGTCATGCACGCGGCCGAACCCGCCGAATAGCGGGCCGCCCCGCGCCCTGCCGGCGCGGGGCTTCCTGTGGATGTGAACACCACCGTAAGGGAGATGCTGCTACAGATAGGCGGTTTCGGAACAAAATCGGTCACGCTGATGCTTATCTCCCGCTGCTGGCTGCGGCTCGAAGGCATGGCGTGGGATGCGCGCGTCTTAGAGCAATATCGGATCGGGCGGACTCACCTGATCCGAAGATTTGCGTTCTTAATCAGAAACATAGAGCGCGATGGTGAGCGAACGCGAACCAATCACGCTCTGGAGCCGGCGCGGCGGACACGCCCCACCGCGCGGGGCGAGCGTTTCGCGTGAACCGCATCAAACTCACGCATCAGACCGATTACGCCGGGTGGCGGGATGCCGCGCGGGAAGCGCTGCGTGACGGTCTTCCGCCGCATGCGCTCGATTGGCGGGTGGAGGGGGATGGGACGGCCGATCTCTTCACACCCGATACGCAGATGGCGGTGGAGGCGGCCGATATTCCGCGCGTCCCCAGGGCCTTCATCACGCTGGCGCGGACCGTCATTCTGCACCGCGATCCGGGCCGCTTCGCGCTGCTCTACCGGCTCCTCTGGGCTCTGCGGCGCCAGCCCAAGCTGCTGGAGGATGCGACCTACCCCGATGTCTATCTCGCCGTGCAGGTGGCGAAGGCTGTCGACCAGGACATCCAGAGGATGCAGGATCTCCTTCGCTTTCGGGAGGTCGTGACCCCCGAGGGCGAGGCCCATTTCATCGCATGGTACGCGCCGGAGCATTACATCGTCGAGGCCGCCGCCCCCTTCTTCGTCCACCACCACCCCGGCACAAACTGGACGATCATGACGCCGGACCGCACAGCGTCCTGTCATGACGGGCAGGTCACCTTCGCGGCGGGCGCCCGGCATGATCCGGCATGGACGAACGACCGGCTGGAGGAGCTGTGGCGCGCCTACTACGCCCGGGCCTTTATTCCGGCGCCTCCGCCGCGCGCGGAGATGACGCCGGAGATACCGAGAGTTGATGTGAAAGCTGTGCCGGAAGCCAGGACCATCGGGCCGCTGTTCCGTCAGGCGGCAGCCCCGGCGCCCGCTCTGGCGCCCGCTCTGGCGCCCGTTTTGCCGAGCGCTCCGGCGCTCGTTCCGGCGGCCGCTGCCGCGCCTGCTCCGGCCCGGCCCGGAACGCTCGCCGAAGCGCGGGCGGCTGCCGCCGGCTGCCGTCGCTGCCCGCTTTGGAAGACCGCGACCCAGACCGTTTTCGGCAAGGGCCCCGAGAGCGCGCGCCTCATGCTGGTGGGTGAGCAGCCGGGGGACCGGGAGGATCTTGCGGGCGCGCCCTTTGTCGGGCCGGCCGGTGCCGTGCTCGACCAGGCGCTGGCGGAGGCCCGCATTCCCCGGCCCGAAATCTACCTGACGAATGCGGTCAAGCATTTCAAGTTCGAGCCGCGCGGCAAATTCCGCCTTCACAAGACGCCCGACACGCCGGAGATCGAGGCCTGCCGCTGGTGGCTGGAGACGGAGCGGAGCCTCATTCGCCCACAACTCACGGTGGCGCTTGGCGCCTCGGCGGCGCAGGCGCTTCTCGGCCGCCGCGTCACCATCGGGCGGGAGCGCGGCCGGCCCACGGAACTGCCCCAAGGCGGCGCGTTATGGGTGACGGTTCACCCTTCCTATCTGCTGCGGATACCGGACGAGGCGACCAGGGCGCGGGAATACGCGCTGTTCGTGGCTGATCTCGCGGGCGCCTGGGCGTGGCTCGGCGTCGAGGCCGGACATCGATGAGAATAGGTATTCCGGGCGGCCGGCCCGGCGGCTCAGAGACTGTTCGAGACTGCGCTATGGCGAGCCAGAGGCCATGCGATGGCCGCCGGCGTAGCTTTCGAGAACCGGAGCGGAGAGGCCACGAGCCCCGGAAGCGCAGAAAGGCGCGCCGGATGGCCGCCATAGTAGCATTCTCAAACAGTCTCTCAGGAGAGGGCGCTGCGGACGGCCTCTATCAGGCGGCTGGGCTTATAGGGCTTCACGAGGGTGGAGACGCGGCCGCCGGGCAGGGCGGCGCGGTTCAGCGCATCGGGTCGCCCTGTCGTGTAAATGATCGGAACGGTTGGAAACCGTTGCCGCATAATGCGGGCAAGAGAAATCCCGTCAGTCTCCCCGGGCATATGAATATCAGTCACTAAAACGCGAAAGCCTTGTTCCGGCGTGCTTAATAGCGCCAGGGCTTCATCTCCCGTCTCGACCGAGGTTACATCAAAGCCGGCATCCACCAGCTCCTCGGACATAATAGCACGGATGATGGACTCGTCCTCAACGAGAAGGACGCACATCACATGCCGACCATTACGGGGACACAATCATACATTTGGCTAAGCGTTGGTTTCGTACTTGTGGTGAGAGCGTAACTGCATCGTCCCTCGGGACAAAGCAAGACTTAGATAGGGTGTCCGACGGGCAATTTTCCGAGAGCACATAAAAGTTGATCGACCGTCCTACAACCTGATCACAGGGTTAACCGGGCCACAGAGCCTGCTTGGGTCACGCGGTTGCCTTGCTGGCGATCGGCGCTCCGAAAATGATCAATCGTATAAGGATGACCAATCGCGCTATGGTAGCGCGAACCGGCCGCCGGTGCAGGGTGGGCAGGCAGGATTCCGAGTGCTTACGCCCAAAGGATAAGCATGTTCCTGCATCGCAAAGAGACAGCGCAATCAGTCAATCTCAGCGTGCTCGACGGGTGATTTCGTCAATTCTCGCGCGAACAGTTCGGCCGTGTAGCAAGGACGTTGTTTGCCGCATCGCGGTATCAGCTTCGGTCCTTCGGTTCCTGACCCGGAACGGGATGGGTTCGCGCGTCGCTCACCATCCCGTGTGGCTCCTCCGCCTAACGGGCAGCGCGCCTCGCCATCTCGCCCAGGCTGCCCTCGGCGGGGTATAGCGGGATCAGGAAGGCTTGCAAAAGGTGATAGATGTCGGGCTTTCCGGTGAAGAAGCGCGGGCGCGGGGTAAGGCTGTCGTCCACCTCCGGGTACCAGCCCCCATGCACCGGGTCGGCCAGATGCGTCGTCATCCAGCTCAGTACCCGGCGGTACCAGTCTTCGTAGAAGGTGTCGCCGCTGCGGGAGCCCAGGAACGCGGCTGCGGCGACGGCCTCACAGCACGGCCACCAGAGCCGGTCGCGGATCAGCGGCGCCTCCGCATAGTCCAGCGTGTAGTAGAAGCCGCCGGCCGCCTTGTCCCAGCCATCGGTCACCGCCTGGCGGAACAGCCCGGCCGCGGCCTCCGGCAGCCAGGCCAGTGTCTCGCCGCCCAGCACATGCAGCTGGCTCAGCAGGCGGGACCATTCCAGCGCGTGCCCGGGTGTGGTCCCGAAGGGGCGGAACATATCCGAGCCGCGATAGGCAAGGTCAGGCTCCCAATCCGCGTTGAAATGCTCCATCACGTGCCAGCCATGGGCGCGGGCGACACGCCCGATCACGAGGCTAGCGATGCTTTCCGCATGCGCGAGATAGCGGGCTTCGCCGGTGGCCTCGTAGGCCGCCATCAGCGCCTCGGTCAGGTGCATATTGGCGTTCTGCCCGCGATAGGTGCTGATCGGGCTCCAATCCTCGGCGAATTCCTCCGCCGTCGCGCCGTGCCGGCTTTCCCAGAAGCGTGTCTCCAGCACCTCGGTCACGTCGGCCAGGATGCGGTCCGCCTCCTCGAAACCCGCCATCTTGGCGGAGGCCGCCGCCAGCAGCACGAAGGCATGGCCATAGGCCTGCTTGCTGCGGTCGCCACCGGCGCCGGCCTGCCAATGGTACCCACCATGCCGGCTATCGCGATGAAGGTCCCACAGCGCCGCCAGACCGTGGCGGATGATGGTATCGCAACCGGGGCGGCCCATCAGATGGGCAATGGCGAAGCAATGGGTGACGCGCGTCGTCGTCACCAGCTCCCGCAGCGGCGTGTCGCGGCGCGGCTGCCCGGCGATGTCAAGGTCGAAGAACCCGCCGGCGGGGTCGATCGAGACGAACTGGAACTGGCTGAGCAGCGCGTCCGCCCGCCCTTCCAGCCATCGGCGATGGGCGGGCCGGGTCACCCAGCGTGAGCCGAGGCGCGTGTCCTGCCCGGCGGCCGCTTCCGTTTCTGTCGATGGCGTCATGATGCCTCTCCCCGATTTTGTGTTGCGCTGAGGTTGCAGACCCGGCGACGCCACGCAAGGCCGCGGCCGCCGCCCGCTTGCGGCGACATCAAGGCATTGCGTGACAGGACTGTAACGGCCGTGCCGCGGCATCTTGACGCCTGGGCAACCCCGCTCATTTGCCGGGAGAACTGAAGATCATCCCGGTCGACGGTTGGTATCCAGGCGGCGCGAGCCGCAAGAGGAGAAACAGTTTTATGAAATTAAGTCTCGGCACCGCGCGCG
This sequence comes from uncultured Pseudomonadota bacterium, assembly GCA_963745125.1. Taxonomy (GTDB): domain Bacteria; phylum Pseudomonadota; class Alphaproteobacteria; order Acetobacterales; family Acetobacteraceae; genus Acidisoma. The sequence goes on from CAVUWB010000005.1 coordinate 128,826, forward strand.
GCGTGGTAACGGCTTTGGCGCTCGCACTCGGTTCTTTTGGCGCCGTGACGGCGGCCCATGCCGATTACTACTGGAACGGGCATCACTACCGCCATCATCGCTGGGCCTGTGACTATAATCACCAGCATTGCCACTACAGATACTACTGACCCGCTGGCGGCTGGCCCGCGCGGTCAGCCGCCTCCGTCTCCTCGCGTGTGAAGAAAGGCGGGGCGGCGAAGGGGGCGGACCGGGTGACGGTGGTGCCACCCTCCAGCACCTCGCCGCTCCACCCGTCCCGCCACCGCGCGCCTGCCGGCAGATAGATGTCGAGCGACCGCACCCCCGGCGCCACCACCGGCGCCACCAGCATCCCGGCGCCGAGCATGAAGCACTCGGTCGGCTCCCAAGCCCGCGCATCCTCCGGAAAGTCGTGAAAGAGCGGGCGCATCACCGGCTCGTAGTCCTGGCGATAGCGCGCGAGGGCAGCCGCGAGATAGGGGATGAGGCGCTGGCGCAGCGCCATCAGCGCTTGGACGTCTCCGAGCCTTTCCGGATACATCCAGGGCTCATTCACGCTGCCGTCATCGTTCCATGAGTGAATCGAAAAGCGCGGCAGGAAGACGCCAAAGCCGATCCAGCGGAGAAAGAGTTCCGGCTCGGGCCGGGGCCCCGAGAAGCCGCCCACGTCATGGCCGGTATTCGACACCCCAGACAGAGCGAGGCCGAGCCCCATGGTCACATTCCACCGCAGCGTCTCCCAGGAGGTGGCGTTGTCGCCGGACCAGGTCTGAGCGTAGCGCTGCATCCCGGCGGTGCCGGAGCGTGAGACGAGGAAGGGCGGCCGGTCCGGCGCATGCTCGCGCTGCGCATCGCGGGAGGCGCGCAGCATCAGCACGGTTTGCAGCGGCTTCATCTGCCCGGCCGGGAAGGGCTTGCCGAATCCATGGGCAAGTGTGCGCGGATTGGTGATCTCGAACTCGTTATTGTCGTTCCAGGTGGCGGCGATACCGTGGTCGAGCAGCTGCGTGCGGAGTTGCGCCTTCCACCACGCGATCGTCGCGGGGTTGGTGAAGTCGAGATAGGCGCCCGGCGCGTCCCAAAACTGTTCCAGCACCGGCCGGCCTTCACGATCCGCCAGCAATAGCCCCTGCGCCGCCGCCTCGGCGAAGGCCGGGTGGTCGTGCAGCAGGGCGGGTTTGATATTGGGGATCAGCCGGATGCCGGCCTCGGCGAAGCGCGCGATGAAAGCCGCTGGGTCTGGAAATTTTTCGCGGTTCCAGGTGAAGACGTAACGCTTGCCGCCGATCGAGCTATAGCCCGAGGAGAGGTGGAAGGATGTGCAGGGAATGCCGTTGCGTTGCAGATCCGCGAGGAAGCCCGCCATCCGCGCCTCGGCATCCGGCGCGTCCGTATAGCCCATCGTCGAGCCGGAATAGCCGAGTGCCCAGTCCGGCGTCTCCGCCGGGCGGCCGGTGAGCCAGGTGAAGCGCCGCACTACCTCGGCAAGGCCGGGGCCCGCGATGACATAGAGATCGAGATCGCCATGCGCCGCCTCGAACAGGCGATAGCGGCCATGATAGTTGCTGTGCTCACAGCCGAAATCGAAAGCGCCGTCTGAGAGCGTATCGTAGAACAGGCCGAAGCAGAGGCCGGCGACCGGCGCCGCCGCTGCCGGCCGGCGGGTGATGTAGAAGGGGATGTGCTTGTAGAGGGGATCGGAGGTGCGGGCGTCATAGCCCAGCGCGTCCACGCAGCTCAGCCGGAAGCGGCGGCCGGCGCGATCCATCGGGCCTGAGCGCTCGCCGAGGCCGAAATACTGCTCGCCCGGCCCACGCGCGAGGTAGTGCCGCACCGTTCCGTCCCACCAGCCGAAATCATAGGCCTGGGTCGGCCGGTCCCGCATCGCCTCCACCCATGCGCCGTCCAGCCGCATCTCCCAGCGGCAGGCGAGACCCCGCAGCCCGATCGTGAGGCGCAGGCGCGGCGTCTCGACCCGGACGGTCCCCGCCTCGCTCTCATCGATCATGAAGGGCGGGCAGGTGAAGCCGGTGAGGTCGAAGCGGTCCCGGCCTTCAAGCGGCACGTCCTCGTCGCCCGGCGCCACCGTCCAGCTGCGCGGCTGGGTCAGGCGGCCAGCCGGCAGCACCATGAGGCGCAGGACATCCTCTTCGAGCACGAAGATGTGAGCGACGGCACCGGTATCGCTGGCGAGCGACAGGCGCGCACCCTCCCGCGCCGCCAAATGGAAGACGGGCGGGTGGTCGAGCGTTGCTTTCCGCATCGGTCTCGGTCTCCTTCCGGGTCGGGCTGACTAACCTCGAATACCGCTCGGCTTCAGCGAAGATTGGGCGAAGGTTGCGCGCGGCGGGGAGGAATGGGAGATACCGCCGATGACGATAGAGCCGACCGGCCCCGCCGGCCCCACCGCCACCCGCGCGCAGAACATCGCCTTCGGGGCGCTCGCCCTTGGCTTTCTTGCGCTTGGCCTGCTGACGCTGCGGAATTTCCTGGGCGCTCTCGTCTGGGCGGTGATCATCGCCATCGCCGTTTGGCCGCTTTATGAAAGGGCGCTGGCCCGCTTCCGGCCCGGACGGCACAACATCCTCCTGCCGGGGCTTTTCACCCTCGGCGTCGCCATCCTGTTTGTGCTGCCGCTCGGCGTCGTCGGCATTCAGCTCGCCGGCCAGGCCGATGCCGCCCAGCAGTGGCTGCAGGATGTGCGCATCAATGGCGTCTCCGAACCGGCGATCCTGGAGCACTTGCCGTTCGGCCAGGCCCAGCTCGACACCTGGTGGCAGGACAATCTCGGCAATCCCGCCAGCGCCCGCCGGCTGGTGCAGCAGGCAACGCGCGGCCATGTGGCGAGCGTCGGCCGGCTTGTGGGTGAGCAGGTCATCCGCCGGCTGACTGATTTCGTATTCACCCTGCTCACCTTATTCTTCTTGTTGAAGGAGGGACATCGCCTCACGCGGCAGATGAAGCAGGCGGCCACCCGCGCTTTCGGCCTCGGCGGTGAGCGGATCGGCCGGCAGATCATCGCCTCGGTGCATGGCACGGTGAACGGGCTTGTGCTGGTGGGATTGGGGGAAGGCGTGCTGCTCGGCATCGTCTACGCCATCGCGGGCGTGCCGCAGGCGACGGTGCTGGGCGTGCTGACGGCGGTCGCCGCGATGGTGCCTTTCGCGGCCGCCGCCATGTTCTCCCTCGCGGCGCTGCTGCTGGTGGCGCAGAACGCCTTCGTCTGGGCGATTGTGGTGTTCGGCACGGGGCTGGCGGTGACGTTTCTGGCGGATCATTTCCTCCGCCCGGTGCTGATCGGCGGCGCCACCCGGCTGCCCTTTCTGTGGGTCCTGCTCGGCATTCTGGGTGGAGTGGATGTCTGGGGGTTGCTCGGTCTCTTCATCGGCCCCGCGATCATGGCGGCCCTCATTCTGTTGTGGCGGGAATGGGCGGCTGAAGGCACCGCCTGAACCTCTCGGCTTTCCGGCGGCGCCGATATGTTGACAAAGCAACGATATAGGTTTGGCGTGTGCCGCGCCGAGCCTTTACCGTCCCCGAAAGCCGATTGTCACGAGCCTGCGATGATGGGTGCGCGGCCCTTCGTGTAGATTGCCTGTTGCCAACAGGGAGACAGTCATGGCCCATCGCTTTCACGACATGGATCTGCGGCAGGACGACGGCTCCGGCCGGGGTGAGGTGCGTCACGTTCGCGCTGTCGTCTCCCGCGTCTTTCCGGACCGCTACGCGCATGACGGCGCCGAGCACCAACATATCTGGATCGATCAACTAGAAGCGCTGGACGGGGAAGATGATTATGCCGGCAACGTCTTCGTCGCCATTCGCGTGACGGATGGCGGGATCGGGCAGGATATTCCCTTCGCCGAAGGGCAGTCCGTCGAGATGCAGGGCGATTGGATTCCGGCGGATGAAGCGACAGCGGGGGAGGATGATCCCGGCCTGCCTGTGCTCCATTTCACCCACAAGCCGGTCGGCTTTGTTGTCTATGACGGGCAGGAATACGATTAGCCGGATTTGTTAGCTTTGAGTGGGTGATCGAGCGGACGAAAAAAAGCTATTGCGACACGCTTTATCGCGCTTCGCTGGAATCGCACGAGAATTGCCGCCATCCCAAATGGTGGGTAGGAGCATGCTGATCGCACCTAAACTCACGCCCGAACTCGATGTCGACGACCTCGACCGGTCTTTGGCTTTCTACGTGGAGGTCATCGGCTTCCGCGTTGCCTTCAGCAGGCCTGAGGATCGATTTGCATATTTGGACCTCGACGGCGTTCATCTTATGCTCGAAGAGCTCGGCGGATCGGGCCGCTACTTCACCAACGCGCCGTTGGCTCACCCCTATGGTCGGGGTGTCAATTTCCAGATCGAAGTCGCCGATGTCGATACGCTCTATAAGCGGGTTTTGGCGGGGGATTTCGAGGTTCCGATCCCGATCGAAGACCGGTGGTATCGCCAGGATGCGATCGAGAATGGCAATCGGCAATTCGTGGTCGCTGATCCGGATGGCTATCTCCTCCGCTTCTTCACTGATCTCGGGCAGCGACCGGCGTCGAATACATCGAGCAGAACATAGGGTGAGCGGATGAGGAGGGCGGCAGAATGATCGAGCGCTACAGCGATCATGCTGCGAATGAGCGCACGTTTTTGGCTTGGGTGCGAACAGCGCTGGCCGTCATGGCCTTCGGATTCCTTGTTGAGAAGTTTGACCTCTTCCTGCAAATCGCGTCCGCCTCGATCGCCGGCGAACACCTTTCCGTCGGCAGCCAGGTGGTCGGCGATGTAGCCGGGCTGCTGCTGATCCTGCTCGGCGGAATAATGATGGTCGTATCCGCAATCCGCTACCAGGAGGTCCGGCGCAATATCGAAGCGCCCGAGATGAGGAAAGGCGGAGGCAGCAAAACCGACCTTCTTCTGGTCGGGCTTCTGGTCCTTCTTGGCGGCACTTTGTTCGTCTATTTGATCTACACGGTTGTTAGAACGCTTTAACGGGCGCGCTCGGTCAAACCGGCGTCGCGTCGATCATCGCTAGGGCACGGAATGCATGGATACAGGGGCAGCCCAACCAGGCTCTTCGGTTCTCGGATCGGGTCGAACGTCCGAGGGTTTCCCAGCCATCCGGGGCTCGGAACCGGTAATCCCCGCTCCCTGATAATCAGTTTTCGCGGGCAAGTTGAACGGGTGAAGCGGGAAAGGAAGAACCGAGTAGCCACCGTCGGCTCGTCGCGCCAGCCTCGCTCGCGGTAGGCGGCCAAGGCGAAGTAAGCTCAGGGCGCCGCTCCCGACAAGACAATGGAGGCACCGATGACCCCTGAGATTGAAGCTGATCTCCGCACCACCGTCGCCAGTCTGCGCGTCAAGACCTCGTGTCTGGAACTGCTAGTCCTCGCGGTGCTGCCGACGCTCGAGCACCACCAGAAAGAGGCAATCCGTGAGCGGCTGGACGCGATGGAGGACGGCGAGGTGCTGCCGTCCCGCCTGGTCGACCGCAGTGAAGTCGAACGGGAGACAGCTCTATGGATTGAGACGATGCGCGAGGCGTTGGAGGGGTAGGCCTCGCACCGGAGGGCCTCCATTTGGTAAGGGGTTTCGCGATGCTCTGTCCCATGGCACGCTTTGGCCGCGAGTTGAGAACTCCCATCGCCTTCGACCACGTGCTAGCTTTCGGTTGGCAGATGCGGGATCAGGCTCCTGCCGGTGAGCGGCGGAGCCATCCGTCCAAATCAATGCGGCCGAGGCGCGCCTCGCCCAACGGCACGAGCGACTGCTCCCGACCCGGCCGCCGAAATATCGGGCCTCGGGGTCACTTACCACCTCACGCTGATCGCCGACCGCCTTCAGATCCCTGAGCTGGGCGACGCCGCCATGACTTCATGGCCTTGCTGACGAACCCGCTCCACCACTTTGCTCCAATGAGGCCGCCGCCCCCTACAACGACGATCTTCATGGTTGCTCTCCGGGTGGTTGGCTTGATGCGCAATCTCAGTCGGCAACATGCAAGACGATTTTGCCGCGCGGCTTGGGCCGGATACCATCCAGCATTTCATGGGCAGTCCGGGCTTCCGACAGCGGCAAGACGGTCCCGATCGATGTGACCAGGCGTCCGGCCTCCATCATTTGCGCAATGATCTCCAGTCGCTCAGTCGTAACGCTCACCAGGAAGAAGCTAGCTTTGACCCCGCGCCCGGCAGCCAGCGCCTGATCCGGCTGCGACACCGCTGAGATCAAGGCGCCCCCGCGCTTCAGCGCTGCGAAGGAGCGCGTCTGCACCTCGCCGCCGACCAAGTCGATCACGGCGTCCACGTCCTGGACCAGGGTCTCGAACGGTGCGCCTTCACGCGTGAGCAGCTCCTCCGCGCCAAGGCTGCGGACGAAAGGCACATCCTGTTGCGCGCAGGTTGCCACCACACGGATCCCGGCCTGCCGGGCGAATTGCACCGCAAAGGCGCCGACGTTGCCGGCCGCTCCGTGGATCAGCACAGTTTGTCCGCGGCCGACGGCCGCCTGCTCGAACAGCGCCTGCCAAGCGGTGACCGCGATGACGGGCACGGATGCGGCATCGGTGTCGGCGATCGCGGGCGGTCGGCGCGCAATCATGGCAGCCCGCGCGATCGCGTAATCAGCATAGCTGCCGGTGAACCGTGGGTTGGTGACGCCGAACACCGCATCACCCGGAGCAAAGCCAGTGCCACCCGGACCTACGGCTGCGACGACACCGGCCAAATCGGAGCCCAAGGTCAGCGGGAGTGGCTGTGGAAGCGCGCTTTTGCCGGCCCGGATCCAACCATCCCAGGGGCCGACGCCGGCAGCCTTCACCCGAACGAGGACTTCGCCCTCTCCCGGCTGCAGCGTTTGTTGCGGCTCGAAGCGGATCACCTCGGGGCCGCCGAACTGATGAACCCGGCAGGCTTTGCCGGCGGCAATCGGCTGCCCATTCATCTGGATGCCAGGAGATCGGTGTTCATGGACGCTACTCCAAACGCAACAAATGTCTCGCCGGCCTTGAACTCCTTGACCGGCCCTGGTACCGAGTTCTCCGACCGGATCGCCTCGCCGTTGAGCCGTTGAGCCGTGGCGCTGTTCGCAACAGCAGATCCCTCGCCGCCTGATAAGGCCCTCGTCCTCAATACCGTTCGCAGCAACATGCTAACCGAGGCGAATGATCGATTAATGTCAGGCGACAGGGTAATACCACGTCCCTGAGAAGGCGACTCTCAGGGCGTGCCCGACGCGGTGTCGATCGGCGTCCGGCGTGACGCGCATTTGGGGCCGCTGCAATCAGAACAGGGGCCCATCCGCAGCCCGTATCCTGTCATGGTTGAGTGTCCGCGCGACCGCCACAATCCCGGCGTGTTTCGGAGCGTATAGACAGTAAATTGGCAGTAAGCCGCCCTACGGAGCCCGGTCCACCACCAAATTGTCTAATGAAATCAGTGGTATCCCGTACGAGATTCGAACTCGTGTTACCGCCGTGAAAGGGCGGTGTCCTAGGCCTCTAGACGAACGGGACGAACCATGCCTCGGCCGCCAAACCATGGCGGGCCAAGGCGTGCTGGGTAGCCGAGCCTCCGTCGCGAATCAACCCCGCGCAAGCACGGACCCACCCCACCTTACGCATAGGCGGCATCCTGCACCACGAAACTGGCGCTGACCGTGCCGTTCCAGGCCTCCGCCCGCAGATAGCCGGCCAGATGCAGCGGCCGGCGGCCGGGCTCCAGCATCGCCTCCGCGACCGGTCCCGTCTTCGCCCGGAACAGCACCGCCTTCAGCCGGCCGCCGTCCTCGCCCTCCAGAAACGCCCGCACCGTGGCGCCGTCTTTGCCGACCCGCTCCGCCCGGCTCACCCGCGCCCGGGTCAGCACCAGCAGCGGCTCGTCATTGCCCTGGCCGAAAGGCGCCAGACGCGCCAGATGCTCGGCGACCGCCACCGTCGCCCCGCGCACCGTCAGCGCGCCATCGACCGAGAGCGCCGCCGCACTCGGCATCGCGGTCGCGGCGGCCAGCCGCTCATTCAGGAAGGCATGCAGGGCCGGAACCCCGGCCGCCGGCAAGGCGAAACCCGCGGCCATCGCATGGCCGCCGCCGCGCTCCAAGAGCCCGCACTGCCGCGCCGCCAGCACCGCCGCACCCAGGTCGAGCCCCGGCACGGATCGGCCGGAGCCGGTCGCCCGGCCCTCGGCGATCGCCATGACACAGGCGGGGCGGTTGAACTTCTCCTTCAGCCGGCCGGCGACGATGCCGACGACGCCGGCATGCCAGGCGTCGCCGCCCACCAGCAGCACCGCATGGCCCGCCGCGACCTGAGCCTCGGCCAGCCGGATAGCCTCATCCATGACGCCGAGTTCGATCTGCTGGCGCTGGCGGTTGACGCTATCCAGCAGCTCGGCGATCTCGCGCGCCTCCTCGGCATCCTCGGTCAGCAGCAGCCGCAGGCCGAGCCCCGCATCGGCCGATCCGGCCGCCGGCATTGATGCGCGGCCCGAGCGCGAAGCCGCAGGTGACGGTGGAGGGCAGCCCCTTGGCCTGTGCGACCTCCAGCAGCGCCGCGATCCCCGGCCGCGCGCCGCGCGCCATCACGCGCAGCCCCTGGCCCACAAAGGCGCGGTTGAGCCCGGTCAGCGGCATCACGTCGCAGACGGTCGCCAGCGCCACCAGATCGAGCAGCGCCATCAGGTCGGGCTCCGCACGCTCAGGCCCGAACATACCGTCGCGCCGCAGATGCGCGCAGCAGTGCCACTGCCGTCAGGAAGGCGATCCCCGTCGCGCAGAGCGTGCCCTGGCCCGAAGCGCAATCGAGCCGGTTGGGGTTGACCGTCGCCAGAATGGCCGGCGGCGGCCCCTCGGCCTTATGGTGATCGAGCACGATGATCTCGGCCCGCGCATCCAGGCCGCCGAAGGTTTCATGCGCCGCCGTGCCGCAATCGACACAGATGATCAGGCTCGCACCCTTGTCCGCGAGGCCATGGAGCGCGGCGACGTTGGGGCCGTAGCCCTCGGCCGCGCGGTCAGGGATATGGGTATGGACGACGAGCCCCATGCCGCGCAGCAGCTGCGTCATCAGCGCCGCCGAGCACGCGCCATCGACATCGTAATCGCCGAAAATGCCCACGGTCTCGCTTGCGCGCACGGCGCGCGCGATGCGCGCCGCCGCGACATCCATGTCGATGAGGGTCGAGGGATCGGGCAGCAGGGCGCGCAGCGTCGGTGTCAGGTAGTGCAGCGCCTGCTCGACGCCGATGCCGCGCAGCGCCAGCAGCCGCCCGACGATCTCGGGCAGGTCGAGCCTTTGCGCGATGCCGAGGCCCCGATGCGCCGCCTCCTCCGCGACACCCGGCCGCCAGAGCCAGCGGCGGCCGCTCAGGCTTTGCTCGACGCCCAGCACCGCATCGGCCATCGCGGCCAGCGCCGGCTGGGGCGAGGCGAGGGCGCTCAGCGCCGCGTCCTCCTCCGCCTTGCGATCACGCCTGCGACCAGTGCTTGATGGTGAAATTGTGATGCGCTTCGACATAGCGCACGGTGCCGGACTTGCTGCGCATGACAATGGAATGCGTCACCGCGCCATTGCCGCTCGCGCAGCACGCCGCGCAGCATCGGGCCGGTGGTGACGCCGGTGGCCGCGAACATCACGTCGCCGCTCGCCATCTCATGAATGCGCGTATTTGCGGTTCGGGATCGGTGACGCCCATGCCGCGCGCGCGTTCGATCTGGCGCGTCATCCTCGAACAGCAGCCGGCCTTGCATCTGGCCGCCGACGCAGCGCAGCGCGGCCGCCGCGAGCACGCCCTCCGGCGCGCCGCCGGAGCCGAGGTAGATGTCGACCCCGCTGTCCGGCTGCGGCTGGTGGCGATGCACGCCGGCCACGTCGCCGTCGCAGATCAGCATGATGCGCGCGCCGGCCTCGCGGCATATTGGCGATGATCTCCTCGTGGCGGTCGCGGTCCAGCATGCAGACGACGAGGTCGGAGACATCGCACCTTCTTGGCGCGGGCGAGGTTGCGCAGGTTTTCGGCCGACCGGCGCGTCGAGATCGACGACGCCCTCCGGCAGGCCGCCGCCGACGGCGATCTTCTCCATGTAGATGTCGGGCGCGTGCAGGAAGTTGCCGTGCTCGGCCAGGGCGACGACGGCCATGCGCGTTGGCGCCGCCCTTGGCGGTGATCGTCGGTGCCTTCCAGCGGATCGACGGCGATGTCCATCTCGGGGCCGCCCTGGCCGACCTTCTCGCCGATATAGAGCATCGGCGCCTCGTCCATCTCGCCTTCGCCGATGACGACGGTGCCGTCGATGGCGACGCGTGTCGAAGGCCTGGCGCATGGCCTCCACGGCGGCGCCGTCGGCGTCGTTCTTCTTGCCGCGGCCGATCCAGCGCGCGGCGGCGATGGCGGCGGCTTCGGTGACGCGCACGAGTTCGAGGGCGAGGTTGCGGTCGGATGTGCGGGTCAGGAGGCATTGGCCTCGTCTGTCCATGGCGGCGATGGCGCGGCTACACCTGGCCGATTCGGACAAGCGCTCGCTTAGGCCGCTTCAGGACGCGCTCGATGCGGATCAGCGCCGGGGGCTCCAGCACCGTCGGCAGCGCCGCGATCTCGGCCAGCGCCGTCGCGCATCGCCGCTTCACTCGTCTCATGCGTGACCAGCACGATCGGCACCGCCTCGCCCGGGGCTGCGGCCGCGCTGCAGCATCGATTCCAGCGAGACGCCCGGCGTCGCGCAGGATCGCGGTCACATCGGCGATCACGCCCGGCCGGTCCACCACCATCAGGCGCAGGTAATAGGCGCCGACATGCGCGGCCATCGGCACGCGACGGCAGCGCCGGCAGCGCGTCGGCCTGCGGCGCCCCAGACCGGCGTCAGCCGGCCGCGCGCGATGTCGATCAGGTCCGCGACGACGGCCGAGGCGGTGGGGCCGGCGCCGGCGCCGCGGCCCTCCAGCATGACGCGGCCGACGAAATCGCCCTCGGCCACCACGGCGTTGAACACGCCGTCGACCGTGCGCGATCGGCGCGGCCTGCGGCACCATGCACGGGATGCACGCGCGTCTCGATCCCCGCCGTCGTGTCGCCGGGCGATGCCGAGCAGCTTGATGCGGTAGCCGAGCTCCGTCGGCGAAGGCGATGTCGAGCGCGGAGATCGCGGCGGATGCCCTCGACATGCACGGCGTCGAAATCCACCGGCCGGCCGAACGCCAGGGCGGCCAGGATCGCCGAGCTTATGCGCGGCGTCGATGCCGTCGATGTCGAAGCTCGGGTCGGCCTCGGCGTAGCCGAGCGCCTGCGCGTCGGCCAGCACCTCGGCGAATTCGCGGCCCTCGCTCGCGCATGGTGGTCAGGATGTAGTTGCAGGTGCCGTTGAGGATGCCGGCGACGCGCGCAGATGCGGTTGCCGGCCAGGCCCTCGCGCAGCGCCTTGATGACCGGGATGCCGCCGGCCACCGCCGCCTCGAAGGCCAGCGGCACGCCGGCGCGCTTCGGCCGCGGCGGCCAGCGCGGCGCCATGCACGCGCCAGCAGCGCCTTGTTCGCGGTGACCACGCGGCTTGCCGGCGCGCGATCGCGGCCTCGACCAGCGCGCGCGCCGGCCCCTCGGAGCCGCCGATCAGCTCCACCACGACATCGACATCCGGATCCGTCGCCAGCGCCAGCCGGGTCGTCGTACCAGCGCAGCCCGGCGAGCGAGATGCCGCGATCGCGCGCTGCGGTCGCGCGCCGAGACGGCGGTGACGGCGATCGGCCGGCCGGCGCGGGCGGCGACGATGTCGGCGTTCCGCCGCAGCAGCGTCGAGCACGCCGGCGCCGACGGTGCCGAGGCCGGCGATCGCCGACGCGCAGCGGCCGCCGTCATGCGCGGCACCCGTCGGCGGAGGTTCGGCCTCGGCGGGCGGCTGGTTGCCGTCATTGCCCAGGAAGGCGCGGATGTTGCGCACGGCCTGGCGCAGGCGGTGGGTGTTCTCGACCAGCGCGATGCGCACATGGCCGTCGCCATGCTCGCCGAAGCCGATGCCCGGCGCGACCGCGACCTTGCGCGCGGTCCAGCAGCAGCTTGGAGAACTCGACGCTGCCCAGATGCGCGTAGCGCGGCGGGATCGGCGCCCAGGCGAACATCGAGCCGTCCGGGCTCGGCATGTCCCAGCCGGCGGCGCGCAGGCCGTTGATCAGCACGTCGCGGCGCTCCCGGTAGAGCGCGCGCATCTCCTCCACGCAGTCCTGCGGGCCGTTCAGCGCGGCGGCGGCGGCGACCTGGATCGGCGTGAAGGCGCCGTAGTCGAGATAGGACTTCATCCGCGTCAGCGCCTTGATCAGCCGCGGGTTGCCGGCGGCGAAGCCCATGCGCCAGCCCGGCATGGAGTAGGTTTTGGACAGCGCTGGTGAACTCGACCGTCGATGTCCTTCGCGCCCGGCACCTGCAGGACCGAGGGCGGCGGCTTGTCGTCGAAATAGATCTCGGCATAGGCGAGGTCGGACATGATCCAGATCTCGTGCCGGCGGGCGAAGCGCCACGATCTCGCGGTAGAAATCGAGGTCCGCCAGATACGCCGTCGGGTTGGACGGGAAATTCACGATCAGCGCGGTCGGCTTCGGCACCGAATGGCGCACCGCGCGGTCGAGCGCGCGCAGCATCTCCTCGTCCGGCGTCGGCGGGGATGCTGCGCACCGACGGCGCCGGCGATGATGAAGCCGAACTGGTGGATCGGGTAGGACGGGTTGGGCACCAGGATGGTGTCGCCCGGGCTGGTGATGGCGGCGGCGAGGTTGGCCAGGCCCTCCTTCGAGCCGAGCGTGGCGATGACCTCGGTCTCCGGGTCCAGCGTCACGCCGAAGCGGCGCTGGTAATAGCCGGCCAGCGCGCGGCGCAGGCCGGGGATGCCCTTGCTGACGGAATAGCGGTGGGTGCGCGGGTCCTGCACCGTCTCGACCAGCTTGGCGACGATATGCGGCGGCGTCGGGCTGTCCGGATTGCCCATGCCGAGGTCGATGATGTCCTCGCCGGCGGCGCGGGCCTTGGCCTTGGCCGTGTTCACCTCGGCGAAGACATAGGGCGGCAGGCGGCGGATGCGGTGGAACTCTTCGGTCATGGTAGACAATCCCTAACAGCGGCCCCGCGCGGCCTATGCGCGGGTCCATCCTCGTGGCGCCAATGGGGGCGCGGATCAAGCCCGCATGTGGCGGAACAGCTTTTACGCTGCCGAAACCTGCTCAATTCACCAGCCGCGCGAGGCCGCCGCTGCCCAAAGCGCGCGCGCCGGTGCGGACATTGGCCGGCGGCACGCCGCTGGCGATGAGCTGCACCGTGATGGCGCGCGCGCGTTCCAGCGCGAGCGGCATGGCCGCCGCCTGTGCCGCGATCGCGCTGTCCGGCGCATCGCCAAAGCCCGTCACCGCGATATGGGCGCCGTTGCTGGCCTGAACGAAGTTCGCCAGCGCCTTCTGCATCGGCGGCGTCAGCACGGCCGAAGAGGGAGCGAAGTGGACAGGCACTGGTGCCACGGCTGGAAGCGGCGGCGGCGGCACGAAGGGCGCGGGCGCCGGCACCACCTGGGGCGGCGCATAGGTCGAGGGGATCGTCGGGATGGCGAACCCCGGCTCGGCCGGGGGCAGTGGCACGCTGTTCGGCAGGGCCGGCGCATGCGCCTCGTCGGGCTGCTCCACCGGAGCCAACGCACCGGGAATGCTGAGGCCGTTATTGGGGTCGAAATAGCTGACCTTCGTCCCGGCCTCGGCGCCGCCGGGGTTGGGCGAGCCGGGCGCGGGCTCGGCGCCATTGATCGGCACCGTGCGCGGCCCGCTGGAGGTGGCGGGCGTGTCGGGTCCCTGGAAGGTGAGGGCGGAGCCACCCGAACTGCCCGCCTTGCCGCCGGCGTTCCCGCTCGCATTCGCGGTCGCAGTGGCGAGGGTGGCGGCCGAAGGCCCCGGGGCCGGGGCGCCGTTGGGGCCGGGGGCGGCGGCGAGCCGGGCGATCTCGGCGGCGGCCGAATCCGAATCCGGCTGCGCCGCGGCGGCGGCCGGCGGCGGGGCGGGCTGCGGATTGGGCGCCGCTGGCCGCAGCGGCGCGGCGGGTGCCGTGCCGGGTGTGGGCGTGGGCGCGTTGGGTAGGGTCGGGATCGGATTTTGCGCGGCATAGGTCTGGGCGGCCGCCCGCTGCTCGGCCAGGGCCGCGCTCAGCTGGTTCCATTCCCAATCCGGCATGCCGGCGGGCCGCGTCGGCTGGTTGGCGATCCTCGGGAAAGGTGCATTGGCGTTGGGCGGCGGCGGCCGGTATTTCGCGATCTCGCCGCCTTCCAGGTCATGCCACCAGCTCACCGGATTGGCCTGGTTCGGCACGTCGCTGCAACCGCCCAAGGCCAAGGCCGCCGCCAGCGGCAGGCCGAGCCCGACCACCGCCGCCAAGCGTCTGGCGGGGCTGAGCCCCTGTCTCACGATGGGTTGAACCCGGGGCCACCGGGCCCTACCCTCAGAGTCGGTTAGCGACATTCCGCAAGCGTCCTTGGATTGGCGGCGTGTGGTCTAGCCCAAGCCCGGAATCCCGGAAAGGATAGCGTCATGGCCGATAGCGAAAAACCGGAGCCGCAGGACGTCCGCCTGCCCGATCCCGAAACTGTCCGCCGCACCATGACCGATATCGCTGAGCGATCCCAGCGCATCATGCTCGGATGGCTGAAACGGCAGAGCGCCGAGCGGCCGGACGCCCAGGGCTCGGCCGACCCGCTCAATATCGGCGGCGCCTTCCTGGAGATGACCACGCGGCTGATGCCAACCCGGCGCGGCTGATGCAGGCGCAGATGGGCCTGTGGCAGGACTATATGGCGCTCTGGCAGAACACCACGCGGCGGATCATGGGGATGGAGAGCGCCCCGGTCATCCAGGCCGATCCGCGCGACCGGCGCTTCAAGGACGACGCCTGGAAGGACAACGAGATCTTCGACTTCATCAAGCAGTGCTATCTGCTCTCCGCCCGCTTCGTGCAGGACGTGGTGAAGGACGTGGACGGGATGGACCCGAAGGCCGCGCAGAAGGTCGATTTCTACTCGCGCCAGTTCGTCGACGCGCTGAGCCCGAGCAACTTCGTGCTGACCAACCCCGAGGTGCTGCGCAAGACCGCGGAGACCGGCGGCGAGAATCTGCTCAAGGGGCTGAACAACCTGCTCACCGACCTGGAACGCGGGCGCGGCAAGCTGCGCATCAAGCATGACCGACACCGAGGCGTTCAAGCGTCGGCGAGAATATCGCCATCACGCCCGGCAAGGTGGTGTTCCAGAACGAGCTGATGCAGCTGATCCAATACGCGCCGACGACGGAGACGGTGCTGAAGCGCCCGCTGCTGATCATCCCGCCCTGGATCAACAAGTTCTACATTCTCGACCTGCGGCCGAAGAACAGCTTCGTGCGCTGGGCGGTGGCGCAGGGCCACACCGTCTTCATGGTGAGCTGGGTCAATCCGGATGAGGAACTCGCCGACAAGGACTTCGACGACTACATGGAAGAAGGCGATTCTCGCCGCGCTGGACGCGATCGAGAAGGCCACCGGCGAGAAGCGAGGTCAACGCCATCGGCTATTGCCTGGGCGGCACGCTGCTCGCCAGCTACGCTGGCCTGGATGGCGGCGAAGAAGCGACGACCGCATCAGCTCCGCCACCTTCTTCGTGACGATGATGGATTTCGCCGAGGCCGGCGAACTCGGCGTCTTCATCGACGAGGAGCAGATCCAGGCGCTGGAAGAGAAGATGAACAAGCGCGGCTATCTCGAAGGCAGCGAGATGGCGCACGACCTTCAACATGCTGCGCGCCAACGACCTGATCTGGTCGTTCGTGGTCAACAACTACCTGCTCGGCAACGAGCCGTTTCCCGTTCGACCTGCTCTACTGGAACAGCGACTGCACGCGCATGCCGGCGGCGATGCACAGCTTCTATCTGCGCAACATGTATCAGGAGAACCTGCTGCGCGAGCCGGGCGGGATCAGCCTGAAGGGCGTGCCGATCGACCTCTCCATGGTCAACCTGCCGGCCTATTTCCTGTCGACGCGGGAGGATCACATCGCGCCGTGGAAATCGACCTATCGCGGCACGCAGACTGCTGGAGGGCACGAAGCGCTTCGTGCTGGCGGCGTCGGGCCATATCGCCGGCGTGGTCAATCCGCCGGAGGGCGGCAAATACAGCCATTGGATCAGCGGCCTCGGTCCCGACGGAGCCCGATGCCTGGGAAGCGGCGGCGACCGAGATCGCGGGTTCCTGGTGGCCGGACTGGCAGCGCTGGGTCTCCCGCCTGGCACCTGAGACGGTTCCGGCGCGCAACCCGGGGGAGACGGTGCCCGCCATCGAGGATGCGCCGGGCACATACGTCACCGTCATGGTCTAAGTGTCTGTTTGCGAATTCTACTGGGGCGGTCATCCGGCGCGGCTTTCTGCGCGTCCGGGGCGGGTGGCCTCTCACGGCCACTCCGCTCCGGTTCTCGAAAGCCACGCCGGGCGGCGCCTGCGGCGCCTCTGACTCGCCTCAGCGAATTCGTAAACAGACACTAAAACCCGAAATGAGATCATGACCCTCGATGGCATGCTCGCCCTGCTTCTCGGCCTGATCGCGATCGGCCTCGGCGCTGTCGCGATCTTCGCGACCCGTGCGCGTGACGCGGCGGCCGAGCGGTTGCGCCTTCAGAACGAGCAGATCCTCGCCGGGCTGCGGGCCGAGGCCGATACCACCCGCACGCAAATCGCGGCGACGGAGCGTGGGCTCGCCGCCGCGATCCAATCCGGCACCACCGGCGCGCTGACCCGCGCCTTCGAGCAGATCACCGCCGCGACCACCAGCGTCGCCACCGCCATGGATGCGATGCGCGGTGCCGCAGCGGAGGAGCAGCGGCGCATCGCGGCCACCCTCGACGCGCAGCTCACCCTGTTGCGAGAAAGCAACGAGAAGCGCCTGGGCGAGATGCAGACCGTGGTGAATGAACAACTCCACGCGGCGGTCGAGAAGCAGATGGAGCAGAGCTTCGCCCGCGTCGTCGATCAGTTCACGGCGGTCCAGAAGGCGCTGGGCGATGTGCAGGCGGTGACGGCGCAGATCGGCGACATCAAGCGCCTGTTCAGCAACGTCAAGACGCGCGGCGGCTGGGGGGAGGCGCAGCTTCGCGCCATGCTGGAAGACGTGCTGCCCATGGGCAGTTTCGAGGCCAATGCCAAGCTGCGCGAGGGCAGCGACGAGATGGTGGATTTCGCCGTCGTCATGCCGATGCGCGGCGGGGCGCGGGTCTGGCTGCCCGTGGACGCGAAATTCCCGGTCGAGGATTACGAGCGTCTGGTGGCCGCCGCCGAGACCGGCGATGCGGAGGCCGAGCGCGCGGCGCGCCGTGGCCTCGAACGCCGGCTGCGGGATGAGAGCCGCAAGATCCATGAGAAATACATCAACCCGCCGGTCACGGTGGAATTCGGCGTGCTCTACCTCGCGACCGATGGGCTCTATGCCGAGGTCGCGCGGGTTCCCGGCTTGCTGGAGGAGATGAGCCGGGAATTCCGGGTCATGATCCTGGGGCCGAGCCTTTTCCCCGCCTTGCTGCGCACGGTGCAACTTGGCCATGTCACGCTCGCGCTTGAGGAAAAGGCGGACCAGATTCGCGAGCTGCTGGGCGCCACGAAAACCGAGATGGCGAAGATGGATGTCGTGCTCGGCAAGCTGGCGCGGAACGCCTCTTCGATGAGCAACACGATCGAGAACGCGCGGGTGCGCGCGCGCGCCGTCGGCCGCAAGCTGAAAAGCCTGGAGGCGGTCGAGGATGCCCGCGCCGATGCGCTGCTGGAGCTGGAGGCCGATTTGCCGGTCGGCGTGGACACGGAGGATGTCTGACAACCGGTCAGGATGATAAGCGCGTAGCTCACGGGTTTGCGGTGAGGCCCGATACCGCGGCAGCGAGGAACAGCCCCAGCACCCAGCCTGATATGGCGATCGCGGCAAAGCAGGTCACCTGCCAGCGCTTGAGCCCGGAAGCGGCGGGGTCTTTGAAAAACTCATCGAATTCGGGGCTCAGTTGCACGATGGGAAGCAGCCGGTCGAGGCTCGCTTCCAGGCACCAGAGCAGGCCGTTTTTCCTCGCAGGGGGTGAGAACTGCAGAACGGCCGCGCCGAAAGCCATGAGAAAGCCAACCCAGGCGAGGGCGATGAAGGTATAGGCGCCAATGCCGTAGCCGACGAGCCATTTGAGGGCGAAGAGCCGCAGCGCTTCGGTCCATTGCCCGCCGCGCCAGTCCGCCGCCAGCGTGTTGTCCTGCGCCACGTAAAGAATGCGATTCGCATCCTCGCGATCACCCGCGCTCAACAATACGGACGAATACTGCCGGTAAGGCCCGGCATCGAAATCGTCGGAACCTTCGTCGTCATTCTTCAGCCAAGTCTTCATTCGCCATCTGGGGGTCATCGCGCTGGCACACTGGCTCGAATCCGGTTCCGCCAGCGCCTCGTAGACAAAGCCGCTCAGCTCGTACCTCTCCGGCCAGGACGGCGGGCAGTCGTCGAGCATTCCGGCTCGCGCATTGTCCAGTATCAGCTTCGAACCTTGCGCGGCGTAGGCGTGCCAGACCGCGCCGGGCATGACCCGCGCATCCGGCGAACTCGGCTGGTACCAGCCTGCCTTGCTGATATTCAGCTCCCCCGTCATTCGCGCGCCCGTGAAATCGACATCACCAAAGAAATTCGCATTGTGGAGGTTGACGTCACCGCCCACACTTATGTGTGTTGCGTTGATCGGTCCGATCAGACCGAGCTTGCCGGGCGGCGGCGGCGGCGAACTCACGTCGATGAAGTCGCCAACCTTCGCGTTATGCAGATCGACCGAGCCGAGTATCTGCGCCATGATGTCGATATGGCCGCCGACGCTTACGGCACTCGCGCTGACCGCGTCATGCGGCCCGACATAGCTATAATAGCCTTCGATATATAGATTGTTCCGAATGACGGCGGAATCGATGTAGAATGGCGCCGTCGCGCTGTAATTGTCGGCCTCCCCTATGGCGATATCGGTCTGTATTCGGGCGCTTTCGCCGACATGGATGTTTCCGAAATCCATATCTCCCGTGTAGTAGGCGTTCAGCACGTAGAGGAACCCGGCGACCGTTGCTTCTACGGCATCCGCGCCGCCGTAGAAGTCGTCCTTCGCCATTGTCACGTCACCTTCGATGGCGGCATGATCGAATTCGACGGGATGCAGGAAAGACGACCGATTGACCGAAAGGTCGCCGCCGATATGGATGAGGTGCATGTCGGTGGTGCTGGCGAAGTGATCGTCGTCCAGCCTGACCGAATGTGCGATTGTCGCCTCGTTGAGGATGACCGGGCCGGAAAAACTGCTTCGCTCTATGTCCAGAAGCCCGTCTATGTTGGCCCCGGTTATATCCATGGCGCCTTCGACATCGGCGCCAAGCAGCGTCAGCGTGCGGTTGGGCCATTGCGCGTCTGGGAGAAGCCGCCCGCGCAGGAGATCCGCCACAAAGCTTCCGGGCAGTACGCGGCAGGCGACCGGCTGCGCATCGTCAGAGACCGGCGAGGGCGGTCCGCAGTGCTTGTCGAAGTCGATCGTCTGGCCCTTGCGGATTTGATAAAGCGCCCATTGCTCGGACGATGTCAGGGGCAGCGGCACGCCGGGCGAGGTCGCCGCGAGGCCGGTTTCGGCGGAGGCGGGATGGGGTTTGCCGCATAGCAGGAGCGCCGCGCCGAGCATGCAGATCAGCCCGGACGACGAGAGCTTTGTTATCATGCCACAAAATCCCCGGCCTGTGCGGCAGCGCAATCATCATCAGTCCGAAGCGAGGTTCGGTTCAAGCCCCCGTTTGTATCAGGCCGCCCGGTTCGGATGCGGCGCGGCGCGGCCGGTGATAGGGCCGGATCGGGACGAGGTGGCGAGTGTCAACTTCGCCCAACAGTCGACGGCATACAGGCGCGCATTCCGGTGCGCAGCGATGCGTCAAAAAGCAAGATCTTAACGATCCTCCGTTAAAACGCTAAATCCTGTGCGGAGCATCGAAACTTCCGCTGGAGGCGGCCCTGACATCCCAAGCCGAAACCGCCCCAGAGGACCCCGAGGCGCGCTATTTCGACCCGGACTATTACTGCGAAACCTACCCCGATGTCGGCGCCGCCGATGTCGATCCGCTGCACCACTACCGTCATTGGGGCGCCCTTGAAGGCCGCGATCCCAACGCCTTTTTCTCGGCCGAATGGTATCTGCTCCAAAACCCGGATGTGTTGGATGCCGGGCTCAAACCGCTCCATCACTACGCGACCTATGGGGCGCGGGAGGGCCGCAATCCCCATCCTCGCTTTGACGCCAGCTTCTACGTTAACCAGGTGCCGGAGGCGGCGGCCGATCCGCTGCATTATCACCTGCGCAGCGGCCGCTTCCTCGGCCTGCCGACCGAACGGAGATTCGATCTCGCCGAGGCCATGCCCTCCGGCGGCACGCCGCATCAGCCGCCCGCCGGCCTCCGCATCGATGTCGTCATTCCCGTCTATCGCGGTTTCGCCGCCACCCTGCGCTGCCTGCGCAGCTTGCTGCGGGACGCGGCGCCCGGCCTCCACAGCCCGCTGCACCGGATCATCGTCATCGACGACGCCTCGCCCGAACCCGCGCTCTCCCGCTACCTGGACCGCCTCGCCGCGCGCCGCTTCATCCATCTGCTCCGCAACCCGACCAATCTCGGCTTCGTCGCCTCGGTCAATCGCGGCATCGCCGAGGCCGGGGCGCGGGACGTCGTGCTGCTCAACGCGGATACCGAGGTGCCGGCCGGCTGGCTCCGCCGCCTCGCGGGGCAGGCCTACAGCCATTCCCGGGTCGCCACCGTCTCGCCCTTCTCGAACAACGCCACCCTCTGCTCCTACCCCGCTGTCGAGGGCGGCCCGCTGCCCTTCGGGGAGACGCTCGCCCGTATCGATGCCGCCTGCCTCGCCGCCAATGCCGGCCGCTCCGTCACCGTGCCCACCACCGTCGGCTTCTGCATGTATCTGCGGCGCGACGCGCTCGATGAACTCGGCCTTTTCGATGCCGAGACCTTCGGCCGTGGCTACGGGGAGGAGAACGACTATTGCATGCGCGCCAGCGAGGCCGGTTGGCGCCATCTGCTCGCCTGCGACCTCTTCGTCTATCATGAGGGTGAGGTCAGTTTCGGCGGCAACGCGCCGGAGCGGGCGGCGAGCGTCGCACCGCTCGAACTGCGCTGGCCTGATTACCGGCGGCGCGTCGGCGTCCATGTCCGGCTCGACGAGGCGCGGCCGTTCCGCTTCGCGACCACGCTGCAGCTTTTCGCGACGAACGGGCTACCCACCATCCTCGCCGTTCAGCACGCCTATGATGGCGGGGTCGGCCAGTATGTCCGCACGCTGGCGGCGCAATGCCATGGCATCGCCAATCTTCTCGTGCTGCGCGCGACCATGGACGGGCAGGGGGTTCGGCTCGGCGCACCCGGCGCCCGTAACCATCCGGAACTGCTCATCCCCCTTTGCCTGCCGACCGGGATCGAGGATGCCGATGAGGCCGCGCGCGCGGCGGAAGCCGGGCTGCTCGACGATGTGCTGACCCTGCTGGCACCGCTGCGCATCGCGCGCGTGCATGTCCATCACTGGCTGAGCCTGCGTCTCGACCTGCGCGCCCTCATCCGCGCGCTGGGCGTGCCCTTCGACCTCAGCATCCATGACTGGTTCGCCATCTGCCCGCGCGTGAACCTTCTGCCCGTGGCTGATGGGCCGGGTTGCGGCGAGCCCGAGCCCGCCATCTGCGACCGCTGCATTCAGGCGCGGGATGATACCGCCGCGCATGACATCACCGGCTGGCGGGCCGAGCAGGCCTGGCTGCCGCGCTTGGCCGACCGGGTGCTCTGCGCGACGCAGGACAGTATCGACCGGCTGGCACGCCACGGCTTGGCCGGCCGCGCGGTCTTCGCGCCGTTGGAGGCGATGCCCGCCACGGTGCCGCCTCGGCCACGCGCACGGCCACGTCCGGCCCCGCTGCATGGCCGCACGGAGCCCCGCGCGCTTCGCATCGCCGTGCTCGGCGTGCTCGCTGACCATAAGGGCGCCCGCGCCGTGACCGCCCTCGCCGAGCTTGTCCCCGCCGGTCAGGTGGCGATCACCCTCATCGGCCGGGCGGAGCGTGGAGTGCCGCTCGCCGCCCAGCATTGCCTGAGCGAAACCGGGGCCTATGAGCCTGCGGATCTGCCGGACCTCATCGCCCGTGTCGACCCGGATGTGATCTGGTTTCCCGCCTCCTGGCCCGAGACCTGGAGCTATACGCTCTCCGCCGCCATCCTCTCGGGCCGGCCCATCGTTGCCTCCGATATCGGCGCCTTCCGCGTGCGGCTGGCCGGGCATCCGCGCGCGCGGCTGGTCGACCCGCAGGCGCTGCCGGAAAGCTGGATGGAGGCGTTCACGGCGGTGGCGGCGGCGGAGCCGGCGGTCGGCCGTCGGCGCGCGGCCCCGGCGCCCGCTCTGGCACCCGGCTTTTACGAGGGCGGCTATCAGGCGCCGCTGTCTCCCGCCGCGCGCCGCGCCGCGAAGACGCGCGGCCTCACTGATCTGCGCACGCCCGGCAAGCGTGCCTTGGTGCTGGTGCCGGAGCGGCTCGATATCGGCGTGCTCAGCCCCTGCGCCTATATCCGCATGCTGCTGCCCTTCACCCACCCCGGCGCGGGCCGTGATATCGAGGTGACGCTGGCGAGCGCCGAGGAGGCCCTGTCCCTTCAGGCGGATCTGATCGTCGCGCATCGCTTTGCGGTGCCGGGCCGGGATGACGCATTGGCTTTGCTGGCGCATGCGGGCCGCACCGGCGCGCCCTTCGTCTTCGACCTCGACGACAATCTGGTCGAACTGCCGCCCGACCACCCGGATTCCGCGCGGCTGCTGCCGAAGGCCGAGACCGTCACCGTGCTGCTGGCCGGCGCCGACCGGGTGCATGTCAGCACGCCGCACCTGGCCGAGCGGCTGCTGCCTTTCGTGCGCGGCGGCATCGGCCGTATCGAGGTTGTTCCCAACGGGCTTGATGAGCGGTTGTGGCTCTCGGGCCTGCCCGACGGGGGCGCTTTCTTCGACGACGCGCTGGCCGAGGCGGGTGTCGTCTCCGGCCCGGTCCGCATCCTCTACATGGGCACGGCGACGCATGGCGCCGATCTCGACCTTGTTCTGCCGGCGCTCGCCCGGTTGCATGAGACCTTCGGCGAGCGCATCGCGATCGAGGTTGTGGGCATCGTCGGCGCGGGGGCATTGCCGTCCTTCATCCGCCGGGTGGAGGTGCCGCGCCGGGCCGGCCTCTCCTATCCCGCTTTCGTCGCCTGGCTGACGGACCGGCAGCGGCGGCAGCCCTGGTCGATCGGCATCGCGCCGCTGGCGGACACGCCGTTCAACCGCTGCAAATCGGCGATCAAGATGCTGGATTACGCGGCACTCGGCCTGGCCACTGTCGTCTCTGACATGCCGGCTTATCGCGGCGCGGCCTATGATGATTTCGCCCAGCCTCTGGATGTCGAGGATGTCGTGGCCGGCGGTTATCTGGCGGCGGATGCTGGGCAATGGTTCCATGCGGTGGCGCGTTTGGTGCGCCGGGCGGATTTGCGCCGGGCGATGGCACGGCGGGGTTATGCGGCTTGGGCGCGGGAGGGGACGCTGGTGGCGCAGGCGGAGGCGCGGGTTGGTGCTTTCGATCGTGTTTTCCCGCCCCGGCGTGGTGCGGGGCGACGCGCGCGCGGGGGTGAGGTGGCGATGGGGGTGGAGCGCGTGGCTCTAACCGAGGGCGGCTAGCATTTCGGCCAGTTTGGCAACCGTATTCATATTTCGCGCTGTGCCGTGTTTTTCGCTCGGTATCCGAAGCCGGGTGCTCGCCATTCCATCCGGGTAGTAGATGAACAACGCGCGCCTCCCCAACTGTATCTGTTCATTCTTGATGCCGGTCACGCCGTCCAGGGGATCGGCCGGAAGGGTTCCATCGACGAACAGCGCCATGACCCGGTTGCCCGGTGCCTTGGTGAAGGGATTGCGCGCAAGTGTGTCGGCGATTTCCGTTTCGGTGCGGACGATGACGCCGACGCTTTTCCCGGCGAAGGCACGGAGCCGTTCCTCAAGGATGGAGCGAAGTTGCGCCTCGGTGCTATGGCTTTGGAAGATGACATTGCCGCTGGCGATATAGGTTCGCACGTTACTGAGCCCTGCGGCTTCGCATATCTCGGTCAAGACGGTCATCGGCAGCTTCCCGGTGCCGCCGACATTCACGGCCCGGAGTAGCGCCACGTAACTCGTCATTGTCCTGCCTCCGTCATGGGCATCGCGATGGCCACACCGTGGTGACTAGAGCAATATCGGATCAGGCGGAATCACCTGATCCGAAGATTTGCGTTCTTAATCAGAAACATAGAGCGCGATGGTGAGCGAACGCGAACCAATCACGCTCTAGGCGTAAGGGTGACGTAGACTGTTGCCCGGCTGGGCGCTTCAGGCTCGGCCGATCGCCATTGCCAAATAACCATGGAGATCAACGTACCAGGGATCCCGCAATCCACCCGGACGCGTAACCGTCTTGGACGAAAGGTTTATCCGCAGACCCGGCATAATGCGTACCGACCGACGAAAGCGAAACCCCATAGTGATGCCTCCCCATCTAATCGAGCTGCCGAGCATCCCGCTTCTTTGCGATTATCCGCACGGCAACATACTAGAATGCAAATCTTGTCCGCTAAGGAAACTTCCTTAAGAAGGCTGAATAGACCCAACCAACTGGCGCGTCACTTCCGATTTCGATCCAACCCTGATTTTCGCCGAACATCCGGTAGACCGCGCCAGCTTTAGCGACCTGCACGACCGGAGACGTGTTCTCCGGTCCTGATCTGACATTCGCCGCGCGCGTCATTATCATCTGTTCTTGCACACCAGGATCTGGGGTAGTTGCTATGGAAGGTGACACTGCGGCTTGTGCAACCGGCGCGCTGATCGACGATGACGAGGAGTAACTGGATTGGACCGCAACATTCGATCCAAGGGCGGATAAGGCTGAGATCACCAGGACTGACATCGCTACAATCAAACGTCTCTTACTGGTATCCCGATTACCCGGGGCAGCGGTTGCGTCCGCTCGCGCCTGGGCAAGCTTAGGGGCCATTTCCGCGACACGTTTCGCCAAATCCTGACGACGGGCCTGCTGAAGAGCGCTCGTTGACCGAAGACATGGGGTGCTGGCCGAAAGCTCTGCCCTATGGGCCGATCGAATACTCGGCCAAGGAACAGGGCAGCTCCGCGCGGGGCCTTCGGCGGCCCGCGCGGCGGGCGATCCCGGCGGTCGCGGCCTTGCCGGATGACGCGGCGCGCTTTCCCCACTAAGCTCCGTTGTGACGAGACAATGCACCATGGAAAGACAGATCCGATGCGTCCCGACCTTTCTGACATCCGTGACTTCCACGCCCATATCTATTTCGAGCCGGGCGTGACCGAGGCCGCGGCCGCCCATCTGCGGGAAAGGGTGGCGGCGGAATTTCCGCGCGCCGTGCTGGGGCGCTGGTTCCACACGCCCATCGGGCCGCATACCCGGGCGATGTATCAGATCGCCTTCCCGGTTGACCTCTTCGCGACCCTGGCGCCCTGGCTGATGCTCCACCGCGCCGGGCTTGACGTGCTGCTGCACCCCGAGACGGGGGACGACCCGCGTGATCATACGGTGCATGCCGCCTGGCTCGGGGAGAAGCTGCCCCTGCGGATGGAGGTTTTCGGCCAGGCTCATGACGATTGAGTGTAGAGGCCGCGCCCGGGTTTGATGCCCCGGCCCGCCGGCGCTAGAAGCCGGGCCATGCAGATCGAATGGACTGACAGCGCCGAGGCCTTTGCTGACCGTGCCGCCGGGCATGTGGCGGCGCATCTGGCGGCGTCGCCGGGCGGCGCCGTCGCTCTCCCCACCGGCTCGACGCCGATCGGCCTCTATGCCCGGCTGCGGGCGCTGGAGGCGGCGGGCGAGGCCCCGCTCTCCCGCGCGCATTACTTCAACCTCGACGAATATGTCGGCGTGGGCCCTGGCGACCCCCACAGCTTCGCGGCCTTCCTGCGCCGCCATTTTCTCCAAGCGGTGGCCATTCCCGCCGGGGGTGTTCGCCTGTTGCGAGGGGACGCGCCGGACATCGCGGCCGAGGCGGCGGCGCATGACGCGGCGGTGGCGGCGCTGGGCGGGCTCGACCTCGCCATTCTGGGGCTCGGCGGCAACGGCCATATCGCTTTCAACGAGCCTGGGGCGCGCTGGGATACCGGCACCCATGTCGTGCCGCTGACCGAGGCCACCCGCGCGGCCAATGCCGCCTATTTCGCCGATGGTTTCGCGGTGCCGACCCATGGGCTCACGATGGGGATCGGCATGCTGCGCGCCGCGCGGCAGGTGCTGCTGATGGTCTCCGGCCTTGCCAAGGCCGAGGCGCTGGCGGTGCTGCTGGCGGGCAAGCCGGACCCGGCCTGGCCGGTGACGGCGCTGTGCGGCCATCCCGGCCTCACCGTCATCGCAGACGCGGCGCTGAGACCGGCTAAGAGCTAGGCGCTATCGCCATCGGCCCGCAGAGCTTCACCAACTCATCCTCGGGGTTGTAGCTGTAGGGCACGTCGGTCGAGCCCTTGGTCGCCTTGGTGGTGAATTCGACGAAGAAGGGCCGCCAGGCCGTCATCTGCCCCTCCTTGTTCCGGTAGCGCACAAGGCCGCAGACGGCCACGCTTTTACCGAGGGATTCGAACTCACTCTGGAAGGTGACGCTGCTCGGATGCAGGAGGGAGCTTGAGATATAGCTCTCCGCCAGGTCCTGCAGGTCCGACCGAGGCGGGCTGTGCACGGTGCGCGTCTTGAAGGCGGCGAGATCGGCGGGTGAGGGCGCGGTGACGAGTCCCTTGCCGATATAGGGTTGTGGATAGACGGCCTGGCTACTCGCGCAGGCGGCGAGCGGCAGGGCGGCGAGCAGGCAGGCGGCCAGGCGGGAGATTCGCATGGGCAGCATTCCGGCACAGGCGGGGGCCGGAGGTCAATAGATGCCGTTCGACCGCGTGACCGAGTAGATGAAAGATCTGTTCTTTCTTGAAAGCTAGTCGGCCACGAAAGAACCAAAGAACTTTCGTTCGTTTGAGCGCGTTCGGCAACGATTGTATATAAATTCAAAAGGATAGAAGTCTTTTTGCTTCTTTTTCTTCAGAAAAGAAGGCTCTCTTGCCGCCCTTGTGTGCGCGGCTTTGTGCCTGGACCACAAATTGCTGTGAAGCACGTCACACATCATCGAAATTATTCCCATTGCACATAGAAAAATATCGTTGATAATGTCATGGCAACGAACGCAGCGAGGCCGTGATCGGGGTTTCATCCGATCATCGATGGTCGCGCAACGGGGTGCGGCTTTTGCCGTTGGGGCTTCGCGCCCTGGCGCCTGGGTGTGTGCCCAACATCCTAAGGGAGATAAGCGATGTCTGGTACCGCTACACCTGCTCCGCGGCCACGTCCGCCAACCGTTCGGCTTTCGCCGGATAGCAGCGGCGTCGCCGCCGATCTCGGCCTGCTCGCCGAGCTTGACGGCAACTGGCACGGCCATGGCTTCAACCTTATCGCGCGGCCCGATCATGATGGTGGTGGCCCGCTCTTCCTCGAACTCAACTAGACGGATGAGACGCTGAAGTTTGATGCCATCGGCTCGCCTATTCCCAATCGGGGCCTGGTGATGCAGGACATCACGCTCTTCGGCCTGACCTATTTGCAAAAGATCAGTGACAGCGTCACCGGCGGCGCGCTGCATATCGAGCCTGGCATCTGGATCACGCAGCCCGCGACGACGGACCCGGCGCAAAACCCGCCGCCGGGTGGCCAGATTGTCGCGCGCATGGGCAATATCCCGCACGGCAACTCGCTTCTGGCCCAGGGGTCGGCAATCAACGTGCCGAGCCTCACCAATGGCACCTTCAACATCACGCCGGTCAACACCGCACCCTTTGGGGTGGGCACGCCGATGCCGCTGGGCGGCACGCAAGGCGGTTTCGCGCCCTATGACCTCGCGAACACCGCGCCGGCGGCGGCGAACTTCCGCACGCCTTTCGGGAATATTCCGTCAATTCCTCTGCCGGCAGCGATTAACGGCGTGCCGATGCAGACGGTGATCAACGATCCTACGCGGCTTTTGCAAGCGGCGCTCACCGGACAGTTCATTGAGAAGATGGTGGTGTTGGAGATCGCGACCGAGGCCACCATCGCCACCAAGGGTGCGCCGATCACGACCTTGAACGGGGCAGGCGGGATCGAGAACATTCCCTTCCTGGTGCCGAACGCGAATACGGCGACCGTCTTCGCGACTTTTTGGATCGAGACAATCCGCCATGGCACGGGAAGTTTTCTGCAGTTGCAATATGTGCAGACGGTGCTGTTGAACTTCCCGATTTTGGGAACGACGACGAATCTGAGCTGGCCGCATGTGTCTGTCGCGACCTTGCGGAAGACCTTCGGCTAAGGCTCTGCTTGGAGCGTGATGACGGGAAGCCATCATGCTCCAATTACATCTTGAACGGAGGACATGATGCCGGGGCGGCTTTTGCTGCATCGTCTGTCTGCGGTCTTCGCACTTCTATGTGTTTTTATCGCACATTGCATGGCACAAACGGATGCGCCGCCTGCGGCTGCTCCATCACGCAAGCCGCCGAGCCTCATCGTCTGCGTCGGCGCGACCGACGGTAAATGCACGACGCAAGAGATGGCGGTCGGGCTCGGCAGCGATATCGTCGTTCATGTCGATGGCAATGTGCCAATCAATCCTTCCTCTTGGCAGCTCTACCTTGACGGCTATCCCGTGACGGAAGCGAAAAACACACGGATGGGGGATGACGGCCGCAGCCTCGTCTTCACGCTCAGCCGGTCGGACGCGGTGAACCCTGGCTGGAGCGCGCTACTCGGTTCGCCAGAGAGCATGGACCGCGACGTGACGGTCAGCCTCGGCAATGTGGATGGCACAACACAACTTCGGCTGGCTGGGGCTTCGCCCATCGCTGTCCAGCTCGCCCTGCTGCGGCCCTGGTGGTGTTTTTTCGCGGTCGTCATCGCGGCGCTCGTGGCCGCCCTGGCCATGGCGCACGGTGCCCGCTCGGGTCTCTGCCGTGACCGTGTGCTGGTCCAGGTTCCAGTCAAAGAGCAGTGCTACAGCCTCGGTCGATTGCAAATGGCCTTCTGGTTTGTGCTGATCCTGATAACGTTTCTTTTCCTGTGGTGTTATCTTGGCGATTACAACACGATGACCACGCAGGCGCTGACGCTGATGGGCATCTCGGCGGCCACGGGGCTGGGCGCGATCGCGGCGAACGGAGTTAATGCTTCGGAGCTGAAGAAGGCCAATGACGATCTGGTGGATGCGGAGTTCACCAAGGCGCAGGATATCATTGACCTGCGTGCGGCGTTGAAAGCCGCACAAAATAACAATGCGCCTCCAGCGCAGATAGCCACTCTGACTACCCGTGTCGCTACTTGGGAGGGACTGACGGCTGGGTACCGCACTCAGGGGTTGATCCCTGACATCCTCAATGACGACGATGGCACGGCTTTGCACCGGTTGCAGGTGGTTGTGTGGACGGCCGTGCTCGGCGGTGTCTTTGTGGTCGAGGCCTGGCAGAGCTTGACCATGCCCGCCTTCAGCAACACGCTATTGGCTTTGATGGCGGTAAGCGGTGGATCCTATGTGGGGTTCAAGGTGGCGGAGCAGACTTAGAGCAATATCGGATCAGGTGGAGTCACCTGATCCGAAGATTTGCGTTCTTAATCAAAAACCTAGAGCGGGATTGCGAGCGACAAGCGAACCAGTCACGCTCTAGTCTCACCAAGCTGCCTTTCTGCGCGGCCGCTCATCTCCAGCCGGTGACGGCATGTATCAAAATGAGGGCAAAGCGATCCGCTCTCCCCGATGAAAACAGAATTCCTCGCCCACGGTCGGCAGGTCCACGGTTACATGACCGACGGCGCTGCCCTTTTGCAGCAGCGGCAGCAATCGCGAACGTCCTTCACGATAAGCCTTCAGGACATCTGCCTCAGGGCCGCCAAGCATAAGAGACAGATCGATCTGGACATCAGACGCTAGTGATCTGAGGCGACGCTCGTTTCGTTCGGCGAGATGGAGAGCCCAGATGAAATGCTCGGCGGGGCCACCATTCACGCTGGTGGACGAGGTCGTAAACCAAGTCCCGGTTGGGGCGAGGACGGGGCGCCCACCGCGCAGGTGCCTAAGCGCGGCACCGCGTCGGGCGGCCATCTCAGCGTCTATGCCGAGAACCTCTGTCACCTGGGTGGGGTCGAGTTCGGCCGCCGAAACGCGCAGGGTCGCCATCGCGACCACCCTGTCGGGCTGGCCTCGCTCGAGAACCTGACCAACATAAGCTTCGTCCAGCTTCGCGGCTGAGTAACGTCTTCGGCACTCCGACCAAGCCATCTGCCGCGCAATCTGCTGTTCAATCAGTCCATGCTAGCGTAACAGTCGGTCGCACGAAACTCTGTCAAAAAAATTGCACAAAAGAAATGTAATAACACATCCAAAATGCCGCCCGGCGCGCTAGGATAGCCTCAAAACAATCCGTTCCTCTCCCGTAATCGCTTCTTCGATAATATCCAAAGCTCGCATCATCTCCGCCTCGGTCACGACCAAAGGCGGCGTCAGCGTCAGCACATTTCCCATCGTTGTCTTGAAACTCAAGCCCGCATCCATGGCCCGATACATCACCGCCTCGGCCGCGTCCGCCGCCGGGGCCTTGCTGTCCCGGTCCGTCACCAAATCCACGCCCAGCAGCAGTCCGCGCCCGCGCACATCGCCAATCAGCGGGTGACGCGCCTTCATCTCAGCCAAGCGCGCAAGAGCCGCCGCGCCCACGCGGGCGGCGTTCTCCACCAAACCCTCATCCTCGATAATCTCGATCGTCGTCAGCGCCGCGCGGGCCGTTACCGGATTCTTTTCGTGCGTGTAATGGCCGAAGGCGTAAGCCCCGGCTACGTCCAGTTCGGGGCGGCACAAAACCGCCGCGATCGGCAGAATGCCGCCGCCCAATGCCTTGCCCATCACCAGAATGTCCGGCGTCACCCCGTCATGCTCGCAGGCGAACATGCGGCCCGTTTTGCCGAGGCCCGTCGGGATCTCATCAAAGATCAGAAGCGCGCCATGCTTCGCGCAAGCGTCGGCGACGGCACGCCAATAGCCGGGCGGGGGCAGGAAAGGCACGGCGCGGGCGGGCTCGGCGATGACAGCCGCGATGTCGCCCTCCCGCTCCAGTGTATAACGAAGGTAGTTCGCGCAGGTCATATGGCAGGCGGCGAGGTCCGGCCCACCGTCGCGGTCGGGGTAGCCGTAGGGGCAGCGGTAGCAGGCGAAGGGGGCGATGTGCTCCGTGCCCGGCAGCAGCGGCCCGATCGGTCCGCTGCGAAACATCTGCTCGCCGCCGATGCTGGCGGCGCCGAAGCCAGCGCCATGAAAGGCATCCCAGAAGGACAGCGTTTTGAACCGCCCCGTTGCCGCACGGGCAAGCTTGAGCGCCACCTCGATGGCATCGCTGCCGCCGGTCGTGAAAAGCGTCTTCGTCAGCCCGCCCCGCGCGTCGCTGGGCGCGATGCGCGCGAGCTTTTCGGCCAGCGCCACGGCGGGCTCGCAGGTGAAGCGCCGGGGGGCGAAGGGCAGGGCATCCATCTGCGCGGCGATGGCGGCCTTGAGGCGCGGATGCCCGTAGCCGATGTGGTGGACGTTGTTGCCGTGGAAATCCATGTAACGCCGGCCGGCGACATCCTCGATCCAGATCCCCTCGGCGCGGGCGATGGCGTTGAGGCAGGGGGTGGAGACCGACTGGTGCAGGAAGGCGCCGGCATCGCGATCAATCAGGGCGCGGCTCGGCCCCGCGATATGCGCCGCCGCCCAGGCACGGCGGCGCGGCGAATGGTTTACGTCACCTTCAGCCGGCAGCGGCACGCCTGACTTATCCATTCTGCACAGTCCTCAGTGTCTGTTTGAGAATTCGCTGAGGCGAGTCAGAGGCCGCGAAGTGGCCGGCCGGCGTGACTTTCGAGAACCGCAGCGGAGCGGACCTTGACGGTCCGTGAGCGGCGGAAGCGCAGAAAGCCGCGCCGGATGACCGCCTCAGTAGAGTTCTCAAGCAGACACTACGGCCGCTCGCCCCGTTCCATGCGTCTCTCGATCTCCTCGATCACCGGCATGAGGTCGGCGATGCTGTCGATCACGAAATGCGCGCCGACGCCCAGAAGCTGCGCCTCGGCGCGGGCGCGGAGGGCAGCCTGCTCCTCCTCCGGCGTCGCGGCCCATTCCTCGGCCGACAGGCCCAGGCAGTTGCCCGAGATACTGACGCCCACGGTCCATGTGCCGGCGGCCAACCCTTCCAGAATGCCCGGCTCGGTATCGTCGATCTTCACGACGGAGGCGGGCGGATAGACGCCGAGATCGGCGAAGCAGCGATACATCATGAGCGGCGTCGGCCGTCCGTCGGCGAGATCCCCGGCGCAGACGAGATTGTCCGGCGCGTAGCCCTGGGCTGCGGCCAGCGGCAGCACACGCTCCATGATCGGGCGGACGTAGCCGGTGGTAGAGCCGAGCTTCATACCGCGCGCGCGCACGGCTTTCGCCATCTCGGCCGCCCCGGGGATGAGGGTGCAGAAATCCGCCACCACCTCGGTATTGAGCGGGACGAAAACGTCATAGAGGGCGTCGATCTCGACCTCGCCCGGCGGGGCGCCGTGGGCCGCCGCCCAGCGCGCGGCGATGGTCGGCTCCGCCATCAGCGCCGCGATATGGGCGCGTTTCGGCAGGCCCATGGGCCCCCGCGCCTCGGCGACCGTAATCGCCACCCCGAAGCGGCGATAAGCCTCCACAAAGGCGCCCATCGGCGCGCGCGAGCCGAAGTCGATCACGGTTCCGGCCCAGTCGAAGATGGCCGCGCGGAGATGCCCGGTCATGCGCAAAGCTCCTGGATGACGTCTTCGCCGATGGCGAAGGAGGTGGAGGCGCCGGTGCCGCTGGTGACCACCACCAGGCGCACGCGGTCCATTGGGGTATCGATGAGCACGAGGCGGTCATCCGCCGCCGCATAGGTGCCGAGCCAGCGCTCGGTGACGTCGTATTCCACTCCCGGGAAGACGGCATGGAACTCGTCCAGCACCAGCGCGTCGAGATCGGTATCAGAGAAGGGGTCCATGGTGTCGCCATAGACGTGGGTGTCGCCGAGGATCAGCGTGCCGTCCGCCGATTGAACGGCGATCAGATGTACGCCGCCGGCGAGGTGGCGAGGCTGTTCCTCGCGAAGGCGGGCGAGCAGGGGGGCTGCTTCCGGCAGTTCCGAATAGCCGAGATAGCGGACCAGGGAGAGGTCGGTCATCACCGCGCAGGGCAGCGGCAGCGGGCGGCTGGGCCTCACCCGCATCATCTGGAGCTTCGAGCGATGGACGCCGTGTTGGGCCAGCCGCTCGGGGAAGAGGGTCGCGAGGTCATCGCCGGGGCAGACGACGATCCGCGCTGCCTCCACGATGCCCGCGCTGGTCATCAGCCGCCCGGGCTCGACGGCATGAACCGCGACGCCGCGCCGGAAGGTGACGCCGTGGCGGGCTTCGAGGAAAGCGGCGAGGCGGGGGATCGCCTCCCGCGATTCCACCCGCCGGTCATGCGGGCTGTAGAGCACGGCCTCAGCCTCGCCCGTGATCCAGGGGAAGCGCGCACGGCCCTGCGCGGGGGTGAGCAACTCGCAGCCCGGACCCATGACCGGGTGGCGGGCGAAGGCTTCCAGCACCGTCGCGGCCTCCGGCCGGCGGCCGATGACGGCGAGGCCCCGTTGTAGGACGGGGATGCCGGCCTCCGGCGCGATCTCCTCCCAAACATCGCGGGACCGCATGGCCCGGCGCCAGCAATCGCCGTTCTGCTGGCCGGTGACGGTGACGAAGCCGAAGTTGCGGATGGAGGCGCCGACGGCGCGCTGGTCTCGGTCGATGACGATGGCGCGGAGGCCGAGGCGGGACGCGGCCAGGGCATGGGCGAGCCCAAGGATGCCGGCACCGACGATCGCGATATCGTATGTCACTGCCTGCCTCACCCGGGGTTGCGATAGGCATAGCGGAGTCAGGGTGCGGTGGGGAAGGTGCTGGGCCCGATCGTCACCCGATCATCCCCAACCGCTACTCCGCGTGATCGGCGACCTTCACCGCATCGCCCTCGCTCAGCCATTCCGGCGGGCTGTCGATCAGCCGGTCGGAGGGTGAGAGCCCGCTCAGCACTTCCGCCTGGTCGCCTAAGTCCCGACCGAGCCTGATCGACCGGAACACGACGCGGCCGTCGGGCCCCAGCAGCGCCACGCGCACGCCATTCGCATCGAGGACAAGCGCGGTCGCCGGCACGCGCAGGACATGGGCGGCGGCGGGAAGCTGGAACGAGACCTCGGTGAAGGTTCCGGGCCAGAGCTTGTCGTCCCCGTTATCGGCCTGCAACTCCACCTGCACCGTGCGCGATGCCTCATCAAAGGCATTGGCCGTCGTCACGAGGACGGCGTGAAAGGTCTCGTCCGGATATTGCGGAACGGAAAGCGTCGCCTGCAGCCCGGGCTGCATCTTGCCCGCGAAGGCCTGCGGAACCTGCACATAGATGCGCACCTTGTGGACGTCCGAGATCTGGAAGAGCGCGGAGCCGGCGCTGCCCGCCGATACCAGATCGCCGATATCGGTCCGCCGCGCGGTCACGATACCGTCGAACGGGGCCACGATGTGTTTGTAGTGCTGGAAAGCCTCCAGCTGCCCGACACTCGCCTCCGCCGCCTCCACCCCGGCCTGCTTCGAGAGCGCGTCGGACGCTTTCTCGTTCTCATCCTGCGTCGAGACGGTCTGGGATACCAGCAGCCGGGACCAGCGGCGCGCCGTCACCATCGCGAGCTGCTCCTCCGCCACGACGCTGGCGAGATTGGCCTGCGCCTGGATGAGCTGCTGGTCGAGGTCGGGCGTATCGATCTCGGCCAGTTCCTCGCCCTTCGTGACATGCGCGCCGATGTCGGTGCTCCAGGATTTCACGTATCCGGTCACCCGCGCGTAGATCGGCGCCGCGTAGTAGGCCTGGATCGTGCCGGGCAAGGTGATCTGCCGGGCCTGTGTATCGGCCGTCGGCGCGACAAGTGCGACGGTCGGCACCGCCTGGTCATTGGTCCAGATCTTGAGGTCGGCCTCGGTATGAGCGCGCGCGGAAATCCCATGCACCACGGCGATGACGGCGGCCGCGGCGACGATGAAGCCGACGGCGCCAAGCCGCCAAGGGCGGATGACGGGGATCGGGGCCTCGGCATCGCCATGATGGGATGCGGGCTTTGGCTCTGACGCAGGCCGGCCCTCATCCGGGCCGGAAGGCGATTGTGACGACATGAGAACTCCGTTCTCGCAGAGATCAGCCGGGAACCGCGCTTGCGCGGAGGCCGGCCGGGACTTTCAGGTGATCGCGCGCATGCACGAGGGAGAAGACGAGCGGGACGAAAAACAGCGTGGCAAAGGTCGCGAAGATAAGGCCACCCATCACGGCGCGGCCGAGCGGCTCATTCTGGCCGGGCTCCACCGCCATCGGCGCCATGCCGATGATCATCGCCAGCGCCGTCATCAGCACCGGACGAAAGCGCGTGCTGCCAGCCTCCATCACCGCCTGCACCGCGTTGCGGCCGGCGGCCATTCTCTCCCGCGCGAAGCTGATGACGAGAATACTGTTCGCGGTCGCGACGCCCATGCACATGATAGCGCCCGTCAGCGCCGGCACCGAGAGCGTCGTGTTGGTGACGAACAGCATCCAGACGATTCCGGTCAGCGCGAAGGGCAAGGCCAGCACGATCACGAAGGGATCAAGCCAGGACTGGAAGGTCACGACGATGAGCAGATAGATCAGCACGATCGCGAAAGCGAGGCCGAAATAGAGCTGCGAATAGGCGCTTGCCATCGTGCTGATCTGGCCCAGCAGGGCAACGGTTGTGCCGCGCGGCACGTCCTGCGATGTCTGGGCCAGAACCTGGCGTATGTCCGCCGCGATACTGCCGAGATCGCGACCCTGCGGGGTGGCATAGATGTCGATCACCGGCCGCGTGTTGTAATGCGTGACGACGGCATTGCTCGGGCCGGCTGTGATCGTCGCGAGGCCCCCGAGCAACTGGGTGGCGTTGCCGGCATGGAGCGGCAGGTTGTCGAGATCGTCGAGCGAACTCATCGCATATTGCGGGGTCTGGATCGCAACCGGGTAGGTGACTCCGGTGGCCGGGTTGAGCCAGTAAATCGGCGTCGTCTGCGTGCTGCCGCCGAGCGTGTCGAGCATGTTGCTCGCGGCCGTGCCCTCCGTCAGGCCGACGACGCCGGCCATGGTGCGGTTCAGATTGACATTGAGGGTGGGCGACTGGAATGCCTGCTGAATGCGCGCATCCGCGACACCCGGAATGCGCCGGAGCCGCGCCAGAACCTCGTCCGCATAGCCCCGGCTGGCGGTAAGGTCATTGCCCACGATTTGCACGTCGATCGGCGCGGGCAGGCCGAAATTCAGAATTTGCGTCACGATGTCGGCGGGCAGGAATGAGAAGACCGTGCCCGGATACAGCGCGGGCAGCTTTTCGCGCAGCATCTTCACGATCTCGGCGGTCGGCGGGTGTGGCGCTTGCAGGGTGATCAGCATATCGGCGTCGGCGACGCTCACCGTGCCGGAATTGCCGTAGGACAGGTTGATGCCGCTGATCGGCAGGCCGATATTGTTGACGACGCTGGCAAGCTGGTCGGGCGGGATGAGGGTATGGACCGTCCGCGTGACTTGCTCGACCAGGCGGGTGACTTCCTCCAGCCGCGTCCCTGTCTGCGCGCGAACATGCAGCTTGATCTCTCCCGAATCGATGTCCGGGAAGAAGTTCTGGCCGAGGTAAGGCACCAATCCCATCGACAGGACGATGATGCCGAGAAATCCGCCGATCACCAGCAGCCGGTGGCGAAGGGCGAGGCTGAGCAGCCCGCGATAGACGCCGCGCACGCGCTCGAAGCCACGCTCGAAGGCTTTTTGAAAGAGCTTGAAGGGGTTGCGCTCGGCAGCTGTCTTCGTGCCGTGCGGCGCCCCCGGGCCCTGGCGGAGGAGGTAATTCGCCATCGTCGGCACCAGCGTCCGCGACAATACGTAAGAGCTGATCATCGCGAAGACGACGGCTTCGGCCAGCGGGCGGAACAGGTAGCCGGCGACGCCGCCGAGGCCGAACATCGGCGTGAAGGCGATCGTGATGCAGAGCAGAGAGACGGTCGCCGGCAACACGATCTGCTGCGCCCCGTCCATGATCGCCACGTCGATCTTTTTGCCCTGCTCCAGATGGTAATTGATGTTCTCGATCGTCACCGTTGCGTCATCGACGAGAATGCCGACGGCGAGGGCGAGGCCGCCCAAGGTCATGACATTGATCGTCTCGCCGAGCAGCGACAGGATCGTGATCGAACTCAGAATGGCGAGCGGGATCGAGACGGTGATGACGAGGGTGGACCGCCAACTGCCGAGGAAGAGCAAGATCATCGCCGCCGTCAGCCCGGCGGCGATCACACCCTCCCGGATCACCGCCGAGACGAAGTCCTTCACGAAGACCGATTGATCACCCACCACGCGCATATCGACGCCGGGTGGCAGAAGTTGCGACACCTGCGGCAGCAGCCGCTTGACGCCGGCGATGATGTCGAGCGTGGAAAAGGAGCCGTTCTTGAGGATCGTCATCAGCACGCCGGGCTTTCCATCCAGCTCGACACGGTTGGTCTGCGGCGGGCTGCCGTCATAGACGGTGCCCACGTCGCGCATATAGATCACGGTGCCGTTCACGACCTTGACCGGCAGGTCGCTGAACGCCGCCATCCGCAGCGGCGAGTCATTCAATGAGACGGTGTATTCAAACTTGCCGATTTTCTCGGTGCCGGCGGGGGTGATGAGGTTTTGCAGCGTCAGCGCGTTCACGACATCGGCGGCCGAGATGCCGTAGGATTGCAGCGCCTGCTGGTTGAGATCGATCTGCAACTGCCGCGACGCGCCGCCATAGGGTGCGGGGATAGCCGAGCCCCTTACCGTCGTGATCTGCGGGCGGATAAAGTTTTGGGCAAGATCATTCAGCCGCGTCTGCGAATAGCGGTCGCTTGACAAAGCAAGCTGGATGATCGGCACGCTCGACGCATTGTACTCAAGAATGATGGGCGGCGTGATGCCGGCCGGCATCTGCTTCAGCACGGTCTGGGAAATCGCCGTGACCTGCGCCAGTGCGGTATTGATGTTCACATTGGGCTGAAAGAAGATTTTGACGATGCCGTAGCCCGCCAGGGACTGGCTTTCGATATGTTGAATGTCGTTCACGGTCGTCGTCAGCGAACGCTCATAGATCGACACGACGCGGCCGGCCATGCCGTCCGGTGACAGGCCCGTATAGTTCCACACCGCGCTGATGACGGGAATCCCGATATTCGGGAAGATGTCGATCGGCGTCCGCACAGCCGACATCACCCCGAAGATCGTGACGAGAATAGCCATCACGACAAAAGTGTAGGGCTTGCTTAGCGCAATGCGGACGATGGCGATCAAGCTTGAACCCTTCCGGCCGGGCCGAGGCAGATGCCCGAACAACCCAGAGCAATATCGGATCAGGCGGAATCACCTGATCCGAGGATTTGCGTTCTTAATCAAGAACATAGAGCGGAATGGTGAGCGACGAGCGAACCAATCCGGCTCCAGGCGGCGGGCCACGCCCCGTCGCCCATCTCCCGCATGGTATGGGTAACTTCAGACGGCAGAAACAGAAATTGTGTTACGGTACGTCACAAGCGAGCCGACCCACGGCCGGCCCGTGACGGTTATCGGCTCCGGCGTGGCTTCGCGGGAACCTTGGCCGCCGCCGGGCGCGTGCCGGCGCTCCGCTTCAACGCCACCGCGGATTTGACCGGGGCCGTGCCTTTGGGCTGGGCATCGGCCCGCTCCCACTCGGGGAAAAGCCCGACGCGCGTCGCGGCGCCGGCCAGATGAGCCTGCATGGTCTGCTGAGCCCGCGCCTCGTCCTGCGCCTCGATCGCGGCGAGGATGAGCCGATGCTCCCGCTCCGTCGCCACCGCCATGTCATCCGAGCGATGTTCCCCCACCATGAGGATGCTTTCCCGCACACGCTCGGAGACGAAGCCGACGACCTGCACCAGATAGGGGTTGTGCGTCGCGGCGGCGATCGTCTGGTGGAACTCCACATCCCCGTTCAGCCAGGCGACGCTGCCGTAGATCGCGCCTGCCATCGTGTCCACCGCGTCCCGCATCCGGCCGAGATCGGCCTCGGTCCGGAGACGCGCGGCAAGCGCCGCGCCCTGCACCTCGATGATGCTGCGGAACTGGAACAGCGCGACGAAGGTATCCTTGGGCTGGTTATCATCATGCTCGATCTTGAGCACGCTGGCGGGCGCCGAGTCGGAAACGAAGGCGCCGCGACCTTGCTGCGACCAGACCCGCCCCTCGAAGCGGAGGCGGGCGATAGCCTCTCGCACCACATTGCGGCTGACGCCGAAGGTAGAGGCCAGGGCCTGTTCCGTCGGCAGCTGATCGCCGGGTTTAAGCCGTCCTTGGGCAATCTCGCGCGTCAGCGAACTCGCGACCAAGGTCGGCAGATGCGGGCCACGGCTGACCTTGCCGAGCTTAAGCGTCACTCAGATCCCTCCGGGCTCTCGGCCGGTGATGGCAGCAGCCGCCCGCTGCTCAACACGCCGTCGGGGTCCAACCCCGCCTTGAGCGCCAGCATAAGATCGAGGGAAACAGCGTCAACCCGCTCCAGAAAGGCCGGCCGCTTGGTGCGGCCGATACCGTGCTCGGCGCTGATGCTGCCGCCGAACTGGTCGAGCACGCCGAACAGGGCGGACTCGGCCTCGTGGAACAGCGCCGCCTTTTGGTCGGGCGGCAGGCCGCGCGGCGGAATGACATTGATGTGCAGGTTGCCGTCGCCGATATGGCCGTAAATGTTGACGCCTGATTGCGGGAAGCGGGCCGCCAGCACAGGTTCCAGTGCCGCCACAAAGGCGGGGATTTGCGAGATGGGCAGCGAGACGTCGGACCGGAAATAGGCGTCCCCACCGCCTTGCTTCTCGACCATCGTCTCCCGCAGCCGCCACAGACGGGCCGCCTGGTCCTGGCTGGAGGCGATCACCGCGTCGAGCAGCCGGTCCCCCGCCGAGACGAGCGCGCCTTCCAGAACGGCGCGGAGATCGATCCCCGCGCCGCAGGACAGTTCCAACAGGACATAGACCGGAAACGGCGTGGAGAACGGGTCGGCCAGCCGCTCATCGGCGGCCAGCGATACCTCGATCGTGCGGCGCATCAGCAACTCGAAGGCGGTGGCGAGATCGCTGCAGGCCGAGCGGACATGGGCATAGAAGGCGACCGCCTCGGCGACGCTGGCGAGCGCCACGAGCGCGGTTTCCACCTGTTCCGGGCGCGGGAACAGCTTGAGCGCGGCCGCCGTGATAACGCCGAGCGTTCCCTCGCTGCCGATGAAAATCTGCTTGAGGTCGTAGCCGCGATTGTCTTTTCGCAGCAGCTTGAGACCGTTCCAGACGCGGCCATCGGCCAGCACGACCTCAAGCCCAAGGACGAGGTCGCGCGTCATGCCGTATCGCAGCACGTTGAAGCCGCCCGCGTTGGTCGCAACATTGCCGCCGATCCGGCAGCTTCCCTGCGCGCCGAAGGTGATGGGCAGGATGCAGCCGGCGGCCTCCGCCGCCTGTTTCGCGACTTCCAGCACGCAGCCGGCCTCGACGACCATCGCGAAGTCCAGCGGGTCGATCCGCCGCACCTTGGTCATCCGCTCAAGGCTCAACACCAGTTCCGCCCCGTCGGTGGGCACAGCGGCACCGACGAGCCCGGTCAGACCGCCCTGGGGCACGACCGGGATGCGCAGCCGGTGGCAATGCTGAAGAATCAGCGATACATCCTCAGTGGTTCTTGGCCGGGCGACCGCCAGCGGCCGGCCGTGGTGATCACCCGACCAGTCATGGCTGAAGCGCTCCACATCGTCGCCATCTCCCAGGAGAAGATCGGCTGGCAGCGCAACCAGGAGACGCTCGACGGCGGCGCGATCCGGCGGTGGAACGGCATTCATCTCGATTTCCCCGCGAGCGTCAGGTGGCAGGTAGCAACGCCCATTGTCGCGTTATCATACAACCACACTTGTAGATCAAGGCCGGCCATGCGCCTCTGAGGCTGGTGCCCGGCCAAACGGCCGGCGGATATGATGGGTTGCCGATCGGGCGGGGCTTGAGTAGAGTTATTCTGTTGAGGGGTTGTCATATGACTTGGCTGCCGTATCCTGGCATGCCATTTACCACAGCCAGAATAATCATCAGAGCGACCGCGAAGGTCGTCTTTTCGGGAAGGGGCGAGCGCAATGGCGATGGACCGGACGATGTTTCGAGCGGCCGTGGATCGGCGGGCATTCCTGGCCGGCACCGCGGCACTGGGCGCTGGCGCCCTCGCCGGCGGGTGGCCTGGCAGGGCAAGGGCGGGTTCGGCGCCGCTGCTCGTCACCTCGATCCGCTCACTCTCCAACCCCTATCACGCGGTCTGGAAAATCGGTGCCGATGCCTATGCCCAGCAGATGGGCCTCGATCACGTGACGCTCGTCACCGAAGGCAATAGCGAGAAGGGCATTTCCGACATCAGCGCCTTGATTGCCAAGACCAACGGGCATATGGTCTTGAACGTCGATCCGAACAACACGCCGGATGCGCGCCCCATCGTCGAAGCCTGCGCCAAGGCCGGCGTCTATGTCGTGACCTGGTGGAACAAGCCGACCGACCTGCATCCGTGGGACTTCAACCCGCAATACATCTCTCATATCGAATTCGACGGTGCCACCAA
Source organism: uncultured Pseudomonadota bacterium (assembly GCA_963745125.1). Classification (GTDB taxonomy): domain Bacteria; phylum Pseudomonadota; class Alphaproteobacteria; order Acetobacterales; family Acetobacteraceae; genus Acidisoma. Next base: position 170,694 of record CAVUWB010000005.1, read on the forward strand.
CGGCGGCTACGTCGCGGATGAGTTGTTCAAGGCGATGGGGAATGAGGGCGGGTTCGTCGCCATCGGCGGCATCATCTCCGATTCCGCATCCATCGACCGCCGGCGCGGCATGCTGGCCGCGCTCAAGAAAAATCCCAACATCACCCTGCTCGACTGGCAGACGGCCGATTGGCAGTCCCAGAAGGCCTTTGACATCATGAGTTCCTGGCTCACACGCTTCGGACCCAAGATAAAGGGCGTCTGGGCAGCGAATGACGATATGGGTACAGGCGCGCTGGAAGCGTTGCGCTCGCAGGGCTTGGCGGGCCAGGTTCCGGTGGTCGGGATCGACGGCATCAAGGCGGCGGTTGAGGCGGTGAAAGCCGGTGAGTTCGTCTGCACCGTGACCTCCGACCCCTATTGGCAGGGCGGCATCGGTCTTTCGATGGGTCTCGAAGCCTCACAGGGCAAGTTCGATCCCGCGAAGGAGCCTCACATCCATCGTGAGTTCAACGCCACCACCGTCAAGATCACGCGCGACAATGTCGAGGAATACCTCAAGACGCAGGTCGATACGCATCCGAAGATCGACTGGACCAATCTCTGGAACCGCGTGGCGAGCCCAATCAGCTATAGCTGAGGCCGGCCGCTGACGGTGTGATAGACGGGGACTGGAGATGACCGAGCAAGTGGCCGGAACGCTGGTGCCCGCGGCCGCGACGGGGGAGGGGCGTCAAACCTCTCGCCCGCCATGGCTGAAGGCGCGGCTCGGAAGCTTGGCGCCGCTCCTCGTTCTCATCGCCCTCTGCATTCTCCTCGGCATCCTCAGCCCGGCCTTCCTGACCTTTCGCAACCTGGTCTGGGGGGTGGCCAATCAGGCGGCGATCCCGCTCATCCTCGCCATGGGCGCGACGTTCATCATCCTGATGGGCAGCGTCGATCTCTCGGTCGAAGGCGTGCTCTGTGTCGGCGCCATGATCGTGGCGCTGCTCTGCGCCAATGACACCAACAACAATGACTTTGGCTGGTGGGGGCCGCTTCTGGCGCTGCTGGCCTGCACCGGGCTTGGCCTCCTCAACGGCCTCGTGCACGTCGTCATGCGTATTCCGTCCTTCATGGCCACACTCGGCCTCTGGTTCGTGGGCCTTGGCATCGGCACGGTCGTGCTCGGCGGGACGGCGGTGCGGGTGCTTGACCCCACGATCCGCAATCTCGCCTTTCATCGTGTGGCGAGTGTCCCGATGGCGGTCTGGATCGCGGCGGCGGCCTTCCTGCTGGCGCTGCTGATCGAGCGACGGACCCGCTTCGGCCGCTACCTCTATGCGATCGGGGGCGGCGAGGATATCGCCAAGCTCTCCGGCGTTCCGGTTGCGCGCACACGCATCATGGCCTTCACGCTGGCGGGTTTCTTTACCGGGCTCGGTTCCATTCTCGCCAGTGCCCAGCTCGGGGAGGCGAATACCACGATCGCGGACGGGCGGCTGTTCATGACCATCACCGCCGTTGTCGTCGGCGGCACGGCGCTCACCGGCGGCTGGGGTGGCGTGGTCAATTCTCTGATCGGCACATTGACCGTCATCGTGCTGGCGAATGGCATGGTGCTGCTCGGCATCTCGCCCTATGTGCATGAAACGGTGCAGGGGCTGCTGATCATTGCGGCCGTGGCTCTCTCCGTCCGCCGTGGCGCGCAACTCGTGATCAAGTGAGGCCGCCGCCATGCTGAACGTCGAGCATATCAGCAAGAGTTACGGCCCCGTGCGGGCCTTGCGCGATGTCTCCATCGAGGTGCGCCCGAACGAGGTCGTGGGCCTGATCGGCGAGAATGGCGCCGGCAAGTCCACACTCATGCGGGTGCTGGCCGGCACCGTCCGCCCGGATAGCGGCCGGATACTGATCGATGGCGCGCCTGTCTCGCTGCGGGATAGCGCGCATGCCAATGCCTGCGGCATCGCCATGGTGTTTCAGGAGCAGTCGCTGCTTCTCAACATGTCAGTGACCGAGAACATCCATCTCGCTCAGGAGGCGGAGTTCACACGGCTGGGCGTGCTCGACAAGCGCCGCATGAACGAGACCGCGCGTGCCCATCTTGCCCGCGTCGGGCTCGATATCGATCCGCGCATCAAGGCGGGCGAACTGACCTTCGCCGCCCGGCAGATGGTGGAGCTGGCAAAGGCCCTGGCGCTGGAGCAGCGGACGACCGCGCCGCTCACGATTTTTCTCGATGAGCCGACATCGGTTCTGGAATCGCGCGATATCGGCATTCTCTTCGACCGTATGCGGGCGCTCAAATCCCGCGCGAGCTTCATCTTCGTCTCGCATCGGCTGGACGAGGTGCTGGAGATCAGCGACCGCGTCTATGTTATGAAGGATGGCGCCGTGGTGGCCGAAAAGCCGGCGGCGGAAGCGACCGTTCCCGAGCTGCATGCCATGATGGTCGGGCGGGAGCTTCATTCCGGCTATTACCGGGAGGATCGGCAAGGCACGCCCGGCGCCGAGCCTGTGCTGGAGGCCAGAGGGCTGACCGTGCGCGGCATTTTCCGGTCGGTCGACTTCACGCTGCATCGGGGCGAGGTCCTGGGCATCGCGGGGGTGATCGGCTCCGGCCGTGAGGAGCTGATGCGGACCCTGTTCGGCTTTCTGCCGCAGACCGCCGGCACGCTGGCGGTGAACGGCCGGGAGGTCGTGCTGCGGTCGCCGACGGAGGCGGTCGCGGCGGGTATCGGCTATATCCCCCGCGAGCGCCGGGTGGAGGGTCTCGTCATGGACCTCTCCGTCGCCGTGAACATGACGCTCGCCAATCTCGATGTGGCGATGAGCCGCCACATCATCGACCGGGGCCGCGAACGGACGATCGCCAATGGCTGGATCGAGCGCTTGCGCATCCGCACGCCGAGCGCCACCCAGCTCTGCCGCAATCTCAGCGGCGGCAATCAGCAGAAGATCGTGCTGGCGCGCTGGCTGACGGCCAAGTCCCGCATCCTCATTCTCGATCATCCGACGCGCGGCCTCGATGTCGGCGCCAAAGGCGAGGTCTATGACCTCGTCCGCGAACTCGCGGAGCAGGGGGTCAGCATCGTGCTCACCTCCGACACGCTGGAGGAGACGATCGGCCTTTGCCACACCATTCTGGTGATGCGTGATGGCATGATCACCGGCCGCTTCGAGGCGCCGTCCGATGCGAAGCCAAGCCAGATCGCCTTGCTGGAACACATGGTCTGAGGGGCCCAATCATGGCAAAGGCAGACACCGCCGCGGTATCGGCCGCCGCCGCATTCGACCGGGTTCGGCCTTACGCGCCGGCTTTGGTTCTGGTGCTGTTGCTTCTCGGCATCAGCATCGCGGAGCCGGGCTTTCTGCGGCCGAAGGATCTGTCTGTCGTCCTCTCCGACGCCTCCGTGCTCTTCGTTCTGGCGGCGGGCATGACCTTCGTCATCATGCTCGGTGGAATCGATCTCTCGGTGCAGGCTGGGGCTTCCTTCGCCAGCATGGTCGTGGCCGAACTGCTGCCCAAGCTTGGTTACGGCGCTTTTCCGGTGACCATCCTGATCGGGCTCGCGGCAGGGCTCTGCAGCGGATTCGTGCATGTGCGGCTGCGCATTCCCTCCTTCATCGCGACGCTCGCGACCGGCGGCATCATGACGGGGCTTTCACTGCTGATGGAGGAAGGGCAATCCGTTGCCTTGCTCGATGACGGGCGGCGGGCATGCAGCTGGATCACCGGGAGCGTGCTCGGCGTTCCGGATGTTATCCTGATCGCGGCCATTGTCGCGGTTGGCGGCATGTTCATTCAGCGGTACACACGTTTCGGCCGCTTCAGCGCGGCGATTGGCGCCGGTGAGCCGGCCGCGCGTGCCGCCGGCATTTCAGTCGACCGTTACAAGATCATGGCCTTCGGCCTTTCCGGCGCTTTCGCGGCCTTGGGCGGCGTGCTTCTGGCCGCGCGCCTCGCCAGCGGCTCACCCGATCTCGCCAATCAGTTGCTGTTGCCGACGATTGCGGCCGTCGTCGTCGGCGGCACGGCCATCACCGGCGGTATCGGCAATATCGGTCTCACTGTTGTCGGCACGTTGATCGTATCCATTGTCAGGATAGGCATGACCTTCCTCGGCGTGGATATCTTCGCGCAACAAATCGTGTTCGGCGTGGCGCTCATTCTCGCCGTCTTCATCACCATCGATCGCGGCAAGATCGCGATCATCAAATGAGGCGATCCGCGCTTTATGGTTGCAATGCCACGAGGCGCCGATAGCGGGCTCGCCCCGCCTCCAGATGTTCGCGTGTGTGCAGCCGGGCCGCGTCGCTATCGCCCTTTTTCACGGCGGCATAGATGCGGTGATGCTCGGTTTGCACCTGGCCGATATAGGCGCGGCGCTCTGCCGGATTGCCGAGGCCGAGCCGCATGGTTTGCCGTGGGATGATGACCGGCCCCAGGAAGAGCATGAAGCGCTCGAAATAGGGGTTGCCGGTCGCCGCCGAAATCGCGCAGTGGAAGGCGAGATCTTCCTTCACGGCGGTCTCGTCACGATCAATCGCCTCGTCGATTTTATCGAGGCAGTCGCGGATGTTCTGCAGATCCTGCTTGTTCCGATGTCCGGCGGCGAGGCCAGCCGCCTCCACCTCCACCGCCAGCCTCAGTTGCAGCACATTCTCCACTTCTTCGAGCGAGCGCAGCTCGTCAGAGATGATGCGAAACGGGCGGCCTACCGTGCTGTCAGCCACGAACACGCCCGCGCCCTGGCGGCTGATGATCAGGCCTTCGGTCCGCAGAGATGCCATGGCTTCGCGCACCACCGTACGGCTCACCTGAAACTGCACGATCAGCTCCTGCTCCGTGGGCAGGCGCTCCCCGGCCCGGAGGCGCCCCGAGCGGATGTCGCCACCGATGCGCTCGGCCAGTTGAGCGGTCAGCGTGAGTGTCGACGGAATTTGCAGATGCCGCTCGGAGCTTTCGGCCATCAAAGGTCTCTCGTTGTGATGGACGGATGCGGCCGGTCGCCGGAAGGCGCGCAATCGAGTCCCGGCCAAGCGGCACGTCCCGTCCGCCCGGCTTGCCCGGGCGGCTTTATCTTCATGTGTCCCGGCATCGTTTCACTTCTCCACGGATACGGCTTATGGTCTGCGCCGCCCCCGGAAAACACATTGACATGAAATTCGTCATATTACAATGTAACCGGATAAAAGGATTGACGAATGATAGGGTGCTGGGCGAAACGCCTGATCCTGTCATCGGCATATAAGCCAACCAGGGAGAATATGATGGACCAAGAGTCTTTTGATCAGAATAGTGAGGCTGGGACAGTGGCGGGTGCGGTAGGGCGGCGCGGCGCGGTCGCGCTGGCGACAGCGCTCGGCGCGGGTGCGGCCGGTCTGGTCGGCGGCATGGGCCGCGCCTTCGCTCAGAGCGGACCCTATCCGGGCCTGCCCCGGCGTCCGCTCAAATTCGTCTTTGTCTGCCATGTCGCGCTCGATCCGTTTTTCGTTCCGGCCATCTACGGCGCGCAGGATGCCTGCGCCGCCTTCGGTTGCCGATATCAGTGGACGGGCTCGCTGAACAACACCGTCTCCGAGATGGTGAACGCCATGGAGACCGCGATCGACGAAAAGGCCGATGGCATCGCGGTATGCCTCGTTGACCCGAAGGCCTTCGACGCACCGACGGCGCGCGCCATTGCCGCCGGCATTCCCGTGGTCGCGTTCAACGCGGATGTGCCGAAGGGCAGCCCGAACCAGCGCGTGTCCTATGTCGGCCAGCCGCTTTTTGAGTCTGGCTATGATAACGCCGCGAAGTTCATGAGCCGGGTGCCGAAGGGCGGCCATGTCATGCTGTCGATCGGTGTTCCCGGATCGCTCAACGAACAGCCCCGGATCGACGGCTACATCCAGTGGATCAAGGATAACGGCAACCCGGTGACGTATGATGTCGTCAATACCGGCGTCGATGCCGCGACCTCGATCGCCCGCATCAGCAGCTACGTGCTCAGCCACAAGAATCTTGCGGGCATATTCTGCGGCGGCGGATCGGATACCTATGCGGCGGGCTTCGTCTCGGCGGAATACTGGCTTGGCCAAGAAGGGCGTGATCATCGGCGGTTTCGACCTGTTTCCGCAGACCCTGAAATACATCAAGAGCGGCGATACGACCTTCACGACCGATCAGCAGGCCTATCTGCAGGGCTTCCTGCCGGTTCAGCAGCTCTACATGTACAAGCTGTCGAAGGGGCTGGTAGGCCCTGCCGATACCAACACCAGCAAGGCCTACGTCACCTCGGCGAACGTCGATTACTATCTGGCGAAATCGCGGTTTGAGGGCAGCACCCGCGCCGAGCCCGCCTGACGGGGTGGGACTATGCTTGTTGCCAGTGGCCCTTGCGGCCACTGGTCCATCTAAGCCCCGGCCGGGCTGAATGAGGACGACAAAGAGCGATATGGAGCCTATTCTCAAATCAACTCAGGCGGCGGCCGCGCTTCCGGCCAAGCGTAAGGTCGGGATGCAGAAGCCGGAAACCGCCATCGAACGGATTCTGGTTCTCCTCTCCCGCTATCGCGAGGCGAGCATCGCGGTCGTCGCCATCATCCTTGTCATCTACTTTCAGATTGGCAGCGGCGGGCAGTTTCTGTCCTCGCAGTTTCTCAGCGTCGTCCTGCGGGATACGGCTCGCCTCGGTCTCATCGCGGTCGCCGAGGTGATGCTGATGATCACCGGCGAGATCGATCTTTCCGTCAGCAGCACCTTCTCGCTCGCGCCCTATGTGATGGTGCTGATGACGAATGGCTGGGGGCTGCCCTTGCCGATCAGCGCCGCGATCAGCCTTGTCCTCGGCATTCTGATCGGCTGTCTCAATGGCCTGATCACCGTCGGCTTTCGCGTGCCATCCCTTATCACCACCGTCGGCACGCTGTTCCTGTTGCAGGGTGTCGTCGTCTGGATCAACGACAGCCAGCCCATCATCGCCTCGGTGCAGCAACCGTTCAGCGAGATCTTCGGGCTCGAGTCTGTACGGCCCGAACGATGCGCTCGTCTCCTGGCATGGCCTTACCGCGTTCACGCCCTTTATCTGGACGGTTGTGTTCGTCTGCGTCATCGCGCTGGTGCTGAGCCGGACGACCTTCGGCCTGCACACGATCGCGACGGGCAGCAACATCATCGGCGCGCGAGAGATCGGCGTGCGCACCGACCGGATCAAAGTCTACAACTTCATGATCGCCGGCGGCTTCGCCGCTTTCGCGGGCATCATCAACACCGCGCAATTCTCCTCGGCCGATCCGCAGGCCGGCAGCCCCTTCCTGACGCTGCAAGCGATCGCGGCGGCGGTCATCGGCGGCACCTCGTTGCTCGGCGGTTCAGGAACGGCGATCGGCTCTTTGATCGGCGCCTTCGTCGTGGCGACGCTGAATAACGGGCTGGTCATGGTCGGCGCGCAGGCAACCGTCTCGGACATCTATCTCGGGATCGCCATTCTGGTGGCAATGATCCTGAACATTCAGGTCAATCGCCTGCGGGCGCGGAGGCGCATCTGATGAACGGTCTGTCCATACCGCCGCTCGGGCCCGACGCCCCTGTCGTGATGGAGATGTCGCATATCAGCAAGAGCTTCGGCGCCATCACCGCTCTGGTCGATGTCAGCGTCCGGCTGCGTCATGGTGAGGTGCTGGCCCTGGTGGGGGACAACGGCGCCGGCAAGTCGACGCTCATCAAGGTCCTGTCCGGCTATCATCAGCCCGATACCGGAAGTATCACGATGCAGGGCAAGGAGGTTCACTTCAACTCACCGCGTGATGCCCGCGCCCATGGTATCGAGACCGTCTACCAGGATCTCGCGCTGATCGGGGATCTCAGCGTCTACCACAACATGTTCATGGGCCGCGAATACCATAAGCGAACCCTGGGGCTGAGGCTTCTCGACAACGAGCGCATGCGCGTGACGGCCGAAGGTTATCTCAAAACGCTTGGGATATCGCTGCCGAGCGTCAACAGCACGGTCGATCGTCTCTCCGGCGGCCAGCGGCAATGCGTGGCTGTCGCGCGCTCCATTTACGCTTCGCCGAATATTCTGGTGCTGGATGAACCTCTGGCGGCTTTGGGTGTGCGCGAAAGCGCCCATGTGCTGGGTCTGGTGCAGAAGCTGCGCCAGCAGCGCGAGGTCTCGATCATTCTGATCGTCCACAACTACAATCAGATTTTCGAGGTCTGCGACCGCATCAACTTCCTGCATGCGGGGGAGATCGTGCTCGACGCATCAACCTCGGAAACAACCGAGGAGGAACTCATCCGTATCGTCAAATCGGGTCTCGGGCGCCGGGCGATCGAGGAAGCCGCGGCGTAGAGCTAGCAAACCGACCTATTGAGCGATGGAACGGGCGTCTTGATCGTCTCTCTGACTGACCTCACACAGCGGCCGGTTCTATTGACCGGCGCTTCGGGTTTGCTCGGGCGCTTGTTGGCGACACGCTTGGCGGCGCTCGGCTGGCCATTGCGCCTGACCGATGTCGCCGCCTTCCCCGACGCATTGCCACCTGGCGCGTCCTTCACGCAGCTCAATCTGGAGGATTGCGCGGGTGTCTTCGCACTTGCCGAAGGCTGCGGTCTCATCCTGCATTTCGGCGGTGTCTCGACCGAGCAATCCTTCGAGACGATTCTGGGGCCGAATCTGCGGGGAACCTTTCATGTCTATGAGGCGGCGCGGCGCGAAAAGGCGCGCGTCGTCTACGCATCCTCGGTCCATGTCGTCGGTCTGCATGAGCGTTCGGCCAAGCTGGATCAGGACTGTCCGCTGCGCCCCGATGGCTATTACGGCCTCTCCAAAGCCTATGGGGAGATGCTCGCCCGCATGTATTGGGAGAAGCACGAGGTCGAAAGCGTGCTCATCCGCATCGGCTCAACCTTGCCCAAGCCCACGAATGAGCGGTTTCTCTCGACCTGGCTTTCACACGACGATTTCGTATCCCTGATCGCATGCAGCCGCGCGGCGGTGCGGACTGGCTGCGTGATCGTATGGGGCGCGTCGAACAATGCCCGCAGCTTCTGGCGGCATGATGCGCGCGCGGCCATCGGCTGGGCGCCGCAAGACAGATCCGACGACCATCTTGCGGATGCGCTTGGCGTGGTCACGAACGATAAAGTGGCCGAGCGATTCCAGGGCGGCGTTTTCGTCAGCCAGGACTATACGCGAGATGGATTCCCGCCGAGCGACATGTTCGGCGGGATTTGATCTCGCAAGGCTACTGAACCACCTCATAGCCGGCGAGCGCCATAACCCGCATCAGCTCGGCATGGCCTTTCACCGCCATGTCAAGCGGCCGGTTGGCCACCGGGTCCTGCTCCGCTTCGACCACAAACCAGCCTTCGTAGCCGTAGGAGGCGAGGCGTTTGACGATGGCCGGGAAATCCAAGGAACCGTCTCCCGGCACGGTGAATGCTCCCTTGACGACGGCATCCAGAAAACTCTCCTTGCTCCGGTCGAGGCCTTCGATCACCCCTCCGCGCACGTCCTTGGTATGTACATGGCTGATCCGCTTGTGATGCTTGTCGATCACGCGCAGCACGTCGCCGCCCGCGAAATCCATGTGGCCGGCGTCGAATAGAAGCGGCAGCCCGTCGCCCGAATGCTTCATGAGGAGATCGAGTTCGGCTTCGGTCTCGATCGCCGCCGCCATGTGGTGATGGTAGGAAATCGGCATCCCCTGCTCGGCGCACCACTCGCCGAATGCGGTCATCTTGCGGCCGTAGGTGCGGATTTCGTCTTCCGTCAATTTGGGCTTGGTCGAGAGCGGCGCCGAGCGGACGCCCTGGATCGAGCGTGCCGTTTCGCCATAGACGATGCAGGGGGCGCGGGCCGCGATGAAGAAATCCATCTGGGCGCGAATACGGTCCTTTTCCTCCTCCAACTCGCCATCAAGCAACTGGCCGGAGAACCAGCCGCCGCAGACGGAGATGCCGTAGCGGCTGAGAATGGGGCCGAGCTCCTCCATGTTCATCGGAAAGCGGCGTCCGGTTTCCATGCCGGTAAACCCGGCCTGGCGCGCCTGGCGCAGGCATTCTTCCAGGCTCACATCGTCCGACAACTCGGCGAGATCATCATTCCACCAGGCAATGGGCGCGATGCCCAATTTCGCTTTCATGCGGCTATACCCCAACGCGCTGTTTAGACCGTATCTCTAGCTGGTGTTTGCGTGCCGCTTGCACCGACGGGCGCGTCGATACCTCAGGCACGCCGACATCCCAATCCGCATCCCCGGGGACCCAGGCGTGCGGGTCAGTCATGATGGAGATGACCGTGGTGCGATCCGTCGTCTTCGCCCATCGCAAGGCCGCGCCGAGATCAGCCAGGCTTTCGCAATGCCTGGCGGCCGCACCCATGGCCTCGGCATGGCGGACGAAATCCACATGCAGCGGCGCGGCGGCGTTCTGGATGCGGCAATCGACGAGGAGGTTGTTGAAGCCCGGAACACCCTTGGCCTGCTGCAGCCGGCTGATGACCGCGAAACCGCCATTGTCACAGACGACGACGATCATCTTGTGGCCGCTCAGCACCGTCGAATAGATGTCCGAGTTCATCATCATATAAGACCCGTCGCCCACCATCACGATCGGCGTGCCGCCGAGGCCGCCAGGGCCTGCATTCGCCATGGCATGCCCCCAGCCTGCCGCGATCTCATAACCCATGCAGGAAAAACCGAATTCGAGATCGAAGGTGTTGGGCGACTTGACGCGCCACCCTTTTGACAGCTCTCCGGGAAGGCCGCCGGCGGCGGTGATCACCGTATCCGTGTCGCCTGCCGTTTCGTTCACAATATGAACGACCTGGGCGTAGGTCGGCACCGGCGCATTGCCCGGGGTTTGGTGCTTCGTGAGAAGCGCGTCCCACTCTTCGAAAAGCGCTTTCGCGCGGGCCATATGCGCGGCTTCCGCCCGCCAGTCGCCGAGCGCCTCGTCCAACTCTATGACCGTTTCGAGCGCATCCCCGACAACGGCCAGTGCCCGGTGTTTCGTGGCGTCGAAGCGGGCGGCATTGATGGAGATGAAACGCGCATCGGCGCTGAACGCCGTCCAGGAGCCGGTTGTGAAGTCCTGCAAGCGCGTGCCGATCGCGAGGATCACATCGGCCTCGGCCGCCAGGGCATTGGCCGAGGTGGAGCCGATGATGCCGATCGGGCCGCCATGGGCGGGATGGTAGTGGGTGACGCTCCCCTTGCCGGCGATGGTCTCGACGATCGGGATGCCGCGCCGTGTCGCGAACGCGGCGACCCGCTCCTCGGCGAGGGAGTAGCGCACGCCGCCGCCCGCGATCAGGAGGGGCTTTCGCGCCGTCTTGAGCAGTGCGGCCGCTTCGGCGAGCTTGCCGCGGTCCGGCCGGGGGCGCGGGATGGTCCAGACGCAGGGCTCGAAGAAGGCATCCGGATAATCGAAGGCGATTTCCTGCGTGTCCTGGGCCAAAGCGAGGAAAGCCGGGCCGCAGGTGGCCGGGTCCAGCATCACTGCTACCGCCTGCGGCAGCGAGGCGAGGATTTGCGCGGGGTGGCTGATCCGGTCCCAATAGCGCGTGACGGCTTTGAAGGCGTCGTTGACCGTCTCGGCCGGGTTATTGAAATGCTCGACCTGCTGGAGCACCGGGTCCGGCAGGCGGCTGGTGAAAGTGTCGCCGGCGAGCAACAGGATAGGGAGCCGATTGGCATGGGCCGTGCCGGCGGCAGTCACCATGTTCAGCGCCCCCGGGCCGATGGACGAGGCGGCGACCATGATCTGGCGCCGACGATTGCCCTTGGCAAAGGCCGTGGCGGCAAGCGCCATCGACTGCTCGTTCTGGCCGCGCCATGTCGGCAATTCGTCCTGAACCGCTTCTAATGCTTCCGACAGGCAGGTGACGTTGCCGTGCCCGAAAATGCCGAAGACGCCGGCGAACAAAGGAACCTTCTCGCCGTCGATCTCGGTGAACTGCCGTGTCAGCCACCGCACCACGGCCTGGGCCATGGTGAGGCGGGTTGTTGTTTTTGCCATCTGGTTTCCCCCCAAGGCGGTCGCCTCGAACTATACGCGCGCATTGAATATTGACAAATCGTCCGTTGCACAACATTAATTGCAACGGAATGGGAAAAAGCATGCGCTGAGCCGCTCCGCTGAGCGGAAGCATGCTTATGGCGACAAACCCATGGCGCAACCGGCGCGATCGAGAGTAATTGGGTTGCCACAGGCCGATACCAAGCCACCGGTCCGGCGTTAACGGTTTGAAGGCGATCAAGATCGCGGAGGTCCAATGACTTTAGCTGTTGGTGTTATCGGGACGGGCATCATGGGGTCGGAGCATGCGCGTCTGCTGCGCGCATGCACGAGCGGGGCCGTCCTGGCCGCCGTCTGCGATGCCGATCCGGCGCGTGCCGCCAAGGTCGGGCAGGGGGCGCAGAGCTTCACCGATCCGCTCGCGCTAATTCAATCGGACACGGTTCAGGCCATCGTCATTGCCTCACCCGATGCCACCCACGCAGACTACGTGCTGACAGCGCTTGCCGCGGGAAAGCCGGTTCTTTGTGAGAAGCCGATCGCGGCGACGGCGACGGAGGCGCTGCGTATCGTGGAGGCCGAGGTCGCCCTTGGGCGGCGATTGATTCAGGTCGGCTTCATGCGCCGCTTCGATCTGGCCTACGGGGCCATACGGCAGGCGAGGATCGCGGCTTCCTGCGGCAAGCCCGTCGTGCTCCACAATATTCATCGCAATTTCGCGGCCCCCTCCTGGTTCACGGGGGCGATGGCCGTCACGAATTCCTTTGTCCATGAGATCGACATCAGCCGCTGGCTCCTCGGCTCCGAGATGGTTTCGGCGCAGGTCTTCCCCGCCGGCGATACCGGGCTGCTCATGATCGTCATGCGCACGGAAAAGGGCGAGATCGTTTCGACCGAGGTCAACATCAACGGTGGGTATGGCTATCACGTTCACGCTCAGCTCGTCGGGTCGAAGGGGACCATCGAGATGGTGGTTCCCACGCATACTTTGACCAATCAAGCCGCTCATCATGGCTTCGCTTTTCCGGAAGATTGGATTCCGCGCTTCGGGCAAGCCTATCGTGATCAGATGCAAGCCTGGGTCGATGCCGCCGCCAAGGGCGGCACCACCGCCTCCGGTGCTTCGGCCTGGGACGGTTTCGTCACGACCGCCGTCGCGGAGCAGATTGCGGCGTCTCTGGCCACGGGAGCGGCGGTGGAGAATCCAAATTCCCGCGCGGCCCGCGCTCTACGCGCCGACGAGCGACTGATCCCCCCAACTGACCACCCCCGAGTGACCCCGGCCCGTAGTTAGGATAGTCTCGGCCATGGCCCCGGCGACGCTGCAAAGCGCCGCGGCCATGACGCGAAACTATGGATCGGAATGACACGCATGAGGACGATCAAGGGGCCAGCCGTTTTCCTCGCGCAATTCGCGCGGGACGAGGCGCCGTTCAACACGATCGAGGGGCTTGCCGGCTGGGCGGCGGCGAAGGGCTTCAAGGGCGTTCAGATCCCGACCTGGGATAAGCGCCTGATCGACCTGGAGCAGGCGGCTGCGAGCCAGGATTATTGCGACGACTACAAGGGCAAGCTGGCCGAGCACGGGCTGGTGGTGACGGAGCTGTCGACCCATCTGCAAGGGCAGCTCGTGGCGCTTCATCCGGCCTTCAACCTGCCGGCCGATTCATTCGCCCCGCCTCAGCTTCATCAGAATCCCCAGGCGCGCCAGGAATGGGCGGTCAACCAGGTGCTGCTGGCGGCGAAAGCGTCCGCCCGCCTCGGCCTGGATCGGCTCGCGACCTTCAGCGGAACCTTGCTCTGGCCCTTTATCTACCCCTTTCCGCAATGGCCCGATGGCTTGGTTGAGGACGGGTTCGATGAACTCGCGCGGCGCTGGCGGCCGATCCTCGATGCTTGCGACGCGAGTGGCGTCGATCTCTGCTACGAAATCCACCCGACGGAAGATCTGCATGACGGCCTCACCTTCGAGATGTTCCTCGAACGGGTGGACAACCATCCGCGCTGCAACATGCTGTACGACCCCAGCCACTTCGTGCTGCAGTCGCTCGACTACCTCGCCTATATCGACCACTATCATGACCGCATCAAAATGTTTCACGTCAAGGACGCGGAGTTCCGGCCGACCGGAAAGACCGGCGCCTATGGCGGCTACCAGCCCTGGGTTCGCCGTGCGGGCCGCTTCCGCTCTCCGGGGGATGGCCAGGTCGATTTCAAGGCGATCTTCTCGAAGCTGACCGCCTACGGTTTCGATGGCTGGGCGGTGCTGGAATGGGAGTGCTGCCTCAAGAACTCGGAAGATGGGGCATCGGAAGGTGCCCGCTACATCCGTGACCACATCATCGGGGTTGTGACCCATGCCTTCGATGACTTCGTCAAATCCGGGGCGCGCCGTGACGTGAACCGCACGATCCTCGGCCTGGACTAGAGCGTTTCCTATTCGCTTACGCTCACAGTCACCGCTCTAGCTCTTTGTTTTTACGAGCATCTTCACCCGATCAGATGATTCCATATGATCGGGATCTGCTCTAGGCCTGAGGAGGGATAGGCGCGGCGTCAGCCTGAGACGAGCCAGGCTGCCACGCCCTCCAGATTGCGGAAATCGTCAATGCTATGGATGCGCGCCTCGGGGATCGCGGCGCGCGCCATGGCGGCAAGCGCGGAGCCCGGCCCCAGTTCCAGGATCGTCTTCGCGCCACTTTCCCGCACCGCATCGAGGCAAGCAGCCCAATCGAGCCTCTGCGTGATGGCGTCCGCCAGCCGGTCCCGTGCGCGGGGGATCGCAGTCACGGGCTCGCCATCCAGCGCCGAGAGCAGCCGCAGGCCGCGCGGCAGCGCGCCCATGATCGGCGCCGCCGCGAGATCCGCGTGAAAGCCTTCAGCCGCCTCGCGCAGGAGCGAGGTGTGGGATGCGACGCCCACGGGCAGAAGGCGCAGCACGGTGGGCCGCGCCGCGCCGAGCGCACGCATGAGCGCATCGAGATGGCCGGCCGGCACGCCGAGGATGAAGTGCTCCGCGCCGTTGACGATCGCGATCTCCGCCCCGTGGTCGCGACAGAAGGCAGTGATCGCGGCGCGGCGCAGGCCGACCACGGCCAGCAACCGGCCCGGCCGTGTGGCCGCTGCCGCGTCCATCCGCTCGGCCCGCTGGGCGGCGAGCCGTAGCAGCGTGGCGGCATCGAACAGCCCCGCGCAATGCCAGGCGGCGAGTTCCCCCACGCTGTAGCCGACCAGCGTCATGGGTTGAGCCCGATCGATCGGCAGCGCGGACCACACACCCGCGACGGCCGCGCAGCAGAGGATTTGCCCCGTCCGGTTGTCGAACCGGCCGCCGTCCTCGTCGGCAGCGATATCGCGCGGGTCCCGGCCGTCGAGCAGGGTCGCGGCCTCGGCCAGCACTGCCTCGGCCGCCGGACTGCCGCGCAGGTTGTCGAACATGCCTGGATGCTGCGCGCCCTGGCCGGCGATGAGAAAAGCGAGGCCGCCGCTCGTCACAGCGCCTCCACCGCATCGATGAACAGGCTGGCGGCGAGCAGATCGGCGCAGCCGCCGGGGCTGAGCCGGCGAGCGACGAAGTGCCGGTGCGCGTCGGCCGC
The DNA here is from genome assembly GCA_963745125.1 of uncultured Pseudomonadota bacterium. Taxonomy (GTDB): domain Bacteria; phylum Pseudomonadota; class Alphaproteobacteria; order Acetobacterales; family Acetobacteraceae; genus Acidisoma. Next base: position 186,264 of record CAVUWB010000005.1, read on the forward strand.
GCGCCGGCGCCAATCGGCGGCGCCGATGCCGCCCGCCGCCAGGAAGGCCGCCGCCATCGCCTGGGCGAAGCCGAGACCTTCGGCGCCGCCACGGTGGAGGAGGTTGGTGTCTTCCACTGTCGCCAGCAGCGCGAAGAAGCATTGAACCCGCGCTGCCTCCGCATCCTTCGGCCGCAACCGCTGCCCGGCGCGGAGCGCCGGAAGGCCCACGGCATAGATGCTGGCGAAGCCGCTCGCGGCCTCCACACGGGCGCCGCCCGCGCCGTATCGCGCGGCGGCGACGGTGCCATGGCTCGATCGTGGCGGCGGCGTTTCCAGAATGGCCTCGCCCCAGCGGTCCCGCACAATCCGGCCGAGGCTGCCGGGGCCATGGGCGGCCTCGGCGCCCGCCGCCGCGCAGAGCAGCCCGAGGGCGAAAATCGCGCCGCGATGGGTGTTGACCCCGGCGGTCGCCGCCATCATCCAGGCTTCGGCGGCGATACCGAGCTGGCGTAGCCGTGGCATGGCGGCGCCTCTTTCGCCCGCTTCGGCCAAGGCCGCGAAATATGGGCGCAGCACCCCGGCACTGCGGATCAGCAGGGCCGCATCCATATCCGCATGGCTGCCGGGATCGACATGGCTGACGAGGCCGGGTTTCGGCCAGGTCTCACATTCTTGCCGCAGGCAGGTTTCCGCCAGCCCCCCGATTGCCTCGGCCCGAGACGAAGCCGCGAGAAGGGCGCTCCCGTTCATGCCGGCACCAGCACGGCGCGCGGCCGCAGCTCGACACCATGGCCCGTCTTCACGAGGATATCGCGGCCGTCCCGGTCGGTGAGTTCGCGCCAATGGCAGGCGGCGCCATCCGGCAGCAGCAGCTCGCCATCGATACGCGGATGGCCGCTGCGGTCGATCGCGGCAATCGATGCGGCGACCGGATGAGGATCGCCGGCACAGGGGAAGGTGAGGTCGAGGTCGGATTGCTCGCGCAGATAGGGCAAGCCGGTCACGCATTGCCACATCAGGCTGCCGAAGACCCGCGCCGGCGCGGCGAGGCCGGACAGCTCCAGCAGCGCCGTCAGCGTTCTCCGCCAGTCCGGCGGCGCATGGGGCAGGGCGGCCGCGATATCAGGCCGTGGCGGCCGCGCGACCACCGACCGCTCCGGCACGCGCAACGCCACACGCATGCCCCCGGCGGCGGGCGGAAGCTGGACACCGACGGCCAGCCCATCTTCCGGCTCGCTTGGCCAGCGGCGGCGGAGGATAACGGGCCGCCCCAGCCTCGCCCAATCCGCCAGCAGATCCGTCCCTGGCCGTTGCGGCAGGCGCGCGAGAGCGTCGGCCCAGCCGCCGGGATCAATCAGCAGCAGATCGTGCCGCTGAAACACCTACACCCGTGCCACTAGGGTTTGGACATGCGCGATCAACGCCCGATACGGCTGCGCGGCCGGGGTCTCGGCCGGCTCATCGAGCTGAGCGGACGTCAGCAGGGTTTCGAGGCGCCGCTTCAGCTCAATGCCGGCCGGCAGCACCTCATGCACCGCGCCGAGCTGCTGCATGGGCGCGAGGCCGGGCGCCAGCACCGGCATCGTGGCCGACAGGCGTTCCAGCTCCTCCAGCGGCATCTTGGTGACGCGCGCGACAGCGGCCAGGCTGAGTACGGCCGGCTCCGCCTCGGGCAATGCGACGACCCGCTCGGCCATCAGCACCAGGGCGATATAGGCGGCAGCGGCGGCGCGGCCGGTCAGCAGCGTCACCAGCCGATGGCCCTGCTGCCGCGCCAGCACGATGCTCTGCGCCAACTGGCCGATCGCCTGGCTCAGCCCCAGCAGCTCATCCGACCGGCTCATCTTCTGGCCGATCGTATCGACCAGGATGAGGATCGGGCGGCGCGGCGCCTCCGCCATGATCGCGGCCAAGGCTTCGGACAAGGTAAGAGAAGCGGCGAGGCTGAGCGGCGCGCCGTGGATGAGCCCGAGAAGCGCGATCTCCGTTCCCGCCTCGGTTCGCGCGACACCGCCCATCACACCGTCGGGTGTGATCCAGGCCTCACCCGCCCAGTCGAGCGCGCCGGCCGCCACTGCGCCAAGGGCAAAGGGGGCGCGATCCGCTGGCTCATGCCGTGCGGCGCCGGGCCGATGCGCCTCGGCGAGCGGGCGATAGGCATCATCCGCCAAATCCGGAAGGTTCAACGGCAGCCCAAGTCGCTGCCAGATTTCGGTGGCGTCGCGCAGCCCGGCGAATTGCCCGGCGATGGCGGCCAGTGTGACTTGGGCGCGGCCAAGTGCCGCCACATCGAAGCCGGGGGCGTCAGCGACAAGAGCCAGCGCCGCTGCCCGGAAGGCGTCAATCGTATCCTCGACATAGGCGTCGGCACCCGCCAGCAGGTATCGGGTGCGGCCGCCCGTGATCCGCCAGACCAGCGGCCGGTCTCGCGAATCGAATTCCTCGGCGCCCATCGCGGTCTCGATCACCTCGGGTCCGCTGACGCCGAGCCGCCCGGGCTCCGAGATCGCGCGGCCGCTGGCGCAAGCGGCGACCAGACTGCCACCGCCGAAGCAGCCGGCGCGGCCGCCGAGCAGGGCGATCACCGGAATGCCTGCCGCGCGCGCGTTCAATATCGCGATCATGGCGTCGGCCACGGCGATTTCGCCGGCATTCGCCTCCTGCAGCCGCACCCCGCCGGTATCCAACAGCAGAAGCACCGCGTCGGGCCGCGCCGCGCTGGTGGTGGCGGCGCGCAGCAGCCCGACCAGCTTGGCGCCATGCACCTCGCCGAAGGTGCCGCCGAGGAAGGCGCCCTCCTGCGCCGCGACCAGAACCTGCCGCCCGTGCAGCCGCCCGCGCCCGATGACGATGCCGTCGTCGAAGGCCGCCGCGATGCCGAAGGCCGTCAGGTGCCGGCTGCGCTGCCGCTCGGGCGGGGCTAGGTATTCGACGAAGCTGCCCGCATCGAGCAAGCCTTCCAGCCGCGCACGGGCCGAGCTTTCGTAATAGCTTCCGGCCAGGATCGTAGCGGCCAGGTCCATCACACGGCTGCCATCATGCGCAGACCCTGAAGCAGCCGCAGCGCCACGGTATCAGGCCGCGCCCCGCTGTCATTGATCGAGATCCGCAAGCCGCCGGCGTCGTTGTCAGCGAGGATATCGCCGATCACGGCCTGCCAGGTCGGCGCGAAACCTTCGGCCGAGGTCTCGATCCGCACATCGCAGACCTCGGGCGCGGCCGTGCGTTCGAGCAGGATTTCGAGATTGCCCGATGCGACGACGCCCACGATCGCCCAAGTGCGCCGGCCGGCCAGCTTCGTCAAACCCTCGTGGCGGATGTCGATGGTTTCCATGACCGTCACCAGTTCCGGAACTTGCCAGGCGGTTTGTAGAGCCCTTGCGACCAGCGGACGAGGTCGCGGATGGAGCGGGCGGCGAGCAACTGCCGCTGCGCCGCCAGCGGGTCGATGCCGAGGTCAGCCGGATAGCGAATGGCTCCGCGCGCGCGGAGCCGGCGCACAGCCTCGGCGTTCCGCCCACGGCCGACCTCAGTATAGCCAGCGACACCCCTGATCGCCTGCTCGCGCTCCTCGGCCGTCGCGCAGAGCAGAAGGTTCGCGATCCCCTCCGGCGTCACCACATGCGTCACGTCATCGCCACGGATCATGACGGGGGCGACCGCCCAGCCCTGCTGCTCGGCGAGGTCGAGGCAGTCCAGACGCTCCACGAAGACCGGGGTCATCTTCTCGCCAAACGTCTCGACAAGCTGCACCACGAGCTTGCGGCCGGGCACGGCCGCCCCGCGGGCCACGGAACGCGCCTCGGCCCCGGCCTGGAGCCAGGGCTCGGAGGGATGCCGCCGGCCATGCGGATCGGAGCCCATGTTCGGCGCGCCGCCGAAGCCCGCGATGCGATCGGGCAGAACGGTTGAGCTGTTGCCTTGCAGATCGATCTGCAAGGTGGCGCCGATGAAAAGGTCGCAGGCGTAGAGCCCGGCAACCTGGCAAAGCGCGCGGTTCGAGCGCAGCGAGCCGTCGCGCCCGGTGAAGAATATATCCGGCCGCGCCCGGATATAGTCCTGCATGCCGACTTCCGAGCCGAAGCAATGGATCTGCTCCACCCATCCGCTTTCGATAGCGGGGATCAGGGTCGGATGCGGGTTGAGCGCCCAATGCGTGGCGATGCGGCCCTTAAGGCCGAGCGATGCGCCATAGGTCGGCAGCAGCAGCTCGATGGCGGCCGTCGCGAAGCCGATGCCATGGTTCAGCCGGCGCACGCCATAATGGCGCATAGATGCCCTTGATCGCGAGCATGCCCATCAGGACATGCAGTTCCGTGAGGCTCGCGGGGTCGCGGGTGAACAGCGGCTCGACATAGAAAGGCTTGGGCGAGACGGTCACGAAATCCACTTGGTCGCCCGGGATATCGACACGCGGAACGGCATCGACCAGTTCGTTGACCTGGGCGATGACGATGCCGTGCTTGAAGGCGGTCGCCTCGACGATGGTCGGCGTATCCTCGGTATTGGCGCCGGTATAGAGGTTGCCCTGCGGCGTCCGCCGAGACGGCGGCGATGATCGCCACCTGCGGTGTCAGGTCGATGAAGTAGCGTGCGAAGAGTTCGAGATAGGTGTGAATGGCGCCAAGCTCGACCATGCCGCCGCGCAAGGCGCGGGCCAGCGCCGCACCTTGTGGCCCGGAATAGGAAAAATCGAGCTTTTTCGCGATGCCACGGCGGAACAGGTCGATATGCTCGGGCAGCACGACGCCCGATTGCACGACATGCAGGTCGTGCAGCCGCCCCGGATCGGCGGCGGCGAGGGCGCCCGCCAGGAAATCCGCCTGCTTCTGGTTGTCACCCTCGACGCAGATGCGGTCGAAAGGCCTCATGACGGCTTCGAGCAGGGCGGTCGCGTCCCGGGCGGCGAAAACCTTGCCCTCGGCATGGCGGGATGCCGCATCGAGCCGCGCCGCGCGATCCTGTCGGCCGCTATCCCAGGCGGTGCGCGCGCTGTTCAAAGCGATGGGGTGTCTCCCTTCTTTGTCCAATCCCCAGCACGGGGTCCTGCTGCCGTCAATATGGCGCCCGGCCGCAGGGGGCGACGATCGGCGGCCGCGGCACCCAGGTATCGCTACCGTTTCGCCGAGGGCTTGATTTATGTTGTCAATGACTGCAACGGTATCCTACTCTCTGTTAGCAACGAAACGTCGGGTCGGGTTCGCGATAAATGCCGGTCTCCAGAAGCGAACGGACCGCCTGATGTCCAGGGCGGTCTGCGTTGGGTGTCACCATGCCCTTGGATGACAACACGACCGTTGCGCATCCGGTGATCTGCCGCTATTGTGGGATGTTGCAGCGGGTTCCGGCGCTCGCCGCACCCGCCGTCGCCATCTGCCCGCGCTGCGGTGTGACGGTCCGAAGAACCCAGAGAAATTCGCTCGATCGCAGCCTGGCGCTGACCCTGACCGCACTGGCGTTTTTCGCCATCGCCTGCGCGATGCCTCTGATGAACGTCACCGCCTCGGGCATTTCGCTCGGCGCAAATCTTTTTTCGGGTCCGGAATGGCTTAATCAACAAGGGATATGGGAACTGGCCCTGGTTGTTTTGTTCACAACCGTCGCGGCGCCGCTGCTGAAACTCCTGGCCACCGCCTATATCCTGCTCGCGCTCCGCCTGCCTCTCCGGCGTCTGCCGCGCCATCTCAGCACCGTGTTTGTTTGGGTGGAGCGGTTGCGGCCCTGGGCCATGGTGGAAGTCTATCTGCTCGGCGTCTTCGTCGCCTATGTGAAGCTTGTTGATCTCGTCCGCATCGATATCGGCTTCGCGGTTTACGGGCTGGTGGGGCTCATGCTGACGACGGTCGCCGCCGATGCCATGCTCGACCGTCAGGGGGTTTGGGAGGAATTGGAGAGGCGCGGCGTTGTCCGCTATCCGGCGACATCCGCCGAGACGGCGGCGCCCGCAGCCGAAATCGCGATGCAACCCGTCGCTTGCGAAAAGTGCGAGAAGGTCGCGCTCGTGGCGCCCGCCGGGCGCCATCTGTGCCGCCGCTGTGGCGCTCATTTGCATCACCGCAAGCCGCAGGGGGTTGCCCGCTGCTGGGCGCTCGTCATCACCGCCCTCGTTCTCTACATCCCCGCCAATGTCTATCCAATCCTGACGGTGGTGCAGTTGGGTAACGGCGCGCCGAGCACGATCCTCGGCGGGGTCGAGGAGCTTGTCACCGCGAAATTGTATCCGCTGGCCCTTCTCGTCTTTTTCGCCAGCATTCTCGTGCCTGTCTTGAAACTCATCGGCCTCATGCTGCTTCTTCTCTCGACCCAGCTCGGCCGGAGGGAGCGCCTTGTCGACCGCGTGCGGCTCTACCGGATCGTCAGCGTTATCGGCCGCTGGTCGATGATCGACGTCTTCATGATCTCCATTCTCGTGGCGCTGGTCCGTTTTGGCGCGATCGTCTCGATCGAGCCGGGCATCGGCGCGGTTTCATTCGCCGCTGTCGTCATCGTCACGATCTTCGCGGCCGAGCTATTCGACCCCCGCCTGATGTGGGATGCGGCGGCGGCAACAGGCGAGGCATGATGGACGACATCGCAATCCAGTCCGCGATCGTTCAGAAAAAGGGAAGGCGGCGGTTTTCCCTGATCTGGATTATTCCGATCATCAGCATCCTGATCGGCGGTTGGCTGGTCTACGACACCTATGCCAAACGCGGCCCGAAGATCACCATCACCTTCGACCAGGGAGACGGGCTGATCGGCGGCCAGTCCCAGGTCAAGCATCGGGATGTCACGCTCGGCACGGTGACGTCGGTCAAGCTGGCGCCCGATATGAACCATGTCATCGTCACCGTGCAGATGACGCGGGACGCGACGCCGCTGATCACCGCCAACACGCAATTCTGGATCGTGCGGCCGCGCTTTTTCGCCGGCAGCCTTTCGGGTCTCGGCACCCTGCTCTCCGGCCCTTATATCGACCTTTTGCCCGCGCCCGGCGGCGGCCCATCGCAAACGGCCTTTACCGGCCTTCAGGACCCGCCGGTGCTGCAATCCGTCGTTCCGGGCCGCACCTTTCTGCTCAAGGCCACCAGCATCGGCTCGGTGCAGCTCGGCGCGCCGATCTTCTACCGTGATCTACAGGTCGGCACGATCCTCGGCTGGGATCTTGGCCATCTGGCGAAAGACGTGACCATCCACGCCTTCGTTCGCTCGCCGTTCGACAGCTACGTTCACGACGAGACACGGTTCTGGAACGCCTCGGGCCTGTCGGTGAAGCTCGGCGCTGATGGCATCAAGCTGCAAATTCAGTCGCTCGACGCGCTCCTGCTCGGCGGCGTCGCCTTTCAAACGGCCCCGGAGTTCGAGACGACACCCGAAAGCGTCGCCAACCAGGACTTTCCCCTTTATGGGAGCGAGGACGATGCCCAGCAGGCGGCCTTCCAGCGCAGGATTCAGCTTCTCGCCTATTTCTCGGGTTCCGTCGCGGGGCTGGGGCCGGGATCGGATGTAACCTTTCAGGGCCTGCGGGTTGGCGACGTGACCGGCATCGACATGGAATACGACGCCAAGTCGAATTCCATTGTCGCACCCGTCCATTTTGAGGTCGAGCCGCAGCGGATCAAGAATATCGAAGCCGTCGCATCCCGTGGTCCGCTCGCCAATCTGCGGATACTGGTGGCACGTGGGCTGCGGGCGCAAATTCAGAAGACCAACTTCATCACGGGGCAGAGCGCGATCGCCTTGACCTTTGTTCCTGACGCGGCACCGGCCGAGGTGACGATGCAGGGTGATGATATCCTGTTCCCGACGGCGCCCGGCGCATTCGATTCCATCACCACCGGGGTGAGTTCGCTCATGGCCAAGCTCAACGCCATGCCCTTCGATCAGATATCGGCGAGCCTCACCTCCACCCTATCGGGCCTCAGCAAGCTGACGAATGGTCCGCAAACGAAGCAGGCGGTTGCGTCTCTCGCCAGCACCCTGGCCGCCTCGGAGACGCTGATGAAGCAGCTCAACACGGAAATGGGTCCCACGCTGAAGAGCTTGCCCGTGCTGACGGCAAGCCTGAAGGCCTCCACCGTGCATCTCAATGATGTGCTTGTCTCGGTCAATTCCGCTTACGGGGGCAACTCGCATTTCAGCCGGCAGTTGGAACGGCTGATGGCGCAGCTCAATGACATGGCGCAATCCTTCCGCGCGCTCGCCGATCTTTTGACAAGCCATCCGGAAGCGCTCATTCGCGGCCGCACGGGCACGGGAGTGCAGGAATGATGATCTCCCGCCGCCGCCTCGGTCTCGGGCTTTGCGCCGTGGCGGCTCTTCCGGCCGGCTGCGCCTCACCGACCCCGGTGCTCTATACCCTCGATACCGAGCCGGGGGCCGTGCTGGGCCGGGGGCCGAAGATCGTCGTCCTGCAGGATGTCAGCCTCGCCCCCTACCTCGATCGCCAGCAGATCGTGCGCTCGTCGAGCAATTTCCATATCGATGTGGAGTCAAACAACTGGTGGGGCGAATCCTTCTCGGCCATGATCGGCCGGGTATTGGCGGCGGGGCTTGATCAACGGCTGCCCGGCACCAGTGTCTTTGGCGAAAGCGGGGCGGTCAACGTCACGGCGGATGCGACCGTCGCGGTGAACATCACGCGCTTCGACCTCGATAACAGCGGGACGGTGATACTGACGAGCCAGGTCGGCGTGACCTTCGCCACCGGCCGGCGCCCGGATATATCCTCCGGTCAGCGCTTTGCGGTGCCGAGCCAAACCCCCGATATCATCGGGCAGGTCATGGCGATGAGCAAAGCGCTCGGCGAGTTGACCGATGCGATCGCGCTGATCCTCGCGACGCGCTACCGGTAGAGCATCTTATGATCGGTGGCGTGCCTTGATCTGCAAGGCGCGCCCCGCGCCATGTCCCGCAAGCAGCATCACCGCGCCGAGGCTGACGACGAGGATGCTGAGCCCAATCCGGTTGCCGTGCAGCAGCCCCGCCAGCAACGGGCCGGCGGAGGCCAGGATATAGCCAACCCCCTGCGCCATGCTGGACAGGTGCCGCGTCAGCAGCGCATCCGGCGTTCGCAGCACGATCAGCATCAGGGCGATCGGAAAGAGCCCGCCCTGGCCGACCCCGAGTAGGAACGACCAGAGCCAGACGGAATTGAGCGGCGCGTAAAAGCAGGCGAGCAGGCTGACAAGGCTGAGCAGGCCCAGCGCCGCGATCGCCGGGCGCTGATCCTTCCCCAGCATCGCGACCGACGGCGCGACCAGCGAGGCGCAGGCCTGCCCGACAATGGAGATGGAGAGTGCCAGACCCGCCTCAACCGGCGGAAGGCCACGGTCCCGCAGGATGGGCGCCAGCCAGCCGAAGACGATGTAGGCAAGGGCAGATTGAAGCCCCATGAACAGCGTGACCTGCCAGGCCAGCCGATCGGCCAATAGGCCGATCCAGCCGAGGCCCCTGGTGCTGCTCTCCTCACGCGGCGCCGCGCGCTGCGTCAGCCAGGCCAGAGTCGCTACCAGCGCCGGCACGGCCCATATGCTCAAGGCCGCCGCCCAGGAGCCGAGCAGCTTCTCCGCCGGCACCGTGGCGCCGGCGGCGAGCGCCGCGCCCACGGACATGCTCATCACGTAAAGGCCGGTGATGAAGGCAACCCGGCTGGGAAAGTCACGCTTGATCAGGCTCGGCAGCAGCACGTTGATCACGCCGATGCCGCCGCAACTTAGGATCTGGCCGGCGAACAGGCTGACCGACGCGCCCGCGCCGCGGAGCGCCGTGCCCACCACCAAGGCGGCCAAACCCGCCAGAATTGCCCGTTCCAGGCCGAGGAGTCGGCTTAGCCATGGCCCCACGGGGCCGAACAGGCCAAAGCAGAGCGACGCGGCCATGGTCAACAAGCTGGCGCCGGTGGCGGAAAGCCCGGTCGCCTGCGATGCCTCTCGCAGCACGGGTGCCACACTTGTGACAGGCGTGCGGAGGTTGAAGGCGATCAACACCAGCGCTGCCGCCAGTGCCCAGCTTTTGAAGTTCATCATGCCATGGATCGGCGCGCGGCGGCGAAGCGCGGCGCAAGGTCAGGGGTCATGGCGTCCGCGTTAGCACGTCCGGTTCGGCTTGAGCAGGGTTCGGCGGCACCGGCGGCCGACCCCGGGCTATCGCTTGCTATGCGTCTGCGATATGGCAAGCAGAAATACTGCCCGATCGATAGAACTGCGCGATCGATAAAAAGGAGCGGATAGCCATGGCCCTCTCACCTCTCGCCGGAAAACCAGCGCCCGCCGCGATGCTGATTGATCTGGCGGCGCTTGAGGCCGCCTATGACACCGTCAAGCCGGACCCGGCCAATCCCGCGCAACGGGTCAGCTTCGGCACCAGCGGTCATCGCGGTTCCTCCCTGAGCGGATCGTTCACGGAAGCTCATATCCTCGCGATCACCCAGGCGATCTGTGACTACCGGCGGCGGCAAGGCGTGACGGGGCCGCTCTTTATCGGCAAGGACACGCATGCGCTATCGGCCCCCGCGCAGCGGACGGCGCTTGAGGTGCTGGCCGCCAACGATGTCACCACCGTCATTCAGCCGAATGATGGCTTCACCCCGACGCCGGTCATCTCGCATGCGATCCTCGTCCATAATCGCGGCCGGTCCGAGGGGCTGGCGGATGGCGTTGTCATCACGCCCTCGCACAATCCGCCCGCCGATGGCGGATTCAAATACAACCCGACCAATGGCGGCCCCGCCGATACCGATGTCACGCGGTGGATCGAGAAACGGGCGAATGAACTTCTGGCGGCCGGCAATGCCGGGGTGAAGCGCATTCCGTACGAGCGCGCGCTCCGCGCCGACACGACCCGGCAGGACGACATGATGATGCCCTACGTCGGGGATCTGCGGCATGTCATTGACATGGAGGCGATCCGTGATGCGCGCCTTCACCTTGCGGCCGATCCGCTCGGCGGCGCGTCCTTGGCCTATTGGGCGCCGATCATTGATCTTTACGGACTCGATATCACGGTCACCAACCACGCCATCGACCCGCGTTTTTCCTTCATGACCGTCGATCATGACGGCGTCATTCGCATGGATTGCTCAAGCCCTTACGCGATGGCGCGGCTCGTCGACCTCAAAAGCCAGTATCGCGTCGCTTTCGCGAACGATCCTGATTCCGACCGGCACGGGATCGTGACACCAGGCGCGGGGTTGATGAACCCCAATCATTACCTGGCCGTGGCAATCGACTATCTCGTGCAGCACCGGCCCGGCTGGTCCGATACAGTGGCCGTCGGCAAGACCTTGGTCAGCAGCGCGCTGATCGATCGTGTGGTCCAAAGGCGCGGCCGGACGCTTCTGGAAGTTCCGGTGGGCTTCAAGTGGTTCGCGCCGGGCCTGTTCGAAGGCACCTGCTGCTTCGGCGGGGAGGAGAGCGCGGGCGCGAGCTTCCTGCGTCGCGACGGCCAGGTTTGGACCACGGATAAGGACGGGCTCATCATGGACCTTCTCGCGGCCGAGATCACGGCCTGCACGGGCCGGGACCCGGGTGAGCACTATGCCGGGCTGGCGGCGGATCTCGGCACGCCGCACTATGTTCGCATCGACGCGCCGGCGACGCCTGAGTTGAAGACAGCACTCGCGGCGATGACACCCGAGACGATCAAGGCAAGTGAACTGGCGGGTGAGCCGATCGCCCGAATCCTGACACGCGCGCCGGGGAATGACGCGCCGATCGGCGGCCTCAAGGTCGAGACCGCAAGCGGCTGGTTCGCCGCGCGCCCGTCAGGCACCGAGGCGGTCTATAAAATCTATGCCGAGAGCTTCCGGGATGAGGCGCATCTGCACCGGCTCGTCTCCGAGGCGCAGGAACTCGTGGCCGGTCTTGCGTGATCATTCGAGATCACGGCTGACGGAAAGCCTCGATTTCCATGAGCAGTTCCGACCGGCAGATATCGCCGCGAAGATAGAGGCGCTGGCTATCCGCCCCGAACATCGCGACGGCCGCCGCATCGACCGCCGCGCGATAGGCCGCGTCGCGCAGATATATTTTGAGTGCCCAACGATTTCCGTCGGTCTGCGATACGGGCTGGCCGGACGCCTCGATCAGCGCTCTGAGATTTTCGATCGTCTCGGCGATCTGTCCGGGAAGGTTGCCGCGATGGCGGGTTTCGTGGCCGACGATGCTAGCCGTTCCGGAAATGAACAAGGCCGTCGCGGCGCCTGATGCGAATGGACGGAGGCGCGCGAAAAACTGGGGCTCGTCGGGCCGTAAATCGGCGGATAGGAATAGGCGCTGACCTGCCGAGGGTTTTCGATGGGGCGCGCCGCTTCGCGCGCGGCCAGAAAATAGATCACGGAGGCGCCGTGATGGCCGCCCACGCCGCTCGCCGCAGGGGGCACCGCTTGGCCGAGCCGGGCCGAGAATGCGCGATGCCGCCCGGTGTTGAAGCGCATATACCGCTCCAACCCTCGGTCATCCTCCGTGATGGCGGTGAGGTAGTTCCAGAACCGGATCGGGACGGAAACGCCGGTTTTGTCCAGGAAATCGAAGATCTGCCGGTAGGCGGTCTCGACCGTTTCCTCGAATGACGTCGATCCGTCATCTTCGATTGTGATGGCGCCGAAGCCCAGGCTGTCGCTGGCGGCCCCCACGACCGGCCCGTGCCGGCACGGCAGCACCGGGGTATCCGCCATCCAGACCTCGAACATTGCCCCCCCGGTCGCCGGCCGTAGCGGTGCCGCCACGAAGGGGCAGGTCCGCGCGAGATAGTCGGGGCGCGCGGCCCCATAGCCGACAACGCCGAGGACCGGCCCCGTTTGCGACAGCAACAGCCGGGCGGCCGCATCGTCGAGATAGCGAACCTCAAAGGCCGCCCCTGCCGTGTCTGAGGGGAGCGGAACGGCGGAGGCGGGATGTCTGTTCAAGGCGGCTCCATCAACGGCGTGATGACCGAGCTTAGCCGCGAGCAATGGCCGGAGGGTAGGGGTCATGCCCGGGCGGGCCGGGCGGGCCCGCCGGTTCGGGGGCCCTGTTCGTCAATGATGTGTTATTATCTAAGGCGTAAAAAGTCAGGGATTGGTTTGGGCTGTCGCTTAAGGGGCGAGTGATGTTTGATCATTGCCGCCGAGCCAGCCCATACCGGGTGTCGGCCGCCCTGCCGGCCGTGATACACTGGGGCGATGAGTGGGGTAGGAGGTCAATCCATGACCGAGGATCGGCAGCGGCTTGAAGTGGCGGGACGTTCCTTCGCGCGGTTTGTGCGGGCGGCGGCCTCGCTTGCCCAACGGCGTCTCTCCGCCATCATTATCGCGCTGGTGGCCCTGATGGGCGTCAGCACCTCCATCGTTTTCGTCGTGAGTAGCGGGGATCAGGCCCGGCTCCGGGACTATATCTCGGCGACGAGGAATGTCCGCCTGGTCCAGATCGCGCTGCTGGATGCCGAAACCGGCGTGCGCGGTGTCGTTCTCACCGGCCAGCTTCCTTATCTGGAGCCTTATGTCGCGGGCCTTGGCGTGCTCAACCAGACGGACCCGCATGTCTTCGAGATGATCGATGCCTATTCCGCCAGCCTTCCGGGCGCGCAAGGGGAACCGCTGCCTGTCAGCGACAGGATCGAGAAGCTGCGGCAGGTTTGGGCCAGCGCGCTCGCGCTGGGTCTCGATCATCGCGAAGCCGATGCCGAGGCGGTGCTTCAGGTTCAGCAGGCGAAACCCCTGATGGACCAGCTCCGTACCCTGATCGGGAACTATATGGATTTTCGGAGCGGCAAGGCCGATCAGGAATGGCGCCACATCGCGATCGAGCAGACGGTCGTTCTGGCCATCAACCTGCTTGGGGCGCTCATCGCCATCGGCGCGACGAGCTATGCGTTTCGCCGGAGCCAGCTGGAAGCGCGCGGACGTGAGCAGGCCATCGCCGCCAGTTCGCATGCGCGGCGGCAGGTGGAGACGCTGTTCGGCATGACCGATATTCTCCAGAGCGCCGCGACGAGCGAGGACGCCAATGCCGTTCTGCGCGCGACCGCCACGAAATTGCTGCCCGACTGCGACGGCGCTTTGTACGTTTTCAACAATTCCCGTGACCGGCTCGATCTCGCGGTCGAGTGGGGAGAGGCGCGCCCGCAGTCCAACCAGGTGCACATCGCGCCGGATTCCTGCTGGGCGTTGAAGCGCGGCAAGCCCCATCTGAACGAAACGGCCGCGAACGCCTTGCGTTGCAGCCATGTGGACCGAAGCAGTACCTGTCTCGAAATACCGATCGTGGCGCGGGGCGAGGTGCATGGGTTGCTGGCCCTTAGCAGCGCGGCACTGGAACATACGGATAGCCTGCAGGCCCTTCAGCCGGTCGCTATAGCATTGGCCGATGCCATGTCGCTCGCTCTCTCCAACATCGCGCTCAGGGAACGGCTGCGGAACCAGGCGCTGCGCGACCCGCTCACGGGTCTCTACAACCGCCGGTTCCTGGAGGAGATGCTGGAGCGCCTCTCCACGGATGCCGAACGCCGCCAGATTCCGCTGGCGGCCATCATGATCGACCTCGATCATTTCAAGCTGCTGAATGACCAGCATGGGCATGCCGCCGGCGACATGGTCCTGCGTGATGTGGCGAGCAGCGTGCTGGCCTGCCTGCGGGCCTCGGACGTGGCCTGCCGCTATGGCGGTGAGGAACTCGCGATTTTGCTGCCGGATTGCCCGCTTGAGGCTGCCATGGGCAAGGCGGAACAGATCAGGGCCCGCATCGGGGCGATATCCTCCGGCGCAATCTCGGTCACGGCATCCTTCGGCGTCGCCTCCATGCCGGAGAACTGCTCGCGCGGTTCGGAGCTGCTTCCGATCGCGGATGCCGCCCTTTACCGGGCGAAGGATCTGGGCCGGGATCGGGTCATCGGTGCCGCAACGCGCCCCTCCGCCGATATGATTGTGCTGCCGAACCTGGTCGGGCTGCCGCCGGCCGAGGCATAAGTGAGCAGCGGCGGGGCCGGTCAAAGCCAGCGCCAAATCCCGGCCGCCCAGCCCGAAAGCGGGATATGCGCCCAGGTGGCGACGAGCCAGACGACCACCCCGCCCGCCAGGCTATGCGCACCAAACCCCCCGAACCGGGCCCGGCGCGTCGCGATCGCCAGAAACGGCCAGTAGCTCGTCCGCGCTGACCAGGGGCGCCAAAGCTCCGGTTGCAGCCGTCCCTTTCTCTCGTCCTGAAAAGCGGCGCCAAGCAGCGCCAAAACCAGGATGGCCATCGCGACAATGATGTTTTTGGCGACCGGGTAGACCGCGATGTGGCAGAGCGCCCATAGGGCGAAGGACCACAGCATGGGGTGGCGCGTGATCGCGAACACGCCCGAGGCCGTCACGGGTGCTGCGGCCGCCCGTCCGCCGGTCGGCAAGGCGGGGTTTCGGATCAGCGACCCCATCAAAAGAATGGATGCCAGCAGCATCACCAGCGTCGCCACGGCCCAGATCGTATTCCCCACCGGCCAGAGCGGCGCCGAGGTCGGTGCTGCCCGGTAAGCCCAGACCAGCCAGACGAGCGTGACCGCCGCCACGAGGGAATAGACACCCGTGAATGCACGCTCCCCGAGCCGGCGGACCAATGATGCGCGGAAGGGATGCGACAAGAGGAAGTGGGTGCCCAGGAAGACCACTGCCGCCTCCATGACTACGCCCGCGCCATTCATGATCCGGCTCCTCGCCTGTTACAAATCCCAGCGCCGCCCATGGTTGACGGGGCCAGCGGGATATTCACCATATGATGGCAAAACGCCCGCCATAAGGCGTTACGGAGAAAACTCATGGATATAGAGGCCAGAACAATCAGCCGCGTCACCAAGCGCCTGATCCCGTTCCTGATGCTTTGCTACTTCGTGGCCTATCTCGACCGCGTCAATGTCGGCTTCGCCGCGCTCGGGATGAACAAGGAACTGGGCTTCACCGCGACGATCTTCGGCTTTGGCGCTGGCATATTCTTCATCGCGTATTTTTTCTTTGAGGTGCCGTCGAACCTCGCTTTGGAGCGTTTCGGCGCCCGGCGATGGATCGCCCGGATCATGTTCAGTTGGGGTGTCATCGCGGGCGCGATGGCCTTCATCCCTCAGATCTCGCATCTCCTCGGCGTCAAGCCATCAACCACCTTCATCGTGCTGCGCGTGCTGCTGGGCCTCGCCGAAGCGGGGTTCTTCCCGGGCATCATCTTCTTCCTGACGATCTGGTTTCCGAGTCGCTATCGCGCGCGCATGATCGGCTATTTCATGGCCGCGATCCCGCTTTCCACCGTGATCGGCGGACCATTATCCGGCGCTCTGTTGAACCTCACCGGATTTGGCCTCAGCGGTTGGCAGTGGATGTTCCTGATCGAGGCGGTGCCCGCCATCCTGATGTCGGTCGCGGTTCTGTTCTACCTGACCGACCGGGCAGCCGATGCAACATGGCTGACGGCCGAGGAGCGCGACTGGCTTGTTGAGCGGCTGGCTGTCGAGCGGAGCAAGCGGGAGCGCGCGCGCCGCTTCACCATCCTGCAATCGATCACGAATACACGTGTGCTGCTGCTGGCCTTCGTCTATTTCGGCATCAACGGAACCAATTATGGCTTGAGTTTCTTCCTGCCGCAGATCGTACGTGGCTTCGGCCTGAGCTATACGATGACCGGGCTTGTCACGGCGCTTCCCTATCTCGCGGGCACCATCGGGATGATTTATTGGGGGCGCCACTCCGATCATGTGGGTGAGCGTCGCGAGCATGTCGCCATCGCGATGCTTGTCGCCGCGCTGGGCATTGCCGGATCAACGCTTGTCGATGATCCCGTGGGCAAAATGATTCTGCTCACCGTCGCCGGCTTCGGCATCTTTGGCGTTTTGCCGGTTTTCTGGACTCTGCCCACGAATTTTCTAGCCGGTACCGCCGCGGCGAGCGGCATTGCCGCCGTCAACTCTCTCGGCAATCTGTCCGGATTCTTCGGTCCTTATGTGATGGGGAGGATTAAGGACTCGACAGGCAGTTACACGATCGGCCTGCTGGCGATCGCCTGTGTCGTCGCCTTTGCCATGGTTGTGGCACTGTCACTGACGCACGACCAACAGCTTGAGGGCGAGGCCAGCGGCGCCTTGCCGCCACCTGACCCGAACTCTGTGCGTTAGAGCAATATCGGATCAGGTTGAATCACATGATCCGAAGATTTGCGTTCTTAGTTAAAAACCTAGAGCGGGATGGTGAACGAAGGTGAACACATCCCGCTCTGAGGGTACAGTTCACTTTTGGGTCGTGCGGCAGCCGTCCAGAAATTGTTTGACGGCGAGGTTGACGGCGCTCGCGATTTCATCCGGCGGCGGTGCGCTCCGCAACCCCAGCAGCATTTCCAGATGCATTGTACCGAGAAGCATGCCGAGAAACCCGCTCGCCGCCCGCTCCGGATCGTCGATCTGAAGAACACCCCGACGGACCCATACCTCGAAATATTGTGAAAGCAACCGGCGGCCGGTCGCGGGCCCGGCACGCCAGAACAGCTCCCCAAGCTCCTTCCTGGCGGCACTTTCGGCGACCACAAGCCGATACATGCCGAGCGCGTCGGGCGTCATGACGATTGTCAAGTACCGCATGCCGAAGCGGTGCAAGAACTCCTCCGGCGGCTGCTCCCCGAATGGCTCGGCCGAAAACGAGCCGAAGATCGATATCGCGCGCTCCGCGACGATCGCCTCGAACAGCCCTTGCTTGCCGCCGAAGAGAGCGTAGAGCGTCTGCCGAGACCCGCCGGATTGGGCGATGACATCGTCCAGCGTGGCGCCGGCATAGCCCTTTTCCAGAAACACCTTCGCGGCGGCGTCCAGAAGTGCCCGGCGCCGCGCCTCCAGCCGAGGCCGCGCGGCGCCGGCCATTTCCGATCCATCGCTCATTCTCTGACCGCATGCCTCCATTACCGACATAAAGGATCCTCTAGCCGAAGTGTACTGTATGATACAGTACATTATTGACCGCTTCAAGCGAGGCGTATATGGACCAGCATGGGTCTTTCCTGGATGCCGAACACGATAGGATGACCGAGCGCGGGCTGCCGCCCGCCCGCCGCCGGAACTGGCGCCGCATTCTGCTCTCGGCCGGGGTCGTGGTCGCCTTGAGCGGCGTCGGTCTTTATGGCGACTACTGGTGGAGGGAAGGCCGCTTCCTGGTCAGCACCGATGATGCCTATGTCGACGCGGATAGCGTGATCGTCAGCCCGAAAATCTCCGGCTACATTTCGCAGGTCGCGGTCGAGGACAATCAGCCCGTTCATGCGGGCCAGGTTCTCGCCCGGATCGACGACCGCGACTATCAGACCGCGCTGGCTTCGGCGCAGGGGGCGGTCGCGGCGGATCAGGCGGATATCGACAATCTGACGCAGCAGATCGGCGAGCAGCAACTCTCCGTCAGTCAGGCGCAGGCGACTGTGGATGCCGATCAGGCGGCCCTTGTTTTCGCATCGCAGGAGTATCAGCGCGACCTCATCCTCTCTCGCAGCGGCGCTGGCACAATTCAAAGCGCGCAGCAGGCAACCTCCACCATCCGGCAGGACCAGGCAACGGTGAGCCGCGACACGACGGCCGTGGCGGCAGCGCAGAAGCAGATAGAGGTGCTGGGCGCCCAACTCACCCGTGCCCGCGCCATGCTGATGCAACAGCAAGCCGCGGCGCGGCAGGCGGAACTTAACCTCAGCTATACGACGATCACCACGCCCACGGATGGCGCCGTTGGCGTTCGCACTGTGCGCGTCGGCCAATATGTCGATGCGGGCACGCAGCTGATGGCCGTCGTGCCGTTGCAGGCGGTCTATGTCACCGCCAATTTCGAGGAGACGCAGCTCACCGATGTCGAGCCGGGACAGAAGGTGACGGTCAGCGTCGATACTTTCCCCGGGCACGTCGTGCGCGGCGTGGTCGACAGCATAGCGCCGGCGAGCGGGGAGGAATTCGCGCTGCTGCCGCCTGACAACGCAACGGGCAACTTCACCAAGATCGTGCAGCGCCTGCCGGTCAAGATCAGAATTGACCCGCATACCGCGCTGCTTGGCCGGCTGCGGCCGGGGATGTCGGTCGAACCTGTGATCGACACGCGAAAGGGGGCTTGAGCCATGCCCGCCAACCCCGGCGCGCCCGATCAGACCGTTTCTCTCAAGACCTGGATCGGCGTTGGCGGCGCGCTGATCGGGGCCTTCATGGCTGTGCTCAACATCCAGGTCACGAACTCCTCGCTTCCGGATATCGAGGGCGGCATCGGCACCGGTGGCGTCAACGGCACCTGGATCAGCACGGCCTATCTCATCGGCGAGATCATCGTCATTCCGATGAGCGATTTCTTGAGCCGCGTCTTCTCGCTTCGCCGTTTCCTGATCACCTGCACGGCGATGTTCCTGCTTCTGTCGGTCGCCTGCGGTCAGGCGCACAGCCTGAGTGAAATGGTGGTGCTGCGTGCCCTGCAGGGGTTTTTCGGCGGCGTGCTGATCCCGCTCGCCTTCACCATCATCATCGCCATGCTGCCGCCCGGAAAGCGGCCGGCTGGGTTTGCCGGCTTCGCCGTGACGGCGACCTTCGCACCGGCAATCGGCCCGACCATCGGCGGCTGGCTGACCGACAATTACGGCTGGCAGACCATCTTCTATATGAACCTGTTTCCGGGCGCGATCATGCTCGCTGCGTTGATCTACGCCCTGCCGCGCTCGGAGATGCGGATCGGCCTGCTACGCCACGGCGATTGGCTGGGGATCAGCCTGATGGCGATCGGGCTCGCGGCGTTTCAAACCGTCTTGAACGACGGGAATGTCGATGATTGGTTCGGCTCCCCGTTCATCGTGGAACTGAGCCTGGTCTCCGGCATCGCGCTCGCCGCTTTCATTGCGGTCGAGCTGATGGTGAAGCAGCCGCTCATCCCGCTGCGTCTGCTCAAGCGGCGGAATTTCGGCCTGGGCTCGCTCAGCAACTTCCTGCTCGGTTTCGGACTGTACGGCTCGGCCTATCTGCTTCCCCAATACCTCGCCGTGTCCCAAGGCTTCGATGCGGAGCAGAGTGGCAATGTCATCGCCTGGACCGGGCTGCCGCAGCTCTTCATCATTCCCTTCGTGCCACTGCTGATGAAGCGCGTCAACTCGCGTGCGCTGGTTGGTGTCGGCTTGGCAGTGTTCGCGGCGAGCTGCTTCATGAACCTGCATATCGATACCGATTACGCCGCCCCTCAGCTTCTGCTCCCGGATGTCACGCGTGCGGTCGGGCAGGCGTTGGTCATGACACCGCTTTCAGCGATTGCCATGGTCGGCATTACACAAAGTGAGGCCGGGGGCGCATCGGGGCTGTTCAACATGCTGCGCAACCTCGGGGGCGCCATCGGAACTGCCGCAGTCGAAACCTTCTTCACCAAGCGCGAGCAATACCACTCGTTCATCATCAACGCCCATGTGTCGCTGCTGCAACCCGCAACACGGGAACAGCTTGAAAGCCAGCAACAGTATTTTCTAGGCCATGGCTATCCGGATGCCGCGGCTGCGATGCATCGCGCCATGATAGCTTTGGGCGCGGCCGTCCGTGGGCAGGCCACGCTGATGGGGTATGCGGATTGCTTCGCTCTTGTGGGCGCCATGCTGGCGTTGGCGGTGGTGTCCGTCGCCATGCTAAAAAAGGGCTCCGCCTCCGGCGCCGGGGCGCATTAGAGCGTGATTGGTTCGCATTCGCTCACCGTCACGCTCTATGTTTTTTAATTAGACTAGGTGCCGAACGTCCTTCGGAACTGTCAGGCGACTATGGTCGTGAGGTGATCCTTTTACGCGAACGGGCTTAGCCACAGTGAGCCTCTTGCCGCGCGCCTTCGGGGGAGCTTTTCGTAGTAGTGCTTGATTGGCTGAGCGCGCTGAAGCCCTTGATAAGGGCCAACTATCTGATGGGCAAGGGGATTTCGGCGCTCGACTACGCCCGCTGGCTGGGGGACCTGGATTCGAACCAAGGATGCCCGGGTCAGAGCCGGGAGTTTTACCGCTAAACTATCCCCCATCGGGACAGGGCGCGGCAGTTACCACGACCCTTCGCCGTGATCAACCTCGGCACCACGGCGCCCGGTCCATGACAGACCTGCCCGAACGCCGCATCTCGTCGTCAAAATGCCATTCAACACTACCCGCCGCCGGATATTCCCGCTATTTCAGTTCCATGACCAATTCGATGCCCGCGCCTCGGACTTGGCAGGATGACGCCGCCGCCGAACTGGCAGATGCGGCGCGGCAACTCGGGCGCGGCTCCGTCCTCGTCGTGGGCGACGCGATGCTCGACCGCTATTTCTACGGCGAAGCCACCCGCATCAGCCAGGAAGCCCCGGTCCCCGTCCTCTCGCTCCAGCGCGAACTCTCGCTTCCCGGCGGCGCGGGCAATGTCGTCCGCAATATCACTGCGGTCGGGGCGGCGGCGGCTTTCGTCGCTGTCGTGGGCGACGATATGGCCGGCGCCGACCTCACCACCCTTATCGGCCGGCAGAGCGGTGTGGAGCCCTGGCTGCTCGTTCAAGGCAGCCGCGTCACCACCGTCAAAACCCGCTTCCTGGCTCAGGGCCAGCATCTGCTGCGCGCGGATACGGAGGACCCGGGGCCTCTTCACCCCAAAATCGCCGAGCGGCTGCTGCGCATCGCAACCGATGCCATGGCCGCGACGAGTGTCACCATCCTCTCCGACTACAGCAAGGGTGTGCTGGCGGGGGAGATGCCGGCGCGGCTGATCCAGGCCGCGCGGCAGGCGGGGCGGCCGATCATCGTCGATCCGCGCGGCACCGACTATGACCATTATGCCGGCGCTGATGTCATCATGCCGAACCGGCGCGAGCTGGCGGCCGTCACCGGCCTTCCCGCCGAGACCGATGAGGAGATCGAGGTCGCGGCGCGGGCCATGCTGACCCGGCACGGGATCGGCGCGGCGGTCATCACCCGCTCGGAACATGGCATGAGCCTGGTGACGGCGGCGGAGGCCTGGCATTTCCCGCCCGAGGCGCTTGACGTGCATGACGTATCGGGCGCCGGAGATACCGTGGCGGCGGTGCTTGCCGCCGGCATGGCGGCGCGCCTGCCGCTTCCTGTCACGGTGCGGCTCGCCAATGTCGCCGCCGGCATCGTGGTCGGCAAGGTTGGCACGGCCGTCGCCCGGCAGGATGATATCCTGGCGCGGTTGGCGCCCGTGGCGGGCAACCGGGCGAAGATCGCCACCGGGGACGCCGCCATTGAGCAGGCAGAGCGCTGGCGCCGCCGGGGCTGGCGTGTCGGCTTCACCAACGGCCGGTTCGACCGGCTGCATCATGGCCATGTCCATCTGCTGGAGCAGGCGCGGGGCGCCTGTGACCGGCTGATCGTCGCCATCACCGGGGATGCCGTCGCCACCAAGCGGGGCGGCCGGAAGGGCGGCCGCCATATGCGGCCCGCGGCCGAGCGCGCTGCCGATCTGGCGGCCCTCGGGGCGGTCGATATCGTCTGCATCATCGAGGAAGACTCGCCCCTCGGCTTGATCGCGGCCCTTAAGCCCGACCTGCTGGTGAAAGGGTCCGATCACGCCGTGGCCGATATCGTCGGCGCGGATATGGTGACGGGCTGGGGCGGGACTGTGCTGCGCGCGGAGCTGCTCCCGGCTTCCGCGCGGGTCAATGGCGGGGTAGCCTCCCATTAGAGCGGGGCGACCGCCGGCGGAAAAACCGCAGGTCTGAATCACGCAATCGAACGAAGCGGTGGGGCGAGATCGCTCTCCCTTCAAACCATCTCGCGCCGAGGGGGTCTGACCATGCACTACATTGACGCGGGTGGGCTTCAGGTCGCCCAGCCTTTGCATGATTTCCTGCGGGATGAGGCGCTGCACGGCACCGGGCTCGACCCCGCCGCCTTCTGGGCGGGGTTTTCGACGATCGTCCATGATCTCGCGCCCGCGAACCGGGCGCTGCTGCAAAAGCGGGACGCGCTTCAGGCGGCCATCGATGATTGGCATAGGCAGCATTCGGCGCGGCCCATCGATCGGGCGGCCTACAGTGCTTTCCTGACCGGGATCGGCTATCTTCAGCCCGAGCCGGGGCCCTTCTCGATCACCACCGCCGGCGTCGATGCCGAGATCGCGACCATCGCGGGTCCGCAACTCGTGGTGCCGATCACCAATGCCCGCTACGCGCTCAACGCCGCCAATGCCCGCTGGGGCAGCCTTTATGACGCGCTCTACGGCACCGATGCGATCGCCGAGACGGAGGGTGCCGAGCGCGGCCGTGGCCTCAACCCCCTGCGCGCCGCGCGCGTGGTGGAGCGGGCGCGCGCCATCCTCGACCAGATCGCACCGCTGGCGGAAGGCTCCCATACCGGGGCGACCGGCTATGCCGTGCGAAACGGCGCTTTGGTCGTTTCGGGAGCGGGGCCGCTGCGGGATGCGGCGCGATTCGCGGGCTATCGCGGCCCGGCGGAGGCGCCGACGGCCATTCTGTTCCGCCACAACAATCTGCACCTGGAGCTGGTGATCGACCGCGCCCATCCCATCGGTCGGGGAGATGCGGCGGGGATCGCCGACATGATCCTGGAATCGGCGCTCAGCACCATCATGGATTGCGAGGATAGCGTCTCCGCCGTCGATACCGAGGATAAGGTCGCCGTTTACCGCAACTGGCTCGGCCTCTGTCAGGGCACGCTCAGCGCGAGTTTCGAGAAGGGCGGCCGGGTGCAGGAGCGTAGGCTGGAGCCCGATCGCGCCTATACCGCGCCCGATGGCGCGGGCTTCACCTTGCCCGGCCGCAGCCTGATGCTCATCCGCAACGTCGGCCACCATATGATGATCGATGCGGTGCTGGACGGGCACGGGCAGGAAATCCCCGAGAACCTGCTTGATGGTGTCGTCACCTCATTGATCGCGCTGCATGACCTCAAGAGCGGCGGCCCGATCCGCAATAGCCGGGCGGGTTCGGTCTATATCGTGAAGCCCAAGATGCACGGGCCGGAGGAGGTCGCCTTCGCCAACGCCTTCTTCGACCGGGTCGAAGATCTGCTCGGCCTCGCCCGCCACACGGTGAAGATGGGCATCATGGATGAGGAGCGGCGCACCAGCGCCAACCTTGCCGCCTGCATCCATGCCGCGCGCGGCCGGGTGGTGTTCATCAATACCGGCTTCCTCGACCGGACGGGGGACGAGATCCATACCTCGATCGAGGCCGGGCCGATGGTGCGCAAGAGCGCGATGCGGAACACGGCCTGGATCAAGGCGTATGAGGATCGCAACGTCGATATCGGCCTCGCCTGCGGCCTGCGCGGCCGCGCGCAGATCGGCAAAGGCATGTGGGCGGCGCCCGACCGTATGGCGGAGATGCTGGAACAGAAGGTCGGCCACCCGCGCGCCGGCGCCAATACCGCCTGGGTGCCGTCACCCACCGCCGCGACGCTGCACGCGCTGCATTACCATGAGGTGGATGTCGCCGCCCGCCAGCAGGAGATCGCGCGCCGCGCGCCGTCTTCGCTCGACACTTTGCTGACCATTCCGCTGGCGGATGGGGTGAACTGGTCGGCGGAGGAGGTGGCGCAGGAGCTGGACAACAACGTCCAGGGCATCCTGGGCTATGTGGTCCGTTGGATCGACCAGGGCGTCGGCTGCTCCAAGGTGCCGGATATCCATGATGTGGGGCTGATGGAAGATCGCGCGACGTTGCGCATCAGCAGCCAGCATATCGCCAACTGGCTGCTGCACGGCGTGGTGACGGCCGAGGCGGTGCAGGCCACGATGCGGCGCATGGCGGCGGTGGTGGACAAGCAGAATGTGGATGATCCGGCCTATCGGCCGATGGCGCCCGGTTTCGACGGCCCGGCGTTCCGCGCCGCATCGGACCTCATCTTTGAGGGGCGCGCGCAGCCCAACGGCTATACCGAATTCGTGCTGCATGCCTGGCGGCGCCGCGCCAAGGCCCCCAATTGATGTAACGCCTGATGTAACGGCGCGCCGCGACGTATCACCGCGAAGGATCGGCCTTTGACGCGACATAGCACGAGGCGCGCCGTCAGCCTGCTCGCCGCGACCCTGTTGACCGCCTTGCCCGCTCTGCCGGCGCTCGCGGCGGCGCCCGATACGCTGAGCCTCGGCATCCCGCTGGAGCCGCCGGGCCTTGATCCCACGGCCGGCGCGGCATCGGCCATTCGGGAAGTCACCTATGCCAATATCTTCCAGGGGCTGACGCGGATCGATCCCTCAGGCGCGGTCGAACCCGACCTCGCCAAATCCTGGACCGTCTCACCCGACGGGCTGACCTATACCTTCACCTTGCAGTCGGGCGTGACCTTCCAGGACGGCACGTCCTTTGACTGTTCGATCGTCCAGTTCAGCTATGGCCGCGCGGCGGCGCCCGACAGCATCAACGCGCAGAAACAGCTTTTCGCGCCGATCGCGCACGTGGCCTGCCCGACCCGCGGCCAGGCGGTGGTGACGCTGTCGCATCCCGTCTCGACCTTTCTCTATGACATGGCCTGGGGCGACGCCGTGATGGTGGCGCCCAAGACCGCTGCCACCAACAAGACCCATCCCGTCGGCACCGGGCCGTTCAGCTTCAGCCGCTGGGTGCCGGGCGACCGCATCGAACTCGTGCGCAATCCGCATTACTGGGGTCCCGCGCCGAAACTCTCGGCCGTCACCTTTCGCGTCATCGGCGATCCGGCAGCCGCGACGGCGGCGTTGCTCTCCGGCTCGCTCGATGCCTATCCGAACTTCCCGGCGCCCGAAACGGTGCCGCAATTCCAGCATGACCCGCGCTTCACCGTCGATATCGGCACGACGGAAGGCAAGGTCCTCCTGGCGCTCAACGATGCGCGCAAGCCCTTCAGCGATCTGCGCGTCCGCCGTGCGCTCGCCTATGCGCTCGATCGGCACGCGATCATCGAAGGCGCCTATTCCGGCCTTGGCGCGCCGATCGGCTCCCACTACACGCCGCAAGACCCGGGCTATATCGATCTCTCGAACACCTATCCGTTTGACCCGGCGAAGGCGAAGCAACTGCTTCAGGAAGCCGGGGTTCCGCCCGGCACCACCTTCACCATCACCCTGCCGCCGCCGAGCTACGCGCAGCGTGGTGGCGAACTCATCGCTGCCTACCTTCAACAAGTCGGGTTGAATGCGAAGCTCGAATCCGTGGAATGGGCGAAATGGCTCACCCAGGTTTTCATCCAGTCGGATTTCGACGCGACCGTGATCGCCCATACGGAATCGCGCGACCTCGATATCTATGCGCGCCCGCACTATTACTTCAATTACCAGAGCCCGGCGTACAAGGCGCTCTACGCGCAGTATATCGCGGCGACGGACCCCGCGCGGCAGACGGCACTGGTGGGGGCGTTGCAGCGTCAACTCGCAACCGACGAGCCGAATGTGTTCCTGTTCGCACTGCCAAAGATCGGCATCTGGAACGCGCATCTGCGCGGGATGTGGCCGAACGACCCGATGCCCGTCAATGACGTGACGGGCGTTTCCTGGGCACCTTGAGGGCGGGTTGACCGCCTTTCTCATCCGCCGCTCGGCGGCCCTCGTGGCGGCGCTCGTCGTCGCCTCCCTCGTCGTCTTCATCGTGCTGCAAATTCTGCCCGGCGACCCGGCCCTTGTCATTCTGGGGCCGGATGCGCAGCCCGATACCCTGGCCGCGCTCCGCCATCAGCTCGGCCTCGATCTGCCGTTCTGGTGGCGGTATCTGCGCTGGGGCGGCCATCTGCTCAGCGGCGATTTCGGCCGCAGCAGTGCCTATGACACCTCGGCCGCTTCGCTCATCCTGGAGCGCGTCGGCGTCACTCTGCCGCTCGCAATCATGGCCATGCTGCTGGCCACGGTGCTCGCCATCCCCATCGGCGTTATCGCGGCGTCACGTCGCGGCGCGGTCGATGGCGGCATCATGGCGGTGACGCAGCTCGGCATCGCGGTGCCCGATTTCTGGCTGGCGCTGCTGCTCATTCTGGCCTTCGCCGTGCATTTCACCTGGTTCCCGGCCGGCGGCTTTCCCGGCTGGTGGCATGGCGCCGGCGCCTCCCTCAAAGCGCTCGTTCTGCCGACGATCGCGCTCGCCATTCCGCAGGCGGCGATCCTCGCCCGCGTCACGCGCGGCGCGGTGCTCGACATCGGCATCCGCGACTTCCTGCGCACCGCCCGCGCCAAAGGCCTGTCCGAGGGCGCTATCCTCTGGCGCCATGCGGTGCCGAACGCGCTCATCCCCGTCATCACGCTGATGGGGCTGCAATTCTCCTTCCTGCTCGCCGGCACCATCATCATCGAGAACGTCTTCGCGCTGCCCGGCCTCGGGTCGCTGCTGTTCCAGGCGATCGGGCAGCGGGATCTGGTGCTGGTGCAGGATCTCGTCCTGTTCTTCGCCGCCATCGTCATCGTCATCAACTTCCTCGTCGATCTCGCCAACGCGATGATCGACCCAAGGCTGCGGAGCCGCGCGTCGTGAGCCGCCCGCGCCTGCTCATCGGCGGCGGCATCACGGCCATGGTGTTGTTGATGGCGGCGGTGTCGCTCGCCTGGACGCCCTATGCCCCCACGGGTATCGACATCCTTCATCGTCTCGCCCGGCCCTCGGCCGCGCATCCTTTCGGTACCGATCCGTTCGGGCGGGACGTGCTCTCCATGATCATGGTCGGCGCCCAGAACTCCATCGCCGTTTCGATAGCGGCGGTGGCGCTCGGCTGCGTCATCGGCCTGCCGGTGGGGCTGATCGCCGCCGCCCGGCGTGGCTGGACGGAGGAGGTGCTGATGCGCGGCGCCGACCTCACCTTCGCCTTTCCGGCGCTGCTGACGGCGGTGATGCTGACGGCGCTGCGCGGCCCGGGCGCCTATACGGCGATGGTCGCCATCGGCATCTTCACCGCCCCCGTGCTCGCGCGCGTGACCCGCGCGGCCGCCTCCGTCATCTGGGTGCAGGATTATGCCCGCGCCGCGCGCGCGCTCGGGCGGGGCAAGCCCGCGGTGACGCTGATCCATATCCTGCCCAATATCGCCGGCGTGCTGATCGTGCAGATCACGATTCAGCTTTCACTGGCCGTTCTGGCCGAGGCCGCGCTCTCATTCCTCGGCCTCGGCGCGCAGCCGCCCGCGCCAAGCTGGGGCCGCATGCTCAATGATGCCCAGACGTACATCTATACAGCGCCGCTCCTCGCGGTGTTTCCTGGTTTCGCGATTGCCCTCGCCGTTCTCGGCCTTAACATGCTGGGTGACGGGCTGCGGGATGTGTTTGACCTGAAACGACGGAGACGCGCATGACCGCGCCCTGGACGGTGAAGACGCTGACAGCAGCCCTGACGCGGGGCGAGATGACGGCCGAGGCGGTGGCCGAGCAATCCTTGGCGCGCATCGCGGCGGAGGATGGGCGCCTCCGCGCCGTCATCACGCCTAATCCGGGTGTGCTTGCGGATGCGCGGCAAATCGATGCGCGCCGCGCGGCCGGGCAGCCGGTGGGGCCGCTCGCCGGCGTGCCGGTTCTCGTCAAGGACACCATGGATATGGCGGGCCTGCCGACAACCGGTGGCTGGTCACGCCTCTCGGCGCGGGCCGGCGGCACCGATCTCATCCCCGCGCGTGATTCGGCCGTGGTGGCGCGGATGCGGCGGGCCGGGGCGCTGCTGCTCGGCAAGACGAATGTCCCGGTCATGAGTGCGAGCGGCACCAATGCCAATGATAGCTGGGCCGGCCCGACGCTGAACGCCATCGCGCCCGACCGTGCGCCCGGCGGCAGCAGCGCCGGCAGCGCCACCGGGGTCGCGGCCGGCTATGCCGTGATCGGCCTGGCGGAGGAGACCGGCGGCTCCATCCAGAACCCGGCCGCCGCCCAGGGGCTCGTCGGCGTTAAGCCCAGCTTCGGTCTGGTGCCGAATTCCGGGGTCATGCCGCTCGGCGGCAGCACGCGCGACGTGGTGGGGCCGATCGCGATGACGGTCGCGGACGCGGCCATCGCGCTCGATGTGCTGGCGGGCTATACGGCGGAAGACCCCAAGACGGTCGCGGGGATCGGGCACAGGCCTGCCGGCGGGTATCTGGGCGCGCTCGTCCCCGGCGCCTTGCAGGGCAAGCGCATCGGCCTCTACGGGCCTGGCTGGCGGGATGCGCCACTTTCCACGGCAACCCAGGCGCTTTTTGCCCAAGCCTGCGCAGGGCTGCGGGAGCTGGGCGCGACCTTGGTGCAGGACCCCTTCGCGGGCTCGGGTTTCGCGCGGATCGCGCGCTTCCCCGGGGCCAACCCCTATGACGCGCGGGGCGAGGATAGCGTGCTCTATGATCTCAACCGCTACCTCGCGGCTTTCGGCCCGCACAACGCGATCCATTCGGTCGAGACGCTGCGGCGGGTGACGGGCGTCGATCCCTTCGATCGGTCCGGCCCGCTCAGCTACCTGTGGGAGAGCGAGAGTTTCGCGGAACTCTACGCCAATTACGCGGGGACGCCCGACTTCTCCGAGTTCCTCGCCGCGCGGGAGGATTACCTGCGCGTCTTCGATAGCGTGATGAGTGCCCATGGTCTGGACGCGGTCGTCATGCCGCAGACGCGGGCGGAGCCGCCGCTGCTTTTCGCGCCGGAGCCCATTCAGGAAACGGCGGTGTCGGAGATCAATATCGCGGGTCTGCCGGGTGTCACCGTGCCGGCCGGGCTCTATCCTTCGGGCGCCGGCTTCGGCCTGCTTTTCGTGGGCCGGATGTGGAGCGAGGGCGCGCTGCTGTCCTATGCCGCCGAATATGAGGCGATTACGTGAACCGCATGCGCCAGTCGGGCAAGGCGTCCGGATAGGGCAGGGCGGTCGCCTCGAACACGCCGCGCGCCACGGCGCGCGCGGTCACAATCGTCGCCGCGTGGCACAGCAAAGTCAGCCCAGGGGCATCGAGCGCCGCCCCCTCGCCGGTGGCGGCGGCGAAGATCGTATCTCCATCGAAAGGAAGATGCGCCGAGAGCACGGCGCGGGCCACCCCGCCTTGGGCCGCAATGGCGAGGCGCTTGGTCTGCGCCTTGGTCAGCGGCGCGTCCGTCGCCACAAGCCCGATGGTCGTGCCGGTTTCGGGCGCGGGGTCGCCCAGGCCCTTCAGGCGCGGCCGCAGGGCATCGGGCGGCAGCGGCGCGGGCGGCCAGCCGAGGCCGCCGAATTCGCCGCCCTCCTCGAAGGGCGCCGACCAGAAATGCGGGCCGGCGCCGATCAGCGGATTGCCGGCCGCGTTCGTCACGGTGATGGCGGCGATACGATAGCCTTCGGGGGTGACGGCGCTGGCCGATCCGATGCCGCCTTTGACGAGCGGTGTGGTGGCGCCGGTGCCGGCGCCGACGGTGCCGAGGGCGAAGGCCCCGGGGCGGGCGGCCTCGGCCGCGGCGAAGCCCATCTCGCGATACGGCGCGAAACGGCCCCAATCCTTGTTGCCGCCGTGGCGCAGGTCGAAGATGATCGCGCCCGGCACGATGGGCACCACCGTGGGGCCGAAGGCCATGCCCCGGCCTTGCGCGCGCAGCCAGGCTTGCACGCCGCCGCCCGCGTCGAGCCCGAAGGCCGAGCCGCCGGAGAGGACGATGGCGTCCACCCGCTCGACCGTCATCTCCGGCTCCAGCATGGTCGTATCGCGGCCGCCGGGCGCGCCGCCCAGCACGCTGGTGGCGGCGACAGCCGGCCGGTCAAAGATGATGACGGTCACACCCGAACCCAGCGCGATGTCGGTGGCGTGACCGACGGTGACGCCGGGAATATCGGTGAGCAGATTCAGCACGCGCGTCTAATTCTCGGCGCGGGGGCGGCCTAGAAGCGCCAGATACTCCCACATCACCGTCGCGGCGGCGAGCGCGGTGATCTCGCTCACGTCATGGGCGGGCAGAACCTCCACCACATCCATACCGATGAAGGGAATATCGGTGAGGCGCCGGATGATCGCCTGGGTCTGCCAGGATGCCAGGCCGCCGATTTCGGGCGTGCCGGTGCCGGGTGCGAAGGCAGGGTCGAGGCAATCGACGTCATAGGTGAGATAGGTCGGCGTCTCCTGCCCGACCACGCGGCGGATGCGCGCGCCGATGGCGGCAACCCCCAGCTCATGGACCTCCTGCGCGGTGACGATGGTGACGCCCTGATCGATCGTCCAGTCCCATATGTCGCGCTGGATCGGGGATCGGATGCCGATCTGGATCATCCGGCGGGGATCGACCAGCCCCTCATTGATGGCGTGATAGAACACCGAGCCATGGCCGTAAGGCTGGCCGAAGCTCTCATCCCAGGTATCGGCATGGGCGTCGAAATGGATCAGAGCCAGGGGGTGTCCTAGCCGTGTGCGCAGCGCGCGCAGCAGCGGCAGGGTGACGCCGTGCTCCCCGCCCATGGCGAGGAGATGCGGGATCGCCGCCGCCTGTTTCTCGATCAAAGCGAGGCTTTGCGGCAGGTCGCCGAGCGCGATCTCGAACTCGCCCATGTCGGCGATCGCCATGGTGGCGACATGGGTCCAGAAATGCGGATGCTCGCCATCCACCAGCATGCGGCTGGCCTGGCGGATGGCGGCGGGCGCCGAGCGGGCGCCGGCGCGGTTGGTCACGCCGATGTCGAGCGGTATGCCGGCGACGGTGAAGCTCGGCCCGATACCCGAGAAGCGGCGCCCGAGGAAGCCCGGTCCGGTCGCGAAGGTTGGTGTGCCCGCCATGTGGTGCCCCTGCCGGTATTACCCCTCAATAGCGTGGCGCGGCGCCGATGGCGACCGGCGGCCGTGTTCGGGGCGGGCGTCACGCTCAACACACGGCGCTGGGGCATCTCCGGCCATGGGCCGTCGCGGTCTCGGTCGTCTCCGGCACGGGGGTCAATATGGTTCGCAGTTTGATCGCCTGTTGCTCCAGCCAGTCGAGCACCAGCCGCGTCTCGGCCGGGTCGGCATTTTCGATGAGCGCCGCGAGGTCGAGATCGGCGAGCGCGCTGGACGGCTGATGCGCGGGAAGATCGAGCGGGCAGCCGGGCAGCGCCATGCCATCGGCGGCGCGGCGGATGACGAGGCGATGGGTGCGCTGGCGGTCGAGCGGGCGGGGGAATTCGACATGGAAGGCGTGGCGCCCGTCGCCGATCCCGGCACGGCGAAGATCGCCGCGAAAGCAATCGGCCACTGCGGCGGCGATCACCTCATCCTGATCGACGACCTCGATCACGACCGGAACGGCCGGATGATCCGGCAACCAGGCCCAGCCGGAGATAACCGAATGGTCGGCCCATTCAAGCTTGCCCAGCAAGGGGCCGGACTGCGGCCTGTCCATGATGTCGGTGGGGGTGATGCCGGCCTGCCAGGCGAGGCGCGCCCTTATCCGGTCGACCAACGGGCCGGATTGGACGATCGGCGCGCAGGACGCCCCGGCTATGCTCCGCTCCGGTTCGGCGGAGGGCCGGGCGATACCGTTCAGGAACATGGCGCGATCGCCACGGTCCACATAGCTCTCCGCCGGCAGATCCTCGGCGAGCACGACGGCGTGGTGCGGCAATTCGATATGGTAATAAGAGATGGGGTCCATCTCGGTACAGCTCAGGATGCTGCTGCCGTTCACGAGCAGCACCGCCGGGATAAGGGCACCGTCGATGAACAGGTTGTGCAGTGGTGAGATGCAGAGGTCCCGCGACGGCACGCCATGGTCGATCGCGCCGGTCCTGATCATCACGGGAATGCTGTTGGGGTTCATCCGCGCGAAGGCGCGCCCGTAGATCCGCTTGCCGATCCAGCGGATCGGCAGGGGACCGGGCGCGAGTGTGATCACCGCATCGCCGAGCCGCAATTTTTCCACACGCACCCGACCGCGCGTTGTCAGGATTCGAGTGCCCCCACAAAAACTCGGACACATTCTGTATCACCGTAACGGCTTGGAGTTATCGTTATCGGGGCAGATGGCTGCCTGTGACGGCAGCGGCCCCTACGCCCGGCGTGACCATAATTTATTTATCCGGAGTATACATTCCGAATTCGATACAAAATAATAATAAATTAGAGATTCATCCATACAAATTTCGTAACTGAATGTAATGTTGCAAACGAGAGGACCGTAACATCAGTTAAGCTTTCCATGATGGGAGAGTTCGTCGGCAGAGTATTACTGTGCCATGATCGAAGCTTCGCGTTGTAATTACCTATTCTAATTTCACTATTTTCCGCAGGTGCCGCATAGCTTGCGATCAACCGGCGAGGCGGCGCGGCATCGCTCTCCGCCCGCGCGGCAACGCTCGGCCGCGGCCACTTCGCGCCAGCCCTCGGGGCCGCTACAGCTAAGCTATGCAGATTCCAAGTGCCGAAGGCGCGTCTCCGTCCATGGCCCAATGGTTCGCCATGAAGGCGGACCATCCCAACGCGCTCCTGTTCTTCCGGATGGGTGATTTCTATGAGCTGTTCTTCGCCGATGCGCAGGCGGCGGCGGCGGCGCTCGACATCGCGCTGACCGCGCGCGGCGAGCATGGCGGCGAGCCGATCCCGATGTGCGGCGTGCCGGTCCATGCGCGGGACGCCTATCTCGCCCGGCTCATCCGGCGCGGCTTCCAGGTGGCGCTCGCCGAACAGATGGAGGACCCGAAGAAGCGCACCGGCAAAGGGCCGCTGCGGCGGGAGGTTGTGCGCATCATCACCCCCGGCACCTTGACGGAGGAGGCGCTGCTCGACGCGGCGCAGCCCAATCTGCTGCTGGCGCTGGCCGTGGCGGACAAGCCGCAGCGGTCAGAGCGGCGCGGCGCGGCGCCACCGATGCTCGGCGCCGCATGGCTCGACATCTCGACCGGCCAGTTCGAGACGGCGGCGGTCGCGATGGCCGACCTGCCGGCGTTGCTCGGCCGCCTCGACCCGGCGGAGATCGTCGCTGACGCCGCCATTCCGATCGGGCCTTGGGATGAGCGCCGGGGCGCGGACGTGCCGCCCCCGCCATCGGGGGCGGAGGCGGCCCGCGCGCGCCTGGCGGAGGCCTTCACAGTCGCGAGCCTCGACGCCTTCGGCAGTTTCGAGGATGTGGAGGCGATCGCGGCGGCGGTGGCGCTCGACTATGTGCGGCGCACCCAGGCGGGGCGTCTGCCGCATCTTTCCCGCCCGCAGCCGCAGGGTGAGCGCGGCGTGCTGGCGATGGACGCGGCGACGCGCGCCAGTCTCGAAATCAGCGAGACGCGGAGCGGGGAGACGAGCCGGCATACGCTGCTGGCCGCTGTCCGGCGGACAGTGACGCCGGGCGGGGCGCGGCTGCTCGCGGCATGGCTGAACGCACCGCTCACCGATCAGGCGGCGATCCTGGCCCGGCAGGACGGCTGGGATTTCCTGCTGTCGCACGGGGCCGTGACCGAGCATCTGCGGCAGAACCTGCGCGCGGCCCCCGATCTTGCCCGGGCGCTGGCGCGGCTGGCGCTGGGGCAGGGGACGCCGCGCGATCTCGCCGCCATCGCCGACGGTCTTCGCATCGCCGCGCAGATCGCCGGCCATTTGCCGCCGGACCTGCCGCCGCTGCTGGCCGAGGCCCGGGCGGCGCTCGGCGCGCTGCCGGATCTCGCGGCCTATCTCGGTGGCGCGCTGGCTGACCCCGTGCCGGTGCGGCTTGAGGATGGGCGCGCCATCGCGCCCGGGCTTCGACGCCGAACTCGATGCGGAGCGCCGGTTGCGGGACGAGCAGCGGCAGATCCTCGCCCGCGTACAGCTCGACTATGCCGGGCGCTACGGCGTCGCCAGCCTCAAGATCAAGCATCACGCCCAGCTCGGCTATGTGATCGAGGTGCCGTCAGCGGCGGCCGAGAAGCTGCGCGACCGGCCGGAGCTGGTGCTGCGGCAGGGCCTCGCCGCCGGGGCGCGGTTCACCAGCACCGAGCTCAGCGAGCTTGACCGGAAGATCGCGGCTGCGGCGGAGCGGGCGGCGGCGCGGGAGCGGGTGGTCTTCGACCATCTCGTCGCGCGCGCCTTGGGTGATCGCGCGGCCATCTCCGCCTGCGCGGCGGCGCTCGCCCGTATCGACCTGCTCCAATGTGCCGCGCGGCTGGCCGAGGCGACGGGATGGTGCCGCCCCGTGGTCACGGAGGATGAGGCCTTCCAGATCACCGCCGGCCGGCATCCGGTGGTGGAGGCCGCCCTGGCCGGCAAGACCGTTTTCGTGCCGAACGACTGCGATCTTCCCTCGGCCGAGCGCCTCATGCTGCTGACCGGCCCGAACATGGCCGGCAAATCGACCTTCCTGCGCCAGAACGCGCTGATCGTGATCCTGGCGCAGGCGGGGCTGCCGGTGCCGGCGGCCGCCGCCGCCATCGGCATCGTCGACCGGCTGTTCTCCCGCGTCGGCGCGGCGGATGACCTGGCGCGCGGCCGCAGCACCTTCATGGTGGAGATGACGGAAACCGCCGCGATCCTGCATCAGGCCGGCCCGCGCAGCCTGGTGGTGGTGGATGAGATCGGCCGCGGCACGGCGACCCTGGACGGGCTCGCCATCGCCTGGGCGGTATTGGAGGCCCTGCACAACACGATCCGCTGCCGCGCGATCTTCGCCACACATTTTCACGAATTGGCCCGATTGTCGGGCATAATGCCCCGGCTTGCAACCCGCGACGATGCGGATCAAGGATTGGAAGGGCAGCGTCATTTTTCTGCACGAGGTCACGCGCGGAGCGGCTGGACGAAGCTGGGGGGTGCATGTCGCGGCGCTCGCCGGCGTGCCGGCCCCGGTTGTCCGGCGCGCGGCCCAGCTGCTGGCGATCCTCGAAAAGTCGGGGCCGCTCACGGAATCGGCCGAATTGCCCTTGTTCGCGGCAGCCCATAGGCAACATGATGAGGCACGCGCGGACACCATGGCGCTGGCGGAGTCGCCCGCCGTGGACATTTTGCGGGAGGCTTTGGCTGAGATCGACCCGGAGCGTTTGACGGCGCGCCAGGCGTTGGAAAGCCTGTATCATCTGAAGGATTTGGTTTCTGGCTCTCCCGCCGCGGACTCTTTAGCATCGTGATAATGTCGCACCATACCGCAACCCTCAGCTCGACCGTGACCGATGCCCTGGCGGAGCTGGGGGTGGACGGCGCGATGCCGCGTGACGCGGCGCTCGCGGCCTTCCGCCGGCACCTGGCCCGGATGCAGCATCAGCTGCAGCACGCCTTCGAGCGGGATGAGCTGTCCGGCCTCACTGCCGCCGCGACCCTTGCCTCCCATATGGATGGCGTCATCGCGGCGCTGATGGATTATACCACGGCGGCGGTACGGCCCGCCGCGTCCGGCCGGATGGCTGTGGTCGCGACCGGCGGCTACGGGCGCGGCTACCTGGCCCCCTTCAGCGACATCGATCTGCTGTTCCTGACGCAGGCCGATCCGTCGCCCGGGCGCTCTGCGCGCGATCGAGTTCATGCTCTATTTCCTCTGGGATCTCGGTCTGAAGGTCGGCCACGCCACACGCTCGATCGAGGAATGCCTGACCGAGGCGCGAGGCCGACGCCACCATCCGCACCGCCTTGCTGGATGCGCGCTGTCTGGCCGGCGACCGGCGCTGTTCGCCGAATTCCGCCAGCGCTTCCGGACCGCTCTGCGGCGAGTTGGGCGCGGCCGATTTCATTCGCGCCAAACAGGCCGAGCGCGCGGCGCGCCATCGCCGCTATGGCGACAGCCCGTTCCTGGTCGAGCCGAACGTCAAGGAAGGGCGCGGCGGCGCTGCGCGACCTGCAGACCCTCTATTGGATCGCGCGCTATGTCTTCGACACCGACGACGTCCACGAACTGCAGGCAAAGGAAGGCCCGTTCGGCGCCGATACTCACCGCGCGGGAATCGCGTCATTTCAGCCGCGCCTGGGATTTTCTCTGGACCGTGCGGTTTCATCTGCATTACGTCGCCGGCCGGCGCCGAGGAGCGGCTGACCTTCGATCTGCAGCCCGTCGTCGGCGCCCGCATGGGCTATACGCGCCACGGCCGGCAGGACGGGGTGGAGCGCTTCATGCGCCACTATTTCCTGACCGCGCGCGATGTCGCGCGTCTCAGCCGCGTGCTGGAGCCGGCGCTGGTACGGGCGGCGCGCGGCTCGCCCGCCGTCGTGGCCGCCGAGCGGATGACGCGCTGCGCCAGGCCGGCTTCGTGCTGGCGGATGGGCAAGCTGCGTCTGCGCGGATATCGATGCGACCGCGAAACGACCCGATGATGATGCTGCGGCATGCTGCAGTCCGCGCGCGACCGGCAGCTGAGAGTTGCATCCGCTGGCACTCCGCGCGATGATCCGCAACGAGCGCCGCGCCATCCAGCTGCGCCGCGACCCCGTGGCGATGGCGATGTTCCTCGACCTGCTCTGCGGCAAGGATGGCGAGAGCGGCCGTTCGGACGGCGCGCGCTGGCTGTCCCTGATGAACGAGACCGGCGATCCTCGGCCGCTTGCTGCCGGACTGGGCGCGCATCGTCGGGCAGATGCAGTTCGACACCTACCATGTCTATCACGGTCGACGAGCATACGATCGAGGCGATGCGCGTTCTCATCACGCGTTGGAGCGCGGCGAGCTGACCGACATGGCGCCGGTCGCCTCCAGCATCGTCGATCATCTGCAATCGCGCCGCGCGCTCTACATCGCCGTTCTGCTGCACGACATCGCCAAGGGCCGCGGCGGCGACCATTCGGTGCTCGGCGCCGAAATCGCGCTCACCCTCGGCCCGCTGCTCGGTCTTTCGGCCGAGGAGACCGAGATGGTGTCCTGGCTTGTGCTGCATCATCTGCTGCTCAGCCAGACCGCGTTCAAGCGCGATATCGACGATCCAAAAACCATTCTCGACCTCGCCGATACGATCCAGTCGCCGGAGCGGCTGCAAGCTGCTGCTGGTGCTGACGGTCGCCGACATGCGCGCCGTGTCGCCGAAAGTCTGGAACGGCTGGAAGGCGACCCTGCTGCGGGAACTCTATGCGCGCGTGGCCGAAGTGCTGGCCGGCGGCCTTGCCACGACCGAGCGCGACGTGCGCGTGGCGCGGGCGAAGGAAGCGGCGGCCGAACGCCT
This sequence comes from uncultured Pseudomonadota bacterium, assembly GCA_963745125.1. Lineage (GTDB taxonomy): Bacteria > Pseudomonadota > Alphaproteobacteria > Acetobacterales > Acetobacteraceae > Acidisoma. The sequence goes on from CAVUWB010000005.1 coordinate 224,126, forward strand.
GCAGTGACTGGACGGCCGAGGACATCGACGCCTTCCTCGACCTCGGCTATCCCGGCTACTGGCTCGGCTTCGACCCCGACACCCATGAGCGCCATGGCCGCCTGGTGCGCGACGCGCGAGCACAGCAACGCGCCGCTGACGCGTGCAGCACGAGGTGCTGCCAGCCCGCGCGGTGACCGAGGTGACGGTCTATGCCGCCGACCATGCCGGGCTGTTCAGCCGCATCGCCGGCGCGCTCGCCATCGCCGGCGCCTCGATCGTCGATGCGCGCATCCATACGCTGACCAATGGCATGGCGCTCGACACGTTCTGGATTCAGGATGCGGCGGGCGGCATCTTCGACTCGCCGCACCGCCTCGCACGGCTCTCCGTGCTGATCGAGCAGGCGCTGTCGGGCCGGCTCCGCATGGCGAGCGAAATCCGCAGCCTTTCCGATGCTTTGCTTGGCAGCGCATGCGGGCGATCCATGTGCCGCCGCGCGTCGTCATCGATAACCGCGCATCGAACACGCATACGGTGGTGGAGGTGAATGGCCGCGACCGGCCGGGGCTGCTGCATGACGTGACCGCCGCGATCACCGACCAGGGCATGCAGATCGCCTCCGCCCATGTCAGCACCTATGGCGTGCGCGCGGTCGACGTCTTCTATGTGAAGGACGTGTTCGGGCTGAAGATTGAGAACGAGCGCAAGCTGGACAATCTGCGCCAGGCGATTTTGCAGGCGCTGACGGCTGGCGACCTGACAACGCCGGAGCCGGATGCGGAACGCGGCCGCGCGAAGGTCGATGCCGCCTGAGAGAGTGTTTGAGACTGCGCTATGGTGAGCCGGAGGCGCCGATGGGCGCCGGATGGCCGCCGTAGTAGCATTCTCAAACAGTCTCTGAGCGATCCTCGACCCGCGAAATAGCAGGAGTGACCGTGACGCGCGAAACCCCCGAACTCGTCTGGGATTGTCATTGCGGCACCGGCGAAACGCCGACCTGGGACGATCAGGCCGAAGCCCTTTACTTCTGCGATATTCCCGCCGGCCGCCTGCACCGCTTCCACCCGGCCACAGGCGACCAGAAGACATGGCAACTGCCCGAGGTTCTGGGCAGTTTCGGGCTCTGCCGCTCGGGGCGCATCCTGCTCTGCCAGAAGCAGAAACTCATGATGTTCGACCCCGTGACGGAAGCGCTGACACCCTTCGCGAGCATCGCCGAGCCGGACACGAACCGGCTCAATGACGGCAAGGTCGGGCCGGACGGCTGCTTCTGGGTCGGCACGATCAATGAAGGGGCGGACGGCCTGCCCTCGGGCGCGCTCTACCGGGTGACGCCGGCCGGACAGGTGGAGAAGAAGGTCGAGGGGTTGAAGAACGCCAACGGTCTCGCCTGGACCGCCGATGGCCGCACCCTGTACCACTCCGATACCAGGGGGCCGTGGATCGACTGCTATGACTTCGACGCCGAGACCGGCGCGATCACGAACCGGCGGCGTTTCGCCGATGTCCCGAACGAGCAGGGGCGCCCGGATGGCGGCGCGCTGGATAGGGAGGGCGTCTATTGGTCCGCCGGCTCTGGCATGGGGGTGGTCAACCGCTTCGCGCCCGATGGCCGGCTGATCGAAAAGGTCGCCATGCCGATCCCCAATGCGACCATGCCGTGCTTCGCCGGTAACCGCTTGTTCATCACATCCGCGCTACCAAAAGAGGAGGAAGCGCGCCGTCAGTTCCCCTCGGCCGGTGGGCTTTTCGTGATGCCGGTTGACGTTAGGGGCGTCCCGGTCGGCCGTTTCCGGGATTAGGGCGGGTCGCCGCCCGACATTGCGGCGGCTTTGTGCAGGCTTTGCCCTACAACGGTCGCAGGCAGCTTCTAACTAGAATGGCAAGCAACGCATCGGGCGAAGCGGGTCATCAACGTGTTACACGCCCGCCCTAGATCCCGCGTTGAAAGGAGACGAGTTATGTCCATTTTCTCGCGTTTCCGCCTGTCGCGCGGCGTGGCCGCGATAGCACTGGTCGCCGGTCTCGCGGCCCCGATCGCCCTGACCGCACCTGCGGCCCATGCCCAAGGCTGGGGCGGGCATGGTGGCTGGGGTGGCGGCGGCGGCTGGAACGGTGGCGGCTGGGGCCATGGTGGCTGGGGTGGCGGCTATTACGGGCCGGGCCCGGGTGTAGCGGTCGCCAGCGGCCTTTTGGGCCTGGCGGTCGGCGCCGCCGTCGGCGGTGCGCTCGCCCCGCCTCCGGTCTACGCGGCGCCGCCACCCGTCTATTACGCGCCCCCGCCAGTCTATTACGCGCCGCCTCCGCCGGTCTATTACGCGCCGCCCCCGCCGCCGGCCTACTACCCGCCTCCGTGATCTGATCCACAACGAAAAAGGGCGCCTCGCGGCCCAGCCGTTACATTAAGGTGTTGAAGGCCTCTCGGTTTCGTGATCCTCTTTTCGAAGAGATATCACGAACCCTTGAGGCGACGGCCATTTGTCAGACTCTGACGACCCCACAGCCCCACCTACCGTCCCGGAGATATCTCCGACAGGGCGGCAGCGCCCAATTCCCGAAGCCCACCACCACATTGAGGTAAATTTCTGCCGTACGCCCGGCTGCGAGAACTTCGGAATACCGCCTCGTCGAGGTCGTATCACGATGGGGAAACGCGCGACTCCAGATAGCTATCGCGTGAGTGGCCAGCAGAATCAGTCCTCCAGCCTAATCTGTCAATCCTGCCGGAGATCCTCTCGTCTGAAGTCCAATCTGGCGGTCTGGGAGGAATATGAGCGACAGCGCGCGGCCATCTTCGTCGCCCATCCGCTCCGATGCCCCTCGGCGGCCTGCCCCAACAATGGGGACCATCCGGACCCAAAGGGCCTCTTCCGCCGTTATGGGAAGACCCGGTCGGGTTCGGATAGATGGCAGTGTCGGGCCTGTCTCAAGACCTTCTCGCTCGGGAAGCCGACCCGACGTCACCGCAAACCCCATCGCAATACCGAGACCCTCAGGCTGATCGTCAACAAAGTCCCGATCCGGCGAATGTCGGAGATCCTCGGACTCTCAGCCTCCAGCATCTACGGGAAGATCGATTTCCTCTACGAGCAGTGCCGAGCCTTCTCGGCTTCTCGGGAGAACGATCTGCCCGAAATGGCTCTCCGGCGCCTATATCTCGCGACCGATCGGCAGGACTATCTGGTCAACTGGGGTGATCGAAGCTCCCGCAAGACCATTCAGCTCACCGCTATCGCGACCGTCGATAGTAAGTCCCAATATGTCTTCGGTCTCACGCCGAACTTTGACCCCAGCGTCGATCCTGAGGCGGTTGAGCGAGATATCGCGACCCGAAGTGATTCCGAGGGTCCAGTGGCGCTCCGCCGATATGCAAGGATCTGGACGCGGGCCGACTATGCCCAAAGCCTCAAGGCATCCCGCGAAGCCCCCAATAGCAGGATCACGACCCGGAGTGATCTCGATGCTCATGAGTTAGTGTCGGATGGCCAGCAATTGCCACTAGGTGGCGCGCAGGTCCATGCCGATTATCTCATGCATGGGCACTACTGGCATCTCAGGCGCCTCTTCCGGAGTGTCGAGAAGGTTAGGTTCTTCATCGATCAGGACGCGGGTCTCCTTCATGCCGCCATGGGGGCCTTCAGTGAGAGGGTCCGGGATCGAAGTGCCGACATCATTCAGGTCCAGATCCAGAAGGACCTCACGATTGACGATCGGCGCCGTTATCACCGCGAAGCTGCCAAGTGGTTCAAGTCAGAGAGAGCGCGCTTCCCCGGTTTGTCCGATGGCGAAGCAAGAATCCCAAATCCTGACCGAGAGGGTTCAGGTCATGAGGGCTCAGAGCCCGGAGGAGCGCTTTAAGCTTCGGGATCAATGGGTCCCGCATCCCTTTCCCGAAATGGCCGAACCGGTGAAGCGTTGGCGCTTTGTGACGGATCTGGACGACTACGGGGATGCCCACGTGGCGAATCTGCTCCTCCTCTCCACCCTCTGGCCCGTCGATATGATCTTCAATCGGATCAGGCGAAGGCTTGCTGCCTTTGAGCGGCCGGTGTCTTCGGTTCGGAGAGCGCGCCGGCTGTGGCAGATCTACGCCCCTTATGATCCCGCAATGCTCGAAAAATACCTCACCATATTCCGGGTGTGGCACAACTACGTGTGGGTAAACGTCGATACCAAAAAGACAGCAGCCGAGACACTTGGATTAGCGAAGGGGAAGATTCGGATTCAGGACATCGTCTATTTCGATGTTCGGAAATTCATATAGGGCTAGTCATCGGCTTATATTCGAAAATTGAATATTCGATTTCGAGATATAAGAAATAACCACACGTGAGACCAACCGTATGGTTAAGTCGGTATTTAGCGAATCCCATGGGGTTTTCATCGCTGTCCTGATCGAGGCCCGCAAGGCCAGCGGTCTGACACAGGTTGATGTAGCGGAGCGCCTTCAGAAGCCTCAGAGTTTCGTCTCCAACATCGAGCGCGGACAGCGGCGCGTAGACGTGTTGGAGTTTATCGCGATAGCGAGAGTGGTCGGGGCTGATCCCGATAAACTTTTTGTTGAGGCAACGAGACGCCTTCCGGGACAAGTTTCAATTTAGCTTCGTGAGGGAAGAAATCAGAAGATGACGCTGTTAGTCACCGACTGCCCCCGGTGTAGTGCAAAGACCATTACTTTTGATGCCATTTCGGCGATCTATCTTCATTCCGAGTACAATTGGCAGCACTGGTTCGAAGTCTTCTGCGCATGCCGTCGCTGCAAGCGGTCTACTGTCTTTGTTGTTTCCACAAATGATTTCTCTGACAAGGCAATAGACCTTTCAAAAATGAGCCTATCCACTCTGCATATGACCCTGAACGATCAATTCAGGATTGAGGGTTACATCAACCAAGCCAACTTTTTGGCTGCTCCTCCTCCGGAGTCTCTTCCAAAGGACATCGAAGGCGCGTTCCGGGAAGGTGCGACCTGCCTCGCAGTCGGGTGCTACAATGCGGCCGGAACGATGTTTCGCCTTTGCGTTGACCTCGTGACTCGACCAATGCTTCGGAGCCGAGACGACGCCACAGTGCCGCAACCCAACGGCAAACAGCGGCGCGATCTCGGGCTAAGACTTCAGTGGCTGTTCGACAATGGCCTCTTGCCTGAAGGACTTCGAGAACTGGCAAAGGCCGTTCGGGAGGATGCCAATGATGGGGCTCACGCTGGGTCGCTCAAGAAGGATGATGCAGAGGACCTAATTGACTTCACGTTTGCCCTCTTGGACCGGCTGATCTCCGAGCCCGAAAGACTGAAGCAAGCCGAAGAAAGAAGGCACCTGCGGCGTTCACCCGCGAGCCAATAGAGTGAGTTGGTGGACCGGCTTGATGTTGGATCTCCGCTTCCGTTCAGGACGGCTACTTGGCCTTATTGTCCGCTTTAAACCTTAGCTCAATTCCGGCTTGACAATGAAGCTAAATTATTCGATTTTCGAATATTGCTTAACGGTTGGCCCTTAGGGCTCGGTCAGCGACTGGGGGCGCATGTATCAGTTGCGACATCGACGCTTCGAGTCTCCAGACTTGCAGCCCTTTCGGCTCGGGCGTATTCGCGACCTCGTTCGGCGATATTCTCTTGATAACCGCAATTCCTCGGCGCCCAAGTTTGCGGTCGAATGTCATCCGGTCTGGCGGCTAGAGGCATCTGCCGACCTGAGTAGCCCGGGTGTTTACATCCTGTCGGACCCACGCTTTATCCCCCTCTATCTGGGCAAGGCCTCGGTCAAATCCTCGATTGGGGCGCGGATTAGGACGAAACTCCGACACCAGCCCGCCGGCTGGGGCAAAGACTGGATTTACAACGCCACGATCATTCGGGTCAGCAAACCCTACGAGGCCCCGTCGCTGGAGGAGTTTCTGTTGGGCGAAATCCCAACCAAATATAATGTACAGGGACGGACCAATTTCGTCCGGACTCCGATCTGGCCCTCGGCTTGGATGTATGAGCCTCATGCCGGCTCGGGGTACATGGGCGGCTGAGGATGAAGGCGAATCAAATGGACGATCAAGCCCAAGACCAACGACCTGAACCGACACTCCCAAGGAAGAGTCCGGCCGAGCGTCGTGCGGCCATTCAGGAGATCGTCCAGAGGGCGCAGATCAAGCGCGTCCTCGGTGGAGCTGACGCCGCCCATAGTGGCGATTTCCTTTATGGTGAGGATGGCCTGCCGGTCTGACTGCTTGGCAGGTCCTCAGCGTCGTCAGTATCGCCCTCAGGGCTGCTCCATCCCGCCATTTCTGTGGATATTGGCAGCGAGAGCCCGATGGGGGAGAGCGGCCGGCAAATAGGCGATGATTGGGGGAAGTAGGTTTACTGAACCTCCCTCTTCCTACTGGGGCATCATGCACTTCAAGACGTGGCGGAATGTTTTGGACCTTGGCTTCCGGCCCCTCAGATAAAGGTCAGATGCTAGCACTAAGGATCTGACACTCTGACGTTCATCAAGCAGTCTCGTGCTCGATCCAAGTAACTGCACGCTAGGAGAAGATCATCCACCAACGCTCTCGATGGTCGGCCACTTAATTTGAGGACCATCATAAATATTCGTTCGTTCCTCATCATAAGATTGATCAAATGGTCACCACGGGGTCCATTTCGACCACTATACCAGTTCTTGACCGTTCGCTGAGAGATCTCTAATTCTGCCGCGATTCTCTTCATGGCAGACGACCGCTCACCATAGCTCTCACGGAGGATTAGGGACAGTTCTGTCGCGAGGCAGCCCTTGCCGCGCAACGGCGGAAAGTTTGGGTCCGATTTTTCCAAAGACTTTCTCCTCGTTTTAATGAACGTGTGGGGTTCGCCTAACCTTCTTAAAAACACTTCATATTTTGCTGGTTCAGTTGGACGATGCCCGTCTCCGACACCCGTCAGGTTAGTGCTCTTCGAGCCGCGCTCTATCTGCGCATGTCGACCGATATGCAGAAATACTCCACTGAAAATCAGGCCTTGGTTCTGCTCGCCTATGCGGAGCGGAACAATTTGGAAGTCGTCCGAACCTACGAGGACTCCGGAAAGAGTGGCGTTGCCATCAATGGTCGCGATGCCCTCCAGCAGCTAATTGCTGATGTGGAGTCAGGTCGCAATGATTTTGAAGTCATTCTGGTATACGATGTGACTCGCTGGGGTCGTTTTCAGGATCCCGATGAGAGCGCCTACTATGAGCAAATATGCAAACGCGCGGGCGTCCACGTCCGATTCTGCGCAGAGCAGTTCGAAAACGATGGGAGTATGAGTTCGACCCTCATCAAAAGCCTGAAGCGCTTTATGTCCGGAGCATATAGCCAAGATTTGTCCAAGAAGGTCTTTCTGGGTGCATCTCGACTTGTCGAGCTTGGATTTCGTCAAGGAGGGACCCCCGGGCTCGGCTTGCGGCGGCTGCTAGTTGATCAAGATCGCAATGCCAAATCTGAACTGTCGAGAGGTGAGCGTAAAAGTCTCCAGACCGACCGCGTTATTCTGGTTCCCGGTCCGGACGACGAAGTCGCCACAGTTCGCGATATATATCGGCTCTTCACTGAGGAACGACGTACGGAAAGCCAAATTGCATGCAGACTTGTTGCGCAAAATATCCCTACTGCCCTCGGGGCAAAATGGTCGCGAGCGGCAGTCCATGAGATATTGACGAATGAGAAGTACGTCGGGAATAACGTCTATAATAGAACCTCAAAAAAATTGAAGTCACCGACGCACAATAATCCAAGAGATGAATGGGTTCGTCGCGACCGAGCCTTCGAGCCCATAGTGGACGACAGCTCATTCCTCGCCGCACAGGAGATTATTTCATCAAGGGCGCGGCATATGTCCAATGACGAACTCCTCACGAGACTGCAATCTCTTTTGGTCGAGAACGGATTTCTCTCCGCTCTAATAATCGATGAACGCGAGGATCTTCCATCCAGTGCCGTCTACGCTCGTCGATTTGGCGGCCTGCATCGTGCTTATAGCTTGATCGGGTATTCGACAGCGAGAGACCACCGATACATAGAGACCAATCGCTTTCTGCGCCGGCTGCACCCTGAAATAGTCGCGACCGTTGTCACTGGGCTGAAATCTCATGGTGCGACGGTAGAGATAAGTCCAAGAACCGACATGCTGATCGTCAACCACGAGTTCTCAGTAGCGGTTTCGATCGCACGGTGCTCCATATACCCTTCGGGGGTTGCACGCTGGAAAGTACGGTTGGACACCGGGCTGAGTCCGGATTTAACTGTTGTCGCCCGAATGCAACGTGAGAACACCGAAGTGTACGACTACTATCTCGTCCCAGCAAGGGTCATGAACTTTCGTGAACTTTGCCTCCACGAGGAAAATGGGCTCTTTCTTGAATCGCTAAGACTAGACAATCTAGAGCCGCTCTTCGCCGTTGCTGAGCGGCGATCTTGGAAGCGTGCAGCATGACGCAAACCGAATCGATTCACAATATTCCAATCTCGGAAGTTCTGGTTCTAAATCCACGAACCCGAAGCAAACGATTGGCCTCAGATCTAAAGCGCAGCATACAGACGCTGGGATTAAAGCGTCCCGTCACGGTTCGGCGATCTTCCGAGCGGGGCTATGAGTTAATTTGTGGGCAAGGGAGACTGGAAGCCTATAGGGAGTTGGGGTTTGAGACTATACCGGCAATCATGATAGAAGCCCCGATGGAAGACTCTCTCGTTATAAGTCTCGTCGAGAACGTTGCTCGTAGAACCCACTCGTCGTTAGAGCTATTAAGAGAAGTTCGAGATCTTCGCACGCGCGGATACACCATAGGGGAAATAGCGAGAAAGACAGACTTCAGTTCAGAATACATCTCCGCGATCTGTGGGCTCTTTGATAAGGGTGAAGAGCGTCTCATCACAGCGGTGGAGAAAGGCATAATAGCACCGGGGCTCGCCATGGAGATCGCGCGGGTCACCGACGACGGTGTACAGGCTGCCTTAGTGGACGCGTTCGATAAGAAGCTCCTTACTGGGCCTCGCTATCTAGCGATCCGCCGCATAATCGACATGCGGAAGTTACGCGGAAAGTCCTTTCCCAAAGGGCAGCACCGCCATGCGGGTCCTCAGGTCACGGCCAACAGTCTCATTAAGGCGTATCAGAGACAGGCCGACAAACAGAAGGCTCTCGCAAAGCAAGCCTCATTGGCTCGGAATCGTCTCCGCTTATTGATCGCCGCAATGCAGCGTCTTTTAAAAGATGAACACTTCACCACCCTGCTCCGGGCAGAGGGGCTTTCGACGTTGCCGCGTCAGATCGTGGAGAAGATATCGGAGGCCGAGGGTTGATTATGAACGACGCAGCGCTTCCGGCTTTCCATAAAGAGTTAAGGACAATTCCAGTCGCGGACATTCGGACGCTGCATGAACTCGACAGTAGGATACGACGAACAACGAAATATCGGCGCATTCGCGCGTCGATACAGATCGTCGGTCTAGTCGAACCACTCGCCGTTTTCCCATCGAAGGCTGAGCCCGGACAGTGGCTGCTTCTCGACGGGCATGCGCGGCTCGATGTTATACAAAAGCTGGGCTGGAGTGAAGTAAAGTGCCTAGTGGCATCTGATGATGAAGGCTTCACATACAACAAGAGGATCGCCAAACTTCCACTCGTCCAAGAACATTTCATGATTGCTCGTGCTCTCGAAAGAGGTGTGTCGGCGGACAAAATCGCCACGGCGTTGAGTGTTAAAACGAATACCATTAAGGCAAGGAAGGGGATCCTTGACGGAATATGTCCGGAAGTAATCGACATGCTGAAGCACAAAAACGTAGGCCGCGCCGTGCTCACTGCCATCCGACCGATGAAGGCCGCCAGACAAGTAGTGGTGGTTGACCTCATGCTGAACGGTGGGTCTCTCACTTCATCATACGCGCGAGCGCTTCGCGAAGGCACTAAGGAAGCGGACCTCAAAGAGAATTACAAAACCAGACGCCACACAAAACTCTCACCGGAGCAGATTGCCCGAATTCAGCGAGAAACAGAGTCTCTCCAGCAGGAATATAAGCTGGTGGATGAATCGTTTGGTGGGGAGATTTTGGATCTAGTGGTGGTCCGCGCATATGTGGCGAAGATCCTTCGCAATGATGAGATCACGCAATTCCTAAAGGTTCACCATCCCGAGATTGGCGATACCCTTCTGGAACTTGTGGCAACTGCTTCGCCCGAGCAGGAGCTTACCGTCTAGGTCATAGACCCATCGGTCAGCATGCAGCCGCTTACACCGCATTCATTTTTGATTATAATGACTACGGTTGAGACGAGTGGAGCACGTGATGTCCAAAACCACAACTATGACAGTTCGCCTCAGTGGTCCACTGAGTGATTTCGTGGCTGCGAACGTTGGCGAGAACGGAACCTACGAGAACGTCAGCGAGTACATCCGCGATTTGATCCGTCGTGACAGCGAACGAGCTGAGAGGGAAACTTTCGACCGGCTGAAGGCCGAGCTTGTTCAAGCATTTGCAGCTCCAGATTCGTCCTATGAGCCACTGACCTCCGCTCAGGTGATCAGACGGAACCCGATCTGACGAATGGCTGCCATCCGCGTCCAGACGGCAGCCTCACAACACATTCCGGCGGAATTCTGTGTCGAGGGCTAATACTTCCAATACGAACCACATTTCGCCTACTGGATAAGATTGTCGAATGGCGATATCGGAATCGCAACGATGCTGCGCGAACGAATGCACTAGATAGAATGTTCCCGCGAGGATTTCGATATCCGAAAAGACCGCATGTTGAGGCAAACTCCCTAACCATAAAGCCATCACGCGTCTGTGATACTTTGCCTCGATGTCGAGAGCGGTTCGGAACCCTAGAGATTTGGTCGAGCCGACGCTGGCGCCTCGCGAGGCGTCAGTGCCAGCGCAATGGGTGCCAGTGGGAAACGCAAAAGTATTGTCGATCTAAAGCGCTAGTGGGTTGTTTTTGCTCAATTTGCCACCCGGCGGATCAAAATCGCCGCTCTGCGTGGCAAAATGAACGATTACAGACCGTTAGTCGCATTGCTCGCATCCGAGGTGGTCCTGCTCCTCGTTGAGATTTTCGAGCCTCGTCAAAATGTGCCTGAGCTGATGGACTGCCGGCGGTGCGAGCCGTATTCGGATGGTTGCGGGCGGACTGAAAGTCCCAACCACGAAACATTGGCAGTCCATCTCCAACTGGCCATCTTGGTCGAGCCTGAAGGCGATGGGGAGATCGAAGTCATAAGTCAATAAGGGGCGGCCGGTCGCAACCCTCTCTTCCCAATCACGCCTTAACTCCTCTTCCTCGTCTTCGTCTTCGTCTTCGTCCTCACGGGATGGGGGCACCGCACGTTCTCCTATTGGGCCGGATAGAACGATGTTAAATTAAAACGAGTTTGTCAAGTGTCTGGCATTGAGGTGGATGGCTTCTTTTTCGCGCTGAGGCTGCGTGCGTTGACCTGAACGCTAGATCTCTAAGCCGTCTCGATTATCATATGCGGATACTATGTCGAGGAATTGGCAATAAAGTTTGAAGTAGTATCTGTATGAATCAATATTGTTGTCTAGCAACATGTCCATGATGGGTCCACTGAGGCGCCTCTTTTCTCGTTTGCCGGCCAAAAACAATAACATGTCTGATACGTGAGGGGGCTTAGGGCCATGCCAATGGATAATAGATGCCTCAGGGTTAATTCCGTAGAATACTCTCCAATTGAGTTCTGGCGGCAATGCATCCCATTTTGATTCAAAGGCTGCGTTCAATAACCCTTGGTCGTATGTAGCGCCGATTTCTGGAAAGCTGAAGTATCCTCTGTCTTCTAGAATACGTCCAATGACGGGCATTCTCTCCCGAAGCTCCTGAACGTTAATCAGCATAACGCCGGAGTTAAAGTATTTTTGGACTCGATCTGGTGACGGCGAAGATAGATCGGCGACTTCGGGCGCTGCCGCGAGGCCGGACGGTTTGAACAATCGAAAATCGACCTCTTGGGTGAACATCACATCACAGTCCGTGAAGAGCACATGCTCCTCTTCGCGCTCAATTTGAGCTATTTGCAGCGGCAGATAATATCCCTTTGCTGATTCTGCCTTGTACCAGGAGTTTTGGTTACGCTGGAGGGTCTCGGGAGCGAAAAGTCGGTCATAAAAAGGTACACGAGACCGATGAATGATGACGCCTTGCGCTTGCAGCCAAGAGACAAGCGGAGTTTGTTCTCCATCGTAAATGCAGTTCGCGATAAGATTTGTGTTCTTTTTCGCCGATACCACGGCGACTTTGATCATGCTTGAGAACCAGCCGGTTGATTCTTGATTGTAACAAAAATACCACTTCAGTGGAGGCGAACGAAAGGAATGATCTTGGCCTAGACCGTGAGGTAGAACTTCGGCGTCAGATTCCACTGGAGCCGCCACGGCCTGATGAGATGGGTTTTCCCGAGAATTTGCCAGCAAGAGCCTGCCGCCCGGTAATTTCTCGACACTCAGGATATCGCCATTTTGCAGGCCCATATGATCGAGAGCTTCCTGAGAAAGTCGTACCTCTCCGTAAGTCACTACCCGAGCCTCGATCATCTCAATCCCTTTGACAGCCATGCCTCTTGGGGGACTATTGCATCCAATGTAGCGTGGTGAGCAAGTCGTTGAATGTTCGATCTTCTTGGAGAGCGTTACGGATAGCTCTGGTGGGCATCGTCATGGTAAGGAGAGTCTGGTCCGACAATGGTTGACCTGAGAGACTGCTGAGATGAAACGGCCACCCGACCGACACTACCGGCACCGGTTTCCGGCCGAGATCATCAGCCACGCTGTGTGGCTGTACCTACATACTGAAGGGGTTGCAATACGAACCCAGCGTTGTCGTCACAGACAAGTTGAAGAGCTACGGCGTCGCCCAACGCGAAGTCCTGCCAAAAACTGAGCATTCGGCCGAAGGCAGCAACGAGGTCATTTGAGGTAAAAGGACGAGTGATGTCGGCGAGTGTGCGTTCAACTCCTCTGGAGTATCGAACAACGATGACGGCCGAGGACATCCTCGAACTTGACGCCGCCTCCAGCGACACCTCCGTGGTGATTTGGTCAATGCAACAGCCCGGTGCGTGTGAGCGCCTAACACAGGAGGGAAGACTATCTGGCGATCCGAAGTTCGCATTCTTAGATAGAACGCATAATCGAAAGCGGTTTGGCTATGCTTGGATGCAAGAGCAAATGGCAAAGCGAATGGCAGGTTACGAGCAGGAATTGCCGATTTGGGCTTTACTGGTACCCCCTGCCTGCTCCGACCGAAAGAATGACACGCTTCTCCGGATCGAGATACCAAAATCCCGCTTTCTAGTCTCGTTCTATTATCCGTGGACACAACTTCAACCGGCCTTCGCACGCATGTGGGAGACAGAGGAATGGCCAGATCACTGGGGCGAGGACATCCCCTATGTGGCCGTAGACACTGAGGATCACGAAAAAGTGGTTTACATCGGGCCACACCACCAACGGCGCACGAAATGGGATGAAGTTGAGTGTCGTTCGAGTTGGGAGCGGATGTTCGACCTAATGTTGGTCAAAAGGGAAGGCTTTCTATGGGGCCTGACACTGCAAGCGATGATCCCTTACATCGGAGCGGGCGAGGTGAAAGATATGCAACCCATACCAAAGCGGGATTATTGATGAGCGGGACTACGCGTGGCGCACTGCGCGGTGCGTTCGGCAACAGCTACGGCAAGCACGCTCATCACGCGTTGCTCGGGCATAACCCTTACGATGCCATCACGTTGCCGAACTATATTCGAGAGAGTCTTGGGAACTACCTACCTTAATGCACCGCATCTGGAAAGGTTTACTAAATACAATTCCACAACAAAGGTAACATCATGTCCGAAATACAACAATTTACCGACGAAGAACTAATTGCGCAACTGATCGCTGAGCGCGAAGCCGAGACACCGGAACAACGCGCAAAAAGAGAACTGCGGTCGCGAAAAACCAAACTGGCAGCACGGCTTTGGCCTGCTGTTAGTGATACCCCAATCTACGAAGGACTGCGCTGATCAATAGCCTCGACCTTAGACGTCAAGTCGTCGATTAGGGTTCTGATTTTCTTGGAGTATTCCCTAAGCTCACTCTCAGCGCGCATGAGGCCAGAATTCAGTTTGGCTACATCGTTCTTAAGGTCGTTGACCTGCCGCTGGAGATCATCATTCGTTGTCACAGCAGACTCCTCGTGTGAGGACATTTTCTATTCGCATCTATTAGCGAGGTCAAGACAGACCTCGCGGTCTGCTGAGGAGATGGCTTGCCGGCTATCCGCAATGATGTTGACGCCCATGGGGAGGGGGCGGCGTCCGAAGCCGTCACGATGGAGATAGCCCGGTACGCGATTAATATGCCGGCGACCAATCCTATTTTTGGCCGAGTGCCATAAGGCACAGAAACCAGTGCGACAGTCCGCTCTGCCGCGCCATCAGGACCTGAAGGCACCGACGATCTTCACCGCCGCGCACCTCCCTTCCCAAACCGGCTCACCGGTCGGTGCAGAGGTGCCGCCCCAATACTGGGCCGCCCAATCCACCACTGAGGGTTGGTCACTAACCGGCAGTCCGCAGGCTTCCTTCATCATGTTCCACCACTGCTGATCGCTCCATTGGACGGGACCGAGGGCCATAACTTGGTAGACCCTCAGGGTCCGAAACCCCAAGGCCGCGAGATCGGCGGGATCACGAGCCAGAAAGATCAATTCGGAGCGTGAGAGACAGCCATCGGGCCGAAGCTTCTCCAAGGCTGATCTCGCCTTATGGTGGGTCAGATCTGGTGGTCCAAGGTCCTCCCGGGTCACCTCTCCCTTCAGAGCGAGATTGGTTCCGAGATAATAGATCGGTGGATGGGCGAGGATTTCATATAGTTTCATGAGGGTATTTATCTGGGCTGCCGGATGCTTTCCCCGTACCGCCTCAACGAATTAGGGTTGCGGGTAAAAAGATTCGGCGTCTTCAGCCTGTTGGCTGGCCGCCATTGTCATCTGGTGGGTTTAATTGGGTCTCGACCCTATACCTCTAGGCAAGACAAGAGCTTTCTGCTAATTTTAATAAGTAGATTAAAAATCATATTATTGTTGGATCGTTATCAAATGTTTATCGAGATTGTGGGTCCGATTTCGGCTGGAAATTCTCAGCCAATGTGGTTTGTTGTCTTGTTCGATGACAGCGGTCTGAAAATCGGAACCATTGATGCGAAAAACCTAGAACAGGCAAACTGGGCGAAAGACCGACTAATTGACGCTTTTTCGGAGGGCCGCTAGTTCTATTTTGATTCTTTCAAGAACCTCGGCCGCCTCCTGTTTGGACCATCCTTCTGTCGGAATAAAATAGATCCTCGCCGCCGGAGCCTCGTGTTTCAGATTTTCTTGAGTCATGTTCCCCCGATTTTCACAATGCATTGTTCATTGATGAACTATTTATACAATGAATGGTGGATGTCTTGAATTTCGGAGCATTATGGATTTTCTGTTGCTCAAATCAGAATCATAAATCGATTTTGGTTTGAGCAAGTCAGAGTAGAAAATAGCCGGTCTACACTGAATTTCAGCGCTACTTTAAGATGCAAAAAGCATCGAACTATACCGCGACACTGGGCACTGCAAGCAAATCGTGCAGTTCCTTAATGGTGGCTCCGGCACGCCTCTCCGGTCTGGCTGTCCGACGATTTAGGGGTAAGTTGGTTTCATATCGGTGTGTTATCAAGAGCGGTTTTGACGCCATATCTGGCGAATGAATTCACGTAGATCATGCAACTCAGGATCCAATCCAAGACTTCTCTCTTCTAGAACTTTCTCAACGAAGGTCGGTCCATGCGATCCGATGCTGCGGCAAAATCCCTCCAACTCGCCAACAGGCACAATCCACAAACCAAAGCTGCTGCAAAGCAAGATCAGTTCATTGAACAATCTCGTCGGATCTCCGCCGGGCAATGATGCGCGACCTGCGTGCTTGAGGGCGCTCCAAGGTGAAATAGTATTAAGAATTTTTTTAATTGCATTAGTCTTTTCTTTGGGGAAATCGCCGATACCGATTACGCTGGAAAGTTCGTCACGGATCATCGTTGCAATTTGCGTGGCGTTTATCGGAGGCTTTCCTCTAACTACAGCAGCCGCAACGGCCTTGAACCGAGACTCGACATCCTCCCACCTTCCTCCAAGGCTTTCCACTAGATTTCGAAACACGTTTTCATCATTGAGAATGTCGATGTCGGCAATGACCGTGATTGGGACGTCCAAGGATTTAAGCGTATCAGCAAGTTTGGCCATTCGATGCTTGCCCGACGTGTGAACAAACAACGCATCAGGTTTACGATCTCCGGAAATCGACGGCAATTCCAAGACTGATTGATACAACATACAATCGGCATCAGATTCACAGATGACAACGTGCTCAAAAAAAATCCCATCGAAGACATGCGAAAATCGTGTCAGGGTATCTTTTGCAATAGCGCTGGTCTGCTCTTTTCCAAGCTCCTTGACGCGATTTACAGTCTCGTCGCGCCTTAGTCGAACAATCCGCACGTTGTCCAAGCCACCTTCAATCAGACCATCGAGGATATCGGCGCTATGCGTCGCGATGAAGAGTTGCGATTTTTCACGACGGCTTTCAGCGATATAGCGTCCGAGCAAGCGTGCTTGTGGCGGATGAAGGAACGCTTCTGGCTCATCGAGAAATTGAATTGAATGGGTTTTGGAAACTAAGACATTCAGAAGAACAGCCGCGAAACTGCGCATACCGTCTCCTTGCTGCTCAAGAGGAACATTTGTGCGCTGCAATTCTTCAACGAACTCGCGTGATAACTCGTCTTTTCCTGCCGGAACCGGCGGTTTGGGGCCAACATAAAGAGGAAAATAACTTCCTCCTGCACGAAACACTGTTAAATCCTCTCCGAAAGCGCGTTTAAATTTCTGACTTATATCAAATGCTAGATCCTCATCCATCAGTAACAGATGAATTGGATGTGTTGGTGGGGCAGTGTGCAGAGCGAGACTTGGCGCGGGGTTCGCATCCCGTATTCTTGTCTCCGTGGCAACGCGCTTCACAAAAAAAGGAGCTACGACATGGGCATTGATCTTCTGATCAAAAAACTGAACGTGGCTGCTATGAATGCTGTAGTTTAATCCCGCATAAGATAGATTGCTGGCTCCCCCCGTCTGTTGGGCATGCTGAAGGAGATAGGTTAGTAAATCTTCCGAATTCCCTTCTTTCCTAACCTTTGCGTCATGGATCACATTGCCCGCATTGTGGTGAGCGACCCAACCTTCGAGTTCTCTTAATGCAGCACTCTTCCCTGCATTGTTTGGGCCAACGAACACCACGATGTCATTGTCGCCGATATCGAGAGTAGTTCCGTCAGAGAATGTGATGCTTTCGAACAGCAGCGACGGCTTTGTCGGCTTCGAGGGCAAAGAAGCGTCAGTCGATTCCATATCGGTCCATCTCATTGCTGGCGCAAAAGATATTGAGCTTTCGCGTTTCCCACTGGTACTCACGACCCTCAGGACGACTTCCCGGGTCGCGAGAGCCATCTGGGTTTCCCGAAGGGTCGAGAGGATCATCCGGCTGATCTCTCCATGGAAGGCTGTATGGCGCGGTGGGACCGGGTTGGGGCGGATTTCCTCCAGATCGATGTCGGGAGCGAAGAGCCGGATCGTCGCGTCTAGGTTGGATGGCGTGCCTGATCTCGTCGATCACGACCACTAAGACCCAGCTGGGCCTCTATGCGAGCGAGGCCCGTCCTTAGCTTGGCGTGGACGGTCTCAGCCTCGACCGTGCGCCCAGCCACGACATCAGCCTCAGCGCGATCGAGGGCCTCGATCCATCCGGCAGGTATAGGGCGCGATTCGATCTCATCCATCACCAGAGATATAGCGGGACGTGCCGACCGTCCAAAATGTTTTATATCCCACGGCGCTGACCAACCCCTGCGTGACGGGGTGCCGGGATCAATAGTGCATCGTTGGCTGGAAGGATTGAGGCGCCCACGTCAGCTCAACCAAATCCGTAGCGTTCAGAACTGCTGTCGGCATCAAGGCAGGGCTCACAGACGTGTGATGGCTTTCAATGTCTGGATATAGCCTTGCCCGACATCGAGTCTGCATGGCTGCCTTGAGGCTGACGAAAGTCCTCAGAGGGAAATTGCCCGATCGTGGAACGCCGGCCAGTTGGAAAACAAGAGGGGCGGCCCAAAGGCCGCCCCGGTGTAGGTCTAGAGAGTATCAACACCTTGTTGTAACGGCTGGGCCTCGCGGCGCCCTTTTCTTTTGGCCAGTTGCGTCTGATCAGCGCGAGTAGAACTCGACGACCAGGTTCGGTTCCATCTGCACCGGGAAGGGCACATCGGACAGCTTGGGCGCGCGCAGAAGCGGCCCTTCATCGCGCGGTGGTCGACCTCGATATATTCCGGGACGTCGCGCTCGCCGCTCTGGGCCGCGTCCAGCAGCACGGCCAACTGCTTCGACTTCTCCTTCACCTCGATCACATCGTCATTGCGCGACGAGGTAGGACGGGATGTTCACCCGCGGCCGTTCACCAGCAGATGGCCGTGGGAGACGAACTGCCGCGCCGCGAAGGGCGTGACCGCGAATTTCATGCGGTAGATGACCGCATCGAGCCGGCGCTCCAGCAGCTCGATGAGGTTTTCGCGAGGTGTCGCCCTTCCGGCGCACGGCTTCCTCATAATACTTCGGAACTGCTTTTCGCTGATATTGCCGTAGTAGCCCTTCAGCTTCTGCTTCGCCATCAGCTGCATGCCGAAGTCGGTCGGCTTCTTGCGGCGCTGGCCATGCTGGCCGGGGCCGTAATCACGCTTGGTGATCGGGGACTTCGGCCGACCCCAAAGGTTCACGCCGAGGCGGCGGTTGATCTTATACTTACTCTCGAGCGCGCTTGGTCACGCGCGGCTCCTTCTCGTGTTGCGCCAGTAGTCCATCCCGGCCCCCGACGATCGGCGATCGATCGGAGACAGCGAAAGGGCGGCACACCGGCCTCGCGGCCGGCGCATCCGCCCAGATGCGCTTTGGGTGGCGGGGCGATCCTCGGAAGGACCTCGTATCGTCCACGTTCCCGGCAATGGCGGGCTTCTAAGGACCGCCCGCAGCCCTGTCAAACCTCGGCAGCCATGCGCCAAGCCGCGTCACTCCTCCGGCTTGGCCTTGTTCGAGGTGGCGCCGCCGCGCGCGGCGGACCAAGCGGCCGGTGCCTCCAGAAAACGGTGGACCTCGGCCATGGCGGCATCGGGGAAATAGGGCCGCTCGCGGCAAGCATCGAGCACGTCCCACCAGGTGGCGAGGTAGTGGAGGGCGATGTCGTTCTCGGCGAGCGTCTCCAGGCTGCCCTCGAAGACGCCGTAGAAGAAGACGACGAAGGCGTGGTGGCAGATGGCGCCGGCATCACGCAGCGATTGGGCGAAGCGGATCTTGGATTGCCCGTCCGTCGTCAGATCCTCGACCAGCAATGTCTCGCGGCCCTCGGGCACGTCACCTTCGATCAGGGCGTTGCGGCCGAAACCCTTGGGCTTCTTGCGGACATAGGACATCGGCAGGCCCATGCGGTCGGAAATCCAGGCGGCATAGGGGATGCCGGCGGTTTCGCCGCCGGCGATGGCCTCGATGCTCTCGTAGCCGATATGCCGCTGGATCTTCTCGACGGCGAGCTGGCAAATCCGGGTGCGCGCCTGGGGGAAGTAGATGATCCGGCGGCAATCGATATAGACCGGGGCCTTCCAGCCCGAGGTGAAGGTATAGGGCTCATCGGGCCGAAAGTTGATCGCCTTGATCTCCAGCAGAATCCGGGCGGTCGCCATCGCCGCGTCGCGGTCCCAGTCACTGCCGTGGCCGGCGAGTTTGCGGGATAAGGCCGTCATTCTGCGCTCCGATCATGAGGAAGCGGGGAGGTTTAGCTGATTGGCCGATCCCCGCAAAGGCAAAGGGTGTTAGCCCTTTGCCTGCCTTGAATGCCAGGACACAAGGCGCTAAAGCATAGCTAATCGCTCGGCCTGCCCGAATCGCGGGTGGTTTCGTGCGGGTTGAGTGAAAAGGGGGCTTTTGCAGGATGGGGCGCGAGTTCAGCACCATCGCTCGCCGTTGCGAGCGTGCTGTCGTCACTGCATATCGCGAACTTAGAGTTCATGGGAACGGGGATCTCAAATCCTTCCGCGCCTGCACGACGCTCTATCGCATCCACCACCCTGAATCCTCGATCGATGAGGCGCGCCGCCTGGTCGCCGAATGGATCGATCACCACGTCGTTCGTGCCGATAGCGGCCCGACGCCGGGTTGTGACTGCGACTAGAAGCGAGGTCTCCATCTTCTAAAGCCGGAAGCAGTCGTGTCTCCTGCGTTCGAGCTGCACGGCCATCGCGGTGCGCGCGGATTATGGCCTGAGAACACGATCCCCGGCTTTGTCGGCGCGCTCACCCTCGGCGTGACCGCAATCGAGATGGATGTGGCGGTGACGGCTGACGGAATCCCCGTCCTCTGCCATGACCCGAGCCTCGACCCCTCGCTAACCCGCGCGGCCGATGGCCACTGGATCGACACACCCGGACCGCTGGTGCGAAGCCTGGATACGGCGAGGCTCGGCGAATTCGATGTCGGGCGAGTGCGGCCGGGCGCGCCCCAGGCGGCGCTCTTTCCCAAACAGCGCGGCCTCGATGGTGTGCGGCTGCCCCGGCTGGAGGAGGTTGTCGCCCTCGATCCCGCTGTGATGCTCGCGATCGAGTTGAAGACCTTCCCCGATCATCCGGAGTGGACGGTCGGCCCGGACGCCATGGCCGAGGCCGTGCTCGCGGTTCTGGACCGGGCGGGTGCCCTGGGGTGCGCGCGCATCATCTCCTTCGACTGGCGCTCCCTCCGCTATCTGCGCCGCGCCCGGCCTGAATTGAGCCTCGGCTATCTCACGGATGCGGAGACAGTCGCGGCGGCGCGGCTGTGGTGGGATGGGCCTTCGCCCGCGGATTTCGGCGGTTCGGTACCACGCGCCGTGGCGACAGAGGGCGGCACGGTCTGGGGGCCGGATTTCGCGACGCTGACAGAGGCCGAGGTCGCCGAAGCCCGCGCGCTCGGCCTGCTGGTCAACCCTTGGGCCGTGAATGACCCGGCGGATATGGCGCGCCTCATCGGCTGGGGCGTGGGTGGGCTGACGACCGACTATCCCGATCGCGCCCGGGCCGTGCTGGCCTCGGCGGGTTAGCTGCCGTCAGGCCAGAAGGTGCCCGGAGATCTGCGCGTAGGACCAGGGGCAGTCCCGAGGGAAGATTTGGCGGTCGAGCCCGGTTTCGCGGGCCGCACCGAGGATCGCGAGACGGTAGGCGGATGCGATCGCTTCACCGAGCTTCGATTTCAGGCTCGGATTATCGGCCATATGGTCGATCAGGCGGTCACGCTGCTCCTCGATCGTCAGGCGCCAACTGGTACCGCAGCTCGCGCTTCTCGGTCTTTCCCATGCTTTCGATCTCTTCGGCGATATGCGCGATGTCCGCTTCGGCCAAACGCCCGGCCCGCAGCAGCGCGGCCTGCTCGTTCGCCCAGGCGTAGAAATCCTCGTCATAGAGACGGGATTCGGACATCGCGCGCTCTCCTCGTGGTTTACCCGCGTTCGCTCGCGGACACGTAGTCGCGCTGCGCGGCGCCGGTGTAGATCTGGCGCGGGCGGCCGATGCGCTGCGACGGGTCCTCGATCATCTCCTTCCACTGGCTGATCCAGCCGACCGTGCGCGCCACCGCGAACAGCACGGTGAACATGCTGGTCGGGAAGCCCATCGCCTTCAGGATGATGCCCGAATAGAAATCGACGTTCGGATACAGCTTCCGCTCGATGAAATACTCGTCGTTCAGCGCGATCTGCTCCAGCTCCATGGCCAGATCGAGCAGCGGGTCGTCCTTGATGCCGAGTTCGTCCAGCACCTCGTGGCAGGTCTGCTGCATGATCTTCGCGCGCGGATCGTAGTTCTTGATAGACGCGGTGGCCGAAGCCCATCAGCCGGATGTGGCTGTTCTTGTCCTTCACCTTGGCGATGAAGTCCGGGATGTTCTCCTCATGGCCGATCTCGCCGAGCATCTTCAGCACCGCCTCGTTGGCGCCGCCATGCGCCGGGCCCCAGAGGCTGGCGATGCCGGCGGCGATGCAGGCGAACGGGTTGGCGCCGGTCGAGCCGGCCAGGCGCACCGTGCTGGTGGAGGCGTTCTGCTCGTGATCGGCATGCAGGATCAGGATGCGGTCCATCGCCCGCGCCAGGACCGGGTTGACGTTGTACGGCTCGGCCGGCACGGCGTTCATCATGTACAGGAAGTTCTCCGCGTAGCCGAGATCGTTGCGCGGATACATGAACGGCTGGCCGATCGAGTATTTATAGGCCCAGGCGGCGATCGTCGGCAGCTTCGCGATCAGGCGGAAGGCGCTGATGCGGCGATGCTCCGGGTCATTGATGTCCAGGCTGTCGTGATAGAAGGCCGACAGCGCGCCGACCACGCCGCACATCACCGCCATCGGATGCGCGTCGCGGCGGAAGCCGTTGATAGAAGCTGCGGAGCTGCTCATGCAGCATGGTGTGGTGCATGACGCCGACGCTCGAATTCCTCCATCTCCGTCGGCGTTCGGCAGTTCGCCGTTCAGCAGCAGGTAGGCGACTTCGAGGAAGGTCGATTTCTCGGCGAGCTGCTCGATCGGGATAGCCGCGATGCAGCAGAACGCCCTCGTCGCCGTCGATATAGGTGATCTTGCTGTCGCAGGCGGCGGTGCCGCCATAGCCGGGGTCGAAGGTGAAGATGCCGAGGTCGCCGTACAGCTTGCGGATATCGGCCACAGGCGGCCCGATCGTGCCATGCAGCAGAGGCAGCTTCGCGGTCTTGTTGGAGTTTTCCAACGAAACCAGGACCGCGTCCTTGGCCGTGTCGCTCATTCCGCCGCCCTTTATGCTTCAGGTTGTGCGCCAGACCGATGCCCCCGCCGGCGGCCATGCGCCCGAGGGGGGACCGGGTCGAAGAAGGTGTGACATAGGCCGGAGCCGCAGTCCTGGCAACGTTCGCGCCCGCAACATCGGAGCGCCCGGCCCGGCCTCGGGCGTGATGGCCGGAGGTGGCGAAACCGCGAGTAATTAGAAAGGATTATGCCGGACGAGTTTCCGCCAGGCCTGCATCACCGCCTCGCGGCCGTCGCGGGCATGGCCGACCCCATAGCCACGAATGAGGCCGATGGCCTCGGCGGCCAGCGCCTCCTCGGTGGTTTCGCCGTGAGCCACGGGGCGCAGGCTGCGGACGAGTTCGGTCGCCACCGCGCCGTCGTTCAGCAACCCCATCGTCTCCTGCGCATGGGCGAGCCGCTTGATCAGCCTGCGCCCGCTTTTGCCGGGCACCACGTCCAGAAACATCTCCGTCTGATACCGCAGCTTCTTGCACTTGATGCGCAGGCCATGCAGTTCCGGCGTCGGCATCTCGGCCAGTTCGCGCGTCGGCCGCGCGGTTTTCTTCCAGCGATGCTCCAGGCATTTCAGGGTGTAGGGGCCGAAGAGGCTGGTCGCGGGCTCGGCGGCGGCGGGCGCCTCCACCGGCTCCGTGGGCTCGGGCGCCTCGGCCACCGCCTCGGCCGAGGGCGCTGCCTCCTCCAGCCGCCAGCCGCAGCCGAGGCTGAGGCCGATCAGCCGCCAGGCGAGGTCGCGATAGGTGGGGCCGTGCAGCCAGTCAGTCAGTACCGCATAAGCCGCATCGCGGCGGGAAGCGGCTGCCTGCTTCAGCCAATCCGTCACCGCGTCGGCCGCGTCGAGGCTGCGCGTGAGAGGATCGACCGTTTCCGACAGAAAGACATCCCAGTCGCGGGCGGGGCCGAGGACTTCCTTCAGCCCTGCGAGCGGCGGCTTCAAGGAAGATTCGATATCCCGCAGCACGGGCCGGAAGGCCAGCATCAGGGCCCGCAGGCGGCGTAGCGTGACCCGCGCCTGATGCACGGGTTCGGCCCCGGTGCGCGTCTCGATCTGCCCGAGCCGGGTGAGGAAGGTGGAGACAAGGCCCGAGGTGAGGATGGCGAGCGCTTCGTCTGTCGGCATCTCGGGGTCGAGCGCGGGTGCCGGTGGAAAGCGCAGCTTGGCCCCCGCCAGCAGCAGGGCTTCCTGCGGCAGGGTGATGAGGCTCGGCGTCACCGCCAAATCCGCCGCGAGCCGCCGCGCGAGGCCAAGGGCGGCGGTGAGCGGCCCCTCGATTTCGGCGCGGCAGATGGCGCGCGTGGCGGTCTCGGCGCCGAAGGGGTCGATGGCGGTGATCGTGCCGCTGAGGATGCGGCATTCCAGCGCCGTCTCCTCCCAGACCGGGGTCAGCCGCAGCAATCTCCCGGCGAAGCGGGCGATGGGGCGCAGCGGCCCCGGCAGGGCATGGCCGAGTTCGCCCTCCAGCCCCGCGGGATGGACGGAGGCGGCGATGGTCGTCGACGGTGTGCCCGGCCGCCGGGGCCAGCCTAGCCCGAGCCGGTCAACGCGCCACGTCCCGGCCGATTGAGCCAGGGCGAGATCCTGCGTGGCAAGGCCATGTTCGGGCGTCTCATGCCAGGTCAACTGCCGTGGGCGGGCGCGGGGCCGGCGGCCCTTGAGGATGCCGAATGCCGGATGGCGGCCGAGGGCGCCGGCTATTTCGGGCGCGCAGACCAGTTCGAGCGTGACCATCGGTTCGGCGAAGGCAATATCGTCAGACATTCAGAGTGTCGCTTGTTGTCGTGTCGGAGAGCTTTGGCATTTCAGTTCAGCATATCCTGATCGTGAGGGGTGAGGAACCGGATCAGCCGTGCCCCGTGCGGCAGGCTGCGCCAATCCCCGGCGATGGCGAACTCGGCAAGTGCGGCCGTCGGGAAGCCGCGCGCGAGGGCCCTGGCGCCATCCAGCCCCAGGCTCATCGTATGCGCGCCGGTGAGGAGCATGGCGAGGTCGTGAAGACCCGGGTTGTGTCCGACGACGAGGATACTGGTGACATCGGCCGCAACCTCCACAAGTTCATCGAGGAGCTGGCGCGCGCTCGCGAGGTACAGGTCCGATGAGCGCAGGATGCGCGGCGCCCCTGAGAAAGGCTCCAGCAGTTCCAGCGTTTGGCGCGTGCGGCGGGCGGAGGAGACGAGGACCAACTGAGGCGTGATGCCAAGCCGCATGATCGTGGACCGCATGGCTCGCCCCGCCGACTGCCCTTCGGCGTCGAGCGGCCGGTCATAGTCGGTGAGGTTGGCATCCTCCCAACTCGATTTTGCGTGGCGCAGAAGGAGCAACTGGCGCATCGGATGACACTCGCACGAAATTCATGCCCTGTCGCCAGCCTCCTCGGTATGGGTTTCACCGTTTTGCGATGGATCTTCCCCACCCGAAGCCGGAGCGATCGTTTATTCAAGCCGGGGCCGAGTCCGCGCGGCCCTCTACGCGCTTCACGGCGTAAGCGGGCCGACATGGCCCGGAAGGAGACAGGACTGATGAAGATGGAAAGACGCCAGGGTTTGATTGGCCGGCAGAGCCGTGCGGGCGGGTTGGCGGGATGACGGGGCGTTTGCTCGCACCCTCATCTCCTTGGGCGCCCGCCTTCCCGACCCCGCCGATGCGGGGGCGGCGGTCGGTGCTGGGCACGGCGGCGGGCGGCGCCGCCCTGCTGCTGACGCCGTGGCGCGCGCTCGCGCAGAGCATCCCGCAGGACGGGAATGTGCGCTTCAACATTATGCGCTACGGCAGCCTGATCGGGCAGGAGAAGCTGACCTTTCAGCAGAATGGCAACCAGCTGACGGTTTTCGTCGATGTCTCGATCCGCGTCACCCTTGCCATGATCCCGGTCTATACTCTGCACCATCATGAGACGGAGACCTGGGAGAACGGCCAGATCCTCAGCTTCGCCGCCACGACGATCAAGAACGGCACGCATTACTATGCCCAAGGGTGGCGGAACGGCGGCCAGTTCATGGCGCGCGGATCGGCCGCGCCCGATGGGTATGTGGCACCCCCCGACGCGCTGCCGACCTCGCAATGGAACCATGCGATGCTCGATGGGCCGATGATCAACACGCAGGATGCGAAGCTGATGCACCCCCTGGTGACGGATCGGGGCTACGTCACGCTCCCGCTCGCCGATGGCACCACCGTTCGCGCCCGCCGCTTCAACGCCAGCGGCGACCTGCGCTTCGACACGTTTTTTAGCGACAGTTGGGAATGGGTGGGCTTGTTTTTCCGCGCGCCGGACGGTTCGCTGGTGACCTATCAGAAGGTGTGAGGAGCGTCCGTGGGTCAGCTGAAGATCGTGATTGAGCCGGTCACCTCGTTTCGACAGAACTGCGCGCTGATCTGGGACGACGACACCAAGCATGGCGTCGTCATCGACCCGGGCGGGGACGTGGACCGTCTCATTGAAGCGATCGAGGGGCTCGGGCTGCGAATCGACCAGATCCTGCTGACGCATGGGCACATCGACCACGCGGGCGGGGCCGCGCGGCTGCGTGAGGAGCTGACGGCCCGCGCGGGCGTGCCGGTGCCGATCTGGGGGCCGGATGAGCGTGACCGGTTCCTGCTCGACGGGCTGAAGACCAGCGGAGAGGGCTACGGCATTCTGGATGCGCGGCCCTTCACGCCGGATCGCTGGCTCGCGGAAGGCGATCGGGTGGTGATTGCCGGCCACAGTTTCGAGGTGCTGCACTGCCCGGGCCACACGCCCGGGCATATCGTCTTCCTCGATCGCAAGATCGGCTTCGGGATCTTCGGGGATGTGCTGTTTCGCGGCTCGGTCGGCCGGACGGACTTCCCCTATTGCAGCCCGCAGGACCTTATCACCTCCATTCGGGAGAAGCTGATGGTGCTGGATGACCGAACCGTGTTCATTTGCGGCCATGGCGCGCGCTCGACCATCGGGGAGGAGCGGCGTTCCAACCCATTCGTGGGGGATATCGCGTGACCGGCGAGCACTGGCGGGACAATGGGGTGCGGGTCATCCCCGGCGATCAGCTTGACCCGAACACGGCGCAGACGCCGGGGATGGAGCGTGCGGCGGCCATCAACGCCGCGCGCGTCGGCGCCCAGAAGATCTGGGCCGGCACGGTGAAGATCGCGCCCGATGCCAAGACCGGTGCGCATCATCATGGCGATCTCGAGAGTGTGATTTACGTGCTGCGCGGCCGCGCCCGGATGCGCTGGGGCGAGGCGCTGGAATTCGTCGCTGAAGCGGGGCCGGGGGATTTCATTTTCGTCCCGCCCTTTGTCCCGCACCAGGAAATCAACGCGGCGGCGGACGAACCGCTGGAATGCGTGCTGATGCGCAGCGGCGGTGAGGCGGTGGTGGTCAATCTCGACATCGAGCCGGTCGAGAAGCCCGAGTCGGTCGCCTGGGTCGATCCCATCCACCGCCACCCGTAAGGCGCGCGGCCCCCAGCTTGGCAAGGCGTGGCAAAACTGACACGATGCCGCGAAGACAAAAAGGCGTGCGGCGTCGTATCGCCAATGTAACAAATAAGCAATTCCAGCGGGGGACGAATGGCGGACACGCGCAATGCCCGGAATGTCGTCGTGGCCGCCTATCTCGGCTGGACGCTCGACGCCTTCGACTTCTTCATCATGATCTTCGTTTTCGATGAAGTCGCCAAGACCTTCGGCGTCGGCCTCACGGTCGGGAGCCTCGCGATCACGCTGACCCTGGCCATGCGCGCGGTGGGTGCCTTCATCTTCGGCCGTCTGGCGGATCGCTACGGCCGCCGCCCGATCATGATGTTCAACGTGCTTTGCTTCGCTGGGCTCGAACTGCTGTCCGGCCTCGCGCCGACCTTGCTCGCCTTTATGGTGCTGCGCGCGCTGTTCGGTGTGGCGATGGGCGGCGAATGGGGCGTGGGATCGTCGCTGACCATGGAGTCGATCCCGGCGAAATGGCGCGGCTGGGTCTCAGGGCTGCTTCAGGCCGGCTATCCCAGCGGCTATCTGCTGGCGACGATCGCCTATGGCCTGCTCGGCCCCACCATCGGCTGGCGCGGCCTGTTCATCATTGGCGCACTGCCGGCGCTGCTCGTCGTCTATATCCGGCGCAACGTGCCCGAGAGCCCGGACTGGCACGTCCGACAGAAAGCCCCCAAAGTTCCGCTGATGGAGATCCTGCGCCGCCATGCGGGGCTGACGGTCTATGCCGTGGTCCTGATGACGGCCTTCAACTTCTTCAGCCACGGCACGCAGGACATCTATCCCAAGGCATTCCTGAAGACCCAGCATGGCTTCAGCCACGACACCATCACCATCATCGCGATCGTCTACAATATCGGCGCGATCCTGGGCGGCCTCACCTTCGGCTCGATCTCGCAGATGATCGGCAGGCGGCGGGCGATCGTCATCGCGGCCGTGCTGGCTCTGCCGATCATTCCGCTCTGGGCCTTCTCCTCCTCGCCTTGGCTGATCGGGCTCGGCGCCTTCCTCATGCAGTTCATGGTTCAGGGCGCATGGGGCGTCATCCCCGCCCATCTCAACGAGCTATCGCCCGGCGCGATCCGTGCCACCTTCCCTGGCGTGGTCTACCAACTCGGCAACTTCCTCGCCTCCTACAACGCGACGCTGCAGACGGCGATCGGCTCCCGCAACAATCACAACTATAGCTGGGCCCTTGGCGGTGTGATCGGTGTCGTTGCTGTGGTCATCGCGCTGCTGGTGGGCTTCGGCGTCGAGAATCGCGATATAGAGATGGGGTCGGATGTCAGGGTGGGTACGATCCCCACCGAGATCATGAGCGACTGATCATGAGCGATTGATCGGGGGCGATTGATCAGCGGGGGAGGGTGAGGACGATCGAGGTCCGCCTCTCGCCCTCCGCCGCCGCCCGCAGCGTGATCGCGCCACCGTGCGCTTCGACCACGTCACGCGCGATGACGAAGCCGAGGCCGTTGCTGCCGTGGCGAAACGCCCCGGAGAACGGCTGAAACGCCGCCATGCTTGCCACATCCCGGAAGGGCCGCCCGTCATCGGTCAGCACGATGCCGACGGCGCGGTCTCCGGCCTCGGCATGCACCGCGACGCGACGGGCCTCGGCCTTCGCCGCCCCGCGCAGCAGATGGCCGATCGCCCGGCTGAGCTGAGCCCGGTCGGCCTCCATCTGCAGATGGTCAGGGGCCGCGATCTCGACCGCAAGCCCCGCATGCTCGGCGCGAAGATCTTCGACCACCTCCGTGATCAAAGCGAGGAGGGGAAAACGGCTCCGCAGCAGTGCGGGCGCCTGTTCCGCCGTGAAGCTCTGCGTCGTGGTGATCAGGGCGGTGGCGCGTTCGATCGCCGCCACCAGCATGCCGCCGGCGCGGCTGACCTTGGGGTCCTCCGCCCCTTGCAGCCGGTCGGCGACCATCAAGGCCGAGGTCATCACGTTGCGCAGGTCGTGGTTGATCTTGGCCTGGGCCACGCCGAGTTCGGCGAGCCGCCGTAGCCGCCAGACATCGCCGCCGAGCGCGGCGCGAAGTGCCGCGACTTCCGCGCGGAGACGATCGACCTCAGCCTCCTCCCCGGGCGCTGTCACGTCGTCACGTCCCGCATCGTGGCGGCGGCCAGGGCCTGCCCGGCGGCGGCCCGGCCCGCATCGAACAGCTCCTTCAGGAAGGGCGGGTCCGTGTTGAATTTGCTGGAAATCGGCAGGTCGGCCAAGGCCGGATCGGCATCCACCGAGACGAGCCGGATACCGGCGGGCAGGGCGCTCAACTCCCGCTCCAGCACCGTGTGGCAGGCGATTTCGTTGAGGCGGTTCATGATCTCCGCCGGGGTGCGGGGCACGCCGCGCCGCCGTTCGGGCTGGCCGCGGATCAGCACCAGCTCGCGCGGGGTGGGGTTCAGCAGCGGCCAGAGCGGCGGGTTGCCGCTGTAGCCGCCATCCCAATAAGCGCGGCCGTTGATCTCGACTGCCGGGAAGACGAGGGGCATGCAGGTCGATGCCAGAAGGACGTCCACAGTGATCTCGGCGCCCGAGAACATGACAGGCGCCCCGGTCTCAACATCCGTGGCGCCGATGAAAAGCTTGGGCGCCCGTGGGCTGCGCAGCAAAGCGGGCTTCAGCATATCCTCCAGCAGCGGGCGCAGCGGGTTGTGGCCGAGCGGGTTGAGCTGATGCGGGCTGAACAGCCGCATCGTCGTCTCCAGCCCCGCCCAGAGGACGTTGCTGCTTAGATCCGAGCCGTAGAGAAACCGCTCCAGCGGCGAACGCTGTACGAGGCTCATCGCACCGGCGGCGCCGATACTGTCCCACAGGCGGCGTGTCGCTGCCCGCGCGCCCGGAATGCCATTCTCGACGAGACCCTGGACCATCGCGACCGCCAGAATGGCCCCCGCCGAGACGCCGCAGACGGCATCGAATCGCATCCCGGCTTCCAGAACACGGTCGAGCGCGCCCCAGGTGAATGCGCCATGGGCCGACCCGCCCTGCAAGGCGAGCACGGCGCCGGTCGGCGCCGCCGGGGATTCAGAGCCTGCCAAGGGGGCTGTTGCCATCATCGCATCATAAATGCGGCAAAGCGGCTTTCTGGCAACGCCCGTTTGGGCGTTGACGCCTGCGCGGCCCGAACCCTATACCCCGCTCTCTCGCGGGGCTCCCGTCTCAGGACAAAGGGGGCGCCCGCGCATTCTGTTGCCGACTATCATTGCTGAGGGTCTCGGCCGGGTCATCCCCGCCCGCGGCCGAGAGGACTGGAGAGTATCGTGAAGCGCACCTATCAACCCTCGAAGATCATCCGTAAGCGTCGGCATGGTTTCCGCGCCCGCATGGAGACCGTCGGCGGTCGCAAGGTGATCGCCAACCGGCGCGCCAAGGGCCGGAAGCGCCTCTCCGCCTAATCGCCGTTCGGGCTGAGGTGAAGATGTGGCGACGACTCGCATGAGCCAGCCGCCACGCCTCAAGAGACGGGCGGAGTTCCTGGCGGTGGCCGGCAAGGGCGCCAAGGCGCCCATGCCCGGCCTCGTGATGCAGCTTATGCTCCGCGCGGATGATGCGCCGCTTCGCGTCGGTTTCACCGTGACGAAAAAGGTCGGTAATGCCGTGGTCCGTAACAGGACGAAACGGCGGCTGCGGGAGGCTGTTCGTCTCGCGCTCGACCCTGGTGACTATCGCGGGGTGGACATGGTGCTGATCGGGAGGGACCGAACGGCGGATCGCCCCTTCGCCGATCTGATGGCCGACGTCCGCCGTGCCGCCGCCCGTGCCCGTCAGGCGGCAGCGGCGAAAGGCGCCCCCGGCCAATGAACGATATGCTGGCGACCTTGCTGCGTGCCCTGCTCATCGGCCTCGTGCGCGCCTACCAGCTCATTTTCCGTCCCATCCTCGGCTCGAACTGCCGCTTCACGCCAAGCTGCAGTGACTATGCGCTGGAGGCGGTGCGGGAGTATGGGGCGGTTAGGGGCGGCTATCTCGCCATCCGCCGCATCCTGCGATGCAACCCCTGGCATCCGGGCGGTGACGATCCCGTCCCGCCGCACGACGCCTGTGACCATGACCCTGTTTACCGAAGCGGGGACACGCCGCCGGGCGATGCCCGGCACTCAACCTGGGACCCTGTCGGCTGATGGAACAGAAGCGTCTTTTCATTGCGATCGGGATTTCCCTCGCGATTCTGCTCGGCTTTGAGTTCCTGGTGCAGCCGCACCTGCCGCACGCGCCGCCGCCACCGCCGCCCGTCGCTGCCAGCGATACCGGTGCCGTACCGGCGCCCACCGCCTCTCCGGGCGCGGCGGGGCTCAGCGCGCCCGCCGCGACCTCCGCCGCCGTCTCGCCGACCGTCGCCATCAAGGCGCCCAGCCTCGATGGCAGCATCAGCCTGCGCGGCGCGCTGATCGATAACCTCGTCCTGACCAACTACCACGAGACGATCGACCCGAAATCCCCGCTGGTGCAGCTGCTGGAGCCGACAAGCCAGCCGCAGCCCTACTACATCCAGTACGGCTGGTCGGGGGAACCTGGGGCCACGATCGGCGGCATGCCGGTGAAGCTGCCGGATTCAAACACGCTCTGGACCGCCTCGGAACAGACGCTCGACCCCGACCATCCGCTGACGCTGAGCTGGGCCAACGGCCAGGGGCTCACCTTCTCGATCAAGCTCACGATCGACGACCATTATATGTTCGCGGTCGACCAGTCGGTCGCGAATGCGGGCAAGGAGACGGTCGCGCTCTATCCCTGGTCGCGCATCCGCCGCGACTATATGCCGCCGACCTCCGGCTATTATCTGCTGTTTGAAGGCCCGCTGGGCGTGTTTCAGGGCACGCTGCACGAGATCAGCTACAAGAGCGTGAAGAGCAACGGCGCCCATGCTGACGGCCTCGGCTATTCCGAGACGAGCGATGGCGGCTGGCTGGGCTTCACCGACAAATACTGGATGACCGCGCTCATCCCCGATCAGCAGGATGACGTGACCGGCCAGGTCCGCGACATCAACGTGAACGGGACGGAAGGTTATCAGGCCGATTTCCTTGCTAACCGGCCTGAAACGCTGGCGCCGGGTGCCTCAGCCTCGACGAGCAGCCGCGTCTTCACGGGCGCCAAGGTGGTCAGCCTGCTCGACCACTATGAGAGCGAATACGGCATCCCGAGCTTCGACAAGGCGGTCGATTTCGGCATGGTTCTACTTCCTGACCAAGCCGATTTTCTTCGCGCTGGATTTCCTCTACCGCCTGCTGGGCAATTTCGGCCTGGCGATCATGGTCTTCACGCTGGCCGTGAAGCTGCTGTTCTTCCCGCTCGCCAACAAATCCTACAAGTCGATGAGCAAGATGAAGCTGCTCGCGCCGAAGATGCCAGGCGGTGCGGGAGCGGTTCAAGGACGACCCGGCCAAACAGCAGGGCGAGATCATGGCGCTCTACAAGGCGGAGAAGGTCAATCCGGCCTCAGGCTGCCTGCCCATGGTGATCCAGATCCCGGTGTTCTTCTGCCTCTACAAGGTCATCTTCGTGACCATCGAGATGCGGCACGCGCCCTTCTTCGGCTGGATCCACGACCTGTCGGCGATCGACCCCACCAATATCTTCACCGCCTTCGGGCTGATCCCTTGGGACCCGACGGCGGTCGCGCCCTTCCTGCATCTCGGCGCCTGGCCGCTGATCATGGGCTGCACGATGGTCTTGCAGCAGCGGCTGAACCCGCCGCCGCCGGACCCGACCCAGGCGCGGCTGTTCCAGTTCATGCCGATCATGTTCACCTTCATGCTGGCGCGCTTCCCGGCCGGGCTGGTGATCTACTGGAGCTGGAACAACCTGCTCTCCTGCGCGCAGCAATGGTTCATCATGCGGCGCACGCGGCTTGCCCGCCCGCCGCGCATGCTGAGGACCGCCCGCAAGGGCGCCTGACCGCCGGTGACGGGCAAGAGCGAGGACGCGCCGGAGGGGCTCCGCCTTGATGTGGAGCCGCCGACCGCCGAGGCGATCGAGGCCGCCCGGCTGGTCTTCGCGGCACCCTGCCGGTTCTTCTTCGCCGCACAGCGGCTGGACCAACTGCCGCCCCCGGCGGGGATCGAGATCGCCTTCGCCGGCCGATCCAATGTCGGCAAATCCTCCCTGATCAACGCGCTGACCGGGCAGAACACGCTCGCCCGCGCCTCCAACACGCCGGGGCGCACGCGCCAGCTCAATTTCTTCGATCTCGGCGGCCGCCTCACCCTCGTCGATATGCCGGGCTACGGCTATGCCCAGGCGGAGAAGAAGGTGAAGGAGGATTGGCAGGGCCTGATGTTCGAATACCTCCGGGGCCGACCCAATCTGCGCCGGGTCGCGCTGCTGCTGGATGCGCGCGTCGAGGTCAAGGAATCCGACGAAGCGGTGATGGACCTGCTGGACAAGGCCGCTGTCACTTTCCAGATCGTCATCACGAAGGCTGACGGGCTGAAACCGCCCGGGCTCGCCGCCAAGGTCCGGGATGTGTCAGCGCTGGCCCGCGCCCATGCGGCCGGCTTCCCCGAGGTACTGGTCACGAGCGCCCGATCCGGATACGGCATCCCGGAGGCGCGGGCGGCCCTCGCGGCGCTCGCGCCGTTCTGAGTAGTCTCGCTCGGCCCCGGGCAGGAAAGGATGAGTGGATGAGCTTCGCGTCTGAACGCTACCGGCTCGCGGCCGAGCAAGCCTCCACCGTTTCGCGCGCTTTGCCCTATCTGCGGCGCTATGCGGGGGCGACCATCGTCGTCAAATACGGCGGCCACGCGATGGGCGATGAAGCCCTCGCCGCGGGCTTCGGCCGGGACATCGCGGCGCTGAAGCAGGTTGGCATCAACCCCGTGGTGGTGCATGGCGGCGGCCCGCAGATCAACACCATGCTCAAGCGGCTCAAGATCCAGTCGACTTTCGTCGAGGGGCTGCGCGTCACCGATGCCGAGATGGTCGAGGTGGTGGAGATGGTGCTCGCCGGCTCCGTCAATAAACAGGTCGCCTCGCTGATCACCCAGGCTGGCGCGCTCGCCGTTGGCATCTGCGGCAAGGATGGCGGGCTGATCCGGGCCCGCAAGCTCACCCGGATGACGCGCGACCCCGATAGCAATATCGAGCGAGCCTTGGACCTCGGCTATGTCGGCGAGCCCTCGCAGATCGACATCCGGGTGATCCACGCGCTGACGGGCGCCGGACTGATCCCCGTCATCGCCCCGGTCGGCATCGGTGAGAATGGCGAGACCTACAACATCAATGCCGATACGGCGGCGAGCGCCATCGCCTCGGCGTTGCAGGCGCATCGGCTGCTGATGCTGACCGATGTACCGGGCGTGCTGGACGAGAAGAAAGAGCTGATACAGGAGCTGACGGTCGCCCAGGTCGAAGCCGGCATCGCCAGCGGCATGATCACGGGCGGGATGATCCCCAAGGTGGAGAATTGCGTGGTGGCGGTGCGCGGCGGCGTGAAGGGCGCCACCATTCTGGATGGCCGCGTCGAACACGCCTGCTTGCTCGAACTCTTCACGGAGGGCGGTGTCGGCACCATGATTCTAGGCTGAGAGCATCGATTCAGCGGAGGGCGGTGGCAGTATGGTTTGGTTTCGGCGCGGCGCGATGATGGCGGGTCTGGTGGCGGCATTGTGCCTCGGCACGGTCGCGGCACAGGCTGAACATAGTCAGACGGACTTCCCGGGCATCGGGACGGTGACGATCCGCACCATCAAGGCCGTGGGCGCGCTGCCCAGCGTCGTGCTGGCCGATGCGAATGGCCGGGTGCTGCTGAACGCGACCGTGGGCGGCGCGCAGTCGGAATATTTCCGCGTGGCGCAGGGGGCGGACGGCACTCTGAACCCGACCGTGCACTACGCCGTGCTGCCCGGCCCCGATCCCACCTCGCGCGCGGTGCTGGCCATCGCCGCCGCGACCGGCGGGTCGGACTGCGCCTATGAGGCGATCGTCTTCGGTTCCGAACGCGGCAAGCTCAGTCTCTGGACGCCCAAGACGGTCGATACCCTGGCCGAGGGCGGGATCTTCGTCGGTGATCTCGGCGACCGGCGCGGCTACGGCCTCGCGGTCTGGAATTTCATCTGGGGCAATGAGCCGCATGTGGCCCCGCATCGCTACCGGGTGTCGCTCTATCATCTCAATCGCCGCCGGATGCTGTTCTACCCGACTGTCACGATGACGACGCGCGGGCATTACGCGGACGATAGCGCGGCACTGCGTGAATTGCGGCTGACCTTCCCCAACCTGACACGGGCTATTCCCAATCTTTCCTGCTGAGCACTCGCCCTCGGCATTGTGAAGGCAATCCGGTGGCCCGCGCGCCGGACCCCCGATCTTTCGCTTGATCCTGTCTCGATCCTCATCATCTCGGGTCGAGGTCGTGACCAGGGGAAGCGGGCCGATGGTGTTACCAGCCTTGGATAAGCTGAAGCGTTTTGCCGCTTGGGAGATGACCAAGGACACGCTGAACGGGTTCGTGGAGGATAATTGCCTCAGTCGGGGCGCCGCCATCGCCTATTTTACGATTTTCTCTCTCGCACCGATCCTCGTCGTCATCATCGCGATCGCGGGCTTCGTCTTCGGCGAAGATGCGGCGGGCGGCGTGATCTTCGTCAAGCTGCGCGGCATGATGGGCCCCGATGCGGCAAGCCTCGTCCAATCCATGATCCAGAGCGCATCGAACCGCCGCTCCGGCATTATCGCGACCGTCTTTTCCGTCGTCATGCTCCTCGTCACGGCAAGCGGTGTGTTCGGGGAATTGCAGAGTTCGCTGAACACCATCTGGAAGGCCGATCCCTCCACGCATTCAACGGTGACACGCCTGATCAAGGCGCGGGCGCAGAGCCTCGGCCTCGTGGTGACGCTCGGCTTCCTGATGCTGGTGACACTTGCGATCAGCGCGGCGCTGACGGCCGCCTGGCACCGGATCGACCGCGTGGTGCCGGGGGCGAGTTCGCTGCTGCGCTGGATCAACATCGCGATCTCCTTCGCCATCACCACCGTTCTGTTCGGTGCCGTGTACAAGGTGTTGCCCGATAAGAAGCTGGAATGGCGGGACGTCCTCATGGGTTCGGCCTTCACCGCGCTTCTCTATACGGTTGGGAAGACCGCTATCGCGATGTATGTCGGCAGCAGCCGCGTCGCCTCCTCCTACGGTGCGGCGAGCGCGCTCGTGGTGCTGCTGCTCTGGGTCTATTACTCGGCCGAGATATTTTTGCTGGGGGCGGAATTCACCAAGGTCTACGCGCACCGCCACGGCAGCCAGGTCGAGCGTCGGCCGCATCGTTTCTGGAACCCCATGCGGCAAACCCGCCCCCCGCGAGACACCTCCGGCCCGCACGCCCAGGATAATTGACCCTACCCGGGCAACGTCCCTGCGGTCATGATGCCGGCGGCCAGCGCTCGGGAAGGGATCGGGATGACAGAGGACGACAGGCGGTTCATGGCGCGGGCGATCGCCCTGTCCGAGGAGACATCGCTTGTCGATTGCGCGGGCGGGGCCTTCGGCTGTGTCATCGTGCGGGACGGGCAGATCATCGGCGAGGGCGCGAACCGCGTCGTCGCCGAGAAGGACCCGACCTGGCATGCCGAGATAGCGGCCATACGCGCCGCCTGCCGTTCCCAGGGGAATTTCAAGCTGCCGGGCGCCACGCTCTACACCAGCGCCGAACCCTGCCCGATGTGCATGGCGGCCTGCTACTGGGCCGGCATCGGGGCGGTGTTTTACGCCGCGGAGGTGGAGGATGCCCGGCGGTACGGCAATTTCGACGACAGCATGATCTATGACGAGATCCGCAAGCCGGTCGCGGAGCGGGCGATCCCCATCCGCCAGATCCTGCGGGCCGAGGCGGTCGAGGTCTGGAAGAAGTACCAGGCGAAGGAAGATACGGTTCAGTATTAAACCGCCGCGCGGGCGGTGACGGTTACGCCGCCACCGATATCCGCACGGGCACCGATTTGTAGGACGGCGTGCCGCTCCGCTTGTCGAAATGCGCGAGCGGGATGAGCACATTCGCCTCGGGGTAGTAAGCGCCGGCGGAGCCGCGCGGAATGGCATAGGCGACCGCCGTCAGCCCGCGCAGAACAGGGGCGGGACGAGGCTGGTCCCCCAACTCGGGCAGCGCCGTCACATCCACGAGATCCCCGGCCTTCAGCCCATGCCGCGCGAGATCCGCGGCGTTCAGGAACACCACGTCGCGCCGGCCGAAGATGCCGCGATAGCGGTCGTCCAGCCCGTAGATGGTCGTGTTGTATTGGTCGTGGCTGCGCAGCGTGGTCAGCGTCAGCACGGCCGGGTCATCCAATAGCGGGTCCTCGGTGGTTCCCGGGAAGATGGCGAACTCGGCCTTGCCCGAGGGCGTCAGCCATTTCCGCTCGGTCGGCGCCAGCGGCAGGCGAAAGCCGCCGGGCTCGCGGATGCGGGTATTGTAATTGGCGAAGTCCGGCAGCACGCCCTCGATCGCGTCCCGGATACGGTCGTAATTGGCGATCATCCCGTCCCAGTCGATGGCATAACGGTCGCCCAGCACCGCCTTCGCGATGCCGGCGATGATCGCGGGTTCCGACCGCACATGCGGGGAGGGCGGCGGCAGACGCCCGGTGGAGGCATGGACCATCGACATGGAGTCCTCGACCGTCACGGATTGCGGTCCGCTCGCCTGCGTATCCAGCTCCGTCCGGCCGAGGCAGGGCAGGATGATGGTTTCCCGCGCCACCAGAAGGTGGGAGCGGTTGGGCTTCGTCGCGATATACACGGCGAGGTCGAGCCGGTGCATGGCCGCGAAGCTCATCTCGGGGTCCGACATCGCGACCGCGAGATTGCCGCCGAGTGCGACCAGCACGCGGGAACGCCCCTCGGCCATCGCCGTGATCGCCTCGACCGCGTTATGCCCGTGGGCCTCGGGCGGATCGAAGCCAAACACACGCTTGATGCCGGCGCGGAGTGCGGCGGGCGCCTTCTCGTCAATGCCGACGGTGCGGTCCCCCTGCACATTGGAGTGTCCGCGCAGGGGGCAGATGCCGGCGCCCGGGCGGCCGAAATTGCCGCGCAGCATGAGCAGGTTGGCGATCTGCTGCACATTCTCCGTGCCGTGGCGATGCTGCGTCACGCCCATCCCATAGGCGACGATGACCGATTTCGCTGTGCAATAGACATGCGCCGCCTGCTCCAACGCCTGCCGGTCGAGACCGGAGACGGCGGTGATCTGCTCCCAGCCCGTCGCCTCCAGATCGGCGCTGAGCGCGTCAAAGCCGTTCGTATGCTCGGCGATGAAGGCGCGGTCGAGGATGCCGGGCCGGCCGGCGGCCAGTTCCTCCGCATCCCGCGCCAGCACCGCCTTCATGATGCCCTTGAGTGCCGCGGCATCGCCGCCGACCTTGAGCTGGTAATATTGGCTGGCGATCGGGGTGGAGCGGAAGGTCGCCATCTCCACCGGGTCCTGCGGGGCGGCGAAACGCTCCAGCGCGCGTTCGCGCAGCGGGTTGAACACCAGGATGGGCGCGCCCCGCTTCGCGGCTTCCCGCAGCGTCGTCATCATCCGGGGATGGTTGGTGCCGGGGTTGTGGCCGATCGAGAAGATCGCGTCCGCGTGGTCAAAATCCTCCAGCGAGACGGTGCCCTTGCCGATACCGATGGACATCGGCAGGCCGACGCTCGTCGCCTCGTGGCACATGTTGGAGCAGTCGGGGAAGTTGTTGGTCCCGTAAGCGCGGGCGAAGAGCTGGAAGAGAAAGGCGGCTTCGTTGGAGGCGCGGCCCGAGGTGTAGAATTCCGCCATATCGGGGTCGGGCAGGGCGTTCAGTGTCGCCGCGATATGGGCGAAGGCCTGCTCCCAGCCGATCTCGACATAGCGATCCGTGGCGCGGTCATAGGCCATCGGATGGGTCAGGCGGCCGAGATTCTCGATGTCGCGGTCGGACCAGCTCAGCAGTTCGCTGACGGTATGGGCGGCAAAGACCTCGGGCGTCGCGCGCTTCTTGGTCGCCTCCCAACTGACGGCCTTGGCGCCATTCTCGCAGAATTCAAAGGCCGAGGTGTGTTTGGGGTCAGGCCAGGCGCAGCCGGGGCAATCGAACCCATCCGGCTGATTGTTCTGGAGCAGCAGCTTGCCGCCGGAGACCGTATCCATCTGCTCACGGAGCGCGCGGGCAACGGCGCGCAGCGCGCCCCAGCCGCCGGCGGGACCGTCATAGGGGTGGATGCCTTCGGATGAACCCTTCGCGTTGATGTCGTCGCTCATCCTCGGGCTTCCTTCCTGTGTCACCTAAGCCGCAAGTGCCGCGACCTTTTCCGGTGTCATCTGAACCAGCGCCTCATACTCACGCAAAAGCCGCTCGGTGATCGGCCCCGGGGTGAAATGAAGGTCCCCGATCTGCCGCACGGGCGTCACCTCGGCGGCCGTGCCGGCCAGGAAGACCTCGGTCGCACCCTTCATTTCCTCCGGCTGGATCGCGCGCTCGACCACCTTGATCTGGTGGCGGCGGGCGAGCCCCATGACCGTGCGCCGGGTGATGCCGTCCAGGAAACAATCCGGCGTCGGCGTATGCAACTCGCCGTCGATGACAAAGAAGATATTGGCGCCCGTCGCCTCGGAGACCTGGCCGCGCCAGTCAAGCATCAGCGCGTCGTCGAAGCCCTGAGCCTCGGCCTGATGTTTGGACATCGTGCCGATCATGTAGAGGCCGGCGGCCTTGGAGGCGGTGGGCGCGGTCTCGGGGTGCGGGCGCTTCCAGGCGGCATGGCCGAGCCGCACGCCCTTCATGCGGTTGGCGCCGAACAGGTTCGGCCAGGCCCAGACGGCGATGGCCAGGTGGATGCTGGTGTGCTTGGCGGAAACCGCGAGCTGTTCCGACCCGCGCCAGGCGATCGGCCGCACATAGGCATCGGTCAGCCCGTTGGCCGCGAGCGTCGCCCGGCACGCCGCGTCGATCTCCTCGGCCGTCCAGGGGACGGTGTAGCCAAGGAGTGCGGCGGAACGCTTCAGCCGCTCGCTATGTTCGCGCAGCTTGAAGATGTTTCCGCTATAGGCGCGCTCGCCCTCGAACACGGCGCTGGCGTAGTGCAGGCCATGGGTGAGGACGTGCAGCTTGGCGTCGCGCCAGGGGCGGAGATGGCCGTTCCACCAGATCATGCCATCACGGTCATCGAAAGGAACGAGCGCCATTGAGGTTTTTTCCGAAATATTGTTGCGTGGAATAGGCGCAGACTATGATCCGCTTGCTTGTTAAGTCAATGAACCTGCCTTAAAATGCGGGCATGCCAGCTATGCCCCCCAGCACGCCGTCTCCCTCCCAAGCAGGCTCCGGACTGCTGTTTCTGCGGGAGGAGGAGATTCGACTAGCCCAGGATATGCTCTTTTTCGCCTATCGGGATTTCACCCACGCCGCCGACGAGGTGCTGGAGGGGCTGGGGCTTGGCCGGGCACACCATCGCGCGCTGCACTTCATCGGGCGGCTGCCTGGCATGAATGTCAGCGACCTGCTGGGGATACTCGGCATCACCAAGCAGAGCCTGTCGCGCGTGCTGACCGCGCTGGTCGAGGAAGGCTATGTGGCTCAGGCGCCGGGCCGGACGGATCGTCGCCAGCGCCTGCTCAGCCTGACGCAGAAGGGCGCGGCGCTGGAACGCCGGCTGTTCGAGCGGCAGCGGGACGTGCTGCTGCGCGCCTACCGCGAGGCCGGCGGCCCGGCGGTGGAGGGCTTTCGCCGGGTGCTGAAAGCGCTGACCGATGAGGCCGGGCAGGCGCATCTCGGCGCGATGGAGGCCGCCACGCGGGAGCCACGCGCCCGCTCGGCGTGATCCCCCCATGAGCACAACCGCCGCCAGCCCTTCGGACCTGCCCCTCAACGCGCATATCCTGGTGGTCGATGATGACGACGGCTGCGCCGCCTTCTCGTCCGCTACTTGACCGACACGGCTTCCGGGTCACCGCGGCGGCGGACGCGGCCGAGGCGCGGGCCTGGCTGCGCTCGGTCAGCCCGACCTGATGGTGCTGGACGTGATGATGCCGGGCGAGACCGGCCTTGACCTCGTCGATGACCTGCGGCGGAACGGCGATGCCGAACTGCCGGTGCTGCTGCTGACCGCGCGCGGCGCGCCGGAGGACCGCATCGCCGGATTCGAGGCCGGGGCCGATGACTATCTCGGCAAGCCGTTCGACCCGTAGGAGCTGGTGCTGCGCATCCGCGCGATGCTGCGCCGGGCGGGCAGTGTGCCGCCGCCGCGCCGGTGCGACATCGGGCCCGTGCGGCTGGGCAGGCTGAATTCGACCCCGGACGCGGCGAGCTGCGCAATGCCGGCGGCCCGATCCGCCTGACCGGCGGCGAGGCCGCGCTGCTGACCGCGCTCGCCCGCAAGCCGAACGAGGTGCTGTCGCGCGAGGAGATCGCCGCCGCGCTGGGCATGGACGAGCCCGGCGAGCGCGCGATCGACGTGCAGGTGACGCGCCTGCGCCGCAAGATCGAGCGCGACCCGCCGCGAGCCGCGCTTCCTGCACACCGTGCGCGGGCGGGGCTACGTGCTGAAGCCGGGGATATGAGCGTCCCGCGTCCGCCGTCACGGCTGCGCCGGCGGATGACCGCCGGGCCTGAACGTGTGCTTCCGCAAGTTCCTGCCGCGCGCGCTGTTCGGCCGCAGCCTGCTGATCATCCTGATGCCGCTGCTGCTGCTGCAAGCGGTGGCGCTGCAGATTTTCTACGGCAGCCATCTCGACATCATCTCGCGCCGCTTCGCCTTCAGCATCGCCGGCGAGATCGCCTTCACCCTCGACCTGCTCGACCGCAGCCCCGATCCCGCCATGCAATGGCGGATCATTGATGAGGTGCAGAAACAGTTCGAGCTGCGGATGATCTTCAATCCCGGCGCGAAGCTGGTGCCGATCCGCGAGATCAACGTCCTCGGCCCGATGGACGACGACCTGGCCGAGGCGCTGCGCGAGCATGTCAGCCTGCCGTTCACCATGGACTGGCTGCCGACCCGCGAATCGGTGCTGGTCAGCATGCAGATGCCTAACGGCGTGCTGGACGTGGAGGTGCCGCGCAAGCGGCTCTAGACCGGGACGATCTATCTCGTTCGTGAGCTGGGTCGGCGGCACGTCGCGTGCTGCTGTTCGGCATCGCCGCGCTGTTCATGCGCAACCAGGTGCGGGCGATCCGCCGCCTGGCGCGGGCGGCGGAAGGCGTTCGGCATGGG
The DNA here is from genome assembly GCA_963745125.1 of uncultured Pseudomonadota bacterium. GTDB lineage: Bacteria > Pseudomonadota > Alphaproteobacteria > Acetobacterales > Acetobacteraceae > Acidisoma. The sequence continues at coordinate 266,674 of CAVUWB010000005.1, forward strand.
GCGCGACCGCGGGCCGATCAAGCCGGAAGGCGCGCCGGAGGTGCGGCAGGCGGCCACCGCCTTCAACCGCATGCAGGAGCGCATCCGGCGCTTCCTGTCACAGCGGACGGAGATGCTGGCCGGCGTGTCGCATGATCTGCGCACGCCGCTGACCCGCCTGCGGCTGGCGCTGGCGATGCTGCCGGCGACACAGGCGATGCGCCCCGGACATCGCCGAAATGACCGCGGATGTGGAGGAGATGGAGCGGATGATCAGCGGCTACCTGGCCTTCGCGCGCGGCGAGGGCGAGGAGCAGGCGGAGCCGGCCGATCTGTCCGCGATATTGGAGGAGGTGGCGGCGGCGGCCCGGCGGTCGGGCGCCAAAATCGACGCTGCACGGCATGCCGGATCTCGTGCTGCCGCTGCGCGCGGATGCGGTGCGGCGGGCGATCACGAACCTGGTGGACAATGCCCGGCGCCACGCGGCGCATATTGCCTTGGGGCATCGGTTCCAGGGGCGCAGATCGTCCAGGTGACGGTGGATGATGACGGGCCCGGCATTCCGCCCGAGCAGCGGGAGAGCGTGTTCCGGCCGTTCGAGAGTGGGGCGCATCCGGGCGGCACGGGGCTTGGGCTGACGATCGCGCGGGACATCGTGCGCGCCCATGGCGGGGATATCGTGCTGTCGGACAGTCCGCTGGGCGGTTTGCGGGCGACGATCCGGTTGCCGGTGTAGGGGTGGCCACGTCGTTCGATGGTTCCGGCAATTCCGGCTGGCAGCAATCCTGAACTCAACGGTGTGTCGGACGGGATAGGTTTGTCGATGCCACGGTTGCAGGAGACAGAGGATGAGTGACGACGGCCTCTTTGCCTACTTATTGGTCGTGGATAGCACTCAGCTTTCATTGTCTGAGGTGCTGAAAACCGTCGACAAGTTGCCCGAGACTGAAAACTGGCAGACGATCTTGCCCGATAGGGCCGTGCTCATTTCACGGGTGAACATCCAGCGATTGGACGAACTTCTGAAAGCCCATTTCGTCGATCTGAGATATCTGCTGACGATCCTTGAACGAGGCAAAAAAGCGGGCTGGCTGGCGAAGAAATCCTGGGAATTCATGAACCACCCAGAGTCAGTTTTTTGAATTGTTTTTCTCACCTGAGCGGCAGTCAGGGCGGCCGCCGCGGCGCCCATTGACCAGTTCCGGAGGGACAACCTCCTTGGCAGCGACATCTAACCCACCGCCATCTCATCGGCGTTCGGGTAGCCCGGCGCCGTCGCCCAGGCCAGTTCCACCAACGTCACGATCCGCCGGCCGCCGCCATCCGTCTGGCAGACGATGAGGCCCTGTTCCTCCATATACGCCAGCAGGCGTCGTGCCCGGCGCCGATGACCGCGTGCCATAGGCACGGGCGAGGGCGCCGTCGGTAGGGCAGGGCGGCCCGTCCCGCGCCGCGCGCGCGATCATCAGGAAAATGCCCTGCATATCCTCGGGCAATGCCGCGCCGCGTGCCGCTACCTCCTGCCACGCGGCATCCTCCTCTGCCGCCTCGGCGCCGATGCCGGCGCGCGCATGGGTCAGCATGCGCCGGAAAGCCTGAAGATCGGGCGCGGCGGCGCCGATCCCCTCGATCCGGCAGCGGACGAGAAAATCCTGGTAGAGCACGCCGATGGCGCGAAACCCCGCCTCGGGGTCGGCGAGGATCGCGCGCAGGATGGCGTCCAGCCGCGCGCGGCGCTCGGCCAGCGCTTCGGCGTTCGGCTGGTTCGGCCGCGCATCGGCCCGGGCCCTGGCGACCGCGGGCTTCGCCGCCATCAACTGGCTGAGCAGATCGGGCGGCGGCGGCGGCGGCGGGCGCCGCACCGGGCGCAGCGTCCTCGGGCGGCGGGGCGGCCAGGATCACCGCCCGCGCATCCTCCAACGCCGCGCCCGGCATCGGCATCAGCCGCGGGCTCGGGTTGCGCGCCTCGGTCTCCGTCGCGGCCGATCCGCAGGCCGAGCGGCCGCCGCGACAGGGCCGGCCCCAGCGCGATGAAATGCCCGCGCTCCAGATCGCGGAAAGCCTCCGCCTGGCGCCGCTCCATGCCCAGAAGATCGGCGGCGCGGGCCATATCGATATCGAGGAAGGTCCGGCCCATGAGGAAGTTGGAGGCCTCGGCCGCCACATTCTTGGCGAGCTTGGCGAGCCGCTGGGTGGCGATGACGCCGGCCAGCCCGCGCTTGCGGCCCCGGCACATCAGATTGGTCATGGCGCCGAGCGACAGTTTCCGCGCCTCGTCCGAAACCTCCCCGGCGATGGCGGGGGCGAAAAGCTGCGCCTCATCCACCACCACCAGCATCGGATACCAGTGGTCACGCCCGACATCGAACAGCCCGCCGAGGAAGGCGGCGGCGCGGCGCATCTGCCCCTCGGCGTCCAGCCCCTCCAGGTTGAGCACGGTCGAGACGCGGTGGATGCGCGCGCGCTCCCCCGCCAGCTGCAGCCCGTGCTCGGAATGCGCTTCGGCATCGATCACCAGATGACCGAAGCGCTCGCCGAGTGTGGCGAAATCGCCCTCGGGGTCGATCACGCATTGTTGCACCCAGGGCGCGCTCTGCTCCAGCAGGCGGCGCAGCAGGTGCGATTTGCCGGAGCCGGAATTGCCCTGCACCAGAAGGCGGGTCGCCAGCAATTCCTCCAGGTCGAGAGTGGCCGGGGCGCCTCCTGCCGCGTGCCCCATCTCGATCGCAACCGTCATGCCAACTCGACTCCCGGGAATTCTTTCAACCCATCCTCAGCCAGTCGAGCATACCCTGGCCGGCGGCGGAACCCGTCGCCATGCAGCCCTGCAAGAGGTAGCCGCCGGTCGGTGCCTCCCAATCCAGCATCTCGCCGGCCACGAAAACGCCGGGGAGGCGGCGGAGCATGAGGCGGTCATCGACCTCATCCCAGGTAACACCGCCGGCGGAGGAGATGGCGCGGTCGAGACCCTGGCAGCCGACCAGCCGCAGCGGCACCGCCTTGATCAGGGCCGCGAGGCGCGCCGGGTCACGCGGGAGCGCAGGCTCAGCCTCGCGCAACAAGTTGATGGCGGCCGGCGCGAGCGAGAGCGTGCGACGCAGGCCGTTGGAGAGGCTGTCTCTTGGCCGCAGGCCGCGCAGCTTCGCCGCGAGCGATGCCTCCGGCATATCCGGCCGCAGATCGAGCGTGACGTCGCAGGCGCCCCGCGCCGCGATTTCGTCGCGGAAAAACCCGCTCAGCGCATAGACCGCGCCGCCTTCGATGCCATAGGTGGTGATCATGGCATCGCCCCTGGCGACACGGCCCAAGCCCCGCAGCGCGACCGCTTTCAGCGGCGTGCCGGCGAATCGCTGCCGGAAGCTATCGGTCCAGCCGATGGTGAAGCCGCAATTGGCAGGCGCGAAGGGGGAAAGGGCGATGCCGCGCTCCGCCAGATGCGGTGCCCAGCCGCCATCGCTGCCAAGGCGCGGCCAGGATGCCCCGCCCAGCGCCAGAACGACGCCCTCGGCCGCGACCGGCGGCGCATCGGCGAAGCGCAACACACGCGGATCGGCGCCGAAACCCTGCCAGCGATGGCGCAGCGCCAGGCGCACGCCGAGGCCGCCGAGCCGATGCAGCCAGGCCCGCAGCAGCGGCGAGGCCTTCATCGTGCGCGGAAAGACCCGGCCGCTCGTGCCGACAAAAAGGCTCTGCCCGAGGCCCTCGGCCCAGGCGCGCAGCGCCTCCGGCGGGAAGGCGTGGATGGCGGGCGAGAGCCGTGTCATAGCCGTGCCATAGCGGGTGAGGAAAAGGTCCAGCGGCTCCGCGTGGGTCAGGTTGAGCCCACCGCGCCCGGCCAGCAGCAGCTTGCGGCCAGCAGAGGGCATCTGGTCGAAGACCGTCACGCTCTGGCCGCCTTGTGCGAGCGTTTCCGCCGCCATCAGCCCGGCTGGCCCGGCACCGATCACGGCGATCACGATCCGTCGCCCCGGCACAGGGTTGTGTCACCTCCGGTAAGGATTATCGTCGTAGAATCAAGCCCGTCGGAAAAGGGTCTCATCCGTGGATAGACGCCAGAGAGTTTAGCATGCGTAAACCCCTGGTCGGCACCGGCTGGAAAATGAACCACGGCATTGCGGCGACGGAAGCCTATGCGCGCGGGTTGCGGGCGCTGCTTTCCGCCGAGCCTGTCAGCGGTCTCGACATCTTCGTGCTGCCGCCCTTCGTCTCCCTCTCGACGGCGGCGCAGGCCTTCGCCGGCTCTCCGGTCTCGATCGGCGGCCAGACGATGCACTGGGACACGTCCGGCGCCTGGACCGGCGAAATCTCGGCGGCGATGCTGGTGGAGGCCGGGTGCCGCTTCGTGGAGCTTGCCCATTCCGAGCGGCTGCAACATTTCGGCGAAACCTATGAGCTGGTGCGGCGGAAGGTCGATGCGGCGATCCTGGCCGGGCTGGAGCCTATTCTGTGCCTGGGGGAAAGCGCCGAGGACCGGCGCATGGAACAGTCGGACAGCGTGCTGCACGATCAGGTGATGACCGCGCTCGGCGGCCAGACGGCCGAGACCTTGCCGCGCGTGGTTCTGGCCTATGAGCCGCGCTGGGCGATCGGCGCCGCCGAGGCCGCACCCCCGGCCTATGTGGCGCAGCGGCACGCGGCATTGCGGGCGATGCTGGTGGACGGCTGGGGCGAGGCCGCCGCCATGGCGACGCGGATCATCTATGGCGGTTCGGTCTCGCCGGCCAATGGCGAAGAACTGATCGCCCTGCCTCATGTCGATGGCTTGTTCATCGGCCGGGCGGCTTGGACGCCGGAAGGCCTCGACGCGATGATCCGGATCGTGGCGCGTGGGAAAGTGGCGTAATCCCCCGCCTTCAGCCAGCTTCGGGCAGCGCGTCGATCTTCGCGGCGAGGACGAAATCCGCCCTTTGCAGCCCGCCGATGGCATGGGTGTGGAGTGAAATCTCGGCATAGCCCCAGCCGAAGGCGAGGTCTGGGTGATGGCCCGCCGCTTCCGCCACCCCGCCGACCGCGACGACGAAACCGAGCGCCTTCTGGAAATCGGGGAAGGTCCAGCGACGGCGGATCTTCCGCCCATCGGCGTCCAACCGCCAACCCGGTATTTCCGGCAGCAGCGCCTGGATCTCGCTGGGGGTGAGCGGCGGCTGGCCGCCATGGCACGGCACGCAGGTTTCCGTGTGAAGCGCGGGCATGCTGTCCTCCGGGTTTTGCAACGGGGCGCGGTGAGCGCGGCTTCAAAGCTGGGCCGGCCTCGCCACATAGACAAGTCAAATGCCGGCAGGTTTCATGTGTCTCAGCGCGTTTGCTGGCGGTTATGCGGGCGCCCCCCTGGTGTATTGAGCGGGGCGCTTTAGGTTCGCGCAGAGCGGCGATGGTAGCGAAAACAGAAAAGGGGAGCAGCATGAGCGAGCAAGCACAGGCCGGGGCGGCCGATATCGGCGTCCTCGGATTGGCGGTGATGGGGGCGAACCTCGCCCGCAACGCTGCCCACAAGGGTTTCGGGGTGGCGCTGTTCAACCGCAATCATGAACGCACCGACAAGCTGGTGGCGGAGCACGGCTCGGAAGGCCGCTTCCACCCGGCCAAGACGATCGAGGAGTTTGTCGACGCGCTGGCCAAGCCGCGCGCGATCATCATCATGGTGAAGGCCGGCAAGCCCGTCGATGACATGATCGAGGAGCTGATCGGCCATCTGGAGCCGGACGATATCATCATCGATGGCGGCAACTCGCTGTTTACCGATACCGCCCGCCGCTTCAAGCGCTGCAAGGAGGCGGATATCCGCTTCATCGGCATGGGGATTTCAGGCGGCGAGGAAGGCGCGCTGGAAGGGCCGAGCATGATGCCGGGCGGCGAGCGCTCAGCCTATGACCGTATCGCGCCGATGGTGACGAAGATGGCGATCTCCGTCGATGGCACACCCTGCTGCACCTATATCGGCACCGAGGGCGCGGGGCATTACGTCAAGATGGTCCATAACGGCATCGAATATGCCGATATGCAGCTCATCACCGAAGCCTACGACCTGATGAAGACGCTCTACGGCCTCGATGCCCCGGCGATGGCCAAGATCTTCGCCGAATGGAAGACGGGCGACCTCGATTCCTACCTCATCGAGATCACCGCCGCCGTGCTGCGCAAGACCGATGGCACCGGCGGCCCGCTGATCGACAACATCGTCGATGAGGCCGAGCAGAAGGGGACCGGTCGGTGGACGGCGCAGAACGCGCTTGAAATGGGCGTGCCTGTCACGGCGATCACGGAAGCCGTGTTCGCGCGCGCGCTCTCCGGCCGGCGCGCCATGCGGGCGGCGGCGGAGAAGGCCCTGCCACATCCGGCTGTCGCCACCCGCAAACCGAGCCCGGAGGAAATCAACGCGATCCGCGACGCGCTCTATGCCTCCAAGATCGTCGCCTATGCGCAGGGCTTCGAGCAGATGACCGTCGCCTCCGAGACCTTCGGCTGGGGCCTGCATTTCGGCGAGATCTCCACCATCTGGCGCGGCGGCTGCATCATCCGGGCGCGCTTCCTCAACCGCATTCGCGAAGCCTATGAGCGCGACCCGAAGCTCTCCAACCTGCTCCTCGACGATTATTTCCGGGACGCGGTGGTGAAGGCCGAAGCCGCCTGGCGCCGCGTCATCGTGCTCGCTGTCGAGAATGGCGTCGCCGTGCCGGCTTTCTCCTCCTCGCTCGCCTATTACGACGGGCTGCGCCGGGCGCGGGGCCCGGCCAATCTGCTGCAAGGGCTGCGGGACTATTTCGGCGCCCATACCTATCGCCGCCTCGACAAGGAGGGCAGCTTCCACACCCGCTGGAGCCAGGACGGCAGCGAGATCGAGGCCTAAAGCTTGCCGGACGCCCTGCGCCCTGCCTCGGCCGGCCAGGGCTCCACAAGCTCGCAGGGGGGCGCGCGGCGCGCGCTGCCCCGTGCGATGCGGACCACCGCGCTGATCATCGCCAGCGCGCTCTTCATGCAGAACCTCGATTCGACCGTAGTGTCCACGGCGCTGCCCGCGATGGCGAGAGCCTTCGATGTCGCGCCGGTGTCGATGAACATCGTCATCACCTCCTATCTGGTGAGCCTCGCGGCCTTCATTCCGGCCAGCGGCTGGGTCGCGGATCGCTACGGCGCGCGGGCGGTGTTTCGCGCCGCCATTATCGTCTTCACCCTGGCCTCGGTGCTCTGCGGCGCCTCCCAAAGCCTGGCGATGCTGATCGCCGCCCGCATCCTGCAAGGGCTCGGCGGCGCGATGATGGTGCCGGTGGGCCGTCTTCTGCTGCTCCGGCGCGTGGGGAAAGCTGATCTCGTCGCCGCGATGTCCTGGCTGACGATGCCGGCGCTGCTGGGGCCGGTGATCGGGCCGCCGGTCGGCGGCTTTCTCGTCACCGCGCTCTCCTGGCATTGGATCTTCGACATCAATATCCCGATCGGGATTGTCGGCGTTATCCTGGTGACGCTGTTCATCTCCGAGGATGACGGTGTCGAGGCCACCGGTTTCGACATTGTCGGGCAGGTCTTTGCCGGGATCGGCATGGCGGGGCTGATCATGGGCCTGTCATCCTTCGGGCGCGGTGCCTTGCCGCCCTCCTTCGCGGTGGGTTTGACCGTCATCGGCGCGCTCGCGGCCCTGGCCTATGTCATCCACGCGCGGCGCTCCGCGCATCCGCTGCTCGATATCACGCTGCTGCGCATTCCGACTTTCGCGACCTCGGTGGTCGCGGGTTCGCTGTTTCGGATCGGCATCGGTGCGATACCCTTTCTCCTGCCGTTGATGCTGCAACTGGGATTCGGGCTCAGCCCGTTCCGCAGCGGGCTGATCACCTTCGCCAGCGCGGCCGGGGCGCTGACGGTGAAGCCGATCGCCAAGCCCGCGCTGCGGCGCTTCGGCTTTCGCGCCTTGCTATCGGTGAACGCGGCGCTGTCGGCGGCGGTCGTGGCGCTGACGGCGGCGTTCCGTCCGGATTGGCCGCTCATCGCGATCTATGCCGTGCTGCTGGTGGGCGGCGTTTTCCGCTCCCTGCAATTCACCGCCTACAACACGATCGCCTATGCCGATATTCCGCCGTCACGGATGAGCCAGGCGACAAGCCTCTACAGCACCTTGCAGCAGCTTTCGCTGACGATGGGCGTCACCCTCGGGGCGGCGGCGCTGGCGACGTTCGACGCCCTCAGCGGCCATGCGCGCCCTAGCCTGCCGGCCTTTTCGGCGGCCTTCCTCGTCGTGGCGGCGGCGATGCTGCCCGCCGCCTGGCTGGCACTCCGACTGCCTCCCTCGGCCGGGGAGGAGATGTCCGGGCACCACGACGCGCCCCGCTAGAGCGTTTCCTATTCGCTTACGCTCACAGTCACCGCTCTAGCTCTTTGTTTTTACGAGCATCTTCACCCGATCAGATGATTCCATATGATCGGGATCTGCTCTAAGCGGCGATTTACGGCGTTGTACCCGGCGCCGGCAGGCCGCGCAGCGTGTCGATTGCCAGGCCGGTGAGGTCGAGCGTCTCGTTGAGATCGTCCGTGGAGCCCATCTCGTTGGGCTTGGCGCCTGTAGGCAGGGGAAAGGTCTGCCGCCCGCCGGCCACCAGCCGCGACCCCGGCATCTGCGCGAAGCAGCTGATCGCGACCGTGTCCGTTCCTTTCGGATGGAAGCGCAGGCAATCGATCGTGACCGGCTGCGCTGTCGTCAAACTGCCCTCATCCTTCGCCGAGGCGGTTGAGAAGAAGCCGGCGCCACGATGTTCGTAGACAAAGCTCGTGCGCGCATCGGCGGAGAGAGAGACATGGGCCGTGGCGGCCGCGACCGTCGGGAAGATGCGGTAGAGCAGCGCCGCCGTGCCACCCACCGTTCCCGGGGCGGGACGGGCGATGACCTCGCTGTACAACACACCGTTCCCCGCAGGGGCGAGCGCCGTACGGCCCTCGACGCTGATGACCTTGATGGCGACCCCGTTGAATTGCAGCGGTTCCGCCGCCAGCGCGCGGACTTGATCGTAGAGGGAGGCGGGCGCGGACACCGGCCCTTGCTCGCCCGCGAATTGGCTCTGATCGGCGCAGCGCTCCTTCAGCACAATCGAGCTTCCGTTTGACCAGGCGATCGCCGCGTCCCCCACCGCCAGCGCGAAGGAGCCGGTGTTGTCGCCCTGGGTGAAGGTGATGGTGTCGCCGTTCGTGGCATAGGTGGTGCGTGGCGTGCCGGCCACCGCCCCGGTATCGACCGCGGTTCCGTCCGCCCGGAAAACGACCACATCCGCCGTGCAGCTGCTATCGGCGCCCCAGGCGCCGATAAGCTGGGAGGGGATCGTCGCCTGCGCCCGCGCCGCTCCGGGCCACGAGAGCGCCGTCGCGGCGAGGAGTGCCGCCGCGACCGGGAAGGCGAACCGGAAGCGGGGGCGGAAGGCGTCGTGGAAGGCGGGCATCACGGGCTCCTGCGCGATAAAACGGCCGAGGCTTAAACGGTCTTATGGCGACCCCCAAATCATACCCGCTGGCCGAACCGGGAAGCGATGGACGCAAATGCGCGGAAGGGCCACATAGGGCGCGTGGACCCATGAAGGCTTGAGACACTGGAGATGCAGCGAGCCACCCGACCCAAGGCGGGACGATCTGGCCGGCCCAGAGGCCTGGCCATCGTCCTGTTTGCCGTGCTGGCCTTGGTCTGGGCACCGGGGAAGGCGCGGGCGGACCAGCCCAGGACCCCGAACGCGATCGGCTATTGGGCGCTTGAGCAGAATCAGGGCGTCGTGCAGATCTATTCCTGTGGTTGGCAGATATTGTGCGGTGCGCTGGTCGGCTTCGAGTTCGACCATCCGACGGACCCTATGCCCACGACATGGAACCATCGGAGTCAGTGCGATTTCGTCTTCATCACGGGGTTGCAGCCACACGGAGACGCCTGGGTCGGCCGGATCATGAATCCTAAGAGCGGGCATAGCTACGATGCGCGGGTTTTCCTGGCCGCACCGGGGATTCTCAAACTTCGGGGATATTTCCTGATCCAGTCGCTCGGCAGGACGCAGACCTGGACGCGCTTTCCCGGCACACCGCCGGCCGGCTGCCGCATGGCGCCCGGGGATTTCCCGACGGCGGAACAATAGGGGCGAGCTTTGCAGGGGGCTCCGCCGCAGGTCAAGGAATCCGGGTTTCCGGGCGAGGTGCGCGCGCTTGTTCCGCTCGCGATTCCTCTTGTCGCCGGCCAGATTTTCGGCATCGGCGCCGATGTCGTCATCTCGATTTTCGCCGGCCACCTCGGCGCTGCCGTCCTCGCGGCCGTTGCCGTCGGTAGCGGTGCCTGGATCGTCCTCTTCATGGCGGTCATAGGGCTCACGATGTCCCTGCAACCGGCGGTCTCGACGCTTGACGGGGCTGACCGGCGGCAGGAGGTCGGGCATTTCCTTGCCCAGGGTCTCATGCTCGGTTTCGGTGCCGGAATTCTTGCCGGCCTGGTTCTGGCGTTGGGCGCTTCGGCCTTCGCGCATGTGAGCGGCCTGCCGCCGGCGGTTCGCCCGGGTGTGGCGAGCTTCCTGCGCGCGGCGGCATGGTCGATGCCGGCGCTTGGGGTGCTCGGCGCCTGCCGAGGTGTGTCGGAAGGGCTTTCGATGACCCGGCCGACCATGATCTGCGGTGGGGTCGGGCTCATCGCTTTATTGCCGGGCGCCTATATCCTGGTGGACGGCGCCGACCTGCCTCTGTTGGGCGTGCTGCGGGGCCATGGTGCGCAGGGCGCGGGTCTCGCGATCGCGCTTATTTTCTGGGTGCAGGCCGCTGCCTATCTCGGCTGGATACGCCTGTCGGGCCGGTATCCGTCGGGGGCCTGGCTCATCGGCGCCTGGCGCCCGGATGCGCGCATCCTTGGCCGCCTGCTCGGGCTGGGCGTCCCCATCGCCGTGAGCATCGTGCTCGAAATCTGCATGTTCTCGGCGGGCACGGTGATGGCCGGGCGGCTCGGCACCGTCGTGGTCGCCGGCCATCAGGTCGCGCTGATCACCATCTCCACCTTTTTCATGGTGCCGCTTGGCGTGTCGATGGCCGTCACGGTGCGGGTGGGCCGTGCGGTCGGGCGCGGTGACCGGGCGGGTATCCGCCGCGCCTGGCTTGCCGGTTTCGCGGTCATGCTCGCCGCCCAATGTATCAGCTCCGCACTGATGCTCTTCGCGCCCACCGCCATCGCCGGCATCTTCACCCATGCTGCGCCGGTGATTGCCGTGGCCTCCGCGTTGCTCTCGCTCATCGCTCTGTTCCAGTTCGCGGACGGCACGCAGGTCATCGCCATGGCGTCCTTGCGCGGGTTGCAGGATACCCGCGTGCCGCTGATGCTGGCGCTGCTCTCCTATTGGCTGCTGGGGGTGCCGCTGGCCGCCTGGCTCGCCTTCGCCTGCGGCCTCGGCTTGCGCGGCATCTGGCTGGGGTTGATGGCGGGCATCACCACGGCGGCGGTACTGCTCACCACCCGGTTTCTCCACAAGACCGCGACGGCGGCCCCGCTCACGCCACGGCGCGGTTCGCGGCCAGGAGAGCCGTGATCGCCGGTACGCGCTTGATCGCGGCGATGACCTGATGCGCCGTGATCAGCCGGCTGCATTCAAACATGCGCGGCGTGCCCTTATGGCGCGGGCACCAGAGGAAATCCGCGCGATCACCGGCATCGAAAGAGGCCGTGTCATCGTTCCAGCAACTGTTGCAGCTATGCCAGTTGATGACGCGATAGGGTGTGGCGAATTCGTTCGTGGGGTGGGTGAAGCCGGAGATCATCACCACCGGCGCGCCCGCCGCCCAGGCCAGCCATGAGAGGCCCGACGACAGCCCGATAAAGAGCGTCGCATGCCGCAGCCAGCGCGCCCGCTCGACAAGCGGGCGGTCTCCGGTTTCGTCCTCGGCATCGCGCGGCATGGCGTGGCGGATATTGCCGACCGAAACGACCGCTTTCTGGTCGATGCAGATGACGCGCAGACCGAGGCTTCTAAGAAAGGCGACCGTCTGGTCCCAGCCGTCTGGATTGTTCCAGTATTTGGCCTGCCCCGTCGCCTGCGTCGCGATGCAGACATAGGGCTCGGCGATCGGGCGGCTTTCATCAGGCGGGCTCAGCATGGGCCGGCGCTCGCCCGGCGGAATGCCGAGCAGATAGGCCGCGTTCTCCTGCAGGCTGAGGCTGCGGCCTTCGCAGGTATTCCACTGCCGCTCACGGTCCCCGAAGAACATCATCATCTTGTAGGTGGCGTAGTAGGGCCGGTCATCGGCCTCGGCGGGTGTGACGAAGCGGATATGGGGGTAGGCGTCCCGGAAGAGCGGAATGATCAGGGGCGACATGCAGCAGGTGAGGCGGCAACCATGGAGTGCCGCGAAGGCCGCCGCATAGGGAAACCAGGCGACAAGGTCACCCAGTGTCCCGATATGGAACCTGATCAATACGTCCTGGCCGCGCGCGTCATAGCTGTGATCGAGGATGAGCGTTTCATCGTCGAAAACTTCGATCCGGCAGCGGAAGAACCACTTCTTCGCGCTCATCACCATGCCGGCTTGCAGGGTGGATTCGTAGAGCGTGTTGGCGGTGCCGATGTCGGAGAGCCGGACGCGCCAAAGGCCGGTTTCCCGCGCGGGCAGCGCGACCCGGGCGCCTTCGTTGAAATCGAAGCGGATGCCCTTCGGCCCGCCTATCACCGGCGTCGGCGGCGGGGCGTCAGCCTGGGTCATTTTCCGGCCAGCGCCCGGGCGGGTCTTTTGGCGGAGGTCGTGGCCACCGTGGCGCGCTTGGGCGGTAGCAGAGGCTGATGGGTCAACCGCTCGATCAGGGCGCCGTAGTTCGCGAGATAGGTCTCCCGGTTCAGATGCGCTTCGGCGAACAGGCGCGCATTCACGCCCAGCCTCTGGCTCAGCTTGTTGTCCTCCAGAAGGCGGAGGACGGTATCGGCAAGCTTGTCCGGGCTCAGGAATGGTGTCAGCAGCCCGGTCTTCTCATGGGTGATGAATTCCCGCACCGGCAAGGTATCGCTGCCGATGATGGGGGTGCCCACAGCCATCGCCTCCCGCAGGGACCAGGAGGCGACGAAGGGATAGGTGAAATAGACATGCGCATCGGACCGGCGGAGCAGCGCGATATGCGTGTCGTACGGAACCTGGCCGAGGAAATGGATGCGCTCCAGATCAAGCTTGCCATTCATTTCGCGCATGATGGTTTCGCGCCAGGAGGAGCCGTCGGTCGGCAAGGCGCCGTAGCCCGGCTGGTCGTTGCCGACGAGCGTCACATGCAGGTCAGGGCGTGCCGCCTGAAGCGCCGGCAGGGAGCGCATGAAGATGTGAAAGCCGCGATAGGGTTCCAGATTGCGCGCGATGTAAGTGACGAGCTTGTGCTTCGCCTCCAGCTGGAAGCCGTCGGGTAGGGTGAAGCGGCGGCTCGCCCGTGGCGGGGCCGGGCAGCATTGCGCAAGATCGACGCCCTCGCGCAGCAGGCTGATCCGGTCCCGGCTCCAGGCAGGGTAGGTTCCCAACTGCCATTCCGTCGGCGTCTGCCCATGGGCGCCGGGGACCGAAAGAGCCGCCAGATTGACGGCATTTTTCATACGGACCATCGGCAGCCGATGTTCGGGAACCGGATATTCCGGGTCGAAACCGACATCCTGCCCGACGAGGTTATAGAAGAACTCGAAATATCCAAGCAGCGGCGTCTGCGGAAAGACGTCCTGCATGTTCAGCAACTCGCCCCAGCCATGATGCCCGATGATGATGTCGGGGACGAAGTTCAGCGCGCGGAGCTGCCGCGCCGCCGTGGCCGCCGCTTCGGCGCGCCGCACCGCCATCTCGAATTCGCGCGCATGCTCGTGGATACGCTCGTCGGATACCCGGGGGGAGACGTAGGCGATCTTGCGGACATCGGCCATGTGGTTGGCGTTCGGCTCGCTCAGGAAAACCACGTCATGCATATCTTCGGTGAGGCGCCGAACGATATGCACATATTGGCCGGGGAAATTCTGGTGAACGAAGAGAAAGCGCAACGAAGCGTTGTCCTATCCAAAGCCCATTTGGTCTCATCCCGGCGCCGCCAACGCTCGATTGGCGGTGCCGAGGGCGGCACCGCGTGAGACGGCACCGATCAAGGCGCCCCCTAGTGTGCCGGCCGATTCCGGCTTGGCCGAGCTGAGCGGCCGGCGGGTGGCTCCTACCGCGGCGCGGTCTTCCCCTTCGCCGGCTTGGGCGCGGCTTTCGTGGCGGCGGCCGAAGCCGCTTTGCCTTTGTCGGGCGCCGTTTCCGTTTTCGCGGCGGCGGCCCCTTTTGCGCCTGATTTCGGCGTGAGTTCAATGCGCACCGCCTCAAGCGCCGCGAGCGACGGGGTTTCGCAGACATCCTCGCTGCGCAGGTTCTCGAGCTTCGTGCCGTCCACGAAGCTGGCGCTATAGCGAAGATCGTAGTGCTGCGCGGCGGCCTCGCTGAGCTTCACCTTGAGGCCGAGGATCGGCAGCGCCATGCCCCGGCTGCCGCAGAACTGGCCGGATTCGGACCAGGGAGACATCCAGCCGCGCCCGAGCACCGCCTGATAGGTCAGATCGCCAGGTTCCAGATCCTTCGGCGCTGTCAGGCTGAACCCCTCAATCGCCGCCTGGCTGCCGGGCGTGCCCACCCACTCGCCGAAGGCGCGGCCGGTATCGCCCGCCCGCTGGACATGGGCGATGATGTCGTGCGGCTCGGTCAAGACCATCACCGGGCGGCGAATGCCGGTCACGGCCGGGGTGCCGTTCGATGCCGGCCCCTCGGCGACGGGCTCTGACAGCCGGAGGACGCGGAGCTTGGGCGCGTTCTCTGCGGAGGCGCCGATGTGCTGGTAGATGGTGATGAGGATCTGCGCGGGCCCGGACAGGACACGGATGAGGGCGGAATCGCCGCCCGCGGTGAGCCAGCCATCGGACCGAAAGCCGGCGATGGTGACGTTAGGGTCGCCAGGGTCGGTGACGGAGACGCGAACCCCGGAAACATTGTCCTCCGCCAGCTTGGGAGAGCCGTTCACGAGGCAGAAGGTGCCCGTATCCAAAGTCATGAGATGGGCCGAGGCCCGCAGCTCCTGCACCCGGTTTTCGGTGGGCCGGGCTTGGATTTGCCGTTCGGACTGGGACATTCAGAGCCTCACAATTTCATATCTTCAGGCGGGCCGCAGGAAGGTTGCTTCTCGCATCACGAAGCGCGTTCATATCGCATCGGAGGCTGGGCAGATAAGTCCGTTGACTATTTGCCATGCACTCTATGACGATTTCCTTTAAATTTGCCCATCCGCGAGAGCAATCAGGGCGTTGTTAATCGCTAACGGCGGCAGCGCCAATGGCAAAACCCAGCCTTTGTTCGTAGCCCGCACGCGCTCTGCCTGCGTGCCGATGTCAAAGACCGCTGCCTTCAGGCCCGCGGCCCAAGCGTCACTGAGGGCGAAGCACCAGGTTTCCGGCCAGATCGAGGGGATGAAGGCGAGATCGGCGCCCTGCGCCGTGATCTCCGCCACTGCCCTGTCAGGCGCGAAACGATAGGTGATCTCGGCCCGGCCGGTGTCGATCAGCCGCAAGTCGTCATGTGTGTAGCCGATGACGACGAACTCCAGCGGCAGATCTCGCCGCGCCGCATCCCGCGCGCAGTCCAGGGTGACGTCATATCCTTTCTCGGTGCCGATCGCGCCGATGATCGCCACGCGGCGGCGCCCATTCGCCGAATGTCGCCGCCGGGCGCCGTTCCCCTCTCCGGTCGCGCCGTCCTTCAGCCAGGGACCAGCCGCATCCACCTCCCAGGGCGTGACGGCGCTCCGCAGCCTCGGCACATAACGCCGCAGCCGCTTCTCGGCATCGGGCGAAGGGAAAACGACCTGCCGTGCCGCCGACAGATCGGCGGCGGTGCGCTGACGGAGGTCTGCCACCGAAATCTCCTCGCGCAGGCGGCTGCCGAGATCGGCGACGCAGGCTTCGCATTGCGCGATCTCGGGCTCCCCGCAATAGCGGTGAGAGGTCGTCACCAAGGTCACGCGCGGGCAGATCGCCGCATAGTCATGAACGAAGACATCCATCGGCACGCCGAGCAGGCCAGGCAGTGTCAGCAGCGCGTGGTTGTGGCCGAGCTGATGATGCAGTTCGACATGGGCGGGCCTTTCCCGCCGCAACAGAGCCGCGAGTTCCGGCAACTCTGCCGGAACGGTGAAGCGGAGATTGGGGAAGCCATCGCGCCAGACATCACTGACCGCATCAGTCGGGCCTTCGGCAGGCGACACCAGGCAACGGCCGTCGGCGCCCGGTCTCAGGATGACGGGTCTGAAGCCTTCCGCCGCCAGCGCCCGGGCGCGGACCCCGATCTGCCGCTCGACGCCGCCACCTTCATCATGGGTGATCAGGATGACCGCGCCAGCCTTCGCGGGCGGCGGCCGCAGCGCGCGCCAGCGGGCGAGGTCGAGCCGCCGGCGGGCGTCCGCCAGGGGGTCGGCGGCCATATGGGCGGCGATAAGGTCGTGGTAGCCCGGATGCAGCCGCTCCAGCAGATCGAGGTTACGGCGGAGCAGGTGCTCGCGCGCGGCACGGAAGGATTGGCCGCCGATATGGCCGACGAAGATCCCGCTCGCCGCCACATGCCGCCAGCCGAGATGGCGGGCGCGGAGGCAGAAATCATTCTCCTCGCCATAGCCTTGGGCAAAGATTTCCGGGCGAAAGAGGCCAGTCTCGGCCAGGCAATCGCCACGGATATACATGCAGAAGCCGACGCTGGTCGGGATCTCGACCGTCCCGCCGCCATTGGCGCGGGCGGCCAGGCGATCGATCCGGTCGAGCATCTTCGCATCCGGCGGCGGCTGCTGCTGGTCGAGATAGGGGTAGCTGAGGATGGTCGCGTCGTTTGAGAGCGGGGCGACAGTGCCGATATCGGGCGCGGACCAGGCGGCGTCCCGCAGCCGCTCCAGCCAGCCGGGCGGGACCATCGCATCGCTGTTGAGCAGAACCACATCGCGCCTCGGCCCCGCCGCCGCCATGCCGATATTGGCGCTGGCCGGGAAGCCGAGGTTGCGGGGGTTGCGGATCAGCCGGACGCCCCCGGGCCGGGCGCGATGGGCGCGCGCCAGCCGGTCGAGCGCCTCGCTGAGTTCGGGCTCCGGCCCGGCATCGTCCACGACAATGACCGGCGTGCGATCGGGCACTGTTGCCAGCACGCGCGTGAGGCAGGCGAGCGTCATCTCGACCCCGCGATAGACCGGGATGATCACCGCCGGCATCAGCCGGGTGCGACGCGGCGCCGTTCGGCGTTCAGGGGGCGGCGAATCGGCCCAGATCGGGATGACCGTCGGAAGGACGCGGGAGGTCGGTCGGGAGCCACGCGCTTTCGCCCCGCCGTCGGCGGCGGGCAGGTTCGCGAGCCGGGCGGCGGCGGTGGCGGCCTGTCGCCAAAGACCGGGGTCGAGCGGGCTGCCGGTCAGGTCACGCCCCTCAGCATCCCGCACATGGAGAGGGCCAGGGTGGCGGTTCAGACCCTCCGGCGGCAGATGAAAGGCTCGCGGCGTGGTCAGCCCGTCCTGGTTCGGAAACCGCGCCGGCTCCGCTGTCTCCACCGTGATGGCGGGCAGCCGGCCACGGGTAGCGGTCACGGTGAGTTGGACCTTCGCCTCGGGGTCAGCCGGGCACCAGGCCCAGCCGCGCAGGCCGCCGGCCGAGCCTTCCACAAACCCCTCAATCCGCCGCCGGCGCTGAAGATCGACCGGGCTGCCGAGCAGGTGGCGCTCGCCCATCGTCACCGCCAGCCGCTCGGCCGTGACCCAGGTTTTTGGCAGAGCCCATCGGCCGTCGGCATGCCGGCGGGGGACGATCGCGCGATCATCGATGGTGCAGGTGATCCCGTCCGCCGTGGAGATCGTGACGCGCCCGGCGGCATCCGCCCCGCACCAGCCGGGAAGGCCCGCCGCCGCCGCCGCATGCGCGGCGAGCCCGGGAAATTCCGCATCGCGAGGGGGTGCGAACCGCGCCAGCAGGTCTGCGGTCGACCGCGCCATCTCCGCGCGATCGCCGCAGAGGGCTGCTGCCGCCACAAGGCCGCGATGCGCCGGCACGGTATCGGAGACGGTGACGAGCGATTGGAAAATCGCGAGGGCGGCTCTGTCCCGCTGGCGCAGCAGCACGATCCCGAGCAGAAAACGAACCTGGGTGTCCTGCGGCCCAAGCCGCATCGCCCGCTCGGCCCAATAGCGGGCGGTGGCAAGATCGCCCGCCTCGAACGCGGCCTGGCCACGGCCCCAGGCATCGATCGCCAATTCGATGGCTTCCGGCCGTGTGCGCGCCTTGGGCGTGCCCAGCAGCCAGTCGGAGCGCAAAGGCGGCTGCGGCCGGTTTGTGTCGGGCATTGCTCAGTTGTGGAGGAGCTGCGGACCCATGGCGCTTTTCGCGGCCGGCTGCACCCGCAGCGAATCGGTCAGCTCGATGGGCTCGGGCCGGGCATGCGAGGATTGCTGAGCATTGAGATTCGCAAGCTCGGTCGCCGCTTCGCTGAGGCCGCTATCGAGTGCGCGGGTGAACCAAATCCGGGCCTCGTCGAGATCGGGCGGCCCGGCGAGACCCAGACGGAGATAGCGGCCGAGCATGAGTTGCGCCTGCGGATGGCTGCGCTCGGCCGCTTGGCGAAACCAGCGGAAGGCGGCGGCACGATCCATGGGCACGTCATGGCCGCCCCCGTAGAGCGCGCCCAAGCCGAACATGGCGCCGCCGTGCCCCAGCTCGGCGGCGCGGGCGAATTGCCGTGCCGCCTCGAAATGGTCGCGCGAGCCGCCGCGCCCGTTCACCATCATCTCGGCCAGAGCCACCAGCGCATCGGCCATGCCGGCGTCACCCGCCTTGGCGAACCAGATGCGGGCCGCGGCGGCATCGGTCGGGACCCCGGTCCCATCCAGCAGCATGCGGCCATAATGGAATTGAGCGTTGACGATACCGTCCGCCGCGCGATGCATCCAGAAGGCGGCCCGTTCGGGGTCACGCTCCACGCCAAAGCCGCGAGACAGGCAGACGCTGAAGTTGAAGGCCGCGATCAGATCGCCGCTTTCGGCTGCCTGCTCGAACCAGGAGCGCATCCGGTCCGGATCGCCATCGCGGACATTGCCTTGCAAGACGAGATTGGCGAGATCGACCTGGCTCCGCGTATGGCCGGCGGTGGCCGCGCGGTCGAACCACAGGGCGGCTTCATCGGCGTTGCGGGCAACGCCGGCGCCGGTCAGATAGAGCATGCCGAGCGCCCGTGCCGCCATCGTGTGGCCGCCTTCGGCCGCGCGCTGAAACCATACCGCCGCTTCCGCGAAATTTGGCGGCAAGGCCCCGCCCTTGGCGTAGATGTCCCCGATCATGGCCGCGGCCTCGATATCCCCCGCGAGGGCGGCGCGCCGCAGCCAGGATTCGCCGGCCACCGGGTCCGGCTTCGTGCCACGGCCTTCCAGGAGCGCGAGCCCGAGGCGGGCCATGGCGGAGCGCAGGCCGGTCGCGGCCGCCTTCTGGTAAAGCTTGGTGGCGCGCGGCATGTCCTTCTCGACGCCGACCCCATGCTCCAGCAGCACGCCATGAAGATATTGGGCCATCGGCAGCCCAAGCTCGGCCGCGTCGGCGATTTCCGTGAGGCCGCCGACCTGCATCGCGGGGTCGGTGCCCGCGCGCCGCAAAATGGCGAGGCCGAGCCCGAGCTTGCCCTGGGCGCTGCCGCTTTTCGCGGCACGGCTGTACCAGGCTTCGCCCTGTTCGAGGTTACGAATGGCCTCGGGGCCGACACTCAATATATAGCCGAGAAGCGCCTGGCCATCGCCCGATCCGCTCTCGGCGGCGCGGCGCGCCCAGCCCTCGGCGGCGATGAAATCCGGCTGCGCTGATGTCTGGTCGGTGAAAAGCGCCTGCCGACCGGCGGGCGAGGGCTCCTCGACATGGCCGGTGATGAGCAGGGTGGCGAGCGCCGCCTGAGCTTCGGAAAAGCCTTGGGTGGCGGAGAGTTCGAGCCAGCGCCGGCCTTCGGATCGGCTGACCGGCACACCCTTGCCCTGGAGATAGCAGAGGCCGATGCGATATTCGGCGGCTGGAAGCTTGGCCTGGGCTGCGCGGGCTACAAGCTTGAAGCCGGCATCCAGGTCGCCGGCATCCAGCGCGGCCTCACCTTTCTTGAGAAGCCCCGATGCCCCGCTGAAGTTAAGCCAACCGAAAACCAAAGGATTTCTCCCCTCCAATCCAACCAGTCTGAGCAGGAGAGGCGACGACCGCAAGGGGTCACCACCAGCATCCTTGGTTACCCCAGGACGGAGGCCATGCTCAGTTGGGCTCGCGCATGCCAGTCGTGAAGGCCGGCAACACGCGCTTCAGCAGAAAGGCAATGATGGTTCGCTTGCCTATTTGAATATCCGCGGTCAGAGGCATGCCTGGGGTCAGAACAAAGCCCTCCGGAATGTTGTGGAGCTTGTTTTCCGTGATCTTGACGTGAACGCGGTAGAACAGACCATTCGCTTGTTGGCCGGAGATATCCGATACGGTCCCGGCTTGCACCTCCTCCGGGTTGAAGGAGTTCGAGCTGACAGATTCCACCGTCCCCTTCAGATCGCCAAACATCAGGAAGGGCAGGGTGGTCAGCTGCAGACTGACATGATCGCCGACATTGACGAAGCCCGAATTCCTCGCCGCTGAGATCAACCTCGCCTTGCAGGGGGGTGCCGAGCGGCGTCAGGCTGATGAACTGTTCGCCCGGCGACAGAACAGAACCGACCGACGCATTTGACAGGTTGAGAACAACCCCCTCGGACGGGGCGCGCAGCATGACAAGCTGGTGGATCACACGATCCTTGGTGAGAGACTGCTGCGCCGGGGCGAGGCTGATCTCAGCCTGCTGCAGCTGCTGGTCGAGACCCGAATACCACTGCTTAATAAAAGCCTCGCGCTGGGCCCGGGTTGAAGCGATATCGCTCTCGGCCTTTCTGGCGCTGGCCTCCGCATCGGCGAGATCGCCGGCCATGGCGAGGCGGTTGTCGGCCGCGGCCAAGGAATCGAGCCGGCTGCCAACCTGCAACTGCTGCAGCTGGCTTCGCATCGCCTCAACAGTGTTCGCCAAGGCCAGTCGTTCAGCATATTGCCGGGAATCGGCCACGGACTGCTGAAGGACCGCCTGAAGGCTTGCGATCTGCTGGTCGAAATTCGCGATGCCCGCCTGCGACTGCGCCTGCAACTCGTTGTAGGTCTGCAACTGCATCGCCGTGTTGCTGTTCGTTACGGTCGGCTGATAGGCCGTGCCCGCCAGCTGCGCCTTCAGCCGTTCGATCTCCGCGGTATAGTTATCGACCTCGTCCTGATCCGACTGCATATCGGCGGTTGAGAAGGTGGGGTCGAGTTCCGCGAGCACCTGCCCTTTGGCTACATGCTGGCCGGGATGCACCAGGATGTTGCGTACGATCGAGGTTTCCAGAGGCTGAAATCTGCGTCGTCGGCTCGGTCGAGACGAGGCTTCCCGGCGACGAGACCACCTTATCCGTCTTGATGACGCAGGAGGCGACAACGGCCGCGATGACGCCGATTCCGACCCAGAAGGTGACGCTCCGCGCCGATTTTGGAACCGGCGTCGCGATCAGGGCGGCGGTGGGAGATTGGAACTCCAGCACCGCCAAAGCGTCACCCTGGGGATCAGTCGCCTTGCGCGAGGACAGGAGTTGGCGAGCCATGGCGAGTATTTCCCTGGTTTTCAGTCATATGGCGATTCTGCTGCAGCCACAGCATCCGGTAGACCGAGCAGCGCTCGACGAGTTCGGGGTGAGTCCCGACATCGAGCACGGTGCCGCGATCCATGACGATGATCGCGGTGCAATCCACAAGCGAGGCGAGCCTGTGGGAGACGATGACCATCGTCCGCCCGGCGCCGATGCGCTTGAGATTGGCGTTGACGAGGGCCTCACTCTCGGGGTCGAGCGCCGAGGTCGCTTCGTCGAGGATCATCAGTCTGGGATCGACGATAAGTGCGCGGGCGATCGCGATACGTTGGCGTTGCCCGCCCGAGAGGTTGGGGGAGCCTTCCTGAATGAAGGTGTCGTAGCCGGCCGGCATACGCTCAATAAACTCTTCGGCGCCCGCGAGGCGCGCGGCACGCACCACGTCTTCCATCGTCAGCCCCGGGCGGCCGCCGATGATGTTGTCCCGAATGGAGCCGCGGAACAGGAAATTCTCCTGCAAGACAACGCCGAAGTTGCGGCGCAGATGGCGGAGATTGATCGAACGCAGCTCAACCCCGTCAATTTTCAAGAAGCCCGAATAATCCCGGCTGATACCCTGAAGAAGGCGCGTGACCGTGGACTTGCCTGAGCCGCTGCGGCCGACGAGGCCGAGCATCGTGCCCGGCGGCACCGAGAAATTCACGTCATCCAGCGCCGGCCGCTGCGAGCCATTATAGGTGAAGGAGACGCCATCGAACTCGATCGCCCCGGCGAAGACCGGCCGCAGCCCGCGATCGATCCCGCGAATCTCCGGCGGGTTGTTCAGGACGGCCTGGGCCTCGCCCATTGTGGCCCGCACGTCCTCGAAATCCTGCATCAGCTTGGCGAAACCGACCAGCGGCGAAGCGACGCGCATGGACAGCATGGTGAATGCCATCAAGGAACCGATCTCACCGTCGTTTGTGCTTGTTACGGCGAGATAGGCACCGAGCAGCATGACGCCAAATTGGCAATAGCGTTGCAAGGGCATCGACAAGGTATTCGGCCAAAGGGCAAGGCGGCCGGCTTGCAGCCGGAGATCGCCCGCCTGAGCGACATATTCATCCCATTGACTATAGCGGGCCGATTCCAGCGCCAAGGACTTGACGGTCTTGATGCCGTGGAGGCTTTCGACCAGCACCGAGAATTTTCGTGATTCGGCGGCGGACACCTTGCCCGAGAGGACGCGGATAGGCCGCAGGAAGACCGCGATAATGAGCATGATCAGCCCGGCGGCGGCAACGATCGTCCATGACAAGGTCGCCGACATGAAGAACATCACCGGCAGGAGCATCACCAGCATGATGCCGTCGATGAAGGTCGTTAGCAGCCGTCCGGTGAGAAACTCACGGATTTGGTATATACGGCCCATCGCCTGGCCGATGACGCCCGTCTGTGTGCGCTCGAAGTAATCCAGGGGCAGCGAGAGCAGCCGCTTGAAAACATAGAGCTGAATGCGAGAGTCGATACGTGTCGACAGGACTTGCAAGAGATTGCCGCGGGCATGTTCCAGCACCGCATCCAGGATCACGATCAGCACAAGGATGATCGCGACCAGTAGCAACGTGCTCATGCTCTGGTATTGCAAGACCCGCTGCACCGCCGAGTAGACGAGCAACACCGGCGCGATCGTCAGGATGGTGATAATCACCGAGGCGAATGTCACCGAGCGCATGATGCCGCGCTCCATCAACACCAACTTGCTCAGAAAGGCGAAGCTCAGCGGCGTGTCCTGATCGTTGTCGGTACGCTGCGGTCTGATCAGGATCGCCTCGCCATCCCAGACCTGGGACAGGCGCAACTCATCGACCGGAACGGCGACGCCGCCGCCGGAAATCGTCGGCTCCTTGACGAAGACGAGGTTTCGGTTCGAATCGGCTTCCGTCATCAGGACGGCGCCGCCATCCTTCATCAGCAGCAGAACAGGGCCGGTCGAGTCCAGACGCAGCAGCTGCTGCCATTTCAGGCGCACGCCCTTGGCCCACATCCCTTGCTCGCGCACCCATTCCACCAGAACGGCCGGTGAGGGCACCGGGATGGAAGGGTCGAGCCGGAATGTCGTCGGGTCGAGATCAACCCCGTGATACCGGGCGATCGCCAGGGCGCCGACAAGCCATGTGTGGAGGCCCGGCTCGCGGCCGACGGAAGCCTCGTCAATGCGGCCGGAACCCTCGGGGGTAAACTGGCTCGCTGTGTCCATCTCTCTCAAACCTTCCACGGGTCGACTTGCAAGGGTATCCCGCAGCCCTCAGGCACTACCTCGGGCAGATCTCACGCATTCGGCGCAGTCAATTGGGTTGCCATCGAAGCCCTATAACGTCTTCCGGCGCTACACGATACAAATTAGTTCGATCTTCCGAGAGGAAAGCACCCACCTGAGCCTCGCTCAACAGCATAGATCGGAAAAGCTTCTCCAAATTTTTAAAAAAGTTAACTAGTTTATGATTTTTCCTTGGGTTGCCAGCGCTGCGGCAAGAACCCGCGTTCCGGCCGCCAGTTGTGACGCCGTCGTGAATTCGGCCGGATTGTGGCTGACGCCATCGAGACTTGGGACGAAGATCATTCCGCTTGGCGCCACACCCGCCACCAGCTGGGCGTCGTGGAAGGCGCCCGAAGGCATCCGGGTCCAGCGCAGTCCTAAAGCCTCAGCCGCGGCGGCGACGCTATCGACGATCGCCGGGTCGAAATCGAGCGGAGGGGCGCTGAAGGTCTCCGCCACCGTGACCGCGATCGATGGCCCCGCGGCGCCGGCGATCGTCCCCGCCACCGCATCGCCGCGCTCGGCCAGCAGCAGCCCCTCGGGGTGGCGGAGGTCGATCGTGAAACGAACCTGCCCGGCGACGCTGTTGGATGAGCCGGGTTCGGTGGTCAGGCTGCCGATCGTGAAGCGCAGCCGGTCGGAGGGGTCGTCCATCAACCCGTTCAGCGCCGAAATGGCCCGCACCGCCGCCTGCAATGCGTCCCGGCGCAGAGAGAGCGGGGTGGTGCCGGCATGGGCGGAAGCGCCGGTCAGCGTCACCGTGAACCAACGGCTGCCCTGAATGCCGGTGACGACGCCGATATCAAGCGCCTCCGTTTCGAGGCGCGGCCCCTGCTCGATATGTGGCTCAATATAAGAGTGCGGCTGGCCGCCGAGCGGCCGGCGCGGCAGATCGGCCTCGGCCGCCAGATGCTCGGCCAGCGCCTCCCCGAACCGTACCCCCTCGGCATCGGTGATATCGGCGAAGGCCGAGAGCGGACGGCGGCCAGACCAGGCCATGCTGCCCATGCAGCCGGGCGCGAAGCGGCTCCCTTCCTCATTCGTCCAGGCGACGACCTCGATCGGCCGGTCGAGCGTGATCCCGCTGTCGCGGAGCGCGCTTAGCACCTCCAGCCCCGCGACGACGCCGTAAATCCCGTCGAACCGCCCGCCGGCGGGCTGGCTGTCCATATGGCTGCCCGTCAGCACCGGGCTGGCGCCGGGGTCCGTGCCTTCCACCCGTAGCCAGAGATTGGCCGCCGCATCGACGGAGACCCGTGCCCCGGCCGCCTCGGCCCAGCCGATGACGAGACGGCGCGCAGCGCGGTCCAGCGCCGTGAGCGCCTGGCGGTTCACGCCATCGCCCGGAATAGCGCCGATGCGCGCCAGCGCCATCAGCCGGTCCCACTGCCGGGCCTCATCCACTGCCGCCGCCAAGGTCCGCGCCGCCTGATCCATGCCATCTCTCCGCATCGCGCCGTCCGGCCACTCTAACGGCCAAGCAGCCTTTCGCCAGCCGCAAAGCCCGCGCGCTTGCTAAACGGCGGCCTCTGGCGCACAAGACGGCCGACGAAAACACCGGCAATGGGCTGGGACGTGACCGAGCGCGCGGGGCCGCTTCCCCTGCCGCGCTTTTCTTGCATGGAGGCAGATCGTGACCAGCACAGCGCCGCTTGGCCTTATCCGGAATATCGGCATCACCGCGCATATCGATGCCGGCAAGACGACGACGACCGAGCGCATTCTTTATTACACCGGCGTCTCCCACAAGATCGGCGAGGTGCATGACGGCAACACCACGACCGATTATATGGAGCAGGAGCGCGAGCGCGGCATCACGATCACTTCCGCCGCCGTGACCTGTGAGTGGAAGAGCCACCGCATCAACATCATCGACACGCCTGGCCATATCGACTTCAACATCGAGGTCAACCGCAGCCTGCGCGTGCTCGACGGCGCCATCTTCATCATCGAGGGCGTGGCCGGCGTTCAGCCCCAGTCCGAGACCAACTGGCGCTTGGCCGACCGCTACAACGTTCCGCGCATCATCTTCATCAACAAGCTGGACCGCACGGGCGCCGATTTCTTCCGCGCCTTCGACACGCTGAAGGAAAAGCTCGACATCGTGGCGCTGCCGCTGCAGCTGCCGATCGGCATCGAGGAGAATTTCATCGGCGTCGTCGACCTCGTCGAGATGAAGGCCATCATCTGGGAAGGCGGGGAGCTGGGTGCCGCCTTCCATGACGCGCCGATCCCCGAGGACTTGGCCGAGAAGGCCGCCGAATACCGTGAGGCGCTGCTGGATACCGCCCTCTCGGTCGATACGGTCGCGATGGAAGAGTATTTCGAGAAGGGCGATGTCTCGGTCGAGACGCTGAAGCGCTGCATCAAGCAGGGCGCGATCAGCGGCGCCTTCCGCCCCGTTCTCTGCGGCACCGCCTTCAAGAACAAGGGCGTGCAGCCGCTGCTGGATGCCGTGCTCGACTATCTGCCCTCGCCGATCGACGTGCCGGGCATCAAGGTCGCCGCTGAGGAAGGCGAGGAGGACACCCCCGAGGCCGCCGCCAAGCGCCGCGTGATCCCCGCCAACCCCGACGCGCCCTTCTCCGGCCTCGCCTTCAAGATCATCAACGACAAATACGGCACACTGACCTTCGTCCGCGTCTATTCCGGCACGCTGAAATCCGGCGACACGGTGCTGAACACGACCAAGGACCATCGCGAGCGCATCGGCCGCATGTTCCAGATGCATGCCGACAAGCGGGCCGAGATCAAGGAGGTCTCCGCCGGCGACATCGCGGCCTTCGTCGGCCTCAAGGATACCGGCACGGGTGACACGCTCGCCTCCTCCGATGATCCGGTGGTGCTGGAGCGTATGGCCTTCCCGGTTCCGGTGATCGACATCTCGGTCGAGCCGAAGACCAAGGAAGGCGTCGAGAAGATGACGCTCGGCCTGCAGAAGCTGGCGGGCGAAGACCCCTCGCTGCGTCTGAAGACCGACCAGGAGACCGGCCAGACCATTCTCTCCGGGATGGGCGAGCTGCATCTCGAGATCATCATCGACCGTCTGCGCCGCGAATACGGCGTGGACGCCAATATCGGCGCGCCGCAGGTGGCGTATCGCGAGACGATCTCCCGCGCGCATACCGAGACCTATACGCACAAGAAGCAGTCTGGTGGTTCGGGCCAGTATGCCGAGGTGAAGATCATCTTCGAGCCGCAGGAGCGGAACGACGGCGTCCTGTTCGAGAACAAAGTCGTCGGCGGCGCGATCCCGAAGGAATACATCCCGGCGGTCGAAAAGGGCATCAGGGTGCAGGCCGATACCGGCGTGCTCGCCGGCTTCCAGACGGTGGACTTCAAATACACCCTGGTCGACGGCAAGTACCATGATGTCAACTCGTCGGCGCTCGCCTTCGAGATCGCGGCGAAGGCCTGCTTCCGCGAGGGCATGAAGAAGGCCGGCCCGATCATTCTGGAGCCGATCATGGATGTCGAAGTCACGACGCCGAACGACCATGTCGGCGACGTGGTGGGCGACCTCAACCGCCGCCGCGGCATGATCCAGAACCAGGAGAGTTCGGGTTCCACGGTCATCGTGCGCGCGCATGTGCCGCTGAAGGAGATGTTCGGCTACATCTCCCACCTGCGCAGCATGACGAAGGGCCGCGCCTCCTTCACCATGCAGTTCCACCACTACGATCCGGTGCCGCGCAACGTGGCCGACGAGATCATGGCGAAGAGCGCATAAGCGCTTCTCGTCCAGGGAAAACCCGGCGGAGGGCAACCTCCGCCGGGTTTTTTTGTCATGTGATCCCACCGACGAAGGCGAGGAAGGCGCGCACCTTCGCGGGCGGCAGGTGGCGGCCTTACACCTGCGTCGCGAGCGGCCGCACCACGATCTCATTCACATCGACATCGTTCGGCTGCTCGATCGCATATTGGATGGCGCGGCCGATGGCGTCGGGCTGGATCGCGGTGCGGCGGTAGGCCACCATCCGCTCCCGCGCCACGGGGTCGCTGATCGTGCCCGCAAGCTCGGATTCCACCACACCCGGATAGATGCAGGTGCAGCGGACGGTGGCGCTTTCCTTCCGCAACCCTTCGGAAATCGCGCGCACCGCGAATTTGGTCGCGGAATAAACCGCCCCCGTCGGCTGCACGACGAAACCGCCGATGGAGGAGACGTTGATGATCTGGCCGTGGCCCTGCGCCTCCATACGCGGCAGGGCGGCAGCGATGCCGTGCAACACGCCGCGGATGTTCACGTCGATCATCCAGTTCCATTCATCGAGCTTGAGCGCCGCGAGCGGCGAGAGCGGCATGACCCCGGCGTTGTTGACGAGCACATCGATCTGCCCAAACTCCGCCACCGCGAAGGCGACGAAGGCTTCCATATCGGCGGGATCGACGACATCGAGGGCGCGCAGGCGAACCTCGCCGCCGGCCGCTGTGATGTCCGCCGCGATCGATTGCAACCGATCGGTGCGGCGGGCGCCCAGCACCACGCGGGCGCCACTCGCCGCCAGCAGGCGCGCAGCACCTTCGCCAATGCCGCTCGACGCCCCGGTGATGAGCACAACCTTCTTAGCCAAAGCTGACATGATCGCCCTCCCATGGATTGACGCGGATGACGCAGCGTCTGCACGCAGTATAGGCGATCGCGGATCACCCCGTCAGGCGGTATGATTGGGTTTCCGCGTGCCACCGGGAGAGATTCGAGGCGCCTAGACCCCCGACGTCGTTGCAAACACAACAGAGAGGCTCCGCACCCCCTGCGCCCCTCGGATCATCACCCCCTCGATATCCGCCGTCGCGGAAGGCCCCGTCATCAAGGATACATACCGCGCCTCGGCGAAATCGGGCCTCAGATAAGCCTCCGCGATTCCCGGCAGGATCGCGGAGGGGTCGAGCAGCACGATCAGATGCTGCGCCAGATAGGCGATGGTGTTCACCCGCAGCTCAACATCGCTGAGGAAGACCGAGCCGGTCTCCGCCACGCCGAACCGCGCCCGAACAACGCCCACTGCCACATCCTCAAGGTCGCGTGGATGGGCCACGGCATCGACGCGCGGAAACTCGGGCAGTTCATCCGTCGCCGAGCGGATCAGCAGCCCGTCCCCCACACGCGCCCGGATGAAGGCGCCGAGGCTTTCGCCCTCGGGCAGCGACAGCCATTGGCCACCCATCACCGCGAGGCTCGCCTGGAAATCCGCGAGCAAGTCCGTCTCCGGCCGGGGGAAGGACGGCAACGCCGGCAAGGGATGCTCCCCCGGCGGGCGGGCAGCGCGGAGGGCGGCCAGAATATCCTCCCGCGCGCTCATGCTCTTGGTCGCCGGTTCCGCGCGGCCCAGGCGGCGAAGCTTTCACGCGGCGCCTCCGGCACTTCGCGATCCCGCCCCCAGGCGTTGAGCCGGCTGTAGAGTAGCGCGCGGGGCAGCAGCCGCACCGCCAGCCGGGCGGAGGCGGTGGCCAGCCGGTAGAGCCGGGGCGATGCCAGCACAACACCCATCAGGCGCAGGCCAAGCATCTTCTTCCTCGGTAGCAGCCCGGCCTCGGCAATCACCCGGCGCCATTTGTAGAGCTGATCGTGGATGTCGATCCGCACCGGGCAGACATTGGTGCAACTGCCGTTGAGCGTGGAGGCGAAGGGCAGGGCGGCATATCGTGCCGGATCATAGGCGGGGTTGATGATCGCGCCGATCGGCCCGGAATAGACGGCGCCATAGCTGAGCCCGCCCGAGCGGCGATAGACCGGGCAGGTATTCATGCAGGCGCCGCAGCGGATGCATTTGAGCGAGGTCCAGAAGTCCGGCTGCCCCAGCCGTTTGGAGCGGCCGTTATCCACCAGCACGATGTGCATCTCGGCGCCCGCGCGCGGGCCGCGGAAATGCGAGGTATATTGCGTGATCGGCGAACCGAGCGCGCTGCGTGACAGGAGGCGGATGAAGATACCGAGATCCGCCTGGCGCGGAATGAGCTTTTCCACACCCGCCGAGACGATATGCACACTCGGCAGATTGGCGCTCAGATCGGCGTTGCCCTCATTTGTGCAGACAACGACAGCACCCGTCTCCGCCACCAGGAAATTGGCACCCGTCATCCCGGCATCGGCATCCAGCATCAGCGGCCGCGTCGTCAGCCGCGCAGTTTCGGCGAGCGCGTGGGGGTCGCGTGTTATCCGGGTCGCCGCCGATGGTGCGGGCGAAGACCCGCGCCACATCGCCGCGCAGCTTATGCACGGCGGGCACCACGATATGGCTCGGCGGTTGACCGTCCAACTGCTGGATGCGCTCGCCGAGATCGGTCTCGGTGATGGTGATGCCATGGCGCGCCAGGAACGGCGCCATCTCGCATTCCTCGGTGAGCATCGATTTCGATTTCGCCAGCGTCTTCGCCTTGTGCTGGCGCAGGATGCGCAGCACGGTCGCGTTGTGCTCCTCCGCGTTGCGTGCCCAATGCACATGCACGCCGTTCGCGAGCGCATGGGCCTCGAACTGCTCCAGATATTCCGGCAGGCGGCTGAGCGTGTGTTCCTTGATGGCGGAGGCGAGGTCGCGCAGCGCCTGCCATTCGGGCACGCCGTGCATCTGCCCGTCCCGCTTCTGCCGCAACTCCCACAGCCGCTTGTCGTGAAAGGCGAGGTGCGGCGTGTCCGCCACGAAAGCGGCGGCGGCGGCGGCGTGGTCCACTGGCTTGTGGCGCTCGGCGGCGCTCACCCCTGCGCTCCGTTGAGGATTTGGGCGATATGGATAAAACGCAGCGGCACGCCCGCGCGCCGGGCACAGCCCTGCTGATGCATGAGGCAGGAGGTATCGGCGGAGACGATGTATTCGGCGCCCGCGGCCGCATGGTCTCGCACCTTGTCGAGGCCCATGCGGCCGGAGACGGCATCCTCGGCGACCGCGAAAGTGCCGCCGAAGCCACAGCATTCGTCCGGCCGCGCCGGTGTCACGACCTCAATGCCGGCGACGCCGGCGAGCAGGTCGAGCGGTTTGGAAAACGGCGCCTCCCCCAGCTCGGACATGCTGGCGTGGCGAAGCGAGCGAAGCGTGCCGCAGCTGTTATGCAGCCCGACCTTGTGCGGAAACGCGGCCCAAGGAAAATCGCGCACCTCCAGAACATCATGGAGATATTCCACGAGTTCGTAGGTATGGGCGCGGATGTGTCGCGTGCGCGCGGTTTCCGGCACCGCGTCCAGATGCGCGCGCAGGTGGTGGACACAACTACCCGAGGGCATCACCACCGCCTCGAAACCGGCGAAGAGATCGACGAAACGCGCCTCGGCGCCCCGCGCCGCGCCCTGGCATCCGCTATTTGCCATCGGCTGCCCGCAGCAGGTTTGCCCGCGCGGGTAGACGACATCGACGCCGAGGCGTTCCAGCAGTTCAAGCGTCGCGATCCCCACTTCAGGGAAGAAGGCATCGATGAAGCAGGGGATCGCGAGCCCGACCGTCATCCGGCGGAGGGTGCCCAGGCAACGACCGCCTGCCGCTGCTCGCCGAGCTTCTCAATCCCGAGGGTCATGACATCGCCGGGTTTGAGGAAGACGGGCTCGGGTTTCTTGCCCATGCCGACGCCGGGCGGGGTGCCGGTGGTGATGATGTCGCCCGGCAGCAGGGTCATGAACTGGCTGACATAGCTGACCAGTGTCGCGGCACCGAAGATCATGGTGCCGGTGTTGCCGGTCTGCATCCGCTGGCCGTTGACGTCGAGCCACATGGCGAGTGACTGCACGTCGCCGACCTCGTCCTTCGTCACCAGCCAAGGGCCGGTGGGGCCGAAGGTATCGGCGCCCTTGCCTTTGTCCCAGGTGCCGCCGCGCTCGATCTGCCATTCGCGCTCGGAGATGTCATTGATGACGCAATAGCCGGCGACATGGGCGAGGGCGTCTGCCTCCTCGACATACTGGGCCTTGGTGCCGATGATGATGCCGAGTTCGACTTCCCAATCGGATTTCTTCGAGCCTTTGGGGATGATGACGTTATCATTCGGGCCGTGCAGCGAGGTGATCGCCTTGCTGAAAACGATCGGCTCTTTCGGGATGGGCAGGTTGGATTCGGCGGCGTGGTCGGCATAGTTCAGGCCGATGGCGATGAACTTGCCCGCGCCCGAGACCGGCACGCCGTAGCGCGGAGACCCCGTGACGAGCGGCAGGCTCGCCGGATCGATGGCCGCGAGAGCTGCCAGGCCCTCGGGCGAGAGCTGGGCGGGTGTGATATCGGCGATATGGCCGGAGAGGTCGCGGACATTCCCCTGGGCGTCGAGGAGTCCAGGCTTTTCCGAGCCCGTGGGGCCGTAGCGCAGTAGTTTCATGAGGTCCGTCTCCCGGTTTCCGGGGCCTTTGCCCGGTCGGCGGCGATTATCCGCCAGGGCAGGGCGAGCGGCAAGCGGGCCTCTGCGCTACACGATCCCGCCGCTGCCGCCCGTCTTCGCCGGCCGGATGCGCGCGACCGCCGCGCGGTAGCCGCTCGCCCGATAGGCCGAAACCGGGTCCACCGCCGCGCCCTTGCGGGACCGCGCCATCGCCAAAATCGGCTGCACATCGGTCGTGAAGGCCCGCTTCAGCGTCTGGCTCGCCATCAGCGGGTCATTCGCGTCCTGGTACCCGTCCAGCGCCACCCGGTCGACCAGCAGTGCCTGGGCATAGGCGCGCTGCACCTCGGCCGCGCTCGTCATCAGGCTCTCGATCGGGTCGGTCACATTATGGGACTGGTCAAGCATATAGGCGGGCTCG
Organism: uncultured Pseudomonadota bacterium; assembly: GCA_963745125.1. Classification (GTDB taxonomy): domain Bacteria; phylum Pseudomonadota; class Alphaproteobacteria; order Acetobacterales; family Acetobacteraceae; genus Acidisoma. The sequence continues at coordinate 299,315 of CAVUWB010000005.1, forward strand.
AAATCGGGCACGTTTCGATAGGCCGCCTCCACCAGCTCGTTGAAGACCAGGAACAGGCGATAGGGCTCGATCGCCCCCGCATCCAGATCGTCATCGCCATATTTCGAATCGTTGAAGTGGAAGCCAGCGAGTTTCCGCGCATGCAACAGCCGCGAGACGATCATCTCAATATTCACGTTGGGCGCGTGATGCCCGAGATCGACCAGGCAAAGGCAGCGATCGCCCACCGCCTGCGCCGCAAGCAGGGATGAGCCCCAATCCTGGATCACCGTTGCGTAGAATGCCGGCTCATACATCTTGTGTTCGAGGAAGAGGCGGAAGTCTTTCGAGGAATCGCGGCATAGATCGCCTGCGCGCTGTCGATGTAACGGTCGAAGGCGCGGCCGAAATGCTGCTGGCCTGGAAAATTGGCGCCGTCGCCGACCCAGACCGTCAGCGCCTTCGATCCGAGAGCCGCGCCGATCTCGGCGCAATGGATATTATGCTCGATCGCCTGGGCGCGGACCGCCGGGTCGGTATGGCTCAGGCTGCCGTATTTGTAGGAGAGCGGATGCCGCGCATCGCCCGGGTGATCCTGAAAGGTATTGGAGTTGACTGCGTCGAAGCCGAGGCCGAGAGACGCCGCACGCTCCTTCAGCGCGGCGAGGTCGGCGGTTTCGTCCCAGGGGAAATGCGGGGAGACGGTGGGCGTCGCGCCCGCCAGCGCATGGACGACCGCGCAATCCTCCAGCTTGTCGAAGATGTGGCGGGGCTCGCCGCCTTGGGGAAAGCGCGCGAAGCGCGTGCCGCCCGAGCCCACCGCCCAGCTCGGTGCGGCCACCGCAAAGGCGCTCACGGCCTCCGTGATCGTCTCGATATCGATGCCCCGGCGACCCAGCGCGCGGCCGAGCGCGGCGTAATCCTCGGCCAGCGCGCCCATCAGCGGCGCATTCTGCGAGGCGATGAAATCCTCACCCAGAGCCGGTGTCGTGACCTGATCCATGCTGCTCACCGCGTGAAGGCGTTGGCGTTGCCGGCATCGACATTGATGATGTTGCCGGTCGATTTGGAGGAAATGTCGGAGGCGAAGAAGGCGATGCCCTCCGCGATATCCTCGGGGTAGACGCTGCGCTTCAGCAGCGAACGCTCACGATAGACCTCCTCCAACTCATCGAGCGAGCTTTTCTTGTAGCTCGCCGCGCGCTGGTCGCCCCATTCGCCCTTCCAGATTCGCGAGCCGCGCAGCACGGCGTCGGGGTTGACGACGTTGGAGCGGATGCCGAGCGGCGGCACCTTCCAGCGCGAGGCAGCGCGCCAGATGCAACTCGGAAGCCTTGGCGGTGCAATAGGCCGAAGCACCGGGGGAGGCGACCAGCGCGTTCTTGCTCGCCACCATGATGATCGAGCCGCCGATACCCTGTGCCTTCATCAGCCGGAACGCCTCGCGCGAGGTCAGGAAATAGCCGGTTGCCAGGATATCGATATTCTCTGCCACAAGGCGAGCGAGGTATCCTCAAGCGGCGCGGCGGAGGCGATGCCGGCATTGCAGACACAGATATCGAGGCCGCCGAAAGCGGCCGCCGCCTCATGGAAGGCTGCGATGAGCGCGTCTTCGCGGGTGACATCGGCCCAAACCGTCGCGACCGTATCCGCGCCATAGGTCGCCGCCAACTCTGCCTGCGATGCCGCGAGCACCTCGCGGTCGATATCGCAGAGCACGACGCAGGCGCCGTCCTGCCATCAGCCGCCGGGCGGTCGCCATGCCGATGCCGCCGGCGCCACCGGTGATGCAGCGCGATCTTGCCCGCCAGGCGCGTTGGGTTTCGGCATGCGTTGCAGCTTGGCCTCCTCCAGCAGCCAGTATTCGATGTCGAACGCCTCCTGCTCGGGCAGGCCGCGATAGGTCGAAACCGTGCTCGCGCCGCGCATCACGTTGATGGCGTTGCGGTAGAATTCGCCGGCGATGCGCGCGGTTGCCTTGTCGGCGGCGAAGGTCAGCATGCCGATGCCGGGGATGAGATAGACGACGGCGTTCGGGTCGCGCATCGCCGGGCTGTCCGGGCGGCTGCAGCGCTCGTAATAGGCGGCATAGTCCGCGCGGTAGCGTTCCGATGCGCCGCCGGCAGGCCGGGCAGCAGATCGGCGGCCGTCTGGGTTGGCGGGATCGAAATCCAGCACCAGCGGCGCGATCTTCGTGCGCAGGAAGTGATCGGGGCAGGAGGTGCCGAGCGGCGCCAGAGGTCGCCAGGTCCTGGCTGCCGACGAATTCCAGCACCGCGGGCGAATCATCGAAATGACCGATTTTGAGCGGTCCCTGACTGGCTGATGAGCCCGCGAATGACCGGCATGAGCGCGGCGGCGACGGCTCGCCGCTGCCGCCGGGTCGGCGGGCGCAACGCGCTGGCCGCCGAAAGCGGCGCGGCCACGGCCGCGCACGGCCAGGAAGCGAGATCGCCTGTTGATGACGTCGAGCGTCGTCTCGTAGCACTCCTTCTGCGTCTCGCCCCAGGTGAACAGGCCGTGCGCTTCCAGCACCACGCCGCGCGCGCGTGGGTTCTCATCGGTGAAGTGCTTGCAGCCACAGGCCAAGCTCGAAGCCCGGGCGCCGCCACGGCACCCAGCCCACGCTGTCGCCGAAAATCTCCTGTGTCAGCGCGCTGGCTATCGGCCGAGGCGGCGATGGCGATGATCGCATCGGGATGCACGTGATCGACATGCGGGTGGTCGATGAAGCCGTGCAGCGGCGTGTCGATGCTGGTGGCGCGCGGGTTGAGGTTGAAGGTGCAATGGGTGATAGAGCGCCGACCATCTCGTCTTCCTGCGTCGGGCTCTTGTAGATCGACCGCAGGCTGAGCAGCTTGTCCATATAGAGCGTTGCGAAGCCATCCAGCTTGATGCTGCCGATATCGCCGCCCGAGCCTTTCACCCACAGCACCTTGACCGTCTCGCCGGTCAGCGGGTCCCGCATCGTCGAGCTTGGAGGAGGTATTGCCGCCGCCGTAATTGGTGATCCGCTTGTCGGAGCCGAGCAGGTTGGAGCGGTAGACGAGCAGCTCCTCGGGGCTCAGCTTGTCCGCGACCGCATCATCCCAGCGGTTGTCCAACAGCGATCCATGATCCTGCGCGTCCATCCGATCCTCCCTTAACGCCTTGGCCCACCCCTCTATCAGCCGGTCCGGCCAGGGCTTGGACGTGACTCCTATTCCAAGCGGCGGTCCCGATCAACCATCTTCGATAAAAACCCATCATTTTGTGAGAGAAGATGCTTGACTGATGAGCGGTTATGACGCCTTCTGGGGCCAAGCAATAGGAAACCTCCGCCCGTGCTCGAACGTGAGCGTCATCGCATCATCCGCAATCTGGTCGAGGACCGTTCGGTCGTCTCCGTCACCGAGCTGGTCGAGCTTCTGGCGGCGTCCGAGGCCACGATCCGTCGCGATATCAGCGCGATGGCCGACCGGGGGGAGTTGCGGCGCGTGCGCGGCGGGGCGGAGGCTCTGCGGCCCAGGCATCAGGCCCATCTGGCGGCCGTGCATTTCGCGACCGAGGAGCAGGTGCGCTTCGCCGAGAAGCGGGCAATCGCGCGGGCGGCGGCAGCGATGGTCGGGGATGGCGATAGCATCGTCGTCAACGGCGGTTCCACCACCTACCGGCTGGTCGAATTCCTGGTCGACCGCAAGCTCGATATTCTGACGAACTCCTTTCCCATGGCGGCGGAGTTGGTGGCGCGCAGTCGCAACCGCGTGACTATACCCGGCGGCACCATCTACCCGCAGCAGGGCATGGTGCTCAGCCCATTCCCCGAGGATATGACAGGGCATTTCTGCGGCCGCATCCTGTTTATCGGCTGCTACGGGCTGAACAGCTTTGGCCTGATGGAAACTGATCCTCTGGTCGTGCAAGCGGAATCAAGCTGCTGCAATGTGCGGAGCGTGTGGTGGTGATGGCGGACAGCCGCAAGCTGCGCCAGCGTTCCTCCATGGTCGTCGCCCCCTTGTCGCGCATCGCGACGGTGGTGACGGATAGCGGGGCCTCGGCGGAGGAGCTGGAGATGCTGCGCGCCGCCGGAATAGAAACGGTTGTCGTGACCGCCGAGGAAGCCGAAGGTGAGGCTGCGGCCAAAGGATTTCTGCATGTCGCGTGAGCGAGCCTGACGACCCACAAAACGGCCGGGCGGCAGAAGCGTCGGATCAAAACAGGGAGGGAAGACAATGGACCGCAGAGGTTTTATCAAGACGACGGCGGCAATGGTGGGAGCGGCGGCGGTACCCGCCATGCTCACTCATCCGGCCCGGGCGGCGGGGAAGATCCGCGTCGGTCTGGTTGCCAAGTCACTCGGCAACGGGTTTTTCGTCGCGGTTGACAAAGGCGCCGAAGAAGCCGCCAAGCAGATCGGCGAGGTGAAGATCATCTTCACCGGCCCGACGACCACGACGGCCGAAGGCCAGATCGAGGTCATCCAGTCGCTGATCGAGCAGCATGTGGATGTCGATCGCGATCTCCGCCAATGACCCGGACGCGCTGGTGCCGATCTGCAAGCGCGCGCATGCGCGCGGCATCAAGGTGATGTCCTATGATTCCGCCATCAGCCCCGGCGGCCGCCTCGTGCATCTCGCACCTTCTTCCGATGAGCTGATCGGCGCTGCGCTCGACAAGCTCGCGGCCGATTCCGCTGCCCGGGCGGCAAGGGGCAGATCGCGCTTGTGTCGGCCACGCCGACCTCCACGAACCAGAATGCCTGGATCGCGGTGATGAAGACGCATCTGCCGGAATATCCGGGCATCGATCTCGTCGCGACCACCTACGGCAATGACCTCGCCGATGATAGCTATCGCGAGGCGACGGCGCTGTTGCAGAAATATCCCGACCTGAAGGTCATCGTCTCGCCGAGTTCCGTCGGCATCGTGGCGAGTGCCAAGGCGGTTGAGGATGCGAAGAAGGTTGGCCAGGTCTATGTCACCGGTCTCGGCCTTCCCTCCGAATGCGCGGGCCATGTTGAGGCCGGATCGATCAAGGTTTTCGCGATCTGGAACCCGATCGATCTCGGCTATGCGGTGACCTATGTCGCCGTTGATCTTGTCAACGGGAAGACCGGGCCGGGCAACAGCCTGCCTGCCGGCCGCATGGGCAACATCGCGTTCGATGCCGCCGGCATCGGCGCCATGGCGGTGCCCTTCACCTATGACAAGTCCAACGTCGAGCAGTTCGCGAAGGTCTTCTGAGCAGGTGTCGGTTTCGCGCCCCAGCCACACATGGTTGCAAAGCCGATGAACGAACCCCTCCTCAGCATGTCGGGTGTCACGAAGTCCTTCGCCGGCGTTCGCGCGCTGGTGAAGGGCGAGCTTGACCTCTATGCGGGGGAGGTGACGGCGCTGATCGGTGAGAACGGCGCCGGCAAGTCAACGATGGTGAAGATCCTCACGGGCGTTCACCACGCCGATGAGGGCGTCATCCGCCTGAATGGCGAGCCGGTGCAGATCGGCTCGGCGGACGGCGCCGGGCGGCTCGGCATCAGCGCCATCTTCCAGGAAGCTGTCGTCTTCGACGATCTTTCGGTGGCCGAGAATATCTTCGTGACCGACCGGCCGCGCAAGCGCGGCATGGTCGATTGGACAACGATGCGAAAGCGCGCCCGCGCGATCCTCTCCGGGCTCGATGAGCGGATCGATCCTGCCCTGCCGATGCGCCAGCTCAGCGTGGCGCAGAAGCATCTGGTGCAGATCGCCCGCGCGCTCTCGGTCGAGGCGCGGATCGTGATCATGGATGAGCCGACGGCAGCACTCAGCCATCGCGAGGTGGAGGAGCTGTTCGTCATCGTGCGCCGGCTGAAAGCCGAGGGCCGCGCGGTGCTTTTCATCAGCCACAAGTTCGAGGAGATCTTCGATGTGGCCGACCGCTACGCGGTCTTCCGCGACGGTGCCGCTGTGGGCCAGGGCTTCATCCGGGACGTGACGCGCGACGCGCTCATCTCGATGATGGTGGGCCGCTCGGTCGATCACATCTTCCCTAAAGTCGATGTGCCGATCGGCGAGGAGCTGTTCCGCGTCGAAAATCTCTCGCGCGGGGAGGAATTCGCCGATGTCGAGTTTCGCGGTCCGGCGCGGCGAGATTCTCGGTGTCTATGGCCTTGTCGGTGCCGGGCGCAGCGAGGTCATGCAGGCGGTGTTCGGGCTCACCCGCGCCGATGCCGGCCGGGTGGTGCTGGAGGGGCGGGACCTGCGCATCCATTCGCCCGAGGATGCGATTGGCGCTGGCATCGCCTATTTGCCCGAGGACCGGCAGATCCAGGGCGGCATTCTCCGGTTTCCCATCAGCAGCAATATTGTGTTGCCATCGCTTTCGCATCTCTCCCATCGCGGCTTCATGCGCCGCGCCGCGGAGCGCGCGCTGGCCGAAGATTACGTCACGCAGCTTCAGATCAAGACCTCGGGCGTGACGCAGCGGCTGGAGGAGCTGTCGGGCGGCAATCAACAAAAGGTCGTCATCGCCAAATGGCTCGCGACCAATCCGCGCGTGCTGATCATGGATGAGCCGACAAAAGGCATCGATGTCGGCGCCAAGACCGCCGTCTATCGGCTGATGGGGGAGATGGTGGCGCGCGGCCTCGGCATCATCATGGTTTCCTCCGAACTGCCGGAGGTGATGGGGATGGCGGATCGCATCCTCGTCATGCGGCGCGGCCGGCTGCGCGCGAATTTCAGCCGGGCCGAGGCGACTCCCGAATCGCATCGTGAAGGCGGCGACCGATGCGTAACCTCTCCGCGCGCATAAAGGGCCTGCCGCATGAAGCGGGGCTCGGCCTGTTGACCGTCCTGCTGCTGGCGCTGGTGACGATTGCCTTTCCGCGTTTCCTTGTCATCGACAACATAAAGTCGCTGATCGACGACACGGCGCTTTTGATCATGCTGGCGGTGGGCGAGATGTTCGTGCTGCTGACCCGTGGCGTCGATCTTTCGGTCGCCGCCAACGCGGCGCTGACCGGCATGGTGGTGGCGCTGTTCAACGCGGCGCATCCGGGTGCGGGTATTCTGCCGGTGCTGATCATCGCCATTGTCATGGGGGCGGCGCTCGGCCTCATCAACGGGCTTCTGGTCTGGAAGGTGCGTATCCCGTCGATCGTCGTGACGCTCGGCACGCTCTCGGTCTATCGCGGCTGCGTCTATGTCGTCTCGGGCGGCGCCTGGGTGAATAGCGGCCAGATGTCGGGCCTGTTTCTGGGTTTCGTGCGCATCCCCATCCTCGGCGATCAGCGTGCTGAGCTGGATCGGCATCGTCGTCGCCGTGCTGGCTTATCTGTTCCTGAAATTCATGGTCGCAGGGCGCAACCTTTACGCCGCCGGCAACAACCCGAACGCGGCGGCCTATGCCGGCATCGATGTCGGGCGCATGCAGTGCCTGGCCTTCGTGCTTTCGGGCGCGATCGCCGGCCTCGCCGGCTATCTCTGGGTCGCGCGCTTCGCGGTTGCCTATACCGATGTCGCCTCGGGGTTCGAGTTGCAGGTCATCGCCGCCTGCGTCATCGGCGGCGTCTCCATCACCGGCGGCGTCGGCGGCGTGCTCGGCGTGGTGCTGGGTGGGCTGTTCCTTGGCATCATCAAGAACGCGCTGCCCGTCGTCGGCATCTCGCCCTTCTTCCAGATGGCGGTGAGCGGATGCGTGATCACCATCGCGGTGATCCTCAACGCTGGCACCTACCGCAAGAGCCATGGCCGCAAAATCCTTGAGCGTGCGGAGGCCGCGCCATGACCACCATCTCCTCCCCGCCCGTGGCGGCGCGGGCAGCGGCGCGGCCGCCCTTTTCCTGGCGCCGGCTGCTGCGCTGGGAAGTGCTGCTCGGCCTGGTGGTAGCTCGGGGATTTCCTGCTCAACTGCCGGCTCTCGCCCTATTTCCTCGACCCCTGGACGCTCTCCGACGCCAGCTTCAACTTCACCGAGCGCGCCATCATGGCGCTGCCGATGGCGCTGCTGATCATCGCGGGTGAGATCGACATCTCCGTCGGCAGCACGATGGCGATGGCCTCGGTGCTGATGGGCATGGTGGCGCAGGCGGGGCTCGGCACGCCGCTTTGTGATCATCACCGGCCTTGTCGTCGGCCTCCTCGCCGGTTGCTTCAATGGCGTGCTCGTCACGATCTTCCGCGTGCCGTCGATCGTCGCCACCATCGGCACGCTCAGCCTGTTTCGCGGCATCGCCTATGCGCTGATCGGGGATGGCGTGCTGAAAGCCTATCAGCCGGATTTCGCCTATTTCGGCCAGGGCTATGTCTGGGGGCCGGTTTCCTTTGAACTCGTGCTTTTCGCCGTGCTCGCCGTGCTCTTTGCCATCGTGCTGCATATGACCGTCATCGGGCGGCGCATCTATGCCATCGGCGCCAACCCGATCGCCGCCCGGCTCTCGGGCATTCGCGTCGAGCGCTACAAATTCTGGATTTTCGCGCTGCTGGGGATGACGGCGGGCCTGGGCTCGGTGCTTCTGACCTCGCGCCTGGGCTCGACACGGCCTTCGATCGCGACGGGTTGGGAGCTGGAGGTCATCACCATGGTGATCCTCGGCGGCATCTCCATCGATGGCGGCCAGGGCTCCATCCTCGGCGTGGTGCTGTCGGCGCTGCTGATCGGCTGCGTGACCTTCGGGCTTTCTCTGCTCAACGTGCCGGGCATCGTGCTCGCGATCGTCACTGGCTGCCTGCTGATCGGTGTGGTCGCCCTATCATCCCTGATCGGCTATTCCGGCCGCCGTCGCCGCTAGCGGTGCCAGCCATGGAACAGATCGCCTTCCGCATGATGCTGAACCCGGGCCAGGCGGAGGAATATCGCCGCCGGCATGACGCGATCTGGCCCGATCTGGTGGCGCTGCTGCACGCAGGCCGGGATCAGCGACTACAGCATCTTCCTTGACCCGGAGACGAACGCGCTTTTCGCCGTTCTGCGCCGGCGCCCGGATCACGGCATGGATGCCTTGCCGGATCATGAGGTGATGCGGCGCTGGTGGGCCTTCATGGGAGACATCATGGCGACGCATGCCGACGCCTCGCCCGTGGTGGTGCCGTTGCGGCCCGTCTTCCATCTGGATTGAGGCGATGACCGCGCTCATCGCCGTCATCGATATCGGGAAGACCAATGCCAAGCTCATGCTGGTGGAGGCCGAGGGCGGCGCGACCCGATGGTCCGTCGAACGTCCGTCGCCCTCCGTGGCAAAGCCCGGCTTCGGCGATCTCAATCGCCAACTCGATGTGCAGGGGATCGAAGTCCTGGGTGATCGCGCAACTGGCGGCGGCGCCCGAGAAGCATCGCATTCGCGCCATCGTGCCGGTGGCGCATGGCGCGGCGATGGTGCTGGTGGATGCCGAAGGTGCAGTGCTCATCGCGCCGGATTATGAGGAGACGTGTTTCGACCGTCTGCGCGCCGATTACGAACGCACCCGCCCACCCTATGCCGAGACGATGTCTCCCGCTTTGCCGGCGGGGCTGAACCTTGGCGCGCAGATCTTCTTCGTGCAGCAGGCGCTGCCGGAGGTGTTCCGCCGCGTGCGTTGGATACTCACCTATCCGCAATACTGGTCCTGGCGGTTGAGCGGCGTCGCGGCCAGCGAAGTGACCTCGCTCGGCTGCCATAGCGACCTCTGGAACCCGGCGGCGCAGGGCTTCTCCGGCCTTGTCGGCGCCCAGGGCTGGGGGCCGCTCATGCCGCCGCTCCGCCCCGCCCAGGCGGTGCTGAGCGCGCTGCGTGGCGAGGTGGCGCGCAGTCACCGGCCTGCCGGCCGATTGCGCCGTCATCTGCGGCATTCACGATTCCAACGCCTCCTACCTCTCGCATCGGGTCGCGCGCGGGGAGGCGGAGAGTTTCGCCGTCATCTCCAGCGGTACGTGGTGCATCGTGCTCGCCCATGGCGCCGATCTCGCGCGGCTGCGCGAGGCCGAGGACATGCTGGCCAATGTCGATGCGCTGGGCGTGCCGACGCCGACGGCGCGTTTCATGGGCGGCCGCGAATATGCGGCGATTACGGGTGAGGGCGCGGTGCCGCCCACCGCCGCCGGCCTCGCCGCCGTTCTGGCGGCGGAGGCGATGGCGCTGCCGAGCTTCGCGCTTGGTGGCCCGTGCCAGGGCCGCGCGGGCCGGATCATCGGCGCTGAGGGGCTGGCATCCGAGGGACGGGCGGCGCTCGCTACCCTTTATTGCGCGCTCATGGCCGATCTCATCCTCGACCGGCTGGGGGTTGCGGGTGCGATCCTGGTCGATGGTCCTTTCGCCGCCAATCCGCTCTTTCCGGCGCTGTTGCAAAGCCTGCGGCCGGCGGACCCCGTAGCGGCGAGCGGCACGCGCGGGGGCATCACCGCCGCCATCCTCTGGCTGGCCGGCACGGTGCCCCCGCCCGAGGCCCCCGCCCAACCGTTGCCGCCATTGCCAGAGGCGGCGCGGTGGCGCGCCTATCGCGATCGCTGGCGGGCCATGCTAACCGCCTGAGCATGGCCCCTTCATGGCACCCCGAAAGCCTCGCCGCGCGGCTGCCGTTTCTGCGCCGCCGGCAATTACTGGCGGCCGCCACGCGGGCCTTCTTCACCGCGCGCGGCTATACGGAGGTCGAGACGCCCTATGCCGTTTCCGCCCCGGGCGAGGAGGTGCATCTTTCGGCTTTCGCCACCGAGCGTATCGGCACGGATGGCGGGCGCACCCGGCTCTGGCTCCATACCAGCCCGGAATTCGCGATGAAGCGCCTGCTGGTGGCCGGCGCCGGCCCGATCTTCCAGCTTGCCCGCGTTTGGCGGAACGGGGAGGGCAGCGCGCGTCATGCGGCCGAATTCACCATGCTCGAATGGTATCGGCCGGGTGCCTCGATGGATGACCTCATTGCCGAGACGACGGAATTTCTCCGCGCGGTTCTGCCGCCCGTGGTGACGAGCCAAGGTGTCATCACGGCGCTCGGGGCGGTCGAGCGGCTGACGCTCGCCGAGGCTTTCCGCCGTTACGTGGGCGCCGATCTGCTCGGCACGGCGGGGGACGCGGCGGCTCTGGCGGCGGCAGCGGGGGAGCGGCTGCGTGATGGCGAGGATTGGGAGGATTTGTTCTTCCGCCTGCTACTGGGGCGGGTGGAGCCGCATCTCGGCCGGGGCCAGCCCAGCTTTCTCACTCATTGGCCGGCGGCCCAAGCGGCCTTGGCCCGGCGCGACCCTGCCGACCTGCGTGTCGCGGAGCGGTTCGAGTTGTTCGTCTGCGGCATGGAACTCGCGAATGCCTTCGTGGAGCTGACGGATGCGGCGGAGCAGCGGGCGCGGTTCCTGGAGGATCGGGCGCGGCGACACGCGCTGTATGGCGCGGAGGATTGGCCTTTGGACGAGGATTTCCTGGCCGCCATGGCGCATGGCATGCCCCCGGCCGCCGGGATTGCCTTGGGTTTTGACCGCCTGGCGATGATTGCCTCGGGCGCGGATCGGCTCGATCAAGTGCAGTGGCTGCCGGAGGGGCCTTAAGCCTCTTGCGCTTCGCTTTCCTCGGGCGGTTCCGTCAAATCGATACCGAGATAGCGTTCAGCGAGCGGAAGCTCGACGCCGATCTCGGGCATGGGCAGCAGACCCTCATCGGTGACGATCTCGGATACCCAATCCGCGCCCTTGCGGGAGAAGGCGATGGCGGCCGCCTTCGTCTGCTCAAGGACGACATAGCGCAGGATAGAGGGCGTCGCGCGGTATTCGGCATTCTTGGCAAAGAGATCCTCCCGCACGGTGCTGTCGCTCGACACCTCGAAGACAACCACAGGATCGGTGACGACCCGCGCGTCGTTCTGCCCGGGTGTGCAGACGACGAAGGCGTCCGGATAGCGGACGCGCCCCGCGACAGCGATTTTGAGGTCGCCGCCGAAGGGTCGGCATGGCTTGCCGCGCAGCCGCGTGCCCAGGGCGATGACGAGGTTTGCCTGGATGGTGGCATGTGCTCTTGTGCCGCCCGTCATGGCGATGGGCTGGCACCCATCGAACTCGTAGCGCAGCTCCTGCCGGTCCTCCCAGGCGAGGAATTCCCCCAAAGTGATCGGTGTGCGGAGTGCGATGTTCATGGGCCGATCCTAGCAGCGCGGTGCTTAAATCCGGTAGAAGGATACCATGCAGCCCGCCTCTATCCCGCGTCTCGGCCTTCTGGCCCTCCTGCTGCCCGCCCTCGCGGGGTGTCAGGTTGGCCCCAGCCTCGCTATGCGCCTCCAACCCTATGTCGGGCAGCCGGAAGCCGTGCTCGTGCAAGGGCTCGGCGTTCCCAATCGCACGATCACGACCGCCGGTGTCACCTTCCTCGCCTATGACTGGCAATCCAGCACCGTGATCGCCGGCGATCCGGGCGCCTTCGGCTGGGGTTGGGGCTGGGGCGGTTTCGGGCCCTGGGGTGGCGGCTGGGGAACGCCCGCCACCGTGGTCACGACCGGCTGCGAAGCCACCTTCCAACTGACGCCGGCCGATACCGTGGCGGGCTTCACCCTGCGCGGAAACGCCTGCGGATGAACGCGCCCGCTATCCTCACCGTCACGGGTGCCGAGGCGGCCCCCTATATCCCCGCCCTCGCGCGGCTCAGGATCGCGGTCTTCCGTGACTGGCCCTACCTCTATGACGGCGACGAGACCTATGAGGAACGCCATCTCCGCATCTATGCCGACAGCCCCCGGGCCGCGATCGTGCTGGCGTTCGATGGGGAGCAAGTCGTCGGCGCCTCCACCTGCCTGCCGCTGACGGACGAGACCGAGAATGTCCAGGCGCCCTTCCGCGCCGCCGGCATTCCGGTCGAGCGCGTCTTCTACTTCGGCGAATCCGTCCTGCTGCGGCCCTATCGCGGCACCGGCACCGGGGTGCGCTTCTTCGCCGAGCGGGAGGCCCATGCGCGCCGCGTCTCCCGCTGCGACATCGCGGCCTTCTGCGCGGTCGAGCGCGCGGCGGACCATCCGGCCCGCCCGGCCGACGCCGTGCCGCTCGACGATTTCTGGCGCAAGCGCGGCTTCACGCCCTATCCGAGATCTCAGCTGCGAGATGCGTTGGAAGGAGGTCGGCGAGACGAAGGAGACGCCGCATCGCCTCGCCTTCTGGCTGAAAAGCCTCACCGGAGCCCCCGTGCCATGACCCGCCTTCGCCTCGCCCTGGCGCAATACCCGATCGAGAAGCTGCGCGGGCTGGGGGATTTCGAGGTCAAACTCAATGACATCGTAACGGCGGCGAAGCAGGACGGCGCCGATCTCCTCGTGCTGCCCGAATATGCGGTGATGGAACTGGCCGCCGCCTTCACCTCCGGCGCCGATGCGGTCGCGGAGCGGGAGGCGATCGTCGCGCGGGCGGATATCATCGTCGAGGTGATGCGGGAGACGGCGCGCCGCCATCGGCTCTGGCTGCTCGGCGGTTCGCTGCCCATGCTCCGGGGCGGCGCAGTGCGCAACCGCGCGCCGCTGATCTCGGCCCAGGGGCGCGTCGTCTTTCAGGAAAAGCGGGTGATGACCCGTTTCGAGACCGAGGAATGGCGGGTCTCGGCGGGGGAGGAGCCTGCTGTCTTCGATACGCCTTGGGGCCGGATCGGCATCGCCATCTGCTACGATGTCGAGTTCCCGATGCTGGTGCGCGCCCAGGTCGAGGCCGGGGCCTGGCTCATCCTGGCACCCGCCTGCACCGATACGCTCTGGGGTTTCAATCGCGTCCACCTCTCCGCACGGGCGCGCGCGATCGAGAACCAATGCTTCGTCGCCATCGCGCCCACGGTGGGCGAGGCGCCATGGTCGGCGACGCTCGACCGTAATCGCGGCTTCGCGGGTGTCTTCGGCCCCTGCGACCGTGGCTTCCCGGAAGATGGCGTCATCACCCGTGGCCAGATGGACGCGCCGGGCCTCGTTCTCGCGGAACTCGAGCCGGCACTGCTTGAGGAAGTGCGGCGGGATGGCGGTGTGCTGAACCACCGGGATTGGCCTGCCCATCCGGCCGGTTGCCGCGCCGCCACGCCCGAATGACGGACCCGATCGCGGGGGCGGCGCCGACGCTCGTCTACATCGTAGCCGGGGAGGCGAGCGGCGATGTGCTCGGCGCGCGGCTCATGCGGGCGATGCGCCGCCGGCGGGATGGTCTCACCTTCGCCGGCATCGGCGGCGCCCGGATGGCGGAGGAGGGGCTCGAAACCCTCTTTCCCATGCACGAACTGGCGCTGATGGGCCTGGCCGAAGTCCTGCCCAAACTCCGCGCGCTGAAGCGGCGGATGGATGAGACGGTCGCGGATATCACCGCCCGCCGCCCGGCCGTGATTGTCACCATCGACAGCCCTGGCTTCACGCTCCGGCTGCTGCGCCGCATCGCCCCGCTCGGCCTGCCGCGCGTGCATTACGTCGCCCCCCAGGTCTGGGCCTGGCGCGAGAGCCGGGTGCGGAAATACCCCGGCTTGTGGGAGAGGCTGCTGTGCCTGCTGCCCTTCGAGCCCGCCTTCTTCGCCGGCCACGGGCTGGCGGCGGAATTCGTCGGCCACCCCGTTCTGGAATCGGGCGCCGAGGCCGGTGACGCCGCGCGTTTCCGGGCGATGCATGCCATCCCGCCGGAGGCTATGCCGATCATCCTGATGCCGGGCAGCCGTGTCACCGAAATCACGCGGCTGATGCCCGTCTTTGCCGAGGCGCTGCGGCTGTTGGCGGCGCGCTTCCCGAACCTCGTGCCCGTCATGCCGGTGGCGGCCTCGGTCGCGCCGCGCGTCACCGCCGCCGTCGCCGATTGGCCGCATCTGCCGATCATGGTCACGGATGTCGCCGGCAAGCATGACGCTTTCGCCGCCGCGCGGGTGGCGCTGACGAAATCCGGCACCTCCACGCTGGAGCTTGCCTTGGCTGGCGTGCCGATGGTGGTGACCTATCGCGTCAACCCGATCACGGCGGCGATTGTCCGCCGCGTCGTCAAGGTTTCCTACGCTGCCATGGTCAATCTGCTGGCGGGGCGGGAGGTTGTGCCCGAATTGATCCAGGGGGATTGCACACCCGAACGGTTGGCGGCCGAGGTGAGCCGGCTGATCGAGGATGAGGATGCGGCGGCGGCGCAGCGCGCGGCCTTCGCCGCTGTCATGGCAAGCCTGCGGCCGGCGGCGGGGTTGCCCTCGGATGCGGCGGCGGTGGCGGTACTGGCGTTGCTCGACCGCTGAGGGGCGATGCAACACGACGGCTCGTTTCGATCTCCGGTGATTCCGCAACCAACCTCTCAAATCTCCGCGTCAAAGAACCTGAAGCAGTTACGCCCGGATTTCTTTGCTGCATACATCGCGATATCCGCCTTCTTCATCAGTTCCTGAGCGTCATCCTTGCAGCTGAATGGATAGACGCAGATACCGATACTGGTGGTGACATTAAATTCTTTCTCGACAATTTTAACGGGATTGCGGATGGAACCGACGATTTTCTCTGCAATCCGGGCCGCATTCGCCGGGTGCGCAATCTCAGGTAGAACAACAACAAATTCGTCGCCACCTTGTCGCGAAACCGTATCATCGGCACGTACACAGGATGTAAGGCGGGAAGCGACCTCCTTGAGCAGTTGGTCGCCGGCATCATGGCCTAGAGAATTGTTGATCTGCTTGAAATTATCGAGGTCCAGAAACATGACGGCGAGTGAACGATTGAAACGCTTCGCCTGCGCGAGCGCTTGATCAAGACGGTTGAGTAGCAACCTGCGGTTGGGAAGATTGGTGAGGGTATCGTAGTAGGCCAGACAACGAACTTGTTCCTCCGCCTGTTGGAGCTTGGCAATTGTATTGCTGAGGAGGGCATTAATATCGTCGTGATAATCCGTCTCTATCCGGTTGCGAATCTTCAACCCCTTATAACGCCAGATCAGGCTCTCAATCTCGTCCGGTGTTAAGGCCAGGCTTCTCCCTGAGTGCAACGCTTCGAGTCGGGCTTCCAAATCTCCGGAGCAGTCCTTGGGCTTGAGGCGAAATCGGACCGTGATGATCTTTCTGGTGAAGGCTGGATTCCGAGAATAGGGCTCGCTGGTCGCCTCCACTTCCACAAATTCCATGTCATCGAACAGGATGCAACCGCCATGGAATACCCCCTTGATGAAGTCCGCGTGTAACGGCGTGACATCCTCGTAAACGGCGACGCCGGCCTTCTCGTCGATCGTTTGGAGCCGGCACCAGCCGATCTCTTCCGGGGGGCCGCCACGAACGACTGAGTTGAAGCCGCCGCTGTCCTTATTGGCGTAAAGCCAATCCAGCCCCGAGTGGATCATCGTCTTGCCGGGACCTCTCTCGTACCAGCCGCGGAGGAAGCGGACACCGGCGCGGAAGAGGAGATCGTGAGTATCTGGAACGATCTGTGTTACGCTCCGCATAACGTCAATCATAAAGTGATGCGGATACCATTTCGTAGGGTCTAATTCAGTGATATGTAATAATTTGCTTTCTTTTAAGAAGAAATCCAAATTGTAAAACGAATTGATCAGGCCAATAAGGAAAAATCCAGCCACTTCAGATTGCGACGTTCGCGAGCCGTTATTCTGGATCACTCTCTTAGTCCTTGGAACGGTTGCCGCGATATGTAGCATAGGATCTGAGAGTTGACCGCATGATTCGCCGAAGGGGGCGAATGTATCGTAACAGATTGAAATATCGCAATATCTGGTTGCTTAAGCCGATCTTTCGGCAAGCGGCGTGTCGGTCATCGCGCCACGCTCAGCGCTAATCGCTTCAACAGATCCTGCGCACGCTTTTCGGCGCAGACGGCAACGCCAAACCGCATCCACGACGATCGTTCGAGATGCGGGCGAAAGACCGCTCCAGGCGCGATCATCAGGCCTTCCTGCCGTGCTGCCTCTGCCAGGGTCAGAGAGTCGTCGATATGCGGGAAGCGCGCCCAGACGAACATGCCCCCGGCGGGTTCCACAAACAATTCCAGCCCGATATTTTCAAAGGCGCGCACGACGTTGGAACGCGCTTCATCCAGGCGCTCATGCAGGCGAGACAGGAATTTGCGATAATGGCCATCGACCAGCATCAGGTAGATCAGCCGCTCAGTGAACTGCGACGTGGTGATGCAGCTGAGCATCTTGACGTCGGCAAGCTGGTTGGCCGTGTCCTGTGCGCAGGCGACGAAGCCGACGCGCAGGCTGCCCGACAAGGTCTTGGAAAAGCTGCGCACATAGATGACGCGATTGAGCTGGTCGAGCGTTGCCAGACGCGGCGTCGGCTTTACCTGCAGATCGCTGAAGATATCATCCTCGACGACGATGAAATTGTGACGTTCAGCGGCTTGCAGAACTCTGAACGCCACATGCGGGCTCATATCTGTTCCCGTCGGATTCTGCATGACCGACTGGGTGAAATACGCCTTCGGGCCGTAGCTGGCGGCTAGTTCTTCGAGAATCGAAATGTCCGGCCCATCGGCATGGCGCGGCACAGCCAGCATCTGCACGCCATGCAGACGCAAGTTCCCGAACATATTGTAATAACCCGGATCGTCCACCAGCACGGTATCGCCGGGTTTAAGCAGACCACGGATCACCAATTCAAGCGCTTGGCTGGTTCCCTGCGTCAGCAGGATCTGACCGGGATGGGCCGTTATGCCAAGGCCGGCAAGCATTAAGGTAAGGTGCTCGCGCAGCGGCAAGTAGCCGAAAGGATTGCCGTATTCGAGCAAATAGGCGCCGTTCTTGCGTGCAAGCAGGTTGAGGCTCTGGCGAATGCCGGCCTCATCAAGCCACGAGTTTGGCAGCCACGGGCCGCCCGCCATCACGATGCCTTCCTCTGCCTCAAGCAGACGACGCAGCAGCCAAACCAGCTCCTCATTGCGCCTTTGTGCGTCTGACGGCGGGGGATGAACGGCCGCGACGGCGGTTGCGGCCGTGTAGAAGCCAGCACCCGGGCGCGATTGAACGTAGCCCATCGCCACCAATCGATCGTAGGCCTCGGCGACCGTAAACCGGCTGACGTTATAGGTATCGGCAAAGCTGCGGATGGACGGCAACCGGCTGCCAGGCCGAAGATGCCGATCGTCGATCTGCCCCTTGATGCCGGCAACGATCTGATCCGTGAGTGGCCGGTCGCTGCCCTGAACGACGGTAAGGGAAAGCATGCTGGTTGCCCTAGTGGTCCGGTTCCGACATTTGCATCCCGCTCGCGGCAGCCGCTTTGGCAAATGTCGGAACCAAAGGACCACTAGTAACTATATGGTTCTAGTGGAGCTTCTGAATTCGACGTTTGAGAACAAGATGGCGGCGGGCGGGACTCAAACGTCAAATTTGCTCCACTAGGAGTGGACTGGCCCGGTTCGCTGACCAGTACAGTTACGCCTGATGACGTCAAAACCGTCTATTACCGACCGGGTAATTGTTTGCCAGGATAGCAACGGTGTCAAGACACTGGCGATCAGTAGACGACAGGATCGACAACATTCATTAACCAGGAAGGAGCGACCCGATGCCGCTGATTCAAGTTCGCGTCATAAAGGACGTTTTCACCAAGGAACAGAAAGGGCAGATGATTAG
This sequence comes from uncultured Pseudomonadota bacterium, assembly GCA_963745125.1. Lineage (GTDB taxonomy): Bacteria > Pseudomonadota > Alphaproteobacteria > Acetobacterales > Acetobacteraceae > Acidisoma. The sequence continues at coordinate 317,765 of CAVUWB010000005.1, forward strand.
CAAACTGACCGACGCCATGGTTTCAATCGAGGGTGAGGCGATGCGGGGCGTCACCTGGTGTGTCATCGAAGAGGTCGAGAGCGGCGATTGGGGCATCGGCGGAAAGGCGCTGACGACCGCTGACGTGACAGCGCTCGGGAAAGCCGCCTGACCTCATCGCACTGCGCCGCGACCCCTTCGCCGGGCTGTTTGACTTTCTTCCCCGTTATTTCCTATCGTCCCGGCGGGGCGCGGCCAGAGGCGGATGCCAACTCATCCGGCGGCCTTTCGCGCTTTGCCTACACTCGTCTTGGAAGGTCGAGATGGTCGCATGCACGGTTGAGCTTCCGGCCGCTCTGGCACAGGCGCTGAAGGATGAGGCGGCGCGCACCGGCAGAACCGCCACCGCCATCGTGACGGATGCGCTCTCCCGCCATCTCGATGTCACCGTCCATACGCTGTTTCAGATCTCGACATCCGGCGCCCTCGTCGCCGGCGTGTTTGACGGTGAGGTCAGCGTCGCATCCATTCTGGATCACGGAGATTTCGGTATCGGCACCTTCGCCGATCTCGACGGCGAGATGGTGGTGCTGGAGGGCAAGGTCTTTCAGGTCAAGGGCGACGGTCGCGTTTTGGCCGCCGAGCCGTCGGCCCGCGCGCCCTTCGCCGTTGTCACCCATTTCTCTCCCACGATCGCATTCACCATCGCGGATGGCGCCGACCTCGCGGCGCTGGAGAGGGTCTGCGACGAACATCGTGATTCCGGCAATATCTTCTACGCTGTCCGGATCGACGGCCGCTTCCGCTCCATCCGGACCCGGTCTGTCAACCGGGCCAAGCCGGGAGCGCGTCTGGCCGACGCCGCCCGCAGCCAGAGCGAATTCACCTTTGACAACATTGCCGGAACATTGGTGGGCCTTTGGTCGCCCGGCTTCTCAAGTGCCTTCAGCGTCTCCGGCTACCATTTCCATTTCCTGTCCGAAGACCGGCAGCATGGTGGGCATCTTCTCAGCCTCTCGGCCGAGGCGCTTGAGGTGCGGATCGAAGCGCTGACGGATTTCCATCTGGCCTTGCCGGAATCCGCGACCTTCCTGAAAGCAGATCTCAGCAAGAACACGGCCGAGGAATTGGCTTACGCGGAAAAGGCACATTAGGATGATCGAAAAGAAGCAGCAGATCGGCGCCGAGCTTGTCGTGCGCATTCTGGAGCAGCAGGGCGTCAGCCATGTCTTCGGCGTGCCGGGTGCCAAGATCGATGCCGTCTTCAATGCTCTTGTCGATTCCAGCATCAAGACCGTAGTTTGCCGGCACGAGCAGAACGCGGCCTTCATCGCGGGCGGTATCGGCCGGATGACGGGCAAACCCGGCATCGCCATCGCGACCTCGGGGCCGGGTGTCTCGAACCTCACGACCGGCCTCGCGACGGCGAATTCGGAGGGCGATCCTGTCGTCGCCCTCGGCGGCGCGGTCGGCACGTCGGAAGCGCTCAAGCAGATCCATCAGACGATGGATGCGGTCTCAATTCTCAAGCCGGTGACGAAATACTGCGCGACTGTCGGCGCGTCGGACCAGATTGGCGAGGTCATGGCGAATGCCTTCCGGGCCGCGCAATCCGGCCGGCCGGGTGCGGCTTACGTCAACCTGCCGAAGGATGTGATGTCGGCGCCTTGCGCGCATCAGCCTCTGGTCATGCCGCGCTTCAGCCGTCTTGGCCCCGCGAGCAGCGAGGGGATCGAGGAGGCGGCGCAGCTGATCAGCCGCGCATCCAGCCCGGTCGTGCTGCTTGGGCTGCTCGCGAGCAACCCCGCGAATGCCGAGGCAATCCATGCCTTCATCAGCCGCAACAACCTGGCGGTTGTCGGCACATTTCAGGCGGCCGGCGCAGTGGGCGCGCAGCAATTCGCGAATTTCGGCGGCCGCGTCGGCCAGATCGGCAATCAGCCGGCCGACCGGCTGCTGCTCTCCGCCGACCTTGTCGTGACGATCGGCTACGATCCTGTCGAATACTGGCCCGAGCTATGGAACAACACCAACGCGCGCACGATCGTGCATATCGATATCATTCCGGCGGATCTCGATAACCACTACCAGCCGGCGGTCGAGCTGGTCGGCGATGTCGCCTCAACGCTGACGGCGTTGACCAGTCAGATCAACCGGCAGGGCCGCTCGCCCATCTCCTCCTCCATACTCGCGGAGATCAGGGCGGAGCGGGAGCGTTTTGCCACCGAAGCTGGCGCGCGCGGGGGCACCCCGATCCATCCCTTCCGGCTGGTGCATGATCTGCAACAGTTCCTCGGCTCCGATACGACGGTTTGCCTCGACATGGGCTCCTTCCATCTCTGGATCGCCCGCCATCTCTACAGCTTCCGCCCGCGCCAGGTGTTGATCACCAATGGCCAGCAGACGCTCGGCGTCGCCTTGCCCTGGGGCATCGCGGCCTCGATCGTACGGCCGCATGAGAAGATCCTGTCCATATCCGGGGATGGCGGCTTTCTTTATTCGGCGATGGAGCTGGAGACGGCCGTTCGCCTCAAATGCAATCTCGTTCACCTCGTCTGGATCGACGGCACCTATGACATGGTGGCAACGCAGGAGAAGCTGAAATACGGGCGTGCGTCAGGGACGGATTTCGGCCCGGTCGACTGCGTCAAATACGCCGAGGCCTTCGGCGCGACCGGTTTGATGATCAACCGGCCGGAGGAGATCGTGCCGGTGCTGCGCCGGGCCTTTGAAACGCCTGGGCCGGTCCTTGTCGGGGTGAAGGTCGATTACCGGGACAATCACCTGCTGTTCGAGATGGTGCATGAGGACAGCCTGCACTGAACGGCCGCCGTCATGCACTCCGGCTGCCCAGCAGCCCTGATGACGTGACAATCGCGTTCGACCGATCCATGGCGGTTTTAACCGCCAGCGCCGCATCCAGCGCCCGCCGGCCGGCCGCCGCATCCACCAGCACCGGCGCTCCGTCGAGGATGGAGGCAATGAAGGCCGCATGCTCGGCCGCCAGGGCGTCGTGATCCTCCCAGGACATTTCCTGCACGGCGAATTCCGGCATCCCCGGCACCGGAATGCCGCGCCCCTTGCCGCGCGCGATCGCCGTCAGCTTCCGGTTGGCGAAATCCACCGCCAGATAGCCGTTCTGTGAGAAGATGCGCATGCGCCGCTCGGTCTTGAGCGAGATGCGGCTGGCGGTGATGGTCGCCACGCAGCCATTGGTGAAGCGCACGCGCGCATTGGCGATGTCCTCATGCGCGCTGGCAACGGCCGCGCCCACCGCGTCCACGCTCTCGATCGGCGCGTCGACCAGCGCCAGCACGAGGTCGAGGTCGTGGATCATCAGGTCGAGGATCACGGAGACATCCGTCCCGCGCGGCTTGAAGGGGGCGACGCGCACCGCCTCGATATAAAGCGGCTGGCCCATGCGGGTGGCGACGGCGCCATGGGCGGCGGAGAACCGCTCCAGATGGCCGACCTGCAGCACCACATCCTGTTCGAGGGCCAGGGCGGCGAGCGCATCGGCCTCCGCGAGCGTCGAGGCGAGCGGCTTCTCGATCAGCACATGGCGGCCGGCGCGCATGGCGGCCATCGCCAGCTCGTAATGCGCTTCGGCCGGGGCGGCGACGATGATGGCGTCGGAGGCGGCGATCAGCTCATCCAGCGGCAGGGCCGGGGCGCCGGCTTCCCAGCCGACCGTGCGGGCCCGGTCGGGGTTCACGTCATAGACGCCGACAAGCTGTGCCCGGGGCGAGGCGGCTGCCTTCAAAGCGTGGTAACGCCCGAAATGGCCGACCCCGGCCACGCCAAGCTTCACGGTTTCCATAGCGAGTGATGTTCCATTGCGTCGAATGCGGCGATAACGCGGGTCGCAGGGTTAGCATCTGGTGGACATCCGTCAACCAATGGGCCAGGGCCAAGCGCTGCCACTTGCCATGCCCCCGCCTCGCGGCCATACCTCCGCCCCAAACCTGTAAGTGACCTTACGATAACGGGGGCCTTCCGCCGCTATGCTCTATTTCAGCCGGCTCAAGGCCGCCAGCGTTCTCGGGGCCTGCCTGCTCGGCCTGCTGCTCTGCCTGCCGAACTTCTGGGCCGCCCCTAATAGCTGGATACCCTGGCGGCAGATCAGGCTCGGGCTTGACCTGCGGGGCGGCAGCTTTCTGCTCATGCAGGTCGATATGGCCGCGGTCGGGCGGGAGAAGCTTGGCAGCACGGTCGATCAGGTGCGGCAGGATTTCCGGGGCGCCGATATCGGCTACACGCGCCTCGTCGCCGATGCGGCGGCGAATGAGGTGCAGATTGATCTGCTGGATGCCGGGCAGCGCCAGGCGGCCATCACGGCGCTCAGTGACCTGCTGACGCCGCCCCCTGGGCCCACGAGCCTGCCCGATTTCTTGGTCGGCGGGCAGGGCACCAACCTCATCCTGTCCCTGTCCCAGCCGGCGATGGCCGCCCGGGCCACGGCGGCCGTCACCCAGTCGATCGACATCATCCGCCGCCGTATCGACAGCACCGGCATCGTCGATCCGCAGATCGCCCAGCAGGGTGACGACCGGATCATGGTGCAGCTTCCCGGCATCTCCGACCCGCAGCGCATCAAGAAGCTGCTGGGCGAGACCGCGCATATGACCTTCCATCTGGTCGATGAGAGCGTGAACCCCAATGCGGGCGGCCCGGTGCCGATCGGGGATGCGTTCCTGCCGCTGCAGGGCGCCCCTGGTCAGAAGGTCGCGGTCGAACAGCAGGTGATGGTCGACGGCGCAGATCTGACCAATGCCCAGCCGGGGCAGGACCCGCAAACCGGCGGCTGGGTGGTGAACATCACCTTCGACAGCCTTGGCTCGCGGCAATTCGGCGATGTCACCAGCGCCAATGTCGGCCACCCCTTCGCCATCGTGCTCGACGGCCAGGTCATCAGTGACCCTGTGATCCGCGAGGCCATCACCGGCGGCCGCGCGCAGATCAGCGGCAGCGCCAATGCTCAGGCGGCGACCGACCTCGCGCTGCTGCTGCGCGCGGGCGCGCTGCCGGCGCCGCTTTCGGTGATCGAGGAGCAGAGCGTCGGGCCGGAGCTTGGCGCCGATTCGATCCGGGACGGCGCGCTGTCGCTCGCCGTCGGCTTCGTGCTCGTCATCTTCTTCATGGGCGCCTTCTACGGCCTGTTCGGCTGGTTCGCGAACCTCGCCCTCGTCGCCAATCTGGTCATGATGATGGGCATTCTCTCCCTGCTCGGCGCCACGCTGACCCTGCCGGGCATGGCGGGCATCCTGCTGACCCTCGGCATGGCGGTGGATGCGAACATCCTCATCAATGAACGAGTGCGGGAGGAGGTGCGGAACGGCCGCACCCCGCTCGCCGCGCTGGAAGCCGGCTACAGGCGCGCCTATGGCACGATCGTCGATAGCAACGTGACCGCCCTGCTGGCGCATGTGATGCTGTTCATCTTCGGCGCCGGCCCGGTGCGCGGCTTCGCCGTGACCATCACCGTTGGCATCATCACGACGCTGTTCACGGCCACTGTCTTCGCCCGCTTGCTGACCTCGCGATGGTATGTGGCGAAGCGCCCCACGGCGCTTCCTGTCTAGTCTGCTCACGCTTTAAGGACCGGCCGCCGATGCGCTTCTTCTATAAGCCGCTGTTCCGGATCGTCCGCGACGGTACCCGCATCCATTTCATGCGCGGCCGCTTCGCCGGGGTCATCGTCTCGGCCGTGCTCTCGCTCAGCTCCCTCGCGCTGTTCTTCTATCCGGGCCTGCGCCTCGGCATCGACTTCAAGGGCGGCGTGGTGATGGAGGTGCGCACCGCACAGCCCGCCAGCTTCCCGGCGCTGCGCGCGTCGCTGGCGGCGCATGACCTGCCGGATGCCGGGCTGCAGCGCTTCGGCGGACGCGACGAGATCATGATCCGGCTCGAAAGCCGGGCCAATGCCGCAGGCGACCGATCAGGCGTCGGCCGCGTGCATGCGGCGCTGGACCAGGTGGCGCCGGGCAATACGGTGCTCAGCACCAGCGCGGTCGGCGCCTCGGTCTCGGCCGAGCTGTTCCGGCAGGGGCTGATCGCGCTCGGCCTCTCGCTCGCTCATGATCCTGGTCTACATCTGGTTCCGGTTCGAGTGGCAGTTCGCCGTCGGCGCCGTGGTGACGCTGGTGCTCGACATGACCAAGACGATCGGCTTCCTGGTGCTCACGCGCATCCAGTTCGATCTGGTCATGGTGGCGGCGATCCTCACCATCCTCGGCTACTCCACCAACGACAAGGTGGTGGTCTATGACCGGATGCGGGAGAACCTGCGCAAGTACAAGTCCATGCCGCTGCGCGAGCTGATCGACATGTCGATCAACGAGACCCTGAACCGGACGCTCGGCACCTCGATGACCGTCTTCCTCGCGGCCTTGCCTTTGGCGATTTTCGGCGGCGCCTCGATCTCGGGGTTCGCCATCGTCATGCTGTTCGGCATCGTCGTCGGCACGTCGTCCTCGATCTTCATCGCCGCGCCGATCCTGCTGTTCCTGGGGGAGAAACGGCTGCGGCGGGATACCCGCCCGGCCAAGCCCGAGAGCCCGAAAAAGGTCCAGGCGCGCGCCCGTTGATAACGGAATCAATATGACTTCGCGAAGGGAACCGGCTGCGCTACTGTCGGCCTGATGCAGGTTCTGACAAACACTCCGCCTCACGATCGAGATGGCGCGGGCACGGAGGCAGGCCTGCGGCCCCTGGCCATTCAGCGCATGCTCTCGGACCGAACGGTCTCGGGCCGAACGGCCACGCCCAGGCGTCTCCGCCGATGGTGCAGATGCCGCTGAACCTCATGCTCGGCATCGCGACCCGCGCGGAGGAAGCCGGCCGCGTCGATGAAGCGGAGCCGATCGCGGCGCATCTGCTCAAAGCCGTCCCGGAGGATGCGCGGGTTCTGCATCTCTCGGGCGTCGTGGCCTTTCGCACCAACCGGCGCCCGCTGGCCGTGGCGCTTCTGGAACGGGCGATCGCGAAGGAGCCGCGCAACGGGCTCTATCTCCGTAATATCAGCGAGATGTATCGCATCGTCGGCCGGCTGGATGACGCCCTGGCCGCCGCACGCCGAGCGGTCGCTCTTCAGCCCGGCGATATCCGCCGCGCT
>CAVUWB010000006.1:0-968321 GCA_963745125.1 uncultured Pseudomonadota bacterium
TTCATCCGCCTGCGCCCGCGCCAAAGCCGCCTCGAAGGCGAGCGCGCTGGCGAGCCAGGCCTCATCGGCGAAGGCCGCCAGCATCGCGGCCGAGCCCGCCGGGCGATCGCGCAGAAGGGAGGACATCGCGGCCGTCCCTCAGCAGTCGAAAAAGACGGTTTCTTGCGGCCCGCTCAGCACGATGTCGAACCGCCAGACCTGCCTCCCGTCGCCCGCACCATCGGGGTGCGCGATCAGCGTCGTGCGGCGCGCGGCGGGGACAAGTTCGAGAATAGGGTCGTGCTCGTTCTCCGCGGCACCCGCGAAGTAGAGGCGCGTCACCAGCCGCTTCAGCAATCCGCGGCCGAGCACGCCGACGGCGATATGCGGGGCCTGAGTGCTGTTGCCCGGCCCCGGCACCGCGCCCGGCCGGATCGTCCGAAACCGGAATTCGCCTGCTTCATCGGTGGGCGCCCTGCCGAAACCCAGGAAGTCGCCGCCGTAGCGGCCTTCGGCATCCGCCTGCCAGATCTCGATGAGAGCATCGGAGACGAGCGCCCCCCCGCCATCGGTCACCCGGCCGATGAGGTCGATCGGTTCGCCCGCCGGCATCGGCCCCATGGGGCGGCGGTTGAGCGCGGGATGGTGGCCCACCAGCCGGCTCGGCGCGGCGCCGATATCGGTTTGGCCGGTGAGATCGGCCCCGCCCCACCAGGGCAGCGCGTAGTGGAAGAAGGGGCCGACCGTCTGCCACGGCGTCTGCCCGAACAGTTCGGGGCTCTGATTATCGGCCATCGCTTCAGCCCTCATCCTCGGTCGGCGTGGCATCCCGGCCGCGCAGGATCACATCGAAATTATAGCCGAGCGCCCAGTTCGGCACCGTCGTGTCGATGTCGAAGCGAGAGACCATGCGCTGGCGATACGGGAGCGGAACGGCATTGGCGATCGGATCGATCTCGATCAGCGGGTCATCCGGGAAATACATCTGGGTGACGAGCCGCGTGGCGAAGGCCGGGCCCAGCAGCGAGAGGTGGATATGCGCCGGGCGCCAGGCATTATGGTGGTTGCCCCAAGGATAGGCGCCGGGCCGGACGGTGACGTAGCGATAGGCGCCGTCATCATCGGTCACCACCCGGCCGGCGCCGCTGAAATTCGGGTCGAGCGGCGCGTCCCATTGGTCGCGCGCATGGGCGTAGCGGCCCGCCGCATTCGCCTGCCAGATTTCGATGACGGTGCGCGGCACGGGCCGGCCGTTCTCGTCCAGCACCCGGCCGGTGACGACGATGCGCTGGCCGATCGCGACCGCCTTGTGCTGGGTCGTGAGATCGGCGAAGGCACCGCCCATCAACTGCTCCCAGCGGTCCGAAATCCCCGACGTCTCCGTCAGCGTCTGCGGAATGCGGATGAGCGGCTGGGTCGGCGAGCGCAGGACCGTGGAGCGGTATTCGGGGTAGAGCGACGGCGGCTGAGCCTCCGTATCCTCATAGGTGAAGGACATTTCCAAACTCCCTCAGACGATTTCTGGGCTTTTTCTCGTAAGTCGATGCGCGCGATCCTAAACGATCGCGCCCCCGCCGCGATGGACAGACCGGCGAAAAACTTGGACAAATCGTCGCGAACTGACGCCCGGAGGCCGCCGATGGGCCGTGCCGCGACTTCTGTAGTTCCGAGCTTTTTCCTTTATGGCGAACCGCCCCAGGATGTGGGCGACCATTTTCTCCATCTGGAAAACTTGGACGATCGGAGCCGGGCGAATGGCTGGAGCATCCGGCCGCACGCCCACAAGTCGCTGTCCCAGATCTTCTTCCTGGAGAGCGGCGGCGGAGAGATGCGGACCGAGCGCGGCGTTTTCAACATCGCCGCGCCATCCTTCCTTCTGGTCCCCGGGCGGCTGGTTCATGCCTTCACCTGGCAGCCCGGCGTGGCCGGCCGCGTGCTGACGGTGGCGACAACCTATTTGCAGGAGTTGCTGGCGGCGGACCCGGCCTTCGCCGATCTCTTTGCCGAGCCTGCCTGCCTGCCCATGCCGCCTGAGAGCGATGAGACGCGCTTCGCCGCCGCCACCCTCACCCGTCTGGGGCGCGAACTCGCCTGGCGCGCGCCCGGGCAGGCGATGGCGATCGAGGCGCAGATGAAATCCCTTTTGGTCGAGGCCGCGCGCCTGTCTCATGGCGCGCGGGACGGCGCGGGTATGCGCGCCCGATCCGCGCATGCGGAGTTGGTCGCCCGGTTCCGGGAAGCGATCGAGGCGGGATTTACCCGCAGCCATGCGCTGGAAGATTATGCGAGGCGTTTGGGCGTGAGCGTCACCCAGCTTCGCGCGGCCTGCCGGGCAGCGGCGCGACAGCCGCCAACAATGCTGATCCAGGATCGGATCGTCATCGAGGCGAAGCGGATTCTCATCTACACGGACGCGAGGGTGTCCTCGGCAGCGTATCGGCTGGGCTTCGACGACCCCGCCTATTTCTCGCGGCTTTTCCAGAAGCGGACCGGATTGTCGCCACGGGCTTTCCGCGATCGGGGCATCGCCAGGGGGTGACGGTGCGTGCGGCTCAGCCCCGCCGCCGATAGACCACCATAGTGTCGTAAACCCGCCAAACGTCGTAATCCGCCGTGAGATCCGCCTCCATCTTCGCATAGACGGAAACATTGCGTGTCACCGGCGACTGGACGCCGGGGAAGCGGCGGCGGATCACGAACAACGGCCGCTTCGCCATGATGCCGTCCAGCACCGCCAGCGGATCGATATTCACGGTGTGGGACAGCAGCCGCGACAGCAGGAAGGACGGAAAGACGTAGGGCGTCGGCAGCGGCACCCCGAGCAGGCTGTAGAGAACCGGTTCGCCGTCGAAGACATAGATCGTCTCGCCCGGCGTGCGGGCGAGTTCCGGCCGGAGATCCGCCGCGACCGCGGCCGGCGTGTCGCTCAGCGGCCCGGGGCCGACCGCCGGGCGCGTCGCGATGGGAATCATGCGGCCCAGGGTCACGCCCGCCTGAACGGCCGGCGTGACCAAGCCCGCCAGGATCAGCGCGAAGACCGCCGCCCTCGGCAGGCCGCGCAGCGCACTGGCCGCCTGGGCCGCCACCAGCCCGACGGCGACGCAGAGAATGGGCAAAATCTGGATGAAGTAGTGGCTGAAATAGAGGCCGCCCGAGGCCACCCCGATACTGGCCGTCACCGCCCAGGCGAGCAGCACCAGCACCTCCGCGCGGCCAGCGGCTCGCCCGCGCCCGAACAGCGATACCACGAGCCAGAGCAGCGCCGCGTAGAGCGCCGGGTAGAGCATGGCCTGCGCCGAAAAGGCGCCGAGGAAACTATCCCCCGAGACGGGGATCGCGACCCGCCGCAGGTTGGACAGCAGGCTGGCCTGGAGGAAGACGGCGAACCGCCCATGCGCGGCATAGAGCAGCACCGCCGCGACGAAGGGCGCCAGGGCGCCGGCACTGAAGACCAGGCCGAGCCGCAGCACAGCCGCGATCCTGGCCCAGCCCGACCGGCTCCGCCCCGGCAGCAGCGTCATCGCCCCGAAAACCGCGAACATGTCGAAGACAGCCACGTATTTGAGCATGAAGGCGAGGCCGAGGCTGAACCCGATGGCGAGAGCGCGCCCCGTGCTGATGCGGCCGCCGGGCGTGAGCGCCCAGAGCATGCCGAGGCAGGTGAAGGCCTCCATGAAGATCTCGGTGTTGGAGGCAATGCCGTCATCCGACATCGTGGTCAGGATGAACAGCGCGCCCGCGAAGCCGCCCGACAACTCGGCCGTCAGCGGTGGCAGGTTTCGCAGCAAGTGTCGGGTCATGCGGTAGAGCAGGGTTGCCGTCGCGGCGATGGCCAGCACGCCCACGATGCGCATGGAGACGGGCGAATCGCCAAGCAACGTCTGGACCGCCGCGAAGACTGCGTAGATGCCGATTGGCTTATTGTCCCACACTGTTGTGTAGGGCAGATGCCCGGCCCGCCACTGCTCGGCCATGATGAAGTAAAGGCTCTCGTCCCAGTCGACGACACTGAGCGCGAAGGCCGGCAGCCGCGTGAGCATCGCGAGTGCCGCCAACGCGCCGCCGATCGCCCAAGGCAGCCAGCGCCCGCCCAGGCGTGCTGGCACGCGCGCGGCGGCGGGCGGCTTCTTCGTCAGCACATCCGCCTCGCCCGCGTCAGATATGGCGTTCATGGTCCCGGCTCGTCTATCGCGGGGTCGTTCTAACTCGGGATCAGGGCAAGAATGAGGGACAGCGTGTCGTTGTCTGATCGCGTGATTCAGACCTTCGGCTCTCTCCGCCTCCGGTCATCACGCGCTAGATATGCGCCACGGTCGGAATGTGCAGCCCGGGCATCAGCAGGTTCACGATCAGCAGAACCAGCAGGACCGTAATCAGCAGCCCGAAGACGCCGCCCAGCAACCGCAGCGCCGCAATGATCAGCAGGATCGCCGCAATGATGAGGATCGCGGATTGAAGCTCCCCATTGATGCCGGTACTGACCAGCATGCGGCGGAGAGCGACCTCGATCACGCCGATCACCGCCATGACGGCCGCGATCAGGCGCAGGATCAGGGTCAGAACGAAATCGATCGCAGGTGTCATGCCAAGCCTTCGCCTAAAACCTTCGCCTATTTTGGGGCGGCAAAGCGCCTTGCCAAGACGTGAGCGGGAGAGCGTTTCCCGCCAAATTGCCCCTTGCTCGAAAATCGATTTAAGATCATGGTTGCGCAACAAGAAGACTAATGACACGGGGGAATGCTGGCTTTGGGCGATATCGTGCTCGTCGATCCGCTGCCGCGGACGCTCGATCTCATCATGGATGCGCCGACCCGCGCCCGCTTCCTGCGGCTCGGCGAGCTTGTCATTTCCGAGGACCGGCCGATGGCGGATGAGATGGTCGAGCGGCTGCTGCCCGATACCGTCCTCATCATCGGCCAGACCGCGCTGCCGAAAGCGCGCCTCGACCGCGCGCCCAAGTTGCGCGCGGTCTTCAATGTCGAAACCAACTTCCTGCCCAATATCGACTACGCCGCCTGCCAGGCGCGCGGCATCTGGGTGCTGACGCCAGCCTCCGCCTTCGCCGCCCCTGTCGCCGAAGCCGCCCTCGGCATGGCGATCGACCTCGCGCGCGGCATCACTTCGGCCGACCGCGCGATGCGTGCCGGCACCGAGGCCTATGGCCTCGACGGCAATGCGGAGACCTTCCGCTTCGCCGGCAGCACCGTCGGCCTCATCGGCTTCGGCGATCTCGGCCGCGAGTTCCGGCGCCTCATCATGCCCTTCGACAACGAGGTGCTGGTGCATGACCCCTGGCTGCCGGATGAGATCATCCGCCGGCACCATGCGGAGCCCGTAGGGCTCGACGAGCTGCTTGGCCGCGCCCGCGTCATCCTCATCTTCGCCACCGTCACCAGCGACAACCAGGGCTTCCTCGGCGAGCGCGAATTCGCGCTTATCCAGCCGGGCTCGGCGGTACTGCTGATGAGCCGCGCCGGCGTCGTCGATTTCCCCGCCTTTCTCGCCGCCGTGCGGAGCGGCCATATCCGCGCCGCGACCGATGTCTTCCCCGAGGAGCCGGTGCCGGCCGATGACCCCGTGCGGCGCCTGCCCGGCCTGCTCCTGTCGGCGCACCGGACCGGCGGCACGCGGGATGCACTGCACGCCATCGGGCGGATGACGGTCGCGGATGCCGAGCTGATCCTGCGCGGCCTGCCGCCGCAGCTTTGCCGCCGCGCCGATCCGGGGATTGCCGAGCGCCTGCGCTCCAAACCCGTCAGCATCACATGACGGCCGCATGAGCCGCATCCCGGAAAATCGATTTTCACTCGGCACCGTGCCGACGATGCGGGACGTGGCGGCGCGCGCCGGCGTGGCCCCGGCCACCGTCTCCAACGTGCTCAGCGGGCGGCGCCCGGTGCGGCAGGAATTGCGGGACCGCGTCACCGCCGCCATCGCCGCCACCGGCTACCGCCCGAATCAGCTCGCCTCCAGCCTGCGCCGCATGCGCACCGATACCATCGGCATCGTCGTGCCCGATCTGACCAACCCCTTCTTCGCCGCCCTCGTCCATCACCTTGAGGATCTCGCGGCCGAGGACGGCTACCAGATCCTCCTCGTCGGCTCGAACGAGGACGAAGCCCGCGAGGATGACCGGCTTCAGACCCTGCTCTCCCGCCAGATTGACGGCCTCATCATGGCCCCGGCGCGGGATGAGACGGCGGCGCTGGCCATCTATCGCCCGCGCCTGCCGCCCACCGTGCTGATGGACCGTGGCTTCGGCCACGCCGATTTCGACACCGTGACCGCCGATAATTCGGAGGCCGTCCGGCTCGGCTGCCTGCATCTCCTCGACCTCGGCCATCGCGACATCGCCTTCGTCGTCACCTCGTCCAGCCTCGACAATATGTGCGAGCGTATCGCGGGCTACCGCGCGGCGCTCGCCGCCGCCGGTCTCGCTAACCGCGCCCGCATCCTCGCCGGCGGCTTCGATATCGAAGGCTGCCGCGCCGTGGTGGAGCAGGAGCTGCTACGCGCCGAACCGCCGAGCGCGATCTTCGCGGCCACCTATGTCGCGACGCTGGGGGCGGTGAAGGCGATCCGCGCGCTCGACCTCGATTTTCCCGGCGCGGTCTCGCTGCTCGGCTTCGACGATACCGATTGGATGACCGTGCTGCGGCCCTACCTCAGCGTCGTCGCCCAGCCCGTCGCGGCGATGGCGGATGCCGTCTGGGCCCTGCTGCGCGAACGGCTGGCGGATCGCGAGGCGCCCTACCAGCATCTCCGCCTGCCCTGCACCCTCACCGTCCGCGAATCCACCCAGCGGCCGGCCAGCCCCCGAAAGCGAGAGATCACCTGATGGGGAGACCAATCAGACTCTCGTCATAAGACCATCAGAAAACGGAGAACGTTCCATGACACGAAAAGCTTCGATGATCGCCTCGGCCCTCGTGCTGGGGTTGGGCGCGGCAGTGGCCATCGCGCCCGGTGCGGCCCGAGCCGACGATGCGCCGGTCTATGGCGTGCTGCTGAAGACCCTCGCCAACCCCTTCTGGGGCGCGATGGCGAAGGGCATCGCCGAGGGCGGCACGGAATCGGGCGTCACCATCTTCCAGCAGGCCGCGCAATCCGACCAGGATGCCGAGACTCAGCTCAACCTCTGCAACACGATGCTGGAGCGGAGCCCCAAGGCGCTCATCGCCGCCGCCATCAACTCCTCGAACCTGCTGCCCTGCATGACGAGCGCCAACCAGGCCAACATTCCCGTCGTCGATCTGGACGCGAACCTCGACCCCGCGATCACCGCGAAGGCCGGCGTGAAGATCGCCTTCCGCATCGGCTCGGACAACACCCATGCCGGCGCGCAGGCGGCCGATTTCATGGCCCAGCATCTCGGCGCCTCGGCCGCCGGCCCGGTTCTGGTGATCGAGGGCCTGCCCGGCAACGTGACCGGCGAGATGCGCGCCAGCGGCTTCAAGGATGAACTCGCCCGTGTCGCACCCGGCCTGAAGGTGGTCGCCTCGCTGCCCGGCGACTGGGACGCCAACAAGGCCGCCAACGTCACCAATGATACGCTGCAACGCACCCCCAACCTCGTCGCCATCTTCGCCTGCAATGACACCATGGCGCTCGGCGCCGTGGAATCCGTCTTCGCCGCCGGCCATGGCGGCAAGATCACCGTCGTCGGTGTGGATGGCACGGTCGATGGCGTGAAGTCGATCAAGGACGGCCGGCTGACAGCCTCGGTCGCGCAGCTCCCCTATCTCGAAGGGATCGAGGCGATCGCCAATGTGAAGAAGGTGCTGGCGGGCGAGAGCGTGCCGGCTGTCATTCACGTGCCCACGCTCGTGCTGACGCAAGCCGTGCTCAGCGCCGGCACCGACCCGAGCCTGAAATACGTCAAGTAATGCGCCGCCACCCGCCGTTATCCGCGGGCTTGTCCCGCGGAGCTGGCCGCCTCCTCTAGAGCGTGATGACCGAAGGTGTGCGCACCGCAGGTCTGAATCACGCGATCAAACAAAGAGTTAAAGCGGGATCGTGAGCCAAAGCGAACGCATCCCGCTTTAATGGAGACGAAGATGGACACCGCACACGCGGCGACACGCCGCCCACTCACGCTCCGGCACCTCGGCGGCGCGATCCGGCTGGAAAGCCTGATCGTGCTCGTCGTCCTGATCATCGGGCTGTCGATCGCCTCGCCCTATTTCCTCAGCCTGTCGAACGCCTTCAACATTCTGCTGGCGACGTCGGTGATCGGCATCCTCGGCTTCGCCTCCACCTTCGTCATCGCCGCCGCCGGCATCGACCTCTCGATCGGCTCCGTGCTCGGCTTCGCCGCCGTCGCCTCGGCGCTCTCCGTCAACGCCATCGGCCTGCCCTGGCCCTTCGCGATCATCGTGGCGCTGCTGGCGGGCGGGCTCTGTGGCGTGATCAACGGGCTGCTCGTTGCCCGCGCCCGCATCCCGGCCTTCATCGTCACGCTCGGCATGCTCGGCGTCGCGCGCGGCGCCGCGCTGGTGCTCACCAACGGCCAGCCGGTCTACGGCCTGCCGGCGCCGATCGTCTGGCTCGGCCAGGGCCGGCCGCTCGGCGTGCCGGTGCCGGCCATCATCTTCCTCGCCGTCGCCGCCGTGACGCATTATGTGCTGTCGAGCACGCGCTTCGGCAAATACGCGCTCGTCATCGGCGACAACGAGGTCGCGGCGCGCGCCACCGGCATCCGCGTCGATCGGCATCGCATCATGCTCTACACGCTATCGGGCGTGCTGGCGGGGCTCGCCGGCCTGCTTTTCGCGGCGCGGGTGAACTCAGGCGACCCGACCGCCGGCACCAGCTACGAACTCACCGCCATCACCGCCGCGATCCTCGGCGGCACCAACCTCTTCGGCGGGCGCGCCAGCGTCATCGGCACGCTCATCGGCGCGCTCATCATGGGCGTGCTGCAGAACGGCCTCAACCTCCTGGCCGTGTCATCCTTCTACCAGCAGATGGCCATCGGCGCCGTGCTGGTGCTGGCCGTCTGGCTCGACCAGATCAACCGTGGGAGAGGCCGGTCATGACCCTGCTCGACCTTCAGGACGTCCGCAAAAGCTTCGGCCCGGTCGAGGCGTTGCGCGGCGTCACCTTCTCGGTCGAGGCCGGGGAGGCCGTCGCCCTGCTGGGTGATAACGGCGCCGGCAAATCGACGCTGATGAAGACGATCACCGGCATCCATCGGCCGACCGGCGGCACCATCCGCTTCGCGGGCGAGGATCTCGCGGGTCAGGGCCCGGGCGAAATCCGCGCGCGCGGCATCGAGATGATCTACCAGGATCTGGCGCTCGCCCGGCAGCAGGATGTCGCGTCTAACATCTTCCTCGGCCGCGAGCCGATGCGCCGCGTCCTCGGCTTCCCGGTGATCGACAAGCCGAGGATCGAGCGGGAGGCGGAGGCGATGATCAAGCGCCTCGGCGCGCGGGTGCCCTCGGTCCGCTATCTCGTCGGCAATCTCTCGGGCGGGCAGCAGCAATCGGTTGCCATCGCCCGCGCGCTGACCTTCTCGCCCAAGCTCGTCATCATGGACGAGCCGACGGCGGCGCTCGCGGTGCGGGAGGTCGAGCATGTGCTGGACCTAGTGCGGGAGTTGAAGCGACAGGGCATTGCCGTCATTCTCATCAGCCACCGGCTGACGGATGTGTTCGCCGTCTGTGACCGTGTGGTCGCGCTGCGCCAGGGGCAGGTCGTCGCCGATGAGGCGATCGCCGAAACCAGCATGAATGCCGTCGTCGCCCATATCGTCGGCGCGGCTTGAAAGAAGAGGAAGCGTCCTGATGAACAAACTCGGTGTGCATGGCTTCGTCTGGGAAAAGGGCTGGAGCCATGAGGAATGCACCCGCGCCATCGCGCGCACGGCCGAGATCGGCTTCGACCTGATCGAGATCTCGGCGCTCGACATAAAACTCGTCGATACCGCTTTCACCAGCAAGCAGCTTGAGAAGTACAAGCTGGCCGCGACCTTCTCCATGGGTCTGGACGAATCGACCGATATTTCGAGCAACGACCCGGAGAAGACGAAGCGCGGCCAGGCGCGGCTGGAGGATTTCGTCTATCTCTGCCGGGATATCGGTGCGACGCATCTCTGCGGCATCCTGCATTCGGCCTTCCAGAAATACGCCGTGCCCACCACGGCCGAGGGCGTTGCCCGCGCGGTCGAGGTGCTGCGCCATGTGGGTGAGATCGCGGCAAAGAACGACATCGTGCTCGGGCTTGAAGTCGTCAACCGTTACGAGTCCAACGTGCTCAACACGGCGTCCCAGGCGGTGGAGATGTGCAAGCGCATCGGGCTCGCCAATGTTCGCGCGCATCTCGATGTCTATCACATGAACATCGAGGAATCGGACATGGCGCAGGCGATCGTCGATACCGGCGAATACCTGGGCTATTTCCACACCGGCGATTCGCATCGCGGCTATATGGGCTCAGGCTCGATCGATCTCGCCGGCGCCTTCCGCGCGATCGTCAAATCCGGCTACACCGGGCCGATCACGTTTGAATCCTTCTCGTCCCGTGTCGTCGGCCAGCCGCTGGAGGGCATTCTCGCCATCTGGCGGAACCTGTGGGAAGACAGCGGCGATCTCGCGGCGCATGCGCTGATGTACACCCGCGCGCAGTTGAAATCGGCACAGGAAGCGCAGAAGCAGGCTGAGCGCAGCAAGTTGGTGTAGGGTTAAGTAAGCAAGCCTTCTTTTTCTGAAGAAAAAGAAGCAAAAAGACTTCCATTCGTTTGGGGGCGTGTGGCCCGGGCTACACGCCCCCAACTGTCCGCCGTGCGTGACAGGTCAAAGCTCGGCGATGTATTTCGACCAGCCCTCCGCCCGCAGCGCGCAGGCCGGGCACATGCCGCAGCCATAACCCCAATCATGCAACTGGCTGCGGTCGCCCATATAACAGGAATGCGTCTCGCGATTGATCAGCCGCACCAGCGCTTCCCCGCCGAGCTGCTCAGCCATCGTCCAGGTCTCCGCCTTGTCGATCCACATCAGCGGCGTATGCAGCACGACGCGCCGATCCATGCCGAGTGTCAGCGCCACTTGTAGCGCCTTGATCGTGTCGTCCCGGCAATCCGGATAGCCCGAGTAATCCGTCTCGCAAACCCCGGTGACGATGTGCTTGATCCCCCGGCGGTAGGCGATCGCGGCGGCGAGCGTCAAAAACAGAATATTGCGGCCGGGCACGAAGGTATTCGGCAAGCCGTTCGCCTGCATCGCGATCTCCGTCTCGCGCGTCAGTGCCGTCTCGCTCACGGCACCGATGACGCCGGCATCGACGACGTGATCCTCCCCGAGCCGCGCCGCCCAATCCGGAAAATCCGCCCGCAGATGCCTGAGAAAGACGAGACGCGCATCCAGCTCGATGCGATGCCGCTGGCGGTAGTCGAAGCCGATCGTTTCCACCCGCGCGTAGCGTGACAAGGCCCAGGCGAGGCACGTCGCGGAATCCTGGCCGCCGGACAACAACACCAGCGCCGTGGCGTCCGTCGTCATCGTGTCGTCGTCTCCCGGATGACATAGGTATAGAACCGCATCACCCCGTCCTTCACCTCACGATAGAGGCCCTGAACCTCCGACTCGAAGCCCGGGAAAAGGTTCGCCGCCCGCTCGAACACCTTCAGATAGTCGATCATCGGCTGCGCCGGCGCCCCCAGCCGTTCGCCCGGCACGATGGTCGCGATTCCAGGCGGGTATACGAGCCACAGCGTCGCCGCGATGCGCCCCTCGGTCTCATCCAGAGGCACGTAATCGACATTGTTGCGCACCAGCTCGCGCGTCGCCTCATGCGGGTGCATCGCCATCTCCGGCAAGTGCTCGGCCTTGAACTGCGCCGCCTGCAGCGCGCTCGTCCTGGCGGCGCGGTAGAAGGCGTGCATCTCGGCGCAGAGATCCCGCAGCCTGACACCCGCATAGCGCTGCGGGCGGCGCTGAACGAAGCCCGGAAACACCTCCTCCAGCGGCCGGTTGTCGTCGTGCAGCTTCTTGAAGGTCACGAGATGCGCGAGCAACGTGCCCGCCTTGCTGCTCTCCACACCCGGCGTCAGCAGGAACAACAGGGAGTTGAGGTCGTTCTTCTCCGGCACGATGCGGTTTTCGCGTAAGTATTCGGCGACGACCGGCGCCGGGACACCGTGGTCGGCATAGCGATCCTCCGCCGTGTCGCTGAAGCCTGGCGTCAGAATGGTGAGCTTATTGGGGTCGGTGATCGCCCAGCCCTTCGTCGCGTGCGGAAAGCCGTGCCATGATTCGCCGGGCAGCAGCTCCCACTGCGCCGGGTCGGCCGCCAGCAGATCGGTATCCGCATCCTCCCAGCGCAGGCCCTCAAGACCCTGCGCAAACTCGGAAGGCTGCACGAAGCGCGGCACGAAAGGCTCGAAAAACCAGCGGCGCGCGGCGTCGGCCTCATTCTCCCCGTATTCCCGCGCGGCGAGGCGGATCTTCTTCCGCACCTCGATGCCGAGGCGCACCGTGTCATCCCACAGCACCTCGCCCGAGCGGCCCTTCATCATCTGCGCGCCGACATCGAGCGAGGCGAAGAGCGGGTAGAAGGGGCTGGTGGAGGCATGCAGCAGGAACATCTCGTTGAAGCGCGGCCCCGTCACCTGCCGCCGCTGCCCGTCGAGATGGCTGTCCTTCACATGGATCTGCGACGCCTGGGAGAAGCTCGCCAGCTGCTTGTGCGAACTCTGGGTCACGATGATGCCGGGGTCCTCGGGGCCGAGATTCTGCAACCCCATGCCGAAGCGCCCGCGAAACAGCGGATGGAACTTCATGAAGCCGGCCCAGGCCTCGTCGAACACGATGTAGTCGCAAAGGTGGCCGATCTGGGCGATGATCTCCTCGGCGGAAACGATCGTTCCGTCATAGGTACATTGCTCGACCACCGCCGCGCGGAAGGGGCGCGGGCGCCGCCAGGCCTCGGCGTCCGTCACCTTCGGGTGGTTGCGGATCGCCTCCCGCAGCCGTTCCTCATTCAGCGCCATGTGGCGCATCGGCCCGATCATCCCATGCGGGTTGCGCGCGGTCTCGATGTAGATCGGCGTCGCCCCGGCCAGGAACAGCGCCCCGTGGTGCGCCGCCTTGTGGTTGTTGCGGTCGAACAGCACGAGATCGCCCTCCGCCAGGATGGCGCTCAGCGCGATCTTGTTGGAGGTCGAGGTGCCGTTGAGCACGAAATAGGTGCGCTCGGCGCCGAAGATCTTGGCCGCCTCCTGCTCGGCCCGCGCCGCCGGGCCTTCATGCGTCAGCAGGTCGCCCAGTTGCAGCACGGAATTGTCGAGGTCATCGCGGAAGATGGCCTCGCCCAGATGCTCGACGAAGATGCGGCCGATGGGGCTGCGGCGGTAGAAGGCGCCGCCGTTATGGCCGGGGCAGGTCCAGAGCATGTTGCCCTGCTCGGAATAATCCACCAGCGCGCCGAAGAAGGGCGTCTTCAGCGCATCGGCATATTGCCGCAGCCGGGCGATGAGCGTCTTGGCGATGAAGTCGGGCGTCTCCTCGCCTAGGAAGATGAAGCCGTCCACATTGTCCAGCACCTCCACCGGGATCTGTTCCAGCGTCTGGCGCCGGACGAGCACGATGATGGGCACGTCGAGCCCACGCCTGCGGATGAGCTGAATGAGGGCGGAGGATTTGCCGGCGGCGCCCTTCTTGCCCCAATCGACCACGACGCAGCCGATCGCGGCATCTGTGCGGATGGCGAGTTCCGCATCGTCATCGCGCCGCGCGCGCATGATGCTGTAGCCGTCCTGCTCGATCTCGGCGAGGATCTGGTGCAGGCGCGCGCCTTCCAGATCCGTTTCGCTGAAGGAAGGCACGCAGACGAGAAACTTGAAGCGGCGGGCGTATTCCATCGGCATCCTCGATCAGGGCGGGAAGGGCTGTCGGTCGGCTGGACTGCATGGCAATCGCCGTAGCCGTCGACCGCAGCCGCGTGACAAGATCCTCAGCGCGGCTGCCCGGTCAAGCCGATGATCGCGGCCGAAATCACGCTCTGTAATCGTCTTATGGTTTGACTGGCCATCACGCGGCGTAGTATGGCGCGGCATTCCTTGAAGGCCGCAGCTATGACCATCGACCGCCGTTCGACACTCCGGCTTGCGGGCCTTGCCATGCCCGCGATCATCCTGGCGCCCGGGCGCGCTGCCCGGGCCTCGGCCCGCGTCTTCCGCGTGGGCTACCAGAGTGCCTCCGTCGCGCTGAATCTGGCCAAGGCGCAAGGCGTGCTGGAAAAGCGGCTCGCCCCGCTCGGCCTGAGCGTGGACTGGGCGCTCTTCACCTCCGGCCCGCCGATCATGGAGGCGCTGAATGCGGGCGCTGTGGATTTCGCCTTCACGGGCGAGCCGCCGCCGATCTTCGCGCAGGCTGCGGGCGTGCCCGTGATCTACGCCGCCGCCACGCAGCCTTCGCCCCACTCGGTGGCGATCCTCACCGCTTCTGGCTCAGCGGTGAAGACGGTCGCCGGCCTTGCCGGCAAGCGGGTCGCGGTCGCCAAGGGGTCGAGCGCGCATTACCTGCTCGTCTCGGCGCTGCGCCATGCCGGGCTCGCCTATACCGACATCCAGCCGGTCTATCTCCAGCCGCCGGACGGCCGCATCGCGCTGCAAAGCGGTGCGGTCGATGCCTGGTCGATCTGGGACCCCTTCCTCTCGGCCGCTGTCGTCTCGGGCGCGACCGTCCTGACAGACGGCACGGGGCTGATGCCGAACCGGGCCTTCTACCTGTCGAGCCGGGCTTTCGCGACGCAGAATCCCGCTGCACTCGGCGCTGCCGTGGCGGCGCTGAAGGCGGTCGAGGCTTGGGAGCCCGGCCATATTCCGGAGATGGCCGCGCAACTTTCGCGCACCACAGGCGTTCCGTCATCGGTTCTGAAGCTCTGGTTCACGCGCGAGAAATACGGGGTGGTGCCGATCACGCCGGCGATCATCGCCGATCAACAGCACATCGCCGATGTCTTCGCCTCCCTGCATCTGATCCCGCGCAAGGTCGATGTCTCGCAGGCGGTTCTACCGGCCGGTTGAACGCCCTTACCGCGTCAGCCGCACCGCAGCACCCAGAAGGTCGAACAGGTCAAGCAGCCGCGCGACATAATGGTCATGCACCGCGAAGCCGGGGGCGGCGGGGTCGAAAAACTGACGCTCCAGCGCGTCGATCATCTTCTCCAGCCGCCGCTGATGCAGCCCGATCGCGCGCTGGATGGGGTCGGAGATGACACCGGCGAAGGCGGCGAAGGTGGCGGAGGCGAGCATCAGCCCGCCCGTCGTCGTCATCACCAGGCCGAGGCCGGGGGCGACCGGAAACAGCCCGTACCACACGCCGCCCAGCCAACCGCCGAGCGGGAAGGCGTTCATCGCCGCCTGCTGGGAAATCACCGCAGCCAGAGCCGGCCCCAGCGATACGGCACCGGGTGTCAGCTTGTTCAGCGCCAGCGCGCCCGCGCCGAGGTTGAGCAGCCCGGTCGTGATCTCCGCCGCCGCGTTCCGCGCGATGCCGTAATCGACCATCGCATGGCGCAGCCGCTCGCGGAATGCCGGGTCCTCGCCATGGCGGCCGATCGCCCGCAGCGCGCCCTCCACCGCCTCGGCGACCGCAGGATCGGCCAGAATGGTGTCGGAGAGCGCGTCATGCCGGCTCTCGCGCCGCTTCTGCTTGATCGGCAGTTCCAGAAGCTCGGCGTAGATTAGCCACTCGATTTGGCGCGAGACCGAGGTTTCAAGCAGGATCGAGCGGTTGAGGAATGCCGCCGCGCGCGGGGCACCGAAGCGACCTGCGGCCTTCGCGCCGATCTGCAAAGCGAGTTGCGGCGCCGAGAGAGAGAGGTTCAGCGGCGCCCGGGCGATGTCCCAGCCCAGCGCCGAGCGATGCAAGGCGAGCGTGCCGGGAAGAGAGAAGTGCGCGTCGATGAAGGGTTTGACCCTCGCGCGCCGTTCCGCGAAGTAGCGGCGTGCCCCGGCCTCGACCGCCGCGACCGCGAGCGACCGGCTTTCGATCACCCGGTCTTCGATAGAGGGCGCCGCCTCGGCAGGCTCCATGGCACGGCCTCTCAGGAAGGGCGGCTGCTCTGCCGCCATCCCTTAGATAGGGCGAAAGCCGCGCCAAACAGCGCCCGGTCAGTCCTTCTTGGCGGCGAACGCCTTCGCGGCAGCCTCAATCGCGCCCTCGGCGGCCGCACGATCACCCCAGCCGACCACCTTCACCCATTTGCCCGGCTCCAGATCCTTGTACCGGGTGAAAAAGTGCTCGATCGCCTTGAGCGTGATCTCGGGCAAGCGTCGAGAGTTCGGTATTGTCCTTGAACTGCGGATGGATCTTGTCGTGCGGGACGCAGATGATCTTCTCGTCCTTGCCCGAACTCATCCTCCATGAACAGCACGCCGATGGGCCGCGCGCGGATCACGGCGCCCGGCACGACCTGGGCCGGGACCAGAACCAGCGCATCCGCCGGGTCCCCATCCTCGGACAGCGTGTTCGGGATGAAGCCGTAGGCCGCCGGATAGGCCATGGGCGTGAACAGGAACCGGTCGACGACGATGGCGCCGCTTTCCTTGTCGACCTCGTATTTCACCGCGGAGCCCTGGGGGATTTCGATGACGACGTTCACGTCATGCGGCGGGGCCTTGCCGGTGGAAATCTTGGTTATGTCCATGACGGTCTCCAGGTCCTCGGTAAGAGTGGGGGGAAGGCGGCGCACCCTCCCTTATTCGCTGTCTTTTGCCAAGCCGGGGGATTATCGCCCGACCAGATCGGTCTGCCGCGTCTCCCGCATCACGAGGATCGCGAGGAAACTCACGATCGCCGCACCTGTGATGTAGTAGCCGACCCATTGCAGGCCGCCGAAGGCCACCAGCCGCTGCGCGATATAGGGCGCGAGCGAACCGCCGAGAATGCCGCCAAGGCTGTAGGCGGAGGAGGCGCCGGTATAGCGGAGCGCGGTCGGGAACAGCTCCGGCAGCAAAGCGCCGACCGGCGCGAAGGTGAAGCCCATGAGCGCCAGCTCGACGATCAGGAACAGCAGGACCGTGCCCGTGCCGCCGTCGCCCAGCATCGGCGCGATCGCGAAGCCGGACAGCCCCGCGAGGGCAGCGGCGACGAGCAGAACCGGGCGCCGCCCGAACCGGTCCGCGAGATGGGCAGAAATCGGCGTCGCGATCGCCATGCCGAGGATCGCGATGCAGAGAAGTTCAAGGAAGGTTGTGCGCGGGATATGCCGCACTTGGTGCCGTAGCCGAGGGCGAAGACCGTCGAGATATAGAACAGGGCGTAGCAGACGACGATGGCGCAGCGAGCCGAGCAGCAGCGGCTGACGTGGCGCGCGCAGCAGATCGCGCAGCGGCAGGCGCACCCGCTCCTGCCGGGCGCGCGGCACGGGCGAAGGCGACGGTTTCCGGCAGCGTGCCGCGCACATAGAGGCCGATGCCCACCAGCACGGCGCTCGCGCAGGAACGGGATGCGCCAGCCCCAGGCCATGAACTGTGCCTCGGTCGAGCAGCGTGAAGAGCAGCAGGAACAGGCCGTTGGAGAGCGAGGAAGCCGATCGGCGGGCCGAGCTGCGGAAACATGCCGAACCAGGCGCGTTTGCCGGCGGGCGCATTCTCGGTCGCGAGCAGCGCGGCGCCGCCCCATTCGCCGCCAAGGCCGAGCCCCTGGCCCAGCCGCAGCAGGCAGAGGAGGATCGGGCGCCAGCGACCGGCGGAGGCATAGCCGGGCAGCACGCCGATGAGCGTGGTCGAGATGCCCATGACGAGCATCGAGGCGACGAGCGTCGTCTTGCGCCCGACGCGGTCGCCGAAATGCCCGAAGAGGAAGGCGCCGACCGGGCGGGCGAGGAAGGCGATGCCGAAGGTCAGGAAGGCCGCGAGCGTCTGCGAGTCCGGCGCGTGGGACGGGGAAGAACACCGGCCCGAGCACCAGGGCGGCGGCGGTGCCATAGATATAGAAGTCGTAGAACTCGACCGTCGTGCCGACCAGGCTGGCGACGATGATACGGCCGGTGCTGGGCGCGACGGGGCCTGCTCCTCCGAAGCCGGGTGCTGGACATAGGCGCGTTCACTCTCTCAGTCTTGCGCGCAGTCTGGCCGACCTGCCTCGCGGTCGAAGGGGACCCGACGCCGGGCCGCGTGCATGGCGGGGTGCCGCCTCTGTGCGCTTGCCCCACGCTTGCCAAAGCCCGCCTCCATGGAGGATATGCGGTCTCCTGCGCCTGTAGCTCAACGGTTAGAGCGGGCCGCTCATAACGGCTTGGTTGCGGGTTCGATTCCTGCCAGGCGCAGTTGCCCAGAGCGGCCACACATCCTAGACCACCACCCTCCCCGCGCATTCGGAGCCTCGCCATGGCCGCCTATCAATATGTCTATGTGATGAAGGATGTGACCAAGGCCTATCCGGGCGGTCGCGAGGTCTTCAAAGGCATCACCCTCTCCTTCCTGCCCGGCGTGAAGATCGGCGTGCTCGGCGTAAACGGCGCCGGCAAATCCACCCTGCTCAAGATCATGGCCGGCATCGAGAAGGAATTTGGCGGCGAGGCCTGGGCGGCCGACGGCGTCCGCATCGGCTATCTGGAGCAGGAGCCGCGAGCTCGACTCTACCAAGACCGTGGGCGAGAATGTCGCCGAAGCCTTCGCCGAGGTGAAGGCCGCGCTCACGCGCTTCAACGCCATCTCCGAACGCTTCATGGAACCCATGGAGGAGGACGAGATGAACGACCTGCTCGCCGAACAGGCCGAGCTTGCAGGAGAAGATCGACGCCGGCGACGGCTGGGAGATGGACCGCAAGATCGAGATCGCGCTCGACGCGCTGCGCTGCCCGCCGGCCGATGCCGATGTCACCAAGCTTTCAGGCGGCGAGCGCCGCCGTGTCGCGCTCTGCCGGCTGCTGCTGGAGAAGCCCGACCTGCTGCTGCTCGACGAGCCGACCAACCATCTGGATGCGGAAAGCGTCGCCTGGCTGGAACATACGCTGCGGGAATTCGCCGGCACGGTGATGATCATCACCCATGACCGCTACTTCCTCGACAATGTGACCAACTGGATTCTGGAGATCGAGCGCGGCCGCGGCTACCCGTTCGAGGGCAATTACTCCTCCTGGCTCGACCAGAAGCGCAAGCGCCTGCAGCAGGAAGAGAAGGAGGAGAGCGCGCGGCAACGGGCGCTCGCCGCCGAATCCGAGTGGATCGCCTCCTCGCCCCGCGCCCGCCAGACCAAGAGCCAGGCGCGCATCAAGCGCTATGAGGAGATGCTGCAGGAAAGCCAGGAGCGGCTGACCGGCATCGCCGAAATCGTCATCCCGCCCGGTCCGCGCCTGGGCGGCACGGTGATCGAGGCCGACAAGCTGCGCAAGGGCTTCGGCAACCGGCTGCTGATCGAGGATCTCGACTTCAAGCTGCCGCCGGGCGGCATCGTCGGCGTCATCGGCCCCAACGGCGCCGGCAAGTCCACGCTGTTCCGCATGATCGTCGGCCAGGAAGAACCCGATGGCGGCAGCCTCAAGATCGGCGAGACGGTCAAGCTCGGCTATGTCGATCAGTCGCGCGACAGTCTCGACGCCAACAAGAGCGTCTGGGAGGAGATTTCGGGCGGCACCGATGTCATCCATCTCGGCAAGCGCACCGTCGCCTCCCGCGCCTATGTCAGCGCCTTCAACTTCAAGGGCTCGGACCAGCAGAAGAAGGTCGGCATCCTCTCGGGCGGCGAGCGCAACCGCGTCCACCTCGCCAAGATGCTGCGGAGCGAGGCGAACGTCATCCTGCTCGACGAGCCGACCAACGACCTTGACGTCGATACGCTGCGGGCACTGGAGGAGGCGTTGGCGGAATTTCCGGGCTGCGCGGTGATCATCAGCCATGACCGCTGGTTCCTGGATCGCTTGGCGACCCATATCCTGGCCTTCGAGGGCGATAGCCGGGTCGAGTGGTTCGAGGGTAATTTCCAGGCCTATGAAGAGGATAAGCGACGTCGTCTGGGCGCCCAGGCGACCGAACCGCACCGGATCAAGTATCGGCCGCTCGCGCGTTGACGATCGGTCGCGCCACGGGACGCCAGTTCCGTGGCGCGACCGGCTGGACGGAGGCCGCCGATGATAGCGCAGGATGCGTGGTGGAACCCGGCCTGGGTGCTGCGCACAGGGCGGATGATCATGCGCCCCGTCGCCGGCGTCGATGCGGCACCGCTCGCCGCCCTGAAGGCCGATCCGCAGGCCTATGCGATGATGCTGGGCGGCATCCGCACCCCGCTTCAGGCCGCCGAGGAGCTGGCCGAGGAGATCCGCGCCTGGGGTGCTTACGGCATCGGGCTGTGGTCGGCCCGCGATGACGAGACCAATGCCTTCTACGGCGTGGCCGGCGTCGTCCATCGGCATGACGGGCGCGGCATGGCGTTGCGCTTCGCCTTCTGGCCGGAGGCGCGCGGCCAAGGCCTGGCGCGGGAGGCGGCGGCGGCCGCCCTGCGCTTCGCGCATGAGCGCGCGGGGCTGACCCGCGTCATCGCGATCGCGCGGGAGAGCAACGCGGCCTCCCGCATGTTGCTCGCCAGCATCGGCATGCGGGAAGTGCCCGATGAGGATTTCCGGCGCGATGGCTACCGCATGGCGGTCTATGTGAGCGAGACGGGCGGGCTGCTTCTGCCCTGCCTCTGGCCGCGGCCGGCCACGGCCGAAACACTCAGCGCCGTCGCCTGAACGCAGGCCGCCCCGGGGGGTCGGCGATTTTCGGCCCTCTGACCCTCTCGTGAAACAGCGGATCTGCGCTTGACCCAAGTCAAGGGGGACGTCCATATCCCATGAGATCCGGACATGAACCGCTTACCCCTCATCCGCGTTCACGCGGGTGACAGCAGGTGCTTCGACAATGACCCTTCCTCTGATGCCCAAAGCCACCGCCGTGTGGCTGATCGACAAGACCGCGCTGACCTTCGACCAGATCGCCGATTTCTGCGGCATGCATCCGCTGGAGGTCCAGGCGATCGCCGACGGCGAGGTGGCGCAGGGCATCATCGGCTATGACCCGGTCGCCAACAGCCAGGTGACGGCGGAGGAGATCGAGCGCTGCGAGGCGGATTCCAACGCACGGCTGCGCTGCTTGCCAACAGCAACCCGCCGCCGAAGAGGACCCGGGGCGCGCGCTACACGCCGGTGGCCAAGCGCAACGACCGGCCGGATGCGATCGCCTTCCTGCTGCGCAACTATCCGCAGCTTCTGAAGCGCAGGTGGGCAAGCTGCTGGGCACCACCAAGGAGACGATCCAGAAGGTGCGGGAGCGCAGCCATTGGAACAGCGCCAACATCAAGCCGCGCGACCCGGTGATCCTGGGCCTGTGCAGCCAGACCGATCTGAACGATGCGATCGCCCAGGCGAATGAGCGCCTGGCGCGCGAGGGCCGGGCGGTTCCGCCGCCGCCGCCGCCGATGCCGGAAACCGACGCAGCTTAGTCTTGAATGAGCGTTTTTGCTTCTTTTTCCAAAAAGAAGCGCTTTCTTTGCTGTGGATGACCCGGCTGCTGTAGCAGCCGGGCAGTCTCCGCGCCTGTTCAGTGTCCGCCACTCTCCGTCAACCGCTCCATCTCCTCCTTCAGTCGCAGCTTTTCGAGTTTGAGAAGGCTCATCGTCTCGCTATTCGGGGCGGGGCGACGATCCTCGGACGCGATGCGTGCCTCCAGATCGGCATGACGGTCTTTCAGGGTCTCGATGCGGGCCTGTACAGTCATGGGAACTCCCTTGTCACAAGCTTGCTGGTCAGTGCCTGTCGCGCCGCGTAGGGCCGCGCCAGACCCAAGAGGCTACGCCTTTTGGCCCTCGCTGGGCCAGTGGGAAACGCGCACGGAAACGCGATTGCGCGCGGTCCTCGCGGAAGGGTATGAGCGGCCAAACGCCCATGTTAAGTGCTCTCCCCATGCTCACCGACCGTGACACGCTGCTGCGCAAGCTGCACGAACTGCGTAGCGAGCACCGCGATCTCGACACCGTGATCATCCGGCTGAGCGATGTCGGCGGCCAGGACCAACTCAGCGTGCAGCGGCTGAAGAAGCGCAAGCTGGTGCTGAAGGACGAGATCGCCTGGCTGGAAAGCCGGCTGATCCCCGACAGCATCGCCTGACCCGCCATGACGACGGAGACCGAGGTCACGGCGCCGCTGGTCGGCATCATCATGGGCAGCCAGTCGGACTGGCCGACGATGCGATACGCGGCCGAGACGCTGGCGGCGCTGCAGGTGCCGCATGAGACGCGGATCGTCTCCGCCCACCGCACGCCGGACCGGCTGGCGGACTATGCCAAGACCGCGCGGGGCCGGGGCCTGCGGGTGATCATCGCCGGCGCCGGCGGTGCCGCGCATCTGCCCGGCATGTGCGCCGCCTGGACCATGCTGCCCGTGCTGGGCGTGCCGGTCGAAAGCCATGCGCTGAAGGGCATGGATAGCCTGCTCTCCATCGTCCAGATGCCGGCCGGCGTGCCGGTCGGCACGCTGGCCATCGGCCGCGCCGGCGCGATCAACGCCGCTCTGCCGCCGCCGCCATCCTGGCGCTGTCCGATGCGGCCCTGGCCGGCCGGCTGGAGGCCTGGCGCGCCGCGCAGACCGATGCCGTCGCCCATGAACCGCGCGAGGAGCCGGGCTGATGCTGCCGCCCGGCTCGCACCATCGGCATCGTCGGCGGCGGCCAGCTCGGCCGGATGTCGGCGATGGCGGCGGCCCGGCTCGGCTACCGCATGCATGTCCTGACCGCGGAGGCGGACAGCCCGGCCGCCCAGGTCGCGGCCGGCATCACCATCGGCGACTATGACGACCCCGAGGCGCTCCGCGCCTTCGCCGGCAGCGTGGATGTCATCACCTTCGAGTTCGAGAATGTCAGCGCCGAGGGGCTCGACCTGCTGGCCGCGCTCGGCCGGTGCATCCCTCGCCGCGCATCCTCGGCATCAGCCAGGACCGGGTGGCTGAGAAGACCTTCCTCAACGGCGCCGGCGTCGCGACCGCGCCCTGGGCGCGCGGTCGCGGACCACGCGAGCTGCACGCCGCGATCGCCGCGCCTCGGCCTGCCCGCGGTGCTGAAGACCACGCGCCTGGGCTATGACGGCAAGGGCCAGGCGCGCTCGCGCACGCCCGAGCGAGGCCGCAGGCCGCCTTCGCAGCGCCTGGAGCCGAAGCCGCTGATCCTGGAAGGCTTCGTCGATTTCGCCTGCGAGATCAGCGTCGTCGTCGCGCGCGGCGCGGACGGGCAGGTCACGGCTTCGACACGGTGGAGAACCAGCATCGCCGACCATATCCTCGACCTCACATTCGCCCCGGCGCCGCATCCCGGAGGAGACGGCGGATCGCGCCGCTCAGGCATCGCGCGGCAGGTCGCCGAGGCGCTCGGACCTGGTCGGCGCTGCTGGCGGTGGAGATGTTCGTGGATCGCGACGGCGGGCTGCTGGTGAACGAGATCGCGCCGCGCCCGCATAATTCCGGCCATTGGACGATCGATGCCTGCCCGGCGAGCCAGTTCGAGATGCATATCCGCGCCGTCGCCGGCCTGCCGCTGCCGCCCGCGGTGCGGCATTCGGATGCGGTGATGAAGAACCTGGTCGGGCCGGAGGACATGGCGCTGTGGCCGGCGATCCTCGGCGACGCCCGGCCTCATCCCGCATCTCTACGGCAAGGCCGAGGCGCGGCCCGGCCGCAAGATGGGCCATGTCACGCGGCTGTTTCCGCGCGGCAGCCTGCCGGGGCCCTTCGGCATTGCCGCCGCCCTCGGCCCTCTGGGCGTGAGCCCGGATAGCGAGGATCAGGGCTGATCCAGGCCAGGGGTTGCGGCCCGCTGGGCGAGCGGCCATAGAAAACGCCCGCTGCGCCGGCGCCCGACGACCGGACGCTCCTTGGTCCCGACCTACAACCGAAAGAATAGCCATGCCCGCCATCACCCTGCCAGACGGCTCCGTGCGACACTTCGCGGGTCCCGTCACCGGCACCACGGTGGCGGCCGATATCGGCCCGGGCCTCGCCCGCGCCGCGCTCGCCATGAAGATCGACGGCAAGATCCTCGACCTCGCCCGCGTCATCGAGCAGGACGCCGCCGTCACCTTCGTCACGCGCCGCGACCCCGACGCATTGGAGATGATCCGGCACGACACCGCCCATGTGCTGGCGGAGGCGGTGCAGTCGCTCTTTCCGGGAACCCAGGTGACGATCGGCCCCTCGATCGAGAACGGCTTCTATTACGATTTCGCCCGCAACGAGCCCTTCACGCTTGAGGATCTGCCGGCGATCGAGGCCCGCATGCGGGAAATCATCGCCCGCAACGAGCCCTTCACGCGCGAGGTCTGGGACCGGGACGAGGCCATCGCCTTCTTCCAAGCGCGCGGCGAGCGCTACAAGGCCGAGCTGATCCAGGATTTGCCGGTCACGGAGACGATCACCCTCTACCGCCAGGGGGAATGGATCGACCTGTGCCGCGGCCCCCATATGCGCGGCACCGGCGATGTCGGCCAGGGCTTCAAGCTGACGAAGGTGGCCGGCGCCTATTGGCGCGGCGACCACCGCAACGCCATGCTCAGCCGCATCTACGGCACCGCCTGGCGGGACCAGAAGGAACTCGACGCCCATCTGCGCATGCTGGAGGAGGCCGAACGCCGCGACCATCGCCGCATCGGGCGCGCCATGGACCTGTTCCATATGCAGCAGGAGGCGCAGGGCTCGGTCTTCTGGCACCCCAAGGGCTGGCGCCTTTACCGCACGGTCGAGGCCTATATGCGCCGGCGCCTGGAAGCAGGCGGCTATGACGAGGTGAAGACGCCGCAGCTCGTGGATCGCGCGCTGTGGGAAGCCTCCGGCCATTGGGAGAAGTTCCGCCAGAACATGTTCGTGGCGACGGTCGAGGAAGAGCCGGACATAACGCTCGCCCTCAAGCCGATGAACTGCCCGTGCCATGTGCAGATCTTCAACCAGGGCCTGCGTTCCTATCGCGAGTTGCCCTGGCGCATGGCCGAGTTCGGCTCCTGCCATCGCTACGAGCCTTCGGGCGCGCTGCACGGCATCATGCGCGTCCGCGCCTTCACCCAGGACGACGCCCATATCTTTTGCACGGAAGAGCAGATCGGGCCGGAGACGGTCGAATTCGTCTCCCTGCTCTCCTCGATCTATCGGGATCTGGGCTTCCCCGAATTCCGGGTGAAGTTCGCCGACCGGCCGGATACCCGCGCGGGGACTGATGAGCAGTGGGACCGAGCCGAGGCCGCCCTGCACGCGGCCTGCCGCGAGGCCGGCATCGGCTATGAGGAGAATCCCGGCGAAGGTGCCTTCTACGGCCCCAAGCTGGAATTCGTGCTTCGCGATGCGATCGGCCGCGACTGGCAATGCGGCACGCTGCAGGTCGATTACATCCTGCCCCAGCGCCTGGACGCCGAGTATATCGGTGAGGATGGCAGCCGCCATCGGCCGGTGATGCTGCATCGCGCGATCCTCGGCAGTTTCGAGCGTTTCCTGGGCATTCTGATCGAGCAGTATGCAGGCCGCTTCCCGCTGTGGCTGGCGCCGGTTCAGGTTGTGGTGGCGCCGATCGTGTCGGACGCCAATGCCTATGCCGAGGAGGTCGCTGTGCTGATGCGGGCGCGTGGGCTCACGGTCTCGACCGATCTGCGCAACGAGAAGATCAACGCCAAGGTCCGCGAACACAGTCTCGCGCATGTGCCGGTGATCGCGGTGGTCGGAAGGCGGGAGGCGGAGCAGCGGCAGGTGAGCCTGCGGCGCCTCGGCGCCGAGGCGCAGGAGGTGATGCCGCTTGACGAGGCGGTGAGCCTGCTGGCGACGGAAGGGCTGGCGCCCGACCTTCGCTAAACTGCGCCCGGGAACTAACAGGGCTGGCTTGATGACGCGGCTCTTGCAGAACCGGGCCGCGTTCCACGATATAGGAGTTTGCGAAGGCGGTTGTGGCGGCGGCCTGTTGTTCAGGCCCCCGCCGGCTGCCCTTCGGCTGTTTCTTGCAACGACGACAGGAGAGATCCATCCCTAGACCACCCCAAGGCACTACTCCGCCGCGAGGCGATGGCCCGCGCGTGAATGAGGAAATCCGAGTCCCCCAGGTTCGTCTGATCGATCAGGACGGCGAGATGATCGGTGTCATGACGGCCCGTGAGGCGCTTCAGCGCGCATTCCAGGTGGGTCTTGATCTGCTGGAGATCAGCCCGAACGCCGAGCCGCCGGTCGTCAAGATCCTGGACTTCGGCAAGTTCAAATATGAACAGCAAAAAAAGAAGAACGAGGCCAAGAAGAAGCAGAAAGTCATCGAGATCAAAGAGATCAAGGTGCGCCCGAATATCGATGAGAACGACTACCAGGTGAAGCTCCGCGCGATGAAGTCCTTCATCGAGGAGGGCGACAAGGTGAAGGTCACGCTCCGGTTCCGTGGCCGCGAGATGGCTCACCAGGATATCGGTGTGAAGGTGCTGGAGCGTATCCGCGCGGATATGGACGTGCAGACCAAGGTCGAGCAGATGCCGCGTATGGAAAACCGCCAGATGGTCATGGTGCTGACGCCGCGCTGAGGGGCGCTTCTTGGCCTTATTCTTGTATGGGTCGGCCTCGATTTAGTGTTCGCCAACCTCATCGGGGTCGACCATGACTGCCTTCGCACTGGATATCGCGCGCCTGCTGGCTGCCTATGACGCCGGCGAGACCACCCCGAACGCGGTGATCGAGGAGGTGCTCGCGCGCATCGCGGCGCTCGGTGACGATGCCATCTGGATCTCCCGCCGCCCCGACGCCGATCTGCTGATCGAGGCCGAGCGGCTCACGGACCGTTTCGCCGACCGGCTGGTGCTGCCGCTCTACGGCATCCCCTTCGCGGTCAAGGACAATATCGACGTGGCCGGCCTGCCGACCACGGCCGCCTGCCCCGACTTCTCCTACCTGCCGCCGGATTCGGCACCCGTCGTTCAGAAGCTGGTTGCCGCCGGTGCCATCGTCATCGGCAAGACCAATCTCGATCAGTTCGCGACCGGCCTCGTCGGCGTCCGCTCTCCCTACGGCGTGCCGCGCAACAGCTTCGACCCGGCGATGGTGCCGGGCGGGTCCAGCTCCGGCTCTGCCGTGGCCGTCGCCGCCGGGCTGGTGAGCTTCGCCCTCGGCACCGATACCGCCGGCTCAGGCCGTGTCCCCGCCGCTTTCAACAACATCGTCGGCCTCAAGCCGACGCGGGGCCTGCTCAGCAACCGGGGGCTGGTGCCGGCCTGCCGGTCGCTCGACTGCATTTCCGTCTTCGCGCTGACGGTGCCGGACGCGATGGTGGTGCTGGACGTGGCCCAGGGCTTCGACGAGCAGGACGCCTATTCCCGCCCGCCGCCGGCGGGGTTCAAAGCCGCGCTGCACCCGGCGCCGGCCGCCTTCACCTTTGCCGTGCCCCGGCAGGCGCAGCTCGAATTCTTCGGCGATGCGGAGGCGCAAACCCTCTTCGCCGACGCCGTCTCCTGCGCCGAGGCGCTTGGTGGGGAGAAGATCGAGATCGACTTCGCCCCCTGGATCGAAACCGCCAACCTCCTTTATGGGCCATGGACCGCCGAGCGTGCCGCCGCCATCGGGCCTCTTCTGGCCGTCGAGCCCGATGTGCTGCACCCAGTGACGCGCGCCGTCATCGGGGCCGGTTTGGCACCTTCGGCCGTGGATAGCTTCCAGGCTCAATATCGCTTGCAGGCGTTGGCGCAGGCGATCCGCCCCGTTTGGGATCTGGCGGATATTCTGCTGGTGCCGACGACGGGCACCGCCTTCAGCCTCGCCGAGTTGGAAGCGGAGCCGATCGCTCGCAACTCCGACCTCGGCTACTACACCAACTTCACCAACCTGCTCGACCTGTCCGCCGTCGCGGTGCCGGGCGGGTTCAAAAGCAGCGGCTTCCCCGTGGGCGTGACCCTCATCGGGCCGGCCTGGCATGATGCGAAGCTCGCCGCGATCGGCCATGCCATGCACAGGGCGATGGACGGCACGCTCGGCGCCACCGGCATCGGCCAGCCGGCCGCCCCTGCCCTCCAGCCGGATACCGGGACTTTCCCGGCGATCGAGCTTGCCGTCTTCGGCGCCCATCTATCCGGCGGCGCCCTCAACCCGCAGTTGCGCGGTCTGGGCGGCCGTTTCGTCCGGCCCTGCCGCACCGCGCCGCGCTACCGGATGGTGGCTCTGTCCGGCAAAGTCCTCCGGCCGGGGCTGATCGACATCGGTGACGAGGGCCGCTCCATCCAAGGGGAAATCTGGTCGCTGCCGGCTTCCTCCCTCGGTGCGTTCCTGGCGACCATCGCCCGGCCGCTCGGCCTCGGCACGGTGTTGCTGGCCGAGGGCGAGATCTCTCTCGGCTTCATCTGCGAGGGTGGTGCTGTGGTCGCGGATGCGACGGATGTCAGTCATTTCGGCTTCTGGCCCGCCTATCTTCAGTCGCTGGCGGGATAGAGAGGTTCGTAGCCCTGTTCGACGGGCAGGCCTGAGCCGCGCGCAGTTGCGCCGGGCAGAGCTATGCAATCCGTGTCTAAGCTTGACCACGGCGTGCCGTGGCGCCATTTAACCAGCGCAATCGCAGCTTTCAAGGAATATGACCAGTAGATGTCAAAAGAAGACATGATCGAGTTCAGTGGAATGGTGGCGGAGCTTTTGCCCAACGCCATGTTCCGTGTGAAGCTCGACAATGATCACGTGATCCTCGCCCATACCAGCGGCAAGATGCGCAAGAACCGCATCCGCGTGCTGGCTGGCGACCGCGTGAATGTCGAAATGACGCCCTACGACCTGACGAAGGGTCGCATCACTTTCCGCTTCAAATAGCCGCCTCGGCCCTCAGCGGCCTGGTGCTGGCCTCCGCCAGTCCCCGCCGCCGCGAACTTCTCGCTCAGATCGGCGTCATTCCTGAGCGGATCGTAGCCCCGGAGATCGACGAAACCCCGCGGCGGTACGAACTTCCCCGTGATTACGTTCGCCGGATCGCCCGCAGCAAGGCTGTGGCGGTGACGGGCGAGATCGTTCTGGCAGCGGATACCGTCGTCGCCGCCGGCCGCCGCATCCTTCCCAAAGCCGAGACCGAGGCCGAGGCTCGCGCCTGCCTCGCCATTCTCTCCGGCCGCCGACATCGCGTGCTGACGGCGGTGGTTCTGGCGGAGGCTTCTGGCCAGATGCGCGAACGGCTGGTGGATAGCGTGGTGACGTTCGCGACGCTCACCCAGGCCGAGATCGACGGCTATGTCGCGTCCGGTGAGTGGCGCGGCAAAGCGGGCGGCTATGCCATTCAGGGCGAGGCCGCGCGCTTCATCCGGTTTCTATCCGGCAGCTATTCGGGCGTTGTCGGCCTGCCGCTGTTCGAGACCGCGCGGCTGCTGGGGTTGTAGCCGGCTCGCGGCGACAACCCCAACTACCGCAACGTCTCAGTAGCGGTAGAGGTCGTGCTTGAACGGCCCGTTGACGCCGGCCGCACCGATATAAGCCGCCTGCTTCGGGCTCAGCTTCGTCAACGCGGCACCGACCTTGGCCAGATGCAAAGCCGCGACCTTCTCATCCAGCACGCTTCGGCAGGGTGTAGACGCGCCTCTCATAGGTGCCGGGCTTGGCCGTCCATAGCTCGATCTGCGCCAGCACCTGGTTGGTGAAGGAAGCCGACATCACGAAGCTCGGGTGGCCGGTGGCGTTGCCGAGATTGACCAGCCGGCCCTCGCTCAGCACGATCAGCCGCTTGCCATCGGGGAAAACCACCTCGTCGACCTGCGGCTTCACATTCTCCCACACGTAGTTCCGCAGGGCATCGATCTGAATCTCGGAGTCGAAATGCCCGATATTGCAGACGATGGCGCGGTGCTTCATCGCCCGCATATGGTCGATCGTGATCACATCGACATTGCCCGTCGCGGTCACGAAGATATCGCCGCGCGGGGCGGCATCCTCCATCGTGACGACCTCATAGCCTTCCATCGCCGCCTGCAGGGCGCAGATCGGGATCGATCTCCGTCACCAGCACGCGGCAGCCGGCGTTGCGCAGGCTGGCGGCCGAGCCCTTGCCGACATCGCCGAACCCGGCGACGACCGCGACCTTGCCGGCCATCATCACATCGGTGCCACGCCGGATGGCGTCCACCAGGCTTTCCCGGCAGCCATAGAGATTGTCGAACTTCGACTTCGTGACGCTGTCATTGACGTTGATCGCGGGGACGAGGAGCGTGCCCGCCTTCGCCATCTCCCACAGGCGATGCACGCCGGTCGTCGTCTCCTCCGAGATGCCGCGCACATCGGCCAGCATCTCGGGGTATTTCTCGTGCATGAGAACGGTGAGGTCGCCGCCGTCATCAAGGATCATGTTCGGGGTCCAGCCGTCCGGCCCGCGCACCGTCTGCTCGATGCACCACCAGAACTCCTCCTCGTTCATGCCTTTCCAGGCAAAGACCGGGATGCCCGCCGCCGCGACGCCGGCCGCCGCATGATCCTGGGTCGAGAAGATGTTGCAGGAGGACCAGCGGACCGTGGCGCCGAGCGCGATCAGCGTCTCGATCAGCACGGCGGTCTGGATCGTCATATGCAGGCAGCCCGCGATGCGCGCGCCGGCGAGCGGCTTCGACTGCCCATATTCCGCCCGCAGCGCCATCAGGCCGGGCATCTCGTCCTCGGCGAGGGAGATTTCCTTCCGGCCCCAGGATGCGAGGGAGATGTCGCGGACCTTGTAATCCTCAGCGTGGGAAGCGATGGCAGTATCTGGCATGGGTTTTCAGTTCCGTTCAGCGTCTCGACGCGGCATAGCGGAGCCGCCGCCCGAGGGAAACCTTTTCCAGCCTGTTCCGGTTCCGGTGGCGGCTGCCCTGCTTGCCATGCTTATCGAATAAAACAAAGGCTCCCAAATCAACGGTGACGATCGATGGCGACGATCGGTTACAACGGGGGCCGATGATGGAGAGTGACTGTCGATGATCCGTTCTCTTCTGGCCGAACGGCGCTTCGCGCCCCTCTTCTGGTGTCAGTTCTTCGCCGCCTTCAATGACAACTTCTTGAAGAACGCGCTGCTCTTCCTGATCCTTTGGGGTGCTGTGGGCGCGGCCGCCCCCGGTGTGGCCGCCCCGCATGGATCGAATGCCCTCGTCACCCTCGCGGGCGCCTTCTTCATCCTGCCCTTCTTCCTGCTCTCGGGGCTGGGCGGCGAATTGGCCGACCGGCTCGACAAGGCCTTCCTCGCCGAGCGGATCAAACTCGCGGAACTCGCGGCGGCGGTCATCGCCGTCATCGGCTTTCTGCTGCAAAGCGTGCCAATCCTCTTCGTGGCGCTTTTCGCCTTCGGCACCCTTTCAGCCCTGTTCGGCCCGGTGAAATACGGCATCCTGCCGGATCATCTGCCACGCGAGGAACTGCCCAACGCCAACGCGCTGGTCGAAGGTGCCACCTTCATGGCGATCATCGGCGGCACCGTCGCAGGCGGCCTCGCCGCGACGTTCCCCGGCGGGAATTACCTTCTGGCGGTCGCGGTGATGGTCTTCGCTGTGCTGAGTTGGCTCGCCGCCCGGCTTATCCCGCCGACCGGGGAGGCCGCGCCCGATCTCCGCATACAGCGAAACATCTTCGCCTCGACCGCCTCCCTGGTGCAGGACCTGATGGTCGATCGGCGGATCTGGCGGGCGAGCCTCGCCTCGAGCTGGTTCTGGCTCGTCGGCGCCATCGCGCTGGCGATGCTCCCCGCCATGGTTCAGCAGGAGCTGGGCGGCACGAAAGCGACCGCGACGCTTGCCTTGCTGGTCTTCTGTTTCGGCATCGCCATCGGCTCCCTGGTTGCCGCCTGGCTCTCCGGCGGGCGGGCGACGCTGCTGCCGGCGGTGATCGGCACCGCGCTCATGGGCGTCTTCCTCGTCGACATCTGCGCCGTGACCCATGGCATGACGCCGCACGGGCCGCCCAGGCTGATGCCGCCGAGGATGTTCCATATCATCCTCGATCTGTTCTTCCTGTCGGCGGCTGGTGGCTTGCTCGCCGTGCCGAGCTTCGCCGCCGTGCAGGCCTGGGCCGGGCCGGAGCGGCGCGCGCGGGCGGTGGCCGGCGTCAATGTCATTTCCGCCGCCGCCATGGCCTTGGGCGCTCTGCTCATGTCGGGCCTGCTCGCCATCGGTGCCAGTGTGCCGCTGCTTTTCGCCGCGCTGGGGCTGGCCTGCTTCGCCGTCGCCGGCTGGATGCTGGCGACCTTGCCGACGGGTATCCTGCGCGACGTGCTGTGGATGGTGTTCCGTATCGTCTACCGGACCCAGGTCACCGGCTTGGACCATCTGACCGAGACCGGGCCGCGATCGATCATCGCGCTCAATCATGTGAGCTGGCTCGATGCCGCCGTGGCTCTGGCCGTTCTGGACCGGCCGCCAGTCTTCGCGATTGATGGCAGCATCGCCGAAATCCGCTGGGTCAAATTCGCGCGGCGCTTCGCCGATGTCATTCCGCTAGACCCGGCGCGGCCCTTCAGCGCGCGGCGGCTTATCCATGCGGTGCGGGACGGGCGGACTCTGGTGATCTTTCCGGAAGGCCGCATCACCGTCACCGGCAGCCTGATGAAGGTTTATGACGGGGCGGCGCTCATCGCCTGCCACACCGATGCGATGATCACACCCGTTCGCATCGCGGGGCTGGAGGCGACGCCCTTCTCACGGCTGGAGCCCGAGCAGGTCCGGCGCCGCTGGTTTCCGCGCGTCCATGTGACGATCCTGGAACCGGCGCGCATCGTGATCGACCCCGCTTTGCCAGCCCACAAGCGGCACGAGGCGGGTGGCGCCGCTCTCTACGGCCTCCTCTCCGACCTCATCTGGCGCACGACCTCAACCGACTTCACTGTCTTCGAGGCCTCGGCCGAGGCCGCGAAAATCCATGGCATGAGCCGGGTCGCGGCGGCCGACCAAACCTCGGGCACCATCACCTATCGGCGCCTGCTGGCGGGTGCGGCGGTTCTCGGGCGGGCGCTGGCTCCGTTATCCTCGCCGGATGAATCGGTCGGCGTGCTGATGCCGAGCGCCATTCCCACGATGGCGCTCGTGCTGGGGCTGATCTCCTCCGGCCGCGTACCGGCGATGCTGAACTTCTCAGCGGGGCCCGCCAATCTGCTCAATGCCTGCCGCGCGGCCCGCGTGCGCACCGTCATCACCTCGCGCACCTTCATCGCGCGCGGGCAGCTCGAAAAGCTGATCGAGGGTATGGAAGCCGGCGCGCCGGCCGTGCCGCTCACCTTCGTTTATCTGGAGGATGTCAGGCGCCGCATCGGCCCTGCGCAGAAGATTCGCGGCATGTTGCAAGGCGGCCGGCCGCTGGCGCGCCGCCGGGCGGATGATCCGGCCGCGATCGTCTTCACCTCGGGCTCCGAGGGCACGCCCAAGGGCGTCGTCCTCAGCCACCGCAATATGCTGGCCAACGTCGCCCAGGTAGCGGCGCGCATCGATTACGGGCGGACGGACAAGGTCTTCAACGCCTTGCCGCTGTTCCATTCCTACGGCCTCACCTGCGGGCTCGTGCTGCCGCTGGTCTATGGCGTGCCGGTGTTCATGTATCCCTCGCCGCTGCACTACAAGACGATCCCGGAGCTGATCTACCAGCAGAATTCAACCGTGCTCTTCGGCACCGATACCTTCCTTGCCGGCTATGCGCGCGCCGCGAATGCCTATGATTTCCGCTCGCTGCGCTACGTCGTCGCCGGAGCCGAGCCGGTGAAGGCCGCGACACGCGCGACCTATCTGGAGAAATTCGGCCTGCGTCTGTTGGAGGGCTACGGCGTCACCGAAACCGGGCCGGTGCTCGCCCTCAACACGCCGATGTTCAACCGCTTCGGCACTGTGGGCCGCATGCTGCCGGGGATAGAGGCGCGCCTCGCGCCCGTGCCCGGCATCGATGTCGGCGGCAGGCTTCAGGTACGCGGGCCCAATGTCATGCTCGGCTATCTACGGGCGGAGCGCCCGGGCATGTTGGAGCCGCCGCCCGACGGCTGGCACGATACCGGCGATATCGTCGCCATCGACGAGGACGGCTTTATTGCCATCAAGGGCCGCGCCAAGCGGTTCGCCAAGCTCGGCGGCGAGATGGTTTCGCTCGCGGCGGTCGAGGCTCTGGCCCATGACCTATGGCCCGACGCGCTATCCGCCGCTGCTGCCGTGCCGGACCCGCGCAAGGGCGAGCGCATCATCCTGGTGACGGAACAGCCGGGCGCCGAGCGTGCCGCCTTGCAGGCCCATGCCCGCGCGCTAGGTGCGACCGAGCTGATGCTGCCGGCGGAACTGCGCGTTGTCGAGGCTGTCCCGGTCCTCGGCTCGGGCAAGGTCGATTTCCAGGGCGTTCAGCGGATGGTTGAGGCGATGATTGCCGCGAGCCAGGCCGCTTGACGAAGGTTTAGAGCCTGATGACCGAAGGTGGAATCACCGGAGGTCTGAATTAGGCGATCAAATCAAGGGGTTAGAGCGTGATGGTGAGCGACCCGCGAACCAATCACGCTCTAGAGCGTTTCCTATTCGCTTACGCTCACAGTCACCGCTCTAGCTCTTTGTTTTTACGAGCATCTTCACCCGATCAGATGATTCCATATGATCGGGATCTGCTCTAAGCCAGCGCGGCGGCGATCGAGAGGACACGGCCATCCGCGCCGCGCGGCCCGATGATCTGAAGACCGGCGGGCAAGCCCTCGGGCAGCACCTCCGACCGGATCACGGCGGCCGGGGCCTGGGCGAGGTTCACCGGGTAGCTGAAACCCGCCCATTCGGTCCATCGGCCAAGGCCCGAGCCGGGCGGCACTTCCTCGCCCGCTGCGAAGGGCAGCACGGCGCATGCCGGCGAGACGATCGCGTCATAACCCGCCAGCAGACTGTCGAAGGCCGCACCGAAGGCGGCGCGGCGGTTCTGGGCGCGAATCAGGGCAACCGCGGAGATGGTCTCGCCTTCAGCCGCGATCTCCGCCAGGCCCGGGTCGATCCCCGCCTTCGCCGAAGCCGGCAGCATGGCAAGCCGCGCCGCCGCGCCCGAGAACCAATGGAGGTGAAAAAGCCCGAGCAGATCCTCTTCCGGCGGCAGGCTGACAGGCTCAAGGACCGCGCCCGCCTGCTCGATCCGCGCGAGCGCACGCCTGAAGGCTGCTGCGATCGTGGGGTTAACGCGGCCACCCGGCGGGGTATCCCAAACGCCGAAGCGCAGCCCCCTGAGATCGGCCGGCGGCAGGGCGTCAACCGCGTCGAAGGTCAGCGGGTTCTGATACCAATCACGCTGGTCGCGGCCCGACATGACCTGAAGCATGAGCTGCGCGTCCGCCACGCTCCGCGTCATCGGCCCGACATGGGCGACGGTCCCGAAGGCGCTCGGGGGGTAGGCCGGCACGCGGCCGAAGGTCGGCTTGTGGCCGACGATGCCGGTGAAGGCCGAGGGGACGCGGATCGAGCCACCGCCATCGGTGCCGAGATGCAGCGGCCCGACCCCGGTCGCGGCGGCAACCGCCGCGCCGCCGGACGAGCCGCCGGGGGTGAGGCCCGGGTTCCAGGGGTTGCGCGTGATGCCGGTCAGTGGGTTGTCGGTCAGGGCCTTCCAGCCGAATTCGGGGGTGGTGGTGACGCCGACGAAGACGGCGCCGGCCGCCCGCAGGAGTGCGACGGCAGGCGCATCCTCGGTGCAATCCGTGCCCGGCGCGCATGAGCCGTAGCGGGCCGTGCCGCCCTTGATCCAGACGATGTCCTTGATGGTGGTGGGAATCCCGTCGAGCGGGCCGAGCGGCTCGCCCGCGTGCCAGCGCTGCTCGGACGCTGCCGCTGCCGCCATCGCCGCCTCATGCTCGATCCGGACAAAGGCGTTGAACTTTGGCTGGACCGCCTCGGCACGGGCCAAGGTGGTGCGCGCAACCTCAACCGGCGAGGCCGCGCCCTTCGCATAGAGCCCGATGAGATCGGTTGCCGCCAGGCGGCAGAGGTCCGGCGCATCGGCGAGCGGATCGGCCGTCACGGATGGTGACGGCATAACGGCCACTCAGGTATTCATCGCGTCGAAGAAATCCTGATTGGTCTTGCTGTATTTCAGCTTGTCCAGCAGGAACTCCATCGCATCCGTCGTGCCCATCGGGTTGAGGATGCGCCGCAGCACCCACATCTTGGACAGCGTGCCCCGCTCGACCAGCAGTTCTTCCTTGCGGGTGCCGGACTTGGTGATGTCGATCGCCGGGAAGGTGCGCTTGTCGGACAGCTTGCGGTCCAGGATGATTTCGGAATTGCCGGTGCCCTTGAACTCCTCGAAGATCACCTCGTCCATGCGGCTGCCGGTATCGATCAGCGCGGTCGCGATGATGGTCAGGCTGCCGCCTTCCTCGATATTGCGCGCCGCGCCGAAGAACCGCTTCGGCCGCTGCAGCGCGTTGGCGTCCACACCGCCGGTCAGCACCTTGCCGGAGACGGCACCACGGTGTTGTAGGCGCGCGCCAGGCGGGTGATGCTGTCGAGCAGGATCACCACGTCGCGCTTGTGCTCGACCAGGCGCTTGGCCTTCTCCAGCACCATCTCGGTCACCTGCACATGGCGCGTCGCCGGTTCGTCGAAGGTGGAGCTGACGACCTCGCCCTTCACGCTGCGCGCCATGTCGGTGACTTCCTCCGGCCGCTCGTCGATCAGCAGCACGATCAGGAACACTTCCGGGTGGTTGGCGGAGATGGCGGTGGCGATGTTCTGCAGCATCACCGTCTTGCCGGTGCGCGGCGGCGCCACGATCAGGGCGCGCTGGCCCTTGCCGATCGGCGAGATCAGGTCGATCACCCGCGGCGTGTATATCCTTCTGCGCGCCCTTGGCAGCGTCGGCTGGAATTCTCCATCTCCATCTTCAGCCGCTCATTCGGGATAGAGCGGCGTCAGATTGTCGAAATTGATGCGGTGGCGCACCGCCTCGGGCGGCTCGAAATTGATGGTGTCGACCTTCAGCAGGGCGAAATAGCGCTCGCCATCCTTGGGCGCGCGGATCTGGCCCTCCACCGTATCGCCGGTGCGCAGGCCGAAGCGGCGCACCTGATGCGGGCTGACATAGATATCATCCGGCCCGGGCAGGTAGTTCGCTTCCGGGCTGCGCAGAAAGCCAAACCCGTCGGGCAGGATTTCCAGCGTGCCTTCGCCGTGGATCGCCTGATCGTTTTCCGCGAGGTTCTTGAGGATGGCGAACATCATGTCCTGCTTGCGCAGGGAGGATGCGTTCTCGACCTGAAGCGACTCGGCGAGGCTGAGCAGGTCGGTGGGAGTTTTCGCCTTGAGTTCGGCGAGATGCATCGGGAGGCCTTCGGGGGGAGAAGTCGGCTCCGCCTGTCATGCTAGGGCGGACGATCAGATGATGAGGCTTTGGAGGTTGCTGGGAGGTGACCAGAGCTGAACTTGAAGTATCGGTCGGCAGGCGAGGCCCTAGAATTCGGGTACGCCGCACAGCGGAGGGAAAGGAATCCGTCCACTCAGCTGTGCATGAAGTGGACTGTTAGACGGCGCAAGTCAAGCCCCTCCTCAACCAGGTGCCGCGCAAAGGCCAGGCGAAGCGGAGAGATGGCCCGGCGGGGCGAGCCTGCTCCGCACCAGACCCTGTTC
This sequence comes from uncultured Pseudomonadota bacterium, assembly GCA_963745125.1. GTDB lineage: Bacteria > Pseudomonadota > Alphaproteobacteria > Acetobacterales > Acetobacteraceae > Acidisoma. The sequence goes on from CAVUWB010000006.1 coordinate 37,500, forward strand.
CGCGCCAGACAGTGATTGCGACAGGCCGCCCCTGGCTGATAGCCTCGGCCCGAGCCCGGCACTTCGACCATGATAGAACGCGGCTCCAGACGAAATAATGAACGTCGTAAGAGAGCGCGAAGAACAAACGCTCCAGGGAGAGAAAAGATGGATCAATTGGCACCGAGCGGCCTGCTGAAGGCCCCCCCTTTCGCCAAACGCTATGAGAATTTCATCGGCGGTAAATGGGTGGCGCCCGTCAGCGGCCGCTACTTTGAAAACACCTCCTCGATCACCGGCCGCGTCATCTGCGAGATCGCTCGTTCCGACAAGGAGGATGTCGAATTGGCGCTTGACGCCGCCCATGCGGCGAAGGACGCCTGGGGTCGCACCAGCGCCGGTCAGCGCGCGCACATCCTGATGCGCATCGCGCAGGTCATGGAAGACAATCTCGACAAGCTGGCCCTGGTCGAAGCCTGGGACAACGGCAAGCCGATCCGGGAGACGACGGCGGCCGACCTGCCCCTCGCCATCGACCATTTCCGCTATTTCGCAGGCTGCATCCGCGCTCAGGAGGGATCGCTCAGCGAGATCGACCACGACACGATCGCCTATCATTTCCATGAGCCGCTCGGCGTCGTCGGCCAGATCATCCCCTGGAACTTCCCGATCCTCATGGCCTGCTGGAAGCTGGCGCCAGCCCTCGCGGCGGGCAACTGCGTCGTGCTGAAGCCGGCCGAGCAGACCCCGGCCAGCATCCTGGTCTGGGCCGAGCTGATCGGCGATCTGCTGCCCGCGGGCGTGCTCAACATCGTCAGCGGCTTCGGCCTTGAGGCGGGCAAGCCGCTCGCTTCCAGCTCGCGCATCGCCAAGATCGCCTTCACCGGCGAGACGACGACGGGCCGGTTGATCATGCAGTATGCGAGCCAGAACCTCATCCCCGTCACGCTCGAACTCGGCGGCAAGTCGCCGAACATCTTCTTCGCCGACGTGGCCAGCGAGGATGACGACTTCTTCGACAAGGCGCTTGAGGGCTTCACGATGTTCGCCCTCAATCAGGGCGAGGTCTGCACCTGCCCCAGCCGCGCGCTTATTCAGGAGTCGCTCTACGATCGCTTCATGGAACGGGCGGTCAAGCGTGTGGAGGCGATCCGTCAGGGCAATCCGCTCGACCCGCAGACGATGATCGGCGCCCAGGCCTCCTCCGAGCAGTTGGAGAAGATCCTGAGCTATATCGACATCGGTCGCCAGGAAGGGGCGAAGGTGCTGACCGGCGGGGAGCGCCGCATCCTCGACGGCGATCTGAAGGACGGGTTCTACGTCAAGCCGACGATCTTCCACGGCCACAACAAGATGCGCGTCTTCCAGGAGGAGATCTTCGGCCCCGTCGTCTCCGTGACCACCTTCAAGACCGAGGAAGAGGCGCTCGAACTCGCCAATGATACGCTCTACGGCCTCGGCGCGGGCGTCTGGACGCGAGACGGTTCGCGCGCCTATCGCTTCGGGCGTGGCATTCAGGCAGGGCGTGTCTGGACCAACTGCTACCACGCCTATCCGGCGCATGCGGCTTTCGGCGGCTACAAGCAATCCGGCGTCGGCCGTGAGACGCATAAGATGATGCTCGACCATTACCAGCAAACGAAGAACCTGCTGGTGAGCTACAGCCCGAAGGCGCTCGGCTTCTTCTGAGCCTTGCCTCGTCTGATCGGTGCGCGGACACCCGCGCATCGATCAGAATGGTTTCACGATCACCATGATGACAATCACGATCATTAATATTGTCGGTATTTCATTGGCGATCCGATAGAAACGTTCGGACCGGGGGCGGCGGTCATTCAGGAAATCGCGCCGCCATTTGGAGGCGGCACCCTGAAAGCCGCTCATCAGAAGAACCGAAACGAGCTTCACATACCACCAGCCCTGCGTCCAGGTGATGATCCCCGGTGTCAGCACCAGCAGAATTCCGAAAACCCAGGTGGCGATCATCGCCGGGGTCATGATCTGCTTCAGCAGCCGGCGCTCCATGACCTTGAAACGCTCGCTCTCCGCCGATCCCGGCGCCACCTGACAGTGATAGACGTAGAGGCGAGGCAGATAGAACAGCCCCGCCATCCAGGCGATCAGGCTGATGACGTGAAAGGCGAGAATCCAGGGGTAGAGGTGGATCAGCACGGCAGCCGTGCCGACGCCTTGGTCCCCGCCGGCTGCGCGCTAAGGCCGAGGAAGCCGGGCACGTCCGCCATCACCTTGAAAACACCCGCGCCCTCTGCGGCGAGTTCAATGCCGGAGCCGCGCGGGCTGAAGCCGAGGCAGGTCATTCCGGCGGCCCTCGCCGCCCGCGCGCCAGGAATCGAATCCTCGATCACCAGGCAGCGGGCCGGGGGTACCCCGCCGGCAGCGGCGGCGGCCAGGAAGAGGTGCGGGTCCGGCTTGCCCTCCAGCCCGATCCTGGTCATGTCCTCCGCACTGTGCTGCCGGCCTTTCACAAGCGCCTCCAGGCCCGTCCGCCTGAACTTCACGGCCATCTCGTCATGGGTGGAGTTCGAGGCGACCCGCCAGGGAATTCCAGCCGCCGTCAGGCGCTCCAAAACCTCGACCGCGCCCGGAATGGCCGCCACATCTTCTTCCAGCGCCGCGATCATCGCCACCGAGAAGGTGTCGCCGAAATCAGCCGGCACGGGGCGGCCTGTCGCCGCCTCGGTCTTGAGGATGATGTCCTTGAGCGAGGTGCCGAGGAACAGCGTTTCGCATTCCTCAGCCGTTAGCATCCAGCCAAGCCGCCGCAACTCCCGCGAGAGGACGATGCTCGCCACACCCTCGCTGTCGATCAGCACGCCATCGCAATCGAAAATGACCAGGTCGATCGGTTGATCGCGCCGGGCCAGCACCTCATCAGCCGTCAACATGCAGCAGTGTCTATCCTGGCAGGGGTCGCTTGAAAGGGATGGCCGGCACGGGCGAAGGGGCAATCGCGATGCGCGGCGGGGCAGGCGCGGCCGGCTGAGGCGCGGCCGGCTGAGGCGCGGCCGGCTGAGGCGTGGCCGGCTGAGACGCCACCGGCTGAGGCGCGGCATAGGCCGGGGCCGTGGTGAAGCGCATTGCGGGCCAGTCCAGCCAGGGCCGTGATGAAGCCGGGATCGTCATTCTGCACCGGCGCGCGGAAATAGCCCGGCACGCCATGCTGCCGCGCCAGATGGCGATACTCCATATCGAGTTCGACCAGCGTCTCCGAATGGTCCGACACGAAAGCGACCGGCACGACGACGACAGCGCAACCGTCTCGCCCGGCCTTGATCACCGCCTCATCCGTGCTGGGGCCGAGCCATTGCTGCGGCGTCGCTCGGGACTGGTAGCAGACGAGACCGTCAATGCCCGGGTCACGCAGATGGCGGCGGAGTGCAGCGACATAGGCCTCGATCTGAAATTGGTAGGGGTCGCCGCGATCGACGATCGTTTGCGGCAGCCCATGGGCCGAGAACAGAACCCTGAGCGGCACATCCGGCGACAGCTCCGCCCGGGCGGCATCGATCGCCCGTTGGGCTATCGCCGCGGCATTGGCAACGATCCCCTCGTCATCGAACCAGCAACAAAGCGTCGTCGTCGGCACCGCGAGACCGATACGGGCCGCCGCCTCGCGCCAGGCCGTCAGCGAGCTGCCGGTCGTCGTGGTGGAAAAATGAGGATAGAGCGGCAGCAGCAACACCTCATCCGGCGCCCAGTCGCGCACCGCGCGCGCGGCCGCCTCGCTGAAGGGGTGCCAGTAGCGCATGGCGATGAAGCATCTCACCTCACGACCCGCGCTGAGATCCGCCTCCAGCGCCGCCGCCTGTTTCTGTGTCAGCGGCAACAAGGGCGAGCCCCCGCCCATGAGGCGATAATTCTCGCGCGCGGCGGGGACGCGCCGATGGGCGATCAGCCGGGCCAGGAACGGCCGGATGAAGGGCGGCACGCGGAGAATGGCCGGATCGGTGAACAGGTTGAGCAGGAAGGGCCGCACCGCCGCCTGATTGTCCGGGCCGCCGAGGTTGAACAGCACGACAGCGATCCGCGGGCGCCTCGCTTTGGCTCCCGCATCGGTCCAGCCGCCGGCCGAACCATCCATCTCAAGCGCCCCGCACGAGATCGACCAGCGCCGCCACATGGGCGGGCGGTGTCGGCGGCATCACGCCATGGCCGAGGTTGAAGACGAAGGGGCGGTCTTTCATGGCCTCCAGGATAGCACGCGCCTCCCCCCGCATCACATCCCCACCCTGCAACAGCGCGAAGGGGTCGAGATTGCCCTGCAAGCCAAGCCGCTCCGGAACGAGCCGGCGGGCGACGGCCGGGTCGGCCGCCGTATCCATGCCGACCGTATCGACCCCCGTCTCCTCGGCATAAGCGCCGATCATGGTGCCCGCGAGGCGTGGAAATCCGATCACGGGCACGCCGGGATGCCGCTGGCGGATAGCAGCCGCGATCCGTGCCGTGGGGCCGATCACATGCCGCCTGAAGCCGGTGGGGGATAGCACACCCGCCCAGCTGTCGAACAGCATGACCGCTTCGGCCCCGGCCGCGATCTGCGCCGAAAGATAGGCAATGCTCGTCTCGGTCAGGATGTCGATCAGCCGGTCGAAGACCTCGGGGTTGCTGGCGGCCATCCGCCGCGTCTCCGCGAATTCCTTCGAGCCGCCGCCCTCGACCATGTAGCAGGCGACGGTGAAGGGCGCGCCGACGAAGCCGATCAGGGCCGTGACCGGATGGGCTTTCGCAAGCTCGGAGCGCAGCCGGCCGATCGTCTCCAGCACGGGCGTCACCCGCCCGAGAAAGCCTTCGGTATCAAGCGCCCGCACTTCGTCCACAGCCCTGAGCGGCGTGAGTGAGGGGCCATGTCCCTCGGTGAAACGGAGGTCGCGGCCGAGTGCCCAGGGCAGGATGAGGATGTCGCTGAAGAGGATCGCGCCATCCATGCCGAAGCGGCGGATCGGCTGCAAGGTGGCTTCGGCGGCACGGGCAGGGTCTAGGCAAAAGGAGACGAAATCGGCCGTTTCCGCCCGTAACTGGCGGTATTCCGGCAAATATCGGCCTGCCTGGCGCATCAGCCAAATCGGCGGCGGCCAGACCGCCTCCCCCGAAAGCGCGCGCAGCAGTCTCTTCACATCTATCCCCACACAGCTTCGCCCTCCCTATCATGACTAAAGAAGATCTAGGAATTGAGGAGAGGTAGATGGGCCGGTGGAAGCTGGGGTACCCCGACGGCCGCTGTTTCGTCCCCAAACTTGTCCACAGGGTCTGAGCAACTATGACGCTGTTTTGTCTCGAAACTTGATAAACTTCCCGTTAGGTCGGGGCAGGCGGATGCGTGGTTCCACACGGCGCGGGAAAAATCGGGTTATACCCGCAAAGGCAGGTCCAGGCCGATTTCCCCCCTCCCTTACCCCCGTTAATCCCGATATGATCCCGAGATGTCCACACATCGGCTGAACCTCCACCTCGTCTCTGACGCCACGGGCGAGACCCTCAACTCCATCGTGCGGGCGACGACGGTTCAATTCGAGCATTTATCGATCGTACCGCATCGATGGAGCCTCATCCGAACACGGTTCCAGCTCCATCGCGTGCTGGACGGTTTGCAGGCCGAGCCCGGGCCTGTTTTGTCGAGCCTTGTGGATAAGGCCCTGCGCGGCGAGCTGGACATGGCCTGCGCCAAGCTCGGCGTGCCGATCGTCCATGTGCTCGACCAGGTGATGTCGATGCTGCAGGATCATGTGGGGGAGCAGGCGGCCGCGCGACCGGGGCGGCAATATACGCTCGATGCCGACTATTTCCGGCGGATCGACGCCATTCACTATGTGCTCGCCCATGATGACGGGCAGGCCCAGTCCGGCATCGCCGAGGCCGATGTCGTGCTGGTGGGCGTCTCCCGCTCCTCCAAGACGCCGACCTCCTTCTACCTGGCTAACCGGGGGATCAAGGCCGGAAATATTCCCCTGGTGCCGGGTATCGCGCTGCCGACCGCGCTCGATCACCCCAACTGTCCGGTGGTCGGCCTGACGCTCGATCCGCAATCGCTCATCGATATCCGCCGCCACCGGCTGCGGATGTTGGGAACAGGCAATGTCGGCCATCGCGACAGCGGCGAGTATACGGATCAGGAGGCGGTCACGGCCGAGCTGCTCTGGGCGAAGCGCCTCTGCACCAGCCGGGGCTGGCCGGTGATCGACGTGAGCCGCCGCTCGATCGAGGAGACGGCGGCGACCGTCATTCAGCTCATCGACGCATGGCAGGAACGGCGCCGTCGTGCGGCCGAAGCGCGGAGCACGGCGGCCGCGACGCCCACGGCGGGCTGAGCAACATGACGACCCTGGGTTTTGTCGGCACCGGCACCCTGGCCGAAGCGGTCATTCGCGGGTTGCAGCAGACCGAGGCGCGCGCACACCGCTTTCTGCTTTCGCCGCGTTCCGAGGCGAAGTCCCGCGCGCTCGCCGAAGCCTATGACAATACGACCCGTCTGGAGAGCAACGCGGAGGTGGTTGCGCGCAGTGACATCGTGCTGCTCGGCGTGTTGCCGAAGCAGATCGGCACGCTGGGCGAACTACCCTTCCGGGCGGATCAGATCATTGTCAGCTTCCTGGCCGGCGTCTCGGTCGAGCGGCTGCGCAGCCATGTCGCCCCCGCCAGCCGCGTGGTGCGGATGATCCCGCTGCCCTGCATCGAATACGGTAAGGGCCCGATCCTGATGACGCCGCCCGACCCCATCATCGAAGCACTGTTCGCGCCGCTGGGCGACCTCGTGATCTCCGAGGAAGAAAACGATCTCGATACGATCAGCATCGCCAGCGGCCTGATGTCGTCCCATTTCCAGATGCAGAATGCGGTGGTGGACTGGCTGCGGGCGCGAGGGATGTCAGACGCCCGGACCTCGGCTTTCGTGCGGTCGCTCTTTATCGGGCTGGGCGAATTGGCGCTGCGGGATGAGCAGCGGGGCGGGTCGCTGCCGCCCGAGCATTACGAAACGACCGGCGGGCTGAACGAGACTGCGCGCGCCTATCTCAACCGGGCGGGCTGGTTCGACGAGGTGACGAAGGTTCTCGATACTGTCGAGGCGCACCGGAAAACGCTGGCCAAGTAGTGGCGGTTGTCGCTGGGATGTCAGCAAGCGAGCAAAGTTTGTTTTGAGCGCCAAATGTGCGTCGATGACAATGTAATCGCGCGGACATGCAAAACCGAACACAAGTAAACGGCAAATTTTGCTGTTGCCCTGTTTTGGCAAGTCGACGTATGACATACGCATGCTGCTCGGGCGGGGAGAAAAGGCTATAGCCGGCGCAACCTCTTGGCGAGAGGCGTGAGGTCACGGGTGCCAGCCGGTAGGTTTGCGGCGCTTTTGACCGGATCGCTCCGAAATGAATGCCGTTCCGGTCAGTAAAACGATCTAGTAAACGCCAAATTCCCGAGTGGTGCATACCTATGTTGGTCAGCAGGTGATGTCTGTCTGTGATCCAGACGGTCGACATTTCTTCTACGCGGGCTCCGGTGACTGTCGTTGAATCGTCCCTTTGTTTCGGAGCTTGCGATGAGTGCCGAAACCCATAAAAGAAAGAAGGTCTGACATGAATGCGTTGTCTTCTCCTCCGCGCTTTTCTCGATTTAAGCGGTATCTGTATGCGGGTGCCGTAGCGGTTACGGCGCTCGCGGCCGGCGGCGCAAGCGCGCACGCCCAGCGGGTTGTCAGGATTGCATTCAGCGCCGACTACTACCCCGCCACACCGCAGATGCTGGCCTCTTGGGTGGCGGAGGTTCAGCAGAGCGCGAAAAAGCAGTTCGACATCGAGTTGACGCCCGTGCCGATCCAAGGCGGCTTCGATGATTTTATTACGAAACTGAGCCTCATGTACGGAAACCCGTCAACCGCGCCCGACCTTGCGATCGTTCCCGCGCAGGAAGTGGGGCAGTGGCAGGAATCCGGCATCCTTGAGAAGCTTGATCCTTACCTCAAAACCTCCACCTGGTGGAAGCAATTCGTTCCTGCCATCCAGCAGGAAGCGAATGTCAACGGCAGCGCCTATTACGTCAGCTTGGGTGACAACGATAACGGCCTGCTCTTTGACAAGACGATCTTTGCCAAAGCGGGTCTGCCGGCGGATTGGAAGCCGAAGACCTGGGACGATATCCTGGTCGCGGCGCGCGCCATTAAGAAGGCAGACCCGACCGTCTGGCCCATCTGGCTCATGACCGGCACCGCGCAGGGCAGCGAGGGCGTTGTGCTCGGCTCGGCCAATCTGCTTGTCGCCTCCAGCAATCCCACCGCCTTCGATACCACCACGAATAAGTGGGTGGGTGATAGCAAGGGCCTGCGGGAGGTCATCAATTTCTATAAGACGGCCGAGTCCGAAGGTCTCCTGGCACCGCCGTCCGACATTCTCGACCCTGATGCGCCGGGCAACCTCGGGCCCTTCCTCCCGAAGCACAAGGTCGGCATTTCCTTCGCGGGAAACTATGTGCCGACTGTGTATAACAAGACGATCTGCAGCCCATGCTGGGCTGACGCACAACAGGATATCGGTTACGCCCCGATCCCCACCTCAAATGGCCAGGCGCCGGGTGTCGGATCAACCCTTTTGGGTTGGGGTCTCGTCATGGACTCGGCCTCGAAAGACAAAAGCGACGCCTGGACGGTGTTTAACCTGATCATGAGCAAGAACTTTCTGCTCCAGCAGGATAACGCGGGCGGCCTCGTTCCCCCGATCGCCGCCTATAATACCGAGCCGATCTATGCAAACTGGGCGCCTGGATTTCAGACACCCTTTGCTGATCTAGCGGGCCAATCGACGGTTCTTCCGCTGTCGACGGATTTCAAAGTCTGGGCCTTCGCTCTGGCGCAGGCGACTGAAATCCGTGGTGCTGCATCCGAATACCTCGGTGGACACGGCGGCCGCGGGGATGGTGTCCTATATCGCGAACCAGCTCGATGCGAGCCAGGTCGAAACACTGAAGTAGCGAACGCTTCTGGAGCGTGATGACCGGAGGTGGATAAAACCGAAGGTCATCACACTCTATGTTTTTGATAAGAACGCAAATCTTCGGATCAGGTGATTCCGCCTGATCCGATATTGCTCTAAAACTCCGCGACCACACTCCTGGCTCCATTGGTGAGCCGCGCCGGATCATAATCACGCGGATCGACGATCGGGCTGCGACCCGTGACCATATCGGCGATCAGATGCCCGGCACCCGGCCCAATACCAAAGCCATGGCCGCTGAAGCCAGCGGCCAGGATGAGGCCAGGAAGCGCATTCACCGGCCCGATCGCCGGTACGCCATCTGGCGTGCTGTCAATATAGCCTGCCCAGCTTGCCTGAACGGCCGTGTTCTTCAGCGCCGGCAGAAGGGCCACCGCGCTAGCGTGGGTCTCCGCGACCAGACTTCGGTCAGGTGTAGGGTCAAGGATGCGGCAGCGCTCCATAGGCGTCGGCCGATCGAGCCGCCAGCCGCGCCAGCGCTCATGCCCCGCGAGGAGGCCAGCCGCCGTGCCGGGGCGGAGCGAGCGCCAGCGGCGTTGGAACATGGGCATGAAATCCCGTGCGAAGTGCCAACCCTGCAGTGTGAGGTCCAGGCTCGCGCGCCCGCTGATAGCGAGGGTATAGCCGCCGTCGCCGCGCGCCGTGACGGAAACGTCCTTGGTGTGAAGCGCCGGCGGCAGGCCCTTCGCCACCGGCCCCACCGAGAGGATGGAGGAGCGCACGGAGGCCTGCGGAAAGCGATAGCCGAGGGTGCGGCAAAACGAAGAGGCCCATGCGCCCCCCGCAAGCACCACCGTTCCGGTGCGGATCGTGCCCTGCTCGGTGATGACGCCGGAAACGCGACCAGCCGTCGTCTCGATCCCTCGGGCGGCACAAAGCTGATGCACCGTGCCGCCCGCCTTGATGACACCACGCGCGATGATCGGCGCCGCACGCGCCGGATCGGCAATACCATCGCTCGGGGAAAAGACACCGCCCAGCCAGCGCCGCCCGGTGGCGATCCCCCGCACGCTCGCCTCCTCGGCGGAGAGCATATGGGTCGTGACATCCGCGGTGCGTGCAAAATCCCGCCATTTGGCCCAGGCCGCGATCTCGGCTTCCGATTGGCTGAGATAGAGGAGGCCGCAACGACGGAAGCCCGGATCTTCGCCGATCTCGGCGGCCAGCGCATCCCACAGCGCGAGGCTCTTCGTCGCCATCGGTAGTTCCCGCGCATCGCGGTTCTGCTGCCGGCACCAGCCCCAGTTGCGGCAGGATTGCTCGGCGCCGACGCGCCCTTTCTCGACGAGGGCGACCGCAAGCCCCCGTCGCGCAAGGTAATAGGCGGCAGAGACGCCGACGATGCCGCCGCCGATGACGACGGCGTCAGCCGATGCCGGCATTGCAGCAGAAGATTCGATGGCAAGAAGCGGTGGACGCATATGGAAAGTTCCGAGATCGGGCTTCAGCGGCCACGGGAGCACAGAAGAATATGCTGGACGGAGAGAACCGCAGGGTGTTCTTATCGCGGCCTTGCCCCGGCGATGACGGGTTGCAGCGATGGATCAGACCTGCTGATGAAACTTGACCGTATCGACATCAAAATTCTCTATGAGTTGCAGAAGAATGGCCGCATGACGAATGTGGAACTTGCGGAATGCGTGAACCTTTCCGAAAGTCCCTGCCTCATGCGCGTGCGCAAGCTTCAGGCGGCGGGCTACATCACCGGCTATACGGCGGAGATCAATATCGCGAAGCTCGGCCATATGCTCACCGTGTTCACCGAAATCACGCTCAAGAATCATCGGCCGATCGATTTCAGCCGGTTCATCACGACCGTGGAGAAAATCGATGCGATCATCGAATGCCATCTCATCTCCGGCGGCTATGACTACCTGATGAAAGTCGTCACAAAAGGTGTGGCGGAGTATCAAAGCCTGATGGAGCAGCTGACCGATATCGACATCGGGATCGACAAGTATTTCAGCTTCATCGTGCTCAAATCCCCTATCGTGAAGTCTCATATGCCGCTCACCAGCCTTTTCGGCGACTGATCTCTCATCGCCCGGCAAACGCTTTCTGAAACGCTTCATTCTGCTCCAGCCCATCGAGCCAGCCCGGATCGAGCGTCGGTGTCGAGGCGAAGAGCAGTTGCGAATAGGGGTGCTGCGGCGCGCCACCAAGGCTCACGGGCCGCATTTCTTCCACCTTCTGCCCCTTGTACATCACGATGATCTCGTCACAGAGAGATTGCACCGTTGCCAGGTCATGGCTGATGAAGATGAAGGACAGATCGAGCGCGCGGCGCAATTCCCGCAGGAGATCGATGATGGCATCGGCCACGACGGCATCGAGGGCCGAGGTGATTTCATCGCAGAGAATCGAACTCGGCCCGGCGGCGAGCGCGCGGGCGAGGTTGACGCGCTGCTTCTGGCCGCCCGAAAGCTCACCCGGCAGCCGGTTCTTAAGCGTGCGCGGCAGATGCACCATATCGAGCAGTTCATCAACCCGCGCTTCCCAGGCCGCCCCTTTGAGACCATGATAGAAGCTGAGCGGCCGGCCGATGATGTCGGCCACGCGCTTGCGCGGATTGATCGCGGTATCGGCGAGCTGAAACACGATCTGCATACGTTGCAGATCCTGCTTCGTCCGTTGCTGCATGGCGGGGGCGAGGGTTCGGCCGTCAAACAAGATCTGCCCACGGGATAGCGGCAGGATGCCGGAGAGTGCGCGGGCCAGGGTCGATTTTCCGCAGCCGGATTCGCCCACGATACCAAGCGCGCGGCCTTTCTCAAGGGTGATGCTCACTTGGTCGAGCACGCGGATGGTGGGCTCCCCCGCCGCATTGCGCGGCCCGTAACCGGCCGTGATCTCGGCCTGCAACAACACCCCCGGCCGCGCGCGGGCGGCGGGCGGCACATAGTCGCTCGGCGAGAAGGCATGCAGCAGTTGCTTCGTATAGGGATGCTGCGGGCTGCGGAGAATCTGCGCGGTCTCGCCAATCTCCTGCACCGCGCCGTCGCGCAGCACGGCAATCCGATCGGCCATCTGCGCCACGACGGCGAGATCATGGGAGACATAGACGCCCGTGATGCTCTGCGCTTTCATGACCCGCTTGAAGGCGCGCAACACCTCGATTTGCGTCGTCACATCCAGCGCGGTTGTTGGTTCATCGAAGATGACCAGCTTCGGCCGGCCGATGAGTGCCATGACGGTGGCGAGCCGCTGTAGCTGCCCGCCGGAAACCTGGTGCGGATAGCGAAAGCCGATGCGTTCGGGTTCAGGCAGGCCGAGCGCGTTGATCAGCTCCAAAGCGCGCGCCCTTGCCGCCGCGCGCGGCACGCTTTCATGAATCGCCACCACTTCGACGAGTTGATCGATGATGAGCCGCGCGGGGTTGAAAGCGGCGGCGGCACTTTGCGGCACGTAAGCGACGAGCGAGCCACGCAGCACGGCGCGCCGCACTTCCGGCATGCGTGTCATCTCCTGCCCGTCGAGCGTGACGGTGCCGCCCGTAAACCGGCAGCCGGGCCGCGCATGGCCGAGAAGCGACAGGGCGAGCGTGGTTTTGCCGGAGCCGCTTTCGCCGATCAGCGCGAGCATTTCGCCGTCTCGCACATCCAGCGAAACGCCCCGGATGATCTCCACCACCCGCCCGGAATCGGTGCGGGCATCGATGGTGAGATCGCGGATTTCAACGAGATTGGTCACGCGCGCTCCCGATCGCGGATTTTGCGCGGGAGATTATCGATCAGAAGATTGATGCTGATGGTCAGGCTCGCGATGGCGAAGGAGGGGAAAAGCACGGCCGGCGCACCGTAGGACAGGCCTTCGAGGTTTTCCCGCACCAGGCCGCCCCAATCCGCATTAGGCGGTTGCACGCCGAGCCCGAGGAAGGAAAGGCCCGAGAGCAGGAGCACGATGAAGACGAAGCGCAACCCCGTATCCGCCATCACCGGCCCCATAACATTGGGCAGGATTTCCGAGAAGATGAGATAAGCCCTGCCTTCCCCGCGCACACGCGCGGCCGTGATGAAGTCCATCGTTGTGATATTGACGGCCAGCGCTCGTGCGACGCGGAAGCTGCCGGCGATGTAGATCACTGCCATCGTCAGGATCAGCACGGGAATGGAAGAACCGACGGCTGCCACCAGCACCAGGCCGAAAAGCTTGCTCGGGATCGAGTTCAGCGCATCGAAGAACCGCCCGAGCACGGTATCCATCCAGCCGCCCGAGACCGCGGCACCGATGCCGAAGGAAATGCCCACCACTGCCGTGATGATGGTGGAGCAGAGCGAAATACCCACGGTATAGCGCGCGCCCATGAGGATGCGCGAAAAGTCGTCCCGGCCGAGATAGTCCGTGCCCAGCCAGAATTTGGCCGACATGTTGGAGAACTCATCGTAGTCGACGATGCGGCCGACCGGATAGCGCAGGAGGTGGGACGCGAAGACGGCCACCACGGCCCAGAAGAGGACGACGCAGAATGCCGCAAGCCCGGTGAGGTTGCAGCGGTATCCGAAGAGCGCGAAACCCGCCATGCCGGATTGTCGGCGGCTCATTTGCGGAGCCTCGGATTGGCGAGGATCGCGACGATATCAGCGGTGGTGACGAGCAGCAGAAAGCCCAAGCAGAAGATCATGGCGCAGCTTTGGATCAGCGGCAGATCGCGCGTCTCCACCCCGTCCACCATGAGCTTGGCGAGGCCCGGATAGTTGAACACGGTCTCGACGATGATGACACCCCCCAGCAGATAGGAGAGCGACAGGGCCACGGCATTCGCAATCGGGCCAATGGCATTCGGCAGCGCGTGATAGAGCACGAGCCGCCGGCGGCTCGCACCTTTGAGCACCGCCATCTCGATATAGGGCGCGCTCATCGTCTCCACCATCGTCGCGCGCGTCATCCGCACCATCTGCGCGGAGATGACGCAGGTGAGTGTCGCGACCGGCATGGCAAAGACGCGGATGAAGTCGAGCGGCGAATGGATCTGGCTGACGAAGGAGAGCGCCGGCAGCCAGTGGAGATAGACGGCAAAAATCAGGACCGCGAGATTGGCCACCATGAATTCGGGCACCGAAATCACGCCCACCGAAAGCACGGTGACAAAGCGATCAAACGGCGAGCCGGGCCGGATCGCGGCCAGAATGCCTAATGACAAAGCGAGCGGCACGGAAACGAGGGTCGTGATGCCGGCGAGTTCCAGAGAATTGCCGATGCGCGAGCCGATCAGCTCTGACACCGGCAGGTTGCTCGCATAGGAATAGCCGAGATTGCCGACGAGCAAACCGCCGAGCCAACGAAGGTAGCGAAAAATCGCCGGATCGTTGAGGTGCATCGCCTTCCGCAGACCCGCCACGGCCTGGGGCGTTGCCGCCTGGCCGAGGAGGATCTGCGCCGTATCGCCCGGGAGCATGTCGGTCGCGATGAAGACCACCCATGAGACGATCAGCAGGGTCAGCAGCGTGGCACCGAGGCGGCCGAGGATCAGCCAGATGACCTGTTTGCTCATGCCCCCGCTTTCAGCTCTTGTGTCGCGCCGATCGGCTCAGGAGAGCCAGACATATTCGGCGAAAGCATAGCCCATCATGCCGCCGAGCGGATTGGGCCGCAGCCCTTGCAGCTTATCGGTCAGCCCATCGACATTGGAGAGCCAGGCCGGAATCGCCGTGCCCGCCTGCTCGGAGACCATGACCTGCATCTCGTGATAGATCTCGGCTCGCTTTGTCTGGTCAAGCAAGCCGCGCGCCTCGACCAGCATGCTGTCGAACTGGGGTGACTTGTACCGGCTCTCGTTCCACGGCGCATCCGAGGCGTAGAGCAGCGAGAAGAGGATATCGGGCGTCGGACGCGGGTTGATATTGCCGAAATGCACTGGCGCCTTCAGCCAATACTGGGACCAGTAGCCATCGGAAGGCTCGCGTTGAATATCGAATTTCACGCCGATATCAGCCGCGGATTGCTGCACGATTGCCGCCATCTGCACGGATGAGGTCGCGGCGTCGGAAGCGACGATCGGGATGGTCTGATCCATCACGCCCGCCTTCTTGAAGTGGAACTTGGCGCGGTCAGGGTCGAAGGCCTTGGGCTTGTTCGCCGCGTTGTAATACTTATCGGACGGAGAGACCGGCTGATCATTGGCGATGACGGCGAGATCCCGCAGCACGGCCTGCTTGATCTGGTCCCGATCCAGCAGGTATTTCATGCCGGTCACGAAATCCATCTTCTCGCCCGGCGCCATGTCGAGCCGCATATTGAGATCGGTATAATTGCCGGAATTGGTGATGGAGGCTTGATAGCCCGGCTGCGTCTTGATCAGGCGCACGGCGCGCGGATCGAGCGAGGCGGCGAGCTGCACATTGCCGGCGAGCAGCGCATCAACCCGTGCGGAATCATCCGAAACGCCGATGAACTCGAAACTGTCGAGATAGGGTTTGCCCTCTTTCCAGTAGTTCTTGAACTTCACGCCGATGGAGCGAACGCCGGGGCTGAATTCCTTGCACACGAACGCGCCGGTGCCATTGCCCTTGGAGAAATCTGTCGTGCCGTCAGCCACGATCATGAAGTGATGGATGGCGAGGATGGTGGGCAGATCCGCATTCGGCGCGGCCAGAACGATCTGCACCGTATTGGGGTCAACCGCCGTGATCGTCGTCATCTGCTTGGCGAGCGTCGCGACCTTGGAACCCACCGCCGGATCAAGATGGCGCTTGAGCGAGAAGACGACATCGGCCGAGGTCAGCGTATGGCCGTCATGGAAGGTGACACCGCGACGAAGCTGGACTGTCCAGCTCTTGGCATCCTTCGAGTTCGATGCTCTCGGCGAGCTCCATCTGTGTCACGCCCTGCTCGTCGAGAAAGGTGAGCCGGTTGTAGAAGGCGCAGCACCGCACGTAATCGGTGGAAAGCGAGGCCTTGGCGGGATCGAGCGTATCGGCGGTCGAGGTGGACCAGCCGGCCGCGACGATGGAGCCGCCATAGACAGGCGTGGCCGCGACCGCAGCCGAGGCGCGGCCGAGGATCGTGCCGGCGCCGGTGGCGGCAATGCCGCCCACGGCCAGCATGCGCAGCAGGTCTCGCCGGGTGGCACCGGAGCGGATCGCGGCCTCGACCATCCGGTCGTCTCGCGCGGTCCAGAGCGATTTGAGGCGATCGTCCATCGGATGCGTTCTCTCACAAAGGGTTTCTGATGTTGATCAGCGAAATAGGAAGCGAGCCGCGCGGCGGATCACGCGGCGAATTGAGCATCCACCGCATCGGCGAGGCCCGCGAGCGAGGAGAAGTGGTAATCGGGCTGGGTGAATTCGGCCGGCGCGATGGTGCCGCCATAGCCGGGCTGGGCATGCCGCCGCTCGATCCAGCAATTTGTGAGGCCGAGACGGCGGGAGATGCCGATGTCATGATATTGGCTTTGCGCCACATGCAGGATATCGGCGGGGCTATCTCCCTCGGCGGCCAGGAAATCGAAGACCCGGTGGAAAAAGGCCGGGTCCGGCTTTTCGGTGCCGGTATCATCCACCGTGAAGGCGGCGAAGAACGGTTGCCCCAGCCTCTCCGCGAAATGCGTGA
Source organism: uncultured Pseudomonadota bacterium (assembly GCA_963745125.1). Taxonomy (GTDB): domain Bacteria; phylum Pseudomonadota; class Alphaproteobacteria; order Acetobacterales; family Acetobacteraceae; genus Acidisoma. Next base: position 54,026 of record CAVUWB010000006.1, read on the forward strand.
AGGCCCATCGCCGCGCATTGGTCATCGCAATCAGGCGGTAGCGGGCGCCAAGCCGGGCCAGCGCCGCCCGGCTATCCGGAAAGGCGGGCCAGGACGGCACGGAGGCACACAGCCGCCGGGCCAGCGCCGCATCCTGTGGCAGGCCGAGGCGCGGGGCGATGCGGGTATAGACGCGCGCCAGATCGTCCGGGAAAAGCCCGGCCTCCGGCTCATAGCGCGCGGCGCGGTAGAGGGTCAGCGCCGCCTCCGCATCGAAGCTGTGCCCGGCCTCCTGCGCGATGTCGGCGAGGCAATGCGTCAAGCCCTGCTCGAAATCGATCAGCGTGCCGACGACATCGAAGGTCAGATATTTGAACTCCGTCAAAGCACGCGGCACGGCTTCGTCTCCTGCTGCGGTCCGGGCGGCATCGGCACCACCCGACGATCACCTTCCAGGAATTGTCGTCGCGGAAGCTCGGGCGGTTGCGCCGAATGACGCGGGCGCGACGGCAGAAAATGCCGAATTCCTTGCCCAACCAGCGCGGTGCCTCTGCTCTGCGTTCAACGCATGGCCGCGCGAATCTCCGCATCCTCCAGAGTTTCGTCCAAAACGCGGCGCGTGCGCTCCACAATCGCGTCGATCTCGTCTGTCGTGCAGCAGAGCGGCGGCGCGAAGCCCAGCATGCCATCCCCGAAGGCGCGGATAACGAGGCCGTTGTTCCAGGCGCGGTCGAAGATGCGGCGGGCGGGCTCGGCCGATGCCGGCAGCGGCGTCTTGCGGGCCTTGTCCGTCACCAATTCCACGCCCGCCAGCATGCCGCGCCCGCGCACCTCCCCTACCAGCGGATGGTCGGCGAGCGCCGCGAGGCCGGCTTGCAGCCGGGCACCCATCGCGCGGCCGTTCTCCAGCAACCCGCCTTCATAGAGATCGAGCGCCGCGAGACCGATAGCGGCGGAAACGGGATGCGCCGAATAGGTCTGCCCATGGCCCACGGTGGCAGATCCTGCCGCATCGGCGATGGTGGCGTAGAGCGTATCGGACAGGAAAACGGCCCCCATCGGCGCGTAGCCGGAGGTGAGGCCCTTCGCGACCGTCATCATATCCGGCACGATCCCTTCCTCCGCGCACATGAAGAGCGGGCCGGTGCGGCCGAAGCCGGTGATGACCTCATCGGCGATGAAGAGAATGTCGAGTTCCTGGCAGAGCGCGCGCATCGCCGCCAGCCAGCCCGGCGGCGGCACGAGGACACCGCCCGAACCCTGGATCGGCTCCAGATAGAAGGCCGCGACGCGGTCGGGGCCGATTTCGGCGACCTTGGCGCGAAGGGCTGCCTCGGACGCCGCGATGATGGCGGCGGGATCGGACCCCGCCGGATTGCGGTAGGAATAGTGGGACGGAATTTTATGCTGCCAGGCGAGCGGCACGCCGAAGCCGGCATGGAAGACGGGCAGCGCGGTCAGGCCCGCGCCCACGGCGGACGAACCGTGATAGCCGCGTTCGAGCGAGATGAACTGATCCTTCTCCGGCTTGCCGCGCGCATGCTGGAAATAGCGCACGAAGCGCACGGTGGTATCCACGGCGTCCGACCCGCCGAGGGTGAAATAGACGTGGTTGAGATCCCCGGGCGCCCGCTCGGCCAGTGCCGCCGCGAGGCGAATGGCGGGCTCCGATCCGCAGCCGAAATAGGCCGTGGCATAGGCGAGTTCTTCCATCTGGCGGGTTGCGGCCTCAATGAGGCTCTTCTGCCCGTAACCGGCGTTGACGCACCAAAGGCCGGCAAAACCGTCGACCAGCTTACGGCCTTCGGCATCGGTGATGGTCGCACCTTGACCGGAGCGGATGACGCGCACGCCCTGCGCCTCATGCCCGCGATAGGACATGACGGGATGGATGAGATGCGCGCGGTCGAGTTCCACCAGGGAATTGCTGAACATCGTGTTTCTCCGGATCAGCCTAGGGCCTGGGATGCCAGGGCGAAGCTGTGAAAACTAAGCGTCTCGGCGGCGGCGCCGCGCCGCATGGCAATGCCGCCGCCGACATGAACGAGGCCATGGGCTTGCAGCATCGGCACCAGTCCGGCCTCGGGCCGTGTATCGATGCGGAGGAAAAGCCCTTGGCCTTCCGCCAGCAGAAAGCCGAGCAGCGCCTCGGCACCGGCGGCATCCGCCGCGATGATCGGCCCCGCCACCGCGCCCAGCCCGAAGGCACGAAGGGCGGCGAAGCCTGTGATCCTGTCATCACTCACAAGGCAGGCGATGCCCCCGGCGGCAAAGAGCGCATCGATCAGCCGCGCGCGATCCATGCCGTTCGCCGCGCGATCCATCGCCACGCAGGCAGCGCGGGCGGCATCATCGGCGCGCCAGACGATGCGCGCGTCAGGCGCCATCGGCCCTGCCGCCGCAACGATGCCCTGATACTGGGTAATCTCGCCTGTGCGCGCGAAGCCGAGCTTTTCGTAAAGCGGGAGACCTTCGGCGGTCGCGATCAAACGGCAAACCCGCCCATCGGCCGCGTCAATGCACCGCTGCATCAGGCGCCTGCCAAGCCCCTGGCCGCGACAGGCTTCGTCCACGATCACCATATTGATGGTCGCGGCCTCCGCGCCGTACGGCGTCATGAAGGCTGTGCCGAGCACCCGCTCCCCCGCGAGGATGACCACGCCTTGGCTGAGGCCGAGGCTAAGAGCCCAATCCTCGGCCCGATGCGGCCAGCCCGCCTTGCGCGAAAGGGCGACCGCGCCCGCGATGTGCTCTGTGCGGAAGGTGTCGAACGTAATGTCGCTGATCGGCATGCAGGCGTTCCGTCTCTTCCTGAACTTTCCCCAGGCATAGCCGGATCGGCGAAGCGGATGAGCGCCAAGGATGGGGCGCGCATGAAACTCTCTGCCGCAGATGGGTGGAAATATGGAAGATTGCGCTTCAAACGCCCCGCGATGCAGTGGGCGGGCCCAGCGCCCGCGCCCTATCATCAGGGCCACGACACCGCTTGCCCCGACCCGAACCGGCCCAGGGACCGAGAGAGACATGAGCGCGACCGCCCCGAAATACATCACCTTCGATTGCTACGGCACTCTCACCTTCTTTCAGATGAGCGAGGCCGCGACCGCGATCTACGGCGCTGAACTCAAGCCGGAGGCGATGGCCGCCTTCAACCGGAACTTCGCGGCCTATCGCCTCGACGAGATCATGGGCGATTGGAGACCCTATGATGAGGTCATCCATAATGCGGTGGAGCGCACTTGCCGCCGCAACGGCGTGGCATTCCGGCCCGAGGATGCACGCGCGATCTATGAGCAGGTGCCGAGCTGGGGTCCGCATCCGGATGTGCCCGAGGGCCTCGCCCGCGTTGCGAAGGACATTCCGCTCGTCATCCTCTCCAACGCCATGGACAGCCAGATCATGTCCAACGTCGAGAAGCTCGGCGCGCCGTTTCATCGTGTCTACACCGCGCAGCAGGCAGGGGCCTATAAGCCGCGTTTCCGCGCCTTCGAGTATATGTTCGATATGCTAGGCTGCGGGCCGGAGGACGTTCTGCACTGCTCATCCTCCTTCCGCTACGACCTGATGAGCGCGCATGATCTCGGCATCAAGCGCAAGGTCTGGGTCAATCGGGGGCATGAGCCGGCAAATCCTTATTACGGCTACACGGAGATCCGCGATATCTCCGGCCTGCCCGGCGTGCTGGGGTTGAAATGACGATGCGCTTCGCCTGCTATTGGCGGGAAACCGCCCCGGCCTTCAGCGGTGGTGAGACAGGCCCGGTGCGCGGCGATGTCGATGTCGCCATTATCGGCGGGGGTTTCACCGGCCTTTCCGCTGCCCGGCATCTGGCGCGATCGGGCGCGCGCGTGGCGGTGCTGGAGGCCGAGCATATCGGCTTCGGCGCCTCGGGCCGCAATGGCGGCCATCTCAACAACGGCATCGCCCATAGCTTCGCGGCCGCAAAGGCCGAATTCGGCGCCGAGCGTGCCGCCGCCCTCTATCAGGCCTATGACCGGGCCGTGGATGTCGTTGAAGGGATCGTCGCCGAAGAAGGCATCGATTGCAGCTTCCGCCGCGCCGGCAAGCTCAAGCTCGCCTCCAAGCCGCAGCATTTCGCGACAATCGCGGCCAATTTCGAGATGGTGCATCGTGAGGTCGATCCCGACACGCAGCTTCTGAGCCGCGCTGATCTGCGGCGCGAATTGGGATCAGATGCGTTTCACGGCGCCATGCTCTCGCAGAAAAGCGCCATGATGCATATGGGCCGCTATGTCACGGGGCTGGCCGAGGCCACGCAGCGCAGCGGCGCCACGATCTTCGAGCATGCGCAGGTGCAATCCTGCCAACGCCGCGGATCAGGCTGGCAGGTGACCACACCAGGCGGCGCGCTTCAGGCCGGCGAGGTTCTGCTGGCGACCGGCGCCTACACGCCGCCTGCCTTTCCTTATCAACGACAGCGCATCCTCCCCGTCGGCAGCTTTATCGTCGCGACCCGGCCTTTGAGCGAGGTTGAGGCCGCAAGCGTCATGCCCGGCAACCGCACCTGCGTCACCTCGCTCAATATCGGCAATTACTTCCGCCTGAGCCCTGACCGGCGGCTCATCTTCGGCGGCCGCGCGCGCTTCTCCGCCCGTTCCGATCAGCAGTCGGACGCGAAAAGCGGCGCCATCCTGCGCCGGTCTCTGGCCGCCATCTTCCCGAGCCTCGCCGAGGTCGAGATCGATTACTGCTGGGGCGGGCTGGTCGATATCACGCAGGATCGCTTTCCGCGTGCCGGCGTGCAGGATGGGCTGCACTATGCACTCGGCTATTCCGGCCACGGCGCGCACCTTTCCACCCTCATGGGCATCATGATGGCGGAAAAAATGCTCGGCCGGAGCGTGGACAATCCCTTTGAAGGCCTGCCCTGGCCGGCTATCCCCTTCTACAGCGGGAAGCCCTGGTTCCTGCCGTTCCTCGGCGCCTATTATCAGATGCTTGACCGCATCCGGTAGGTGTCGCGCCCATGGCGGGCACCTCTCCCGGGGGCTCGGTCGTCGCCGGGTCCGTCACGGCCAGCCTCTCGCCACTGATGGCCGCGATCCCTGAGCGTCAGCCTGTCCCGCTTATTCCGATGAGCACGCTTTTGCTCTGGCGATTGGCGCGATAGGCCTCGCGCCCGAGATCCTTGCCGATGCCAGACTGCTTGTAGCCGCCGGTAGGCAGGATATGATCCCGCGAGCGGCCATAGCGGTTGACCCAGACGGTGCCCGCCTGCAAGCGCTGCGTCACCCGGATGGCCCGTGCGAGATCCTGGGTATAGAGGCCAGCGGCGAGCCCATAGGTCTGGTGGTTAGCCATCGCCAAGGCCTCGTCCTCCTCATCGAAAAGCTCGACCGTGAGCACCGGGCCGAAAATCTCCTGCGTCACCACGGGCGAGTGCGCATCGACGCCGGCGAGCAGCGTCGGCGCGTAGAAATAGCCGGGCCTCGGCAGCGCCGCGCCGCCGGTAAGGCTTTCCGCACCCTCGGCGCGCGCCGCCGCGACGATGCCATCGATGCGGGCAAGCTGGCGGGCGGAGATGATGGGTGCGAAGCGGCTCTCCTCCTGCCAGGTCGGGCCGGGGCGGATGGCATCCATCTGGCGCAGAATCGTGGCGATCACCGCTTCCGCCACGCGCCGCTGCACGATCAGGCGTGACCCGGCGACGCAGGCCTGCCCGCCATTGGCCAGGATACCGCGCGCGATGGCCAAGCCCGCCCGCTCCAGATCCGCATCGGCAAAGACGATCTGCGGGCTCTTGCCGCCCAGCTCCAGCGTCATCGGCTTCACGCCCGTCCGCCCGATCGCCTGCATGATGGCGCTGCCGGCGCTGGTGGAACCGGTGAAGCTCACCTTGGCGATGCCCGGATGGCAGACGAGGGCGGCGCCGGTCACCGCCCCATCGCCGAGCACGACATTGACGAGGCCGGGCGGCAAGCCCGCTTCGATCGCGAGTTCGGCGATGCGCAGGCTGGAGAAGGGCGTCATCTCGGAGGGCTTGAGCACCACGGCATTGCCGGCGGCGAGCGCGGGGGCGAGCTTCCAGCCCGCCATGGAGAGCGGGAAATTCCAAGGCGTGATGGCGCCGATCACGCCGTACGGCTCATCCATCACCATGCCGAGGCTCTCCGCATCGGTGGGTGCGAGCACGCCGCCTTCCTTATCCGCCATTTCGGCGAAGAAGCGGATCTGCTCGGCGGTGATCGCGATGTCGATTTCCCCCACTTCGGCGATAGGCCGGGTGGAGGAGAGCGCTTCTAGCCGGCCGAGATAGGGCGCGTCGGCTTCGATGAGATCCGCCCAGCGCTGAAGGGCGCGGGTGCGCTCACGCGGGCGGATACGCCCCCAGCCGCTTGCGGCCAGCGCCTGGCGGGCGGATGCCACCGCCTCATCCACGAGCGCCGCATCGGCGATGGGCGATTGCCAATAGGCCGCGCCGTCCGAGGGCCGATGCAGGGTGAAAGCGCTCTGCCCCGGCACAAAGCGGCCCGCGATGAAATGGCCGCCGGGCAAGGCCACGGAGGCCGGATCAAACGTCAGGGACATGCCGCCACCTCCACCAGAACAGGATGCAGAATAGCGGTGCCGGCGCGGCAGTTTGCGCCACAAGGTGCCTAGGCTTCGGCGCTGATCGCCCGTTCGGCCGGGGACGGACAGTGCTTTCTGCCGCCGCCGGGCGTTGGTCATCTATTGCTCTAGAGCGTGATTGGTTCGCGTTCGCTCACCATCGCGCTCTATGTTTCTGATTAAGAACGCAAATCTTCGGATCAGGTGATTCCGCCTGATCCGATATTGCTCTAATAGCCGCGCGCCCGGTCGATCAGCCCGATGGGCGCGAGCCCGGCGCGATGCCGGCGGATATTCTCGATCACCGCCGCCGCCGCCGTTTCGGGCTGCGTCACACTCGCGATATGCGGGGTGAGGATGATGCGCGGATGCTGCCAGAGCGGATGGCCGGGCGTCAGCGGCTCCGGTTCCGTCACGTCCAGCATGGCGGAGGCGAGATGGCCGCTATCCAGCGCCGCGATAAGGGCTGCGGCATCGAGCTGCGGACCGCGCCCGACATGCAGGAGGGACGCCCCGGCCGGCAGGCGGGCGAAGAGATCGGCATCCAGAATGCCGCGCGTCGCCTCCGTCAGAGGCAAAAGGCAGACGAGGATATCGGTCTCCGCCAGAAACGCCGGCAGCGCGTCCCCGGCAAAACTCCGCACGCCGTCAATCGTCTTGGCACTCCGGCTCCATCCCGCGAGCGGAAAGCCGAAGGGTCGGAGGGCCGCGAGCGCCGCGCAGCCCAGATCGCCCAACCCCATGATGCCAACCCGGCGCGCGGAGGCCTGCGGGCCGGATAGCACCCGCCACTCCTCCCGCGCCTGCTGCGTGCGATAGAGCGGCAGGCCGCGATGGAGCGCCAGCACGCCGAGGGCGACATATTCCTGCATCATGCGCCGGATCGCAGGTTCGATCATGCGGACAAGCCCGGTGCCGGGCGGCAGATCGTTGACCGCCAGATGATCGACCCCGGCGCCGACGCAGAAGAGCAGTTCGAGGTTGCGATAGCGTTCGAGATCCGGCGGGACGGACCAGGTAAGAATATAACGGACGCTGTCCGGGTTCACGGCGCCCGCATCGCTCACGAACGGCAGATCCGGCAGCGCCTCCGCAAAGCGTTGTGCAAACACCCTTTCGCGTTCCTTCGTCGATAGGAACAGAAAGGTCATGCGCTGATCTCCGTGCCGATGCCGGCCAGCAGGTCCATGCACGCGGCTAGCTCCGCAGCCTCGATATACTCATCCGCGCGGTGCGCACGGGCGATGTCTCCCGGCCCGCAGATAATCGTCTCCACCCCCGCCTGTTGATAGAGCCCGGCCTCGGTGCCGAAGCTGACGGCGGCCAGAGGCTCCGCCCCGGTGAGACGCGCGATGAGGCGCGCGAGCGGCGCCGCCGCCGGCAGGGCGAGAGCGGGGTATTCACTTATGATGGTGAAACTGGCCGCCTCGCCGCGGGCCTTTAGCCGGGCGACACCCGCCTCCACCCCCGCGAGCAAGGCGCGCGGCGAGACCTCGGCAATCGCGCGCGCCTCCACCTCCAAAACGCAGAGCGCCGGGATCACGTTCAAAGCCTCGCCGCCCCGGACGGTGCCCACCTGCATGGTGGAATAGGGCGGCGCGAAACGGGCATCCTGTGGGCCGGCTTCAAGTGCCGCCGAGGCGGCGGCGACCTGCGCCAGCACGGGCGCCAAAGCATGAATGGCGTTATGGCCAAGGTCGGGGCGGGATGAATGCCCCGCGCAGCCCCGCACCTCCACCCGCGCCGCCGCCTTGCCCTTATGCGCGAGAATGCCGCGCAACCCGCTCGGCTCCCCCACGATACAGGCGATGGGCGGCGCGCAAAGCTCCGGCAGACGGGCAAGGAGATACGGCACGCCCCGGCAGCCGGCCTCTTCGTCATAGGAAAAGGCCAGATGCAGCGGGCGCGCGAGCTTCTGCCCGGCCAAGCGCGCGAGGCTGGCCAGCGCACAGGCGAGGAAGCCCTTCATGTCGCTGGTGCCACGGCCATAGAGCCGCCCAGCCTCGGCCCGCAGGCGAAAGGGGTCGCTGCTCCATCCCGGCTCGGTCGCGGGCACCACATCCATATGGCCTGACAGGATATAGCCTGGCTGATCGACCGGCCCGATGCTCGCGAAGAGATTGACGCGGTCGCCCTCCGGTCCCGGCAGGATCGTCACCCGCGCGCCGACGGACCGCGCCACGGCCATGACGAATTCGGCAATCGGTGCGTTCGGCTGGCCGGCAATGGAGGGGAAGGCGACCAGCCGTTCCAGCAACCGGACGGGGTCTGTCTCAGCCTGGGCCATGCCTTGTCCTCACATCATGCCGGGCGATGGTCAGCCCCGGCGTCGCGGCCTTGATGCGCAGCATAGTCGCGGACCGTTGCGTGCCATGCGCTGAAGAGCGGCCGGCTTCGGCGGAATATTGCGCAAGGCGTGCCGGCGCCAGCGGAATATGCGGTGATCTTGCTTTAGAGCAATATCGGATCAGGTGGAGTCACCTGATCCGAAGATTTGCGTTCTTAATCAAAAACCTAGAGCGGGATTGCGAGCGACAAGCGAACCAGTCACGCTCTAGGTTTAGGCTGAGCCCTAATCTGGAGATATCCGCCGCGTGATACTTGGCGACACCATGCTTCTCGATTCGTATAGGCTCTCGCTTCAGGATATCCGAGAGGTGAAGGTCGCGGCGCTACACGCGCTCTCGATCTCCGTGCGTTGGCCCCACCGCGCCGAAGACTGGGATATGCTGCGCCATGTCGGCCACGGCTTCGCGTTGCAGGATGGCATCGGCCGGGTTCTTGGTACCGCCATGTGGTTTCCCTACGGTGGTGCATTCATGGCGGTCGGCATGGTCATCACGACGCCTCGGCTGCAGGCCAATGGCGGCGGGCGCTGGCTGATGAAGCATGTCATGGCGGAAGCCGGGCATCGGGCGCTGGGGCTGAATGCCACGCGCCCCGCCTGGCGCCTCTACACCTCCCTCAGCTTCACGCCGGATGCGAAGGTTTTCCAGCGCAACGGCATTGCGCGGCCGGCGCCCTTGCCGCCGCTGCCTACAGGAACCGCGCTGAGGCCTGTGGCGTTGGATGATCTGGAGGAACTCGCAGCCCTGGATGCCGCCACCTTCGGCGCCTATCGCGGCGGGCTCTTTGCCGAACTGATGAAGACCGCGACGGGCATGGCCTTAGTGCGCGATGATCGCATCTCGGCTTTCGCCCTTTGCCGGCCCTTCGGGCGTGGGCATGTCATCGGTCCGGTGGTGGCACCGTCGGACGCAGAGGCGGTGGCCGTCACAGCGCCTTTGGCCGCCCCGCTTGCCGGTCGCTTCCTGCGCGTCGATACCCGCAGCGCCGAGGGGGCGTTCGCGGACTTCCTCGGTGCCTGCGGGCTGCCGCTCTATGACGTGGTAACCAGCATGTCCCTCGGGCGGCGGTGGGTGCGTGCCACGGCACCGGATGGCGAACACCCGTACAGTTTCGCGCTCGTAAGCCAAGCTCTCGGGTAGGCACGGCCAAGTTAGCGGGGGCAGGTTCAGCGGCCCCGGAACGCCCGCAGCTTGAGGTTTCCGCACAAAGGTCTGTATCCTGTCCGGGACCGAGGAAGGCGGTTGCTTGAGCGGCTGAGCAAAGTGCTGCGTCAAATCGGAGCAACTACCTATTGTGCTCCCATAACATATCGATGACTGCTCTATGGATATTCTGGTCGATATGATTAAAGTAAAACGATAAATTATAAGGGACCCGCCATGACGACACCTCCAAGAACCGGAAACCGCCTGAGCCGAGATAGTCTTGGGTTATCGCAAATCATCGCCTCCACGCTCGCTAATATTGCGCCGGCGATGAGTTTTTTCTTCGGCTTCGCCGTTATCGTCTCGGGCGCGGGCGTCGGTGCCCCGCTCACCATCCTTCTCGCAATGGTGGTCGTGCTGTTTCTCACCAACACGCTGGCGGAATTCTCGAAGTATCGGCCGAGCACCGGCTCTTTCGTCACGTTCATCGGCATGGCCTTCGGCCCGGTGGCCGGTGCTTCGGCCTCGATCTTTGTTGTGGTTGGCTACTGCATAGCGGCGTCCTCGGTCGTCGTCATTTCCGGCGGCTGGGCGCATAGCACGCTGCAGTTGTTTCTCGGCATAAATGTCCCCTGGCAGATACTCAGCGTTATCGTGACCGCCATCGTCGGTCTCCTGGTGTCGCGCGGTATCAGCCTGTCGACGACCTGGGCCGCGATATTCTTCTACTTCGAGCTGGTGCTGTTGCTGATCGGCGCCGTCATCATGTTGATCGCCAATCACGGCTCCATCAGCATCAGCCCGTTGCTGCCTTCCAGCATCTCAGGCGGCCTCAAAGGGATAGGCCTGGGATTTCCGCTGGCGATCTACCTGTTTATCGGCTGGGAGAACTCAGCGACGCTCGCTGAGGAGACGACGAATCCCCGGCGCAATTTGCCGCGCGCGTTGATCACCGGAACAGTCGCCATTGGCGTGCTCTACATGTTCCTTGGGTTCGCGACCGAGGTTGCTTTTCATAACAACGCGACCGCGATCGGCAACTCCGCGATCCCCTTCGTCGATGCCTTTAAGGTGTCAGCCGGAGGACTGCTCATTGTCGCCTATATCGCCGGCGTGACGAGCATTTTCTCGTGCTTGATCGGCCTGACAAACTCCCAGGCCCGCATCCTTTTCAACTCCGGCCGTGAAGGGTTGCTGCCGGTATTTTTTGGGAAAATTCATCCGCGGCATAAAACCCCGCACATCGCGATGTGGGCCTATATTATTGTCGCATTGCTGATCGTGCTGATCTTCGGCTACATCTATAACATCGACCCAGTCACCTTGTTCGGTGATACCGGCACGCTGGGCACAATCCCCGTCATCATCACCTATCTCGTGACCAATCTTGCTTTGCCGCTGTATATGATGCGTCATCATAGATCGGACTTCAGCGCGCTGAGGCATCTCATCATCCCGATCGTGGGCACCGTCCTGATGCTGTTCCCACTCTGGGGCTTGATCGAGCCGGGCCAGCCGTACCCGTTCAACATCTATCCCTATCTTGTCCTTGCCCTTCTCGTGCTGTCGCTGATTTATGGCGCGATACTGGCAAAACGCTCGCCGGATCTGGTTCAGCGGATCGGCAGCTACGTGGCTGACGAAGAGTACTGACAGTGTCGTCCGGGGGCACGACGACGGTCTAAGGGGTGTGCCCCCACAGCAAGCGCGGTTGCCCGTGGCACCCGCGCTTCGCGCGCGCCTCAGCTCGCCGCTTCGGCTTCGCCGTAGGTGGTGGGCGTGGGACGCCCCGGAGCCTCGGCATGTTCGAGTGCCGCGAGCGCCATGATGCGCTCCTCGGACGCCTCATCGAAGGAGATCTCGCCCGCGAGGACACCGGCACGCATGACGAGGATGCGATCCGAAATCGTCAGCACTTCAGGCAGGTCGCTGGAAATGACAAGAATGGCGAGACCGTCGCGAGCGAGTTCGCGCATCAGCGCGTAGATCTCGGCCTTGGTCGTGACATCGACACCGCGCGTCGGCTCATCGACAATCAGCACGCGCGGCTTGGCGGCAAGCCATTTGGCGAGCACGACCTTCTGCTGATTGCCACCCGAGAGCAGGCCGACGAGCTGTTCGACCGAGGGCGTCTTGATCCGGAAGCGATCGACATAACTGTCGACCATCCGTGCTTCCGCTTTAGGGTTGACGACGTTCACATGGGAGAGCTGCCCGAGCCCGAGCGCCGCGAGCGAGAGATTGGCGCCCACCCCCATGCCGAGGACGAGCCCCTGGCTCTTGCGGTCTTCCGGCACGAGCCCGATGCCGAGGCGCATGGCCTCCGCGGGCTTGCGGATGCGCACTTCACGGCCATTGAGCGTGATCGTGCCCTGAGCCGCCGGCGGCGCGCCAAAAATGCCGAGCGCCATTTCAGAGCGGCCCGCGCCGATAAGCCCCGCAACGCCGACGATTTCTCCGGCGCGAAGATCGAAGGAAATATCGTTGTAGCGTTTGCCGTCCGACAGGCCGCGGACTGAAAGCATGACGGGTTTGCCCTCATTCTGCGGGCGGACGCGCTGCACACTGGCGAGATCACGGCCGACCATCAGGCGCACGACCTCATCGGGGTCGGTTTCGGCAAGCCGCGTGGTTTTCACCTCCCGGCCGTCCCGCAGCACCGTGACGTAGTCGCAATTGTCGAACACCTCGCGCATACGATGTGAAATGTAGAGAACGGTGACGCCGCTCGCCTTCAGGTCATGCACGACGCGGAAAAGGATGAGGCTGTCCGCCTCGGAAAGGCTCGATGTCGGCTCGTCGAGAATGAGGAGACGCGGCTCGTGGACCAGGGATTTGCAGATTTCCACGAGTTGTTGCTGGGCGATGGTCAATTCCCCGAGCCGAAGATCGGGGTCGATGTCGATGCCCATGCGGTGCATCGCGTCCCGCGCCCGTGCCCGCAGCGCCGCGCGATCCACCATCACGCCCACGAATCTCGGTTCGGCGCCGAGGAAGATGTTTTCGCCCACGGTCATATTAGGCGCCAGCATCAATTCCTGGAAGACGATGGAGATGCCCTTTGATGCCGCATCGCGGGTGCCGGAGAGGTGCAACTCGGCGCCGTCAAACACCAGCCGCCCGGAATCGGGCTTGAGCGCACCGGCAATGACCTGCATGAGCGTCGATTTGCCGGCGCCGTTCTCACCCATGATGGCGTGGATGGTGGCCGCGTGGACATCGAAGGTGATGTCACGGAGCGCCTGCACCCCGGGGAACCCCTTGGAGATGTGTTCCACCGTCAGCAGCACGGACATGAGCTTCGCCCCCAATGCATCTGGGCCGCGATGCGCGGGGTTGACCCGCGCATCCACCTGTTCGGATGCGGTAACAGACACGCCCGCGAGGATCACTCGCGGGCGGCAACGGTTTACAAACGCAGCTTACTTTGCTTTGGCGATGAATGTGCTCACATTATCCTTGGTCACGACATCGGTGCCGGTATCGGTGATCTTGGGAACCGTACCGCCATTGGAGAGCGTGTTCAGCATATCGATCGAACCGACGCCCATCGCATAGGGCCGTTGGCCGACGAGGACGGTGGCATAGCCTTCCTTCAGAAGCTTGAGCTGCGGCAGCAGCGTATCGAAGCTGACGACGACGAACTTGCCGTCCGCGATATCCGCCTTGCGGCTTCTCAGCGCGCGCGCATAGGCTGCGGGCGCGAACATCGGCCAGCCGCCGGAATAGAAGATGCCATCCAGATGCGGATACTTGGAAAGGATATCCTGGATGATCTGCACAGCCTGGTCGGTGTCGTCATTGCAGGAGTAGGGCGAACCCGCAACCTCCTTGAAGTTCGGCCCAAGCTCCTTCTTGAAGCCGGCGATACGCTCATTCAGGTTCTCGGCCGACAGGCCGCCGGTCAGGACCGCGTAGGTGCCCCCATTGGGCAAGGCAGCGGCGAAAGCCTTCCCCGCCGTCTCGCCACCGCCTTCGTTATTGGTGCCGATGAAACCGATACGCTGGGAATCCGGCGAATCCGAATCGAAGGTGATGACGGGAATGCCGGCCTTCAGCGCATCGGCGATGACGCCTTTGATGCTGTCAGGGTTGTTGGGCGCGACTGAAATGCCGGCAACGTGCTTCGTGATCAGGTCGCGGATGATGCTGATCTGCGCGGCGTCATCGAGCTGAGCCGGCCCGGTGAAGTCGCAGTGGGCGCCGATTTTCGCGGCTTCCGCCTCGCAGCCGGTTTCGGCGTCGGCATAGAAGGGAACACCAAGCGCCTTGGGGACGAGCGCGAAGGTCTTGTCGGCGGCCTGGGCGTGGGAAACGCCGAGATTTGCGAGGCCGAGGCCCATGGTCAGCACCGCGGCGGTCGTGAGCAGCAGTCTTTTCATCACCTTGTTTCCTTCGATTTTTATGTTGTTTAGGAAGTGGACGCGGCACCGTCAGCGTGTTCGCCAGAAGCCCTTCCGAAGCTGGTCAATGAACACCGCAAGAACGATGACCGAGCCGACGAAAACACCTTGCCAATAGGCATCCGTCCCGAGGAGGACGAGACCATTGCGCAAGACCTCGAGAATGACCGCGCCGACGAAAACGCCGAGAATGGTGCCCTCGCCGCCGGTCAGAGCCGTGCCGCCGATAACGGCGGCGGCGATGACGCTCAGCTCCTTGCCCAAGCCCTGATTCGAGATAGCCGAAGACAGGTAGCTGACTTCGATGATGCCGGCGATGCCGGCGGTGACGGCCGAGACGACATAGACGCTGATCTTGAGCTTATCGACCTCCAGGCCCGTGAGCCGCGCCGCGCGCTCGTTCCCGCCGATCGCATAGAGCTGCCGCCCATAGACGGTCCGGCTCAGGACGATGCCGGCGACGACGGACAAGACAACGAAGACAATGAACGGATTGGGGAGGCCGAAGCTGGCGCCGCCGCCGAGATTGAAGAAGATGCTGTCATCGGGCAGGAAGCTGTCGATCGAATGTCCGCGGGTGATGATGAGCGCCAAAGCCCGCGCGATGGACATGGTGGCCAGCGTGGGTACGAAGGCCGGCATGCGCAGCTTGGTGACGCAGAGGCCGTTGAACAGCCCGATTGCCCCTGAAATGACGAGGGCAAGGAAGCAAGCCGGGATAGGCCCCATGCCGGCGTTCATCATGGCGGCGGAGGAGACCGCGGAGAGACCCCAGACAGAGCCGACCGAAAGGTCGATACCGCCCGTGATCATGACCATCGCCTCGCCCAGCACCACGATGCCGACGAAGGAGAAGTTGCGGGCATCGTTGAGCATGTTGTTCGCGGTCGCGAAATCGGGCGCGAAAACCGATAGCCCCAGGACCATGATGGCGAGAGCGGAGATGATCCCGGTCTCGCGCGAGCGCAGGATACGGGCAAGAAGCGACTTTTGGCCCGTCCGCGCGCCGGCGTCGTTTAAGTTAGCCATTTGGGGCAACCTATGCGCGCGAGCCCGCGTTCCGTCTTCGATCGATCGTTCATCGGCATATCTGGCCGGGCGCGCCGGCCCCTCCCCCGGGATATTCTGGTCATATCATAGGCATGATGGAATCCGACGCCGCAAATTTTGCGAGCATCGGCCCCAGGCGTTCCCGGTCCGACCAAGAGCGCTGGCCCATCGGCATATCTGTCACCAGATATGTCCGGCCGGCCAACGAAAAGCGCGCAGTCTCATTCACTGGACTGTTTTCCTGCCCTTGGTATCGTTTGATGATACCGCTAACGGATACATCGAGATCGAAACCAGTGGCAAGAGCCACGTAATCAAAATTTAGATTAACACTGGCGAGCTGGCCGCCGTCAAAACGGATTGATCGACAGAGACCACGCGCTGGAGCGGGAGTGCGCTCCGGAAGGTCGCGTCGTGCTCACGGAATTTGGATCGCTCCACTTTTGGAAGCGGGAATCCGACACGCTGCTCCGTGCGGGTGTCGGCTCAACTGGCCGGAAGGCGTGGGCAGGAATCACCTGACCACGCCACCAACAATGATAAGCCCCACGCTCAAAGCGTTTATGACGTGAGGCCGCGCGATTCGAAACGCCGGGGATGAAACCCCGGATTATCCGGCTCTAATGAGCCACAACGTCATCGAAGGGTGTGAAGTCCAATCCAAGTGCCGTCGCGACGGTAGCATAGGTAATCTTGCCGGCGTGAATATTGAGGCCACGACGCAGATGGATGTCATCCGTGAGAGCCTGCTTCCATCCTTTGCCAGCAAGGGCCGTGATGAAGGGAAGCGTGGCGTTGTTGAGCGCGAAGGTAGAGGTGCGAGCGACACCGCCCGGCATATTGGCGACGCAGTAATGCACGACACCGTCGACGATATAGGTGGGGTCCGCGTAAGTCGTGGCGCGGCTCGTCTCCGTGCATCCGCCTTGATCGATCGCGACATCCACGATCGCCGATCCTTGCTTCATTGTCGCGAGTGACTGCCGCGTGAGAAGTTTCGGCGCCGTCGCTCCGGGGATGAGAACGGTCCCGACAATGAGGTCAGCCTGCACGGCCAATTCCTCGATCGCGTCGCGCGTCGAGTAAACAGTGCGGATCGCTGTTCCAAAGCGATCGACAGCGCGCCGCAATGCCGGCAGCGACCGATCGACAAGAGTAACGCTCGCGCCCAGCCCAAGAGCCATGACGGCAGCGTTGGAGCCCGCTACGCCGGCACCCAGGATAACGACCTCGGCTGCGGGAACGCCGGGAACACCGCCGAGCAAGATGCCACGGCCACCCTGCGAACTTTCAAGGCACCGCGCGCCGACCTGGATTGCCATCCGGCCCGCGACCTCTGACATCGGCGTCAAGAGTGGCAGCGAGCCATCCGGCGCGGTCACGGTTTCATACGCGATGCAGGTCGCACCGCTCGCGAGCAGATCCTTGGTCTGTTCGGGGTCCGGAGCCAAATGCAGATAGGTGAACAGGATCTGGCCGTCCCGCAACATTTTGCGCTCGACGGCTTGTGGTTCTTTGACCTTCACCACCATGTCGGCTGTCTGGAATATGTCGCGGGCCGTCTCGGCGAGCTGAGCCCCCGCTGCTTCGAAGTCGCGATCGGAGATGCCGGCACCGAGACCCGCGCCACGCTCGATCCAAACGCTATGGCCGCCGTTCACCAGTTCCCGAACACTTGCCGGAACCAACCCGACCCGGTTTTCGTGGACCTTTATCTCTTTTGGGACGCCAATTTTCACGGGATCCTCCTGTATTGGGCAGGTGCCGATAATGGCTTGATGGCGGTGAAATTAGGCACCAAAATACTGGCCTGACTGCCGGTATTTTGGCCAAAACCATCAAGAAATAGGGAGTTTGCGGCATTGATGGCAATCGCGCTTGATCAGTCCGACCGCAAAATTCTGGCGGAGCTTCAGCGCGACGCCCGGCTGACCAATCTGGAACTGGCCGCGCGCGTGGCGATGTCTCCGTCTTCTTGTTTGCGCCGCGTCCGGTTGATGGAAGAAGCGGGCCTGATCCGGGGCTACGTTCTGTTGCTCAATCCCAAAGTGGCGGGCCTGCCGGGGAACGCCTTCGTCCATATTACGCTCGACGGGCAAAGCCGCGCCGTTCTGGATGCGTTTGAAGCGGCCATCATCAAAGTGCCCGAAGTATTATCGTGCTATCTTCTGGCCGGGGTGGCGGATTACATCGTCCATATCGCTTTTTGCGATACGGATGACTTGGAGCGGATCCATGCGGACATCCTGACGCGCCTGCCGCATGTGGCGCGGCTCCAATCGACATTATCGCTGCGAACGGTCAAGCAAGAGACCGCGTTACCCATACGAGGATGAGTCGCGTGACCGACAGCACCCCGGCTCGTTCACCCATATCCGTGGCCGATATCGGCTCCTTCCATGTAGGCGGCGGCATGGTCCGTATCGAGGGGCTGCCCTTGCGCGAACGGGTGAGTTCTCCGGGCGGCCCGGTCCACCACGTCGATCCGAATGGGGAGATCGTGGCCGGCCAGATGTATGTGCAGTATGTCCGGCTTGCGGCCCCAAAGGCGGTGGGACCTCTCCTGTTGTGGCACGGCGGCGGGATGACCGGCGCGAACTGGGAAGCGACGCCCGACGGGCGGCCCGGCTGGCAAATGGCGTTCCTCCGCGCAGGCTGCGATACCTATATCTCGGATGCCGTCGAGCGCGGCCGCGCCTCCTTCGCGCCTTTCCCGCAGATATATCCTGACGAGCCCTATTTCCGCACGGCCAAGGAGTTGTGGGAGGAGGTATTTCGTTTCGGACCGGCCGGATCATGGCACGCGGACCCGGCACGCCGGCGCCCCTTTCCGGGCGTGCGTTTTCCGGTCGCCTCCTTTGATGCTTTCCTTGCCAGCAGCGTCCCGCGCTGGGGATCTAACAATGCGCTGACCCAGGCGGCCTACGGCGCGCTCGTCGCGCGGCTCGATCCTGGCGTCATCATCCTGACCCATAGCCAGGGCGGAAACTTTGGGCTGACGGCGGCGCTCAACGCGCCCGAGCGTATTCGCGCGGTGATTTCCCTGGAGCCATCGGGCGCGCCCGACCCCGCCCGGGAAGACCCGAAGGTGCTGAAGAGCGTGCCCCATCTTTTCGTTTGGGGAGACAACTGGGCCGACAACGAATTCTGGGTGGGCTCTCGGCCGGCCTCCGAAAAATGGCATGATGCCCTTTTGCGCGCGGGTGGCGATTCAACCTTTATTGATCTTCCAAGTGAAGGAATTCACGGCAACAGCCACGCGCTCATGGCCGATGACAATAGCGATGAGATCGCCGCGCTCGTGATCCGCTGGATGACAGCACGCGGTCTGCTGCTGCACGGCTGAGCGGCGGTCAGCTCTTCGGCTTGCCAGGCCGGACCCCGTGCTTCAGCGCGGCGCGGATGGCGCCGTGAACGAGGATAGCGGCAAGCCCGGCAAAAAACAGAAGAGCTTGTAGCCAGCTTGGCAGGCCGAAGCGTGGCAAGACGGCTCCCACAACCACGACCCAAACGAGGATGGCGCCGGCGAAAACGCCATCATCCACGAACAGGCCCCAAAGCTCGCCACGGATCAAACGCAGCGCGCCGGCGACACGATGGCTGCTCATCGGGCGAGGCCGGGCTGCGTCATCGTCCGCAACCGTGCGCAGGCAGCGACGGCGGCGAGTGCCACAGCCAGATAGCCAAGGCACAAGCCGATGATGGACTGATCGCCGCCGGGCCAGGCGATGCCGAAGCCTTCGCCGATCCAGAAGGTCCCGAAGGTGCAGAGCAGGACGCCGACCGCAAACTTCAGCACATTCTCAGGGATCATGGAGACGGGGCGCCGCAGGGCTGCCCCCAGCGCCGCCACGACGCAGAAGGCGGCGGCCGCGCCCAGAGCTGCGGGCAGCAACAGGCCACGGCCGGCCGCGCCAAAGGCGATCACGATGAAAACGACCTCGATCCCCTCGATCATGGTGATCTTGAAGGCGGTCGATAATGCCAGCGCATTCCAGCGGCGCGGCCGGGCGGTAGGGTTCTTCAGGGCGTCGTGCTGGCTTCTGTAAAGGGCGTCCTCATCGTGCAGCGGGATAATGCCGGCGCTGCGCAGAATCGCCTTTCGCAGCCAGCGCATACCGAAGAGCAGCAGAAGCGTGCCGATTGTCACCCGCACGGCGCCGAGGGGAATGCGCGTCAGCAGCGGGCCGAGCAGAACGACGAGAATGACCAGGACGAGGATGCCGAGGCCACTGCCGCCAAGCGCGCTCCGCCATCCGAGCGTGGCGCCGACTGCCAGCACGACCGTCAGCGCCTCCACAAACTCCACCAGCGATGCGAGGAAAGCCGCGAGGATGGAAGGTCCGGCATGGAGCAGATCAACGGGCACAGACATCGCCTTCATGTTGAGTCGTGTGTGCGCCAGGCAACGCGAGATTCAAAGCCGCTCGCTTGTCGCCGGATTTCCCTTCCGCTAACGTTGCGGGACGATACAGATGAGGTGGCAGGCGTGGCGCTACACCGTCGATCCGCAATGGCCGGTGTGGCCGGGGCGGTCATCTGGACCGCCTTCGCCCGCTCTGGCGCAGCGCAAGGCATCGCACCCCCGGCCGGCGCCACACCCATCGCGGCGGCTTGGCCGCACTCCCTGATCGTCAACGGTGCGGCTGTCACCATCTACGAGCCGCAGGCAATCGATTGGACGGGCCATGCGGCGCTGCGCGTGCGCGCCGCAATATCAATTACGCCGCCCGGGGCCGCGCAAGCGATCCTCGGCACGATCGAGTTTTCGGGTGCCACCCAAGTCGATACCGTCAACAACCTCGTCTATTTCTCGCAGCCGACGCTGATTTCGTCGAGTTTCCCCTCGCTTGACACCAGCCATGCCTATCAACTGCAGACCAGGATCGCGGCCTTCCTCGCGAACCTTCCGGTTAAGATCATCCCGCTGAACACGATACTGCTCAGCCTGAATGAGGCGCCCGTCGCGGCCCCGCCGGTTGACAACACGCCGCCGCCGATTTTTTACAGCGCGCAACCGGCCAGCCTGCTGATCTTTGACGGCGCCCCCGTGCTCGCGCCCATCGGCGCGACCGGGCTCGCCTATGCGGTCAACACGAATTGGGATGTGATCCAAGACGCCGCGGATGGCACCTGGTATCTCCTCAACAACGGGAGCTGGCTGGTCGCGCAGGCCTCCACCGGCCCCTATGAGCCGGCGGGTCCGCTGCCCCCCGCTTTCTCGCAAATCCCCAACGACGCAAATTTCGGGGCGATCCGCCGCAATGTGCCGGGCAAGCCGCTGGCGGCCGGCACCGTTCCCATCGTCTTCGTCTCGACCAAGCCTGCTGAAATCATCGTGACGGAGGGGCCGCCCGCCTATCAGGCGGTCCCTGGCACAGCGCTGCAGGCGGTGACCAATACCGGCGCGGTCCTGTTCCGCTACACGCCGACCAATAGCTTCTACTACCTCGTCTCGGGGCGCTGGTTCTCGGCCGCCAGCCTCTACGGCCCCTGGACCTTCGCCACCCCGAACCTGCCGAACGACTTCGCGCGTCTTGAGCCCGACGGCGCCTACGGCAACCTTCTCACCTCCGTGCCCGGCACCGCCGAAGCCGGGGCGGCCGTGCTGAAAGCACAGATCCCGACCCAGGCGACCCTCTCCCGCAAAACGGCGAATGTGAGCGTCACCTATGCCGGGGCGCCGAATTTCGTGCCGATCGCGGGCACGACGATGCTCTATGCCACCAACACGCCCTACCAGGTCATCGACGTCGGCGGCCTCTTTTACGTCTGCTATCAGGGCGCCTGGTTCGTCTCTCATGCGCCGACGGGGCCATGGGTGCTGGCGGCCAGCGTGCCGCCGGTGATCTACACCATCCCGCCGTCGAGCCCGGTCTACAACGTGACCTATGTGCAGGTTTATGGCGCGACGCCGGCGGCCGTGACCTATGGCTTCACAGCGGGCTATCTGCTCGGCTTCGTCACTGCCGGCGTGCTGGCCTATGGCACGGGCTATTACTACCCGCCCTATATCGTGCCCGGCCGGGTTCCGGGCTACTTTCCCTACCCGTATTCCTATGCCGGGAATGTCCACTACAACACTGCGACCGGCGCCTGGGCGAGCACGGGGACAGTCTATGGACCCTATGGCCGTGCGGCCACCGGAGGGGCTGCCTACAACCCCAACAATGGGGCCTATACGCGGGGGGCGGCGGTCTACGGCCCCAATGGCGGCGCCGGCGCTTGGTCCCGCTACAACCCGTCCACCGGCACCTATTCCCATGGCAGCGCTTCCTGGGACAATGGCAGCGGGACCGCCCATGCCTCCGCCTATAACCCGACGACCGGGCGCTCGGGCAGCACGACGCAGAACGCCAACCCGTACGCGCGGTGGGGGTCCAGCACCGTCAGCGGCCCGAACGGCACGGTCAACACGGCGAGCGGCAGCAACGCACGCGGCTCGGCTGGTGGGTTCAACGCCAGCAACGGCGCCCAGGGTGCCGCCGTGCACGGGGCGAACGGAAACAATGCGGGGACGGTGAAAACGGCGAACGGCAACGTCTATGCAGGGGCGGACGGGCACGTCTACCAGAAGACGGATTCGGGCTGGCAGAAATACAATAACGGGTCCTGGCAATCCGTTCAGGCGCCCGCCAACGGCTCGGCGCGCACGACGGCTCAGACGAACCACCCGAACAGCACGCAGCCCGCCCACCAGACCTATGGCGGGACGTCCAGCCAACCGCGCCCGAACACCAATCGCAGTTATCAGGGCACGCGCCAGGGCGGCTATCAACAACCGCGCATGGACAGCAATAGCTGGAACCAGCTCAACCGGGATCAGAGAGCCCGGCAGTATGGCGGCGGGTATAATCGCGGTGGCTACGGTGGCGGCGGCTTCCAACGGCGGCGGTGAAAGCGGATCAGTTCTCCAGGATCGCCTTGATGACGCCGGCCTGGGGGCTGCTCCAGGCCGGCATCGCCTCGGGCGCGGATGCCAGCGGCGCGCGATGCGTGGCGAGCGCCGCTGTCGGCACCCTGCCCGAGGTGATCTGGCGGATGACCTCGGCGAAGTCCTCGGGCAGCGCATTGCGGCTGGCGAGCAGCGTGGTCTCCCGCTTGTGGAATTCCGGGTCGGGAAAGCCGATCTCATCCTGCACGATGCTGAGCAACACATAGCGGCCGCCATGACCGACGAAGGAGAGGCCGCGCCGGATCGACGGCAGATGCCCCGTCGCGTCGATGACGACATCGAAGAATTCGTCATCGGTTAGCGCCTTCAGCTCTGCCTCCGCGTTCGGGGAGGCTGTCACCACCGCCGACGCTCCAAGCTGCGCGCGTGAGAAATCCAGCCGGTCGGCGCGGAGGTCCATCACCGTCACCTCAGCCCCCCGGGCGCGCGCGAAGATGAGCGCCGCCATGCCGATGGGGCCGGCACCGACGACGAGCACCCTATCCTCGGGCGTGATCGCCGCGCGGCGGATGCCATGCGCGCCGATCGCCAGGAACTCCACCATCGCCGCCTGATCGAGCGAGAGTTCCGGCGCGGCAATGAGGTTGGTGGTGGGTACGGCCAGATACTCCGCCATGCCGCCATCCTGATGGACGCCGAGCACGCTGATGCGCCGGCAGCAGTTGGTGAAGCCGCGCCGGCAGGCACGGCAAGTCCCGCAACTGAGATAGGGGATGACCACGACCACCATGCCGGGGGTGAGGCCGGAACCGGCCGGCGCCTCCACCACTTCGGCGCCTAGTTCATGCCCCATGACGCGGGGATAGCTCAGATAGGGCTGCTGCCCGCCGAGGATATGATAATCCGTCCCGCAGACGCCGATGCGGCGAATGCGCAGAAGGGCTTCCCCGGCGGCCGGGCGGGGCGCGGGCCGGTCGATCAGGCTCAGGCTGCCCGGCCGGTCGCAGATGACGGTCTTCATCTATCGGGTCTTCCGCCGGCGAAGCTGGTCGAAATAGACGATCACAATGATGAGCATGCCGGTGATGATCCCCTGCCAAAAGGGATTCACGTTCAGGAGATTGGCGCCGTTGTTGATCGTCGTCAGCAGCATCGCACCCAGCAGCGGCCCGATGACACTGCCGACCGCGCCGAAGAGGCTCGCCCCGCCGATGACGGAGGAGGCGATGCTCTGCAATTCCCAGCCCTGGCCTGTCGTCGCGACGCCGATGCCGATGCGGGAGGCGACGAGCACGCCGACGACGGAGGCGAGCAGCGCCGAGACAATATAGGCGAGGTAGATCGTGCGGTTGACGCTGACACCGGACAGACGCGCGGCCTCGGGGTTGCTGCCGACGGCGAAAAGGTAGCGGCCCCAGCGGCTGCGATGCAGCAGAAAATAGCAGGGAATGGCGATGAGAATGACGATGATGAAGAGGTTCGGGATGCCGAGCGTGCGGTGGCTGGAAAAGAGAATGAAGTTCAGCGGCAAGCCGCCGACCGTCTGACCATCGGTGATCAGCAGGCCGAAGCTGCGCAGCGCGGTCATGGTCGCGAGCGTCATGATAAAGGGCGGCAGCCTCAGATTGACGATGCCGAAGGCGTTGATGGCGCCGAGAACGACGCCGAGGACCAAGGTGAGGAAGACCGCCGCCCAGATGGGCACGCCGCCCGCCAGCATCATGGCAATAACGGTGCTGGTGAGGCCGACCACGGCACCGACGGAAAGATCGATGCCGGCGGTGATGATGACGAAGGTTTGCCCAACCGCCATGATCGACCACATCGAATCCTGACGCAGCAGATTCTCGAAATTGCCGAAGCTGGCGAAGCTGTCGGTCGAGATCGACAGCATCAGCCAGAGCACCACCAGCAGAGCGAGCAATGTCAGGTTGAGCAGGAAGCCGAAGCGATGGCTCTGCAGGCCGGGGCGCCGCGCCCCCGGGGTCGCGGCCGCGCGGGATTCAGACACCGATGGCCTCCGAGAGAATGGTTTCGGGATGGGCGGCGCGGGCCTCGTGGCTCGCGACGATGGTGCCGCGACTGAAGACATGCAGCCGGTCGCTGAGGTCATAGACCTCGGGAAGATAGGAGGAGATCAGGATGATGCCGGCGCCGCCTCTCAGCAGGGCCGCGAAGACTTTGTAGATTTCGACCTTGGTGCCGACATCCACGCCGACCGTCGGCTCATCGAAGATGAACAGCTCGGCGCCGTGGTTCAGCCATTTGCCGACGACGATTTTCTGCTGGTTGCCGCCGGAGAGTGTCGCCGCCGGCACCCCGGCCGAGGCCGTGACGATGCGCAAGTCAGCAATCTGCTTTGCCGCGTCCCGCTTCTCGGCGCGGGTATCGACCAGCCCCATCGGGCTGATGCGGCCGAAGACCGGCAGGTTGAGGTTGAAGCCCACCGGCATGTTCAGGCACAGCCCCTGATCGCGCCGGCTTTCCGGCACCAGCGCGATGCCGCGCGCGATCGCATCGCTTTCATGCCGGATGGTGACGGTCTCGCCCCGCAGCGCGACGTCGCCGGCCGAGCGCTTGGTGCGGCCGAACAGGCACTGCACGAATTCACTGCGCCCCGCGCCGACGAGGCCATAGAGCCCGACGACCTCGCCGCGCCGCACGGTCAGCGAAACATCGCGGAAGCCCGGCCCCGTCAGCCCGCGCACGTCGAGCAGCACATCCCCCGCCGGGATATGCTCCTTGTAATGGATCTCCTCGATCGTGCGGGCGACCATGTCGCGGATGAGTTCCCGCTCATTGGTCTCGGCCACGACATGCGTCGCGACCTTCTGGCCATCCCGCAGGACGGAAACACGGTCGGCGAGCTGGAAGATCTCCTCCATGCGGTGGCTGATATAGACGATGGTGACGCCCTCGGCGTTCAGGCGGCGGATGAGCGTGAACAGCTTGTCCGTGTCCTGGCGGGTCAGATAGGCGGTCGGCTCATCGAAGATGAGGAATTTGACGCCGCGTGCGGCGGCGCGTGCCGTCGCCACCAGCTGTTGCTGGCCGATGGCGAGATCGCCGAGAACGGCGCCCGCCGGCAGATCGAAGCCGAGATCGTCCAGCAGGCGCTGGGCTTCGGCGACCATCGCGCGGTCGCGGAGCAGCCCGGCCTTGGTGCGCTCATCGCCCAGGAAGATATTGGCGGCGACGGTGAGATGGGTGCAGAGCACCACCTCCTGATGGACCGCGTTGATGCCGAGGCTGATGGCGTCGAGCGGAGAGGCGAGCGCCACCTCCTGCCCCTGGAACAGGATCGTGCCGGCCGAGCGGATATGCGCGCCGGTCAGGATCTTGATGAGCGTGGATTTTCCCGCGCCGTTCTCACCCACGATCGCGTGGATCTCACCCTGGCGGAAAGCGAGATCGACCTGCTTCAGGGCATGGGTGCCGAGGAAGCGCTTGTCGACCTGCCGCAGCTCCAGAATCGGTGTGTCGGGCGCGGGACTGTCCACGATCCGCCTCAGACTTTCGGGTTCAGCAGGGCCTGGGCGCGTGGGGTGTCGATATTGGCCGAGGTGATGGCCGTGACGCCGGTATCGATCGACTTCGGCACGGGCTGGCCCTTGCTCGCCTTCAGCGCGATCTGCACGCCCTCATAGCCCATACGATACGGGTCCTGCACGATCAGGGCATAGATCACGCCGCTGCGGACATCAGCGACGAGGTTCTTGTCGCTGTCGAAGCCGATCAGCGTCAGCGTCTTGTTGCCCGATTCTGACAGCGCCTGGCTCGCGCCCTCGATCATGATGAGGTTGCTGGCGAAGACGCCGACGAGATGCGGATGCGCCGTCATCAGATCGGTCATGATGTTGAGGCCGGTCGTCGGCTGGCCGTCCGCGATGCGATTGGCGATGATCTTGATGTCAGGATACTTGGCGGCGATTTCGGCCTTGAAGCCTTCGGCGCGCTGATCGAGCGAGCCCACGCCCGGCAGGGAGGTAATGATGGCGACCTCGCCGGCCGCCTTGCCGGTTTTCGCGATGATCCCGGCGGCCATGGTATCGGCCGCCACCTTGCCGCCGGTGACGTTGTTGGTGGACAGGAACGAGGTCCAGGCCGTGGTGTCGGCGGCGGAATCGATACCGATGACCTTGGTATTCGCCGCGACCGCCGTGATGGGCGCGCCGAGGGCCGTGAATTGCGTCGGCGCGATCACGATCGCGGCCGGGTTCTCGGCGGCGGCATTCTCAAGGGCCGTGATCTGGCCGGAAATATCCGCCTCGCTCTGGGCGCCGAGTTCCGGCACCTTGATGTGCAACTCCTTGCCTGCTTCGCGCGCGCCGGCGAGCACGATCTGCCAGTATTGGGAGGTGGTGTCCTTCACGATCACGGGGATCGTCTGCGCATGGGCTGGCGCATGCCAGGCGACGAGTGCCGCCAGCAGCGTGGCGCTCATCAGCGTCTTTGTCAGTGTTTTCATGGATGTTTCCTCTTTTTTGTAGCAGGCAGATGTCAGGTCAGCGCGCGGTCCAGATGGACATAGCCTCCATCGGGAACGAGCCACTGGCCGGTGGTGTGAGAGGCACGGTCGGAAAGCAGAAAGACCACAGTCGCGGCGATTTCGTCCCCCGTCGTCATCCTTGCCCCGAGCGGAATTTTGGCGGTGATCTTTTCAAGCTTTGCCTCGGGCTCGGGAAAGGTGCTGCAGCCATCGGTCATAGAGCGGCGTCATCACCTCCGCCGGCAGCACGGCGTTGACGCGAATTCCGTCGGCGAGGAGTGCGGCCGCCCATTCGCGCGTGAGGCCGAGCTGCCCGGCCTTGGCGGCCGCATAGCCGCTGGTATTGCCTTGACCCGTCAATGCTGTCTTCGAGGAGACGTTGACGATGCTGCCGCGCGTCTGCCGCAGATGCGGCAGGCAGTAATGGGCCATGGTGTAGCAATGGGTGAGGTTGCGCCGCAGCGATTCTTCAAAAGCCGCGACACCGGCTTCAAGTCCGACGCCGTCATTCACGCCGGCGTTGTTGACCAATCCATCGATGCGGCCGAAGCGCGCGGCGGTCTCGGCGATGGCGGCGGCGCAAGCGGCTTCGTTCATCAGCTCGACCGTGAGAAAGCAGGCGTCAGCGTGGCGTGCCTGCAAATAGTCGATGAAGCCTTCCGGCGGCGATGTACGGCCGAAGACGACCGGGATTGCGCCCTCATCGGCCAGGGTGCGCGAGATGGCGGAGCCGATGCCCGATGCGCCGCCTGTGACGATGACGACCTTGTCGCGCAGTCCGAGATCCATGACCGGCGCTCCCTACCCGCGAAATTCGTATTGCGCGAGCGATTGCGCGCGCATGGTGATGGAGTAGCCTGGCGCCTTCGGCGCGAGGTAGGCCGCGCCACGCACCTCGCAGGGGTCGATGAAATGCTCGTGCAGATGATCGACATATTCGATCACCCGGTCCCGCATCGTGCCGGAGATCGCGAGGTAGTCGATCATCGAGAGATGCTGGACATATTCGCAGAGGCCGACGCCGCCGGCATGCGGGCAGACCGGCAGGCTGTGGCGGGCGGCCATGAGCATGACGGCGAGGATTTCGTTGACACCACCCAGCCGGCAACTGTCGATCTGCACGATGTCGATCGCGCCGCGCGTGATGAACTGCTTGAAGAGGATGCGGTTCTGGCACATCTCGCCGGTCGCCACGAGGATCGGCGAAGCGCCCGCGCGGATTTTGCGGTGTCCCTCGACATCGTCGGGGCTTGTCGGCTCCTCGATGAACCAGGGATTGGCGAATTTGAGCCGGTCGAGCCAGCCGATCGCCTCATCCACCTCCCAGACCTGATTGGCGTCGATCATGAGGCGCCGGTCGGGGCCCATCACCTCCCGCACGATGGTCAGGCGGCGGATGTCATCGGCGAGATCGCGGCCGACTTTCAGCTTGATGTGGTTGAAGCCGGAATCGACCGCGAGCTTCGCCAGCCGGCGTCAGCTTCTCGTCGCTGTAGCCGAGCCAGCCGGCGGAGGTCGTGTAACAGGG
This sequence comes from uncultured Pseudomonadota bacterium, assembly GCA_963745125.1. Lineage (GTDB taxonomy): Bacteria > Pseudomonadota > Alphaproteobacteria > Acetobacterales > Acetobacteraceae > Acidisoma. The sequence continues at coordinate 82,434 of CAVUWB010000006.1, forward strand.
ATAGCCGTGGGTGAGCAGATGGCCGAGCCGCTCCTCCTTGCCGCGCGCGGCGTCGGTCAGGAAATCGAGCGCCTCCTCCGGCCGGATGCAATCGGTGATGTAGCGGAAGTCGATCGCGCGGACGATCTCCCCGGGCGTCATTTCGGCGACCAACCGCCAGAGCGGCTTGGCCTCGGCCTTCGCCCAAAGATCCCAGACCGCGTTCACCACGGCGCCCGTCGCGAGGTGGATCGCGCCCTTGTCGGGGCCGATCCAGCGCAGCTGGCTGTCGCCCGTCACATGGCGCCAGAAGCGGCCGGGATTCTCGCGGACCCAGTCAAGCTCCAGCCCCACCACCCGCGTGGTGAGGGCGCGGATGGCGGCGCAGACGATCTCATTGCCGCGCCCGATGGTGAAGGTAAGGCCATGGCCTTCGAGCCCGTCCTGGTCGGTCTCCAGGATCACATAGGCGGCGGAATAATCTGGGTCCGGGTTCATGGCGTCCGACCCGTCCAGCCTCGCGGAGGTCGGGAAACGGACATCAAGCGCGCGGAGCCCGGTGATGCGGACCATCAGGTCGACCAGCCGCCGTCGATGATCTGCAAGGTGCCGGTGGTGTAGCTGCTCTCATCCGAGGCGAGGTAGAGGGCAAGGTAGGCGATCTCCTCCACCGTGCCGACGCGCCCCAAGGGCTGGCGGCGGACGAAGCTGGCCCGCGCGTCATCCTCGGAAACGCCGCCCGCCGCCGCCTGCGCCTTGATGCGGTCGTCGAGCGAGGGGGATTGCACCGTGCCGGGGCAGATGGCGTTGCAGCGGATTCCCTGGGTGACGTAGTCGGCCGCGATGGATTTGGTGAGGCCGAGCACCGCCGCCTTGCTCGCGCCATAAGCGGCGCGGCCGGGCGCGCCTTTGAGGGAGGAGGCGATCGAGGCCATGTTGACGATCGAACCGCCGCCGGCCGCCAGCATCGCCGGCAGGAAGGCGCGGATCATCCGGAACATGGCGGTGACGTTGAGGTCGAAGGAGAACTGCCAGGCGCGGTCGTCACAGTCGAGGATGGTGCCGGCATGCACATAGCCGGCGCAGTTGAACAGGATATCGACCGCGCCGGCCTCGGCGGCGGCCGCGGTGATCGCCTCGGGCGAAAGCACGTCAAGGCTGCGGGTGGTGCAGCCGCTCAGCGTCGCGAGGGCAGCGGCATTCACGTCGGTCGCGATGACCTCGGCGCCTTCGCGCGCGAACAATTCGGCTGTCGCCCGGCCGATACCCTGCCCGGCCGCTGTCACGAAGGCGCGTTTGCCGTGAAGCCTCATTCCGTTTCCCCTGATCGCTCTGCGTCATCGTTTTCGTTGGGCCTTGGTTTCTTTGCGCTTGCGCAAAAGGACCAATGGCCTGACCACTGACTTTGTGTTGTAGTGGGTTGCCGAAGACCTGCCAAGTGGAATGGACGGATCAAAGAATGGCATTGGAGGCCATCCAAAGCCGGCGCCTTTACAGCCAGATTGCCGACCGGCTCTGCGAGCTGATCCGTCGGGGCGATTATCCGCCCGGGAGCTTCCTGCCCTCCGAACGGGAGCTGGCGGCGGCCTTGGAGGTCAGCCGCTCATCGGTGCGGGAGGCGCTGATCGCGCTTGAGGTTCTGGGTCTGGTCGATGTCCGCGTCGGCGCCGGGGTGGAAGTGTTGCGGGTTCCGGATGACGCCTCGGCGGGCGATGCGATGGGCCGGATCATGCGGATGAGCCTGGCGGAGCCCGACCCGGAGTTGCCGGTGACCTTGGACCTCTCGGCCGAGATTCCGCCCTTTGCCCTGCTACAGGCGAGACGGCTGGTGGAACCGGAAACGGCAGCCCTGGCGGCGGAGAACGCCTCTCCGGCGCAACTCGATGGATTGCGGGCGGCGTTCGAGCGCAACCTGCGGGATAATCGGGAGGGGTCGCGCACCAATCCGGGGGACCGGCAGTTTCATATCGGGATCGCGCAGGCGAGCGGCAATCCGGCCTATGAGATGCTGATCACTTTGTTGCTGGGGCATCGCTACGGGGCGATGTTTCAACGCTTGCAGCGGCTCTACACGCCGAAGGACATGCCGTTCCGATCGGAGCAGGAGCACTGGGAGGTGCTGAAGGCGATCGTCGCGCGTGATCCTCTGGCGGCGCGAAGCCGGATGGCGGCGCACTTGGACACGGTGATCGCGATCTTCGCGCGGGAGTAGGCGCACGGGGCGCCGATCGGATACAGAGAGCCGCAACGGGAGCCTCGTTTCATGACCTCAACCGCCACCCTCGATCGCGTGCTCGCGGCCCTGCCTCAGAGATACCAAGGGCCCGGCGGCGCCGTCGCCGTGCTCCGCGATGGCGAGGTGCTCGCCCGCCACTGCTGGGGCTGGGCCGATGCCGAACGCCGCATCCCCTTCACACCGCTGACGATGAGCCTGATCTGCTCGATCTCGAAACAATTTACCTGTGCCCTGCTGCTCGACCAGTTCCCGGACCCGACCGTCCTCGGCGATGATCTCCGCCGCCGCCTGCCGGCGCTCACCGAACCGGCGCCGACAATCCTCGACCTCGCCCATAACCAATCGGGCCTGCGCGACTATTGGGCCGTCGCCATGCTCCACGGCGCGCCGGTCGAGGGCCAGTTCGGACCCGAGGATGCCGACCGTGTCATCGGCCGCACGCGGAGCCTGCAGTTCCGGCCCGGCACGCGCTATTCCTACTGCAACCAGAATTTCCGGCTGCTCTCCGACATCATCGAACAGCGCCAGGAGGCCGGCTTCGGTGATCTGCTTCGCCGCCGAATCTTCGACCGCGCGGCCATGCCTTATGCCCGGCTGAACGCCGACACCGCCACCGTTCCCGGCGGGACGGTCGGTTATGAGGGCACGCTTGCCACCGGCTTCCGCCCGGCCGTCAACAATATCCATTGGACCGGCGATGCCGGCCTCTCCGCTTGCCTCGAAGACATGATCGCCTGGGAGCAGTTCATCGACGCGACGCGGGACGAGCCCGATACGCTCTACAGCCGCCTCGCCGTGCCCGTGACCTTCGCGGACGGCGCGCCCGCCGCCTATGGCTTCGGCCTCGCCCGCGCGAAGGTCTTCGGCCGTGCCGCGACCTGCCATGAGGGTGGCCTGCGCGGCTTCCGCAGCTTCCGCATCTATGTGCCGGAGGCGCGGCTCTCCGTCGTCACCCTCTTCAACCATATGGCCGATCCGCGCGGGCCGGCGATGGATGTGCTCGGCGCGCTACTCGAAGCGCCGCCCGCCGAGGCGGCCCGTGCCGCCGCGATACCGGGCTTTACCGGCCGATATCTGGAGCCTGAGACCGGCCTCGCCATCCGGATCGAGGCGGCGCCCGATGATGGTCTGCGCGTCCGCTTCTCGCATACGCCCGACCTTGTCTCGCCCACCGCCGATGGCGACTATCTTTCCGCCGCCGTCCGCCTGCACCGCGACGATGCGGGCGTGTGGATGACCCGGCCGCATGAAAACCTGTCCGCGCGGCTGACGCCGTGGGAGGGCGAGAGCGCCACCGATATCGAGGGTGTTTTCCGCTCGGCCGAACTCGGCGCCGAGATCACCTGCATCTCGGCCGGTGGGGCGCTTTACGGCGCTTTTTCGGGGATGCTCGGCCAGGGGGCGATGCAGTCGCTGCTGCCCTGCGGCCCCGATACCTGGTCGCTGCCCTGCCCCCGCGCGCTCGACTACGGCGCGCCCGGCGATTGGACGCTGCGCTTCACGCGGGACGAAGCCGGCCGCGTCTCCGGCCTCACGGCCGGATGCTGGCTCGCGCGTGGGATTGGCTACGACCGGGTTTAGAGCGAGGTTGGTTCGCATATCGCTCACCACCCGCTCTAACTCTCTGTTTGATCGCGTGATTCGGACCTACGGTGCATACACTTCGGTCATCACGCTCTGATCAGCGGCCTTTGAAGGCGGGCTTCCGCTTCTCGACGAAGGCGCCCATGCCTTCCTTCTGGTCTTCGGTCGCGAAGGCGGCGTGGAAGATGCGCCGCTCCTCCCGCACGCCCTGGGCCAGCGGCGTCTCATAGGCCGCGTCCACCAGCTCTTTGGCGAGCTGCACGGCGAGCGGCGAGAGGCCCGCGATCTTGGCCGCGACCGCGCGCGCCTCCTCCATGAGCGTCGCCGCCGGGACGACGCGGCTGACAAGGCCCGACCGCTCGGCCTCGGCCGCGTCGATCATCCGGCCGGTGAGAATCATCTCCATCGCTTTCGCCTTGCCGATGGCGCGCGGCAGGCGCTGCGTACCGCCGGCACCGGGCGGAATGCCGAGCGTGATCTCGGGTTGGCCGAAGCGCGCGGTATCGGCGGCGATGATGATGTCGCACATCATCGCCAGCTCGCAGCCGCCGCCCAGCGCAAAGCCCGCGACCGCCGCGATGACCGGGGTGCGGCAGCGGGCGACCGCTTCCCAGTTGCGGGTGATGAAATCCTCCGCCACGGCCTCGGGGAAGGTTTTCGTCGCCATCTCGCGGATATCGGCCCCGGCGGCGAAGGCCTTCTCGGAGCCGGTGAGGATGATAGCGCGCGTGCCGGGGTCGGCATCCAGCGCCGAAATGACGAGGGTCAGCTCATCCATCATCGTGCCGTTAAGCGCGTTGAGTGCCGCCGGCCGGTTGAGGCGGATGGTGGCGAACCCCGCCTCCTGCTCCAGGATCAGGCAGGTCAGCGCCAGGCTGGAAAGGTCCATCCGTCTCTATCCTTCTTCCGCGTGATGAACTCGTATCGCGATCGCGGGCCGCGTGACCGCGACGGTCTCGCCCGCCTTTTAGCATGCCGGCCTCGGTTGACACCTGTGGGGGCGAGGGGCAGCCTTGCCCGCCCTCGATCGGCGTCCGTAGTCCGTGCCCACCGGGCCCGTAGGCGCGGCGGGAGCAAAGATGAAGACGAAGGAAACGTGCGACCATGGCCAGCAACGATAACGAAACCGGCCCCAAGCGCCTCAGAAGCCGGCGCTGGTTCGACAACCCCGCCGATCCGGCCATGACCGCGCTGTATCTCGAGCGCTACATGAATTTCGGCCTCACCCGGGACGAGCTGCAAGGCGGCAAGCCGATCATCGGCATCGCCCAGACCGGCTCGGATCTCTCGCCCTGCAACCGCCACCATCTCGAACTCGCGCATCGGGTGCGCGACGGCATTCGCGACGCCGGCGGCGTGCCGCTGGAATTTCCCTGCCACCCGATCCAGGAGACCGGCAAGCGGCCGACCGCGGCGCTGGACCGCAACCTCGCCTATCTCAGCCTGGTCGAGGTGCTGCACGGCTATCCGCTGGACGGCGTGGTGCTGACCACCGGCTGCGACAAGACCACGCCGGCCTGCCTGATGGGCGCGGCGACCGTGAACATCCCGGCCATCGTGCTGTCCGGCGGGCCGATGCTGGACGGCTGGTGCAAGGGCAGGCTCGCCGGCTCCGGCACCATCGTCTGGGAGGGCCGCAAGCTCTTCGCCGAGGGCAAGATCGGCTACGACGAGTTCATGGAGATGGTGGCGTCGTCCGCGCCCTCCGTCGGCCATTGCAACACCATGGGCACGGCGACTTCGATGAACTCGCTGGCCGAGGCGCTGGGCATGTCGCTGCCCGGCTGCGCCGCCATCCCGGCGCCGTATCGGGAGCGCGGCTAGATGGCGTATGAGACCGGCCGGCGCATCGTCGGGCATGGTGCAGGAAAACCTGCGCCCGTCCGACATCATGACCAAGACGGCGTTCGAGAACGCGGTGGTGGCGGCGGCGGCGCTCGGCGCCTCCTCCAACTGCCCGATCCACATGGTCGCGATCGCCCGGCACATGGGCGTGGACCACATCGCTGGACGATTGGCAGCGGCTGGGGCCGGAGATCCCGCTGCTGGTCGATATGCAGCCGGCCGGGCGGTTCCTGGGCGAATGTTCCATCGCGCCGGCGGCGTGCCGGCGGTGATGAAGGAGCTGCTGGCCGCCGGCAAGATGCACGGCGACGGCGATGACGGTGACCGGCAGGACGCTGGCCGAGAACCTGGCCGACGTGCCGGACGGCGACCGCGAGGTGATCCGCGCCTATGCCGCGCCGCTGCGGGAGGAGGCCGGCTACGTCGTGATGTCGGGCAATCTGTTCGACAGCGCGGTGATGAAGATCAGCGTCATCGACAAGGAGTTTCGCGCCCGCTTCCTGTCCAACCCCGCGCAGCCCAACGTGTTCGAGGGCAAGGCGATCGTGTTCGAGGGGCCGGAGGACTACCACGCACCGCATCGAGGACCCCGACTCTCGGCGTCGAGGAGCAGTCCGTGCTGATCATCCGCAATGTGCGGGCCGGTCGGCTATCCCGGCAGCGCCGAGGTGGTGAACATGCAGCCGCCGGCCGCGCTGCTGAAGCGCGGCATCAACGCGCTGCCGACGATGGGCGACGGGCGGCAGTCCGGCACCTCGGGCTGCCCGTCGATCCTGAACGTCTCGCCCGAGGCGGCGGTCGGCGGCGGGCTGGCGCTGCTGAAGACCGGCGACCGGATCCGCATCGACCTCAACACGCGCAAGGTCGACGTGCTGCTGCCGCCGAGGCGAGCTGGAGGCGCGCCGCGCGGCCTGGACAGCCGCCGGTGCTCGACAACAAGACGCCGTGGGAGGAAATCTATCGCTCCATGGTCGGCCAGATGGGCACCGGCGCCTGCCTGGAGCCGGCGACGCTGTATCTCGACATCATCGAGCGGCGTGGGGAGTCCCGGAACAACCACTGATCATTGTTCGGTGGTGCGCCACGCGGCGTTTCGGAGCTGAGGATCGATTACGGTCCCGGGTATCGTGTCTACTTCAAACTACGCGGCCAAAGTATCGTTTTGCTTCTGTGCGGTGGGGACAAGTCGTCTCAAGACCGGGATATCAGGCGGGCAAAGACACTGGCGAAGGACGACGATGATGGCGCTTGAGGCGACGGCATGGGACCCTGCCGAGCATCTCCGGTCCCCTGAGGACGAGCAAGCTTATATCGAGGCGGCATTCGAGGATGGCGACCCCAACCTGATAGCGGCCGCCATCGGGGATCTTGCCCGCGCTCGCGGCATGGCCCAAATTGCCAGGGATGCCGGCATCAGCCGCGAAGTCATGTATAAATCGTTTCGCGCGGGGGGGCGGGAATCCAACGCTGGACACGATTACACGTGTCACGAGGGTGCTTGGACTGCAGTTGTTCGTGCGGGTGCCGCCGGGTCGCGACGCGGCATAGATATGTCCGCGTAAGTCGTAGTGATCCTCCGATTGCGGGGCCATCAGATTACTGACCTGGAGCTTTATGCGCGACCGCCCCATTGGGTCTGAGCCGATCGTGTCGCCGCTTTTCCTGCTGATACTCATCACCACCCTCATCCGGGTGGTGATGGGATGGGCGCTCGGCCTGGGCATCGACGAGACCTATATGGTCGCGGCCAGCCGCCACCTCGAACTCTCCTATTACGATCATCCGCCGATCGCCTGGTGGCTGACTCATGCCGCCATGGCGCTCTCCGGCAGCCAGGCATCGGTGATCGTGCGGCTGCCCTTCATTCTTCTCTTCGCCCTTTCGACCTGGCTGATGGCGCGGATCACCACGCGCCTGTCGGGCGACGACCGGGCCGGCTTCTGGGCGGCGCTCATCCTCAACTTGTCACCCGTCTATGCCGTGACCGCCGGCGGCTGGGTGCTGCCCGATGGCCCGCTCGACTGTGCGCTGCTCGGCTTTCTCCTTTTTTCCCTGCGCGCGACCGGGCTGATCCAGGGCGGCAAGCCCTGGGCCGACTGGCTGGCCGCCGGGGCCTGTGCGGGCTTTGCCATGCTGTCAAAATACAACGGCGTGCTCGTCCTTCTCGGCCTGCCGCTGTTTCTGCTGACGACGCGAACCGGGTGGGCCTGGCTGCGGCGGCCGCAGCCCTGGGCCGCCGGGCTGCTCGCCTTTCTCCTGTTCACCCCCGTCATTCTATGGAATGCCGAGCATCGCTGGGCCTCTTTCGCTTTCCAGGGCGGCCGTGCCGGGGGCCTCCGTCTTCGACCTCTGGCACCCTTGGGCGTTTGGGGCGGGGAGGCGCTTTTCGTGCTTCCCTGGATCTGGGTGCCGCTCATCCTCCTCTGGCTGCGCGCGCTGCGGCGCGGCCCGGCGGAGCCGCGCGGCTGGCTCCTCGCGTTGCTGGCGGCCACACCGATCCTGCTCTTCGCCCTCGTCTCGGTCTGGTCGTCCGACCATATCCTCTATCACTGGTCGGCCCCGGGCACGCTGATGCTGTTTCCCCTGCTGGGGGCAGAGGTGGCGCGGCGCCTAGAGCCTGATGACCGAAGGTGGAATTGCCGGAGGTCTGAATTAGGCGATCAAATCAAGGGATTAGAGCGTGATGGTGAGCGAACGCGAACCAATCACGCTCTAGCGGGTGGCGGGCGACGCTTGCGGCGCGGCATCACGATCGCCGCCGCCGCCATGCTTCTCGGGCTTGCGCTGGCGGGGACCCAGATGCGCTTGAACTGGGTGACTGCCCTTGCCGGTCCCGCCGTGCTTGCCCGTGCCAAGGATGTTGCCGGAGGCGTCAACTGGACGGCGCTTCGCCCGGCGCTTGAGCGCAGCGGCTTACTCACCGAGCCCGGCCTCGTTATCGGGGTGATCCGATGGAACGATGCCGGCAAAATCGACTACGCCCTGGACGGCCGGCTGCCGGTCACGGTCCTGGCCCGGGATTCCCGCGAATACGGAATAGTGGCGCCGGCCGATGGCTTCCGCGGGCATCCGATGTTAGTGGTGGTGCCGGACAGCGACCCGACTGCGGTGGCGGCCCGGATGGCGCCGATGTTCGATCAAGTGACGGTCGAGCAGACCTTGACGCTCCGTTTCGGCGGCTACCCCTTGATGAATCTATCCGTTGTGAAAGGTGACGGTTTTCGTGGCCTCCCTAACGCACATGGACATTGACAGCGCATAACTCAGCTTCGCCCGTGGGCGTTGCATCGTCCGCCTCGGGCTGTCTCTAATCCCTTCGACCGATCGTGGAGCTAAGCCTTGGACACGCAGATTTCCCATTCTTCGACCCCGACGGAGCGGCCTTCGCGCCAGGATGCCGAAGAGGCGGTGCGCGTGCTTCTGCGCTGGGCCGGCGAGGACCCGACGCGCGAGGGCCTGCTCGATACGCCGGGCCGGGTGGCGCGCGCCTATGAGGAGTATTTCGGCGGTTACGACATCGATCCCGTCGCCCTGCTGGCCCGCACCTTCGCCGAGACGGACGGCTATGACGAGATCGTCCTGCTGCGGGATATCCGGTTCGAAAGCTGCTGCGAGCATCATATGGCGCCGATCATTGGCCGCGCCCATGTCGCCTATCTGCCGCGCACCCGCGTCGTCGGCATCAGCAAGCTCGCGCGCGTGGTCGAGGCCTATGCCCGCCGCCTGCAAATCCAGGAGAAAATGACGGCGCAGATCGCCAATACGCTGGATGAGGTGCTGCAGCCCCTGGGCGTGGCCGTAGTGATCGAGGCGACCCATCAGTGCATGACGACGCGGGGCGTTCACCGCCCGGGCACGAGCCTCGTCACCAGCCGCATGTTGGGGGCGTTCCGATCCGATCCGTCGACGCGGCGGGAATTCCTGGCGATGATCCAGCGGCCGGGGATCGGCGCCGCCGCTGAGGGGTAAAGCAATATCGGATCAGGTGGAATCACCTGATCCGACGATTTGCGTTCTTAATCAGAAACATAGAGGGTCGCGCCGCCATCACTCTGTGGCGGCCGACAGCAGAGGCACGTTGCTCTCCCCCACCTCCAGGATCTCGATCGCATCCCCGACCGCGATCCGGCCAGGGCCATCCGGGATGAGGTTCTGCCCGAACATGACCCCGGCCGCCGTGCCGGCGGATACGGCCCAGCGTCCGCAACGGCTCGGATTTGTCGGGGCGCAAGCCGGTCCGCTGATCGACGGTCGTGACAACGCAGCGGGCGCATGGCTTGGCGACGCGAAATATGATGCCGCCGATGCGGATGCGGCGCCAGCGGTCTTCCTCCCAAGCCGCAGTGCCGGTGACGACGATGTTCGGCCGGAAGCGGGTCATGTCGATCGGCTCGGCAGCGCCGCATTCAGCGCGTCGAGCGAGGCCGTGTTGGCCAGCAGAACCGGGAAGCCGTCGCTGAACGGGGCGCGGTCGCCGGGCGAGCATAGTCGGGATCCACCGGCCGTGCCCACGGGTCGTCAAGATAGACAAGGCCGCAGGCGAGACCGAGCGCGTCGCTCAGCCAGGCGGCGGCATCCGGCCCTGCATCCAGGGCCGGAACCTGGTCGCGCCAGACCTGCACCTGGCGCCGCTCGGCTGCCGGCGAGCGGGATGCGGGCACCCTGCCATCGACATCGACCGCGAGGGTCAGCGCGCCTGCCGAAGCCGCGCCGACGAAGCCTGGCCGACCGAAGCGTGGGCGCCGATGCGGGCCATGGCGGGCAGTTCCCGCTGGGTGAGAAAGCGCGCCATCGGGCCGAACCACCATCCAGCGGCGATCATGATCCAGCCCCCAGATCGCGACATCCGAGGCCGCCAGCGCCATAGCCGCGCAAAGCCTTGACCGGGTAGATGTTGAGACCATGAACGACAGATCGGGAGGCATGTCGGGCAGCACGTGCCAGTTCTGATTCTTCAGGCGCCGAACCAAAACCCATCAGGGGGCGAGCGCGGGCACGCGCTCAAAGAAAGCCCGGGTCAGCTCTTCCCGACGCTCCAGCAGGCTGCGATACCAGATGAGGCGGTCGGCAACGCCATAGGCGTCCATCCGTGTCTCGGGCAACCACCCGCCGCGCCGCATTGCCGATCGACATCCCAAGGCTCGGTGTCGTCGCCAGCCGAATGATCTTCTCGTAGAGGTCGGACTCGCTGCGGAAGATCAGGCCGGTTACCCCTTCCTCGATGGAGGCGTCATAGACCACGGGGCTCGCCAGCGGCACGACGCGGGCGGCGCGGCTTCGATGAATTTGAGGTCCGATTTCGCCCGGTTGAAGGGCGTGTCCCGCAGCGGCATGAAGCTGATCTCGGAGCGCGACAGCAGGCCGGATATAGGTCACGTAGTCGCAGGTCGGGCGTGAAGGATTTGTGTGGCGTTTCCAGCGCATCGAAGAAAAGCTGGTCATGGACGATCTCGAAATGCAGCCGCGCGCCGAGCACTGAGGCGGCCGCGTTGATCGCGCCGATGAAGGGCTGCCAGTCCTGCTGCCGGTTGATGGCACCGAAGAAAAGCGTGATTTTCTCCCCGGCGGCGAAGTTCGCCACCGCCGGCAGTTGGGCGATGCCGTTGCGGAACACCGCGACCTCGGGGTTCTGCTGACGCAGGGTTTCGGCCAGAACCTCGGTGCTCGTCTGCACGGCATGGGCCGCGCGGAAGTTCATCAAACTGTCGTCGAGCAGCTCCGGCATGAAATCCGGCCGGTCGTCGAATTCGGTGACGACGAGATAGCCTCGGTTCAGCAGGTGGCGGAAGAACAGAAGCCCGTTTTCCCCCAAAAGCAGCGGCCGGTGCAGAATGCAGATGCCGGGCACAGCCTCGGTCGGCAGCGGGAAGCTATCAACCTCACCCACCTGCACCACGACCGAGGGGTCCGTCTTCAGCGCCTTCAGCGGGTGGAGCACGCGGATATCGCTGACGCCGCCATAGGGCTTCAGCATGGTCGAGCGGATGGCGATGGTGCTGCGCGCTGTCCGCCGCGCCCGCCAGACGTATTGCAGCGGCGCTGACCGCGCCAGGAAGCTTTCCCGCGTCACGCCGAGCGTCGTCAGCGCATCCTTCAGCAGATCGGCCAGCGCCTCGGCGCCCTGCCTGTCGAAGGTCCGGGGCGTCACGTCACAGAGCTGGAGGCCGGTTTGCAGCAGGGCCTGCTCCATCGTGGCGGCGGTGAACCAGCGCAGATGCGTCCGGTCGAGAACGCCTTGGTCCTCATAATCGAAGGTGCCGGTGAGCAGTTTGAGCGGCACGGACCAATGCGCGGCGTTGGGCACGCAGATCAGCATGACGCCGCGCGGGCTCAACAGCGCCGCATGGTTCCGCATCAGGCGCCAGGGGTCGCGCAGATGCTCCAGCACATCGCCGTAGATGATGCAGTCGTAACCGCCCGGCACTTCGAAGGGCAGCGGATCGGTCTCGATATCGATGCAGGCGGCTTCGGTCAGCCGTGCGGCGGCGACGTGAACGGCGGCGATGTCGTTATCCACGCCGAGGACACGGGCGCGCGGGTTTCGCAGCCGATAGGCGGCGCCAAGCGCGCCCTTATGGCATCCGATATCGAGGACGACGTCAGCGTCGAGGGGAATCCGTTCGAGAAGGTCCGGATTGGCGACATCCGGATAATTCGAGGGCGTTCGCACGCTGTGAGACAAGGCCAAACTCCAGTTCCGTCGCGCAACCGCCCGCCCGCCCCCGGACGACCGGCCCCGGCGCCACGTTCCTTTGCAGCATCCTCAGTTAACGCGCAAATACCCTCAGAGCGGGATTGGTTCGCTTTCGCTTACCATCCCACTCTCGATTTTTGTTTGATCGCGTGATTCAGACCTCCGGTTCTTTCCACCTTCGGTCATCACGCTCTGGCGGAAGTCCCGCCAGCCATGCGACGCAGGCCCTGGGCGACGGATCAGTGGCCCGAGGATGCGGCGTCGAAATCCGGTGCCTCTATCCCCGAGGATTCGAGCTGCGTCACCAGATCGCCCTTCAGCCGCTCAAGCCCGGCCAAATCCTTCGCCTCCGCGCGGGCGACAAGGACCGACTGCGTGTTGGACGCCCGCAGCAGCCACCAGCCGTCATCGGTTTTCACCCGCACGCCGTCAGTCTCCGACACGGCGGCGCCGGCGGTCTTCAGCCGGGCCGCAACCTCGGCGATGACGGTGAACTTCCGCTCGTCGTCACAATCGAACCGCAGCTCCGGCGTGTTGACCACGGCCGGCAGCGCGTCGTGGATCTCCGCCAGGCTGAGCGGCGAGCGGGCGACGATGCCGGCGAGCCGAATGGCCGCGTAGAGTGCGTCATCGAAGCCGTACCACTTGTCGGCGAAGAAGACATGGCCGGACATTTCGGCGGCCAGGGGCGAGCCGGTCTCGGCCATCTTCGCCTTGATGAGGCTGTGGCCGGTCTTCCACATCAGGGGCGATCCGCCCGCGCGCCCGATCTCGTCGAACAGGACCTGGCTAGCCTTCACATCCGAGATGATGATGGCGCCGGGGTGGGTTTTCAGCACGTCCCGCGCCAGGATCACCAGCAGCTGGTCACCGAAGAGGATATGGCCCTGGCCGTCCACGGCGCCGATGCGGTCCGCGTCACCGTCGAAGGCGATGCCGAGATCGGCGCCGCTGCCCTGCACGGCGGCGATCAGCGCCTCAAGATTCTTCGGCACCGTCGGGTCCGGGTGATGGTTGGGGAAACGGCCGTCGATCTCGGGGAAGAGAACGGTGTGATCCCCCGGAATATGCTTGATCAGCTCCTGCAACACCTCGCCGGCGGCGCCGTTGCCGTTGTCCCAGACGATCTTGAGGCGACGCTCTCCGCCGTCCCAGTCTCGCGCCAGGCGGGCGACGTAATCGGGTTTGAGGTCGACCAGCTCGTCATGCCCGGTGGTCTCGTCCACGACATCCCCCGCGGCGGCGAGGCGGCCAAGCTCCGTGATGTCCTTCCCGAAGAAGGGCTTGCGCCCGATCATCATCTTGAAGCCGTTGTATTCGGGCGGGTTGTGGCTGCCCGTGACCATGACGGCGCCATCGGTGCCACGAGTGAAGGCCGCGAAGTAGAGCAGCGGTGTCGGGCCACGGCCAACCCGCAGCACGTTCATGCCCGATGCCTTCAACCCCTCGACGAGCGCCTTTTCCAGCTCCGGCGAATGGGTGCGGCCGTCATAACCGACGGAGACGGTGGAGCCGCCCGACCGGGCGATCATGCTGCCGAAGGTCCGGCCGATCGCGAAGCCGTCCTGGGGCGTGAGCGTTTTGCCGACGATGCCGCGAATATCGTATTCGCGCAGCGATGTCGGATGGAAGCTATGGGAGAAAGTCATCGGTCGCCCTCAGAATATGTCTCGATACGCCGTCGGAGGCCCCTGCCCGGCCGAGCCCGGCCGCCCTCGCGATACAAGCCCGGCCCGGCGGCCTCCAGATGTCATTCCGACTAATGATCTGAAATTCAGTGGGTTCAGGTATATTTCGTCAGAAAGGCCCGCACGTCGTCGGCGAGATCGGGCCGCGCCAGGCTGAAGGCGATCTGGGCTTCAAGGAAGCCGACCTTGTCGCCACAGTCGAACCGCTCCCCTTCAAAGCGGAGGCCGTGGAAGGGCGAATCGCCGATCATCTTCGCCATGGCATCCGTCAGCTGAACCTCATTGCCCGCGCCACGCTCCATCTTGGTGAGGTGGGCGATAACGCTCGGCATCAGGACATAGCGGCCGATGATCGAGAGGTTGGAGGGTGCCACCTCCGGCTTTGGCTTCTCGACGAGGCCGGTGACCTCGACCAGGCGGCCGTCATCCGATCCGGTTTTCAGGATGCCGTAGCGGTTGGTCTGGTCGGGCGGCACTTCCACCACGGCGACGACGCTGCCCTCAGTCTCCCGATAGGCCTCTGCGAGCTGCGCCATGCAGGGCGTCTTCGACAACACGAGATCATCCGGCAGCAGGATGGCGAAAGGATCGTCGCCGATGAAGGTGCGGGCGCACCAGATGGCATGGCCGAGGCCGAGCGGCTCCTGCTGGCGGACCGTGGTGATGGCGCCGGGTTGCAGGCGGTCGTGCTCAAGCTGCGCGAGCGCGTCCAGCTTGCCGCGGCCCCGGAGCGTCGCTTCAAGTTCATACGAAACGTCGAAATGGTCGATGAGCGCGGTCTTGCCGCGACCGGAGACCATGCAGAACTGCTCGATGCCGGCAGCGCGTGCCTCATCGACAGCGTATTGGATGAGCGGCCGGTCCACGACCGTCAGCATCTCCTTCGGCATGGATTTGGTCGCCGGCAGAAAGCGGGTGCCCAGACCAGCAACGGGTAATACCGCTTTGCGCAACGGTTTGGCCGACATCGTCTACCTCAGATGAAATAAGGTTTAACTAGGTTGGCGTGAATCAGTGCCTGAAAGCAACCCTTTCGCGAGACGCGCCCGGGCTTCGTCCCCCCGTTCGCGCCTCGGTAGCCTGCGGCATATAATGCGGAAGCGGGAGACGCCGAGGCCTACCGATGAGAATTTGCGCCAGCCGCCGCCACCGCGCTGATGTTGATGATGGCGCGTGCCGTCGCGGTGGGCACGAGAATATGAATAGGCTTGGCTTGGCCGAGCAGAAGCGGCCCGACCTGCAAGCCGTTCCCCGCCGTCTTGATCAGGTTGAAGGCGATGTTCGCCGCGTCCAGCGTCGGCAGGATCAGGAGATTGGCGGTGCCGGTGAGCGTGCCGTCCACGATCGCGCGCGCGCGCGTGGCCTCGGCCAGCGCCGCGTCCGCCTGCATTTCGCCATCGACCTCGAGCGTCGGCATGCGTTCGCGGATCAGAGTGAGGGCGCGCCGCATCTTGCGGGCGGATTCCGAATTGCTCGACCCGAAGGAGGAATGGGAGAGCAGCGCGACCTTGGGTGTCTGACCGAAGGAGGAAACGGCCTCGGCGGCGAGCACGGTCATCTCCGCCACCTGTTCGCCGGTGGGGTCGATATTCATATGCGTGTCACAGAAGAACAGCGCGCCTTCCTGGAGGATGACGGCCGTCATCGCATAGATGCGGGAGCAGCCGGCGCGGCGCGGGATGATGGGCAGCGCATATTGCAGATGGCGCCACCAGTCCCCGTAGCCGCCGCACAGCGCCCCATCGGCCAGCCCCTCGGACACCATCAGCGACGCCGCGATGGTCGAATGGGTCCGCAGGAGGATTGCCGCCGAATCCGGCCGCACGCCACGACGGCCGGCGAGCTTCTCGTATTTTCGGAGCAGCGGCTCGAAATAGTCGAGATCGGTCGCCGGATCGAGGATGGTCACGGCGCGGCCGAGGTCGAGCCGCAGCCCCATCTCGCGCACCTTGCGCTCGATCGCCTCGCGATTGCCGAGCAGGATCGGGCGCGCCATATTGTCATCGACCACGGTCTGCACGGCGCGCAGCACGCGCTCATCCTCCCCGGCGCCATAGACGATGCTGCGCAGCGACTGCTGGGCCGCTAGGAACACCGGCCGCATGAGCTGGCCGGAGCGGTAGACGAAGCGTTCGAGTTCCCGTTTGTACTGAGCGAAATCCTCGATCGGGCAGCGGGCGACGCCGCTGGCCGTCGCGGCGCGGGCGACGGCGGGGGCGATTTCCAGGATCAGGCGGGGGTCGAAGGGCTTCGGGATGATGTAGTCCGGGCCGAACACCGGTGCCGCGCCGCCATAGGCGGCGGCGACGACCTCGCTCGCCTCCACCCGCGCGAGGCCGGCGATCGCCTCGACCGCGGCGATCTTCATCTCCTCGTTGATCGTGGTGGCGCCGCACATCCAGCGCGCCGCGGAAGATGAAGGGGAAGCAGAGGACGTTGTTGACCTGGTTGGGGTAGTCGCTGCGGCCGGTGGCGATGATGGCATCCGGCCGGTCGAGCCGCACGATCTCGGGCAGGATCTCCGGCTCGGGGTTGGCCAGCGCCAGGATCAGCGGCTTGTCGGCCGAGCTTGCGGCAGCCATTCCGCGCTTCAGCACGCGCGGGCGCGGAGAGGCCGAGGAACATATCGGCGCCCGTGCAGCACGTCCTCCAGGCGGCGCGCGTCGGTGTCCTGGGCGTAGCGGGCCATGTTCGGCCCCATGCCGTTGCGGCCGGCGGTGGACCACGCCCTTGATGTCGGTCAGGGTGACGTTCTCGACCTGCAGCCCCATCGCCACCAGCAGGTCGACGCAGGCCAGGGCCGCGGCGCCGGCGCCGGAGGTGACCAGCTTGACGTCGTCGAGGTGCTTGCCCTGCAGCAGCAGCCCGTTGCGCACGGCGGCGGCGACGGTGATGGCGGTGCCGTGCTGGTCGTCATGGAAGACCGGGATGTTCATCCGGGCGCGCAGCTCGGCCTCGATGGCGAAGCATTCCGGCGCCTTGATGTCTTCCAGGTTGATGGCGCCGAAGGTCGGCTCCAGCGCCGCGACCACGTCGCAGAAGCGGTCCGGGTCGGCGGCGTCGACCTCGATGTCGAACACGTCGATGCCGGCGAATTTCTTGAACAGGACGGCCTTGCCCTCCATCACCGGCTTGCCGGCGAGCGCGCCGATATTGCCGAGGCCGAGCACGGCGGTGCCGTTGGAGATGACGCCGACGAGGTTGCCGCGGGCGGTGTAGTCGCTGGGCGGCGTCGGGGTCGGCGGCGATCGCCTCGCAGGCGGCGGCGACGCCGGGGGAATAGGCGAGCGCCAGGTCGCGCTGGGTCGCCATGCGCTTGGTCGGCTCGATCGCGAGCTTCCCGGGGCGCGGATAGCGGTGATAGTCCAGCGCCGCCTTGCGGAAATCGTCGTCCACCGTTTACCTCCCGGGTGCCTAAGTCTTGGGAGCTATAAGACCAAGTGAACGCTCGGGATGCAACGGTGCGGCCGGCCAGGTGCGGCCGGACCAAACGCTATTAGAGACTGATGAGAGAGATATGGTGCGGTCGAGAAGACTCGAACTTCCACGGGGTTGCCCCCACAAGCACCTCAAGCTTGCGCGTCTACCATTCCGCCACGACCGCATCGTGGGCGCCGGGGTATAGCGGATGATCGAACGGCGGGCAATCGCCGGCGAGCATCCGGATATGCGCGCGGAGGAGACATCTGCTCCGCGCATCCGTTGGGAGATCGCGGAGGGGCTGACCCCCTATCCGGCGGCGCTCGCGACCATGGAGGCGGCGGTCGCGCGCGATCCGCGCCGGGGACGGCGGCCGAGCGGGTCTGGTTGGTCGAGCATCCGCCGCTCTACACCGCCGGCACCTCGGCGCGGCCGGAGGATCTGGCGGAGCCGACCCGCTTCCCGACCTTCGCCGCCGGGCGCGGCGGGCAATGGACCTATCACGGCCCCGGCCAGCGCACTGGCCTATGTGATGCTCGACCTGACCGGCCGCATGGGCAGGTGCCGGCGCGGGATCTGCGCGCCTATGTCCACGGGCTGGAGGAATGGCTGATCCGCACCCTCGACCGCTTCAACGTCCGGGGCGAGCGCCGGGACGGGCGCGTCGGCATCTGGGTCGCGGATCGCGCGGCGGGCACCGAGGCCAAGATCGGCGCCATCGGCGTGCGGGTCACC
Source organism: uncultured Pseudomonadota bacterium (assembly GCA_963745125.1). Taxonomy (GTDB): domain Bacteria; phylum Pseudomonadota; class Alphaproteobacteria; order Acetobacterales; family Acetobacteraceae; genus Acidisoma. The sequence goes on from CAVUWB010000006.1 coordinate 100,615, forward strand.
CGCTGGGTCAGCTGGCACGGCGTGGCGCTGAACGTGGAGCCCGCGCTGGACCATTTCGCGGGCATCGTTCCTTGCGGCATCCGCGAGCATGGGGTGACAAGCCTTCATGCGCTCGGGATTGTCGTGAGCATGGCCGAGTTGGACGCCGCACTGGCCGCCAGCTGGGCGCATGTCTTCGGCGGCCCGCTCGTGCGGGGCTGACCGTTCAACGTGGCGGCTCTCTTTGGACGAGACGCTCTTTTTTGAAGAAGACGGGCGGACAGGGCGGGGGAACCAGCCAGCGCCCGTCGCAGTGATGGGAATCTGGGATGGCCTCGGCCGCCGAACAACTTGCGGCCAACCTGAACCTCGGCACCTTCGCCAAGGCGACCGAACTCAAGAAGCGCATCTGGTTCACCCTGGGCGCGCTGATCGTCTACCGGCTCGGCACCTACATCCCGGTGCCGGGCGTCGATGCCGCGGTGATGGCGCAGCTGATGACGCAGCACGGCGGCGGCATCCTGGGCATGTTCGACATGTTCACGCGGCGGCGCGCTGCGGCCGCATGACCGTCTTCGCGCTGAACATCATGCCCTATATCAGCGCCAGCATCATCATCCAGCTGATGTCCGCGGCCATCCCCTCGCTGGAAACCCTGAAGAAGGAGGGCGAGAGCGGCCGCAAGAAGCTGAACCAGTACACCCGCTACCTGACCGTGCTCATCGCCATGTTCCAGTCCTACGGCATCGCCGTCGGGCTGGAGAGCATGCGCGGCAGCTTCGGCCCCGCGGTGATCGACCCCGGCATGTTCTTCCGCTTCTCCTGCGTCGTCACGCTGGTCGGCGGCACCATGTTCCTGATGTGGCTCGGCGAGCAGATCACCGCGCGCGGCATCGGCAACGGCACCAGCCTGATCATCTTCTCCGGCATCGTCGCCAACCTGCCGCAGCGCCCTCGGCCATCTGCTGGAACTCGGCCGCACCGGCGCGCTGTCGCCGCTTTTCATCCTGTTCTTCATGGTCGATCGCCGTCGCCATGATCGCCTTCATCGTGTTCATGGAGCGGGCGCAGCGGCGGATCGTCGGTGCAATATCCCAAGCGCCAGGTCGGCCAGCGCATGTTCGGCGGCGACTCGCACGCCATATGCCGCTGAAGATCAACACCTCGGGCGTCATCCCGCCGATCTTCGCCAGCTCGATCCTGCTGATCCCGGCGACCATCGCCGGCTTCTCCCACGCCGCCAACGGCTCGGGCTGGGCTGCGGTGGCTCGGCGGCGTCAGCTCGCGCATGGCCAGCCGGTCTACATGGTCCTCTATGCGGCGATGATCATCTTCTTCTCGCTATTTCTACACCGCCGTGGTGTTCAACCCGGAGGAGACGGCGGACAACCTGAAGAAATACGGCGGCTTCATCCCCGGCATCCGGCCCGGCACGCAACACGGCCGATTATTTCGACCGCATGCTGACCCGGCTGACCACCGTCGGCGCGCTCTATCTGTGCGTCGTCTGCCTGCTGCCGGAATTCCTGATCAGCGCATTACGGCCTGCCGTTCTATTTCGGCGGCACCGAGCCTGCTGATCATCGTCTCCGTCACGATGGACACGGTGACGCAGATCCAGTCGCATCTGCTGGCGCACCAATATGAAGGCCTGATCAAAAGAGGCCGGGTGAAGGGGAGCGGTCGTTGAAACTCATTCTTCTGGGCCCGCCGGGCGCGGGCAAGGGCACGCAGGCCAAGCGGCTGCAGGACACGCTACGGCATCGTGCAGATCTCCACCGGCGACATGCTGCGCGCCGAGGTCGCGGCCGGCACGCGCGATCGGCCTGCGAGGCCAAGGCGATCATGGAAGCCGGCGGCCTGGTGTCCGACGAGATGATCATGCGCATGCTCGGCGAGCGCATCGAGCAGCCGGACTGCGCCAACGGCTTCATCCTGGACGGCTTCCCCCGCACCGTGCCGCAGGCCGAGGCGCTGGACACCATGCTGGCGGCACAAGGCCTGGAGCTGGACGCGGTGATCGAGCTGCGGGTGGACGACGCGGCGCTGATCGAGCGGATCGCCGGGCGCTTCACCTGCGCCAAATGCGGCGCCGGCTATCACGACACGTTCAAGCCGACCGAAGGTCGCCGGCGTCTGCGACGTCTGCGGCAGCCACGAGTTCATCCGCCGCGCGGACGACAAGCGCGAGACGGTGGCCGCCCGGCTGGAGGCCTACCACGCGCCAGACCGCGCCGATCCTGCCGCATTACGCAGGCGCAGGGCCGGCTGCGCGCGGTGGACGGCATGGCGGAGATCGACGAGGTCGCCGCGGCAGATCGAGGCGAGTGCTGGAGGCCCTGCCGAAGCGTGATGGCACGCCATGCGCTCACGCAAAGTTGATCTGGTCGCGATTGACTCTCTGCGCAGCGGCAGAGCTATAGTTCGCGCCCTCTGGCGCGACCCGCAGGGCGTGCGCCGCTGCGCTTGGCAGCCTCAGGTTTCAACCGGCCCTTCACGGGCACGATCAGGCCGTTCGCGGGATGCGGCCGGCGACAGGAGGAGTGCGAAGCGTGGCGCGTATTGCCGGCGTGAACATCCCGACCAACAAGCGGGTGACCATCAGCCTGCGCTATATCTATGGCATCGGCCCGACCAAGGCGCAGGAGATCTGCACGCAAGCTTAGCATCCCCGACGACCGCCGGGTCAACCAGCTCTCCGACGAGGAAGTGCTGCGCATCCGCGAACTGATCGACCGCGAATACCGCGTCGAGGGCGATCTGCGGCGTGAAGTCGCGATGAACATCAAGCGGCTGATGGACCTGGGCTGCTATCGCGGCCTGCGCCATCGCCGCGGCCTGCCGGTGCGTGGCCAGCGCACCCACACCAACGCCCGCACCCGCAAGGGCAAGGCGGTGGCGATCGCCGGCAAGAAGAAGGTGACGAAGTAGAGGCTCCGCCGCCGTTCGCCGCCGCGTTCTCGACCATGTCGCCGCGCCGCTGTCCGGCGCGGCGGCAGCTTTGAACAGGATCAAACACACATGGCGAAACCCGCCGCCGCCGCGCGCCCCCGCAGAAGGAGCGCAAGAACATCACCTCCGGCGTCGCCCATGTGGCGGCGACGTTCAACAACACGATGATCACCATCACCGACGCGCAGGGCAACGCCATCGCCTGGTCGTCGGCCGGCAGCCAGGGCTTCAAGGGCAGCCGCAAGTCCACGCCCTATGCCGCCCAGGTCGCCGCCGAGGATGCCGGCACGAAGGCGCGCGAGCACGGCATGGAGACGCTGGAGATCGAGGTCAGCGGCCCCGGCTCGGGCCGCGAGAGCGCGCTGCGCGCGCTGCAGGCGGTCGGCTTCTCGGTCACCGCCATCCGCGACATGACGCCGATCCCGCATAACGGCTGCCGGCCGCGCAAGCGCCGGCGGGTCTGACGGACCCTCAAATCGCGGTCGCTGTCGCCGGAACGGCGCGCGCCCTCCGCTGCTCTTCAAGTGGACGGCCCGGCGCCCGGCGTGTTCTATCAATGAGGCGAACGTGGTCATGCAGAGGAACTGGCAGTCGCTGATCAAGCCGGAAAAGCTCGAGGTCGAGCCCGGCGCCGATCCGTCGCGCGTCGCCACCGTCGTCGCCGAGCCGCTGGAGCGCGGCTTCGGCATGACGCTGGGCAACGCCATCCGCCGCATCCTGCTGTCGTCGCTGCAGGGCGCCGCCGTGACCGCGGTGCAGATCGACGGCGTGCTGCACGAATTCAGCAGCGTTCCCGGCGTGCGCGAGGACGTGACCGACATCGTGCTGAACATCAAGCAGCTCGCGCTGCGCATGCACGGCGAAGGCCCGAAGCGCATGATGCTGACCGCCACCGGCCCCGGCGAGGTGCGCGCCGGCCAGATCCAGGCCGGCCACGACATCGACATCATGAACCCCGACCTGGTGATCTGCACGCTGGATGACGGCGTGAAGCTCGGCATGGAGTTCACCGTCAACCTCGGCAAGGGCTACGTGCCGGCCAGCGCCAACCGGCCGGAAGACGCGCCGATCGGCCTGATCCCGGTCGACTGCGATCTACTCGCCGGTGCGCCGCGTGTCCTACAAGGTCGAGCCGACCCGCGTCGGCCAGGTGACCGACTACGACAAGCTGCTGCTGACGGTGGAAACCAACGGCGCGGTGACGCCCGGAGGATGCGGTGGCGCTCGCCGCCCGCATCCTGCAGGACCAGTTGCAGCTGTTCATCAACTTCGACGAGCCGCAGCAGATCCGCGCCGGAGGAGCCGCAGGACGACCTGCCGTTCAACCGCAACCTGCTGCGCAAGGTGGACGAGCTGGAACTGTCGGTCCGCAGCGCGAACTGCCTGAAGAACGACAACATCGTCTATATCGGCGACCTGGTGCAGAAGACCGAGCAGGAAATGCTGCGCACGCCGAACTTCGGCCGCAAGTCGCTGAACGAGATCAAGGAAGTGCTGACCTCCATGGGTCTCGGCGCTCGGCATGACCGTGGCCGGCTGGCCGCCGGAGAATATCGAAGACCTGGCCAAGCGGCTCGAAGAGCCGTTCTGAGCTGGCATTGAAGGAGAACTAGACCATGCGTCACGGCGTTGCCGGCCGGAAGCTCGGCGTTACCTCCACCCATCGCCTCGCCATGTTCCGCAACATGGCGCGTGGCGCTGATCAAGCACGAGCAGATCACCACGACGCTGCCGAAGGCGAAGGAACTGCGCCCGGTGGCCGAGAAGCTGATCACGCTGGGCAAGCGCGGCGGCCTGCACGCGCGCCGCCAGGCCTATGCGCAGCTGCGCGACGACGTGATCGTCGCCAAGCTGTTCGGCGCCCTGGCCGATCGCTACAAGACCCGCGCCGGCGGCTATACCCGCGTGCTGAAGGCCGGCATGCGCTATGGCGACGCGGCGCCGATGGCGGTGATCGAGCTGGTCGACCGCGACCCCGCGGCCAAGGGCCAGGACAGCGGCCCGAAGCCCGAGGTGAATACCGAGGCGCAGTTCCCGACCGCCGAGGACTGATCCGATCGCCCTACGCGCGGGCTTGCTCCGCGAGTGACGGCAGGATTTTAAAGGGCGGGCCGGCTGGTCCGCCCTTTTCGTTTTGGCTCTTTATCAGAGGGTTGACCTCGCGTGGCACGTTCTCCTGCCCCTTCCGGCGATCTCTTCGGCCCCGCGTCGACTACGGCCGCGCCCATGGCGACGGCGGGCGGCGCGGCCAGGAAGAAGCCACGGCCCCTCGCCGACCGGCTGCGGCCTGCCACGCTCGCGGATGTCGTCGGGCAGGACCATCTCTCGGCGCGGACGGCACGCTGACGCGGATGCTGGCGCGCGGCTCGCTCGCCTCCCTGATCCTCTGGGGTCCGCCCGGCGTCGGCAAGACCACCATCGCGCGGCTGCTCGCGGATCAGGCCGGGCTGCATCTTCGTCCAGATTTCGGCGGTGTTCTCCGGCGTCGCCGACCTCAAGCGCGTGTTCGAGGAAGCCGCCCGGCATAGCGCACGGGGCAGGCGACGCTGCTGTTCGTCGATGAAATCCACCGCTTCAACCGCGCGCAGCAGGATGGCTTCCTGCCGGTGGTGGAGGACGGCACCGTCACCCTGATCGGCGCGACCACGGAAAACCCGTCCTTCGCCCTGAACGGCGCGCTGCTGTCGCGCTGCCAGGTGCTGGTGCTGCAAGCGGCTGGACGATGCGGCGCTGGAGCAGCTGCTTGCCCGCGCCGAGGCCGAGACCGGCAGCACCCTGCCCGTGGATGCCGAGGCTCGCGCCAGCCTGCGCGCCATGGCGGATGGCGATGGCCGCTATCTGCTGAACATGGCCGAGCAGCTCTGCTGCGCTGCCTGAGGCGACCGAGCCGCTCGATGCGGTCGGCGCTCGCCGATCTGCTATCGCAAGCGGGCCGCGCTGTACGACAAGGATCGGGAGGAGCACTACAACCTCATCTCCGCGCTGCATAAGTCGCATGCGCGGCTCGGACCCCGACGCGGCGCTCTACTGGTTCGCCCGCATGCTGCTCGGCGGCGAGGACCCCCGCTACATCGCCCGCCGGCTGGTGCGCTTCGCGGCCGAGGATATCGGCATGGCCGACCCGCAGGCTCTGCTCAGTCACCGGCCGCCTGGGAGAGCTATGAGCGGCTCGGCAGCCCGGAGGGCGAGCTGGCGCTCGCGCAGGCCGTTGTTCTATCTCGCCACCGCGCCGAAATCGAACGCCGTCTATGCGGCTTTCGGCGCAGCGCAGCGCGCGGCCCGGGCGACCGGCAGCCTGATGCCGCCGGCGCATATCCTGCAACGCGCCGACCAAGCTGATGAAGGAGCTCGGCTATGGCGCCGGCTATGCCTACGACCATGGCGCGGAGGATGCCTTCTCCGGGCAGAACTACTTCCCCGAGGGCATGGACCGCGCCCGCTTCTATCGAGCCGACGGGGCGCGGATTCGAGCGCGAGATCGCCCGGCGCCTGGAGCATTGGGATCGCCTTCGGGCCGAACGAAACCCCGAATGGGGCGCCGGGCCGGCGCCGGAGGATGGCGCATGAGCGGCGTCGAGGAACGGATGGTGACGCTGGATGAGGCGGATATCCGGCTGGACCGCTGGTTCCGCCGGCATTTCCCCGGCCTGACCCAGGGCGCCATCGAGAAGCTGTGCCGCACCGGCCAGATCCGCGTTCAGGGCAAGCGGTCGGAGGCATCGACCCGGCTTCAGCCGGGGCAGACGATCCGGGTGCCGCCGCCGGCCCAGGCGGCCACCGACGGCGCCGCTGATCGCGCGCCGAAGGAATTGGATGCGCGGGTGCTGAAGGACCTCGCGCGGATGGTGATCTACCGGGATGATTGGGTGATCGCGATCGACAAGCCGGCAGGCCTCGCGACGCAAGGCGGCCCGGGCATCACGAAGCATCTGGACGGCATGCTGGATGGGCTGCGCTTCGGCGCGCCCGACCGGCCGCGCCTCGTGCATCGGCTGGATCGGGACACGTCGGGCGTGCTGCTGCTGGCGCGGACGCCCGGAATCGCGGCGAAGCTCGCAGCGGCGTTTCGCGGGCGGACGGTCACGAAGACCTATTGGGCGGTGGTCAATGGGCTACCGGTGCCGCTGACGGGACGCATCGATCTCCCCTTGGCGCGAACCCAGGGCTTGGGTGGGGCGCGCAGCAGCATCGCCCACCCTTCCGACCCCGAGGCGACGAAGGCGATGACGGAATACGAGACGATCGATCACGCGGGCCGCAAGTTCAGCTGGCTTGGCCTGCATCCGCATACCGGCCGGACCCATCAGCTGCGTGTGCATTGCGCCGCGATCGGCAACCCGATCCTGGGCGACGTCGCCTATGGCGGCGAATCCGGGATGGAGACGGTCACGGGCCGGCTGCACCTGCATGCCCGCGCGCTGGTTCTGCCTCATCCGGCGGGCGGGGAGCTTTCAGTCAGCGCGCCCCTGCCCGCGCATATGGCGGAAACCTTCCAGCAGCTTGGCTTCGTGGCGCCGGCGGCCGAGCCCCCGCGCTGGAAGGACTGAGCCATACGTGCTAGAGCGGTATCGGTTCGCTTTCGCTCACGATTCCGCTCTATGTTCTTGATTGAGAACGCAAATCTTCGGATCAGGTGATTCCACCTGATCCGATATTGCTCTAACGCCGGTCCCGCTCGCGCTCGAAATGCCGGTAGTATTTGCCGGTGACGAGATCGGTCTTCACCACGATGGCGACATCGGTGGTGTTGAACTGATGGTCGATCACCGCGCCGTCGCCGACGAAACCGCCCAGCCGCAGATAGCCCTTGATGAGCGGCGGCAGGCCGACCAGCACCTGCCGCGCATCGATCTCGGCGGGGTCCATGCGGCGCATATCCACATAGCGCTGGGGAAGCGCGCGCAGCCGGATATCCGCCGGCGCGAGGTGATGCGCGTGGAGATAGGTCAGCTCCGCCGCCAGGGCGTCCGCATCCGTGCCGGGCAGGCTGGCGCAGCCGAACATCAGATCGATATTGTGGGTGAAGACATAGGCGGCGATCCCGCGCCACAGCAGCTGCATCGCCGCGCGCCCGCGATAGGCGGCATCGACGCAGGAACGGCCCAGCTCCAGCACGCGGCCGGGGAAGCGCTCAATGATGTCGATGTCGTATTCGTCGGCGGAGTAGAAGCGGCCGATGCTCTCCGCCGCTTCCCGCCGGATCAGCCGGTAGGTGCCGACGACCGCGTCGGGCCCGTCGCCCAGATCATGATCGACCACCAGCAGGTGGTCGGCGACGGCATCGTAGCGGTCGCTATCCCGGTTGCGGGCGGCAGCACCGGCATCGGGCTGGGCGCCCATCTCCTGATAGAAGACCCGGTAGCGCAGCGCCTGGGCTGCATCCAGCTCCTCCGGCGTGCGGGCGATGCGCAGGCCGAGATTGCCGGCGCGCAACTCCCCGATGCCTTCCTCGCCCTCGATTCCAATGAAGGGTTCGGAGAGACTCACCGAGGGCCGCCCTCAGTGCCCATGATCGGCATGCCCTGATTCCGGTCCCGGGCCGGCCACCGGCTTGCGGGCCCCATTCTCGCGCCCTTTCGAGGCGGCCTCCGTCTCAGGCGCCGTCATCTGCCCCTGATGGCGCCGGCCGAACAGCTCCAGCCGGTGGGAGACGAGGTCGAAGCCCAGCCGGGCGGCGATGCCACGGATGGCCGTTTCCAGCTCGGGGTCGATGAATTCGATCACCCGGCCGGTATCGACATCGACCAGGTGGTGGTGGGGTCCTGGGGTCGCCGGCTCATAGCGCGCGCGGCCGCCGCCGAAATCGCGACGCTCCAGGATGCCGTTCTCCTCGAACAGCCGCACCGTGCGGTAGACCGTCGCGATCGACATGCGATTGTCGAGCGCGACCGCACGCCGATAGAGTTCCTCGACATCGGGATGGTCCGCAGCATCGGACAGGACGCTGGCGATAACGCGGCGCTGGCCGGTCATCTTCAGGCCCTTCTCGACGCAGAGGCGCTCGATGCGCGACATCATCGGTTGAGTTCCGGTTCTATCCCCGCCTCCTGCGGCGTTATCGCCCCGGCTGCCGAGATCAGTTACCCGTCAACCCGCTGGCGTTCATGCCGACCGTTATAGGGGAGCGATCGGAGGAGGCAAAGCGCGGGGTGATCACCCCGCCCGGCCACCCCGCGCCGACCCCGCTTTCGCGGGCACGCGCGGCTTCGTTCCCAGGCCGATCTTCTTGGCGAGGGAGGAACGCTGGCGCGCATAGTTCGGGGCAACCATCGGGTAATCCGGCGGCAGGCCCCAACGCTCCCGATACTGGTCCGGTTCGAGATTATAGGCGGTCTTGAGGTGGCGCTTCAGCATTTTCAGCTTCTTGCCGTCCTCGAGGCAGATGATGTAGTCGCCGAAGACGCTCTTTTTGATGGGAACGGCAGGCTGCGGCTTCTCGGACGGTTCGACCTGAATGCCGACATTGGACAGCGTGCGGAACACTTCCTGTATCAGCGCGGGCAGGGCTTCGGGTGAGACCGTGTTATTTGAGACGTGCGCGGAAACTATTTGCGCTGTCCAGTTGAGGACGCTCGGATTAGCAGTTTCGTCGGACATACTCAGGTCTCCTGGCCAGAAGGCTTACGCATTATGTTGCCGTGGGACAGACATTTCTTGTACGCACGGCACTTTGAGCAGAATTCAGATGAAGCGATCATGTTGTCAGACGAGTCGGTATTGCCTGAACGGCCGATTTGAGAGTGTTTACCTCCGATGGACCAGTCGTGGCAACATGGCTAAAGAGATGACAAGTAACGCAGGACCATGACCGTAAATACTCAGCAGGCCCCTGGACTTCTGGATGTTACGAGCGACACCTGTCCGATGACCTTCGTGCGGACGAGGCTCGCATTGGAACGGTTATCGGCGGGCGATCTTCTTCGCGTTCTGGTCCGCGGCGAAGAACCGAGGGACAGCGTGCCCCGAATGGCCGAGGCCCAGGGCCATGCCGTCCTGTCCCGGACAGAGAGCGCGGACGACCCCGCGATCCTTGAGATCCTGATCAAACGAGGCATCAAGGCCTGATCATGCAGGACGGTTCGCGGCGAGGCGCGCTGCCCTGGCCGGTGGCGATCGTGCTGCCGCCACGCGAAGGCTTCGGGCCGCGATCGGCCGGCGCCATCGCCCTGTTGCAGGGGCGGCTGGCGGAGCCCCGGGCGGCACCGGACTCCCCCTTCGCGCTGACGGTGGTCGGCGGCCCTCAGGCGGGTCCGCTGTTTCCCCTGCCTTTCCGCGCCGTCGCCGACCGCCGCTGGCCCCTCGGCAGCGATGCCCGTTACGCCGCCGGGGTGAGGGAAGTGCTGGCCGGCCTCCGGCCCGCGTTGATCGAGGTGCATAACAAGCCCGACCTCGCGGCCCGCCTCGCCCGCTGGTTTCCGCCGGGGCGCATCCTGTTGTTCCTCCACAACGATCCGCGCAGCATGAGAGGTGCGCGGACAGCGCTCGAGCGCGCGCGGCTTTCCGCGCGGCTCGGCCGGGTCGTCTGCGTTTCGCGCTTCATCGCGGCTTGCTGGATGGAGGGCGTGGCGGGTGGCACCGCCCCCACCGTGCATCCGAATTGCCTCGACCTCGCGGCACTTCCGCCACCGGCCGAGGCCGGGGAGCGTGAGACGGTCATTCTCTTCGCGGGCCGGATCGTGGCGGATAAGGGCGCGGACAGCTTCGTCGCCGCCTGCGCCCGCGCCCTGCCGGACCTGCCGGGCTGGCGCGCGGAGATGATCGGCGCAGATCGCTTTCGCGCCGACAGTCCGGAGACACCCTTCACCCGTACGCTGCGCGCGGCGGCCGAGGCGGGGGGGATCGACCTTTCTGGCTACATCGATCACGCGGGTGTTATGGCCGCCCTGGCCCGTGCCGCCATTGCCGTGGTGCCCAGTCGCTGGCAAGAGCCCTTCGGCCTCACGGCTCTGGAGGCCATGGCGAGCGGCGCCGCGCTGATCACCACCCGGCGCGGCGGGCTCGCGGAACTGACGGAAGGCGTGACCGTGGCGATCGACCCTGACGACCCGGCCGGAATGGCCGCGGCGATCATCGGACTGGCGCGGGACCCGGAGCGGCGTGCGCGGCTCGCTGAGGCGGCGCGGGCGCGGGCTTCCGCCTATGACGTGCCGGCCGCGCGCCTGCGGCTCGACCAACTGAGGACGGAATTGCTGACCCCGTGATGCCGCTCAATCCTCTGCTCGACCGCGTCGCGCTCATCGCGATGCTGCTCGTGACGCCGGCCCTGCTCTATACGCGCGGCCTGGCCGACACCCTGTTCTCCGTCACCGCCCTTCTGTTCCTGATCGACTGCGCGCGCAGTCGGAACTGGGACTGGGTGCGCCAGGGCTGGGTGCCTTTCGCCGGGGCCTGGTGGATCTGGGAGATGATCTGCTCCCTGCCGCTGCCGCCACCCTTTTACGGGAGCTGGCCTTCCCTGCTTCAGGCCGCCGTCATGGTGCGCTTTTTTCTGTTCGCGGCGGCGCTGGAGCACTGGCTGCTGCGTGACGAGAGGAGGCGGCTGTGGCTGCGCCACGTGGTGCAGGCGGTCGCTGCCTATATCGGCATCCAATGCCTCTTCCAATGGTTGACGGGCCGCAACTTCTTCGGCGACGGCCGTTTCGTGGATGGCGAGCTGACCGGCCCCTTCTTCAAGCCGCGCGCCGGGCCCGAGCTTGTGCGGATACTCTTCCCCGCCGTCTGGCCGCCGGTGATGGCGCTCATCGCTCAGCGATCCCTCATCTATCGCGCAGCGGGCATCGCCCTCGCCTTCGTCAGCATCGCCACCATGGTCCTCATCGGCCAGCGGATGCCCGTATTGCTGACGGCCCTCGGCCTCATCGTCTCGGGCTTGCTTCTGCCCCGGCTGCGGCCGGTGGCGCTGGCGGCGGTCGTCGTCGGCGGCCTCGTGCTGGCGGCCTCGCCGGTGATCTCGCCGCCGACCTATTACCGGCTGGTGGAGAAGTTCAGCCGGCAGATGGACCATTTCCAGGTCAGCCCCTACGGCTACCTGCTGCGTCGCGCCGACGAGATCACCGAGCAGCATCCCGTCTTCGGGCGCGGCTTCAACGGCTTCCGCATCGGCTGCCCCGATCCGCGCTACTTCATCGGCTGGACCAAGAAGCCGGGCGACGACGGCGGCGGGGTGGGCATCTGCAAGCAGCACCCGCATAATTTCTACACCCAGGCGAGCACCGATGGCGGCTTCCCCGGCCTGATCCTGTTCTCGCTCATGGTCCTGGCCTGGCTCCGCGATGTCGGCCGGGGGTTGTGGCGAGAACCGGACCCGCTCCGCGTCGGCCTGTTCGCCGCCGCACTCGTGCATCTCTGGCCCATCGCCTCCACCAGCGCCTTCACCAGCCTGCCCGTCAGCGGCTATTTCTTCGTCATCCTTGGCTGGGGACTGGCCGAGACGCGGTGGCGCATTGCGGGAGCGCGACAGGGGGCCTCGCCGCGCTGAATGGCCGGACTTATATAGGCGATCTGGATTTCTGTTCTCGCTGAAGTGACCGGAGGCTTTTCGATGCCCGACACGCTTGCCGATTCCGCCGCCGCCACCGGCCAGGATCTCGTCCCCGTCACCGTGCTCACCGGCTATCTCGGCGCCGGCAAGACCACGCTGCTCAACCGCATCCTCACCGAGAAGCACGGCCGCAAATACGCCGTGGTCGATCAACGAGTTCGGCGAACTCGGCGTGGATAACGACCTCGTCGTGGATACCGACGAGGAAGTGTTCGAGATGAACAACGGCTGCATCTGCTGCACCGTGCGCGGCGACCTGATCCGCATCGTCGGCGGGCTGATGAAGCGGCGCGACGAAGTTCGACGGCATCATCATCGAGACCACCGGCCTCGCCAACCCCGCCCCGGTCGCGCAGACCTTCTTCGTCGATGAGGGCGTGCGCGCGAAGACGCGGCTGGACGCGATCGTCACCGTGGTGGACGCCAAGAACCTGCCCGCGCGGCTGGCCGACAGCCCGAGGCCGCGGACCAGATCGCCTTCGCCGACGTGATCGTGCTGAACAAGATCGATCTGGTGACGCCGGAGGAGCTGGAGGCGGTCGAGGCGCGGATCCGCGCCATCAACCGCTTCGCGCCGATCCATCCGCACCGAGCGGCGCAGCGTGCCGATCGAGGCAGGTGCTGGACCGGGGCGCCTTCGACCTCGGCCGCATCCTGGCGCTGGACCCGGACTTCCTGGAATCGACGACGAGCACGAGCACAACGAGGACGATCGCGACCATGAGCTTCGAGGTCGAGCCGCCCGATCGACCCGGAGAAGTTCAACGCCTGGATCGGCGCGCTGCTGCAGGACGAAGGGCGCCGACCTGCTGCGCACCAAGGGCATCCTGGACTATGCCGGCGAGGACCGCCGCTTCGCCTTCCAGGCCGTGCACATGATCGCCGACGGCGATTTCATCGGCCCGTGGAAGGACGGCGAGCCGCGGCACAGCCGCCTGGTGTTCATCGGCCGCAACCTGAACCGCCCGCAACTGCGCCGCGGCTTCGAATCCTGCCAGGTTGGCTGAGCCAGCTGGCATGTCTGATCTGCGGGCGCCGCCCAGGGATTCCGTGCTCGATACGCGCGGCGTTCATCGTGACCTGGGCGCCTTCGTCGTGCAGGCCGCCTTCGATCGCGGGGGCGCCTGTCGCCTTCGCGCTGGGCGACGGCACGGTGCGCTTCGCCGGCCTGACCGGCGGCGAGGAGGATTGGGCGAGCGTGACCGTGCATGACGGCGCGGTGCTGGCACTGGCCGCCGATGCCGAGGCGGGCAGTTTCGTGACCGGCGGCGACGACGGCGATTTCCGCCGGGTGAAGCCGGATGGCGAGGCGGTCACTCTCGCCGATTCGGCACGAAATGGGTGGAGCAGGTCGCCAGCTTCGTGCCTGGACTGGGCGTGAGCGTGATCTGCCCGTGCTCGCCTGCGCCGCCGGCAAGCAGGTGCATCTGTTCGATGGCAGCGGGCGGCGGCTGAAGATCGCTCGAGCACCCCTCCACCGTGACCGGCCTCGGCTTCGACATCAAGGGCAAGCGCGTCGCCGCGTCGCACTACAACGGCGCGATCGCTGTGGTTCGTCGGCTGCGAAGACCGACACCCCGCGCCGGCTGGAATGGAAGGGCAGCCATACCGGCGTCGCCATGCACCCGGATGGCGAGGCGGTGGTGACCGCGATGCAGGAAAACGCGCTGCATGGCTGGCGCCTGGCCGACGGCCAGCACATGCGCATGAGCGGCTATCCGGCCAAGCCGGAATCGATTTCCTTCACCCGCTCCGGCCGCTGGCTGGCGACCTCCGGCGCCGATGCGATCGTGCTGTGGCCGTTCTTCGGCGGCGGCCCGATGGGCAAGCCGCCGCTGGAACTCGCCGGCGGCACCGGGGTTGTGGTGTCGCGGGTTGTCTTCAACCCGCGCAGCGATGTGGTGGCGGTGGGCTTCGCCGATGGGCGCGTGGTCCTTACCGATGTCGAGAGCCAGAGGGTGCTGCCCGTCGCGCCTCCCGGCCATGGGGAGGTGTCCACTCTGATCTGGAATGAATCCGGCAGCCACCTCGCTTTCGGGACGGAGCAGGGCTTCGCCGCCGTGGTCGATCTGTCGAAGCGCTGAACCAGAGCGGGATTGGTTCGCTTGTCGCTCACCATCCCGCGCTATGTTTTTGATTAAGAACGCAAATCTTCGGACCAGGTGATTCCACCTGATCCGATGCTTTAGAAACTTGCCTAGAGGGAGACGAAACCGATGACGGCAGAGGGTGGCGCTTCATCGCGCCGGATCAGGCTTGGCATGGTAGGCGGCGGACCGGGCGCGTTTATCGGCCCCGTTCACCGGCTCGCGGCGCGGATGGATGACCATTACGATTTCGTCGCCGGGGCCTTTTCCTCTGACCCCGAGCGGTCCCGGCTGGCGGGCATCGCCTGCCGGATCGACCCCGATCGCGCCTATCCGAGCTGGCAGGCGATGGTGGAGGGTGAACGCAACCGCCCGGATGGGATCGACGCGGTGGCGATCGTCACCCCGAACAATCTCCATTACGCGCCGGCCAAAGCCTTCCTGGAGGCCGGGGTGCATGTGATCTGCGACAAGCCGCTGACCATGACGGCGGCGGAGGCCACCGACCTGGTGCAGACGGTGCGGCGGACCGGGCTCGTTTTCGGCGTGACCCATACCTATGCCGGCTATCCGATGGTGCGGCAGGCGAAGTCGATGGTCGCGGCTGGTGAACTCGGGACCATTCGCGTGATCCAGGCCGAATATGCGCAGTCCTGGCTGACGGAGACGATCGAGGCGACGGGCCAGAAGCAGGCGGCGTGGCGAACGGACCCGGCGCAATCGGGTGCCGGCGGCTGTCTCGGCGATATCGGCACCCATGCCTATCACCTCGCCGGCTATGTCGTCGGGCTGAAGGCGGAGGCGATCGCGGCGGAACTCAGCGCCTTCGGTGAAGGCCGCCGGCTGGACGATAATGTCAGCATGATGCTGCGCTATGAGGGCGGCGCGCGCGGCATGCTGTGGGCGAGCCAGGTGGCGCCCGGCGAGATCAACGGCATGCGGCTGCGGATTTTCGGCAGCAAAGGCGGCCTCGCCTGGCAGCAGGAGCAGCCGAACGAGCTCATCTTCACCCGCCATGGTTCGCCGTCTCAGGCTCATCACGCGCGGTGGTCCCGGCTCGGGCGACACGAATGTCTATGTGCCGCGCGTGCCGGCCGGGCATCCGGAAGGCTATCTGGAGGCCTTCGCGCAGCTTTATGCCGATGCGGCCGAGCAGATCACGGCGCAACGGGAGGGGCGCGCGCCTTCCGCCACCTCACGATTTCTGCCGACCGTCGAGGATGGCGAGGCAGGCATGAAGTTCATCGAGGCGGCTATCGCCTCCAGCCGTCAGGGCGGCGCCTGGCTTTCACCGCGATAAGGTAAAGCCTTCATAAGCCCTGGCGACCGCTTCCTGGCAGATTTCACGATACCGTTCATGCCGCCGGCATAGGGCATGAACACGCGCGGCTTGCCCGGGATGTTGGCGCCCGAGGTACCAGGAGTGCGTCGCCATCGGCAGCAGCGTTCGGCTGGCGACCTCGTTGACCTCCGCCGACCCATCTGTCCACCGCCTCCGGTCGCGCCTCGATCCGTTCCAGGCCCGTTGGCGCGCATGTGCGCGATGCAGTCGGTGATCCAATCGGCATGCTGCTCGATCGCCACCGGCATGTTGCACAGCACCGACGGGCTGCCCGGGCCGGTGATGGTGAACAGGTTCGGGAAGCCGGCGACCTGCAGGCCGAGATAGTTGCGCGGCCCCGCGTCCCACGCATCCTTGCAGCGCGATGCCGTCCCGCCCGCGGATGATCCATGCGCAACAGCGGGCCGGTCATCGCATCGAAGCCGGTGGCGAAGACGATGATGTCCAGCGGATACTCGGCCTCGGCGGTGCAAATCCCCGCCGCAGAGATCCGCTGGATCGGCGCGGCCTTCACGTCGACCAGCGTGACATTCGGCCGATTGTAGGTCTCGAAATAATCGGTATCGATCGGCGGTCGCTTCGCCGCGTAGGGGTGGTCGATATCCGACAGGATCGCCGCCGTCGCCGGATCCTGCACGATCGAGCGGATTTTGCGCTTGATGAAATCGGCCGCCGTGTCGTTGGCCTCCTTGCTCACCATCATGTCCTGGAAGGTCACGCGGAATTGCAGGCCGCCGCGCTGCCACGCCGCCTCATAGATCGACTCGCGCTCCTCCGGCGAGGTCTCGACCGCTTTGCGATCCTCGGGCCCGAAATCCGCCCCGTTCTGGGTCTCGTGTGTGGCCGAGCGGATCTCGCTCGGCATTGTCCTTGACATACTGCTTGAATTCTGGCGTCAGCGGCACGTTGCGCGCGGGCACCGAATAATTCGCCGTGCGCTGAAACACCGTCAGGTGATTCGCCTGCGCGGCGATGACGGGCGCGGCCTGAATGCCGGTCGAGCCGGTGCCGATCATGCCGACGCGCTTGCCGGTGAAATCGACACCGTCATGCGGCCAATGGCCGGTGTGGTACCACTCGCCCTTGAAATCCTCCAGACCGGGAATATCGGGCACGTTGGCGGTGGACAGGCAGCCGACGGCGGTAATCAGAAATTTCGCCGCGAAGATTTCGCCCCGTTCGGTGCGCACGCGCCAGCGATTGGCGGCCTCATCGTGACGCGCGGAGATGACCCGGGTGTTGAACCGGATGTCGCGCTTCAGCTCGAACCGATCGGCGACAAAATTCAGATAGCGCAAGATCTCCGCTTGGCCGGGATAGCGCTCTGACCATTCCCAGTCGCGCATCAGCTCGGCGGAGAAGGTGTAACAATAGACATGGCTTTCGGAATCGCAGCGCGCGCCGGGATAGCGATTCCAGTACCAGGTGCCCCCGACGCCGCCGCCCGCTTCCAGCACTTTCACCGAAAGGCCAAGGTGATCCCGCAGGCGATGGAGCTGGTAGAGGCCGGCGAAGCCGGCACCGATGATCACCGCGTCCAGTTCGGTTGCGTGATCGCCACCGCCGGCCTGAAGTTCAGCCATGTTTCTCATCCCGCGTTTATTCAGGTCGTGAGAGGCCGCGCGGCTTCAACAGCGGCATCGTGTTTCAGGCGACAATCTCGATGAAGGTCCCGCCGGGACTTCGCACCACGGCCTCATAGTAGCCATCGCCCGTTCTGCGTGGTGCCGAGACCAGCAGCCCGGCGGCCGCGAAACGGACGGCCGCGGCATCGACGGCCTCGACCATCTCGAACGACAGCGCGACATGAGCCCATCCCAGATGATCTTGTGCCGCGCCGTCCTGGACCAAGGGGGAAGACATCAGCTCGATCTGCATCCCCCCGGGCAAAGTCGCGAACCGGGAGGTAAATCCCTGCCGTCTGCGACTGCGGTAGAGTTCCCCGATCTCGGCGCTGAAATACGCGCGCCAGAAGGCCGCCTCGGCGTCGAGATCTTTCGTCCAGAGCGCGATATGCGCGAGCTTCATCACCTATCCTTCGCCACATATCGCGCCGAGATCGGCACGACGGCGACCAGCCCTGCCAGCAGCCAGAAGGCGGCATGGAGGCCGATCGCCTGGGACAGAAAGCCAATGGCAGCGGGGCCCGCGAGGACACCCGCATAGCCGGTCGTCGTCAGCGCCGCGACAGCAAGCGCCGCCGGCATGGCGGTCTGCCGGCCGGCGAGGCGGAACAAGACGGGCACGAGATTTGACGCCCCGAAGCCGATCAGGAGGAATCCCGCCATCGCGACCGGCGGGAATGACAGGCTCAGAAGGACGATGAAACCGAGAATCGCCGTCAGCCCGCCCCAGACCAGCGTGTGGAGATTGCCGACCTTCGCCACGATGCGGTCCCCGGCCAACCGGCCGATCGTCATGGCGATCGCGAACAGCATATAGCCGAGGCTGCCTTGTGCCGGCCTCACAAGCCCCGCGCCGATTACGAGCAGCGCGCTCCAGTTGAGGATTGCCCCCTCAACAAGAAACATAACGGCCCCGAGTTCCGCCAGGATCAGAACGGGGCCTCGGGGTGCGGCGAAGGGGACCGGCGCGCCCCGCGCGTGAAGCAGGCGTGGCCAGGCGAACCCGAGGGCCACAACCGCCGCCAGGCTGGCGCAGAGGGTCCCGGCGAAGGGCGTCATGCCGCCTGACAGCAGCAGGATCATGCCCCCGGAGCCGGCGAACCCGCCGATGCTGAACATCGCATGGAATCCGGACATCAGCGGCCGCCCTGCCGCGCGTTCGACCTCAATGCCATGGATATTCATTGCCACGTCGATCGTGCCCATCGACGCCCCGAATCCGAGGAGCGTCACAGCCAGGGTGACCGGGCTGCTCGCGACCGCCAGCACCGGCAACAACAAAACGAGGCCGAAGCCGCCGCCGAGGATCATCGGCTTGCTCCCCAGCCGCGCGGCAAGCCACCCCGTGAGCGGCATGGCCGAAATCGAGCCGATGCCGAGGCAGAAGAGGAGCAGGCCGAAGGTGCCGTCCGCGACGCCGAGCCGCGCCTTGGCGAAAGGCACGAGTGACGCCCAGCACGCCAGGCAGAAGCCGGAGAGGAAGAAGGCCAGGCGCGTCGCGATGCGCGTCCCGGCATGGTCGGCCACGGAGGTCATGCCAATTTCCGGGCCCGGCGCGGATACATCGTGCATGAACAAGAATTACCATGCAAAAATGTGCAGGACAAGCGCATGAGGTTCCCTTCTCCAACCCTGGGTCGGGGCTGGCTCCGAACGGGGTCCAGCCAGCGCGGCACGGCCTTGCCGCCCGATGGGTGTAGTGTTGTAAGCGAAGAAAAATCGGGAGTGATGACCCATGTCCGATCGTATCGCCGTCGGCAGCGACCATGGGCAGCGCCTGTGAGAGGCGGGGACTATCCCTCGACCTTCGATCTGACACAGCTCAGATGCTTCGTGGCGGTTGCCGAGGAGCTGCATTTCGGCCGCGCCGCCATGTTGCTCAACATGACGCAACCGCCGCTGAGCCGGCAGATCCAGATCCTCGAACGGATACTCGATGCCCGGCTGTTGGAGCGGACGAGCCGTCTGGTCAAGCTGACGCCGGCGGGCCGCAACTTCCTGCCCGATGCCCGGCGTATCCTGCGTCTGGCATCGAGTGCCGCGAGCACCGCCAAGCGCATCGCGGACGGCAAGACCGGCGCGATCCGGCTCGGCTTCACCGCCGCCAGCGCCTACGCCTTCCTGCCCGATCTGGTCACGGCCATCCTGCGGCGATTGCCGGATATCGATCTCACCTTGAAGGAAATGGTCAGCGGCGATCAGCTCGACGGGCTGGGCTCGGACCAGATCGATATCGGCCTGCTGCGGCTGCCGTTCCTGCGGCCGGGGTTTGAGTCCGTGCGGGTCATGAGCGAGGATTTGCTGGCGGCCCTGCCCGCCAATCATCCGCTCGCGGGTCAGGCGGTACTGTCCCTACAGGATTTCGACGACCAGCCCTTCGTCATGTACGCGCCGTATGAGGCCCGGTATTTTCACAATCTGCTGGTGGATATCTTTGCGCGCGCCGGCGTCCAGCCTCGGTTCGTGCAGCATCTGACCCAGATCCACACCATCCTGGCGCTGGTCGGTACGGGATTGGGCCTGTCCCTGGTGCCAGCGAGTGCCGCGCGCCTGCATTTCGATGCTGTGGTCCTGCGCCCGTTGCAATCCGGCGTCTCCGGCGTGACCGAACTTTATCTCGGCTGGAAGGGCGATACGGACAACCCGCTGCTGCCGATCGTGGCCGGCATCGCGCGTGACATGGCCGGGCCCTTCCGCCCGGATTGTTCGGAGAGGGCCTTAACAGTATAGCTCGGGCCGCAAAGCGAAGCCCGGTCGAACAATCCGGCGCCCAAGGAGAATCGCGGCCATGCAGATTACCGGCGAAATGCTCATCGGCGGCGCCAGCCACCGTGGCTCCGGGAAGCCCACCTACGGTGTGAACCCCGCGACGGCGTCGCAGCTGGAGCCTGCCTTCGGCGCCGGCGGTGCCGCGGAAGTGGCGCGCGCGGTCGATCTCGCCCACGCCGCTTTCGACACCTATCGAGAGACGAGCCAGGAAAGCCGCGCGGTGTTTTTGGAGACCATCGCCAGCAACATCATGGATCTGGGTGACGCGCTGGTTGAGCGCGCCTCGGCCGAGACCGGGCTGCCGGCGGCCCGCATTCAGGGTGAGCGCGGCCGCACCGTTGGCCAGTTGCAGCTCTTCGCCCGCACCGTGCGCGAAGGCAGCTTTCTGGAAGCGCGCATCGACAATGCCCTGCCCGACCGCAAGCCCTTGCCGCGCGCCGATTTGCGGCTGCGCCATGTGCCGGTGGGGCCGGTCGCGGTCTTCGGCGCCAGCAACTTCCCCCTGGCCTTCTCGGTTGCCGGCGGTGACACGGCCTCGGCCTTGGCCGCCGGCTGCCCGGTCATCGTGAAGGCGCATCTGGCGCATCCCGGCACGTCGGAACTCGTCGGCCGCGCGGTCCAGGCCGCCGTCGGCAGCCGTGGACTGCCGGAGGGCGTGTTCTCCATGCTCTTCGGCCCAGGCGGTGACATCGGCGCCGCCCTCGTCGCCCATGAACATATCAAGGCAGTCGGCTTCACCGGCTCGCGCAGCGGCGGCACGGCGCTGATGAAGATCGCGGCGGCGCGGGCATGCCCCATTCCCGTCTATGCGGAGATGAGCAGCATCAACCCGGTCTTCCTGCTGCCGGGCGCGCTCCGCGCACGCGGTGCGGAGATCGGTCGCGGCTTTGCCGCGTCATTGACCATGGGCGCCGGGCAGTTCTGCACCAACCCGGGCATCGTGATCGCGCTGGACGATGCCGATCTCTCCGCCTTCATCGAGGCGGCGACCGGGGCGCTTGCGGGCACGGTGCCGGCCACCATGCTGAGCGCCGGGATCTTCCAAGCCTATAAGGGCGCGGTGGAGAAAATGGCCACCAATGGGCGCGTATCGGTGATCGGCCGTGGGCCGGACACGGTGGGACCTAACCAGGCGAGCGCGGCCTTCTTCGAGACCGACGCCGAGAGCTTCCTGGCGGACCCGACATTGAGCGAGGAGGCATTCGGCCCGAGTTCACTGCTGCTGCGCTGCCGGGACTTGGCCCAGATGCAGGCGGTGACCGAGCACCTTGAGGGCCAGCTGACGGCGACACTGCAGATCGGTGAAGGCGATATTCCGGCGGCCCGGGCGCTGCTGCCGGTGCTGGAGCGCAAAGCCGGCCGTATCCTGGTGAACGGCTACCCGACCGGCGTCGAGGTCTGCGACGCCATGGTCCATGGCGGACCCTATCCGGCCACGGCCGATGGCCGCTCGACCTCGGTCGGCACGCTCGCCATCAGGCGGTTCCTGCGGCCGGTCTGCTATCAGGATATGCCGATGGAGCTGCTGCCCGAGGCCTTGCGGGACGGGAATCCCTTGAACCTCTGGCGGCGCGTGAACGGCGAGTTGGGCCGGGACTGAAGCTCGGGCGGCCTACCGGCGCTCCCCAATAAGCTGTTCGAGCAGGCCCTGCTCCTCCGCCGTCAGATCAGACAGCGGGGTGCGAACAGGGCCCGCCGAGCGGCCGACGGCCTTCATGCCCGCCTTGACGATGGAGACCGCGTAGCCCGCACGACGGTTGCGGATCAGCGTGTAGGGCAGCACGAAGTCGCGAAGCTCGCGCTGGATGAAGGCATGATCGCGGGCGCGCACGGCCGCGTAGAATGTCAGCGCCCATTCCGGCAGGAAATTGAAGATCGCCGACGAATAGGTCGTCACGCCCATTTCGAGGTACGGAAGGGCGTAGGTTTCCGCCGTCGGCAGACCGCCGATATAGGTCAGGCGATCGCCGAGGCGGTTAGAAACGCGGGTCATGCGGTCGATATCGCCGACGCCATCCTTGTAGCCGATCAGGTTCGGGCATTGATCCGCGATGCGCGCCACCGAGACGTCATCCAAGGTGGCATTCGCACGGCTGTAGACGATGACGCCGAGCCGGGTCGCGCGGCAGACGCGAATAACGTGCTCCGCCACGCCTTCGGCGTCGCATTCAGTCAGATAAGGCGGAAAGAGCAGGATGCCGTCCGCACCGCTCGCCTCCGCCATCTGGGCCAGTTCGATGGCCTGGGCCGTGCCGCTACCGGCCGGTGCGATGACGGGCACCCTGCCCGCCACCTGCCCGACAGCCGCCGTGACCACGCGCTCAACTTCCGCCGGTGTGAGCGAGAAAAACTCCCCGGTGCCGCCGGCGGCGAAGAGCCCGGCAACAGGATATCCCGACAGCCACTCAAGATTGCTGCGATAGGCGGCCTCGTCAAAGGCGTGATCTTGATCGAAGTGAGTAACGGGAAAGGAGAGCAGTCCCGCGCTCAATCGACCACGCAGCTCTTGTAGCGAATATTGGGTCATCGGCCTGAGTTTTCCGTCAAGAATAGCCGCCACATTAGAAAGCGGATCGATGAACGTAAACCTCAAACAGTGAACCGATTGATACCTTTTCTGGATCAATCTCAAGCCCGACTGCCAGGCGGCGTCCGGGCCGCAATGCAAAGACCTCAACCAATACTTACATTTTATCTTGGCCAAGATAGTTGCGAAAAATCGACTATCTTAGAATGTCGATAGCGAGAAAAAGTTACGTTATCGAATCATAATGTCAGGCCTGCGCCGTATCGTCCGCGATAGGATCGCGCGGGTCTTTCGCCCCGCCATTGTCCTGGATGACTTTCAGCTTGCGCACCGCCTCCACCAAAGAGGCAACCGGCTCCTCAGACCGCGAGCCGTCGGACCACCAGTAGCGAGCCTCGCCGGCTGATCCTTTTTTATCAGGAACAAACCGCCATTTCACCAGCAGGGTCGGCTTTGGCTTCTTGGACGCTTTTGGCACGGCTATCTCCGCGATGGCCCGGCCAGCATAATGCAGATCCTGAACGCAGGAGAAAGCCCCGCGAAAGTGTAGTCGCCTCTAACCCGGCTTGCCGCGCCTGAATTCCGGCCGCAGCGCGCGGTAAAGGCTGCGATAGGCATCGAGCCTCGGGAGATAAGCGTCCCGCAGACGGGACTCGGGCGCGATCGTTTCGATGATAGCGGGCGGCTCGGCCTGCGGTGCGCCACCCGCCGCCATCCGCCCGAGGCGCGCGGCGCCGAACGCCGCCCCATGCTCTCCACCCGCCACGCGGTTGAGGGTGAGGCCGGTGGCGGCCGCGATGATGCGCGCCCAGAGCCGGCTTCGCGCGCCACCGCCTATGAAGCCCGCCTCACCCACGGCGATGCCGGCGACGCTCAGTGCCGCGACCCCATCGGCGAGGCTGAAGGCGACACCTTCGAGCACCGCCTGAATCATCTGTGCCCGGCTCGTATCGGCCGTCAGCCCGAACAGCACGCCTCGCGCCCAAGGGTCGTTGTGCGGGCTGCGTTCGCCGGTGAGGTAAGGCAGGAACAGCAACGGGCTAGGCCCCGCGAAGCCCGCTTCGACCTCGGCCAGGAGCGCTGGAATATCCTCGCTGCCGGCCATGCGGCTCATCGCGGCAAGCGCGCTGGCCCCGTTGAGCAAAGCCGCCATCGCGCTCCAGCGCCCCGGCAGGCAGTGGCAGAAGCTATGGACGGCGTGGTCCGGCGCCGGGCGGTAATTGTCCGTGGCGACGAAGACCTGGCCGGACGTGCCGAGCGACACGAAGGCGCGGCCATTCTCGACGACGCCGATGCCGAGGCCCCCGGCCAGCGTATCCCCGGCGCCCCCGGCGACGATCACGCCATCCCCCATGCCGAAACGGCGCGCGATGGCGGGGCGGACGGTGCCTGTCGGCGTCGGGCTCTCAACGATCGGCGGCAGCAGCCGCCGGTCGATGCCGAGCGCCGTGATCGCCCGGTCACTCCAGCGGCGCTCCGCCTGGTCGAGAAGCCAGGTACCGGCGGCATCGGAAACGTCGGTCGCACGCTCGCCCGTAAGATAGAGGCGGATCACATCCTTGGGCAGCAGCAGATGTCGTGCCCGTTCCAGCGAAGCCGGCTCGTGCCGCTGCAGCCACATCATTTTCGGGGCGGTCAGCCCGGCCATCGCGGGCACGCCGAGGATGCGGGCAAGCTCCGATCCCTGGGCCTGAAGCTCCTCGGCCTCGGCCTCGGCCCGGCCGTCATTCCATAGCATCGCCGGCCGCACCGGCCGGTCCTCCGCGTCGAGAAGGCTGAGCCCGTGCATCTGTCCGCTCAGGCCAAGCCCCCGCACGCGCGCCATGGCGGGTGCGTGATCCATGGCCAGCCGCTCCAGCGCCGTCGATACAGCATGCCACCAGCCCTCGATCTCCTGTTCGGAAGCGAGCGGCGTTGGGTGGGTGGGTGCGGGCACGGGGACGGAGGCGGCGGCGAGTACCGGTCTCGGCCTCGTCCATGATGACTGCCTTGACCGCGGAGGTGCCGAGATCGATGCCCAGGAAGCACGTCATGCGTTCAAGCCTCGTCCGCGCCCGATGATCGCGGCGCCGAAGGCATTTCGTAGCCGGTCCGGAGGGTTCTGACGAGCCGCCGCGGAATTACGGCTGACTGTCCGCCGCGAGAAGGCTGGGTTTCAGGAAATCCGCGGTCGCTGTCAGCCCTGTGGCTTCGAGCCGGAGCAGGAGCCGCTCCTGCGTCAATTCCGGCTTCCTGAACCGTCGTCGCATGGTCTCGACCACGGCGAGGGCTTTCGGAAGGTCGAGATCGATCGTGTCCGCGATGAAATCGTCGGCGGTTCTGGCGGAAAGGTTGAACCGGGCCAGGATGGGGGCGGGAAAGTGACGAATATTGTCGGTCACTATAACGGATGCCTGGGTTTTGACGGCAGCCGCGATGACATGAAGGTCGTCAGCATCCGGCAGTTCAGGGATCGAGATGAGACTCTCATAATCCTCGACCAGACCATCCTCGAAGGCATTTTCCATAGCATTCCGCGAGCGGCGCGCATCGGCCTTGGCTTTGTCTTCTGCATGATTTTCGCGAATTCGTATCGTGCTGATAGCCACTTCCGTCTCATCTAATATGCGGGCGGACCAGCGAACTCGGAAAAACCCGGCTTCCGCCAGCGATAGGATGAGATTTCGCTTCAGCGCACCCGCCAAAACACAAGCGTCAACGAGTGCGGTGAAACGGTTCGCAAACACAATTCAGATCAGATCCGCGTCAAGTTCCGCCAGCTCTGACAAGGACTTGCCCCGCGCCCGATCCCGCTCCGCCTTGTAGCGGAAAAGATCCTGAGCCTTGATCCGCCGATGGCGGCCGGCCATCGTGAAGTCCATCGCGCCCCGCTCCAGCAGCTGGATCAGAAACGGCCGCGACACGTTCAGGATATCGGCCGCCTGTTGGGTGGTCAGCATTTGAGTGACAGGCACAAGCGTCACCGCATCGCCCTGGCCGATATAACGCAGTAAATCCAGGAGAAGCGTGGAAAGACCCGGCGTTAGGACGATGTCCGCCCGCTGACCGTCCTCACCACTGATTTTCAGCGTTGCATTCTGCCCGCTTTGCGTCTCGGCCGCGATGATACGCCGGAGTTGATTGGCTGCTTGGCGTTCCTGATCTGACGGTAGCCGGGAGCCCAGCCGCTGGGAGCCGACGGATTGGGCGAATGCGGGCATCGTCACGTTCAACCCCCGCTTCCGGACCTTCTCATGCACCCTCATATAGACGCGATCGGTGTAAACGCAATAATCGAAACGGCTCGTGAAGCTGCGCCCGGCACGAAAAAGGCGGGGTGTTGGCACCCCGCCTCTCGATCACGCCTATGAGGTGGTAGAGTTCAGCGCCGCTCGACCTGCGAAACGTCGCGCACGGCCCCGCGCGAGGCGCTCGTCGCCATCGCCGCATAGGCCCGCAAAGCCGGGGAGACGACACGCTCGCGATCCGCCGGCTTCCAGGCGAGGGAGCCGCGCGCCTCCATCGCTGCCCGCCGATGCGCCAGCTCCTCATCCGTCAGATCGGCCCGAAGGATCCGGTTCGGAATGTCGATCTCGATCCGGTCGCCGTCCCGCAGCAGCCCGATGGCGCCGCCCTCGGCGGCTTCGGGGGAGATATGGCCGATCGAAAGGCCCGAGGTGCCGCCCGAGAAGCGGCCATCGGTCACGAGGGCGCAAAGCTTGCCGAGGCCCTTCGACTTCAGATAGCTCGTCGGATAGAGCATCTCCTGCATGCCCGGGCCGCCCTTCGGCCCCTCATAGCGGATCAGCACCACCTCGCCCGCCTGGACCTCATTGCCGAGAATGCCGGCGACCGCCGCATCCTGGCTCTCATAGAGCCGCACGGGGCCGGCGAAGACGAGGTTGGAGGGATCGACGCCCGCCGTCTTCACGATGGCGCCGTCCAGCGCGATGTTGCCGTAGAGGACGGCGAGGCCCGCCATCCTGGCTGAAGGCATGCTCCGCATCGCGAATGACGCCACCGGCCCGGTCGGCGTCCAGCTCCGCGAATCGCTGATCCTGGCTGAAGGCGACCGTCGTGCGCACGCCGCCCGGCGCCGCGCGGTAGAGCATGCCGGCCGTGCCCTCCGGGTCCCGCGCCGTCGCGATATCCCAGCGCTCCAAGCGCCGCGCCCATCGTCGCGCTATGGACGGTGGGCGGATCGGTATGCAGCAGGCCGGCGCGGTTCAGCTCGCCGAGCAGCGCCATGATGCCGCCGGCGCGATGAACATCCTCCATATGCACGTTCGGCACCGAGGGCGAGACCTTGCAGAGGTTGGGCACACGGCGGGAAAGCCGGTCGATATCCGCCATGGTGAAGGCCAAGCTCGCCTCCTGCGCGGCGGCCAGCAGATGCAGCACCGTGTTGGTCGAGCCGCCCATGGCGATGTCGAGCGACATCGCGTTCTCGAAAGCCTTCATGCCGGCGATGGTTCGCGGCAGGGCGGAAGCGTCATCCTGCTCATACCAGCGCCGCGCGAGGTCGACGATCACCCAACCCGCCTCCACGAACAGCTTGCGGCGGTCGGCATGCGTCGCCAGCAGGCTGCCGTTCCCGGGCAGGGAGAGGCCAAGCGCTTCGGTCAGGCAGTTCATGGAATTCGCCGTGAACATGCCGGAGCAGGAGCCGCAGGTCGGGCAGGCCGAACGCTCCTGCTCCGCCGCCTCGGCATCCGAGACGGCGGGGTCGGCGGCCGCGACCATCGCGGTGATGAGGTCGGCGCGTTTCACCACGGCGGCGCCGCCGGTGCCGTCTGCCCGGATCTTGCCGGCCTCCATCGGGCCGCCGGAGACAAACACCGCCGGGATATTCAGCCGCATCGCCGCCATCAGCATGCCCGGTGTGATCTTGTCGCAGTTCGAGATGCAGACGAGCGCATCGGCGCAATGCGCCTCGACCATGTATTCCACGGCGTCGGCGATCAATTCGCGCGAGGGCAGGCTGTAGAGCATGCCGGCATGGCCCATGGCGATGCCGTCATCGACCGCGATGGTGTTGAATTCCTTGGCGACGCCGCCGGCCTTCTGGACTTCGCCCGCGACGAGCTGGCCGAGATCCTTGAGGTGGACATGCCCGGGCACGAACTGGGTGAAGGAGTTGGCGATGGCGATGATGGGCTTGCCGAAATCCCCGTCCGTCATGCCCGTGGCGCGCCACAGCGCGCGGGCACCGGCCATGTTGCGGCCATGGGTCGTCGTGCGGGAACGGTAGGCGGGCATCGGCTTATCCTCGATTTCGCATCGCGCGGCACCTAATCTACGCCTGCCGCCGCCATTGCGCGAGCCGTTCTGCCGCGCGGGGCGGGAAACGCTGCCGCCCCTTCCGCTCAGGGTTGGAGATGCACGTGCTCATCCTCGACCGAGAAACCGATCTTCATCGTGACCTGGTAGTAATGCACGTGGCCGTTCTCGACCTGGCCGCGGGTTTCCGTGACCTGAAACCAGCGGATATGCCGGATCGTCGCGGATGCCTTCGTGATGGCGGATTGGATTGCGTCCTCGATGCTGGTTTCGGACGATCCGACGACCTCGATGAGGCGATAAACATGGTCGGTCATGAGGGACGCTCCTTGAGGCTTGGGGTTTGGAACCTCTCGGCCTTCATCTTGGGACGCCTGGGTGAAGCTCAACCCGCCGCGCGAACGCGATCTCGCGCACGGGCCGCCTTGCGCCGCCCGGCAAAAGCGGCTTCATCGGCGCGGGTAGAGCGGAGGCGCCGTGGTGCGGCAGGAAGAACTCGTCTTCGTCGGCATATGCGATCTCGCGGGCCTGGTGCGCGGCAAGGGCTTCCCGGCCACGGAGCTGGATGGCCGGTTGCGCCAGGGCATCGGGCTGACACCCTCCAACATCATGATCTCAGCCTTCGGGCCGATATTGGCGACGCCCTTCGGCACGACGGGCGATCTGGTGATGATGCCGGACCCGACGACCGCCGTGCAGGTTCCCTTCGATGAGGGAGCGGCCGAGCATTTCTACCTCGCGGATCTGCGGGAGCTGGACGGCACGCCCTGGTCCTGCTGCCCGCGCGATTTCCTCCGCCGGGCGCTGGCGGCGCTGGAGGTAGAGGCCGGGCTGGTCGTGAAATCGGCCTTCGAGCAGGAATTCGTCTATACGGGGGTCGAGGATCGGCCCGGCTGCCGCCTATGCGCTCGATTCCTTTCGCCGCCAGGGTGTCTTCGGCGAGAGCCTGACCGGCGCGCTGCGGGCGGCGGGGCTCGCGCCCGACAGCTTCCTGCCGGAATACGGGCCGCGCCAGTTCGAGGTGACGGTGAAGCCCGCGATCGGGCTCCGCGCCGCCGATGAGGCGGTGATCACGCGGGAGATGGTGCGCTCCGTGGCCGAGAGGCTGGGCCATCGGGCGATCCTCGCCCCGGTCATCAAGGCGGATGGCATCGGCAACGGCACGCATATCCATTTCAGCCTGTGGGATAAGGGCGGCGCGCCGGTATCGCGGGACGCCTCGGCCCCCTACGGCCTGTCGGCGCGGATCGCGCCCTTCGTCGCCGGCGTGCTCCATCACCTGCCGGCGATCACCGCAATCACCGCGCCCTCGGTCGCCTCCTACTACCGGCTGCAGCCCAATCACTGGGCGCCGGTCTGGGCGTTTCTCGGCCGGCAGGACCGGGGCGCGGCGTTGCGGGTGGCGCCGGTCTTCCCCGGCGCCGAGGTGCCAGCGGATGCGCAGTTCAATGTCGAGTATCGCGTGGCCGACGCCGCCGCGAGCCCGTATCTGGCGCTCGGCGCGATCATCCATGCCGGGCTGGACGGGATTCGCGGCGGCATGACCCTGCCCGCTGAACGCCCCGATTTCTGGGCGATGACGGAGCGGCAGAGGGCCGATGCCGGGATCGATGAATTGCCGCGCTCCCTTGGCGCGGCGCTTGATCTGCTGGAGCGCACGGAGGCGGCGCGCGGCTGGTTCAAGCCGGAGTTCTTCTCGGCCTATCTCCAGTTCAAGCGCTCCGAGATCGCGGCGCTCGCGGAGTTGGAGCCGTCGGACATTTGCGACCGCTATGCCGCTATTTATTGACGCGACGCCCGGGAATCGATCACGCGGCGGCGTTGACCCGGGCGACCGAGGGGCGGGCCGCCATGCGCGCCCGGTGATCGAGCAGCTTGGGGAAGCGCGCGGGATCAACCCCATCGCCCTCCATCCACTCGGCAAGCACGTAAAGATAAGGGTCACAGATCGAGAAGGTCTCTCCCATCACCCATGGGCCCTGAAAAAACCGGGTGTCGATCATCGCGAAACATGCCCCGACGGTCTCGGGCACTTTGCGCTGCATCTCCGCGATCGCCGCCGGATCGTCGGCCCATCGCGTTCCACGCCTCTTGTGGGCATGGGCGACATGCACGGTCGCACAGAGATAAAGGTTGAAGGACTGGATCTGGGCGAAGCGGAATGGGTCGGCCGGCAGCGCCAGGGATGACTCGGGATAAAGCTGCGCGACATAGGTGAGGATCGCAGGGGTCTCGGTGATGACCCCATAATCGGTGACGAGAGCCGGGACCCGGCCCTTCGGGTTGATCGCGAGATAGTCGGGTTTGAGCTGGTCCCCGGCGCTGAAACTCAACGGCACCAACTCATAGGCCGCGCCGGATTCCTCAAGCGCGATGTGAGCGGCCCGGGCACAGGTGCCGGGCGTTTGGAAGAGTTTCAGCATCCTGGGCTCCTACATGAATTCGCGCGATAGAACAGCGCGCGTGAGCGGGATGGCAAGGTACGGGCGACCCCATCCCGTGAACTAAATATTTACCGTCGGGCGGTAGTATCCGCTTGTCGAAACAATCCTCACGTCGTGCCCATCGCAAATACCGGGTCGGATATGCCGAGTGGTCGTGCCAGCGATGCTGATGGGCCGCCGGACCCCGATGCCGCCCTTTCCTTCAAGCTGACGGGACCGGCGGCTTTGCCACGGCGCCCACGGCTGGTTCTCCAGGCAGGTGCATCGTTCTATGAAGACCGAACCCAATACGAAGATCAGACGGCTCCGCCTGGCGACGACGGAGCCATCCGCCCCGGCGCCGGTCTTGGCCGAGACGGTTGCCGGGTCCGGCCCCGAGCTGACGCTGGTATCCTCGGGCGACGCGCCGCGTGAGGCGGGCGAGGACCTCGCCGGGAAAAGCATGACGGAGGATGGCTTCTCCACCGCCTTCTACGTCGGCTTCTATAGCGACCTGCGCGACATGAGCGCGAAGGATGCGGAAATCCATTGGCAGAATCATGGAAAGGCCGAGGGGCGTTTCGGCAGTGCCGAGCAGCTCGTCGCCGATTTCACGGCGAAGGGCAGCCCTCTTCCGCCGGATTTCGAGGCTGGCTTGTACCGGCTGCTGCTGCACCGGTCGGTGCGCCGCAAGGTCAAGACCGATCTCGACGCGGCCGCCCATTACCTCGCGGTCGGCCGCCCGGCGGGGCTGCGATACAAGCCGGAAGACCCGGATTTCTTCCGCGCGCTCTATTTCGATGACGGATCACCGTATAGCCGCATCCTGCTGGCGGCCGTGCGGCGCGACGAGGCGGATATTGATCAGTCGGCGGCCGCCCTATTCGCGCGCATCGGCATCCGGTCCGCCGCCTTCCTGCGTCATTTCGACGTGTCAGACTATATCTGCCTCAATGCCGGGCTGGGCCTACACAACCGGGCGCACTGCCTGCATCATTTCGCCGAACACGGCATGCGCGCGCTGACGCCGATCGCCCTCGACCACAGCTTCGATCCGGAATTCTACCGCGCCACAAATCGCGAGATCGCGGCGCTGCCCGATCAGGAAGCCTATCGGCATTGGCTGAACCTCGGTCTTGAGCGTGGGGAAGCGCCGAACGGCACACGGTTCCTGCACAAGCTCGGCTTGCTGGAGACC
This sequence comes from uncultured Pseudomonadota bacterium, assembly GCA_963745125.1. GTDB lineage: Bacteria > Pseudomonadota > Alphaproteobacteria > Acetobacterales > Acetobacteraceae > Acidisoma. The sequence goes on from CAVUWB010000006.1 coordinate 132,317, forward strand.
GGGCGGTATCCGCGCGACTTCAACCCCGCCATCTACGCCGCCGCCAATCCCGACATCGCGGATAGAATATCCGGGCCGTGGCGGCTCCTTCAGCATTGCGTTAACAACGGTATCGTCGAGAAGCGGCCGGGCTGCCAGCTTTCGCGCGGGAATATCGATATTTTTCGCGCGGCGGCGGATTTGCAGGCCGTTGACGGAAGGCTCGACGTGGCGAAAAGCATCTACCAGGATGTGCTCGCACAGGACCCGTTCCATGTGCTTGGCCTGCGTCACTACGCGGATTGTCTGCTGCGTCTGGGCGACTGGTTCAATGCCGCCCAGCTCTATCAGGAAACCATACGCTCCAATCTGAGCACCATCTGGACCCATCTCAACCTTGCAAGCTGCTACGTTCATCTCCGGCGCTGGAGTGAGGCGGCGGCGGCCCTGCAGCCGATCGCTTTGAGGCAGGCCGGCGATCTTGGCATCCGCAGCCGGCTCCGCGATGTCTGCCGCGCGGGCTTCGAGGCGATACGTGCCGAGGCCGCCTGGCTCGCGGAGCAGGGGTTCGAGCCGCAGGCGAGGCTGCGCATGAAGGAGGCGGTAGAGCTTCTCACCCTCCAGTCGCGCTGTGTCACCTCCGCCCCCGCCAGGGCGGACCGCGACATCAGCCGCGTCGCGATCATCGCCGATACGGGTCTGCCTCAATGCCGCTTCTACCGCTTGGACCAGAAGCTGGCGCAATTCGAAATGCTCGGCATCGAGGCAGAGGTTTTCGATTACCGAGACAATCTCGACGCTTTTCACCAGCGTCTACCCTCGGCACAGGCAGTCATCTTCTACCGCGTTCCGGCGACCCCCGAGATCGTGGAGGCGATCGAGGCCGTGCGCCGCGCCGATCTGCCGAGCTTCTACGAGATCGACGATCTCATGTTCGAGGCCGAGCATTTTCCGGACAGTTTCGAGAGCTATGGCGGACAGATTTCCCGGAGCCTCTTCGCGACCCTGGTAACGGGGACGGAGGCGCTGAAGGCCGCGATGGCGCTGTGCGACTACGCGATAGCCTCGACCGCCCCTTTGGCTGAGCGCATGGCGCAAGTGGTGCGCAGCGGGCGGGCCTTTGTCCACCGGAACGCGCTGCATGCGCCGCATGAGACGATGATGGCCACAGCCCCGTTGCGCGGTGGTGACGGACTTGTCTACATTTTTTACGGTACCGGAACAAAAGCGCATAACGGCGACTTCGACCGGTATCTGGCGCCGGCGCTGGCCCGCATCCTCGCGGATTTCCCGCCGGTGCGGCTGGTGATCGTGGGCTATCTCACTCTGCCGTCCGCCTTCGCCGCCTTCGGCGACCGGATCGCGATTGTGCCCCCCGTTTGGGACACGGACGCCTATTGGCGCATTCTGGCCGGGGCGGACATCAACCTCGCTGTGCTCAAGCCGGGGCCGGTATCAGATAGCAAGAGCGAGATAAAATGGCTTGAGGCGGCGATGCTGGGCGTTCCCTCCGTCGTGACGCCAACCGCGATGTATCGTGAGGCTGTGACCGACGGGGAAACCGGGCTTTTCGCCACGACGCCGGAGGAGTGGTATCGCGCGATCCGTCGCCTTGTCCTCAGCCAAAAGGAACGGAGGCGCATCGGTACGGCGGCACGCGAGGCCGCGCTCGGCGCCTATGCCATGCCGGTGATGGCGGGCAACCTGCGTGCGATCCTCGGCAGCGTCACCGAAGCGCCGATGAGGGGGGCAGTCCGGAAGCGCGTGTTGCTCGTCAACGTCTTCTTTCCGCCGCAGGCGGTGGGGGGTGCCACGCGCGTTCTGTCCGAGAACGTGCTTGATCTGCAACGGCTGTATGGCGATCAGCTTGAGATCGAGGTTTTCACGGCAATCGAAGGCTCGGTGCGGCCTTACCGGCTCACAACCTATGTCTGGAATGGCGTCCGTGTCACGGGGGTCACGACGCCCGATCAAGCCGATATCGACAGCCGGCTGTCCGACGAGCAGATGGGCCTGGCTTTTGCGAGCTGCCTCGATCGGTTTTGCCCGGATGTCATCCATTTCCACTGCATTCAGCGGTTGACGCTGACGGTTTGCGATGTGGCAAAGGCGCGGGGCATCCCGTATTTCCTCACCGTGCATGACGGTTGGTGGATTTCGGACGCGCAGTTTCTGGTGAACGGCTGCGGCGCGCTGGAGTTGTACGACTATAGGGAACCGATGGCCGAATTGGCACGGTTCGGCGGCAACCGTTTCATCCGGATGAATCGTTTGGCCGGGGCGCTGTCCGGCGCGAGCCGCGTCCTCGCGGTATCCGAACCCTTCGCCGAACTCTATCGGCGCTGCGGGGTCGAGAATGTCGGTGTCGTGGCCAACGGGCTGCCCTCCGTGGCCATGAGCCCGCGAAGCGTGTCACCGCGCGGAAAAGTGAGGCTCGCCCATATCGGGGGCGTGTCTCTGCACAAAGGCTACAACGTCTTCAAGGCGGCGGTGACGATGTCGGCTTTCGAGAAATCTCGAAATCCTGATTGTGGACCATGCTTTGCAGCCGGGGATCGAGCATCGGTCGAATTGGGGGACCACGCCGGTCTGCTTTCGCAGCAAACTGCCGCAGGCCGAGGTCGCGGATCTCTACCGCGACATCGATGTTCTCATTGCTCCGTCTGTCTGGCCCGAAAGCTTCGGTCTTGTCGTGCGCGAAGCCGTCAAGGCCGGTTGTTGGGTTGTCACCTCGGATCGCGGGGCGCTTGGCCAGGATGTCGGTCCCGAATGCGGTCACGTCGTTTCCGTCGACAGCTATCATGCGCTTCAGGAGGTTCTGCGCCAGATCGACACGAATAAGGACCGTTACCTTGGGCCGATCGAGATCTCGCCGGTGTTGAGGTCGGCGACGGATCAGGCCATCGAACTTGCGGCTTTGTATCTTGAGGCGCCTAGTGGAGCGAATTTGACGTTTGAGTCCCGCCAGCCGCACGCTCGCTCTCAAACGTCAAATTCAGAAGCTCCACTAGAACCATAAAGTTGCTAGCGGTCCTTTGGTTCCGACATTTGCCACAGCGGCTGCCACGAGCGGGATGCAAATGTCGGAACCGGACCACTAGCCGGTCGGCACCAGAGGTTGTGCCGCCGCCCGCCGCGTCACGTCTTCGTGTGTCCGCCGTCGCGTCGGAAGCTACGGATTCTAAACGATGGTGAGCAGATCACGTGCGTTTCGCGATCACGGAAAAGGGCGGTTATGGGACAATGGGTTTACTCTGTGGACAGAAACATACCGGTTCTGCCTTAAAAAGTTGATATGATCCTCCTAAAGTCTTACTACAAGGGATGCCCCAAGCAGGACCCTTAAGATATGATGCTTCAGTCGTCTTCATCATTGGGATTAGATTGCGCGTTTTTTGATGAGATGAGTGCGGCCGAGCGTCAACAGCTTAGGGCGCAATACGAGAAGACGGAGCCATTCAAATACCTTGTGCTGGATGGGTTGTTTTCTCCGGTTAGTCTCAGGCGTGTCGAAGGGGAATTCGACAGCGCGCAGGCGGTTGCCTGGCGTGAGATCAATACCGGCCTCCAGCGCAAGCGGGGTTCCGTGCCCGACACCACTTTGCCGACAAATGTTCAGGATTATTTCAACACCATTAATGCCGGCCCATTTCTTCGCTTCCTGAGCGACGTGACGGGGATTTCCGATCTCATTCCGGACCCGGCGCTCTATGGCGGCGGCATGCACGAGGTGGGGGAGGATGGCGCGTTCGAGGTTCATGTCGACTTCCAGCGCCATCCCCGCACGCAGCTGAATAACCGCCTCGCCGTTATCACCTACCTCAACGACAACTGGGATTTAGCGGATGGCGGCCATCTTGAACTCTGGCAGATGAAGCCCGCCGAGTGTCGCGCGACGGTCACACCGCTGTTCGGCCGGACCGTGATCATGGAACAGTCCTGGGAGGCGGCCCATGGCCATCCGCAGCCGGTCCGGAAAGGCCGGAAGCGGCGCTCGGTGACGGCCTATTTTTATACGAACGGCCTCACGGCCGCCGGGGTGGGCAACAGCCTTCCCACAACCTATGTCGCGCGACGGGGGCATTCGGCGCAGCAGCGCGCGGAGCTTGTGCTTCGGCTTCTACTGCCGCCGATCGTGTTGAGCGCCCTCAAATCCTGCAAGGACGCGGCCCAAGGCGCCTTTGCGCGCGGGCGCAATGCGCCCGGTCGCGGCCGCGAGCATTCCATCGGATAGGCATTTTACCGCCGCGAGAACCGCCGGGCGATGGCGCGCCCAAGATGGCCCGCCATGAACGGCAGAAAGGACGGGTCTTCTCTGATCCGGGACAGGATCGATCCAATCGCGGCAGAGCGGAACGCCACCGAGATGAAGTAGGCATCATCCATGCGGCCCAGGCCCTGGGCACGGCGCTGAAGCAGCGCGACAAGCGCCGGGTCTTGTGCGATCCGCGCGTCGCGGCTCAGCGCCGTGGTGGCATCGCGCAATGCGGCGTAGCCGATCGTCGTCCGCGACATGCCCGAGGAACGGCCGCTGACCGCGCCATAGCGCTGCGTATAGAGGTAGAAAGGCTCGTTCAGCAGATGAAACCGCGCGCCACGGCAGAGCAGTTCCGTGACCAGCTTAAAGTCCTCGCCATGGCGAAGCGCCGGATCGTATTGAATGCCATGATCCGCCCAGGTGTTGCGCCGGAAAATGGGCTTGAGCAGCCCCCAGTCGAAACTCTCGCCCGTCGCCAGATTGTGCGAGAAATAGTCGTGCAGCGTGATGGCCTTGTCGGCCGGCCAGACTTCATTCGCCATGGCACGGCCGGTCGTGTGCTCGGCGATGGCATCGTAGTAGGCGAGGTCGTCGGCGACGAGATCGGCGCCGGCCCCGACCGCGAAGGGAACAAGCCGCGCAAGGCGCCCAGGCGCGAAAGCATCATCCGCATCCAATATAGCGATCCAGGCGCCGGACGCCGCCGCGATACCGGCATTGCGGGCGGCCGACGGGCCGCCGTTCCGCGGCATGGCGATCAGCTTGATCCGGGGATCGGCCGCCGCCAAAGCCGCCACTGCCGTGCGCGTGCCGTCTGTGGAACAATCATCGACGACGATGACTTCAAAGGGAGCGAGGCTCTGGCCGGTGGCCGAGGCAATGGCGCGGCCGATGAAAGCCTCGCAATTATAGGCGGGTATGATGATGCTGACGCTCTGCGCCGTGTCGCCGCTCATTGTGCCGCTCGCGCGACTTGGTCGTAGAGCAATTCGAGCTGTTCGGTTTGCCGAAAAAGATCATGCCGCTCGGCGATGAAGGGCGGCGCGGCGGCGGCGAATGCCGACGCCAGCCGATCATCCGTCAGCAATCGCAACAGCCGCTCGGTCAGAAGATCGACATCGCGCTCGGGGAAGGCATATCCCGTCACGCCGTCGATAATCGCCTCGGTGGCACCGCCACGGGCCGAGGTCACGACCGGGATGCCGCTCGCCTGCGCCTCCAATATGACGAGGCCAAGCCCCTCGGCATCGCCGCTGGCGGCGGTGACGCTGGGCAGGCAGAAGACCCTCGCCTCCGCCAGGAGCGCCCGAGCCTGATCGGGCGTAAAGGCGCCGACGAAGCGAACGCCACCGATGGATGTCGCGCGGTCGGTGAGCTTCGCGCGCTCGGGCCCATCGCCGGCGATGACGAGTTCGGCCCCCGGCAACAGTCGGCGGATACGGTCAAAGGCCTCCAGCAGATAGATGCAGCCCTTTTTCTCGACGAGGCGGCCGAGGAACAGGATCACGGGGCGGCGTTCGGCGATTGGTGGGTCGGCCGGCGCGAACCGGCCTCGATCGATCCCGATATACCGCACGAAGACGCGGTGGCTGGGCAGCCCGGCGGCGGTGGCGGCCTGCCGAACGCTCTCGGAGACGGCAATGAAGGTGACCGTCTCCTTCTGTGCCAGACGGGCGAGCGCCGCCGGATAGCCCCGCCAGCGCCGCCCTGCCCGGCCTTGGGCGAACCAATCCATGCGGATCGTGATATCCGAACCGTGCAGGGTGATGAGAAGCGGCACGCCCAGCCGTTGCGCGAGCGGCCAGGCCTCGACCCCGTCGAAACCGAAATGCGCGTGGATGAGGTCCGGCGCCGCCTGCCGGATCACCTTCATCATTCCGGGCGCGGGGCGCCGCAGCTTGCGGCAGATCGCGCCCGCCGCCCTTTGGGTAAAGGTCGCGGGCCCCTGGAACGCGGCCGCGACCGGAAGATCACCGAGCGGGAGTGCCGGCACCGCGCGCTCACCCACCAATATCGGCTTCCAGCGCCGGAGCGCGAGCGCCTGGTCGCGGACGAAGGTTTCAGACAGCGGCAGAAGCTGAGTGCGGTAGATCGCGACCCGGCCACCCTTGGGCGCACCCTCGGCGGCGGGGGCGGTGATCGGCGCAGGATTGTGCAACTCGTTCCTCCGGCAGGCATAAGATCGTCAAGATCGGGTTTTTCACCATGCCGTCAAGGAGCGAAACGTGTGACGATTCATCGGAAAACATTACGATAATGAAAATAAAATCGACGACATGAAGCTTTTTTCGCAGCACTCGGCCGGCATGCTGTCGCGGCGGGATGCCGTTCGCCTGGCGGTGGGCGGCGCCGTTCCGCCGTCATTGGCGGGATGCGCGGCGACTCGGATCGGGGGAGATGATCCGGCCAGAAGCATCGTTCTGGAGGTCGACCGAAATCAGGTCGGGCCGGAGATAGGTGCGGGCTTCGCCGGGTTCAGCTACGAGAAGGGCCATCTCGGCTCGGGGTTTTTCACCCCCGCGAACGAACCGCTGGTCGCCTTGTTTGGCCGCTTGGCCCCGAGCCTGCTGCGGCTGGGCGGCAATACCGTCGATCAAACCAGCTGGTGGCCGTCCGGCGCCAGGCCTGCGCCCTCGGCGGTAACGCCGGCCGATGTCGACGCTCTTGCCGCCTTCTTACGGGCCTGCGGGTGGTCCGTTCTCTATGGCATCAACCTCGCCCGGAACTCGCCGGAGCGCGCGGCCGAGGAGGCGGCTTACGCCACGCGGTCCCTGGGCGGCAGGCTCTATGGCTTCGAGATCGGCAATGAGCCCGATGGTTTCGCCTTCAACCACTATCGGCCGGCCTCGGTACTCCTATGATGACTTCCTGGCCCAATGGCGGCAATTCGCCGACGCAATTCAGCGGCGGCTGCCCGATGCCCGCCTCACCGGCCCCGCCACCGCCTGGCATGAGCGGAGCTGGACCGTGCCCTTCGCGCGGGATGAAGGCCGCCGGATCATCCTGCTGACCCAGCACTATTATCAGGCCAATGGCCTGTCGCCGGGATCGACGCTGCCGCTTCTGCTGGCCGGCGACCCTGCCTTGCCTCAGCTTCTCGAACCGCTCGCCCAAGCGAGCCAAGCCGCCGGCATCCGAGACGGCTATCGGCTGGCGGAGGCGAATTCCTTCTACGATGGCGGGGCGCCGCATGTGAGTGACACCTACGGGGCGGCGCTTTGGGCCATCGATTTCCTGTTCCGCGCCGCGATCTGCCAGGCGAGCGGCGTCAATTTCCATGGCGGTGGCGTCGCCGCCTATACGCCGATCGCCGATGGCGGCCCGCGTGTCTCTGCGGTGCGCCCCGAATATTACGCGATGCTCCTTTTCTCGATGATGGGGCCGGGCAGGCTGCTCGGAACCGCGCTTTCGGGGCCGGAGCGGGCCTTGTCCGCCTATGCGGTCGAGGGGACGGGCAAAACCTCCGTCATGATTGTCAGCAAGGAGCCGGCGGCCGACCTCCGCATCCTGGTCAGGCTCGGCTCAGGACCGCAGACGGTTCATTTCAATGCCTTGGCCGGCCCCGCACTCACCGGCACCGATGGCGTGCGGCTCGATGGGGCAGGCGTCATGACCGATGGCAGCTGGTCGCCCACCCCCCCGATCCGGAGTACTACTCGCCAGGATGGTTCCATCCTGGTGATTGTCACCCGGGCATCGGCCGTACTCCTCACAGCTTCCTAAGTGGTTGATAAAGATGAAGAATAGCTGCAAGGCCGCATAATACCCGCATAGGTTAGAACGATTCCCGGGGTGAGGTCCTAGTAAAATGCATATTGCTTGAAGTTAAACGTCAATGTAATGAGCAGGTAATAACAATGCTGGGGATAGGTTATCCCTGCTGATGCGAGGGTGGGTTCTCCAAAAGATGAATTGGCCGTGGTCAGCGAAACCGGAGCCGATCCACAAAGCCGGGACTTCGGCCTCCCTCACAGACCGCGCCGGGGATGCCCGGGCCCGTGGCCTGGAGTCGGAGAAGGACGTCGCATCTACCCGTCCGAGGAAAAGTTTTGCTCGCGGAGTCGCGGTCGGCATTGCGATTATGATCCCGATATGGGTTTGGATCGCCCTCACGCTTCTGCGGTGATATCGAGTTTGGATGATCCGCGAACCCACGCGGCCGCGACGAAAAATATTTTGATAAATTAATAACACAATATGTGCTGGATTACCTGAATTACTTCAGGCTGTGTATCCGGGAACCGGCTACGCGCAAGAATTTCGCGGCCGGGTTGAGTTAGCACAAAATATCGTAAGACCTATCAAGAGGTTGCAATGTCAGCCGGCCACGCCAAAGCGATGGCCGAATGGAGTATGATATGATTGCGTCATGCGCCGAACGATGCGGCTCATGTGGCAATTCTATGTAGAACTCATCGCCTGACGACAACTTGATGACACTCCGCAAGAACGTTGCAAACACATCTTGAAGCCGATTCTGCTCAAGCTTTGTTTACCGGTAAGTTATCGGAACGTTAACCGTTGATTTTTCATGGTTTCCTATCGCGCTGCGCGGACAAATGATGCGGCGCAGCGTAAAAGTAGTTGACCTCGGGCAGTTTGATCTAAATACCGTTGTGCTACGCCGGTGCCTCGACAAGCTGCCGGTGTCTTTAGACGTGTCCTACAATCTTCGTGCGTGCATGAAGTGAAGCCGTCGCGCACTTCGCTATCTGCGAGTGACGTCGTGAAAATCGCTTTGCTGCGAGGAGTCGCGCCGGTCTGGCGCCGTTTGAGAGGTCATGGATGGCCGGGTCCAGTGTCGATTTCGACGATAGCGATGAGGTGGTACTCGAGGTGTCCGGTCAAATTGCTCACTCCTCTGCGCTCAGAACTTCCCGCGAAAGCGGCGCGCGCCGCAGTGCGCGTGATGTTTTTCATACCAGGCTGCCCGTATCGACGATGATTTGGCTTGCTGATGCGGGGGCCATTGCGTTGGTAACGTTGGGTGTTGCCTGCGCTACCCCGCTTGTCGGGGCGGGCCAGCGCCATGTCGTGGCGGTCGCAGGTCTTGTCTGTGTCCTCACCTTTTGCCTTCTCTCCAGGAATCATCATGCGTTGAGCGCGCGGCCTGCCGAGGGCCCGCCGACGCGGCTGCCGCAGCTGTTGCCGATCCTTTTTTTCTCGGCGCTTGCCGGCGCGCTCGTTTTTGAGTTGCTGGGCTGGCGCTGGCCGCAATGGCTCATGGCGGCCGGCATTTGGTTTGTCGCGGCGACTCTGGCGCTGGCGATCATGAAGCGCGTCGAGGGCTATGCGTTGGCTCATCCACTGGTGACCGCGCGCATGGCACGGCGCGTCGCCGTGATTGGCAGCGATGGCCATGCGTCGCGCGTCGCGGCACTCTGCGGCCGCGCCGGCGGCGAACCGATCCGTTTTCTCGGGATCTTCAGCGATGGGCCGACGGAGCTGGCGCGGGACGAGACGGAAGGGTCGGTCGACGAGCTGATCTCGCTCAGCCGGGAAACCCTGCTGGATGACATTATCATTGCGGTTCCGCCTGACAGCCGTGCCGGCGAGACGGTCTCGCGGCTGAGATGGCGGCTGCGGGGCGTTGCCGCCGAGGTCTACATCATGCCGTATCTGGCGCAGGGCGAGGATGTCGTGCTCCCGGTCGAAATGTTCGGTTCGCTGTCTCTCATGGTGGTGCAGCGCCGCCCGTTGACCCATGCGCAGGCCGTCCTCAAGCGTGCGCTGGACTTCACGCTCGGCCTCGTGCTGCTGCTTCTGCTCTTTCCGGTGCTGATCGCTGTGGCCGCGATCGTGAAGCTCGATTCCCCGGGCCCTGTGCTGTTCCGCCAGCCTCGCCTTGGCTATAACGACCGGCCCTTCACCGTTCTCAAGTTCCGATCGATGTATGCCAATGCCACGGATCTGATGGCATCGCAGCAGACGTCGCGACGCGACCCCAGGGTGACGCGCATCGGCAAATGGCTGCGCAAGCTGAGCCTCGACGAACTACCTCAGATCTTCAACGTGCTCGCCGGGGATATGTCACTTGTCGGGCCGCGGCCGCATGCGCCGCAGACGCGGGCCGAGGGCCGGCTTCTGAAGGACGCAATGGCGGAGTACGTCATCCGCCATCAGGTCAAGCCGGGCATCACCGGCTGGGCCCAGATCAACGGCTCGCGCGGGGAGATCGTGACGATGGATGACCTCCGCCGCAGGGTCAATTTCGACCTGGAATATATCCAGAAGTGGTCTGTGTGGTTCGACATCAAGATCATCTTCATGACCGTTCTGCGGGAGGTATTCAGCAAACATGCCTTCTAGCACTGGGGCAGTTGAACAGTCCCTGCGGCCGGCCGATGCCGAGACGATCCGCGCGAGTTCCGAACCCGCGCGGCGCGAGGGCCAGGCAGGTCCTGTTCGTTTCGAGGTCATGGGCCTGTCGCTGCAAAACATTCACCGGGCCGAGATTGTGGACCGTGTCGTCCATGCCGCGCGTGCGGGCGAGAAGATGCTGCTGGTCAACGCGAACGCCCATTGCGTGACGCTGTCGCAGACGCAGCTCTGGATGCGCGAACTTTTCGCGCGGGCCGATATCGCCTTTTGCGACGGCGCCGGCGTTCAGCTTGCGACCCGGTTTCTCCGCGGTTTCACGCCGCATCGGACCACCCCGCCCGAATGGATCGGGGCAGCGCTTGACCGTCTTGGCGCGGAGGCCCGGATCTTCTGGCTCGGCGGCGCGCCGGATGTGGTAGCGGCAGCGGCGGCGCAATACGCGGCGCGCTATGGCTGCGTCACGGTGGGGACGCAGCACGGCTTTTTCGATGCGACGGCCGGTTCCCCGGAATCCGACGCGATCGTGGCGCGGATCAATCAAAGCCGCCCGTCGGTGCTGCTCGTGAACATGGGCATGCCACGGCAGGAGCGCTGGCTCTGGGACCATTGGCACCGCCTCCAGCCGATGGTGGCGATCACCGCCGGCGCGCTTGTTGATCATGCCGCCGGTCGTGTCCAGCGGCCGCCGCGCTGGGTGGCCAATCTCGGCGTCGAGTGGCTGGTACGCCTGGTCCGTGAGCCGCGCCGGCTCTGGCGCCGCTACCTGCTCGGGCTGCCGGTCTTCGGCCTCCACGTCCTCCGTTATGCGGTCCGTGGCCGCTCGGGCGCGCAGGGCGTGGCCCGCGATGAACGCCGTGCCGAGCCGCTCGCAATCGTCGACGAACTGCACAGAGACAAGTCAGAGACAAACCATAGATGAACGCCCCTTTATTGGTCGCCGGTCCGGTCCAGCCCTCTGGCGGCTACGCCGCTAAACGTCTGCTACGGGTCTGGCGCCGGCATATTGGCATTTTCCTTGCGATCACCGTGGTGGTCGCGGCGGCGGGCGGTGGTGTCGTCTACATGCTGAAGCCGACCTACACGGCAACCGCGAGCGTCGCGATCACGACGCAGGACGCGGACCCCCTGGCGCCAGAGGGCCAGCAGCAGCCGAACGTCATCGCCGAGGACCAGCCCGCGACAGAGGCCGCGATGCTGCAATCGCGGGATATCGCCGCCGCCGTGCTGAATGAACTTCCCCCGCCGCCCGTGCCCGCGCCGAAGTTCGACGTCTACGCGACGCTATGCCGCGTGGGCGTGGGCTTCGCCTGCCGTAAGGCGGCGGCGCTCGCCACCCCTGTCGACCCGGAGACGAAGCGGCAAAGTGAGATCGATGGGTTCCTCGCGGGGCTCGTCGTTGCGCCGAAGCTCGATTCCCGCGTGCTGGACATCAGCGTGACCGCGGATACGGGCGCTCGCGCCGCCGCCCTCGCCAACGCGGTGGTCACGAACTACCAGGCGATCGCCCTCGCCGGGCAGACAAATGACGTGAACAGGGTCGCGACCTGGCTCGATTCCCGCACGGAGCAGCTCCGACAGCGCTGGCTGGATGCGGTCAACAACGCCGACAGGTTCGACGTATCGCATGGGCTGACGAATACGGGCGGCACGGGCGACGCGGCGGACCCACTCGTTGACCGGCAGATTTCCGAGACGGCCGTCAATCTGAGCGAGGCCGAGGCGCGGCTCGCAGCCGCCCAGGCGCGCGCGGACGCGCTGCGCCAGGCGTCGCGGAACGGCAACCCCAATGCCCTGCTCGATGTATCACAGCAGCCGATCGTGGTCGCCTCCGCCAATGCGCTGGCGCAGCTTGAGAGCCAGCGCCGGCAGCTGGCCGCCGAGTTCGGGCGCAGCTACCCCGGCATCCGCTCGCTTGACGATCAGATCGCCTCCACCCGGGCGAGCCTCAACGCGGCGACGGGGAACGCGCTCGGCAATATCCGCGAGGACCTCGTGGCCGCCCGCGCGGAGGTCAGCCAGCTCACCACCTACCTCAATTCGCTGCGGGCCCAGGCGGGGAACCAAAGCTCGCCGCAGGCCGAGTATCGCAGCCTCAGCGAGGAGGCGGAGAGCGCGCGCAGCGTCTATGTCACCTTCCTCGAACACTCCAAGGAAGTGGTCGATCGCGCGGCGCTTCTGGAACCGCCGGTCGAATTCATCTCCCACGCGGCGGTGCCCGACCGGCCGACCTTCCCGAACAAGCCGAAGCTTCTGGCCGGGGTGGTTGTCTTGGCCCTGGTGCTCGCCAGCGCCGCCGTGCTGCTCGCCGACTACCTCTCGGTCGGGTTCGAGGATATCGACGATCTGCAGGGCGCGGTGCAGCTACCGCTGCTCACGGCCATTCCGCTCGTGCCCTCGGGTGGCCGGCGGCGCATCGCCCGGCATGTCCTGGACGAGCCGTTTTCCCGCGCCAGCGAGGCGGTACGCGGCCTTGCGGCGCAGCTTTCCCTGTTGGTGCGGGATCATGACCGGCCGCGATCCGTGCTCGTCACCTCCGCTAACCCTGAGGAGGGCAAGACCACGCTCGCCTTCTGGCTGGCGCTGACGGCGCGGATGGGCGAGCAGAGGGTGCTGGTGATTGACGGCGACCATCGGCGCGGCACGATCATGCGGCATGTGACGGCGGGCACCAAGGCCGCCGCCGTGGGCAAGCTCGGGATGACCGACCTTATGGCCGGGCGTGCGACCCTTGCCGACGTGATCCAGACCGATCCCGACACCGGGCTCGACTTCATCGCCGCCGGCCGCGCCATGACCACCCCGTTCGGAACCGGCGATATCGTCCGCCTGCGCGCGCTGATGGCGATGCTGAAGGAAGTTCTACGAGCTGATCATCGTGGACAGCCCTCCGCTGCTCGCGATGTCAGACGGTCTCGTTCATGCCAGCATCGTCGACCAGACGATCTTCGTCTGCCGCTGGCAGACCACGTCGCGCCAGGCGGTGCTCGGCTGCATCGAGCGGCTGCGGGCCTATGGGGCACAAATCCCGGGCATGGTGATCTCGATGGTCGATCAGGGCTCCTCGCTCGCCCTCGGCGGCGAATACAGCCGGCGTGAGCTGAAGCTGATCAACAAGCGCTACGGGGTCTGAGGTGGAGGGCTTGCGGGTCGTCCACATCGTCCGGCAGTTCAGCCCTTCGGTGGGCGGGCTTGAAGATGCGGTGCTGAGCCTGGCACGGGCTCAGCGGCATCGGTTGGGGCTGGATGCGCGGGTGGTGACGCTCGATCGGGTCTTTGGCACGCCCGGCCGCCTGGCGGCGGAAGAGGTGGTGGATGGCGTGCCGGTGCGGCGGCTGCCCTGGCGGGGTTCGACCCGGTATCCTCTGGCGCCATCCGTCTTGCGGCATCTTCAGTCCGCTGCCGTGGTTCACGTCCACGCCGTCGATTTCTTTTTCGATTTCCTTGCGGTGACGCGCCCCCTGCATCGGCGGCGGATGATCGCGACGACCCATGGCGGCTTTTTCCATACCGGCGCGTTCAGCACCGTGAAGAAGCTATGGTTTCGCAGCATCACGCGGGCCTCGATCACCGCCTATGATCAGATCGTCGCTTGCAGCCATAGCGATGCCGAATTGTTTCGGGATGCGGCCGGCAGCCGCCTGACCCTGATCGAGAACGGCATCAATCAGGCGAAGTTCGGTGGCGCCGCTTCGATGACGCCGCGCAAGACCATTCTGAGTTTCGGCCGTTTCGCCCGCCACAAACGCATCGATCGCCTCTTTGATCTTCTCGCATCGCTCCGTCGGACAGACCCGTCCTGGCGGCTGATCGTGGCGGGGCGTGAGGCGGATCAGACGCCGGCCGAGCTGGCCGGATTGGTGTCCCGGCTTGGCCTCGATGATGCTGTCCGCTTCGTCGTCAATCCCACCAACGCGGAGTTGCGCGGCCTGATGGGGGAGGCGAGTTTCTTCGGATGCCTGTCCTCCTACGAAGGTTTCGGTCTCGCGGCGGTCGAGGGGATGTCTGCCGGGCTCATTCCGATTTTGAGTTCCATCCCGGCCTTCAAGCGTCTCATCTCCTCCCAAAGCGGGGTGGCGGTGGACGGCGATGATACGGCGGCGGCGGCCGCTGCCATCAGCGCCCTGCCGGTTTTTGACGCGGCGGTCTACGCCGATTGGCGCGAGCGCGCGATGAATGTGGCGGCGCGCTACGACTGGGAAGAAGTGGCCGGACGTTACGGCATCCTCTACGAGCAGGCCGGCGGGGAAGGGCGCGTCGTCCGCCCTGTCCTCAGCTCAGGAGCCGCCCATTGAGTAAAACGGCTTTCTCCCGCAACCTGATCTACAATGTCTGCGGGGCGCTTCTCCCGCTCGCGACCTCCCTCGGCACCGTTCCCTTCTACATCCATGAGATCGGGCTGGCGCGATACGGCGTGGTAACGATCACCTGGGTTCTGCTGGGCTATTTCGGGTTTCTGGATTTCGGCCTGTCGCGCGCTTCGGCCAATGCCCTGGCGAAGCTCGGGCATTCGGCATCGCGGGAGCGGTCGCCCGTGCTGGTGACCGCCTTCTGCTGCAATTTCGGCCTCGGGCTGGTGGGCGGTGTTATCCTCTACTTCGTCGGCCACCTCATCCTGCTTCACGTCGTCAAGGTTCCCGGCAGCCTGATGGGCGAGACGAATGCCGCCTATCCGTGGATGGCGGCCATGCTGCCGCTCGGCATGCTGTCGGGCGTCGCGACCGGCGCGCTTGAATCGCGGGAGCGGTTTCTCACCTCCAATCTTTTGACCGCCTTCGGAACAATGTCCGGCCAGCTACTGCCGCTGATTTGCGCCTATGTCTTCGGGCCGAGTCTGGAAGTGGTCATTCCCGCCACCCTGCTGTCCCGCCTGCTCGCGGTAGCCCTGTCCTACGCCATCGTGATCCGGTCGGAATGGCCGATCAGCCTGTTCGACCTCGATCTCGGCTGGATGCGGAAGCTGTTCGGCTACGGCTCCTGGGTTTCGATTTCGAGTATCCTCAACCCGCTGCTCGATACGTCCAACCAGCTCATCGTCGGCGCGATGCTGGGTGCGGCGGCGGTCGCGAGCTATTCGATTCCGATGACGCTCGCCATGCGGTCTCAGGTTTTCGCGACGGCGCTGGCGAGGACGCTGTTTCCCAAAAATTCGCGCGCGAGCCAGGCCGAGGCCGATCAGACGACGCGCAGTGCGACAACCTCGCTGGCCTATGGCTTCGGCATGGTTTGCGCGCCTGCGATTTTCCTCAGCGGGCCGTTCCTCCGGCTCTGGGTGGGACAGCGCTTTGCCGTCCAGTCCGAAGCCGTCGCGCAGATCGTCATGTTCGGCGCCTGGAGTAACGGCGTGGCGTTCATACCCTATGGCTTCATCCAGGCGCGCGGGCGGCCGCATATCACGGCCAAGGTCGGATTGGCCGAAATCGTTCCCTTCGTGCTGATTCTGTGGCTGCTGATCAGCAGTTTTGGCTTGGCAGGCGCCGCCTGGGCCTGGACGATCAGGGTTACGATCAACTGCGGCATACTCCTTTATCTCAGCCGTTGCTTCGATCGGGGCGCCTGGCGGCTTGCACCCTCCCTCGTTTTGATGAGCCTGGCGCTGCTGATTGCGCGGACGGTGCCAATGACCGCGATGGTGGCGTTGAGCCTTGCCATCCCCTTCGGTCTCGCCTTCGCATTTCTCGCCTACAGCTTCGATCCGGTGCTGCGTGAGGTTGTTCTTGCGGCGGCGCGGCGCTTTGGTATTCTACCTCACGTTGTCGTGTCGCAAAGTGACTCCATCTCCTGATGATCGGTTGCCGATGATTCGTCCCGGCTGGGCTACCAAATACGGGCGGTGTCTGCTCCCGCCCGCTTCGGTAATTCTTGTCTTTGCCGGTGGCGCCGGCGCGGCGCATGCCCAGCTTATCCAGGAATATTTTCCGGGTTCTATCCCCGGCTACCAGGCCAATCTCAGCGGTTCCGTCGTCAACAGAATCCAGACGCTGGACGATACGCGCGGCGTTGAGGTGGGTGATTTCGTCGTTCGCCCCGAAGTGTCGGAATTTGGCGGCTACAACTCGAACGTGCTGGGGAGCGCCAATTCCGGCAGCCCTCAGCTCAGCACCAGCGCGAACGTTAAGGTCAACTCCGATTGGGACCGTGATGCGATCGGCGCCTCTGCCTATGTGAACGAGAACCAGTTCTTCAACATCCCCTTTGCCAATTACACGGATTGGGGCACCGCCTTGGGGGGAACCCTCACCCTCGGCAATGATGCCGCGAGCTTCGGCTATTCCCATGCCAGGCAATATCTCTCGGCGGAGGATCTCGGCGTCACCGGCATCGTCAGCCCCGTGCCCTACTCGGTCGATGACGTTCGCGTGTCATACTACAAGCTGTTCAGCCGCTTCAGCATCACCCCGTCCTTTGAATACGAGAACTTCACCTTCGGAGAGAGCACGGGGACCGATCCCGTGAACTACGACGGTCTCAATCACAAAACCGAGATCGGTGCTTTGACCGGCGAATATGCGATCTCCCCGGGGGACGCCGCGATCGCGATTCTGAGAGGAACCGCCGCGCAGTACAACCCGCTCCCCGGCGCGACGCTGAACAACTACACGGATGCCGCCGGCTTTCTCGGCCTGGACTACGAGATCGGAACCATCCTGCAATACCGGGCACTCATCGGCGGTGAGAGCCGGAGTTTCACGGCGGCCAACCTGCCGACCGTCTCCACGCCCACCTTTGAGGTCGATGCGATCTGGGAGCCGACCGAGATCGACACCGTCACCGCGATCATCAGCCGGGAGTTGAATGACCCGGCCTCGCCCTTCGCCACCAACCAAACCCAGACGATCGCCCGGGTGCAGGTGGACCACCAGCTGCGCAACAATCTCTTTCTGCGCGGCTCGGCGGAATTCGGCAAAAGCCTCTCGCCGTCGAACACGGTGGGCTTTTCGACCCTGAACGAAACGCAGCTCAATCTCGGCGCCCGGCTGCTGTGGAATGTCTCCCGTAATCTCGATGCGACACTGAGCTACGGGTTCAGCAACGGCACGGGCAGCGGCGGCAATGACGAGCCCACCTCCGAGAACCAGGGCACGAACTACACAAGCAACAGCATTGTGCTCGGGATCAGTATTTCCGAGTAGGGTGACGGTGAGATATTGCCTCTTGATGACACCCCTATTTGGTCCGGAGCCACGATGACACCCGCGCGCTTGCAGATTGCTTTGAGAGATGTCCGCCTGACACGGAGGATGACCGGCACCGCAATTCTTCTCAGCGCCGGGTTGAGCCTGGTTGGCTGCATGCCGGGCGGCGATTTGCCGCTGCTGCCACCGCCCACCGATACGGGCTACCGGCTCGGCGTCGGCGATCAAGTCCGGGTCATCACCTTCGATCAGACCCAGCTGACGAACACGTTCACGGTGGGCGAGGACGGTACCATCGCTTTCCCGCTCGTGGGCACATTGCAGGCCGCCAATGTGACTGCGAATAGCCTGGCGGCGACGATCGCCCAGGCGCTGATCACCAAAAACCTGATGCAGAACCCCAGCGTTTCCGTCGAGGTCGTGCAATACCGGCCGATTTCGGTTCTCGGCGAGGTCAACCATCCCGGCCAGTATCCGTTCCAGCCGGGGATGACGATGCTGGGCGCCGTCGCGCTGGCCGGCGGTTTCACCTACCGGGCGGTGACAGATTATGCGCGGGATGTCCGCACCCTGAGCCCCGAAGGTCCCGACGGGGCCGGCGCCACCGTCACGGGCCGGATCACCGCCGATTCCCGGCTTGAGGCCGGGGATGTCGTCACAATCCTCGAACGGTATTTCTGAAGCAGGCGCTTTCGATCAGATACGCACCGCTCCTCGCGGCAGGCCGATCCGCAGGCTCGCCCGGGGAAGCGCGATGCCCTGGATGGTGTTGGACGCGCCGTAGAGAAACCACAGCAACGCCGCTGTTTTAATCGTGAACATATTGGCGCCGATGCAAAGCGACGTTGCCATATAGACCGAGATCATCGCCTTCATGGAGGCCGCTTCCGGCGTGCGCGGCTGGTGAAAGGCGAAGATTGCCAGACAGAACAACGCCATCGGCAAGCCGAGATTGTTGATCACATAGGCATAGCCAGTATCGGAGGTGTAAACCTGCGAGGGCGCGAGAGCCAGCCACTGCTGGAACGACCAGTAATTCAGCAAACGGCCCGAAAACAGCAGCCGACCGCCGAAATCATCATGCAGGATTGAGGGCAGAACCCCCGGCATTTCATGGATCGAGCCGGCGAGAGCCAGACCGAGAACGGCGAGGACCGGGAGGCAGAAAACGACGAAGCGCGAGCGGTAGAGAGGCGTGGCGCGAAGCAGGGCCATGAGGACCCAGCAGCCGGAGGCAAAGCGAGAGTTGCCCAGAATGAAACAAAGCGCGGCCAATCCGAACAACAGGGCTTTCTTCATTCTCTGGTCGGCTCGTGTGCTGATGCACCAGGCGAAGACCAGCACCGAGAAATTCCCCATGGAAACAGGTTCCAGGAAGACCGAGGCGACACGATGAGGCCCGAACAGCGAGGGGAGGAAAGTCCGGCTCATGGAGCCGCCGCGCTGGCCGCTGATGAAAAAGCTCGTGCCGCTGTAGTTCACGACCGTTTTCGCGATCACGCCCTTGTCGACATAATATGTCCATTCATCGAACAGGCTCACGAAGATGTTTGGCAGAAGCAGCTCGAAAAAGCCGACCGCGACGACGATCCAGATCGCCCACCAGACCAGCCGGTTGGCGGATTGCATGGATGACATCATTCCAAGTTCGTAGAAGATGTACATAATGCCGATATCGGAAATGATCTTAAGATCCAGCGCTGGATTGAGTAATTTCATTCCGATGAGGAAGATGCCGAGGATGCCGATCACCTGGGCCGCCCGCGGTGTCACCTGATGCCGCATCGCTGCGAGACCGACGGCCATGATGAGAAGTTCGATGACCGCGACAATCGTGGCGGAGAAATGGATGCCGGCGCGCGTCGTCAACAAGCACAGAAACATGTTGAAGAACAACGCCACGAGGACAAGACATGCGCCGACGGGATTGATATGGGAAGCGCGGGTGATCGAACTGCTCTGGATCATGCTGGCGGGGGCGGCCCTATTCCGGAAGGCTGACATCATAGCATGAGATAGTGCGTAAGATGAAAACACATCATAGAGACAGCGCGAAATGACGCTGCCGTCGATCGGCGGAACCGCCTTTTCTTAATTCGGCCTCCGGCGTATTATTCTTATCAAGGATGACGAACATCCTCAGCGGGCATTCGCCCCGGCCCGATCATCACGCGCAGCGCAGGAACCAATGCAATCAGCAGAGATCGTCGGCGGCATCGCCCGGTGAACGTCCTTTTCATTTCTGCGCATGACTTTCGGAGTCTCAGAAAGGCAAGCATCCACTTCATCGCGGCCGAGATGGCACGAAGGGGAAAGACGCGCTTTTTTTCGGTCGGGCTCTCCCGGCTGTCCGAGCATCGTGGCGATACGCGGTCGAGCCTGTCGAAGCAGGCCAATCGTGTCGAAGTGCGGGACGGTGTCGAGTGCTACCTTTGGCGAACCGCCTGGCACCCCTTCAATATGCGACGGCCACGGCTCGGTTTGGTCGAGGCCGCGCTGTTCAAGACCTATCGCTTTTTGATCCCTGAAAAGCCGCGAGGCTGGCTTCGCGAGGCCGACATCGTTTTCGTCGAATCCGGCATCGCGGTGATCTTCATCGCCGATATCAAACGGCTGAATCCGAAAGCGCGCATCATCTACCTCGCCTCCGACGAGCTTGACGTGATCGACTGCGCGCCGACGATCAAGCGCGACTTTCGGCGCCATTTCGACAAGATCGATACGGTGAGACTGCCTTCGCGATACATGGTGCCGAGCATGCCGCATGCGGAAACCTCTATCTACGTACCGCATGGCATTGATCGTGCGATGGCGTCCGAGGTTTATCCCAACCCTTATGGCGACCGTCGCGGTTGCGTGTCGGTCGGCTCCATGCTCTTCGACGCTGGGTTTTTCAAAATCGCCGCCGAAGCTTTTCCCGACATCGATTTCCACATCATCGGCGCGGGCAAGGCGGCGGTCGAGCTGCAGGCGCCGAACATCGTCATTCATCCCGAAATGGCCTTCGCGGAGACGTTGGGCTATATCCAGCATGCGGATTTCGGCGTGGCCGCGTATATCGATACGAAAATGCCGCGCTATCTCATTGATACGTCACTGAAGTTGAAACAGTTCCGGCTGTTCTCGATCCCGGCGGTATGCCCGCATTTCGCGCTCGGCGATTCCGTCGGTCGTTTCGGTTACACGCCCGGGGATGCCGCGTCGATCAAGGCGGCCATTACGGCGGCGTTGGGGAATACGACACTCATCATTGATGATTCCCGGAGCTGGGATGCGGTCGTGGACCGCATGCTGACGCCGGCGGCCTATCCTGACACGAGGCTGTAAGATCGTGATTCTTCGCTGTGCGCGCCTCTGTCTGGCGCTCGCTTTGCTGTTGGCCGGGCCGGTTTCCGCCTCGGCGAACGGTCAACCAAAGGTCCTATGGGGTGTCGCGGAGAGCGGCCTTGAACTCGGCAATGGGTTCAAGCCGGGGGTCAACTATCTCATCCCGGACCCGGCCTATTATCTTCAGCAGCAGGTCACGCTGATCCGCCTTCCCTTCAAGAGTCTTCGTCTGCAACCGCAGGCGGCGGGGCCGTTCGATCCGCGCTTGGTCAAGGCGATGAAGGCTATCATTCGTGAGGATCGGGATCATGGTGCGGTGACGGTGATCGATCCGCACGACTACGGTTTCTACAATGGCGGCGGAAAGCCCGCCGATATTCTGCAAAACCCGGAAGCGGCGCGGGATTACGTGGACCTCATGCGCCGCATCGCTGTCACCTTCGGTCATGACGATGTGGCGATCGGCCTGATGAACGAGCCGCATACAGGCTCGGATGTCGATTATGCCGCGATCTGGAATTGGGCGATCGCTGCTATCCGCGCGGCGGGTTTCACCGGTACCATCCTGGTGCCACATGGGCATTGGAGCAGCGCGGCAGACATAAGCCCTGACCGCCCTTTCACGGGACAGATCATCGATCCGCTGAAAAACTGGGTTTTGGAACTGCATCTCTATCTCGACCCGAACGGGAGCGGAACCTATCGGCAGCCGGTCCCCTCCGCCGCGATCGGGCGGGAACGGCTGGCGGGCGCCATTGCCTGGTCACGGCGGACGGGGATCAAACTCTTCCTGGGTGAGACCGGGGCGCCGCCGGATGCGACGGGAATGGCGGCGTTGAACGGCGTGTTGGATGACGTGGCATCGGCCCCGGATGTCTTCTGGGGAGTGGCTTTATGGGGCGCGGGCGCCTGGTGGAAGCCGAGTTATCCGATGCGGCTGGACCCGGTGACCGGCGTGCCGCGTCCGCAATTCGTCGCTTTGAGGAATCACTTCCAACCGTGAGCATCCCACCTGTCAGCGACCGCCGAGCTTCCGCTTGAGATCGCGGCCGGCCCGATAGGCGGTGTGGACAAGACGCAAGTGCCCCGGAAGCGTGACGATGGACGCTTCATTTGTCGTGTAATGCGCTTTGAACAGGCTGCGGTGAGAATTGCCTGACACGATGCTGTAATCGAGAGCGATCATCGCCTCTTTCGCCACGAATTTGCAGGGGTAGCGCGTCATGAGCGGCGCGATCGTCAGCGTGTAGAGCATAGGGCCGGTCAGCCGCATCACGCCGACCTTGCCGGTGCCGTCTCGCCAAGGACGGTAGCGATCGATGCCCGTGAGGACAGCGCTGATGACGGCGTGAAGAAATGGATGTCCCGGCGCCGCGATGACATGCCATTGCTGAAACTCCCCGCCGGGGACGGATGCAACCTCCGGCTTCAGCCCGAACCCCTCGTATTTCTCGCCCGCGCCATTGCTCCATTGCGCGACGATGAAACCTTCATCGCCGTGGATCACCTCATCGATCGGGCGTAGGAAGCGGCTTTTGATGTCGAGATAGACGCCGCCATGATGGTAGACGGCGAGGTAGCGAAACAGATCCGCGCGCGCCGCCCCGTAGCTTGGATCAATGCGGAGGTAACGTGCGAGAATGTCGGGCCCGTAATGCTCAGTGATGAAAGCCTCGACAGCGGCATCATCGTAGAAGCGATAGTCCCAGGCGGCATTCATCGCTTTGAGGTCGGCCACGTTGCGCTGAAGTGCCTCCGGCATGTCCTGGCTGCCGTAGGTTTGATGGATGATTTTCGGGATGGGGGTGCCCAGTTCGGGCTCTGGAAGAAGGGAATGCGGCGTCCGGCTCATGTGATCTGCGATGCCCGCTCTCTGTCAATCAAGGAGCGTGTGCAGTCCCGCGACACCAAGCAGCAGGTCTTTGACACGAGATTTCAGCCGGAGGCCGGCACTTGGCTTGACGGCAAGGAAGGCGCGCAAGCGGCTGGGGAGCGATGGGCCGTCATAGATATCGAAGCGCGCCGCGATGGGCTCCCGACGTTCCGCATAGCGGGCCGCTGCCGCCTGGGCGGCAGCGGCATAGGCGAAGCCGGGTGTGCGCGCAAGCTCACCGAAGAGTTGCGCCATGTGGCCGTAGAAGACCATGCGCTCACGGAGAAGGCGCATGGATAGTGGCGGTTTCCGCTTCGCTTTTTGCGCGCCGCCGCTCTGATCCACGCCGATCGCGTTCCGGCCGTGCTGCCGATACAGAACCAGAGGTTCAGCGATGTGGGAAACGTTGCCGAGCGCCGCGGCCAGAACATAAATCCAGGTATCATGAGAGAGGGGGCGCTCGGCGTGTTCCGGCTGGCGCGGGCGGTGATCACTCGGGATCTCGGTGACCAGCCAGCGGCGGAACAACATCGAGTTGCCCCAGCCGTTGATGTAGGGATCAAGCGTCAGCGCGGGAAAAACGTCGTCCTTCTCAATGCCTTGTGTCCACAAACCAATCGGCTTCATAGCCTCGTCTGTGGTCGTGAGGCGATGCATCGCGAGCAGGCTCGCATCGCGGTCCATGCGCTGGGCGGCGGTCGCGAGCTTATGTGGCAGCCAGATGTCATCCTGGTCGCAGAAGGCGATCAGATCGTGCCGGCAGGCGCGGGCCGCATGCAGGAAGTTGTCCGCGAAACCGCGCTGCTCGTCTCGCGGCAGAAGGCGCACGGGGAACGGGGCGCATTCTGCAAACGAGGAGACGAGAGCGAGCGTATCATCGCTGGAGCCGTCGTCGCTGACCACAAGTTCGGCCGGAAGAAGGCTCTGCGTGGCGATGCTGCCGAGCTGCTCGCGCAGGTAGCGGCTACCATTGAAGGTGGCCATTGCAACCGAGATGGGCATCCGGTCTCCGTTCCATACTGTCGCAACATTATAGCAGTGCGCGGCAGTTCGCCGCAAAGAATGCGGTTATGCGGAGCATCCATGGAAAATGACGAGGACGTTACCGAAGATCGTGAGCCAGACTTTGAACTATGACGGTTGGTTCGTCATTGTGCTGGCTTTGGCTCACGCCTCTGTGTAATCTCGTGGCGAAAAATGGAGATGATGAGATTGAATCAAGTCCTGACCTTTGAGCAGGTAATCAACGCGGACAAGCGCAACACGACGGGCTTTGATTATCTGAGAATTGGCTTGGCTGTGGCGGTGCTGCTGATCCATGTCATCAATATTTCAGATCACGCGCGTTGGGTCTGGCTGTGGCAATCCTGGTTTGCGCCCATCTATCTCTGTGTTCTTCCGGCGTTTTTCGTTCTTTCGGGGTTTCTTGTCACCGGCAGCCTTCTCCGTAATTCAATCCCGCAGTTTCTCTCGCTTCGCGCGATGCGTATATTTCCAGCCCTCGCGGTGGAGGTCATCGCGAGCGCCGTGGTCCTGGGGCTTCTGGTCACCCGTCTTCCCATCGGCACTTACCTTTCTTCGCCGCTATTCCACAAATATTTCTTGACCATTTTGGGCGACATCCAATTCACCCTGCCGGGTGTCTTCGATGGGCGGCCGATCAATCTGCAGCTCTGGACAATCCCTTTCGAGCTGGACTGCTATATCTGCCTTGTCATTCTGTCTTTGCTTGGAATTGTCCGCCGGCGAAGTGCGCTCGGCGCTGTCATCATCGCGGCTGCATTGTTGATGACGATCATGGCACTTCATGGCACGACCTATCACAAGGGTTGGAATGTGCCAGGCCGGATGCTGGTGTTGTCGTTTCTGTTTGGAGTCGCGGGGTATCTGTTCAAATCTGTGTTACCCTATCGCGCCTCGCTGTTTTGGGCGTCCGTCGTCGCGGTCTATGTTTTTCTGAATTCGCCAAATCTCGTTTTTCTCGCGGCGCCGCCGCTCGCCTATGCCACCATCTATATCGGGCTTAGGCGGCTGCCGCCCATTCTGTTCGGCGATCTATCCTACGGCATCTATCTCTTCCATTTCCCGATTGCGCGTGCGCTTTTTGAAACGACCGGGCGTGTCATGCCGTGGCAGGTGCTGCTGCCGAGCACGCTTATACTCACCACGGCTTTCGCCGCCCTCTCCTGGCACTTCGTCGAGAAGCCGATCCTCGGGCGCAAGGCGACGGTGCTTGCTTTCGTCGCATCGGTGACGGAATGGGTCGCGGCGCGTATGCCCAGGCTCCGCGCACGGGCTTCCGCTCCCGCGGAGGTTCTGGACTATGGCGGGGTCAGCGACGCCGCATCCGCGATCCCGCTCGCAACGCCAAGCGAACCCCGTCCATGAACATCGGCGAGATATAGTTCGCCGTGACGATGAGGCGGCCCCAGCGGCCGAACTGGGCGGAACCCTGCTGGCCTGTTTGAACGAAGCGTGTCGTGTGACGCTCCTCCCGCGCCTCATCCGGCCGGCCGTTGGTATAGAAATAGGCGGCCACGGATCGTCTCGGCCGCCCGTCCGGGGTGTCCACGGGCTGCGGGTGTCCATGCAGGCTTTTGGCTGAGTGAGCAAACAGGATCGACCGGCCAAACAGAGGCATGACGTCCGCCGCCCGCTGTTGGGATGCGGCATCCCAAAGCTCCAGCGCGCCGCCGAATGCGGGCTGCCAATCCTTGTTCAGGTAGGTGATGAAGACGAGCCGGTTGTCGAGGTCCGTCACCGGGTGCCGATTGAAATCAGTATGGACGCTGAAACGGCCACCTTTCGGAATCTCGTGCAGACCGCCGCCGAACAGGGACGGATCGGGCAGCAGACCGTTGATCCCGCTGACGGCTGCCAAAAATTGGAGGAACGGGCCCCGGTGGATCGCGTCGAAATAGCGCTGGCTCGCTCTGCCGAGGCTGGCGTTCGGCCGTGTTCCGCGCTTGATTTCGTTCGCGGTGTTGTAATGCACCCGGTCGCCGAGCGCGATGGAACCGAAATCTTCCGAGATCCGCGTCAGAAATTCCGGCCTGAAAAGATTTTCGATCACGACGTGAGGAAAGGGCCGAGCCGCCGAGAAGCGGTGGTGGAGGTGAGCGGCATTGGACCGGCTCAACGCACCTTCGAAGAAGACGCGGTCATCGATTTCCAACCCCAAAGCGTCGCTTGAATTCTCCAGCCCTGAATCACCCATGGCCATGGTAGCCGCATCAGTCATTGCCACGTTCCGCCATCCACGAATTATACCAAAGTTGCAAATGCAACTACGAAAAGTCCGAATGAGGTGTGTAGCGACATTAGAGCGTGATTGGTTCGCCCCCGCTCACCATCACGCTCCAACTCTTTTGATTTGATCGCCTGATTCAGACCTCCGGTTCTCGCCACCTTCGGTCATCAGGCTCCAAAGATGCCCGCTATCGACTGACAAGACTAGACCGTTGAGGAAGCAAGTTGTTGTGAGGGCAAGATGACGGGGAGGTGATTGACGGCGCCGCGTTAACCCGCTTCGTTCAATTTCGCGCGCGCTTGCGTTGCCAGAACATCGGCCCGCTCGTTCATTGTGTTACCGGAATGGCCGCGCACCCAGCGCCAATCGATCTCGTGCCGCGCGGCCGCCGCCAAAATCCGCTGCCATAGGTCGATATTCGCCACCGGGTCGCCAGCGGCGTTGCGCCAGCTCCGCCGCACCCAGCCCTCGGTCCAGCGGGTGATGCCGTTACGCAGATATTCGCTGTCGGTGTGCAGCATGACCGTGCAAGGCCGGGTCAGCGCCTCCAGCGCCTCGGCCGCCGCCGTCAGCTCCATGCGGTTGTTGGTGGTGGCGGCGTCGGCGCCGCTCAGCTCCCGCTCCGCCGTGCCGAAGCGCAGGATTGCCGCCCAGCCGCCAGGACCGGGGTTGGGCTTGCATCCGCCATCGGTCCAGATTTCGACGACGCGGCGTTCCGCCCCCGCGCTCCTCAACCGACATAGGCGGAAAGACCCCTGGCATGGTGATGGAAGCGCAGCTTGCGCAGATATTCCAGCGGGTCCTTGGGTGTGACCAGCGCGCCCGCAGGCGTGTACAGCCAGTCATAGAGGCGCGTGAGCAGGAAGCGCAGCGCGGCCCCTTGCGCCAGCACCGGCATCGCCTCGGCTTCGGCGTCGGTCAGCGGCCGCACGTTCCGATAAGCGGAGATCAGCGCCCGCCCGCGCGTCACGTTGAAGGCGCCGTCCTGCTCGAAACACCAGGCGTTGAGGCAGATGGCGAGGTCGTAGGCAAGCACGTCGGTCGCGGCGAAGTAGAAGTCGATCAGGCCGGAAATCTGATGATCGAGGAAAAACACGTTGTCGGGGAAGAGATCGGCATGGATCTGCCCCTCGGGCAGGCCCTGCGGCCACTCGGCCAGCAGCCGGTCGAGCGTTCGCGAAAGCTCATGCCCCAGATCGGGCGCCACTTCATCGGCGCGGCTGAGGCTGCGCTCCAGCAGCGGCCGCCAGCCGGATGGCCCGAGCGCATTGGCGCGGCGCGGCGCGTAGCTCCGCCCCGCCGAATGCAGCCGCGCCGAGCGCTTCGCCGAGCGGGGCGCAATGCGCAAGCTGCGGCCGGCGCGGCCAGACGCCGGGCAGGAAGGTGGTGATGGCGGCATGGCGGCCGGCCAGCATGCGGAGCGCGCTGCCGTCCCGGCCATGGACAGGCTGCGGGCAAGAGACGCCCTGGTCCGCCAGATGCTCCATCAGCCCCAGAAACCAGGGCAGTTCGGTGGGATCGACCCGTTTCTCGTAGAGGGTGAGGATGAAATCGCCGGTCGTGGTCCGCAGCATATAGTTGCTGTTCTCGACGCCCTCGGCGATGCCGCGGAAGGCGACCACCTCCCCGATGTCGTAGGCGGAGAGGAAGTCGCGCAGCGCATCGTCGGTGACTTCGGTATAGACGGCCATCGGCAGAGACTCACAGAATGAAGACCGGTCTCTCCTACGAATGCCGGGCGCTCAAGGCCAGAGGCAACCGCCGCGCCCCAGCCCCGAGATGCGTTCAGGCCGCCTTGTTCTGGCGCGGGCGGCGCCCCGAGCCCGACCGGCGGCCACGGCGCTTCGGCCGCTCCTGCTCGCCTGCCGGCGCATGGGCCGGTGCCGCCGGGCGGAACCGCACCACCTCGGCCGGCTGCCCGCCGGCGGAGGAGACCGGATGCGGACCGGCGACATGCATGACAACACCCGTCAACCGCTGGATCGCCCGCAGAAAGGCCTGCTCGCTCGGGTCGCAGAAGGCATAAGCGATGCCCGAGGCGCCGGCGCGCGCGGTGCGGCCGATGCGATGGACGTAGCTCTCCGGTTCGTTCGGCAACTCGTAGTTGATGACATGCGTGATGCCGGTGACGTGGATGCCGCGCGCGGCGAGGTCGGTCGCGACCAGAACCCTGGCCTGCCCGGTCTTGAACAGTTCCAGGCTGCGCTGGCGCGCATTCTGGCTTTTGTTGCCGTGCATCGCCTCGGCCGGAATGCCGGAGGCTTCCAGATGCTCGGCCACCTTGTCGGCCCCGCGCTTGGTGCGGGTGAAAACGATCACCCGCTCCATCGCGGTGTCCCGCAGCAGGCTCACCAGCAGATGCTTCTTGGCGCCGGCATCGGCGAAATAGACATGCTGCTCGATCTTGTCGGGCGTCGCCGTTTCGGCGGCCACCTGCACGCGCACCGGCTCCCGCAGCAGGGTCGCCGCGAGCTTGCCGACTTCTTCCGGCATGGTGGCCGAGAAGAGCATGGACTGCCGCTGCGCCGGAAGCGCCGACATGATCGCCCGGATGTCACGGATGAAGCCGAGGTCAAGCATCTGGTCGCCTTCGTCGAGGACGAAATGCGTCACCTGGTCGAGCAGCAGCTCCCGCGTGTTCATGAGGTCGCGGATGCGGCCGGGCGTGCCGACGACGATATCCGTGCCGCGCTGCATGCGCTGCACCTGCGGGGTACGGCCGACGCCGCCGAGGATGACGACACTGCGCAGCCCGGTGCCCGCCGAGAAGCGGCGGATGCTGTCATCGATCTGCAGCGCGAGTTCGCGCGTCGGCGCCAGGATGAGCACGCGTGTCCCATAAGGGCGCTGGCGCGTTCTGTTGTTCAGGAGGTGCTGGATGATCGGCAGGCCGAAGGCGCCGGTCTTGCCGGTGCCGGTCTGGGCGACGCCCAAAAGGTCCCGCCCCGCGAGAAGCTCGGGGATAGCGCGCGCCTGGATCGGCGTCGGTGCGGTAAAGGAGAGGGCCGCCAGGGCACGCTGGATCGGCTCGCTGAGGCCGAGGGAGGCAAAGCCGCCGGCCGTGGTCGTGTTGGTTTCAGTCAAAAGAAGCTCCACGCCGCCCTGACGCTTGTCCGGGCGGTTCGTGTCCGTGCTCCCCGCGCGATGCGGAGTGGAACAGGTTCGAGGATGATCGTTCGGAAAAAGATGACACTCGAAGCTGGTTTCCGTTGGTGGAAAGCAGCCGTCGAACGAGAATCACCGTTCGCGCATCTCGCGAACAATCGTGAGCGGGCTATACCGCAGTGCAGCGTAGAGATCAACGAATATCTTACGCAATGCCGACAAGCATGAAAACGAGGCCGATTACGGTGACGACCCAGACGAGGGATCGCAGGAACGGGACGCCGGCGACATAGAGCGGCCAATAGGCGATACGGCCCCAGAAATAGAGGTTGGCGCCGAGCAGCGTCTGGCCGGAATGGCGGTTCAGCAGCTGGCCGGCGAGGACGAGGGCAACGAAGAAGACGTAGGTTTCCTTGAAATTGGCGAAGGCGCGGATGACCCGTCCGCCCACGCCCTCAATCGGCTGCTGATCGTCTCGCGCGCTGGCGCCGAAGGCGATGCCGCGCTGGCCGGTGACGGCCATGCCGGTCGCCAGGCTTTGCAGCAGGCCGAACACGACGGACCAGAGCAGCAATTTCATCTCAAGCGTCATCGGGTCGGTATCCTCGCATGGGCGGTCGGCGTTCAGCGGTAACACGACAGGCCGTGGCGGCTGCGCTAAACTCAGGCCATATAGGCGACAAAGGCTGATTGGCGATGAGAAAGCGGCAGGATTGGATGCGAGGGATAATCGCGGCGGTGGCCGTGATCGGCTCGCTATTGCCGATCGTCTTGCTCGGTGCCGCCACCGACCCCAATATTCTGTGGAAGATCGTCCATGACCGCTGCGTGGTCGATCAGACGAAATTCGGCCACCCCGCGCCCTGCGCCGTGGTCGACTTGGCCGAGGGCTATGCCATCCTGAAGGATATCGTGGGGGAGACGCAGTATCTGCTGATCCCCACGGCCCGGATCACCGGCATCGAGAGTCCGGCCGTCCTCGCGCCCGCGACGCCCAATTTCTTCGCCGAGGCCTGGAATGAAACCGGCCTGGTGGATGCGCGGCTCGGCAAGACGCTCCCCCGGCAGGATCTCAGCCTCGCGATCAACAGCATCAGTGGCCGGACGCAGGATCAACTGCATATTCATATCGACTGCATCCGCGCCGATGTGCGGGCTGCGCTGGCGCGTCACGCGGCATCGATCGGCCCGCGCTGGGCGCCCTTCCCCGAGCCGCTGGCCGGTGCCCGCTATAGCGCCGTGCGTATCAACGGGGCCACGCTCGGCGCCAACCCCTTCATGCTGCTGGCCGATGGCGAACCGGGTGCCCGTGCCGCGATGGGGTCGCATACGCTGGTTCTGGCGGGCGAAACCTTCGCCGGCGGCGAGCCCGGCTTCATTCTGCTGGATAATCACGCGGACCCGGCGCTCGGCGATATGGGCAATGGCGAGGCGCTTCAGGACCATGACTGCGCGGTCGGGCGCTAGATCGGGATCACTTCGGCTAGACAAAGTGATCCCGATCTATGTTTTTGATTAAGAACGCAAATCCTCGGATCAGGTGATTCCACCTGATCCGATACCGCTCTAATCGCCAGTGGTGGTGTCCGGCACCCAATAGAGCAGCCGCTTGAGCAGCCGATCGACGATCACCCAGAGCAGAATGGTGACGATCGCCAGCACGAAGAGGGCTGCGAACATCACATCCGTCTGCACGCGCGCGTTCGCGTTCATCATGACATAGCCGAGGCCGGCGGAGGCGCCGACCCATTCCCCGATGATGGCGCCGATCGGGGCGATCGCGGCCGCGACCCGCAGCCCGGCACCGAAGGACGGCAGCGCCGCCATCAGCCGCACATGGCGCAGCATCGCCCAGGGGCTGGCGTTCATGGTCCGCGCCAGATCGAGCCAGCCGATATCGGTGCGCCTCAACCCGTCGAAGAAGGAGGCGGTGATGGGAAAGAAGATGACCAGCACCGCCATCACCACCTTCGAGCTGATGCCGAAACCGAACCACAGCACCAGCAGCGGGGCGAGGGCGAAGACCGGGATCGCCTGGCTCAGCAGCAGCAGCGGCATGAGCCAACGCTGGAGCGGGCGGGAGAAGATCATCGCCAGGGCGAGCGCCGCGCCGAGCACCGTGCCAATGACGAGGCCGAGCAGAATCTCCGCCAGCGTCGTCAGCGTGCTCCAGACCAGGACCGGCGCCTCCGTCACCATGGCACGTGCGACCGAGATGGGGTCGGGGAGCATGAAGCTGGGGATGCCGGCGAAGCGCGTGATGCACCACCAGGCGGCGAGCAGCCCGGCCAGGGTGATGAGCGGCCGCAGGGTGGGGGGCGCGCGCTTCATCCGTTGTCGGCCTCCGTCAGCGCGCGCATGAGGCGGGCCTGGATCAGCAGCAGATCGGGGTCATCCACGGCGCGGGGTGTGCGCCCCGGAACGGTGATCGGCGGGCCGGACACAGCCGGATGGCCGGCCATCACGACAAGGTGGTGGCCCAGCCGGCAGGCTTCCATCGGGTCATGCGTGATCAGCAGCACCGTCCGGCCCGCCAACAGCTCGGCCGCAAGTGCCTGCACCCGCGCGCGGGTCACGGCGTCGAGCGCGGAGAAGGGCTCGTCCATCAGCACCATCGGCCGGTCCTCGTAGAGCGTCCGCGCAAGCGCTGTGCGCTGCCGCATCCCGCCGGAGAGTTCCATCGGCAGGGCGCGCGCCCGGCCGGCGAGGCCGACACGTTCGAGCAGGTCCATCGCGCGTGCCGGGTCCGGCTTCTCGCGGCGCAGCCGGCTGCCGAGCATGACGTTGTCGATGACCCGGAGCCAGGGGTAGAGCAGATCCGTCTGGCCCATATAGGCGATGCGGCCGCTCATCGGGCCGCCATCGCCGGCGCGGACGGTCCCCCCGCTCGCGGGGAGCAGGCCGGCCAGAATCTTCAGGAGGCTGCTCTTGCCGACACCGCTGGCGCCGAGGAGCGCCAGCATGCGGCCGGCGGGAACCTCCAGCGTCAGATTCTCGAAGATCACCTGTGCGCCGAAGCGCAGGCTCAGCCCCTCGATGAGGATGCCCGGGCAGCGCGCGGCATCTGCCGGCGTGGTGGCCATCAGGCGGGCCAGCCGATCCCCCAGAAAGCGGCCTCCAGCAGCGTCGCGGTCCGGAAGGTTTTCAACAGGGAGGGATAGCGCGCCTTGGCACCCCGGCGTTCCCCGAGCGTGTCCAGCCCCTCGATCGCCACGCGGACCGCCGCGCGGTATTCGGGACCGGCATAGGCTTCGATCCAGGCCGCATAGGGGTTGCCGGAGAGGACGGTGGCGGGGTCGGCGAGCATCCATGCGGCGATCTCGGCATAGCCGACGATGCAGGGGGCGAGTGCGACGTCGAGATCCAGCCTGTCCCCCGCCAGGCCGCGTTCCAGGAAGAAGCGCGTATAGGCCAGCATCCGCATATCCTCGGGTGCCGCCGCCATATCCGCCTCGGTCAGGCCCCATTCGGCGCAATAGGCGATGTGGAGCGGCATCTCCACCTCCAGGATCGCCGTCAGGATCTTCGAGGCGGCGCGGATCTCCTCCAGGCTCTCGGCCTTATAGGCGCCGAGCGCATAGGCCCGCGCATATTGGATCAGATAGAGGTAGTCCTGAATCAGGAAGCGGCGAAAGCCTTCCAGCGGCAGCGTGCCCCGGGCCAGCGCGAGCAGGAAGGGGTGGCGCATATACTGCCCCCAGGCCGCGGACGTATCCCGTCGCAGCCGCCCGAACAGGCCGTGATCGAGGTCGAGGGGCAAGGACGGTTCCATCGCCGGATTAGGGCCGATTGAGCTGCACGGCATAGGCCGAGAGCGGCAGCGACTTCGCGATCAGGTGATGGGCGGCCATGAAGGCCTCATAATTCCGGTAGCGGGCCTCGTCGAGGCGGAAGGGATCGGCGGCGAAGTAGGAGATGGTCTGGAACCAGGCCGTCTTGTTCAGGGTGTTGTTGAGGTCCGGATGCTGGGCGGCGAACTCCGCCCACATGCTGTCGGGATGCGCGACCAGGTAGGCGGTGCCCATCTGCACGGCGGCCAGGAAGCGGGCAATCCGGGGGTCGCCCAGGCGCTTCCTGTTGGCGAGCACGATCAGCTCGTCATCCACCGGAACCCCGTAGTCTTGCGGCGAAAAGATGACCGGCGTCGCGCCCTTCTCGGCCAGCTCATTATCCTCGAAGTTGCGGTAGGTGCCGATGACGCCATCCACCTGATGCGACAGCAGCGCGGTGACGAGGGCGAAATTCACGTTCACCATGGTGACGTCCGACAGCGACAGCCCGACATGCCCGAGCATGGTGCCGACCAGCGCATCCTCAACCCCGCTGACCGAGTAGCCGATGCGGCGGCCCTTGAAATCCTTCATCGTCTTGATGCCGCTGCCGGAAAGTGCCGTCAGCACGTTCAGCGGCTTGTCGATCAGCGTGCCGACGCGGACGACGGGCAGGCCCTGATCGACGAGCATGTAGAGCTGCGGCTGGTAGCTGAGCGCCAGATCCCCCTGCCCCGCCGCCACTTCGCGCGGCGGCGTGCTGGGATCGGCCGGGGCGATGAAAGTCACGTCCAGCCCCTCCTTTTTATAGGCGCCGATGTATTGGGCGGCGAACAGCGGGGCGTGGTCAGGGTTGACGAACCAGTCGAGCAGGACCGTCAGCTTGTCATCCGCCCGTGCCATGGGGATGGTGCCGAGCAGAAGAAGCAGAGCGAAGCCGAATTTCCGCAGCACGAAGCCTACTCCGATCGATGGGGTGTCCCGCGTGCCAGTATCCTATGCCTTGGCGGCGCGATAGCCGCTGACAGCGGCTCCGGTCTCCGGGCCGAGCGTCAGGAAGCCGGGAATGGAGAAGAGTGTCAGCACCGCCATGACCAGAAAGACGTGGTGGAACGTCTCGACCGTGACGCCCGTGCCGCTTCGACCGAGGATTTTAAGCAGGGTGGCCGCGACGGCCACGCCGAAACCCATGGTGAGCTGCTGGGCGACGCCGGAAAGCGCGGTGCTGCGGCTGAGCTTCTCGGGCGGGGTATCGACGAAGCTCACCGTGTTGAGGGTGGTGAATTGCATACCCCGGCCCGTGCCGACGACGAGCCCCCAGGCGAGGATCATCCAGTCCGGCGTGCCCAAGCCGATGAGCGCGAAGCCGGCGACGCCGATCGCACCATAGACGGCGTTGATCGACAGGAAGCGGCCGAAGCCGAAGAATCGCAGCAGCCTGCCCATCAGCGGTCGGGTCAGGATCGATCCGAAGCTGCCGATGAAGGTGATCAGGCCGGAATGGATCGGGCTGTAGCCGAAGCCGAGCTGCAGCAGCAGCGGCAGGAGGAAGGAGACGGAGTTCATGCCGATGCGGCTGACCCCGCCCGAAAGCACGCCGACCCGGAAGGACGGGATGCGCAGAAGCCGCAGGTCGAGCGCCGGGTCGGGGAGCCCGCGCATGTAGCGCGCATAGAGCAGGAAGATCAGCGCGGCGCCGAGAAAGAGCGCGGCCGCCACCGGCAGGTAGCCGCGATCGCCGATAGATTGGATGCCGATCTGCAGCAGAACGAAGGCCGCGCCGGTCATGAGGAAGCCGGGCATGTCGAAGGGCGGCGGGCTGCGCAGCCGCTGTTCGCGCAGGAAGCGCCCGGCGGCGGCCATGCCGATCGCGCCCACGGGCAGATTGACGAGAAATATCCAGCGCCAGCCGAAATAATGCGTGGTCAATCCGCCGAGAACGGGGCCGAGCGTCGGCCCGACGACGAGCGGCACGGTGAAATAGGTCATCGCGCGCACGAGGTCTTTCCGGGGGAAGCTGCGAAGCAGGATGAGGCGCCCGACGGGCGTCATCATGGCACCACCCACCCCCTGCAGCACCCGCATGGCGATCAGGGCTTGGTAATCGGGCGCGACGGCGCAACACAGCGAACCCAGGGTGAAGAGACCGAGGGCGGTGATGAAGGTCCGCCGCATGCCGAAACGGTCCGCCACCCAGCCGCTGATGGGGATGAAGACCGCGAGGCTGATGAGATAGGCAGTGATCGCGAGGTTCAGCGAAACGGCGCTGCGCCCGAAGCTTGCCGCCATTCGGGGCAGCGCCGTGGTGATGATGGTGGTGTCAATTTGCTCCATCATGAAAGCGACCGCGACAACCAAGGGAATCAGCAGGCGGCGGGTGCCTTTGGGCGGGTCCGCCGCCGCCGAGGTTGCGTCGGCGCTGTCAAGCATTCTCGGAGCCAATCGATTGTGAAGGGATGGGCAGGGTCAAACGGCGGAGCCGTGCGGCATCATGGCAAAAGGATCGTCATCGCGGATGGTACTTGTTATGACATCTTCGTGCGCGGCGCACCACGCGCCTCTGCGGTGGCGTCCGTAATCAGGGGGGATTGAGAGGCACAATGCGAGGACGAGTGCAGCAATCGCCGGGGCCGCCGCTTTACGCGCGCGTGTACCAAGCTCTGCGCGACGAAATCCTCTCGGATCGTTACCCGGTGGCTGGTGCCCTCCCCAGCGAATATGCGCTTGAGAGCCGCTTCCAGGTTTCCCGCATCACGGTTCGCCGCGCGCTTGAGGAGCTGGAGCGGGCTGGGTTGATCGAACGAAGCCAGGGCCGGAGTGCGACGATCCTGCCGCGCCCAGCACCCCTCGTCGTCAACCTGGCCGAGGGGATCGAGACGGTGCTGGTGGCCGAGGTCGCCGATATGCGGCCGCGACTGCTGGGGTTTTCCTGGATCAGGCCGGAGCCGGATCTCGCGGCGACGCTCCGGGTGGCGTGCGATTCCCGCGTGCTCTGGGTCACGCGGCTACGCCGGCGGATGGGCCAGCCGGTCAGCCATAGCTCGGTCCATCTGCCCGAGCATATCGGCCGCGCGGTGAGTGAGGAGGCGCTTGACCGGCTGCCGCTCATCGACATCCTCAAGGGCCACGGCCATGTGGCCGACAGTGCCGAGCAACTGTTGAGCGCCGCGCCCGCCCCGCCGGGCGTCGCTAAGGTGCTCGACCTCGCGCCCGGCGCGCCGATCTTTTCGCTGCGTCGCTTGATGCGGGGGGCGGATGGCCGCCCCATCCTGCTCCTGCATGCCTCCATGCGGTGGGATCGTTTCAGCTACCGTGTCTCTCTGCGGCAAGCCAAGACGGGAGACGGCAGACGCGAGGAGCCGTATGCCATGGCGAGGGAGGATGACCGCATTGAAGAGCTGGGCTTCGCGCTATAGGGGAATCACCCACGTCTTAAGCGATGGGACTCACGGTTTTGGTTAAGAAAGCAATCCGCCCCGCCCGGCGAGCCCGATCGGATCGTGTTCCAGGAGACGACCACGCCGTGAGTGGCATCGCGTCCCAGCCCACAAAACCGGATAGCGGCCGATCGGGCGCCCGCGCCACCGCGAATGCCGCCGTGGATGCCGATTGGTACCGGGGCGTGCATCCGGACATCGCAGCGGCGGGGGTGGATCCGGTGGAGCATTACCAGACCCTTGGCTGGCAGGAGGGGAGATGGCCAAACGCCGCTTTCGACCCTGCCTATTATAAGGCGCAGTTCGGAACGCCGCTCGTGGGCGACCCGCTGATCCATTACCTCGACGGCGGCGAGGCGGCGGGGCATCGGCCGATCGCCTGGTTCGATCCGAGCTGGTACCGCGCCGCCCATGCGGTGCCCGAGGGCATCTCCGCCCTCGCCCACTACCTATCTCTCCGGGTGGGCGGCTCGGTCAGCCCCAACCCGGATTTCGACGCGCGCTACTATCAGGCAGAAAACCCGGATGTTGCCGCCGCCGGCCTCGACCCGTTCGAGCATTATCGCGGCAGCGGCCGCACCGAGGGCCGGCTGCCGCGTGACGAGCGGGATATCCTGCGGGCCTCCGGGCTGATCGATCAGAACTACTACTACATCAACGGGCCGGACGTGCATCAGGCCGGTCTCGATGCCGTCGATCATTACGTGTCCGATGGGTGGCGGGAATTTCGCCGGCCCAACCCGTATTTCGACGGCGTCTGGTATCGGCAGCGCTATGCGCCGCCGGCTAGGATGAATCCGCTCTGCCACTATGTTCTGGAGGGCGAGGCGCTCGGCCACCGCCCGAGCCTTTACTTCGATCCCGGCTGGTATCATGCGGCCTATGGGCTCGCGGCCGGCCAATCGGCGCTCCGGCACTATCTGGCGCACCGGGCGGAGCGCCGGTTCAGCCCCCTGCCTCTCTTCGATATCGAGTTTTACGTCGCGAGCTACGGGGCGGAGCTTGGGCGCGCGCGCGATATCTTCGCGCATTATCTGGCCATCGGCGCGCCCCGGGATCTGGACCCGGCCCCCTGGTTCCGCGCCGCGGAATACCGGAGGCGGCACATGGCGGGGAAACCGCCGCCACCTTGCGCGACCGGGGAGGTCGCCCGCAATCCTCTGCTGCATTTCCTCTGCGCCTTCATTCTGGCCGCTGGCCGCTAATAGGGCGCGTCTTCCGGGTCGTTTCCGGCCGCCGTGCAGCTCCGGGTCGCTGGAGTCATGGCTTTGCCGAGAGGCGGCCGGATGCTAGACGCCCCTGCCATGACCCAGACAGTCGAACTTTCCCGCGCGGATACCGAGGCCGAAGGCGCGGCGGCGAGCGGTATCGTGATGGCGCTGCCCAAGGGCCGTATCCTGACCGATTGCATGCCCCTGCTCGCCCGCCTGGGCGTGGAGCCGCCGGCGGATCTCTTCGATGAGGGCAGCCGGCGCCTGCGCTTCCCGACCAGCCATCCCGCGCTCGATATCGTCCGCGTGCGCTCATTCGACGTCGCGACATTCGTCGCCTTCGGCGCCGCCGATATCGGCATCTGCGGCGCCGATGTGCTGATGGAATTCGACTATGCCGAAATCTACGCCCCGCTCGACCTCGGCATCGGCCGGTGCCGCGTCTCGGTCGCGGAACCGGCGGAGACGGCGGGCAGTGACGATACGGCGCGCTGGTCCCGGGTGCGGGTGGCGACGAAATACCCGAACATCGCGCGCCGGCACTATGCCGCGCGCGGCATCCATGCCGAGGTCGTGCATCTCAGCGGTGCCATGGAACTGGCGCCCCGTCTCGGCGTCTCGCGGCTGATCGTCGATCTCGTGCAGACGGGCAGCACGCTGCGCGCCAATGGCCTCGTCGAGACCGAGGTCATCGCCGCCGTCACCAGCCGCCTTATCGTCAACCGCGCGGCGCTGAAGACACGGCCGGAGATGATCGGCGCCTGGATTGCCCGCTTTCGCCAGGCGCTGGACCAGGGAAGCGTGTGATGCGCCGGCTATCCACGGCCGATCCGGAATTCGAGGCCGCGTTCGTGGCGCTGCTCGCGGAGGCGCGGGAGACGACCGAGAGCGTCGGTCGCCCAGGTTGCCGCGATCATCGCCGATATGCGCACCCGTGGCGATGCGGCGCTCTGCGACTATACGAGCCGGTTTGACCGTGTGGCGATGACGCCGGACCGGCTGCGGGTGACTGCGCAGGAAATCTCGGCGGCCAAGGCCGCCGTCTCGCCCGAGCTTCTAGCCGCCCTCGACCTGGCGGCGACGCGGATCGAGGCATTTCATAAAGCGCAGCTTCCGCGCGACCTCGAAACCGAGGATGCGGTCGGCTACCGCATGGGGATGCGCTGGACCGCGCTGGATGCCGTCGGGCTCTACGTGCCCGGCGGGAAGGCTGCCTATCCGTCCTCGGTGCTGATGAGCGCGCTGCCCGCCCGCGCGGCGGGCGTCTCCCGCCTCGCGATCTGCGTGCCGGCGCCGGATGGTATCCTCAACCCGCTGATCCTCGCGGCGGCGGACCGCGCCGGCGTCACGGAAATCTATCGCGTCGGCGGCGCGCAGGCGGTCGCCGCCCTGGCTTTCGGCACCGAAACCATCGCCCCGGTCGATCGGATCGTGGGGCCGGGCAACGCCTATGTGGCCGAGGCAAAGCGCCAGGTCTTCGGCCGGGTCGGGATCGACGGGATCGCCGGCCCGTCGGAAGTCGTGGTGGTCGCCGATGGCGGCTGCGACCCTGACCATGTGGCTATGGATCTGCTCGCCCAGGCCGAGCACGATGAATGCGCCCAGAGCATCCTGGTCACGACCGATGCGGTTTTCGCCGATGCGGTGACGCTGGCCGTTCAAGCGGCGCTGCCCCGGCTGCCGCGGGCCGGCATCGCCGGCGCAAGCTGGGAGCGGCATGGCGCGATCGTCATCGTCCGCAACTGGGACGAGGCGGCGGCGCTGACCAACCGGCTGGCGCCCGAACATCTGCAGATCATGATCGACGCGCCGGAGTCGTTTTTCGCCGGCATTCGCCATGCCGGCGCGGCGTTTCTGGGGCGGGATTTGCCCGAGGCGGTGGGCGACTACATCGCGGGGCCGAATCACGTCTTGCCGACCGGGCGGACCGCGCGTTTCGCCTCGGGCCTCTCGGTCTTCGAGTTCCTCAAGCGCACGACCTGGGTTTCGGGCGACGCGGCGGCTCTGGGCGCCGTCGGTCCCGCAGCCATTCGCCTGGCGGAGGCTGAGGGCCTCAACGCTCATGCGCGGTCAATAGCGCTGAGACTCGGTATTGATGAACCGGTAACGTAACGTTATCATCCTCGCAGCGGATGGCGAGGCAGAGTGGACAACTTATTTTCATCAAAACTCACCATTCTTATTCCTCTTATTAAACGATCGGTAAGCCCATCGCGCTAGGGTTTAGCGGGTCGATCAGTCGGAGGGATCATGTCTGGAACCGTATCCACGCCCGTCACGCAGGGCATAACGCTGACTGCCGGCTCGACGACGATCTCGGCGGCAGGTTCCGTGATCGTATCGACCGGGGTTGCCGTCACCGGGCCATCCGGTGGCAGCGAGCCCGCGACAGGATGGACGATCAGCAATGAAGGGAGCGTGACGGCGACGGCGCTCAGCGCGAACGGCATCGACCTTGCCGGCGGCGGTTCGATCACGAATTCGGGTGTGATCGCCGGCTACTACAACGGTGTTGATATCACCACGGGCCTGGCCGCGATTACCAATACGGGCACGATCAACTCGAGCGGGCTCAAGGCAGTCGTTAACCCGTCTCCGAACCAGTATGACGGCGTCTATCTCGGTGACGGCGGCAGTGTTACGAATTCCGGAACCGGAACGATCTTCGGCGGCATCGGCGGCATCGATATCGCGGGCGCCGTCGGGACCGTCGCCAATACCGGCAGCATCGTCACCACGACGCTGGACGGTAACGGTGTCGAACTGGATAAGGGCGGCACCGTCACCAACAGCGGCACCGGCAGCATCTATGGCGACTATACCGGCGTCTTCATCAACGGCGGTATCGGCCTGGTGACGAATGGCGGGGATATCGGCGCGGTCGGGCTGTCAGGCTACGGCGTCTATCTCGGGGCGGGCGGCACGATCACGAATACCGGCTCCGTGATCGGTACCTACGGCGGCGTGCTGACCGGCAACACGGCGGCGACGCTCAGCAATTCAGGCTATATCTACGGCGCTGATTACGGCGTTCGCCTGGCCGTCGGCGGATTGGTCACCAATATCGCCGGCGCGACGATCGAGGCGACGACCATCGGCGTCGCGGTAGATGGCGGCACGGTTATCAATGCCGGGACGATCGATGCCACGGCGACCACGGGCACCGCGATCAGCTTCACGACCGGGGCATCGAATGATCTCGTCGTCGAAGCAGGCGCCGTGTTCACGGGCGCCGTGACCGGAGGTGGCGCGGGCAGCGTGCTCGAACTCGGGTCGGAGCCCGTTGGAACGACCGGCACCTTCAGCGGCATTGGGTGCCAGGTCACGGGTTTCGACACCATCACCTTCGACAGTGGCGATGATTGGCTTGTCGCCGGCACGCTGTCCGCCTTTAACGGCGACAGCATCAAGGGCTTTTCCTTCGGCGACAGCATCACCTTGGACGGCGTGACCGGGCTTACAACCGGCACCTCGGGCGGCACGCTGAGCCTGACCTCCGGCACGACGACCGATACGCTGAACTTCAGCGGTATCGCGGCCAGCCACCTCTCCGTGACGGCGGCATCCGGCAATACCGTGATCACCGTCGTCCCGTGTTTCGCCACAGGCACGCGCATCGCGACGCCGCGCGGCGAAAGGCCGGTCGAGGTGCTTAAGCCCGGCGATGAGGTGCTGACGGTCCTGGGCGAGGTTCTCGCCATCGTTTGGGCCGGCCGGCGGGACATCGATTGCGATGCGCATGCGGAGCCTGAGCGCGTCTGGCCTATCCTCATCCAGGCGCATGCTTTCGCCCAAGGCGCACCCCATCGCGACCTGCTGCTGTCGCCGGACCACGCCATCCTGGCCCAGGCGGTTCTTATCCCAGCGAAACGGCTGGTAAACGGCACCACGATCCGGCAGGTGGAGCGGTCAACGATTACCTATCACCACATCGAGCTGACGCGGCATGCGGTGATCCTGTCGGAAGGTCTGCCCACCGAGAGCTTCCTTGATACCGGGGAGGATTCGGCGATGCTGCTGGGCGGCGATATGCCGTCGGCGCAGGCAGGGGGCCACGCCACCGGGCCGGAGGCGCAGTTGATCCGTGATGCGCTGGCCTGTGCCCCGATCCGGATCGTGGGGCCGGAGGTCGAGCGGGTGCGCGGCCGCTTGGGGCGGCGCGGTGCCCAGCCGCAGACCTTCGTCTGAGGGATGGTTGCCTCCCTCCCGGAAGCCGGCCAAGCTGAGCCGGTGGGCTGATGGGAGCGTGAGGCGATGGCCAGCGAGGGACGTGAAGCCGCGGCCGGCCAGGTCGCCGCGGCAGCCAGGCCGGCCACGGGGCCGGGTGTCCTTGCCGTGCGGGATGGCAGGGTCGGCCGGCTGAAGCTCGACCGGCAGAAAGCCCTCAATGCGCTTGACCTGCCGATGATCCGTTTCATGCGGCAGACGCTTGACCAATGGCGGGACGAACCCGCCGTTGAAGCGGTGGTGGTCGAAAGCGAGGGGCGCGCCTTCTGTGCTGGCGGCGACGTGCGCACGGTGCGGGCACAGGTCCTTGCGGGCGATCACGCGGCGGCAAAGCAATTCTTCGCCGAGGAATATGCCCTCAACGGTGCCATTGCCGGCTACTCGAAGCCCTATATCAGCCTCATCGGCGGTATCTGCATGGGTGGCGGCCTTGGTATTTCCGCCCATGGCGCGCATCGCGTGGTCACGGAAGCAGCGATGATGGCCATGCCCGAGACGGCGATCGCCCTGGCGCCGGATATCGGCGCGAGCTTCTTTCTGCCCCGCCTCCCCGCGTTTCTCGGCACCTATCTCGGCCTCACCGGCCATCGGCTGGAGGGGGCGGATATCGTCCATAGCGGGCTCGGCACCGCCTTTGTCCCGGCGGCCCGGCTTCCGGCGCTCTCGGCCGCCCTCGCGCAGGAGGGTCCGGATGCGATCGCCCGCTTCGCCGCGCCGCTGCCGCCCTATGCTTTGCAACCGGATCTCGCGGCAATCGGCCGCTGCTTCAGCGCGGATAGCATGGCCGGCATCCT
Organism: uncultured Pseudomonadota bacterium; assembly: GCA_963745125.1. GTDB lineage: Bacteria > Pseudomonadota > Alphaproteobacteria > Acetobacterales > Acetobacteraceae > Acidisoma. The sequence continues at coordinate 175,002 of CAVUWB010000006.1, forward strand.
CGCCGCGCTGGAAGCGGAGGCCACGCCCTGGAGCCTGGGGGTGCTCACCGTGCTTCGGCGGATGTCCCCCTCCTCCCTCTGCTGGAGCCTTGCTTCCCTTCGGGCCGGGGCGCGGCGGTCGCTCGCCGCGTGTTTGGACGCCGAGCTTGCTCTCGTCACCCAGATCATCCGGCTGCCGGATTTTGCCGAGGGCGTCCGCGCGATGGTGGTCGATAAAGACCGCGCGCCGCGTTGGAGCCCAGCGACGATCGAAGATGTCGATCCCGATTTGATCGCGAGGCTGGTGCCGCCCGACCGCTGACCGGCCGCGATCCTGCGCTGCTTTCGACCTGGCAAAAAACCGAGTATCACGGCGGCTATCGATGCTTGAAGACGCTCGCCCCGACCCGGATGCGCTGGCAGCAGCCCTTGCGACCGAGGGCCGTGCGAGCTTGCGCATCTTCCTGGGCGCTGCACCCGGCGTCGGCAAAACTTGGGAGATGCTGGCCGCCGGCCGTCAGCGCGCGGCGGAAGGTGTGGATGTCCTGATCGGCGTCGTGGAAACCCACGGCCGGGCGGAGACTGCGGCGCAGATCGGCGATCTGCCGATTTTGCCGCCGCGCCACATTCCCTATCGCGGGCAGGTTCTCGACGAATTCGATCTTGCCGCCGCGCTGGAGCGCAAGCCCGGGCTGATTCTGATCGACGAACTCGCCCATACCAATGTCACCGGCAGCACCCATGCCAAGCGCTGGGAGGATGTCGCCGAACTGCTGGAGGCCGGAATCCCGGTCTGGGCGACCCTCAACGTTCAGCACCTCGAAAGCCTGAACGACGATGTCGCCCGCATCACCGGCGTCCGCGTCACCGAGACCCTGCCGGACCAGGTGCTCGAACTCGCGGCCGAGATCGAGCTGATCGACATCACGCCGTCCGAACTGCGCAAGCGGCTGACGGAGGGCAAGATCTACCGGCCTGAAACGGCCCGCCGCGCCCTCAACGCCTTCTTCCGGGAAGGCAATCTCACGGCGCTGCGCGAGATTGCCCTTCGCCGCGTCGCGCAGCATGTCGATGCCGATGTGCAGGACTATATGCGCCTCAACGCGATCAAGGGCCCCTGGCCCGCGAGTGAGCGCGTGCTCGCGCTGATCGGCGCGGATGCCTCGGCCGAGGCGGTGGTGCGGCGAGCCAAGCAATTGGCGGACGCGATGCGGGCGCCCTGGATCGCGCTGCATGTCGAACGGCCGAAGGATAATATGGGCGGTCTCCTGCGCAGCCAGGCGCCGAAGGCGCTCGCCGCCCGGCTGGGCGCCGAGGTCGAGACCAAGGCCGGCCGCGACGTGGTGGCGATCGCGCTGGCGCTGGCGAGCGAGCGGAATGTGACCCAGATCGTGGTCGGCCGGCCAAGGCCACGGCGGTTCCGGCATCTCGGGCGCCGGATTCTGGTCGAAATCCTCGCTTGCCGAGAACTTGCTGCGCCAGGGGCCCGACTTCAACCTGCATATCGTCCCCTCCTCCATCCAGCGGACGCCGCGGAAGTTTCGCCTCAGCCTGCCGCGTGCCCCCCTGCCCTGGCTCACGGCTATCGGCATGATCGCGGCGGTGGTGGGCGGCGGCGAGTTGCTCCGCAATTGGGTGGACCATGAAGCGCTCGGCATGGTCTTCCTGGCCGCCGTCATGGCGGTCGCGGCCTTGCAAGGGCTGACGATCGGACTGTTCGCCGCTGTGCTGGGCTTCGTCTGCTGGAACTATTTCTTCATCCCGCCGCTCTACCGGCTGACGATCGCCGCTCCGCGCGACCTGATCGCTTTGGTGGTGTTCGGTATCGTCGCCGTCTCCTCCGGCGTGCTCGCCGGGCGGGTCCGTGCCGAAGCTTTGGCCGCGCAAGGCCGGGTTGAGGGGCTGCGGCGCATCGGCCTGTTCAGCCGCCGGCTGGGGGAGCCTGCCACCGAGGATGAGCTGATGGCGGAAATCGCGCAGCAGGCGGCGGCCTTGGCGCCGGAGGCGGCGGTGCTGACCGATACGCCGTCCGGCTTCCTCACCCGTGCTCTGCGGCCAGAGGGCATTGAACCGCTGGATGACGGCAGCCTGGCCGCCGCGCGCTGGTCCTTGAGCCGGCAGGAGGAGGCCGGCGCCGGCACAGCCACCCTGCCCTCCGCCGCCTGGCGGTTCATGCCCATCCGCACCAGTCGCGGCGTCGTCGGCGTGCTCGGCGTGCGGCCGCCTGCCGAAGGGCCGTTCTCCGGTCCCACGCTTCAGGCGGTCTCGGCCCTGGCCGATCAGGCCGCTGTGGCGCTTGAACGTGTGCGGTTGGCCGGTGAAGCCGCCCGTGGGGCGGCCCTGTCCGAAACCCAGGCGCTGCGCACCGCGCTGCTCAACTCGCTGTCCCATGATTTGCGCACCCCGCTGACGGGCATCCGTGGCGCCGCCGAGACGCTGCGCGGCCATTGGGCGAAGCTGCCGGAGGCGACGCGGCAGGATCTGCTGGCGAGTATCGAGGAGGATGTGGGACGGATGACCCGTTTCCTCGGCAATATCATGGACCTCACCCGGTTGGAGGGCGGCGAGATCGCACCCCGGCTGGCGGCGGTGGAACTGGCACCCCTGATCGATGCGGTGATCGCCCGGGTACCCGATGCGCTGCATATGGCGGTGAGCCTGCCGGATGGTATCGCCGTGCGCGCGGACCCCAGCCTGCTGGAACAGGCGCTGACGAATATCGTCGAGAATGCCGCGAAGTATTCGCCTGTCGGCGCCGGCATCGCGCTGCGGGTCACGACGGAGCGGAACATGGTGGCGATGGCGCTGGCCGATGAGGGGATAGGCATCCCGCCGGAAGACCTCGACCATGTCTTCGATAGCTTCTATCGCGCCAAACGCGGCGACCGGGTGGCGCCGGGAACCGGGCTCGGCCTCGCCATCGCCCAGGGCTTCGTGCAGGCCATGGGTGGAACGATCACGGCAAAAAGCCCGCGTCTGGACTTGGCGCGGGATGGGCTGCCCGGCACCATCATCACGATCAGCCTGCCGGTCGCCAATTTGCATGGACCGGAAGGCCCGGCAGCGTGACGCGCGCCAAACTGCTCGTTATTGACGACGAGAAGCAGATCCATCGCTTTCTGCTCCCGGCGCTGGATGCCGCCGGCTACGAGGTGGAGCAGACGATGACCGCGGCCGAAGGACTTCGGCTGGCAGCGTCGCGGGCGCCCGACCTCGTTCTGCTCGATCTCGGGCTGCCGGATGAGGACGGGCAGCAGGTCCTGAAGCGCCTGCGGGCTTTCAGCGCGGTTCCCGTCATCATCCTCTCGGCGCGCGACCAGGAGAGCGAGAAGATCACGGCGCTCGACAACGGGGCCGACGACTATGTGGAGAAGCCGTTCAGCGTCGGGGAGTTGCTGGCGCGCGTTCGTGCGGCGTTGCGGCACCGGCGCATGCAGGAGGGGGTCGAGACCGTTCTGAAGGCAGGGCCGCTGACGCTTGACCTCGATCGCCGAGAGGTGCGCGAGAACGGGCAGATCCTCTCCCTGTCGCGCCGTGAATTCGCGCTACTCGAAATCCTCATGCGCAATCTGGGCAAGGTGGTTACGCACCGGCAATTGCTGACGGCGGTGTGGGGCCCCGCGCATGTCGAAGATCTTCAGTATCTTCGCGTCTATATCTGGCATCTGCGCCAGAAGCTGAGCGCTGACACGATCGCGCTGCTGATCAATGAGCCGGGTGTCGGCTACCGGCTGCTGGATGAGAAGCCGCAGGACGCGCCGCCGAGCTGATATCGGCGTTCGCCTTCGCTTCCTCGGCCAAAGCTTCAGACAAATCATCGGCGACCTGATGCCATCGGCAGCGGGCGTCCTGCCTGAACAGACGCACGGATGGATACCAGGGGCTTCTGCTGCCCGCCGTCAGCCAGCGCCAATCAGGCGCGCGGGGCAGCATGATCCAGACCGGCTTTCCCAGAGCGCCCGCGAGATGTGCGACCGCCGTGTCGGCAGAGATGACGAGATCGAGCCCCGCGACGGCTGCGGCCGTTTCGGCAAAGTCCGTGATGCGCGGGGCAAGATCGGTCATGCCGTCCGGCGGCAGCAATTCTCGCGGCAAAGTATATTGCTCCTCCGCCCGTTCGCCGATCTGAAGGCTGAACCAGGCGACATCCGGCACGTGGAAAAGAGGTGCGAGCACTGCCAGAGGGATCGAGCGCCGGAAGTCGTTCACATGCCGGGGATTTCCACCCCAGACGAGGCCGACGCGAAGCCTGCGCCTGTTCTCGCCCCCCGCAAGAGGATCGGCCGACCATCGCGCGGCGGCGGCTTCGGGCACGGCCAGATAGGCCTTCGGAGCCGGGATGGTTTCCAAATTGGTTGCGAAGGCAAGTGGCAGGCTCAGCATGGGGCAATGCAGATCGTAAGGCGGATAATTGCCGATCTGGTTGATGATTTGAACCTGGCCCTCCGCGACGCCGCGCAGCGTTTGCAGAAGGGGCAAAAGCGGGGCTTGGGCTGCCACAACAACGCGCATGCCGCGTTCAGCCATCATCGGCACATAACGCACGAACTGGATCGTGTCTCCCATGCCCTGCTCGGCCATGAGCATCAGCGTCCGACCGCCTGCCGCCTCTCCCCGCCATGGCGCTTTGCGCTCGAAGATGCTCAGGCTTCCGCCCGCCTGCCCGATGCGAAAGCGGCAATCATAGGCAGGCCAGCCTTCCTCGAAACGCCCCTGCAGAAGCAGGCCGGCGGCGCGGCTATAGGCGATTTCCGCGTCTTGCGGCGCCAGGGCAAGGCCGAGGTCGAGCACGGCGAGAGCTTCGTCATGCCGATGCAGTTCCCGCAGGACGAGGCCGAGATTGTTATAGGCCGAGGCATCGGATGGCCGCAGCGCGATCGCGCGGCGCAGAACGGGCTCAGCCTCCGCGGCCCTGTTCAGGCTGCGCAGAAGATTGCCGAGATTGCTGTACGCCTCCTGAAATGTGGGGCGCAGGGCAATCGCTCGCTCGCAGCAAACCACGGCCTCCAACAGCTTGTCCCGACGCCGCCGCGACTGCTCTGCCCAACCCGCGCCGTCGGCGGTTTGCTCGCCGCCCTCGTTATGCGCATCGGATAGGGCCGCCGCGAGATTGTTGAGCGAATCCGGATCATCCGGCCGGGCCGCGACATCGGCACGATACGCCGCGAGCGCGGCGGCACGTCGGCCGAGACGGCGCAGCGCTTGCCCAAACGCGGAGCGCGGCAATGTCGGGTCAAGGGAGAGCCCGTGCTCGTAGGCTGAAATCGCCTCCCGCAGGCGGTTCGTGGACTGTAAGGCGTCGCCCAGGCCCATCCAGGCCTCGGCGTAATTCGCACGCAGGTCAATCGCCGCGCGAAACGCCGCTGCCGCCGCATCGTTTTGTCCGATGCGCGCGAGCGCTACGCCGCGATTGTTATGAGCCTCGGGATAATCGGGGCGCAGAGACAGCGCTTTCGCATAGGCCTCTACCGCGGCCCAATGCTGCCCCGCATGCCCGAGTGCCACCCCATGATTGCAGTGATAGCGCGCGTCGTTGACAAGCGAGGCGGCACGCGCCGTGCGTGCAAGGGCTGTCGCCACATCTCCGCCGGACAAGGCGACGAGCCCGGCGAGGTCGAGCGCTTCGGCATTGTCCGGGTCGCTTGCCAAAACCTGATCAAGCAACTGACTGGTCTCAACCAGCCGCTTGGTTTGGAAATACTCGAAAGCCAGCGCCATTATCTTGGCGCGATTTATGCCCCCTAGCTTGGTAGACGGTAGCGTCCCTTGCATCATGGGGCCGCCAGATCAGCCCGCACAGATCAAGGGGTGGCGGCATTCGGCGATGACGCAACGGCGTCGGTCGCGCGCGTGCGGGGGCGGTTGATCGGGACATATTCCAGCCCGTTTTGGGACAGAAAATTCTGCAGGCCGGCGGCCAAGGTCTGCGCGCCTTGCAGCGGCAAGGTGATGCGGCCGACGACAACCGCCTTCTGGACAGCGGGCTCCACCGAATTATCCCAACGGGTGGATACGAGCTTGATCGTCAGACTGCCGGCGGATACCGAAAAGCTGGAGGCGAACGTCGCGAACAGTTCAGGCGCGAACATATTCTCGACCAGATTGGTTTGTTCCGGTGCGGCCTGTGCCGGCGCCGGAGCGGCTGGTGCCGGGGCAGCCCCTCTCCGATCCTCGCGGGGCGTCGTATTGGGCATGCTCTGGCCTGTGACATTGCCACTCATGAGATTGGTCCCGGTTCCTGTGAGTGGCGCCAAGGTTAGCAATGGGCGGTGAGATTGCAAGAGAGAGCTTCGGGGCGCCGGTCGGGCCGGCGCCCCGAATGATCACAAAGTGATAGAGTTATGGGACTGCAATATGCTGAGCGAGGAGACGCCCAGCCCGTCCAGCGTGGCGACCGTGTGGAAGTTCCCCCCGCTGCCGGTCGGATCGACGCCGATGAGCGTATTCGTGCCCACTTCGCTGACCTTGAGGAAGCCCGCGAGCGTCGTTGCGGCTTGGTTCCATCCGGCCTGCGTCAGAACTTTGGAAAGGTCGAGCACGTCGCCGTTGTTCAGCGAGAAATCCTTGACCTCCAAATTGCCGGTGCTGCCGGTGCCGCTGACCTGATAGGTATTGCCGCTACCGCCGATAAAGCTGTCCGCGCCCGATGCGCCGGTAATCAGATTGCCCCATCCGCTGAGCGTCACGACATCATTGGCGGATTCCGTATTCACGGTATCATCGCCCGCGCCCGCCGTGATCGTGTTGTTGCCGCTCAGCGTATTGATCGTATTTCCCGACCCTTGGAGGGCGATCGTGTTGTTGCCGCTACCCACCGTCACGGCCGTGCTGCCTTGCGGGCCGGTGATGGTGTTGTTGCCATTGCCGAGCGTGATCGTGTCGTTATAGCCGCTGACGTTGATATTGTTGTTCCCGCTGCCGGCCGTCACCGTCGTGCTGCCCTCTGGCCCGGTAACGGTATTATTGCCGCTGCCGAGGGTGATGGCGTTGTTGTAGCCGCCGGCGTTGATCGTGTCGTTGCCGTTGCCCGCGGTGATCGTCGCATTCCCCTGACTGCCACTGACCGTATAGCTTTTGTTATCCAGCGTCAGAGAGTCATTGAAGGCGGACATGGTGATGGATGTCGGCGCCGTTGCGGCCGTGGTTGTGGTCGTGTGCTCGCCGATGGATGCGGCAACGGTGTTCGTGGAGTTTGTGACGGTGACATTCGCGGTGCCGGCGGTCGTGAAGGTGTCGCCCGCGGCCTGGGTGACAGAGACCGTGTAATTGCCGGCCGCGACACTGGAGAAGCTGTAGCTGCCGTTGGCCGCCGTGGTGGCCGTTGCCACAACCGTGGTGCCCTGAAGGAGTTGCACCGTCTGGTGCGCGAAGCCGCCCTCGCCGGTCTCCTGGGTGCCATCGGCATTGGTGTCGGTGAATACGGTTCCGGTGACGGAGCCCGGGCCGTATTCGCCGATGGCCGGGGCGGTGACGGCGCTACCCGAGGTCGTGGTGACATTGGCAGTGCTGGCGGTGGAGAAGGTGTCGCCCGCCGCCTTGGTCACGGAGACGGTGTAGCTGCCGGGAGCCACGCCCGAGAATTTGTAGGTCCCGTTGGCCGCCGTGGTGGCCGTGGCGACGACCGTGGTGCCCTGAAGCAGTTGGACGGTCTGGCCGGCGAAACCGCCTTCGCCCGTCTCCTGGGTGCCGTCGGCATTGATGTCTGTGAAGACGGTGCCGGTGATGGTGCTGGGCGCGTACTCGCCGACGGCGGGCGCGGTGATGGCGCTGCCCGAGGTGCATCGTCATCGACGAAAAAGGCCGCGTCGTTGGATGCGGTCGCGTAATAAGGGTTGACATTGTCGGCCGTCGGGGACCCCGCAAAGGTATCGGTGCTGAAGCTGCCGGGGGTGCCGAATTCGGCGAGTGAGGTCGTGTAGTTGTAAAGTTCCGGACCGTCGCCAGGACCGACACCCCAGGGAGTCGCCGCCGTGTTGGTGCTCTCGGTCCAGCCGGAGAAGAAGGTCGAGGTTCCAACCGTGCTGAACTGGCCATTGGTGATGAGATTGGGGGCGGTGGGCGTGGCCGTGCCGCCGGTCGGCTGGGGCGTCGCGTTGCTACCCAGGACGGAATAGGTGGAGCCTGACGGCGCCACCACATGCGCGGAATAGGTTCCCGGTACCAGGTTAGAGAAGGTATAGGTGCCGCTGGTGCCCGTTGTGGTCGTTGCGACCACGCTACCGCTGCTGTTCAGCAATTGTACCGTGACGCCGGGAAGCCCGGTATCGGCATTATCCTCCAAACCATCATTGTTATTGTCGACAAAGACCGTGCCGCTGAAGCTGGCGGCCTTGTAGACGCCGGCATCCTGATTAGTCACGACAGTGTTCGAACCCAGAACGATGGGTGTCGTGCTCAGACCGTTGGTGCCGATCGTCGCATTGGTCAGGGTCGAGGACGACCCGGCGGGGGAAAAGGTCGTGCCTGTCGGCGCGGTGACATCCACGCGATAGGTGCCGGCGGCCAGGCCGGTGAAGCTATAGCTGCCATTGGCCGCCGTGGTCGCTGTGTTGGCGGTGGCGACATACAGCCCCGTCGCCGGCACCTCAACAAGGAGCGTCACCACCACGCCGGACAGGAAAGTATCGCCTGTTCCGATGCTGCCATCGGCGTTCTGGTCGAGGAAGATATTGCCGCTAATCGAAGAACCGGACATGAACCTTCAGACCCTCTCGCCATGGACCCCGGCTGCACTACCCAAATGGCGAGCAACCACCCGAAAACTAACACATTTGAGCGATTTTTTTCGCTCTGGATAGCCCTTTAGACCGAGCATCGCAACGCGCGTAAGCTCCATTTAGGGCTTTGTTTTAGCCAGTTGGCTGTACACCCCCGCAGGGCTGATGTGATGGCTGAGCCCGTCAATTTTGGCGGAGGGCCGGAACAAAAACGTGAGGGTGCGGCGGCCTGGGAAGGCGGCCGATGAGCCGTCGGGCGACGCGGGCCAACGCGCCCGCCGGGGGGCGCCGTCACCGCCTCAGGCGGGTCGCGTCGTCCAGGCTGAGCACCGTATGCGCGTTGCTTAAACTCGTCGCCAGCGTATTGATCGTGCCGGTTCGCAAAGCGCCGAGAATCCCGGCCGCCTTGGTGCTTTCGCTGGCGACGGCGATGACATTCGGAATACGGCGCAGTTCCGACGTGGTCAGGCCCATGATCCGCTCCTGCAGCGGCGCGCTCGTCGGGTTTCCTTGGATGTCGAAGAAGTCGTAGCCCATCATGTCGCCGATGGTGCCCGAAAGCCTCGCCTCCGTGATCTCCTGCGGGGTGAACCAGCCCATCCGCACCATGTTGCTGTCTTCGCTGAGGTCGCCGACGCCGATCAGGGCGATGTCGGCCCGGCGGGCCCGGTCCAACGTCTGCCGCACCGTCTCGTTTTGCATCAACGCGGCCCGGACAGTTGTGTTTTCAACCAAAGCGGGCGCGTAGAGGGTTTCGCTCTCGCCGCCGAAACGGGCGGCCAGGCGCCGGCAGATATGATCGGGGTTCATAATCTCTCCCGCGCGCAGCGAGCCGCCGATGGCTGAGACGAAGGTCACTGACCTCTGTGTCGGGGCGATGATGCCGTCGGCCACCGCACCGACGTTGCGGCCCATGCCCACGGCCACGATCATGCCGTCTCGCAGCTGCCGGTTGAGATGGCCGGCGACGAGGGCGGCGAGGGCGGTCCTTTGCACGGTCAGATCGCGGTGGTCAGCCGCCACGACGAGCTGCCCAATTCCGAAACGGCGGGTGAACTCCTGCTCGATCTCGGCCGAAGCACCCCGGTTCTGGCGCACGCGGATCTCGACGATTCCTTCGTCCCGCGCGCGCTTCAGAAGCCGGCCGATCTTGGCGCGGGACATGCCGAAGCGCTGGGACAAGTCTTCCTGCGTGACCTCATCGGCGTAGTAGAGCGCCGCGATCTCGGTCATCACATCGAGTTCCGTGTCCCGCGCGTCATCGGGACGCGCGGCGGCCGGGGCATCGCTGGGTTGATCAGCCATTGTTGTCGAAACGCCAGGTTGCGAAATGGGGGGAGACTGCCTGGGAGAGCGTCCAGGACAAGGTCAGGTTGAGCGGGCAGGGCAGGGGGCCGGGCCGCCCTGCAAGGATCGTCTCGGCAGCGGCTGCTTTGCGAAAACCATGATGTAATTGATCGAGAGATCGCGGGTTGCGCGCCATTGCCCGCGCAGCGGGTCGAAACTCATCCCCGCGCTGTCCATCGCCCGCAGTCCGGTGGCCGCGGCCATGGTGGCCAGGTCGCGCGGCGAAATGAACTGCCGCCAGTCATGCGTGCCGATGGGCAGAAGGCGGGCAATGTATTCGGCGCCGATCTTGGCCGTCAGCAGGGAGCGCAGCGTGCGGTTCAGCGTCGAGATGAACAGCAGCCCGCCGGGTGCCAGCGCGGCATCCAGCGCGGCCAGGAAGCCGGCGGGCTCAGGCACATGCTCGATGACTTCCAGCGCTGTGATGGCGGGAAAGACCATCTGCTCGCCGATCAGGGTTTCGATCCGGCCGTTGCGGTAGCGGAGCGGAAGGTTTCGGCCTGCCGCATGACTTTCCGCCGCTGCGATGGCGGCGGGCGCTGCATCAAGGCCGAGGACGGCAAACCCCGCCTGGGCCATAGCCTCGGCGAGTATACCGGCGCCGCAGCCGATGTCGAGGATTTCGGCAGGGAGGCCCGCCGGGTAAGCCTGGCGCAGATGGCGCGTTATCCAGGTGACGCGCAGAGGATTCATGCGATGCAGGGGCGCCATGGGGCCGTCCAGCGCCCACCATCGGTCCGCAAGAGCATTGAACCGCCCGACTTCGGATGTGGAAAGGGTCGCGTCTGGCTGCATCATTGCCCCTGGGCTTTGGCGCGGCTATGTGTTCCGGCCGTTCGGCTGGACGCGCTGCGGCGTCGGCTCCTCATCATACGGCCTCGGCCGGCGCGCGCCTAATGAGCCTGTCGCCCGGGAAACCGTTCTTGTCTTACCGCGACCCTGTTGAGGATCGCCTCGGAAAGGTATCATGGCCCGCATCGTCATGAAGTTTGGCGGGACATCCGTCGCCGACCTCGATCGCATCCGCAATGTCGCCGAGCGTGTCCGCCGGGAAGCGGAAGCGGGGCATGAAATTGCCGTCGTCGTCTCGGCGATGTCGGGCACGACAAACCAGCTGGTGGGCTGGTGCCAGAGCCTGTCACCCTTGCACGACGCGCGGGAGTATGACGCGGTGGTGGCGACCGGCGAGCAGATAACGGCGGGCCTGCTGGCGATCGCTCTGCAGACGCTGGGGGTAGAGGCGCGGTCCTGGCAGGGCTGGCAGATCCCAATCCGGACGGATGGCGCGCATGGCAAGGCGCGGATCGAGACGATCGAGGGGGCCGAACTCGTCCATCGGATGGGATTGGGGCAAGTGGCGGTGGTGACCGGCTTTCAGGGCCTGGGCCCCGACCACCGGATCACGACCCTGGGCCGGGGTGGGTCGGATACCTCGGCCGTCGCCCTCGCCGCGGCGTTGCGGGCGGATCGATGCGACATCTATACGGATGTCGATGGTGTCTATACGACCGATCCGCGTATCGTCGCCCGGGCACGTAAGCTTGAGCGTATTTCCTACGAGGAAATGCTCGAACTGGCCTCGGTCGGGGCTAAGGTGCTGCAGACGCGCAGTGTCGAGCTGGCGATGAAGGAAAAGGTGCGGGTTCAGGTTCTGTCGAGCTTTCAGGACGTTCCGGGCACGCTGGTCGTGGATGAGGATGAGATTTTGGAGAAGGAACTTGTTTCGGGCATCGCCTATTCGCGCGACGAGGCGAAGCTGACCGTCCGGCGCGTGCCTGACCGGCCCGGCGTCGCGGCCACGGTTTTCGGCGCCCTCGCGACTGAGAACGTCAATGTCGACATGATCGTGCAGAATATCTCCGAGGATGGAATGACGGATATGACCTTCACGGTCGGCCGGTCGGACCTGCCGCGGGCGCAGCAGGCCCTGGATGCGGCGAAGCCGCAGATCGGCTATATGGATTTGCTTGCCGACACGAACGTCGCGAAGATCAGTGTCGTCGGCGTCGGCATGCGCAGCCATGCCGGCATCGCCAGCACGATGTTCCGGGCGCTTGCCGACAAGGGCATCAACATTCAGGTCATTTCAACGAGCGAGATCAAGGTGAGCATCCTCATCGCCGCCGATTATACGGAGCTTGCCGTGCGATCCCTTCATACGGCCTATGGCCTCGATGCCGCCTGACACGGTTGTGACCCTTCCCTCGGGGATCGATGCGGAACGGGCGGTGTCCCCCACCTTGGCCGCCTTGTGGCAGCGGGGCACGGCGTTTCTCGGCACGCGCTACGCCGTGATGGGCGGCGCGATGAGTTGGGTGAGCGAGCGCAACCTTGTCTCCGCCATCTCGAACGCGGGCGGGTTCGGGGTGATTGCCTGCGGATCGATGTCGCCCGCGCTGTTGGAGGCGGAAATCGCGGCGACTCAGGCGCTGACGGACCGGCCCTTCGGCGTCAACCTCATCACGATGCATCCGGCGCTGGATGATCTCATCGCCGTCTGCCTGCGCGCCAAGGTCGGCCATATCGTCCTGGCGGGCGGCGTGCCGCCGGGCAGCGCCGTGCGCGCCGTGAAGGATGGGGGTGCCCGTCTCATCTGTTTCGCACCGGCGCTGGTGCTCGCTCGACGCCTGGTGCGCTCGGGCGCCGATGCGCTTGTCATCGAGGGGTCGGAGGCGGGGGGACATATCGGTCCGGTGTCTCTGATGGTACTGGCGCAGGAGATTCTGCCGGTGGTGAAGGAGGTGCCGGTCTTCGTTGCCGGCGGCCTGTGCCGTGGCGACGCGATTGTTGGCCTGTTGGAGATGGGTGCTGCCGGCGCCCAGCTCGGGACGATGTTCGCGGCGACGACCGAGAGCATCGCGCACCCGAACTTCAAGCAAGCCTTTTTCAGGGCGCATGCTCGTGACGCGCTGCCTTCGGTGCAGCTTGACGAGCGCTTTCCGGTGATCCCGGTCCGTGGCATCGCCAATGCGGGAACCCGTCGGTTCATCGAGCATCAAGCCGAGACCTTGCGGCTGTTCCAGTCGGGCGAACTCAATCGTGAGCAGGCGCAGCTATCGATCGAGCATTTCTGGGCGGGCGCGTTGCGCCGCGCTGTCATTGAGGGGGATGTTGAACTCGGCTCGGTGATGGCTGGGCAGTCGGTGGGGCAGGTGCGCGAGGAGAAGCCGGTGACCGCGGTGCTCGGGCAGTTGCTGGATGAGGCCGAAGCGTTGCTGGCGACCCGTGGACAACCCCGCACCCCGGCCTGACGCTCTTACCTGGAGCCCGAGGCGCCTCTTCGCAATTCTGCGGGAGCGCCTGGCGCTTGGGAACACGCCGCTTCCCAAGCTGATCGAACTCGTCGCGAACGAGATGCTGACCGAAGTCTGCGCACTTTATGTGATGCGGACGGGCGAAGTGCTGGAACTCGCGGCGACCTGGGGGCTGGACGCCGGCGCCGTGGGCCGGACGCGGTTGCGCCTGGGCGAAGGCATCGTCGGCCTGGTGGCCGCGATGGGCAGCCCGATCAACCTCGCCGATGCGCGTGAGCATCCGGGCTTCGCTCAGCGGCCTGAGACCGGGGAGGCGGCCTTCGCCTCACTCCTTGCCATCCCCATCCGCCGCTCGGGCCATATCATCGGTGTTCTGACGGTGCAGAACCGTGAGCCACGGCGATTTACCGATCTTGAGCAGGAGGCGCTGGAGACGGTTGCGATGCTGCTCGCTGAGATGATGACGACGGCGGGCGCCGTCGAGGTGCGGGGGGAGGGGTTCGGCGCTGCGCTGCCGCGCCGCTTCGACGGGCTTCCGCTGGCGGCAGGTATTGTCATCGGCCCTGTGGTGCGCGCCGGGCAGCATGTCGCCCGGCGGCATGTTCTGGCGGCGGAGCCAGAGGTCGAGCAGGCGCGCCTGCTGGCGGCGAGTGAGAGCATGCAGCGGGGCCTGGACGACCTCATTCGCGGCACGCCCGAGACCCTCTCGGCTGACGCCTCCGGCGAGATCATGGCTGCCTATCGGCTGATCGCCGCCGACGCCGGCTGGCTGAAGCGCGTTTCGGCCATGATCGAGGGGGGATTTTCGGCCGAAGCGGCGGTCATGCGCGTGATGGCCGAGCTTCGGGAGCGGATGCGGCGGATTTCCGACCCCTATCTGAGGGAGAGGTTGGTCGATATCGAGGATCTCGGGAATCGGCTGGTCATGCAGCTTGCGCGCCTGGATCAAGATGGAACGGATGGTCCTGAGGGTGCCGCCGCTGACGTCTTGGGCGCCATTCTGGTCGCGCGGCGGTTGGGGCCCGCCGAACTTCTGGATTGGCACAATCGCGGGGTCGCTGGCTTCGTGATCGAAGAGGGAAGTGCGGCCGGGCACGCGGCCATCTTGGCGCGATCTCTAGGGTTGCCGGCACTGTCGGACGCTCGCGGCGTGATGGACGCTTGCCGCGACGGCGATGAAGCCATTCTGGATACGGAGGACGGTATTTTCATTCTCCGGCCGGAAGATGAAGTCCGCCAAGCCTATGTCAGCGCGCTCGGGCTGCAGCGCGCCCATGCGGAGGAGTGGGTGGCGCTGCGGGAGCAGCCCTCGCTGACGGCCGATGGCGTCCCCGTGTCGCTCATGGTCAATCTTGGCCTGCCGCTGGAATTGCCGCAGCTGGAGGCTACGGGCGCGAGCGGGATCGGGCTCTACCGGACCGAAATCGCGCTTCTAGCGCGGCATCGACCGGAGGGGGCGGCGGCGGAACAGGCGGCGGCGGCCGAGAAATACCTCGCGAGCGAGACGCTCATCGTTCGGCAGACGGCGGAATACACGCGCATACTCGACCATGCAGGCGCGCGGCCGGTACTTTTTCGGACCCTGGATTTGGGGGGCGACAAGATATTGGCGGGCGCTGACCTGCCAGTCAGCGAAAATCCGGCCATGGGATGGAGATCGTTGCGAATCGGACTCGATCGTCCGGCGACGCTGCGGCGACAGTTGCGGGCCATGCTTGCGGCGGCACGCGGCCGTGATCTCTCCGTCATGTTCCCGATGGTGGCAACGGTTGGAGAGTTCAAGGCGGCGCGGGCGCTGCTGGAGGCTGAAGTGGCGCGGGTGGAGCACAAGCCCGCGACGCTCAATGTCGGCACCATGCTGGAGGTTCCGGCCCTTCTTTGGCAGCTGCCGGCGCTGATGAAGGAGGTCGATTTCGTCTCCGTCGGCTCCAATGACCTCATGCAGTTTCTGTTCGCGGCGGATCGAGGGACACCCAATCTGGCCAATCGCTACGATCTGATCTCGCCGCCGATCCTCGATTTGCTGGAAACGGTCGTTCGCCACGCGGCGGCCGAGAATGTTTCGCTGTCCTTCTGCGGGGAAGCGTCTGGGCGGCCGCTGGATGCGCTTATTCTTGTGGCGCTCGGCTTCCATGCTCTGTCGATGTCACCCTCCGCCCTGCCGCGGGTCAAAACGGTGCTCCGACGGGTCGATATGGCTGCGTTCCGCCGCGTGTTGGCCGCTATCCGCAACCATCAGCCGCAGGCGAACAGCTTGCGGGAACCTTTGAGCAGCTGGGCGCGGGAGCATGGCCTCTCGATCTGACGGGGGCCGCCGGACGGGACGACGCGCTTCGCTCAGCTATCGGAGCCCCGTAGCCAAGGCATCACACCGAACTCGATCCCTTCGTCGGCGAGGCTCTCGGTTTCGGCCATAGTGGCCTCGCCATAGATGCCACGAGCCTCTGCCTCTCCGTAATGGATACGGCGCGCTTCCTCCGCGAAGCCAGGCCCCACATAATCGCAATGCTTTTCAACTTCGGCGCGGAGACGGCGGAGCAGGGATCGTAGCTGGTCGGCCTCCTCAGTCTCGGCGAAGGTGCCGAGCACCGGCGATGCAACGGCCGGTTTGGCGGTGGGCACCGCCCCCGATGTGGGCGGCGAAGCCGGTTCCATAGATAGGGCGGGGTCTTTGGCCTGACGGTTGCCACGCCCGAGGGCGGGCGCCATGAGGGCACGTTTGACATCAGTGCCGTTGCAGAAGGGGCAGGCGACAAGCCCCATCTCCGCCTGACGATCAAATGAGGCGCTGTCCTTGAACCAGCCATCGAACGCGTGGGCACGGCCGCATTGGAGTTGATAGTGGATCATAGCTGGCGCCGCGCGATCACGGCCGCAGGAGGAGGGCGATCAATCCCTCCAGCTGATCGAAGGATTTGTAGGTAAGCTGAAGTGCGCCACCTTGCCCTCGCGGGGTGATCGCCACGGCGAGGCCCAGCCGGCCTTGCAACTCCCGCTCCAATGCCTGGAGATCGGGGTCTTTCGCGCGCGGTTCGCGCTGCTTGGACGCTTCGTTCGCTTCGCCCTGGCGTGCTGCCAAGGCTTCGGTCTGGCGCACATTCAGGCCCTGTGTGATGACGGCGAGGGCAGCCCTTGCCGGATCAGGGTGAGTGAGGAGGGCGCGTGCATGCCCCGCGCTGAGCGTGCCACGTCGCAGTTCCGTTTGCACGGATGGGGGAAGCTTGAGCAGCCGCATCGTATTGGCGACATGGCTGCGGGATTTCCCCACACTCTCCGCTACACGTTCCTGCGTCAGGGTGAATTCCTCAATGAGGCGGCGATAGCCTTCACCTTCGTCGATTGGGTTGAGATCCTCCCGCTGGAGGTTCTCCACAAGGGCGGCCGCCATCGCGTTGCTATCCGTGAGGATGCGCACGAGTGCGGGGATCTCGTGCAATCCCGCTTGCTGGGCGGCTCGCCAGCGCCGCTCGCCCGCGATGATCTGATAGTGGCCGGGGGCAGTCGGGTCTGGGCGCGCGAGGATTGGCTGCAGTACGCCTTGCTCACGGATTGAATCGGCCAGAGCGGCTAGTTCGGTTGGGTCCACGTGCCGGCGTGGCTGAAACGGGCCGGGAGACAGCAGGTCAAGCGGCAGGAGTTGGATGAGGTTGTCTTTGGGTTGAACCGGAGCATCCTCACCAAGGAGCGCCGCCAACCCCCGCCCCAGCCGGGGCCCTGCTTCTCGCACGCTCACGCCGCGCGATCCGGACGGGGGTTCATACGATCAACAAGTTCCGCTGCCAGGCGGATATAGGCCTGAGCACCGGGCGACTTGAGATCGTAGAGGAGAACGGGCTTGCCATGACTCGGCGCCTCAGAAATGCGGATATTTCGGGGAATCACGGTCTCATACACCTTCTTGCCGAAGAAGCCGCGGACATCCTTGGCTACGAGGTCCGACAGGTTGTTCCGCCGGTCGTACATCGTCAAGACGATGCCGTGAAGGGAGAGGGCGGGGTTGAGCCGCTTTCGGACGGCCTCGATCGTCTGTGTGATCTGCGTGATCCCCTCCAAGGCAAAGAATTCGCATTGGAGCGGAACGAGAACATCCTGTGCGGCCATCAAGGCGTTGAGTGTCAGGAGGCCGAGGCTGGGCGGGCAATCGATAATGACGAAGTGGTGGCTTGCCATCCCACCCCAGGCGCTCAGCGCTTCCTTCAAGCGTGTTTCCCGATGACTGGCGCCGACAAGTTCGAGCTCAGCCGCGGTCAGATCAGGGTCGGCCGGCAGGATGGACAGGCCGGGGATCATCGTGTCGCGCAGCGTATCGGCAACGGCGTAGCCCTCTGTCAGGACGGCAAACATCCCGTGGCTCCGCGCGTTGCGCGCGAGCCCCAAACCCGTAGAGGCATTGCCCTGGGGGTCGAGGTCGATCAGCAACACGGAGTGGCCTGCGGCCGCCAGAGCAGTTGACAGGTTGATGGCTGTGGTGGTCTTGCCGACCCCGCCCTTCTGATTAGCAATCGCGATGATGCGTGTGGCAACCTGCGTTTGCAGAGAGGCGGCGGGATCGGGCTTCGTCTCTTGCAGCTTGCGATCCGCTTCGACGAGCGCGCGGGCACGCAGCGAAGCGCTCATGAGCCTGCAGACCGGCGGCGAGAAAGGCGGCTGATGCGGAGGATCCGTCCAGCTTGCGATGTGCGGCTTGGAATCTGCGTGAGATGCATGGTCCAATCTTTTTGAGCGTCGGCGATTTCGGCCTCGACGCGCTCACCTTTCAGAAAGAGGCAGATGCCGTCCGGGGACAGGAAAGGAAGGGCGAGGTCGAGAAGCTTGGGGAGAGGGGCCAAGGCACGGGCCGTTACCAGCATCGACGATGGTAGGACAGTGTCCTCGATTCGGCCCGCATGGATAGTGGCGGGGGCTCGCGTTGCCGTGGCGGCCTCCTGGAGGAAGGCGGCCTTGCGGCCATCGGCCTCAATGAGGTGAAAATGAACGCCGGTCGCAATGGCAAGAATCAGCCCGGGAAATCCGGCTCCAGATCCGAGATCAACCGCCTCGGTTGTCCCGGCTGGGATATGGGCCGCGAGTTGGAGTGCGTCATTGAGGTGACGTTCCTGAAGGTGAAGGATGTCCGGCGCACTCACGAGTTTGATGGTGGCATTCCAGCGCGTGAGGAGTGCGGCGTAAGCACGTAGCCGCTCTTCTGTGGGGGGGCACGCAGCCTGCCGCAGCTTGGCCTCAATCTCCGCAGCCGGCTCGTCATGGTGTTTCACGTGAAACACCCCCTTCGAGCTTTCGAAGCCCAGCAAGAAGAACAGCCAAGCCTGCCGGGGTCATTCCTGGAATTCGTGCCGCAGCCCCAAGGGAGCGTGGCTTTTGCTCCATGAGCTTGGAACGGAGTTCCGCAGACAGCCCCCCAAGGCCAGAAACATCGAGGTTGTCCGGCAGTTGGATACCCTCCTGGCGCCGAAAGCTGCCGATCTCAGCCTCTTGCCGGTCGAGGTAAGTGGCATATCGCGCTTCAGTCTCCAAGGCAGCATAGACCCGCGGAGAGAGAGCCGCCAGCATTGGGAAGGCAAGGAGGCAGTCGTCCTTCGAGATCTCGCGAAGTGCGAGTACGTCATAGATGCTCCGTAGTCGGCCGTCGGCGCGAACCCGAATCGATAAAGCCTCAAGCGCTGCAGGGCTAAAAGTCACGGCCCTGGCTCCGTTGCGCGCTTCGTCGAGTAGGTCTCGGTATGCCGTGAAAGCTCCAGCGCGCCGGGCCGATACGCAGCCCCAAGCCATTCCTTTCGATGTCAGCCGCAGATCCGCGTTATCTGACCGAAGCGAAAGCCGATACTCAGAGCGGGAGGTGAACATGCGGTAGGGCTCGGTCACCCCATGCGTCACCAGGTCGTCAATCAGGACACCGATATATCCCTCGGAACGGTCGAGTTGAATGGGCTCACGCCCGGCTGATCGGCACGCGGCGTTGAGGCCCGCGACGAGGCCCTGAGCGGCTGCCTCTTCATACCCGGTTGTGCCATTGATCTGTCCGGCGAGAAACAAACCGGGCACTGTCCGCAACTCCAAATCGTGAGTCAGTGCCCGCGGGTCGATGAAGTCATATTCAATCGCATACCCATGCCGCAGTATGCGCGCCCGCTCCAGGCCGGGGATCGTGAGCAACAGCGCTTCCTGCACGGCAGCAGGCAAGCTGGTCGAGATCCCATTCGGATAGACGACGTCGCCGCCGGGATGGCCTGGCAGGCCCTCGGGCTCAAGGAAGATTTGGTGCCGCTCGCGATCCGGAAAGCGATGAACCTTATCCTCGACGGAGGGGCAGTAGCGCGGCCCGCGACCAGACAGGTGCCCGCCATAGACTGCCGACTTGTGTAAGTGCCGCCGGATCAGCTCATGGCTGGCCTCGGTGGTTCCCGTAACACCGCACGCGACCAGAGGGTTCTCGATCCGGTCGGTCATTGTGCTGAAGGGTTCGGCGGGATCCTCGCTTTCATCCTTCGGAAGCGCGTCCCAATCGATGCTGGCTTTGTCGAGGCGCGGTGGCGTCCCGGTCTTCAGCCGGGCCACCGGTAGGTTCAGTCCTCGCAAACGCGCGGCTAAGGCGAGTGCCGGCTTTTCCCCGACGCGGCCGCCCGGGGTCTTGAGGTCCCCGACATGTATGGTGCCGTTCAAAAAGGTGCCGGTGGTGAGAACGGCCGCCCGGCACCGATATTGGTTGCCCCGGCTATCGACGACCGCTTCGATTGCTCCATCCGCTGCAACCACGATATCGGCCGCCTCACCTTCGGCTATGAAAAGACCCTCCTGTTCTGCGAGCAATGTCTGCATCGCATGCCGATATAGATACCGGTCCATCTGCGCTCGCGGCCCGCGAACGGCTGGTCCCTTGCTTCGGTTCAGCACTTTGAAATGGATGCCGGCCCGGTCCGCCGCGATCGCCATCACCCCGTCCAAGGCGTCAATCTCGCGAACGAGATGACCTTTACCAATCCCACCAATGGCCGGATTGCATGAAAGCGCGCCGATCGTCTCCAAACGATGAGTAAGCAGCAGAACACGCGCGCCCATCCGGGCCGCCGCGGCGGCGGCTTCGCAGCCGGCATGGCCTCCGCCGACAACGACAACGTCGAAATCAGTGTGTGGCGAAGGCTGATCGCCCCGCATCAAAGCTGCGAGCGGGGAAGCAAAAAAATGATCTGACGGGGGCGGGGTGTCCATTGCGCGGTCTTACAGCCGCGCTCGCCCGACTGCTACTTTCCGATGCAAAATTCACTGAAAACGCGATTCAGCAATGCTTCGACATCGACCTTCCCGGTGATGCCTCCCAAGGCGATCAGCGCCAGGCGCAGCGCCTCGGCACGCAATTCGGGCTCACTCTCCAGACCTGCGGCGCGCAACTGGTCTCTCGTCTCGTTCAGGAGAGACCGATGCCGTTGGCGGGTAAGCGGTGGAGGGCCATTCTGCACGGTGGCGGCCATGGCGATGGCGGCCAACCGCTCCATCAAGGCCCTCATCCCCTGGCCGGTTTGGGCGCTGACCACGAGATCGGCCCCCCGGGGAAGCGGGCCGAGGTCGCCCTTTGTCGCGACCACCAATCGGGGTGCGGCGTTCGCATCGCGCGCCGGGTCTTCCATCGCCTCGGGCTCGTCAGCACCGATCAGTTGGAGAAGCAGATCGGCCTGTGCGGCTCTCGCGCGCGCGCGCCGAACGCCTTCTGCTTCGACAGGGTCGGAGGTTTCGCGCAACCCGGCCGTATCGATCAGCATGATCGGCACATCCCCCATGACCAGCGGCACTTCAAGAATATCCCGCGTGGTGCCGGCAAACGGGGAGACGATCGCCACGTCGCGCCCCGCCAAGGCATTGACCAGTGTCGATTTTCCCACGTTCGGCGGTCCTTGGACGACGAAGACCAGCCCTTCCCGCATCTTCTCTCCTCGCCTGTCATCGGCAAGATGGGCATCCACGGCGGTGGCAATGGCCGCGACCTCGTCGATGAGCGCCGTGGCGACAGCGGGCGGCAGATCCTCATCGGGAAAGTCGATCAAGGCCTCCTGATGGGCCAGGACGCGCGTCAGACGGTCCGCCCAGGCATTATAGAGCTGGCCGAGTCGTCCATCCATCTGTCGCAGGGCCTGGCGGCGCTGACCGGCCGTCTCGGCGGCAACTAGGTCGCTCACAGCCTCTGCCTGCACGAGGTCCATTCGGCCATTGAGAAAGGCGCGCCGGCTGAACTCACCGGGCTCCGCCGGCCGCAGACGAAGCGTCAGAAGGGCGTCAGCCACGCCATCCAAGACAGCTCGTCCTCCGTGCAGATGCAACTCCGCCACGTCCTCGCCGGTATAGGTCGAGGGTCCGGGCAGCCAGATCACAACCGCTTCGTCCAGAGTGTCTCCCTGCCCGTCGCGGAGCCTGCGTAGGCTCGCCCTGCGCGGCGGTGGACAGCCGCCGCAGACTGCCTCCAGCACCGACCGGGTTAGGGGGCCGCTGATACGGAGCGCGGTGATCGCGGATTTTCCGATGGATGTCATCGGAGCGAAGATTGTTCTATCATCCATATCGCGTGCTCCCAGGGCGCTGAGTAGCGCCGCCATCGGGGCTTGGATGGTGTCCTTTGCTCATGATCATTTTACATTACGTTTCGATAACAAATAAAATTTCCCGCCGATCGAGCCGCCGCCGCCAACATGGCTCTGCGATGACAACAACTCCAGACCCGACCGCGCTCTCGGGAGCAAACCGCCCATCAGTCGCGTCTCAAGGGGCAACCTCCATCGTCGCGACAGCTAAGCCGCATCACGCGGCGCGATGAGGACATCGGCCAGGGCCAGTTCGCGGCCGTCCTCAGCCACGAGCTTCAGTTTAGCCAGAGGTTTCTCGTGCAGGCTGTCAACCGGCACATTGCAGGCCTCGGCGGCGTCGAACAGGTGCTCGCGGCCCCATTGGGCCAATGCCACGAGCACCGGCATCAGCGCCCTACCCTTTTCGGTCGGGAGATACTCGTTATAGGCGCTGCCGTCCGATGCCGGGACGACCTCAAGGATTCCATGATCCACAAGCGCCTTCAGCCGGGTGGTGAGGATGTTCTTCGCCGCGCCCAAGTGGCGCTGGAGTTCGGTGAAACGACGGATGCCGCCCAGGGTGTCACGGATGATCAGAAGCGACCACCAGTCGCCGATCACGTCCAGCGTCCGAGCCGTCGCACAGATATCGGCTTCGAAGGTCTTTCTCCTCACTATCGGCCTTCCTTCCTCATACGATCGCAACTCGCCATCCCAGGGTAGTTGAATAACGAAACCACAGTGGTTTCATAATTCAACTAGATAGGATAGACTCGTTCACGTCTCAAGAGTGCTGGAGACCGCCATCTGCAACCCTTGCTCAATCTCCCGGCGGCGGCTGGGCCGCCCTCAACTCTGAACAGGAGCGACCTATGCCCTTGGCACGAATCGATCTCATCAAAGGAAAACCGGAAGGCTACCGTCAGGTGATTGGGGAGGCGGTCTACCAGGCCCTGCGCTCCATCGGCGTGCCGGAGGATGATCGCTTTCAGATCATCACGGAGCACGAGCCGGCCAACTTCATCTTCGCCAAGTCCTACCTCGGCGTGGAGCACACGGATGAGCTGATCATGATCCAGATCACCTTCAATGAAGGACGAACCACGGCGCAGAAGCAAACCCTGTTCAAGGAGATTGCCGAGGGTATTCATGCCGCGACGGGCCTTCGAATGGGGGACGTTTTCGTCAGCCTCGTCGAAGTGAAGCGGGAGAACTGGTCCTTCGGGAACGGCGTCGCCCAGTACGCCTCGGCCTGACGATCCGAGGTCGCAGCGAGAGCGTGATGACCGTAGGTGAAATCACCGAAGGTCTGAATCACGCGATCAAACGATCAGCTAGAGCGGGATAGTGAGCCAAAGCGCACCGATCCCGCTCTAGCCGGTCACGGCAACAATCCGTCTCCTGCGGGAATGAAAGTGGTTGAAAAATGCAACTAGACGGCCTCGGTCTCGTGTGGTTTAAAAATGAAACCACATGAGACCCGTCTGCCCTCATGCACTTCGCCCACGGCTTTCCCTTTCCCCTGAGCGGAGGACGTCATGTCCCGTCTTGAAGGCAAGATTGCTGTCATCACCGGCGCCAATTCCGGCATCGGCCTCGCCACCGCGAAGCACTTCCTCGCCGAGGGCGCAGCGCGGGTTTATCTCACCGCCCGTCGCAAGGCCGAGCTGGACCAAGCTATCGCGGCCTTGAACGCCGCCGACCTCGCCGCACGGCCGGAAGGCTATGATTCCGGCCGGAAGGGCCCGCGTGCCGTCGGCGTACCAAGCGACGTCACCAAGGCCGCCGACATGGCGCGCCTTTACGAGTAGGTGAAGGCAGAAGCCGGTCGCATTGACGTGGTGTTCGCCAATGCGGGCCACGCGGCGCCAGCCCCGCTCGGCGCCCTGACCGAGGAGCATATCGACGGCCTGCTCAACACCGACGTCAAAGGCGTGATCTGGACGGTCCAGGGCGCGCTGCCGCTGATGGGCGACGGCGGCTCGATCATCCTCAGCTCCTCCATCGTTGGCACCAAGGGTTTTGAAAACTGGAGCCTCTACAGCGCCAGCAAGGCAGCGGTCCGCTCCTTCGCCCGCACCTGGTCTGCCGACCTGAAAGGCAAGAATATCCGCGTCAACGCGATCAGCCCCGGGGTAATCCACACGGCGGCCTGGACCGAGATGGGCTTACCCGCGGAACAGGTGGGCGGATTCTTCGACTTTGCCGCCTCGGTCACGCCCCTGGGGGCGCACTGGCCGCGACGAGGAAGTGGCCAAGGTAGTCGCCTTCCTGGCGTCCGACGACAGCAGCTTCGTCAACGGCAGCGAGGTCTTCGTCGACGGCGGCCTCGCCCAAATCTGACCCTTCCACTTTTGCTCTTCGCCCGGCCGCCAACGCGGGGCGACCTCCTGCAACAAAAGGATCAACGCCAGTGTCGTCCAGCCGCATGCTGCTCAACGCATTCTTTGATTGCCTGCGCGATTTGGACCACTCGATCGACCGTTGCCTCGACCTCTTCGCCGAGGACGGCGTATTCGAGTTCCCCTACTTTTCGGTCCTCGGCATGCCGACGCGCTTCCAAGGCAAAGCCGAGCTGCGCCAGGTCCTGGGCATGATCAACGCACGCTTCTCGACCTTCACCATCTCCGACGTTGATATCCATGAGGTGACGACGGGCGATGCCTTGTTCGTGCGGTATCACACGGACACCTTCATCGACGGGTCGGAGCGGATCTACGCCCAGGACTATGTCACCCAGCTGATCGCCGAGAATGGAAAGATCAAGATCCTGCGCGAGTATTTCAACGTCATCAAGACTGCGCGGGCGCTGCTACCGAACGGCCTGGCCGACGTGCCCCCCGCCCAGAGTTGAACGCCGCGACCGGGCTTGAGAAAGCCGCAACGCGATTCGGGGGATAACGTCGGTGCCTATCCGCGATCAATCACGGTCGGACGGTGGTCACGAACGGCGCGCGCAGATCCCATCTTAGGCCGCGTCGGTGCCGATTTCCTCCACGCTCGCATGTCTCCCTTGTTAGGGATGGATTTGCAACGAGAGCAAATCAGACCCGAGCATCACAACGATGCGACAGCGCTAGCGGTGTAAGCTTGACACCGAACGAGGGCAGACCCTAACAATATGGCGCTTAAAGCGGGCATATCGACTATTTATCGTATTGTAATAGTATAATATGTGAGCTTCGGCGCAGGCATAGCGGGGCCATTCATCACGCCGATTGAGTAGGTGTCGGTGATCCGGGCAGCTTCCCGCCCGACCGATCCGTGAACGGCATCCGGCCGCGCGGCATCGGGGCGCTTTCTCCAGGCCTTGTACTGCCGGCATCGAGGCAGGCGCCCTCGAACCAGCGAGCCTGTGACCGCCGGGCATGAGCGTCACCCCCCGCGGCGCTCTTTCTCCTACATAAAGCGATTCTATATAGTGTTTTATATTATTTGACATTTAACGATCGCTAGTTCAGATGCGGGTGGGTTCGGCCGCTATCCGGTTTGGTCGACACGCCTCCGTCTGATGCGACGTGGGGACGGTGCTTAACGGCCAGTGGAGTGTGGCATGCCGCTTTCGAAAACTGCCGGGACAAGAACTGTCGAAACGGAGCCGCGTGGCTTCGAAGCGGTTCTGTTGGCGGCGGCGCAGTCGAGGTCAGATCAGGTGGCGCTGCGTTTCAAGTCCCGCGGCGCCTGGCTTGCCTGGACCTGGCGTGATGTCGTGAAAGAGGTGGACCGCTTCGCGTCTTTCCTGCGGGCCCAGGGCATTGGTCCCGGCATCGCGATCGCCATCGTCGGGGAGATCCGGCCGGCTATCCTGTTCGGCGCCCTGGCGGCAAGCGCTCTCGGAGTTGATGTCGTTTCGGTGGCACCCGGGGCCCCCGTCGCTCAGATCAAAACGGTTCTCGATCAAAATCGCGTCGGATTGGCGATCGTGCAGGGGCGGCGGGCGCTCGCGGCGTGGCTCCAGGTTGTCAGCTCACGCCATGCGCGCACGGCTATCGTCTTTGACCACGTAACGCCGGCAGGCACGTCGCCGGAAGACGATGTCATTCCGCTCGCCGCTGTCACGGCGACCTCGCCCGCGCATGGCTGGGCGGATCGGCTCGGCACAAGCGGCCCGCTGCCGCAAGGCGGCGGCGCTGAGCTTTGGGTGGAAGCCTCTACTGCCTGGCCTGAGGCCCTGCATGTGCTCATCGGCAACTGGATCGGTTCGGGGGAGACCCTGGCCGCGCCGGAACTGCTGGCGGCGGCTGCGCGCGATCGGGCCGAGATCCGGCCGCGCCGCTGGATCGCATCGTCCGGGGCTGCCGCTGCCGCATCTGCCGATATCACGCGGCGCCTGGCCGGGAAGCGCAGCCTGACGGCCGCCTTGTCCCGGCGCAGTGCGGCGTTGCGGGCGTTGTTGTTGATCCTCGCGCGGCGCCGCTTGGGTTTGTCGCGACTGAAGGTGATCGAGGTGCAGCGGAGTTGGCAGCCGCCGGAACAGCGGAGCGCGGAGGAAGCGACCTTTCGTTCCGTCGGTGTTGCTTTGCGCGTCGCGGCGCATGAGGGTGCCGATGCGCGCGCCGCCCGCACAACCAACCCGTTTGAGACCAGGCTGGCCGCCGTGGGCGGCGCATCATGACCCTCGCTTTGGCGGTTGAGGATGTTTCGCTCTCCTTCAAGGGAATCCGGGCGCTCACGAAGCTGAGCTTCGATGTGGAGCAGGGCGAGATCTGCGCCTTGATCGGGCCGAACGGCGCCGGCAAGAGTTCACTGCTCAACGTGATCAACGGCGTTTATCGCGCCGATGCGGGGCGAATTGTCGTGGCCGGCACGCCGTTCAATCGGCCGACACCGGCGGGCGCGGCGCGGCTCGGGATCGGCAGAACCTTTCAGAACAACGCGCTATTCCGGCGGATGAGCGTCCTCGACAATGTTCTGACAGGGTTGACTCGCCTGGGGCGTGCAAGCTTTCCGGAAGTCGCCTTTCGGCTTGGCCGCTACCCAGCTGAGCATCGTGCGTTCAGAGAACGCGCGGAGGATATCATCGCCTTTCTGGAGATCGAGGCCCATCGCGATACGGTTGTCGGGCGCCTCCCATACGGGCTGCAGAAGCGCGTCGAGCTGGCTCGCGCCTTGGTCGCGACCCCGCGCATCCTGCTGCTTGATGAGCCGATGGCGGGCATGAACAGCGATGAGAAGGTCGAGCTCAGCCAGTTCATTCACGACATCAATCGGGAACTTGGAACGACGATCGTGCTGATCGAGCATGATGTTGGTGTGGTGATGGGCCTTTCTCATCATGTCGTGGTGCTCGATTACGGCCGCAAGGTGGGGGACGGGACACCCTCGGAGGTTCGGCGCAACCCTGAGGTGATCGCCGCCTACCTCGGAACGAAGCACTGAGGTGCCGTAGATATGGTTTTCTTTCTCAACGTTTTGACATCAGGCCTGCTCGCGGGGCTGATGTATGCGCTGGTCGCGATCGGCTTTGTGCTGATTTACAAAGCCTCGGGCGTCTTCAATTTCGCCCAGGGGGCCATGGTGCTGTTTTCGGCACTGACCTTCGTGACCTTGAATGAGCAGGGCGTTCCTTTCTGGGCGGCCTTCCTCATCACCTCCGCGATCATGGTCGTTGGCGCAATCCTTATCGAATGGCTGGTGCTCCGCCCGCTCGTCAATCGCAGCCCCGATACGCTGTTCATGGCAACCTTGGGTTTGAGTTTCGTGATCGACGGTCTCGCGCAGCTTATTCTCGGCACCGATGTGCATGAACTCGATCTTGGGATCGAGGATGTGCCGCTCAATCTGCTCGGCCTTCAGGTCAGCCAGTTCGACCTCTTTACCTCAGCCGTCGCCATCGTTCTGGTCGTCGTCCTGGCCTTGATATTCGGCAAAACGCGCGTCGGCATATCACTGCGCGCGGTCGCCGATGACACCTTGGCTGCACAATCTATCGGCATCCGGCTGCCGCAAATCTGGCGGATCGTCTGGAGTGTCGCGGGCGTCGTGGCGCTTGTGGCCGGGCTCCTATGGGGCGATCGCCAAGGTGTCCAGTTCTCGCTTTCGCTCGTCGTGCTCAAGGCGATGCCGGTTTTGATCATCGGCGGGTTCTCATCGATACCGGGCGCAATCCTTGCGGGGCTTCTGGTGGGTGCGACGGAGAATCTGGGCGATATCTATATCGGCCCGCTCGTGCATGGCAGCGTCTCCACCTGGTTCGCGTACATTCTCGCGACCGGCTTCCTTCTGGTTCGGCCGAACGGCTTGTTCGGCGAGCCCGCAATCCAGAGAGTCTAGACAATGTCGGCAACCGTCAACGCAACGGCGCGCGCACGTGCGGGCAGCGCCATCAACGCTCCCGTCATCACCCGCAAGCGCCTCACCATCGCCGCCGCCCTGGTCTTCGTTTATGGCATCGTGCCGCTCGTAGGGAATGACTACTGGCTGAGTTCGCTCATCATACCGACGATCGTCATGGGCCTCGCCGGCGTCGGCCTCAATCTCCTGATGGGCTATACGGGGCTTATCTCCCTGGGCTCGGCCGCCTTCATGTCGATAGGCGCTTTTTCGAGCTACAATCTCCTGCTGCGACTGCCCTTTCTACCGCTGCCCGTGGTTCTTGTTCTGGCCGGTTTCATCGCCGCGACCGCCGGCGTGCTGTTCGGCTTGCCCAGCTTGCGGATCAAGGGTTTCTATCTCAGCGCACCCACCCTCGGCGCTCAATTTTTCTTTGATTGGCTTTTCACCAATTATCACTGGTTCTCCAATAACAGCATTGCTTTAACAATTTCGGCGCCAAGGCTCACCTTCCTCGGGCATGACCTGAGTTCCACCACCGGCCGCTACTTCATCGTTGCGGTCACGACCGGGCTGCTGCTCTGGTTCGCGAGAGCCATCGTGAACAGCCGTATCGGTCGCGACTGGATGGCCATCCGGGATATGGAGACGGCGGCGTCCGTCGCTGGCGTCGCGATCGCGAAGCGGAAGCTTCTGGCCTACGCCGTCAGCTCGTTTTTCTGCGGCATCGCGGGTGCGTTATGGGTATTCGGTTATCTGGGCACGGCCGATGCGAATACCTTCAACCTCGATAAGTCGTTCCAGGTTCTGTTCATCGTTCTGATCGGGGGGGCGGCGAGCCTCTACGGGAATTTCCTGGGCGCGGCTTTCATTGTGCTGACGCCGATCGTGCTGGAGATCATGGTGCCGGCATTCGGCCTGACCAACTACATCGATGAGGGCGCACTCGCCAACCTGCAGCCGGTCATCTTCGGCGCCATCATCATCCTTCTGCTGATCCGTGAGCCCGATGGATTGGCGAGCCTTGTCTCCCGCATTGCGCGGCGCCTCAGCGTGTGGCCGCTCCGCGTATGACAATGCACAACCGCGACTGTTGTTGAACTTTCGCGACGGTCATTGCGGCCGCGTTTCTTCTGACCTCGCGGCTTTCCGGCATCCGAGCCGGACGGCGCCGGGTACCCATTCGCTAGAGCATGAAAAGGAACATCATCGAAATGCGACTAACGAAAACCCTTCCGGTCGTGGCCGGAATATTGGCGGGTGCAATAGCACTCGGATCGAGCGCTGCTTCGGCCGCGCAATATTCAGACGAGCAGCTTTACCCGCTGTTCTCATACCGCACCGGCCCGTACGCGCCGGCCGGTATTCCGCAATGGGGCGGCATCCGCGACTACATCAACTACGTGAATAGCAAAGGCGGCGTGGATGGCGTGAAGATCCTCGTTGAGGAGTGCGAGACAGCCTATACGGTCGAACGCGCCTTCGAATGCTATGAGCGCTACAAGCACGGTTATGAAGGCGCCCAGGTTGCGGCGCTCTTCACGACGTCAAGCGGTTTTGATGCCGCGATTTCCGATGAGGCGCGCGCGGATAAGCTTCCCATCGTTTCCGTGGCAGGCGGGCGCGAAGATGCCGTGGACGGCGATGTGTTTCCCTATCAGTTTCCGGTGTTGTTCGACTATTGGACGGAGTCGTCGATTGTCATCGACTACATCGCCAAGCAGGTCGGCGGCTTCGACAAGCTTAAGGGCTTGAAGATCGCCACCGTGTATCACGATTCCGGTTATGGGCGGGATACCATTCAGGCGCTCGCGATCCTGTCCAAGAAATACGGCTTCACGGATATTCAGATCCCGGTCGCGGACCCCGGTGAGCAGCAGCAGGCGCAGTGGGAGCAGGTCAAACAAGCTGGCGTTGATTGGGTGTTCCTGCGGTCCTGGGGCGTCATGACCCCGGTCGCGATCAAAACCGCCGCGCGCGTCGGGTTTCCGGCCAATCACATCATTGGCGATATCTGGAGCGGATCGGAAGAAGACGTGAAGCCTGCCGGCGGCGCCGCGAAGGGCTATCTCGCCGTGTCGGTCTATCCCTCCAGCACAAGCTTCCCGATCAGCCAGGAAATCAAGACGAATATCATCGATACCGGCAAGAGCGATTTGCGGGATACCTCAAAGTTCGGCTCCGTCTACTACAATGCCGGTCTCGTGACGGCGATCATCTATACCGAGGTTCTGCGGACCGGACATGCGAAGTTCGGAAACCGCCCGCTGACCCCGGCTGAAGGGCAATGGGCTCTCGAACATCTGAACATCACGCCGCAGCGCGTCGCCGAGCTTGGCGCGGTCGGCCTGCTCAGCCCGATCCAGCTCTCCCCGACGGACCACGAAGGCGAGCCCGCTGCGAAGATTCAGCAGTGGGACGGGCACCATTGGGTTGTGCTGACAGGTTGGCTACGTGGGGACCGGTCGCTCTTCCACGATGCGATCTTCGCCAAGGCCGCTGCCTACGCGAAGGAGAAGAACCTGCCGCCTCGCGACTTGACTGACTGAGGCACGAGCGAAAGGAGATCGTCCATGAGTGCCACGGCGAAAGGCTTCCTCACCGTCGATTCGGTAGAGAGCATCTATGGTCAAGCCATTCTCGCATTGCGGGGTGTTTCTCTCTCTGTCGCGGAAGGCTCGATCGTGGCGCTCCTCGGGGCCAATGGCGCCGGGAAGACGACAACGCTCAAGGCGATCTCGAACCTGCTTTCCGCGTCACGCGGCGCCGTCACGCGCGGCACCATTACCTGGCGCGGAGAGTCGATTTTGGGACTGGACCCCGCTCACCTTGTCCGGCGCGGCATCGTGCAGGTTCTGGAAGGACGACATTGCTTTCCGCAGCTCACGGTCGAGGAGAATCTGCTGGCGGGCGGATTCGTCCGCCGCCCGAGCCGCCGCGACATCCGCGCGGATGTCGAGCGGGTCTATGCCTGGTTCCCGCGCCTGAAAGATCGCCGCAAGTCGCGAGCAGGGCTGCTTTCAGGCGGTGAACAACAGATGGTGGCGATCGGGCGCGCTCTGATGACCCGTCCCGTATTGGCTCTTCTCGATGAACCCTCCATGGGTCTCGCGCCCATGATCGTGGAGGAAATTTTCGAGATTCTTCGCGGCCTCAACCGCGATGAGGGCGTGACCTTTCTCGTGGCCGAGCAAAACGCCAATGTCGTGCTGCAATATGCGGATTATGGGTTTGTCTTGGAAAACGGCCGTGTCGCCACGGCAGGGCCAGCGGCGGAGCTTGCGGCCAGCAGCGACTTCCTCGACTTCTATCTGGGTACTGGCTCTCCCGCGGATCTCGGGCACGCGGCAGCGGGGCGGCCATTATGATCCATGCTGCGCGGAAGGGCGTGCGCGTCAGCGCCGCCATGGTTGAAAAGGAGATGACCAATGCCGCTTGACCGACCATCTGCTGCCACGGTGGCTATTCCTGGGCCGGTCTGGGGCGGAGGCGCGAGTGAGAATTACGAGACGCTCGCGAAGCCGTTCCGTTCCATCCTGTCCCGCATCCGTGAGGGCAGCCTCGACCGGGAATTGAAGCGCCAACTGCCGGTCGAAGAAATTCGGGAGCTGAAGGCGGCGGGGTTCACCGCGCTTCGCGTGTCACGCGCCGATGGTGGCGGGGGCGCCAGCCTGCCTGAGTTTTTTGCGCTCCTGATCGAACTCTCCGCCGCTGACTCCAATATCACGCAGGCGTTGCGGGCGCATTTCGGCTTTGTGGAGCACATTCTTGCGAGCCCCGCCGGGGAACGCCGCCAAACCTGGGTCCGCCGCCTCTCGGAAGGCGCCTTAGTCGGAGGGGCTTGGTCAGAGGTCGGGGACGCCGCGAAGATCACCAGCTTCTCCACACATGTCGCGCGAACGGCCGATGGTTGGCGCCTCAACGGTACGAAATTCTACACGACCGGCTCGCTCTTTGCGGATTGGATTCAGGTCGGGTGTACCGACCCCGAGGGCGAATCGGTCAGCGCGACCATCGGGCGCCATGCGCCGGGGGTGGAGGTGGTGGACGATTGGGACGGGATGGGTCAACGGTTGACCGCCAGCGGTACCAGTCACTTCGTCGATGTCCCGGTGGCGGATGCTGAGGTTGTCGGCAGAACGGGCTCTCTTCCTTACGCACAAGCCCTCTATCAGCTCGTTCATCTGGCGACGCTCGCCGGGATCGGCCGGGCGGCGGCCGAGCATCTCGCGGCGGCAGTTGCGCGCCGCCGCCGCACCTATAGCCATGCAGCGGCTACCCGCGCGGCGGAGGACCCGCAGGTGTTGCAAGTCGTCGGGCATGTGCGGAGCGCGGCCTATGCTGCCGGTGCGATCGTCGTAGAGGCCGCCAGGGCACTTCAGCGGGCAGCGGATGCGACTGGAAAGGGCGAAGCGGCACAGGTTGCCGTTGCCGAAGCGGAGCTGGAGATATGGCAGGCGCAGACCGTGGTTTCCGATCTGATACTTGATGCGACCGCCAAGGTCTTTGACGCCTTGGGGGCGTCGGCCACCTTCAGATCGGAAGGGTTCGACCGCTACTGGCGAAATGCGCGGACGATCGTCTCGCATAATCCTCATATCTACAGAACACGAATCGTCGGGGATTTCGCGGTCAACGGCACGCCTCCGCCTGAGCAATGGCGGATTGGACAGCCATGAACCCGTGACAGGCGTTGCACTCAGGCCCTCAATTTTTATGGAGACGTCACGGATGACGACCACTTCCGCCGTGCGGCCCGGTTCGCCCGAACTCGCCGCGCTTTTGAATAGGATCGCCGAGGGTGCTGAACAGCGGGAACTGGAGCTGATCCCCCCGCGCGAGGCCATCGGCTGGATCAAGGCGGCCGGGCTGGGTCGCCTCCGCCTGCCGGTCAGCGAGGGCGGCGGTGGTGCCACTGTGCGGGAGCTTTTCGAGACGCTGATCGCATTGGCAGAGGCGGACTCCAACCTCGCCCATATCCTGCGGACGCACTTCTGGTTTGTCGAGCAGCAGTTGCAGAGTGCCGACCCCGTGTTCCGCGCTCGCGGGATCGCGCTGCTCACCACGGACGCCCTGGTCGGCAATGCGATCAGCGAGCAGGGTCAGCGGTCAGCCGGCCTCCAATTCGACACCGCCTTCATTCCCGACGGCGAGGGCTACCGGCTAAACGGCGCCAAGTTCTACTCCACCGGCAGCGTCTACTCCGATTACACCCAGATCTGGGCCGCCGCTCCCGGAGGCCGGATCGCCGCCGCTGTGATCCCCGTCGGGCGTGAGGGGGTAACGATCGAACATGATTGGGATGGTTTCGGTCAGCGGCTTACCGGCACCGGCACCACGCGACTGAACAACGTCCGCATCGAGCCTGACGAGTATCTCGACCTGGGCGATCCGTCTGAGCCACAGCCGCCGAGCTATCAGGGCGCCTTTCTCCAGCTCTATCTTCAGGCCGTCACCGCCGGGGTGCTGCGTAGCGTGCGCAACGACGCGACAGCGCTGGTCAAGCGCCGCGCACGCAGCTTCAGCCACGCGGCCGATCCGCAATTCCCCCGCCGGGATCCGCAAGTTCTCCAGGTCGTAGGCGAGATCGCCGCCGATGCGTTTGCGGCGGAGGCGATCGTCCTTAGGGCCGCTGAGGCGATCCAGGCCGCCGCTGATTCCGTTCGGGACGGCTTGCCCGATGCTGCGGCCGCCGAGGCAGCGCAGCGCGCGGCGGGGCAAGCGAAGGTTGCAATCGACGGGTTTTCATATGCAACCGCGGCTAAGCTGTTCGACGTCGGCGGCGCCTCCGCGACCCAAAGTAAGCACAACCTCGACCGGCATTGGCGGAATGCGCGAACAATCTCGACGCATAATCCCACGTTCCTCAAGGCGTCCGCGATCGGCGATCACGTCGTCAACGGCGCAGCGTTTCCGGCCAACGGCTACTTCTGATCCTGCTATCGATGCTGGGTCTGCTCTTCTGTAGATATTCTCGCGAGGAAATCGTCGTGTGATAACAAGCGTCGATCATCGACGCACGCTTCTGTGAAAGCCATAAGTGCAAACTCCTCTGTTTTTTTGTGGAATGTTTCCCATCTCCTACACGCCCCCGACGAAGTAGAAAGCACTCAGGTTTGTTGGAGAGGTGGAAGTGCCGTAGGTCTGAATCACGCTCTCAGACATGAATGAGAGACCGATTCACGCCACAGCTGCATTATCGGGATCCGGAATGTCCACTTTGCCTTGTCACTCGATGCGGGCGGTCGTCGCGATACCCGCGAAGGATGAGGCAGCTCTCATCGCGGCTTGCCTCGGCAGTCTGTCCGAGCAGAGCATGGCGGCGGACGATGTCGTTCTTGTTGTCAATAACACATCCGATGAGACAGTGCGGCTTGCGCGGAACTGCGCCGCACGGTTGCCTGGCCGGCTGCATGTCGATGAGTTGACACTTCCCGCCCATCAGGCCAATGCCGGATTTGTGCGGCGCCTGGCCATGGCGAGGGCGGGCGAGATTGCCGGCCCGCAGGGCGCGATTCTGACGACGGATGCCGATGCCAAGGTCCCTCCGCATTGGATCGAGCGCAACCTCTTTTGGCTGGCCCAGGGCTATGACGCTGTCTGCGGCATGGCCGCTATCGACCCGGTTGACGAGGCGGAACTGCCGCCGCATCTCCTGGCCGATAATGAGGCCGAGACCTGTTACACGCAGATCCTCGACGAAATCGACTGTCTCGCCGATCCGCGACCTTGGAACCCTTGGCCGCGCCACACACACCGTTCAGGTTCCAGCATAGCCGTGCGCGCCGCCGTGCACACCGCCGTGGGCGGTCTGCCGAATGTGAGCCATAGCGAGGATCGCGGGTTCATCGCACGGCTGGAGCAACGGGATTGCAAGATACGCCATGACCCGGGGCTGACGGTCACTGTCTCCGGGCGGCGAATTGGCCGGGCGGCAGATGGCATGGCGGCCACCATTGCCCGCCGTTTCATCACGCAAGATCTCTGGGCGGATGGCCGGTTGGAACGGCCGCAGGCGGCACTGCGCCGCGCGCAGCTGCGGCGCCGAGCGCGTATTGTTTGGACCCGGGCGGGGCACTGCGGCTCGCTCGCCGCGCGGCTCGCGCTGCCAGAATCTGCGGTCTCCGTCTACATCCGTAACCCTTGGTTTGGCGTGGCCTGGGCGTTAATGGAGGAGGAGAGCCCTGTGCTGGCGCGGCATGCCGTCGCGATGGCCGATCTCCGTGCTCTCATTGGCGAGGCAGAACTCATCCTCACAGCCTTGCGCCGCAGCAAGGACGCCGCCTTGCTTGACAAGGAAAACAACGCGGATGCCGGGCGGGTCATGGCGGAATGACACCCGCCGGGTCCTGGCCAAACCCGCTGGAGGCGCTCGCGGCCCTCTGCGTCGAAGGCTTGCCGGTGCCGGACGAGTCAACCTTCCCCGCCGTCGCGATGCAGAGGCTGCGCGAGGCCGGCATTCTGCGCGCTGCCCTCCCCAGTTCGTTTGGTGGCGCCGGCATCGGCATCGAACCGGGGAAAGGGCCGGCGACGCTTGCCCTTTTCCATCGGCTCGGTCAACTCAGCTTGCCGCTCGGCCGGCTGGTCGAAGCGCATGTCAACGCGCTCCGCATCGTCGCTCGTTATGGCACGCCCTCGCAGATGGCGGCGGTCGCGGAGGCAGTCCTGGGTGGCGATCTTTTTGGCCTATGGGTCACCGATCCGCCGGGCGAGGGGGGCCTTGCCGTGCGGGCCGAGGCTGGCTCGCTGCACCTTTCCGGAGGCAAGAATCTTCTGCTCGGGTGCCGGGGTGGTGCGATGGGCTGTCACGACCGCTTTCGATCCCGCCTGCCAGGACCAGCGCCTGTTGCTGCTGCAACTGGATGGGTCGGAGCGGATCAGCCCGCTGCGCACGAGCCTCGCGGGGATGAAGGCCGCAGTCACCGGTCAGGTCGATGTCTCGGGTCGGTGTCTTCCGCGGGGCAGCGTCATCGGCGCGCCAGGGGACTATTTAAAAGAACCCGATTTCTCCGGCGGTGCCTGGCGAAGCTCTGCCGTGGCTCTGGGTGGTCTCTACCGGCTCATCGTATTGATGCGCGAGCAACTTATAGCGCGGCGCCGTGACGGCGATCCTCACCAACGGTCGCGCTTCGGGCAATTGGTGACGGCGCATGAGACGGGCCGGCTCTGGCTTAGCCGCGCGGGCGCGATGGCCGAGGATCTTGCAGCACCCGCCGCGGAGATCGTCGCCACCGTGGGTCTTGCGCGCCTGGCGGTTGAACGTGCCTGTCTGGACGGGATCGAGATTGCCCACCGCTCGCTCGGGCTCTCCGCCTTTCTGAGTTGCAATCCGGTGGAGCGGCTGACGCGCGATCTGCAGACCTATCTGCGACAGCCGGCGCCCGACGAAGTTCTGCATAACGCAGCGGGCTTCTTTCTCACCCACGATCCGCCTTCCCCATCGATGTTCTGATTAGGAACGCAAATCTTCGGACCAGGTGATTCAACCTGATCCGATATTGCTCGAAGGTCTCTGCGCATGTTGACCGATGGCTTCGCACTGCCGAAAGCACTGCTCTCGGCCGTCGCGCATCCCCATGAAACCTTACTTGTCGCATGAGCACGCCACTCTACGACCGCGCCTTCTTCGATGCGCTCTATGCCGCCAACCCCGACCCTTGGGATTTTCGGTCGAGCCTTTATGAGCGGGCAAAATACACCGCCACTGTCGCCGCCCTCGCGGATCGCCGTTACCGAGCGGGCCTTGAAGTCGGCTGTTCAATCGGCGAGCTTTCGGCACGGCTAGCCAGGCTCTGCGACAGTTTCCTCGGGCTTGATATCGCGGAGCAGCCTCTGCATGTGGCGCGCGCCCGTTGCATCACGCTCCCCTCGGTGCGTTTCGAATGTCGCGCGTTGCCCGCTGACTGGCCCGGCGGCCGCTTTGACCTGATCGTGCTGTCAGAGGTACTTTATTTTCTGACCGATGCGGAAATTCGGCAGATGGCGACCCTTACCCATGCGTCGCTTGTTCCGGGCGGCCGGGTGATTCTCGTGAACTGGCTCGGCGCAGAGGAAACGCCACAACCGGGAGATATCGCGGCCGAAGCCTTCATTGCCCGGGCCGATCTTGCTTTGGAGGCGCGCGCCAGACAGCCGCTCTACAGGCTGGAATCTTTTGACTCGACCCACCGCCGCCCGATCTTCACTCGGATGAGCCTCTTACCCCAAGTGCGCCACGCGGAAGTCGTGTTTGAAACCGGCATGGCCGGCTGCCGTAATGCGGATAGCGCGGCTATTCGCGGCCCGCTCGATCCATCGCGCGGAGAGAAAATGCTGGAAAAGCGCGGCGCCGAGGCGACCGGCAAGATGTGGACGCCGCTCACTCCAATCCAGGCAGGGCCGGCAGAGCATTCGGCGGCTGCCCCGCGCTTCGGCGAGATCGATGCCGAGCTCACGAAACAACCTCATGCCGCTGTCGGTGACGGCCCCAGCCTCACCCCCAAGCACAAGGGCGCCCCGCGCGACCAGACCGTCTGTCACGGCGACGCCTAACCGCCCTGCCAGATGATCGTAACAACTCCTCGCTTCACGAAGCTCGGCCGGCACATGCGGGGTAGCCCGGCGACGCGCCTCGGGTTCGGCGCCGACCGCCATAATGCCTTCCACCATGCGGGCGACCTCCTCCGAGGCCAACCGGTAGTAGCGATGCCGCCCCTGGGCAACGACGGTGACAAGACGCCCATCCAGCAACCGGGCAAGGTGGCCGCTTGCGGTCGCTGTGCTGATCCCGGCGTCAAGCGCGAGTTCGGTCGGCGTATGCGCCAGCCCGTCCATCAAGCTCGCCAGGATGTTTGCCCGCGCCGGATCGCCCACCAGCGCCGCGACACGCGCCATTGCCGTTGCTGCCGTCATGTCTGTCACCATAGCCGCCTCACCGGCGGAACGCACACGGAAACATTTCGACCGAGGCCGAAGCGTGCCTGCAAATCGCCGCAGGGTCAGGGTTTGGGAGGCGCTTGGCGAGGCCGCCCGATCGTCGCCACGGCCACGATCGCCGCGACGATGAGAAGAGCGGCCGCGAGCAGCGCCGCAACGCGCAAGCCGTCGGTGATATGCCTGGGCGCGTCACCGGCGAGCGCACCGAAGGCGGCGACACCGATGGCGCCGGACGCCTGCCGCGCGGCGTTCAGCACGGCGGACGCCGTGCCCGAGCGCTCCCGCGCGACGCTGGCGAGCACCGCTGTCGTCATGGCGGGCACGCCGAGGCCCATGCCCCCAGGAATGAGGATGAAGGCGGTGGCAAGCTGCCAATAGGGCGCTCTCGCGCCGGTGACGAAGGCAAGTAGCGCGAAGCCGGCCGCGTCGATCAACGCGCCGGCAATCATCGGCGCGCGCGATCCGGCGCGGCCGACCCACCACCCGCTGATGACGTTGACGATGAAGAAGGTCGCGGTGAGAGGAAGGAAGGCGAGTCCTGTCCGGATCGGCGAATAGCCGAGCACGCGCTGAAGATAGAGGCTCAGCACAAAGACGACGCCGTAGTAGGTGAGATTGACGGTTGCGCCGAAAATGACGGCACCGCTGAAGGCTCGCGAGCCGAACAAGGAGAGTGGAAGCATCGGTTCGGCCGTTCGCCCTTCATGGCGGATGAAGGCAACAGCGGCGGCAATGCCGAGGATCGCGCAACCGATCAGGATCGGGTCGCCGAAGCCGAGCGGCTTCGCCTCGATCACGGCTGCGGTAAGGCCGGTGAGCGCCAGAATGGCGAGACCTTGTCCAAGACCGTCGAAATGGCGCCCCTGCGGCAGCTGCTCCGTCTCTTTCAGGTGCCGCGTCAACAGCGCGCCGAGGAGGCAGATCGGCAGGTTGACCAGAAAGATGCTGCGCCAGCCGGCGACGCTCAGCAGCACGCCGCCGACGATGGGCCCCGCCGCGATGGTGATGCTGCCGGCGGCGGTCCACCAGCCGATCGCTTGCGCGCGCCGTGCCGGTTGCCCCTCGGCCGCATGATTGATCAGTGTCAGGGAGCAAGGCAGCATGGCCGCCGCCCCGATACCCTGCAGCACGCGCCCGGCAATCAACATCGGTGCATCCAGGGCGAGACCGCAGAACAGGGACGCCGTGGCGAAGATCGCGAAGCCGGCAATAAAGACCCGCTTCGCGCCTCGGCGGTCGCCGATATAGCCACCCGTCAGAAGCAAAGCCGCGAAGGCCAGCGCATAGGCGTCAACGACCCATTGCAGCCCGGACACGGGCGCGTGGAGCGCATGCGCTATCGTCGGTAGCGCGACATTGACGATTGTCACATCCAGTTGAACCAGCGCGAAGGCGAAGCTCGCCGCGACTGTGGTCAAGATGATGGAAGGGGGGGGCGTGTCGGTGATGGTCATGACGCCACCCTAATCCCCGCGAGCCAGCGACGCTTCGGTCTGTACCGAAGCATTCTGTGCAGGGGACGGTCAGGTGGCCGGGCGTGCTTCCGGTCGGGCTCCAGGAGGTCGAAAAACAAAGCCCGCCAAGATGGCGGGCTTTCCCGGCAATCTTACCTCTGCAGGCGGGTCGTATTGATCATTGCGCCTTCCCGGCCGCGGCACGATAGATCCCGATGCAACCGTTCGAGCAGGTTGTATTGCCTGTCCCCGCGCCCAGGGGAACGAAGACGCGGTTCGAGATCGGATCCGCGGTAACCGAGTGCGCGTCAGGCCCGGTGGGAATGTTCTCGTCGAATTTCAGCGGATCGGCGTGAATAATCCCGAGCGATGTCGGCACGTTCGTCAGACCGGCCGCAAAAAAGTTGTTGTCGCCCGGATTGTACCACACCTCATCATTTCCGGCGATCGGGAATGTCCCGAGCTTCTTTCCGGTGATCAAGCTGATGACCTGAGCGGGCAGATTAGTCGACGCAGTGTCATTCGTCTGCGAGCATCCCAGCAGCGCTTCGTTGTTCGGACCGATCGCCATTCCGGTCGGCTGGCAGTCGGTAATCGTAAGGACCTTTTCCACCAGGAGCGTCTTGGGATCGATCACTACCGTCGCGCCAAAATTTTGCTTCGCGCCGTTCTGCGGCAGGTCCAGGTAGAACAGGCCGGTGGCGGGATCGTACTGCGAAGCCTCGATGCCGTTGGTTGCCGCGGGCAGCCGGATGGGCGTTCCTGCCGGCGTCTTCGAGTAGGAGCCGTCGAACGTGATCCGCTTCAGGACTTTGTGGACGCCGCTCTGGTTCGGCACCGTCGAGATGAAGCTGATGAAAGGCCACGGCGTCTCCGCATCATTGGCGATGAGGACAACTTTCTCGGTGGGGTCGAATGTCCCTTCGTCGGCCCGTAGCTTGCCCCCGGTGTTGATGATGTCGGTGGTCTGGTGTGATGCAATATTGATCACCTTGACCGTGCTATTGCCGTCACCCGCCCAGATCTCGCTGTGGTTGACGATGATCAGGCCGTCCGGCCCGGAGATGGTATGGTCGTTGAAGGCGCCGCGAAACCCTCCCGCCTGAAAGGCGAGGCTGATCTTATCGGGGAAATTCGGGTTTGGCTTGCCGTCCACGAGGGCATTGTCATTGAGAGCGAACACGTCGACGCTGGCATTGGTGCGATCAGCAAAGGCATAAATTCCGGCCTGGGCATCGACGGTGCTGACGTCGAATGCGGAAATGCTCTGCTTGTTCGGCAGCGAGAAAGTGCTGATCAGCTTGAACGGCTGATCGGCGGCCGATGCGGCGCGCGCGGCGCATGGAACGGCGGAGACAAGCGCCACCAAGCCATACAAAATCTGCTTCAGCGGCAGGGCTTTCCGTGCGGGCGTCAGATTACATTTCTGCATTTCTGTTTTGCTTTCCGTAACAACCAACACGTTATGCGCCGCGAGAGGGAACGGGGCTCCGGAGGATATATCGTCGTGTCCCTTTGTAAAGACGCCCAATCTCGTCATGCCATTACGGTTTTGTTGCAGAAAATTGGAACACGTCGATGTTCATCGGGTCGTGCGACAGTGACACGAGCGGGGCACTATTGTCCGCGTTCGGCCTTGCGGTCATCCTGAGATACTTCCTGGAGTCAAATAGAGGTTTCAGAACGTCATGTTTGTCAGCGCAAAATATCAACCGCGAGGAAGCCGCAAGACCATTTCTGTTTGAAACGCGGTGATCTGCTCGGGTCTTCCGCGTTGCCAGATCGCCATGACCAGCGTCAGTAGACGCCGCTGGCGGAAACACCGATTGTATGCCTCGGGGAAGCACAGCGCTTGCGCCATTCAGTCGGTGCGGTGCCGGCCCAGCGCTGGAAGGCATGGCTAAAGGCGCTCAGGTCCGCGTAGCCGAGGGCCAGCGCGATGCTGGTGATCTCCATCCTGGTGCCCCGTAGCCATTGCTGGGCTGTCTCAAACCGCGCCCGGTTCAATAGTGTTCGAAAGCTTGTCCCGTCCGCGTGCAAGCGACGGTTCAGCGTGCGAGGGTGCATCTCAAGATGATCAGCGACCTCCTCCAATGCGGTGTCGAGAAACACGATACGCGCACGCAGTTCGCGGATGACGCGGTCAGCGACGCTCGGCTCCCTAACGGTCCAGTAAGAGGCGACCGACTTCAGCAGGGTGCGCCGGCGCCCCGGATCCGCCGTGCCCACCGGCGTTGCCAACAAGCGGGCGGGGAAGGCGACCGCGTTCTGCTCCGAATCGAACTGCACAGGCGCGCCGAAGAACCCTCGGTAGGGGGTTGAATCTTCGGGTGCGTAGCGGGACAGCAGAACGCCATCAGGTGCGACACTCACGAATTCCCGCACCATATTGAATGCAATGCCGACGGCCCCGTCGCCGATCTGCTCGATTGCAGCGATTCCTGGCATATGCACGGCATATCCCCAGAAAGCGGTATCCTCCTGAACCGTCAAATAGGCCACGGCACCCCGGATGTATCGTTGCTGATTGCCACAAAGATCGAGTATCGCATCCTTCAGCGTCGGCGCGCTGCGCATCAGTTGCCCGATCAGCCCGAACACGGCGCTGCTCGTTCGTTCCGCGATGAGAAGGCCAAAGTGTGGGTGACCAGTCGCGGCAACGCAGGCCTCCATCAGCTCGCCAAGCTGAACGAAGGAAATGGCATTCTCCGCATCACGTAGCGCATTGGGTTCGAGCCGGGCGCGTGCCAGAACGGGTGCCGGCTCAACGCCCAGATCCCGCAGGATTTGGGGCACCACGATCAGCGCACCCACCCGGTGCTGCCCGTGCAAGAACCCTCCTACTCCGAAAAGAACATCCCGTTCATAACGGTTTTGTCGCAAATTAACAAGCGTCCTAGATTTGCGCGCGCGACAAAGACGTTGTCAGTACGATGCCGGCCACAAATAGCAAAAAGAACAATGACATGAAAATCCAATGGAACGTGTTTCTCTTCCTGGCGGTATTGCCCATAGCGGGCTGCGTCTCTCAGGGCGCCTACGACAAGCTCCAGGCGCAGAACCAAGATCTTCAGCAGCAGCTTAGCGCGCAGTCCACGCAGCTCGCGAGCGCCCAGGCACAGGTCCAACGGTTGCAGGGTGCGATCAAATATACGGTGAATAGCGATCTGCTCTTCAGGCCCGGCGGTTGGACCATGAGCGACCGCGGAAAGCAGATCATCGCCAGGCTCGCCAGCAAGCTCGCACCCGACCAGCAGGATAAGCTCGTCGTCAGCGGCTATACCGACAATACGCCGATCAGCGCTGCGTTGCAGCAGAGCGGCATCGCGTCAAATCAGGTGCTTTCCGAGAAGCGTGCCCAATCCGTCGTGGACTTTCTCACATCGCAGGGCGTCAATCCGGACCTCGTCGAGGCGCAAGGTTTTGGCGATAGCGATCCGGTCGCGAGCAACGCCACTGCCGCGGGCAGAGCCCAGAACCGACGGGTTGAATTGTCGCTTGCTCCCCCATCGACATGAGGCGACGTGACGCGGTCATTACTTTTGCCCATTGGAATTGTCATCGGCGGCCATGGCGCATATGCTCGCAAGATCGGAGACAGCAATTTCTTTAAGGAGTGGAACTGGAATGCTCTCCTCAAGAAACCGGCGTATGGCGGCGGCGGTCAATGGGTTGCTGGGCCTTCTCATCTTGGCCGCTTGTTCGCAGCAGAACACGCAGCAACAGGCGGTCGCCGGTGAAGCGCCGTCCGGCACGGTCGAGATGCACCAGGTGCAGGCAGCGTACATAGCCAGCGCCGGCGGCGGCTCCGGAACTCTTTTCTTCAACGGTCACGCCTATCCGTTTGATGTCGGGGGTGTGGGGATCGGCGGTATCGGCGCGTCCACGCTGACGGCGACGGGAGATGTCTACAACCTCGCGGCGGTATCACAGTTTCCCGGCACCTACGTGCAAGGCCGCTACGGTTTTGCTTTCGGCGACAAAAGCGGCGGCGACCTTTGGCTGAAGAACGACAACGGCGTTGTGCTGGACCTGAGGGCGCAGCGCACGGGGCTGATGCTGAGTCTCGGCGGGGATGCCGTGGTGATTTCCTTCAAATAGCCATAGGTTCCGGCAGTCGCGTTGATGCTCGGATCCTTGGCCATTGAATGACACACGGGAATGTTGCCGGTAAGCCGCCAGCGTTGCGTTGGCGGCCATTCCCGTGCGGCGACATTCGTCACTGGACTTTGTCAGCCCGGCCGCATTCGAGAAGCTGGCGGCCTGATCAAAACCTGTTCTCCACTTCTTCTGAGGCACGCCCAATGGGCGGCCGGTCCGCTCCCCTGATGGGTTAGGAGCAGTCCTTTCCGGT
The DNA here is from genome assembly GCA_963745125.1 of uncultured Pseudomonadota bacterium. Lineage (GTDB taxonomy): Bacteria > Pseudomonadota > Alphaproteobacteria > Acetobacterales > Acetobacteraceae > Acidisoma. The sequence continues at coordinate 218,844 of CAVUWB010000006.1, forward strand.
CAAGGGGCAATCCAAAGCCCTCCGGATCAACAACCCAAGGTTGTATCGCTAGAGATCCCATCGAAGGCGTACAAGAATTCTCCTGGATGTGCTTAAATGTCAAACGGGCTTTGAGAAAAGGCCCCAATGTCGTCTCCTCATTGGGCACAATTGCCTCGGGGTTCCCGAAATGCGCTCTGGGGCCGGACGTGCATAAGGGCATCTCTCATCAGGGGCCGAGTGGTCGATCCAAATGACGGTTGGGAATTCTGAAACTAGTCAGGTCAAGGCGGCTGCGGCAAGCGGGCTAGTGCCATTCATCCTCGGGCACGGGGCTGACCCATATCGCATTTTCTCTGAGGTTGGCGTCCAGGAGAGCGTCATCCATGACCCGGATGCGTCCATTCCGCTCGCAAGCTACGTGGCTCTGATGGAGCGTGCCGCAGCAAGGACGGGAAACAGCCTGTTTGGGCAGCAATTTGGCATGCAATTTCCCGCGAACGGTCATGGGCTGCTCGGCGAGATCGCCCTGAGTGCGCCAACGATTGGCTCGGCACTCAAGGCCTTTGTCGATTTCTTCCCCGTGCATCAAAACAACACGCGAACCGCAATCGTGCATCACGGGCGCCTTCTCCGCATGGAGTATCGCATTCTGGATGCCAGGATCTGGGAGCGCCGGCAGGATGCCGAGCTGACGATCGCGATGTTCGCCAATCTCCTCGCCCATGCTTTCGGTCCGGCACTCTACATCGAGGAGATTTCGTTCGAGCACCCTGGCCCAGATGCAAGAACGATCGAGAGGGCCTTTGGGGCGCCCGTTTTCTTCGGTGCAAGGACGAACGCCATCACTGTGCGCGCATGCGGGCTCGACCGGGCGATGCCCGGCGCCAACTTGAAAGTCTTCGCGAGGATGACCGAGCAGTTGCGACGGAGCGTAAGCGTGCCAAATAGTGTCGATCTGAAAGCGCTCGTGTGCGGAGAAATCCGCCGACTGCTTCCGGAAGGATATCCCTCCATCGAAATCGTCGCCAAGTCTCTCAATGTTGCGCGCTGGACACTGCAGCGGCGCCTGGCCGAAGATGGTGTGAGCTTTTCTGACTGCGTCAATCTGGTGCGGGCTAAACTTGCGATCATATACCTTGCAGAACCGCATCTAAGTATTTCGAATATCTCTGATCTCCTCGGCTATTCCGAGATTAGCGCGTTCTCCCGCGCTTGTCGGCGCTGGCATGGTGCCGCGCCCAAGTCGCTCCGAAAGCGCTGCATCAACATTCAGACCTAGATTTTTTGGAGCCCATCATGCCGGACGATATCGAACAGCAACCTGTTGCACCCTCCGCCGCCCTTTTGCGCAGAGCGGGTCAAGCTTAGCGTGGTCGGCTCCGTGGACCTCGGACCAAGACATTTTGATACTGGATTGAAGAAGGTAAGCCCCATCGCGGGGGGCGGCCCCGTCATCAACCTGTCCGGCGTGAGAAAGACCTATGGCCGCTCAACCGCCGTTGAAAATATCCATCTGGAGATAGCGGCGGGCGAGTTCTTTACGTTTCTCGGGCCGTCCGGCTCAGGCAAAACCACGACGCTACGCCTCATCGCAGGGTTTGAGATTCCCGATGCCGGCAGGATTGAATTGAACGGGAAAGATGTCGCGGCGCTGCCACCCTATGACCGCGATGTAAACACCGTGTTCCAAGACTACGCGCTGTTCCCACATATGAGTCTGCGAGATAATGTGGCCTATGGTCTGCGCGCCAAGCGCGTGCCCAATACCGAGGCGGTTCGGCGAGCCGATGATGCGCTGGCCATGGTGAGGCTAGCCGATTTTGCGGAGCGCAAGCCTGCCCAACTCTCCGGTGGTCAGCGCCAACGGGTGGCACTCGCGCGGGCTATCGTCAACCGGCCGCTGGTATTGCTCCTCGATGAACCGCTTGGTGCCCTGGATTTGAAATTGCGTCACCAAATGCAAGGCGAACTGAAGGCTCTGCAGAAACAGACCGGTATCACCTTCGTTTATGTTACGCATGACCAGGAAGAAGCGCTGGCCATGAGCGATCGGATTGCGGTTTTCAACCGTGGTGGCATCGAGCAAATCGGCTCGCCTTTCGCACTATACGAGGCCCCGAAAACACTGTTCGTCGCGGATTTCGTCGGCATATCAAATTTTCTGAAGATCGATGATCGCCTCGACATGATCCGGCCCGAGAAGATCAAACTCCTGCCCCCAGATGCCGTCGTGCCAGATGGCAGCGACATGCGGGACGGATACGTCACGGAGGCCACATACCTTGGGCATTCCACGCGCTACAAAATGACTTTGCAAGATGGCCAGGAACTTACCGTTGTAGAGCCGAACGAATCGGCGATCACACCAAGGCCGCATGTCCAGCTCGGTGCCAATACAAGAGCCGTATGGCACCAAAGCGCTGTCGCGCATTTTTAGAGGGGAAACAGGAAATGACACCAAGTATTGGCCCGCAGATCAAACGCATAGTGCTTGCGGCAGCAATGACACTGCCGATCGCGCAGGGGGCGCTGGCCGTTACACCTCTGGCGCAAGTCGGCAAAGGCGAAGGCACGCTCAACGTGGTGGCGTGGGAAGGCTATGCCCAGGATGACTGGGTCAAGCCGTTTGAAAAAGCGACCGGTTGCATGGTGCATGCAAAATATGCGGGCTCCTCGGACGAGATGGTGGCGCTAATGCGCAATGGCGGCGGCAGCCAATACGACATCGTCTCGGCCTCCGGGGATGCCACGTTACGCCTCATCTATGGCCACAACGTGCAGCCGATCAACATAGCGCTCGTCCCGGCCTGGAAGAGCTTCATCCCGCAGTTGCAGTCCCCTGATTTCAACACGGTGGGCGGGGTGCATTACGGTGTATCCTACGAATGGGGCCCGAATACCCTGCTGTACAATACCCAGAAGGTGACGCCGGCGCCGACCTCCTGGAAGAGCATTTATGACAGCCAATATGCCGGCAAAATCACGGTGCCCGACAACCCGATTCAGATTGCGGACGCAGCCCTTTATCTTTCCAAGACCAGGCCGGATCTGGGCATTGCGGACCCGTACGAACTGAACCAGGCCCAGATGGATGCCGTGGTCGCGCTGTTGAAGCAGCAACGCTTGATTATCAAGAAATATTGGGAACTGGCCTCAGACGAAATCTCGCTTTTCACCACCGGTGATGCGGTGGTGGGCGCCGCTTGGCCCTACCAGACCAATACGCTGCAGGCGGCCAAAGTGCCGGTCGCCGACACGCTGCCAAGCGAAGGTGTCACGGGCTGGGCGGATACCTGGATGATCTCTTCGAAGACGCCCCATCCGAACTGCGCCTATGAGTGGATCAACTGGGTGACAACACCCCATGTGCAGGCCCAGCAGGCGATCTATTTTGGCGAGACGCCCGCTAACACGCTCGCCTGCAAGGAAATGGACGCACAGCAGCCCGGCTCCTGCGCGCAGTATCACGGTGACGCACCCGCCAGCTATTTCGACGCCATCAGGTTCTGGAAAACTCCGCTAGCTGCCTGCGGCAATGGCAAGTCTGATTGTCTCGACTACCAGGCGTGGCAGCGCGCCTGGCAAGAGGTCAAGGGCTGAGGCGGCGCCGCGCCATGTTCGCGGTTTTCTGGCGCAGACCAGGACTTGGCAGTGCGAGTTTACTCGCACTGCCTGCCGCCTGGTTCCTGCTCTGCTATCTGGCAGCTATCGGCGCGCTCATGATCTCGGCCTTCTGGACCGTCGATTCGCTTTCTGGCGTGATTTCACCGGCCTGGAACCTCAATAATTTTCGGGAATTGTTCGCCGATCCCGTGTATCGCACCGTCGGGCTGCGCACCATCGGCATCGCGGCCGCGGTGACGCTCAGCGATGCCGTCATGGCCTGGCCCTTCGCCTATGTCATGGTACATCTGGCCGGCCCGAAAATCCGCGGCGTGCTCATGACCATGGTGCTACTCCCGCTATGGTCGAGCTATCTGGCGCGGGTCTACGCTTGGCGTCTGATCCTTGCTCATGACGGGGCGATCAACTGGGTGCTCCACGCCATCGGCTTGCCGGACTCGCAGATCGGCTACTCCAACTGGGCGATGTGGATTGTGTTTTCATATCTTTGGCTGCCCTTCATGATTTTGCCGCTCTACGCGGCGCTTGAACGTGTGCCGCCGAACCTGCTTGACGCCTCGGCGGATCTGGGAGCGAAGGGGTTCACGACGTTTCGCCGTGTGCTGTGGCCAATGGCGCTGCCGGGCATGGTCGCGGGCTCGATTTTCACCTTCTCCCTTACCTTGGGCGATTATGTGACGCCCTTGCTCGTGGGCGGTCCGGGCTCGGATTTCATCGGCAATGTGGTCTATGCCAATGTCGGCGTGACCAACGACATTCCTTTTGCCGCCGCTTATGCGATGCTGCCGCTGCTGGTCATGGCGGGTTATCTGCTTCTTGCGCGCAAACTCGGCGCGTTCGCAGCACTATGAGACACTCCCGAATAGCGCTCTGGGCCTCGGTGGCGATGATCCTCGCCTTCCTGTTCATACCGATCATCATCATCATGCTCTATGCTTTTAGCGCCTCGAACGTACAGATCCTGGCCAATTCAGGCGCTGAGTTTGAAGTGGTTTGCTCAAACCTGGAATGACACGGCGGTGAGCCAGGCGCTGCTGCTCTCCGTGCAGGTGGCTTGCGTGGCGACCTGCATCGCCGTGCTGCTCGGCACGCTTGCCGCAATGGCGGTTGCGCGCACACGGTTTTTCGGGCGGGAACTGGTCTCGTTCGTGGTTGTTCTGCCCATCGCATTGCCGGGGATTCTGACCGGGATGGCGCTGGCGGCGTATTTTACAACGCTTGGCGTCAATCTTTCATTCTGGACGATCGTCGCCGGGCACGCCACGTTCTGCGTGGTCATCGTCTACAATAACGTGCTGGCCAGGCTGCGCCGGCTCCCGGGTTCATTGACGGAGGCCTCTGCCGATATGGGCGCCCGACCGCTGCGCACATTCTACAAGATCACCCTTCCCATGACGGCCAGTGCGATAGGCGCGGGCGGGTTGCTGGCGTTTGCCCTGTCTTTCGACGAGGTCATCGTGACGACGTTTACCGCCGGCGCGCAGAACACGCTGCCTTTGTGGATTTTTGGCGCCATCCGGCTTGGTCAGCAGCTCCCTGAGGTGAACGTGGTTGTGTTCGCCGTTATCGTCATGACGATCATACCGGTGCTCCTGGCGCAGAAACTGATGGGCACCGCCGGACGCGCCGGCCAACGATAGAACAATGGGCTCTTGGTAGCCGAAGGATGTGACATGTCGAACAATCTGAAATTCTACATTGATGGCGCTTGGGTCGACCCCATCACCCCCAACCGGATGCCGGTGATCAACCCCGCGACCGAGGAGATGTTCACGGAGATCTCCGGCGGCACGGCTGCCGATGTGGACAAGGCGGTGGCCGCCGCCAAGGCGGCTTTTCCCGCCTTCGCCCGAACCTCAAAGAAAGACCGGCTCGACCTGTTGAAACGATGCCTGGACATCTACAACCGCCGCTACGAGGAAATTGCGGAAGCCTGCACGCGGGAGATGGGGGCACCCATCGGCTTCGCGAAGGACGCGCAGGCATTCGTCGGCCAGGGACATCTCAAGGCGCTGATCGACGTATTCGAGCGGTTCGAGTTTGTCGAGAAACGCGGGACGACCTCGGTGGTGAAGGAGCCGATCGGCGTTTGCGGACTCATCACCCCGTGGAACTGGCCGCTCAATCAAATCGTCTGCAAAGTCGCCCCGGCGTTTGCGGGCGGCAACACAATGGTGCTGAAACCGAGCGAGATTGCTCCGATAAACGCGATCATCTTCGCTGAAATCATGCACGAGGCCGGCGTGCCGAAAGGCGTGTTCAATCTCGTAAACGGCACTGGCCCGGATGTCGGCCAAAAACTCGCCGAGCATCCGGATGTCGACATGATGTCCTTCACCGGCTCGACCCGCGCCGGGATTATCGTGGCCAAAGCTGCGGCGGATACGGTGAAGCGTGTGGCGCAAGAACTCGGCGGTAAATCCGCGAATATTCTGTTGCAGGATGTGGACCTCGAAGCCGCGGTGCGAAGCGGCGTTGGCGCCTGTTTCATCAACTCCGGCCAGTCCTGCGACGCGGCGACGCGGATGCTGGTACCCCGAGCATTGCACGACGCGGCCGTGGCGTTCGCTGTGGACGAGGCTGGCAAAAATATCACGGGCGACCCGTGGGCCGAGGGCACGGTGCTCGGCCCGTTGGTGAGCCAGACACAATTCGACAAGGTCCAGCGGTTGATCAAGACGGGTATCGATGAGGGTGCAAGGCTAGCGGCCGGCGGGCTCGGCCGGCCGGAAGGGCTGAACCGTGGCTATTACGCTCGCCCGACCGTATTCGGGAACGTGACACCGGAAATGACCATTGCACGAGAGGAGATTTTTGGGCCGGTGCTTTCGATTATTCCCTATGACAGCGAAGCTGAGGCAATCGCGATTGCGAATGACAGCGTGTACGGCCTTGCAGCCTATGTGCAGAGCAAGGATCTCCCGAAAGCGCGCGAGGTCGCGGCGCAGCTACGCGCGGGAAGTGTGTTTATCAATTATCCGGATATCGACTTCACCGCGCCTTTTGGTGGCTACAAACAATCTGGCAACGGGCGGGAATACGCGGATTTCGCGCTGAATGACTTTCTGGAAATTAAGGGGATTGTCGGCTACGGGCACGGCTAGAACAATATCGGATCAGGTGGAATCACCTGATCCGAAGATTTGCGTTCTTAGTCAAAAACATAGATCGGGGGCTGTGTTGTTCGCCAGGTAATCCCGATCGGATAATGACGGCGCATCATTTGCCGATGCCGGCCGTCATGCCTCTGACGAAGAACTTCTGGCTCGCCAGATAAAGAACCAGAAGCGGCAGGATGGAGAGGAAGGCGCCCGCCATCATCAGCGGCTCGTTGGTCGCGAACCGCCCCTGGAACAAGGCAAGCCCTGCCATCACCGTGCGTTGGCCGTTATCCTGCAGGAAGACGAGCGCGAAGAGCAGCTCGTTCCACACCCAGATCGTATTGACGATGACCAGCGTGAAGGTGGTGGCGACGGATAGCGGCATGACGATGCGCAGCAGAATGCGGGTATGGGAGGCACCATCGATCGTCGCCGCCTCAATCAACTCGCCGCGGCAGCTCGCGAAAGAAGTTGACGAGGAAGAAGACCGAGAAGGGGATGAGAAGCCCCGTATAGACCAGCATGACGGAGGGCAGCGTATTGATCAGCCCTGCCTGCACCATCACCGTGAAAAGCGGCACCACCAGCGCCACGGGCGGCAGTGCCATCAGCGCGATGTTCGTGTTGAAGAAAGCGTTCTTGCCCACAAATCGCCCGAAGGCCACCGCATAGGCGGCGAAGATCGAGATCAGTGTCGCGGCACCCACCGAGACCACGACCACCAGCACGCTGTTGAGCGTCCAACGGCCGAAGGGCATCACCGTGAAGACACCGATGAAGTTCTGTAGCGTCGGCGCGGCCGGCAGGCCGGTCGGATTGGTCGTGTAATCCTGCTGCGTCTTCAACGCCGTCTGGACGATGAACCACAGAGGGATAGAGCGAGACGAGGCTGAGCAGGATCAGCAGAAGCTGCTGGCCCGTGGCGCGTGACAGATACTTCATCGGCCCACATCCGCGGAGCGCGCGCGCAGTCGCAGATAGGTGACGATGAGAATGCTGGCGAGCAGAAGCAGGACGACGACAGCGGCCGAGGCCACGCCGATGGCGCCGTTATCGAAGCCATTGTCGAAGATATAATATTCCATGACGCTGGATGAATCCGCCGGACCGCCCTTGGTCAGCACATAGACATAGGTGAAGATGGCGGAGAGAACCGTGATCGCCTCGACGATCATGAAGAACTCGATCACCCGGCGGATTTGCGGCAGCAGGATGGACCACTGGATCTGCCAGCCGGTGGCGCCGTCGATCTCGCGCCGCCTCCACCAGCTCCTGCGGCACGGCGAGCAGGGCGGCGGCGAAGACCACAACGCCGAAGCCGAGCTGCTGCCAGATGATGACGCCGCCGATGGTGGGCACAACATGGCTCGCCGAGCCCAGCCAGTCCTGCGCCAGGAGGCCGAGATGCCAGTTGCGCAGCTGGGTGTTGAGGACGCCGTTCTCCGCGAGCAGAAAGCTGAAGGTGAGGCCGATCGCGGTCGCGGGCAGGATATAGGGCAGGAACACGATGGTGCGATATTGCCGCCAGCCGCGGATCTGCGCGTTTAGAACGAGCGCGATGATCAGCGCCAGCACGGTCATGATCGGCACCGTCGTCAGCAGCTTGATGTTGTTGAGCAGCGAACCGACGAAGACCGGGTCTTGCCACAACCCCTCGTAGTTCGCGATGCCGACATAGACGAGACTGCCGAGCGAGCCGGAATAGAAGCTGAAGCGGACAACCTCGACCAGCGGATAGGCGAAGGTGCAGATTATCATGACCAGCGCTGGCAGTACGAAGCCATAGGGCCAGAGATGGCGTGCCGGGCGGCGGCCCGAAGGCGCGCCGCCCGGCATTGTGGCCGAGGCATCCGGAGCAGGCGCCGGATAGGCGGCCTCAGCCATTGGCCGCCCATTTCGCGAATTGACGATATTCGGGGATCTGCTGCACGCGCCACTGCTTGATCACGCGATTCCAGATCGCGACCGCGTCAGCCGGCCCACCGGATTTGGAGGTGATCACCTGCCCCGCCGGGATATCGGCATTGTTGTCGACCTCCGGCGGAATGTAATTCTCCAGCCAGATCGAGATGTTCTTGGTATCCATGTCGAACATCTGCTTCGCCAGCGGATCTGTAATGGCCGAGGTGTCGAAGCGCTTATCCGCCGGAAAGGCGCCGGTCGCCGTATAGAGGGAGGCGAGATTGTCCGGCGCATGCAGCCAGGCGAGGAAAGCCGCATCCGCAGGCTTGTTCTTCGACCAGCTCGTGATGAATTCGTCCGAAGACTGGGTCACGTCGTAGGTCGAGGCGAGCTTGCCCGATCCCCAGATCGGCGGCATGGCGACGCCGATATTCTCCGTGCCCACCGCCTTTTCCCAGGTCAGCACATTGCCGTCCGTGGTGAAGGACATGGCGGCCTTCTTCTGCGGAAACAGCTCCCAGCCCTGATTGAGGTTAAGCGACGCGACATCTGCGTTGACATAGCCCTTCTGCATCAGGTTCTGCATCATGCTGTACATGTTGGTCAGCAGCGCATCGAACTGGGCGAGGCTGAAACTTCCTGTATTGCCGATGGCACCTTTCAGCTCCCCGAGCGAATTCAGCTCCTGCTTCAGGTAGATCGCGAACATCCAGGCGCCGAAATAGCCGTCGCTGTTGCCCATGCCGAGCGGCGTGATGCCATGGGCCTTGAGCGCCGCGCAGTCGGCCAGGAATTCGTCCCAGGTTGCCGGCGCCTTGTCGGGGTCGAGCCCCGCTTGCTTGAACAGCGTCTTGTTCCACACCAGCGGCACACCGATCAGATAGAGCGGCATGGCGAGGATCTTGCCGTTGGCGGTGTTCTCGTTGGTCCCCACCCAGTTCGCGACCTCGGCGGCGGGCACGTAATCCGAGATCGGTGCGACCGCACCGTTCCAGAACGGCGTCAGGGTCGGCAAGGTCGCCCATTGCGTGTCGAGATCGGGGCCGGACTTGCTTTGCGCGGCAAGGCGGAATGCGCCGATCAGCGTATCCGTCGATTGCGGAACGATGCTGATCTTCACATCCGGATGCAGCTTCTCATAGGCTGCCTGGCGGCCGCCGATCCATTTGTCGATGCCCGGAATATCGCTCTCACCCCAGAACCAGTAGGTGATCGCGCCGGCATAGGCCGAGGAATCCTGCGCCCGCGCCGCGGGGCTCGCCAGGCCGAGACAGGACGCCGCCCCCATGGCGGCACCGAGCAGCATGCCACGCAGACGCCGATGCGGCGTGGGCGCGGCCTTCGTCGGAAGTCTCAGCATGGTCGATCCTTTCAGGTTGAGTGGATATGAGAAACGCTATCCTCTTCGCCGAAACGCCGGGCGGCCGGCACGTCCAGACGCCCCGCGAGATCCTCGTAGGGCATGACGACAAGCCGAAAGGCCACGTTTTCCGCCCAGCCCGCGTCGCGCGCCGCGATGGCCTCCGCCAGTTCCCGGTGCAGCGGCAAGCCGCGCTCGACAGCACCCGGATAATCCGTCGTCGTCAGCACCTGCCGCCGCATAATCGTGCCCAGGCGCCGGCCGATGCTGGTGAGAAACGAATTATGCGAGGCGGTGTAAATCGCCTGATGAAAAACAAGGTCGCGGTCGGCGGTCAGCTCCGGCCGCGTCAGACATTCCTCATAGGCCTCATAGGAGGCGGTGATGTGCCGGCGTTCGGCATCCGTCGCGCGCAGCGCGGCGAGATGAGCGGCGCGCGGCTCGACGATGAGGCGGAGCTCCACAACGTCGAAGGAATAGTTCATCGAGCCTTCGGTCTCACTGACCCAAAGCAGCACATCCGGGTCGAGCAGATTCCAGTCCGAGTGTGGGAGCGCCCGGGTACCGATCTTAGGGCCGACAGCGAGGAGATTCTTGCTCGCCAGCACCTTGATCGCCTCCCGCAGCAGGTTGCGGCCGACGCCAAGGGAGGCGGCGAGTTCTGCCTCCACCGGCAGCGGGCCCTCCCCATAATCACCGCGCAGCACGGCGCGGCCGAGGGTATCGACGACCTGGCGAAAGATCGTCCTGGGGGCGTTAGTTTTCGGCACGGTCGAATACTTCGACGACGTCGAGCCGGCCCTTGAATGCGCTGTAGCCGCCATCGCAGGCATAGATACCGCCGGTCTGGTAGCGCGCGCGGTCGGACATCAGGAAGATCGCCATCTCGGCCACATCCTCGGCGGCCATGATCGGCGTGAGGTGCATGCTCTCGATGCGGGCGCGCATTTCCGGCCGGTCGAGGAATTCGCGCTGATGCGGCGTGTCCACGAAGCCCGGGCAGATGGAATTGATCCGCACGCCCTCCGGCGAGAGGCCCGCGGCCATCGAACGGGTCATCGACACCACGCCGCCTTTGGCGGCCGTGTAGGCATCAAGGCCGGCCTGACCGATCAGCGCATCGGAGGTCGCGGTCAGCACGATACTGCCGCCGCGCTGCCGCAGCATCTGCTGGCCGACATATTTGCAGACATGGAAAGTGCCGGTGAGCACCAGCGAGATGATGGACTCCCAGACCGGCTCGGGCAGTTCCGTCACCCGCCGGTCGTGCTTGTTCACCAGCGGCACCGACATGGCGGTGTGGAACAGGCCGTCGATGCGACCGAACCGCGCGACCACGGCCGCAACCATGGCCTGGACCGAGCCGCTATCCCGCACATCGACCGCGAGCGCCTCGCCGCGACAGGCCGCGGCAACTGTCTCGGCGGCAGGCAGCGCCAGATCGGCGACCACGACGTGGGCGCCGTCGCGCGCCGCCAGCCTCGCCCCGGCGGCGCCGATGCCTGAGCCGCCGCCCGTGACGAGGACAACCTTTTCCGCCAGCAATCCGGACATGGAAGACCTCCCATCCACGCGAATGAGTTGATCCTATCATAGGATGAATAGTCAAGTACCTTCGGCGGCCATGCGGCGCAAACCGTGGCTGCCCTATTCTGCGCGCTGGCGCTGGAACCCGATTGCCGCGTCGCTGATGAACTCGTCTCCGCGCCCGATGTCTCGGTGCAGGCGCAGACGGTCTGTCACGCCGTGATGTGCGCGCCCGGCGACGGCGCGGCCGAGAAAAGCCATGGCACTTGCGCTCGTCCGGTAGAAGCTCGGTGGCGGCAAGCCGGCTTGCATCGTCGATGGCCAGGCGCAGATGCTCTCAGCCGAGATATCGGTGAGAGATCGATTCCCAAACGATCGGGGCTCTACGGAGATCGGTCTGGTGGCAGCCGCAAAGCGTCAGCATGCCCACCACCCGTCAGAAGCTGTTCGATGATGGCATCGACATCAGCACGGCTCTCGATCCGGTACCAAACGCCTGCCGGATAGATTACGACGCAAGGGCCTTCCTCGCAGCGGTCAAGGCATCCTGCCATATTGACGCGCGCATGCGGAATTCTCGCTTCCTTCACCCGCGCCTTCATATAGTCGCGCAACGCTTCCGAACCCTTGGCAGCGCAGGAGCCGCGCGGATGTCCGTCAGGCCGGCGGTTGCAGCAAACGAAGATGTGAGCGTCGAAATAGGCGCGAGGATCCTCGGGGAGGGACTCTGTTGTCATGTCTTCCATCAACCTCTCCGAGCACGCATGAATACCGGGCAGTGCGATCGCCGTGGCCACCGATGCGGCGCCGTTCTGCCCCATGGGCTCAGCATCGTCCATTGGCACTTCGTACCGCCCGGCGATCGGCGCCTTGTCGCGGATCACGGCCACGCGGTGCCGCTGGGCGAAACCGAAGTCAAATGGGTCTCGGCTCCTTGCAGGAATGCAAGCGCTAAGCCCTAGTCTCGGCTTGACAACCCGGCGGCTGAGGATTGGCATGAGGCGTCACGGGATCGGACTGGGCCTTGCCTCAACTGTCTCTCCACACGCCGATCGGCCCGATTACGGTCTCCGCCGAGGCGGATGCTATCGTGTCGCTCGATTGGGGATGGGGCCGGGATCAGGGTTCCACACCGCTGCTCCTCCGCGCCAAAGACTGGCTGAATGCTTATTTTGATGGCGAGATCGCGCCCATGACCCTTGCTCTCGCTCCATCAGGCACGGCCTACCGTTTGCGGGTGTGGTCGGCGATTGGGGCGATAGCGCCAGGCGAGGTCAGAAGTTACCAGGCGGTCGCCCGGCGGGCGGGCGGCTCGCCGCGTTCGGTGGGTGGTGCCATGGGCGCCAATCCGATTCCGATCCTGATTCCCTGCCACCGCGTTGTCGGCAAAGGGCCGCGAGGCGGCACGCTTCTCGGCGGCTATAGCGGCGGCGAGGGGGTCGAGACCAAGAGCTTTCTTCTTGATCTCGAACTCCGTGCGGCGTCTCGTCGGCTGACGATGACGGCGAACCGGCCGGAGCCGAGGGATGACTATGTCGAAACAGGGCGGATGGAATGACGCGATGACACATGCGGTTCGCATCCATGCCGTGGGCGGCCCTGAGGTGATGGTTTGGGAGCAAGTCCCGACCCCCGACCCGGGGCCGGGGCAGGTTCTCATCAAACATGCCGCCATCGGGCTTAATTTCATCGACGTCTATTTCCGGAGCGGTCTTTATAAAACGCCGCTGCCGATGACCCCGGGCATGGAAGGCGCCGGCACCGTCATCCGCCTCGGCCCCGGCGTCACCGAATTCGCCGAAGGCGATCGGGTTGCCTATTCCTCGGCACCCGTCGGAGCCTATGCCGAGCAGCGGGTAATGCCGGCGGATCGGCTGGTGGCGCTCCCGCCTGACATATCTTTCGCCTCGGCGGCCGGCATGATGATGACGGGCCTCACGGCGCAGTATCTCCTGCACCGGACCTACAAGGTGTCGCCCGGCGATACCGTGTTGATCTATGCCGCTGCCGGTGGCGTGGGCCTCGTCATGTGCCAATGGGCCAAGCACCTCGGGGCGACGGTCATCGGCGTCGTGTCCAATGCGGCGAAGGCCGCGCTGGCGAAGACTCACGGCGCCGATCATGTGCTGCTCTCGCACGAGGACATTCCGGCCTCGGTGCGCGAAATCACCGGCGGCGCCATGGTGCCGGTCGTCTATGACAGCATTGGGCGGGATACCTTTGCCGCGAGCCTCGATAGCCTGGCGCCGCTCGGAATCATGGTCAGCTACGGCAATGCCTCAGGCCCCGTGCCCCCGGTCGATCTGAGCGTGCTGGCGGCCAAGGGCAGCCTGTTCCTCACCCGCCCGAGCCTCAATACCTATATGGCGAAACGGTCCGTGCTTCTCGCCGCTGCCGCCGATCTGTTCGCCGTGGTTCAGAGCGGGATCGTCAAGATCGAAGTCGATCAGACCTTCCCGCTTCGCGATGCGGCGGAAGCCCACCGTGCGCTCGAATCCCGCAGGACGACGGGCAGCACCATCCTCATTCCGTGAGTGCGGCGGCCTCGGCGCGCGAAGCCCCGATGATCAGGCCGCGCCGAGAAGCGGATCGAGACCGCCCTGCCGGTCTAGCGCCACGAGATCGTCACATCCCCCGATATGCTTCCCGTCGATGAATATCTGCGGCACCGAGGTTCTGCCGGAACGGCTGCGCGATTCCGCGCGGGCAGGGCTGCCGCCCGGTGCATTGATCTCCTTATAGGCAACGCCCTTGGCGTCCAAAAGTTGGAGGGCGCGCGCGCAATAGGGGCAGTAAGGCTGCGTATAGATCTCGATCTCGGCCATGGTCTGACTCCGGTAAGGCTCCGCAAGATCGGGGTATCCGCGTGTCCCCACAAGTAGCTCCGGCATCCGCGAAAAGACTGACAGCTCTGCTCTTTTGCGAAAACACATCTCAAACGTGCCGCGATCGTCCGGCTCTTGCGGTCGGGGTGGTGGGGCAGGCTGCTCCACATGCAAAGCCGGATCAGTGGGTGGTGAACCCACCGTCCACCGGCAGGGCGACACCCAGGATAAAACTCGCGCCGGAGCTGCAAAGCCAAAGCACGGCGGCGGCGATCTCCTCCGGACGCCCCATTCGGCCGATGGGCTGCTCCTTGAGGAATTCGGTCATCGCCTCGGGCGCGATGCCGTCGCCCATGGGCGTGTCGATGCAGCCCGGACAGATTGCGTTCACCCGGATGCCGTTCGCGGCACTGTCCATGGCGGCGCACTTGGTCAAGCCGATCACGCCGTGCTTGCTGGCATGGTAAGCGGCACGCCCGGGCAGGCCGACAAGGCCGCCCAAGGACGAGCAGTTAACGATCGAGCCCGAGCCCTGCTTCTGCATCTGGAGAAGCTCGTGCTTCATGAAGGTCCAGACACCGCGCAGGTTCACCGCCTGCACCTGGTCGTACCCCTCGCCGGTCTCTTCATTCATCGGGCATATGGGGCCGAGGATGCCGGCATTGTTGTAGGCCATGTCGAGGCGGCCGAACGCGGCCACCGCCCGTTCCACTGCGGATTTGGCGAAGGCCTCGTCCGAGACATCGCCGGTCAGGGCCAGCACCGTCGCACCGACGGCGGCGAGGCCCCCGGCCACGGCGTCCAGCCTCTCCCGGTCGCGATCGACGAGGACGACGCCAGCACCCGCGTCGGCGAAAGCCTTCGCGGTAGCCGCGCCCATGCCCGAGGCGGCGCCGGTAATGAGGGCGACTTGGCCCGTGAAATCGTAGGTGGGGTTCATGGCTTACGTCCGGTCGTGAGGGGCGAGGTATTGTTCGTCGGTCACTTTCTCCATCCACGCGACGGCCTTGCCGGCGAGGGTTTCGGTGACCGCAAGGTGGGTCATGGCAGTGGTGGAGGTCGCGCCGTGCCAGTGCTTGTGACCGGGGGGACACCAGATCACGTCACCCGCTCGGATTTCGACAATCGGCTCCCCCCTCACATTGGGTCCAACCGCAGCCGGCGGTAACGATCAGGGTCTGGCCGAGCGGATGGGTATGCCAGGCCGTGCGAGCGCCTGGCTCGAAGGTGACATAGGCTGTGAGGGCCCGAGCGGGCTCGGGCGGCGTGTTCAGGGGATCGATGCGAACCCTCCCTGTGAAGTAGGCCTCGGGGCCGACTTCGGACGGCTGCGATCCAGCGCGCTTGAGACGCATGGCAGTTCCTTTTCGTGGCGACCCGAGAAATCTAATACCGCCGCGCTCCAATGATTAGACGCTGGAAACCCACTGCGCTTGTGAGCTATGCTCATTAATGACCAAGGCGAATCTGAACGATCTCGCGGCCTTCGCGGCGGTCGCCCGCGAGCGGAGTTTTACCCGCGCGGCGGCCGGGTTAGGGGTCTCGCCGTCGGCCCTCAGCCATATGATGCGGCTCTTGGAAGAGCGATTGGGCGTACGTTTGCTGGCACGCACCACACGCAGCGTCACGCCCACCGCAGCGGGTGAGCGCCTGTCGCGGACCGTGGGGCCACGGATCGAAGAGATTGAAGCCGAGCTTAGCGCGCTGGCGGAGCTGAGAGATAAACCCGCAGGCGTTGTGCGTCTTACCCTGGATGACAATGCGCTCGATCAGGTCGTCTGGCCTCGGCTACGCCCGGTCCTCGCCGCCTATCCCGACGTGGCTGTCGAATTCATCACCGATTACGCGCTGACCGATATCGTCGCCGAGCGCTTTGACGGCGGCGTCCGCTTCGGAGGCCTCATCGACAAGGACATGATCGCTGTGCCGATCGGACCCGATGAGCGTATGGCGGTGGTGGCGGCGCCGCGCTATTTTCGCGACCGCCCGGCTCTGCTCGCGCCTGCGGACCTCACCCAGCACAATTGCATCCAACTCCGTCTGAAGACCCAGGGCGGCGTTTACGCCTGGGAATTCGAGAAGGATGGGCGAGAGTTTCGGGTTCGTGTTCCGGGACAGGCTATGTTCAATAGCAGCTCCCCCATGCTGGCCGCCGCCCTGGATGGCTTCGGTGTCGCCTATTTGCCACGTGGATTGGCGGAGTCGCACTTGAAAGCCGGGCGGCTGGTCGCGGCGCTGGATGACTGGTTGCCGCCATTCTCGGGCTACCACCTCTACTATCCCAGCCGCCGTCAGATGACCCCGGCCTTCGCGCTGGTGCTCAACGCCTTGCGCTACCGATCATCGGGAGCAGTCGCCTCAACCGGCTGAGTTTTGGCGCAGCCTGGGGGGCGGAACCCTTGCGGCGACGAGCACATCGACAGTCGCCGCGCCGGCCTGAAGCGCCACGGCGGCGCAGGCGGAGGTCGTCGCGCCCGATGTCATCACATCGTCGATCAGCAGCAGGCGCTTGCCGCGAATTGCGGAGAGGCGGGTGGGCCGGACCGCGAAGGCGCCGGATACCTCCTGGCTTCGTGCGGCGGCTGACAACTCGCCCAAGGGGGTGGTCGCGCGGGGACGCATCAGCGCGTCCGGCAGCCAGGGCCGGCCGGACAGCCGCGCCAGGCAGGCCGCAAGCAGCGCCGCCTGATTGTAGCGGCGGGTGATCAGCCGATGCCGATGCAGAGGCACGGGGAGAATGGCATCGGCTTCAGCCAGCAAGACACGGCCCGCGCGCGCCATCATGGCCGCGAGAAGAGGGGCGAGTTCGGTCCTGTCCGCATGCTTGAAGGGCAGGATGAGCGGCTGAGCCGCCTCATCATAGAGCAAGGCCGCGCGGGCGCGGGCGAAGCGCGGCTCGCGATGCAGGCAGCCAAGGCATTGGCCCTGCGGCCCGGCCTCGCCCAGCGTCGCGAAAGCAAGGCCGCAGCGCGGGCAGAACGGTGCGGTGATGAAATTCAGCCCGCCGAAGCAGGCGGCGCAGAGCCGGTGCGGCCCGTCGACCAGGGCGCGGCAGAGCGGGCATTGCGGCGGCAGCAGCGCGTCAACGCTGCGCCAAGCTACACGACGGAGTTCGCGTCCCAATGCGCTCAAACAGCGATGCATCGGGCCATATGATGCTATTTCGCAACAAATGAATACCCCTTTCGCGCCAGGGGCGTTACCCGACCCGTTCGTGTTCCTCGATCGTGCCGGGCGCCGCGCGTGTCACCCGTGGCGGCCGCATCGCGTAGAGCAGCGCCGGCTCGAAAATAAAGGTCGCAACCAGCGTGCAGGCGAGGCTCAGCAACAGCAGCAGGCCCATGCTCGCGGTCCCCGGATGGTGCGAGAAGGCGAGCGACCCGAAGGCTGTTCCGGTCGTCAGGGCGGAGAACAGGATCGCCCGCGCGGTCGGCGAGGCCAGGAAGCGCTGTTCGCCGGCGCGCCAGTTCATGACGAAGTACAGGTTGAAGGACACGCCGACGCCCTGCAGCAGGGGCAGCGCGATGATATTGGCGAAGTTCAGCGGCAGCGGCAGCAGCACAGTCAGCAGCACCGTCATCAGCGACGACAGCACAGCGGCGCCAGGATCAGCAGCACATCCCTGCGGCTTGCGGAGGAAGATCAGCAGCATGGTGGCGATCGCCACCAGGGCGCAGCACCGCGGCCTCAGCGGAAGGCGTCGATGATGGTGGTCGCGCTGGCGATGACCGTCACGGCCGATCCGCCGGCCTCCGGGCGCGATCGCCGTCACCTCATGCACGAAGCGCGCAGGCCCTCGCTATTCATCGCGGAGGCCTTCGGCAGAACCTGAATGCGCGCGCGGCCGTCGGCGGTGAGCCAGTCGACGGTCAGGTCTGCGCGGCAGTGATGCGAGTGTCACCGGCTGCGCCGACAAGGACTGGCGCAGATTGTCCAGCTCTTCCGGCAGGAACTCGGTCAGCGCTGCGTTCGCGGCCATGAGCTGGCTGTCCGGCGTTTGCCACCCAGCACCTTGAGGTCAGCCCCGATGGCGAGGAGCGGGCTTTGCGGCGGGAGCTTCCGCCGGGCGCTTTCGATCGCCTTATCGCGGTCGCCGCCGCGATGCGGATATCCGCGGGCGTGACCGGCGCCGAAGGGCCTGGGTTCAGTGTCGGCGCCAGCAGCTCCTCGGTGTCCGCGATCGCGTCCAGCTTGGCGGACTGGTCGGCTGGAACGAATGTTGACAGCGAGAGCGCGTGGTCGACCAGGGGCAGCTCGTTCAGCTTCCCCGAAAGCGCCCCGGCGGCGCTGACGGAGGGCGCCAGCACGTCGATGCTATAGGGGTTGGTCACCGGGTTGCTTGCCAGCGCGCGCAAGCGTCTCCATCGCCTCGGTATGCGGGTTCTGGGTATCCAGCGGGTCGCTGTCGAAGGTGATCCGCGGCAGCAGGATGACCCCCGCGACGGCCATTACGGCGAAAAGACCCAGAACCGGGCGGCGTTCCCGCCGCAGCAGCCCGTCGAGCGGCGCGAGGCCCGGAACGCCGACCTCATGGCCCTCGGCGGGCAGCCGCAGCAGGGTGATGAGCGCCGGCAGGAAGGTGATGGTGCAGGCGAAGGCGATGAGCATGCCCACGCCGGCGATCAGGCCAAGCTCCGCCACGCCCACGAAGCTCGTCGGCACGAAGGCGAAGAAGCCGGCGGCGATTGAGACGGCGGCCAGCAGCACCGAATTGCCCGTCTTGCGCAGGGTCTGCACGAGCGCGGTCTCGGCATCCGGGCTCAGGCGCCGTTCGTCCCGGTATCGCACGCAGATCTGGATCGCGAAGTCGATAGCGAGCCCGACGAACAGCACGGCGAAAGCGACGGAGATCAGGTTTAGGGTGCCGATGGCGAGGGCCGCGAAGAAGGTCGTGAGCAAAAGCCCGAGAATGAGCGTGAGGACGATGGCGAGGATGTAGCGGAGGCGGCGAACGGCGAGCACGAGCCAGAGCAGAATGAGGATGACGGAGATGACCGTGTCCTTCACGATCCCCTGGGTCAGTGACGCGAATTGCTGGTCGGCGAGGGCGATTTGCCCGGTAATGCGGAAGGTGGCGCGTCCGCTCTCGACCGTCGGGATATGGGCGGCGATCTGGCGCAGGGCGGCAGTCGCCTCGGCGCCGGGCTCGATGACGCCGTAATCCTGCACGGGTTGGATCAGGACGAAGCGGCTGGGGCCCGCTTTGTCGCTCAGCGTCCCGCCGAGCAGCCTCTGCCAGGAAAGCGGCACCGGCTGCCCGTCGGCGGCGCCTTTCAGCCCTGCCGCGAAGCCCTGCAGCGCCGTTGTATAGCCGGAGAGATCGACCTGTCCTTGCGCGGCGCCCTGGCCGAGGAGGCCGATCGCCGTCAACAGGCCGCGCATGGATGGGTCGGCGGCGAGCTGCCCGATGAACGGCTGCGCCTGGACGAGATTGTTGAGCAGCTTCTGCAGACTGGGCAGGTCGAGGAAGAGCAGGCCCTCGGTCTTGAAGAAGGGCAGATCGTCAGGGCGCCGGACGGTCCTGAAATGGGTGGGGTCGGCCGCTGCCGCGCGGGCAATGGCGTCGGTCGTCGCGTCCGCCTCCTCTGGCGTCTTGGCATCGACCACGCCGACCAGAAGGTCCTGGTACTGCGGAAAATCCTTGTTCATCGCCACTTGGGATTGGCGCCACGGCAGCTTGGCGGAGAAGAGATCGTCGGTATTCGTGTCGATGCCGAGGTGGTGCTTCGTATAGAAGGCGGAGCCGAGGGCGATCAGCACCCCCGCCAAAACGAGCCATGGGGCATGGCGGCTGCTCAGGCGCGCGATGGCAGCCAGTTTCGTCTCAATCCACATCAGCGCTTTTTCGTCCCTATCGAATCCCGGGGGTGAAGCACGAAACGGTCTGACCATACCCAGCGGCGCGGGGATAGCCGTCGAGAAGGTGCTTCGGCGGACAGCCGGAGGTTTTGTTGCGCATACCGGAACGCTGAACCGGGGTGAAGACCGGCTGAGTACCAGGACGAGGAATTTCCCAATCCGCGGCCCGAAGCAGGCCCTCTGAGCGCCGGGCCTGTCCCCGGCGGCGCGTCCTGGTGTAAAACCCTCTCGTGAGGACATTCCTGACCATACTGCTGGTGATCACGATGCTGGGAGTGGTCGCCACGCTCATCGCGGGCGTCGGCGGCATGGTCAGTGGCGCCAACAAGCCGATGCGGTCGAACCGCCTGATGCAGCTTCGCGTGCTGCTCCAGGGCCTCGCGATCGCGATCGTCGCGATCCTTCTGATGATGCGCTGAAAACAAAGGCATGGGCATGAGCGGCACCGACCACGGCATTGACAGCGTCGGCGTGATCGGCGCCGGCCAGATGGGGAGTGGGATCGCCCATGTCGCCGCCCTGGCGGGGCTTGCGGTCGTGCTCATCGATGTCCGGCCGGAGGCTCTGGCCCAGGCTCTGGTGTCGATCGGCCGTAACATGGACCGTCAGGCGCAGAAGGGCCTCATCACGGCGGAGGACCGGGATGCGGCGCTCGCGCGGATCGTGACCGCGAGCGAGAACGCCGCCCTCGCCGATTGCGACATCGTCATCGAGGCGGCGACCGAACGCGAGGAGACCAAGCTCGTCATCCTCAAAGGCCTGGTCCCCCATCTGAAGCCCGAGGCCTTGATCGCCTCCAACACCTCCTCGATCCCGATCACGCGCCTCGCCGCCGCGACCGACCGGCCGCACAAGGTCATCGGGATGCACTTCATGAATCCGGTCCCGGTGATGAAGCTGGTGGAGGTGATCCGCGGCATCGCGACCGATGACGCGACCTTCGCGGCCGTCGAGCGTCTGGCGCATCGGCTCGGCAAGACGACGGCCGTGGCGGAGGATTATCCGGCCTTCATCGTCAACCGCATTCTGATCCCGATGATCAACGAGGCCGTCTACACCCTAATGGAGGGTGTGGGCTCGGTCGCCGCGATCGACACCGCCATGAAGCTGGGCACCAATCAGCCCATGGGGCCGCTGGAACTGGCGGACTTCATCGGGCTGGATACCTGCCTCGCCATCATGCGCGTTCTGCATGAGGGGATGGGGGACGGCAAATACCGCCCCTGTCCGCTCCTGGTGAAATATGTCGAGGCCGGCTGGCTCGGCCGGAAGACGAAGCGCGGCTTCTACGACTATGCGCAGGACCCGCCGCGCCCGACGCGGTAGAGTGCGGCCTTACAGCCCGAGCCCGGAATACATCGATTTGAGACCCGGGAAAGCGGCGATGATCGGATTCTCGAAGACGACGGCCACGACGCCGAGCGCGATGATCAGGAAAATGACGACGAGCGCCAGGCGCCGGGTGCCGCCGCCCCCTTTGCTGCTCTGCAGGTGCTCGCGCTCCGGCACGCCGAAGTCGAGTTCGTGGGAGAGACGCTTTTCCTCGGGATCCGGCTGCGGAATGGTCGACTCGTCTTGTGGGGCGCCGGCAAGAAGCGATCGTGTCGATTCGGCGCTCGGCTCCACCGCGATTGGCGTCGGGGGTAATTCGGCGGCCACAGGGGGTTGGTTCGGCGGAAGCGGGGGCATCGCCGCCTGCGGTCGCGCGGAGGGAGGCGCCGGCGCGGGGGGTGTTGCCATGGGGTGGATGGATGCCGGCTGGCTCGCCTGCTCCGGCCCCACGCTCAGGGTCGCGGCGGCGCTGTTGTCCGTCGGGCCGGACCCGATCACGGTCCATTGATAGCCGCAGCGGTTGCAGCGGACTTCCCGAGGCTGCGTCCCGAAGAGATTATCGGGCGCCTCATAGGCGGCGGAGCATTCTAGACATACCAAACGCATGCGTGGCCATACCTCTTATGGGGAGAGCGCACCCCATCATTTCACCGCCGGATTGTGGCCAAGACCGCCGCTCCGTGCAATCCTTCGCCATTGACCTTGTCTCCTCCGGGACGATTCCACCTTGAAAGTGGCCTTGCCGAACACCGTCTTCTCCCGAGCGCCAGCCTGGCTGCGGAACGATGATCCGACTTGAGGGCGTCAGCCTGCGCTATGGGGCGGGGACAGCGGCGCAGACCGAGGTTCTGCACGACCTTACCTTCCAAGTGCCGGAGGGTGGGTTTCGCTGGCTCATGGGCCCCTCGGGCGCCGGCAAGACGAGCCTGATGCGGATGATCTATCTGGCGGTCCGCCCGACCCGTGGCCGCTTGTTCATCCAGGGCACCGACATTGCCTGCGCCGAACGCCGCACCTTGCCGAAGCTGCGCCGGCGGATCGGTGTTGTCTTCCAGGATTTCCGGCTCCTGCCGCATCTCACGGCCTTCGATAACGTCGCGCTGCCGCTGCGCATCGCCGGCCGGCCGGAAGGCCAGATCCGCGCCGATGTGGGTGAGATGCTGCGCTGGGTCGGCCTCGCCGCCAAGATGGAATCGCGGCCGCAGCAGCTCTCGGGTGGAGAGCAGCAGCGGGTGGCGATCGCGCGCGCCGTCATCAACCGCCCCAGCATGCTGCTGGCTGATGAGCCGACCGGCAATCTGGATGATGCCCAGGCCGAACGCCTGATGCAGCTGTTCCAGGAGCTTAACCGCCTCGGGACGACGGCGATCGTCGCCACCCACAACGAATCCCTGGTCGCCCGCCACCCGGCCCGCGTCCTGCGCCTGGATTCCGGCCGCTTGCTCGGCGATGACTGAGCCGGAGCGTGATCCCGCTGGCCGCATCTCTCGCCCGTCGGGGAACGACGCGGCACGGGCAGCGCGCCCACGCAAGCCCCGGCGTGGCCGGCGCCTTAGACCCTCCGGCTTCGATGATCTAGGGCTCAAGCGGGCACTTTCGGATCGCCTGCTGCCGCTTCTTGTCGCGGCCATGGCGTTCCTGGCAGCACTTGCCTTCGCGGGCGCCATCGCCACGGCCACGCTCGGCCAGCGCTGGCAGGAAGGGGCGGCGGCCGAGCTGACCATCCAGGTGCCCACACCTGGCGACCCGGCCGCGACCGGCAGCCAGACGCGCCTGCAGGCGGTCATGGCCGTCCTGCGGTCGGAGCCCGGCATTGCCAGCGCCAGCCCGATGAGCGCGGATGACCTCAGCGGTCTGCTCAAACCCTGGCTGGGTCCGGCCGGCAGTGCCCTGGCGCTGCCTCTGCCGGCGGTGATCTCCGTGCAGCTTTCCCCGGGCGGCGCGATGCCGCCCCAGCTGCAGGCGCGGCTGCTGGCCGTGGCCCCCGATACCGACATCGAGAGCGCCGATGTCTGGGCCGCGCGCCTCTCCGCCCTTGCCCGCAGCCTCCAGGCCTGCGCGGCCGTCGCGCTTCTCGTCGTCGTCGCGGTGGCCGTGGCTGTCGTCGCGGTCGCCACGCGGGCCGGGCTGTCCGCCCGCAGGGAATCGATCGAGATCGTCCATGGGTTGGGGGCGACCGACGCCTATATCGCCGGACGCTTCGCCCGGCGTGCCATGAGGCTGGCCGCCGCCGGCGGCGCGGGGGGCGCCATCGCCGCCCTTCCGGTACTCCTTTGGCTCGCCTATCTCGCCGCCCCCTTTACCCAGGGTGCGAGCACGGCGGGTGAAGCCCCACCCCTCTTTGCCCTCCCGCTGGCACTTTGGATTGCCCTGCCGGCTTTGCCGGTCGCGACGGCGGCCATCGGCTTCGTGACCGCCGAGGGGACGGTC
The DNA here is from genome assembly GCA_963745125.1 of uncultured Pseudomonadota bacterium. GTDB lineage: Bacteria > Pseudomonadota > Alphaproteobacteria > Acetobacterales > Acetobacteraceae > Acidisoma. The sequence goes on from CAVUWB010000006.1 coordinate 242,786, forward strand.
CGGGCCTGGCTGAGACGTCTGCCGTGAGCGCCGCCCCCAAGCGGCGGCCGGCATCGCCGGCACGTAAGCGGCGCGGTGCCGCGGCCAAGCGGCAACGCCATGCCGTGCGGCGCGCCACTGCCGTATTGCTCATCGCCATACTGTTCGCCTTCTGCGGCGGTTTCCTGTGGTTTCTGCTCAATGCCTATTCGCCCTCCGTGCCGCCGCTGCGTGCCGATGGCATCGTCGTGCTGACCGGCGGCGAAGACCGGCTCGCGACGGCTTTCGAGATGCTGGATGAAGGCCGCGCCGATCAGTTGCTGATCTCGGGCGTGCCGGCGGAGGTCAGCCTCAGCGATGTCGAGCGTTCGGCCCATCTCGCCCGGCCGCCGGCCGACAGCCATGTCACGCTCGGCCACCGCGCGCAGACGACCGTGGGCAATGCGGACGAGACGGCGGCCTGGGCCGATGCCCATGACATCCGTTCGCTGATCGTCGTGACCGCTGGCTACCATATGCCGCGCGCGCTGCTGGAACTGTCCCGCGCGATGCCGGACGTTACGCTTTATCCGATGCGGGTTCAGCCGGCGGCCATTTACGACGGCTCACGTCCCCATGTATGGCGGCTTCTCGTGGCCGAATACATCAAATGGCTTCTGGCACAGCTCAAATTCGCCCGGATGGCGACCCTACTTCGCGGGACACATGACGCATGAAGCGCTTGCGGATCTATGGCGCTTCCTTCGTCTTCAACATCGCCTTCTACGCCGTCACCACGGCATGGAGCGTCTTCGGCTATACCTGCCTGATGACGAGCCATCCGGATCGGCTCATCCTCTTCGGGCGATCCTGGGCACGGGTGGTTATCCGGCTGCTGCGCCTTCTCTGCGGTATCCATGTCCAGATCACGGGCATGGAGCACCTGCCGAGAGAGGGCCCGGCGCTGATCGCCTCGGTCCATCAATCGGCCTTCGACACGGCGGTCTGGATGCTGCTGCCCCGGCCGTCCTACGTGCTGAAGCAGGAATTGCTGAAGGTACCGCTCTTCGGTGCCCTCATGCGGCCAAGCGGCATGATCGTGGTCGATCGACGCGCGGGCGCGCGGGCGATCCGCGACCTGATGCGGGACGGCAAGCGCGCGCGGGATGACGGGCGTCAGGTGGTGATCTTTCCGGAGGGAACGCGCGCCGAGCCGGGCGCGCCGCATGTCATCCAGCCGGGCGTCGCGGCTTTGGCGGCGGCCATGGATGTGGCCGTCATCCCGGTCGCGACCAATTCCGGCGAGCATTGGGGGCGGAACTCCTTCCTCAAATTCCCGGGCGTGATCCGGATCGCGATCGGGCCCCCGTTGCCGGCGGATCTGCCACGGGCGGGGCTGGTGCGCGCGATCGAAAACGCATGGCGCGAGCTGGAGGATAACATGGGAAAGCCTGTGGATAATCCTGTGGGCGATGTTGTCGCGGCCTTCGCCTCACGCACGAGAGAGTCCGTGTAAGTGTAGTCGGTAACTGGACTTTTTTCGTCCACGCTCTGCGATTAACCAGGCCTGTGGGCGCTGGGGATCATTCCGTCGGTCAATTCGCCGGCGTAACCGCCCCAATTCAGCGCTTCCTTCCTGCCCGCGCATGGCACATTCTGCGGCGGATGCTGATGCATGCGAGTTGTGCCGCTCGGGATGGCTTGGGCGTTCTCCTGACCGGCGCTCCGGGCTCGGGGAAGTCGGATCTGCTATTGCGGTTGCTTGACCGAGGCTTTTGTTTGGTCGCGGATGATCAGGTGGAGATTGGCACGGATGGCATGGCGCGCCCGCCTGAGAGCCTGGCGGGTTTGCTCGAAGTGCGCGGGCTCGGTGTGATGCGCATGCCCTATGTGAGTGTCACGCGCCCGGTGCTGGTGGCGGAGTTGGTGTCCGGGCCGGTATCCCGCCTGCCGGAGCCCCGGCGGGACCCCATGCTCAACCTGCCCGTCCTCGCGGTCGATCCTCATCCGGCCTCGGCGGCTCAGCTCATCGCGCTTGCCTTTGACAGCCTCACGGGCCGCGCCGCCCTGAACGTCGGCGCCTTCACATGATGTCAGCGGTCCTGCCGAGGCGCATCGTGCTCGTCACCGGCCTGTCCGGCGCCGGGAAATCCTCGATCCTGCATACGCTGGAGGATCTGGGGTACGAGACGGTCGATAACCCGCCATTTTCGCTTCTGGACGAATTGTTGTCGCGAACGGACCGGCCTTTGGCCATCGGCATCGATGTCCGCACGCGCGGCTTCGCGGCCGCCGCCGTGCTTCAGGCCATCGCCCGGTTCAAGGCGGAAACCGGCCTGTCGCCTGAATTGGTCTTCGCCACGGCGGAAGATGCGGTGCTTCTCCGTCGCTATACCGAAACCCGCCGGCGGCACCCGCTTGCACCATCGGGACAGGTCCGAGACGGCATCGCGGCTGAGCGCGCGTTGACCGACGAGTTGCGGGTGGCGGCGGATCTGATCCTCGACACCTCGGCCATCACCCTGCCCACCCTGCGCCAGACGATCGGGCAGCGCTTCGGCCTGACGGCCGATGAGGGGCTGGCGCTGACATTGATTTCCTTCGCATATCGCGGCGGCTTGCCGCCGGAGGCCGATCTCGTCTTCGATGCCCGCTTCCTGCGCAATCCACACTACGACCAGACGCTGAGGCCACGGACTGGTTTAGATGTGGAAGTCTGCGCATATGTGCGTAACGACCCGGATTGCGCGGCCTTTCAGGATGCCATTCGTTCGATGGTCTTGCTTTTGCTCCCGCGTTTCGTGCAGGAAGGCAAAAAATATGTCACCATCGCTATCGGATGCTCAGGTGGCCGCCATCGGTCCGTTTTCTTGATCGAGAGTTTGGCAGACACGCTACGGGGGTCAGGTTGGCAGCCGATGGTTCTCCATCGCGAACTTGGTCAGACCGAACGTGAAAAAGAGACGACGGGTTCGGCTGCCGCATGAACTCTCGTTTGGCCATGGGAGGCCGCTAGACTATCATGATCGGTCTTGTGCTCGTCACTCACGGCCATCTTGCCGAGGAGTTGCGATTGGCGATGGAGCATGTCGTCGGACCCCAACGCGGGGTCGAGACGGTGTGTATCGGCCCTGATGATAATATGGAGGATCGGCGCCGCGACATTCAGCGGTCGATCGACCGGGTCGATACCGGAGACGGTGTCGTCCTCCTGACCGATATGTTCGGCGGGACCCCCAGCAACCTGGCGATCTCTGTCATGGATTCCCGGGGGATTGAGGTTATCGCCGGCGTCAATCTGCCGATGCTCGTCAAACTCGCCAAGGTGCGAGGCCAGCAAAATCTCGCGAGTGCCGTGACCTGCGCCCAGGAAGCCGGGCGGAAATACATCGCCTGCGCCTCCCAGGTTCTCCATGGTGTGCGCGGGAGCTGCGGGTGAGCGATACGCTCCCCGAACTCGGTCGAGCCCGAGGGCGCCACCGGCGGCACCGTCCTGGTCCGCAATCTTCTGATCAGCAACAAGCGCGGCCTCCATGCCCGGGCGGCGGCCAAGCTTGTCACCACCGCCGAGCAATTCGGCGCCTCCATCGACGTCGCCAAGGACGGGCAGGTCGTGTCGGCGCGCTCCATCATGGGCCTGATGATGCTTGGCGCCGGCCAGGGCTCGAAGGTCATGGTCTCGGCCGAGGGCTGGGACGCCAAGGAAGCGATCGATGCCGTGGCCTCGTTGATCGAGGCCGGCTTCCATGAGGAAGACTGAGCCGAAGGCGGTATCCAAGCCGCGCCAGATGGCTCCCAAGCCAAGGCCCGGCAAGGCTCATCCCGAGCAGCATGGCGCTGACAAGCCGGCGACGGTTGAGCGGCGGTTCGACGGTCTGCCGATCGGTGCCGGCATCGCGGTCGGCCCCGCCTATCTCATCGAGGATCAGGCGCCCGTCCTTGAACACCGCCCGATCCCGGCGGATGGGGTGGAGGCCGAGCTGGCCCGGCTGGATGACGCGATCGCCAAATCGCGCCGGCAGCTCGGCAAGCTGCGCGCGCAACTTGCCATGCTTCCGGCGGAGGGCCAGGCGGAGCTGGAGCCGCTGATCGACGCCTATATGCGAATGATTGGCCCATCGCGTCTCCTACGCGGGGCGCGGCGGCGGGTCGAAGCCCTGGCCTCGGCGGAAACGGCGGTTCTGGAGGAGACCGAGGCGCTCGCCGCCGCCATGATGACCGTGCAGGATCGCGATCGCGCCGGCCTGAAACGGCGAGCCGACGAAATCCGGGAGATCGGCCGCCGCCTGATCCGCAACCTGACGGAGACACCCTTTCAGAGTTTTGCCAAGATCGCGCAGGGCACGGTGCTCGTCATGGATCACCTTCGCCCCGCCGATGCGGCTCTGCTGAGCCCCGCCCGGCTCGCTGGTGTGGTGACGGAGGAGGGCGGGCTGGACGGTCATACCGCCGTGATGCTGCGCGCGCTTGGCATTCCCGCGGTACTCGGCGCCCATGGCGTGACCAGCGCCATCCGGCGCGGCGATCTCCTGGTGCTGGACGGGGGCACGGGCACGGTCACGCTGCATCCTTCGGCGGCGACCATGGCCGCCGCGCGCCGCTCCTCCGCGAATTTCGCGCGCGAGCGGCAGAAGCTCGCCCAGCTGCGGCGCCTGCCGGCGGAGACGACGGATGGCCAAACCGTCGAGCTGATGGCCAATCTGGAGGTGTCGCTGGAACTGCCGCTCATCGCCCAGGCCGGCGTTGACGGTATCGGCCTCTTCCGCAGCGAGTTCATGTTCATGAACCGCACCCAGCTCCCCGATGAGGGCGAGCAGACCGAGGTCTACCGTGCGGCCGTCGAGGCGATGGGCGGCGATCCGGTGACCATTCGGGTGCTTGACTGGGGCGGCGAGAAAGAGATCGAGGCCCTGCAGGTAGCGGGAATCTGCCGAGACGCGGCCGGGCCTCAATCCGGCGCTCGGCATGCGCGGTATCCGCATGCTGCTGCGCCATCCGGAACTGCTGGAGACGCAACTGGCGGCGATCATGCGGGCCGCGATGTTCGGCCCCGTCCGCGTGCTGCTGCCGATGGTCACGACCATTGATGAGGTCGAAGGCGACCCGCGACATCGTTCAGAAGGTGGTGCGGCGCCTGCGGCGGCGGGGCGAGAAGCTGCCCGAGCGCCTGCCGCCGATCGGCATCATGATCGAAACGCCGGCCGCCGCGCTCTCGGCCGATGCCCTGGCGCTGGAGGCGGATTTCTTCGCCATCGGAACCAACGACCTGACGATGTATGCGATGGCGGCGGATCGCGCCGATTCCGAGGTCGCGAAGCTTTATGACCCGCTGCATCCGGGGCTGCTGCGCCTCGTTCAATTCACGGTCGAGGCCAGCCTTCGGCTGCGCAAGCCGGTCTCGGTTTGCGGCGAGATGGCGGCCAACCCCAAGCTGACCCCGCTGCTTCTCGGCCTCGGCCTGCGCTGCCTCAGCATGAACGCGAGCGCCGTGCCACGGGTGAAGCAGGTGGTGCGCAGCACGGCGATCGACGATTGCGCGCGGCTGGCGCGGCGGGTGATGGAGCAGGCGGAGCCCGCCGCCATACGCGATCTTGTCGAGGATTTCGCGGCCAAGCTCGGCTAGGCAGAAAAAGAGGGCAAATTTTCGGCCCTGCCGCCGATCGCATGGCTGCCCGGCGGGCTTCCCGCGCGGCGATCGCTGGACTCGCCACGGCCAATCCGGTAACAGCGCCGCCTTCATCGGAACGCGGGAGAGGTCGAGCGATCGCCCTCGCATGCACCGCGGTCCTTGTCCGTCCGGCGAACGACAGGAACGAGGGTCATGGCGAAGAAGATCGTCGGCTACATCAAGCTGCAGATTCCGGCGGGCAAGGCCAACCCGTCGCCGCCGGTCGGCCCGGCGCTGGGCCAGCGCGGCCTGAACATCATGGCAGTTCTGCAAGGAATTCAACGCCGTCACCCAGGGCATGGAGCCCGGCATGCCGGTGCCCGTGGTGATCACCGCCTTTGCCGACCGCACCTTCACCTTCATCACCAAGACGCCGCCGAACACCTATTTCCTGAAGAAGGCGGCGAAGCATCAACAAGGGCACGCACCACCGCCGGGCAAGGGCGCCGCCGTCGGCCGGGTGACCATGACGCAGCTGCGCGAGATCGCCGCGCCAGAAGATGAAGGACATGAACGCCAACGACGTCGACGGCGCGGTGCGCATGCTGGCCGGCTCCGCCCGCTCGATGGGCCTGACCGTGGTGGAGGGCTGAGTCATGGCGCAAGAACAAGCGCCTGGCCGCGGCCTACGCGGCGTTCGACCGCACCAAGACCTATCCGCTGGCCGAGGCGATCAAGCTGGTGAAGGGCAATGCCAAGGCGAAATTCGACGAGACGGTCGAGATGTCGATGAACCTCGGCATCGATCCGCGCCACGCCGACCAGATGGTGCGCGGCCTGATCAGCCTGCCGAACGGCACCGGCAAGACGGTGCGCGTCGGCGTGTTCGCCCGCGGCGCGAAGGCCGAGGAGGCGCTGGCCGCCGGCGCCGACGTGGTGGGCGCCGAGGATCTGGCCGAGAAGGTGCAGGCCGGCGAGATCGAGTTCGACCGCTGCATCGCGACGCCGGACATGATGGCCCTGGTCGGCCGGCTGGGTAAGATCCTCGGCCCGCGCGGCCTGATGCCGAACCCCCAGCTCGGCACCGTGACGATGGACGTGAAGGGCGCGGTCACCGCCGCCAAGGCCGGCCAGGTGGAGTTCCGCGCCGAGAAGGCCGGCATCATCCATGCCGGCATCGGCAAGGCGAGCTTCGAGGACGACAAGCTGCTGGAGAACATCCGGGCGCTGGCCGATGCGGTCCAGAAGGCCAAGCCGACCGGCGCCAAGGGCACCTATCTGCAGAAGGTCGTCGCTCAGCTCCACCATGGGGCCGGGCGTGCGGGTCGATGTGGCCAGCATCGCGGCACCGGCTGCCGAGTAAGATACGCAGGATTCGTCCGGCGGCTCGCGGGCCGGGCGCGCAGGAGAGGCGGGACCTCTCCGAACCTGTCCAAGACCGCACGTGCGCCGATCCTGCAGGTCGGCGACTTAAAGGGCCGGCAGGCCGCGCGCGTGGAAGACGGGGAAGCCAGCGTTCGCGAGACCGTATCGCCAGACGCGGAGGGTGGGACTTTGGTGGTTCCGGCTGAAGGACAGGCGAACCGGGCGTGCGGCGGCGGCAGTGCCGGCGCGCTCATGGGAAACCCGGGCGCCGGCCTCGGTCCGTATCGCCGCAAGGCCATGACGGAGACGGGATGTGGACCGTACGGAGAAGCGGGAGTTCGTCGCCTCGCTCGCAGCGGTGTTCGCAGAGACGTCGATGGTCGTGGTCACCCGCAATGACGGGACTGACGGTCGCCGAAGTGACCGATCTGCGGCGCAAGATGCGGGCGGCGGGGGCGACCTTCAAGGTCGCGAAGAACCGGCTGGCCAACCTCGCCCTGGATGGGACCCGGTTCGACGGCATCAAGCCCCTGCTGAAGGGACCGACCGCGCTTGCGTGGTCGAAGGATCCGGTGGCGGTGGCGAAGGCGGCTGTCGAGTTCGCCAAGACCAACGAGAAGTTCGTGTTGTCGGCGGTGCGCTGGGCACCCAGACGCTTGATGCGGCCGGGATCAAGGCGCTGGCCGAACTGCCGTCGCTGGATACGCTGCGTGCAGGCTGCTGGGGATGATTCAGACCCCGGCCACGCGGATCGCCGGCGTGTCTGCAGGCGCCGGCCGGCACAGCTCGCGCGGGTCTTCGGGGCCTATGCCAGAGAAGGACGAGGCGGCGCTGACAGCTGTTTCGGCATGCCCGAACCGTTCACAGCATGTGCATGCCGCGATAACTTCGGCTTGCATGGAACCGACCAAAGTCTAGATTATAGGAACTCAGACAATGGCCGATCTATCCAGAAGCTGGTGGACGAGCTGTCCAGCCTGACCGTTCTGGAAGCCGCCGAGCTTTCGAAGCTGCTGGAAGAGAAGTGGGGCGTCTCCGCCGCCGCGCCGGTGGCTGCTGCCGCTGCCGCCGGCCGCGGCTGCCGCTGCGGCCGCCCCGGTCGAGGAGCAGACCGAGTTCACCGTCATCCTGGCCAAGGCCGGCGACAAGAAGATCAACGTCATCAAGGAAGTCCGCACGATCACCGGCCTCGGCCTGAAGGAAGCCAAGGATCTGGTCGAAGCCGCGCCGAAGCCGGTGAAGGAAGGCGTGGGCAAGGACGAGGCCGCGAAGATCAAGAAGGTGCTCGAGGAGGACGGGGCCGCTGTCGAGATCAAGTGATTCGGCCAATCCGGACGATTCGCCCGGGTTGGGTTCTGAGCGACGAGACAGGGTGGAGATCGGGTCGATCTCCACCCTTTATGTGGTTGCGGGGCAGGCAGTGATCGCAAAATAGCGGGCGACCGCCGGGTGGGAAGGACGGTTGCGGGCAGGTGCCCGAGCCGGGGCTGAGCTTTGACGGGCCGTGCAGCGTCTGATGCGCGGGCCGCGAAGCGGGAGACGAAGCGTGGTGGGGCGACCCTTGGGGTCGGATCATGCTGAGGCCGGCCGGCATTATCCCGGCGCGGTTATGAAAATCGAGGGCTAAGGGCAAGCGATGAACGCGATTTCACTCGAACCAGTCCTTCACTGGGCGCAAGCGCATCCGCAAGAGCTTCGGACGGATCCCCGAAGTGGCGCCGATGCCGAACCTGATCGACGTGCAGCGGGCCAGCTACGAGGCCTTCCTGCAGATGAACGTGGCGCCGGACAGCCGGACGCATACCGGCCTGCAGGAAGTCTTCAAGTCGGTTTTCCCGATCGACGATTTCGCCGGCCGCGGCCGGCTGGAATTCGTCTATTACGAGCTGGAAGAGCCGAAATACGACGTCGAGGAGTGCATCCAGCGCGGCATGACCTTCGCCGCGCCGCTGAAGGTGATCCTGCGCCTGATCGTCTGGGACGTGGACGAGGATACCGGCGCCCGCTCGATCCGCGACATCAAGGAACAGCCCGTCTACATGGGCGACATGCCGCTGATGACCGATAACGGCACCTTCATCATCAACGGCACCGAGCGCGTCATCGTCAGCCAGATGCACCGCAGCCCGGGCGTGTTCTTCGACCACGACAAGGGCAAGACGCATTCGAGCGGGAAGTACCTGTTCGCCGCGCGGGTCATCCCCTATCGCGGCTCCTGGCTCGATTTCGAGTTCGACAGCAAGGACCTCGTCTACGTCCGCATCGACCGCAAGCGGAAGCTGCCGGTCACCACGCTGCTCTACGCGCTGGAAAGCGCCGAGACCGAGCAGCTGCGCGCAGCGCGCGCGGCGAAGGGCGAGACCGTCGATATCGGCGAGATCAGGGGCATGGACGCGGAGGAAATCCTCGGTGCCTTCTACAAGCAGGTGGTCTTCACCCAGACCCCCAAGGGCTGGGCGCGCCCGTTCGACCCCGAAGCGTTCCGGGGCATGAAGCTGCTCGAGAATCTGGTCGATGCCGAGACGGGGGAGATCGTCGCCAAGCCTGATGAGAAGATGACGACGCGCCTGACGCGCCGCATCGCCGAGAAGACCAAGAACGTGCTCGCGAGCCGGCTCGACCTCATCGGCCGGTTCATGGCGGTCGACCTCGTCAATGAGGGGACCGGCGAGATCTTTGTCGAAGCCGGCGACGAGCTGACCGAGGCACGGCTGACGGCGCTGGAAGAAGCCCATATCACCAGCCTGCCGACGCTCGCGATCGACCAGTCAAAGGGACCCTGGATCCGCAATACCCTGGCGGTCGATAAGAACAGCAATCGTGACGACGCGCTGATCGATATCTACCGCGTCATGCGCCCTGGTGAGCCGCCGACCAGCGAAACCGCCGAGGCCCTGTTCCGCGGGCTGTTCTTCGACTCCGACCGCTATGACCTTTCGGCGGTTGGCCGCGTGAAGATGAATATGCGGCTCGGCGTGCAGGCCGAGGATACGGTGCGCATCCTGCGCAAGGCCGATATCCTCCGCACCGTGCAGATCCTCTGCGAGCTGAAGGACGGCCGCGGCTCGATCGACGACATCGACAATCTCGGCAATCGCCGGGTGCGCTCCGTTGGCGAGCTGATGGAGAACCAGTATCGCGTCGGCCTGCTGCGGATGGAGCGTGCGATCCGCGAGCGCATGGGTTCGGTCGATATCGACACGGTGATGCCGCATGACCTGATTAACGCCAAGCCGGCGGCGGCGGCGGTGCGCGAGTTTTTCGGCTCGTCCCAGCTCAGCCAGTTCATGGACCAGACCAACCCGCTCTCCGAGGTCACGCATAAGCGGCGCCTCTCGGCGCTCGGGCCGGGCGGTCTGACCCGCGAGCGCGCGGGCTTCGAGGTGCGCGACGTTCACCCGACGCATTACGGCCGTATCTGCCCCATCGAGACGCCGGAAGGCCCGAATATCGGCCTCATCAACTGCCTCGCGACCTACGCCAAGGTAAATAAGTACGGCTTCATCGAGACACCCTATCGCCTGGTCGAGAATGGCGAGGTCAAGGACGGCTGGAAATACCTCTCCGCCATGGAGGAGGAGAAGCTGGTCGTCGCCCAGGCCGATGTGCCGATCGAGGGCAATCGCTTCACGGAGGAACTGGTCTCGGTGCGGCAGCAGGGCGATTTCCGCCTCGTCGCACCCGATCAGGTGACGGCGGTGGACGTGTCGCCGCGCCAGCTCGTGTCGGTCGCGGCCGCGCTCATCCCCTTCCTTGAGAACGATGACGCGAACCGCGCGCTGATGGGCTCCAACATGCAGCGGCAGGCGGTGCCTTTGATCCGCGCCGACGCGCCGCTGGTCGGCACCGGCATGGAAGCGGCCGTCGCCCGGGATTCGGGCGCGACCATCGTCGCCCGTCGCGGCGGCGTGATCGACCAGATCGACGGCGCGCGCATCGTGGTGCGTGCGGCCTCCTCCGACGGCGGCACCGGCGGCGTCGATATCTACCGGCTGCGCAAGTTCATGCGGTCAAACCAGTCGACCTGCATCAACCAGCGGCCGCTGGTGCGCGTGGGTGACCGCGTGCAGGAAGGGGACATCATCGCCGACGGCCCCTCGACCGAGCTTGGGGAACTGGCGCTCGGCCGCAACGTGCTCTGCGCCTTCATGCCGTGGAACGGCTACAACTTCGAGGACAGCATCCTGATCTCGGAGCGCATCGCGCGCGACGACGTGTTCACCTCCATCCACATCGAGGAATTCGAGGTGATGGCGCGCGACACGAAGCTGGGCCAGGAGGAGATCACCCGCGACATCCCGAATGTGGGTGAGGAAGCGCTGCGCAACCTCGACGAGGCCGGCATCGTCTATGTCGGTGCCGAGGTGAACCCGGGCGACATCCTGGTCGGCAAGGTCACGCCGAAGGGCGAGAGCCCGATGACGCCGGAGGAGAAGCTGCTCCGCGCCATCTTCGGCGAAAAGGCGTCCGACGTGCGGGATACCTCGCTGCGTCTGCCGCCCGGCGTCTCCGGCACCATCGTCGATGTCCGCGTTTTCAGCCGTCGTGGCGTCGACAAGGACGAGCGCTCGATGGCGATCGAGCGCGCCGAGGTCGAGCGTCTGGCCAAGGACCGCGACGACGAGAAGGCGATCCAGGAGCGTTCCTTCCTCAACCGGATGAAGGAGAAGCTGCTCGATCGCCGCGCATCGGGCGGTTTCAAGGGCATCAAGGCCGGCACGGTGCTGACCGAGGAGGCTCTGGCCGAGCATCCGCGTGGCGCGATGCGCCATATGGGCGTGCAGGACGATGCGGTGATGGCCGAGATCGAGCAGATCAAGCGCGAATTCGATGCCAGCGTGCAGCGCCTGCAGCAGCGCTTCGAGAACAAGGTCGACAAGCTGCAGCGCGGCGACGAGCTGCTGCCCGGCGTCATGAAGATGGTGAAGGTCTTCGTGGCGGTGAAGCGCAAGCTGCAGCCCGGCGACAAGATGGCGGGCCGCCACGGCAACAAGGGTGTGGTTTCCCGCGTGACGCCGATCGAGGATATGCCGTTCCTTGAAGACGGCACGCATGTCGATCTCGTGCTCAACCCGCTCGGCGTGCCCAGCCGCATGAACGTCGGCCAGATTCTGGAGACGCATCTGGGCTGGGCCTGCGCCGCGCTCGGCAAGCAGGTCGGCGAGCTGGTGGAGGAGTATCGGCGCACCGGGGCTGCCCAGAACGAGCTTCTGGAAAAGCTGCGGGACATCTACGGCGACAAGGTCTATCGCGACGAGATCGCCCATATGTCGACAGCGCAGCTGATCGAGCTTTGCGAGAACCTCAAGAAGGGCATCCCGATCGCGACGCCGGTGTTCGACGGTGCGCGGATGGCCGATATCGAGGGGATGCTGCGCAAGGCGGGGCTGGATACCTCCGGCCAGGTGACGCTGACCGACGGCCGCACCGGCGAGCAGTTCGAGCGCAAGGTGACGGTCGGCTACATCTACATGCTGAAGCTGCATCACCTGGTGGACGACAAGATCCATGCCCGCTCGATCGGGCCGTACAGCCTGGTGACCCAGCAGCCGCTGGGCGGCAAGGCGCAGTTCGGCGGCCAGCGCTTCGGCGAGATGGAGGTGTGGGCGCTGGAGGCTTACGGCGCGGCCTATACCTTGCAGGAGATGCTGACGGTGAAGTCCGACGACGTGTCGGGCCGCACCAAGGTCTACGAGGCGATCGTGCGCGAGCAGGACAACTTCGAGGCCGGCATTCCGGAGAGCTTCAACGTGCTGGTGAAGGAGCTGAAATCCCTGGGCCTGAACGTCGATCTGGACAACCAGCCGGCGTGATCCTCCGTGCCGCGATAGCGAAGCAGGACCGGGGCCGGTGAAGCCCCGGAGCCCTTCGTCAAACTGCGTATGGTCTGCTTAAGAGTGCGTGATGAACCCGTCCACCCGCGCCGGTGCCGAGCCGGTATGGCGGACATGGTTTGAAGGTGAGGCCCGCATGAACGAGCTGATGAAAATCCTGGGTCAGACCGGTCAGCCGATGACCTTCGACCAGATCCAGATCCAGATCGCGTCGCCCGAGCAGATCCGCACCTGGTCCTACGGCGAGATCAAGAAGCCCGAGACCATCAACTACCGCACCTTCAAGCCGGAGCGGGACGGGCTGTTCTGCGCCCGCATCTTCGGCCCGATCAAGGACTACGAGTGCCTGTGCGGCAAGTACAAGCGGATGAAGTTCCGCGGCATCATCTGCGAGAAGTGCGGCGTCGAGGTCACGCTGGCCAAGGTGCGCCGCGAGCGGATGGGCCATATCGAGCTGGCCTCGCCCGGTCGCCCATATCTGGTTCCTGAAGTCGCTGCCCAGCCGCATCGGCCTGATGGTCGACCTGACGCTGAAGGAACTGGAGAAGATCCTGTATTTCGAGAGCTACGTCGTGCTGGAGCCGGGCCTGACCGACCTGAAGCTGCACCAGCTGCTGACCGAGGACCAGCTGATGGCCAAGCAGGACGAGTTCGGCGAGGACGGGTTCCGCGCCGGCATCGGCGCCGAGGCGATCAAGCGCATCCTGGCCGGCATCGACCTCGACGCCGAGAAGGTGCAGCTGCGCGCCGACCTGAAGGAGACCACCAGCGAGGCCAAGCGCAAGAAGCTGGTCAAGCGCCTGAAGCTGATCGAGGCGTTCGCCGAATCCGGCTCCCAGCCGGAGCTGGATGATCCTGGACGTGGTGCCGGTGATCCCGCCCGAGCTGCGCCCGCTGGTGCCGCTGGATGGCGGCCGCTTCGCGACCGTCGGACCTGAACGACCTGTATCGCCGCGTCATCAACCGCAACAACCGCCTGAAGCGGCTGATCGAGCTGCGCGCGCCGGACATCATCGTGCGCAACGAGAAGCGCATGCTGCAGGAAAGCGTCGACGCGCTGTTCGACAACGGCCGCCGCGGCCGCGCGATCACGGGCGCCAACAAGCGGCCGCTGAAGTCGCTGTCCGACATGCTGAAGGGCAAGCAGGGCCGCTTCCGGCAGAACCTGCTGGGCAAGCGCGTCGACTATTCCGGCCGTTCGGTCATCGTGGTGGGGCCGGAGCTGAAGCTGCACCAGTGCGGCCTGCCGAAGAAGATGGCGCTGGAGCTGTTCAAGCCGTTCATCTACTCCAAGCTGGAGAAATACGGCCACGCCACCACCATCAAGGCCGCCAAGCGGATGGTGGAGAAGGAGCGTCCCGAGGTGTGGGACATCCTGGAAGAGGTGATCCGCGAGCATCCGGTGATGCTGAACCGCGCGCCGACGCTGCATCGCCTGGGCATCCAGGCGTTCGAGCCGGTGCTGATCGAGGGCAAGGCGATCCAGCTGCATCCGCTGGTCTGCACCGCCTTCAACGCCGACTTCGACGGCGACCAGATGGCGGTGCACGTGCCGCTGGCGCTGGAGGCGCAGCTGGAAGCCCGCGTGCTGATGATGTCGACCAACAACATCCTCAGCCCGGCCAACGGCAAGCCGATCATCGTGCCGAGCCAGGACATCGTGCTCGGGCATTTACTACCTGTCGCTGGAGACGCCGGAGTTCCGCGCGACGCCGGACAGCGAGGCGCCGGCCTTCGGCACGATCGGCGAGATCGAGCACGCGCTGTGCGCCAAGCGCGATCAAGCTGCACGACAAGATCCGCGCGCGCTATCGAAACGATGGACGCCGAGCGGCAAGCCGGTCACGCCAGATCGTCGTGACCACGCCGGGCCGGATGCTGATCGCGCAGATCCTGCCGAAGCACCCGAACGTGCCGTTCGCGCTGATCAACCGGCAGCTGACCAAGAAGAACGTCTCCGACGTGATCGACGTGGTCTATCGCCATTGCGGCCAGAAGGAATGCGTGATCTTCGCCGACCGCCTGATGGGTCTCGGCTTCGGCCAGGCGGCGAAGGCCGGCATCTCCTTCGGCAAGGACGACCTGATCATCCCGGACGAGAAGCGCCGAGCTGATCCCCAAGACCCAGGCCGAGGTGAAGGAGTTCGAGCAGCAGTACCAGGACGGCCTGATCACCGCCGGCGAGCGCTACAACAAGGTGGTGGACGCCTGGTCGCGCTGCACCGACGAGGTCGCCGGCGCGATGATGAAGGAGATCTCGCAAGCAGGAGATCGGCGCGCCCACCAACTCGGTGTGGATGATGTCGCCATTCCGGCGCGCGTGGGTCGCCGGCGCAGATGCGCCAGCTGGCCGGCATGCGCGGGCTGATGGCCAAGCCCTCGGGCGAGATCATCGAGCAGCCGATCATCGCCAACTTCAAGGAAGGCCTGTCGGTTCTGGAATACTTCAACTCCACCCACGGCGCCCGCAAGGGCCTGGCGGATACGGCGTTGAAGACGGCGAACTCCGGCTACCTGACCCGCCGTCTGGTGGACGTGGCGCAGGACTGCATCATCGTCGAGGAGGATTGCGGCACCGAACGCGGCCTGACCGTGCGCGCGGTGATGGATGGCGGCGAGGTCGTCTCGTCGCCTGTCCGAGCGCATCCTGGGCCGCACCACGGCCGAGGACGTGCTCGACCCGGCGAGCGGCGAGGTGCTGGTGCCGAGCAACACGCTGATCGAGGAAGAGCGAGGCCGAGCGGATCGAGAAGGCCGGCGTCGAGGCGGTGAAGATCCGCTCGGTGCTGACCTGCGAGGCGCAGGTCGGCGTGCTGCGGCCATTGCTACGGCCGCGACCTGGCGCGCGGCACGCCGGTGAACATCGGCGAGGCGGTGGGCGTGATCGCCGCGCAGTCGATCGGCGAGCCGGGCACGCAGCTGACGATGCGCACCTTCCACATCGGCGGCGCGGCGCAGCGTGGCGCCGAGCAGTCCAGCGTCGAGGCGAGCCATGACGGCACCGTCACGGTGCAAGAACCGCAACGTGGTCATCAACAGCCAGGGCGTGCCGGTGGTGATGAGCCGCAACTGCGAAATCGTGCTGACCGACGACAAGCAGCCGCGAGCGCGCCCGCTTCCGCGTGCCGTACGGCGCGCGGCTGCTGGCCGACGAAGGCGCAGACGGTCACGCGCGGCCAGAAGCTGGCGGAGTGGGACCCGTACACCCTGCCGATCATCACCGAGCGCGCCGGCACAGGTCGAATATCATCGACCTGATCGAGGGCATCACGCTGGTCGAGCGGATGGACGAGGTGACCGGCCTGACCTCGAAGGTCGTCGTCGACTACAAGCAGGCGGCCAAGGGCGTCGATCTGCGGCCGCGCCTGCAGCTGAAGGACGACAAGCGGCGAGGTGGTGCGGCTGCCGAACGGCACCGACGCGCGCTACTTCCTGTCGCCGGACTCGATCCTGTCGGTCGAGAACGGCGCGATGGTCGCGGCCGGCGACGTGCTGGCGCGTATTCCGCGCGAGGGCAGCAAGACGCGCGACATCACCGGCGGTCTGCCGCGCGTGGCCGAACTGTTCGAGGCGCGGCGCCCGAAGGATCACGCGATCATCGCCGAGATCGACGGGCGCGTGGAATTCGGCAAGGACTACAAGGCGAAGCGCCGCATCATCGTGAAGAACGACGAGACCGGCGAGGAGACCGAGTACCTGATCCCGAAGGGCAAGCACGTCTCGGTGCAGGAAGGCGACTTCGTGCGCCGGGGCGACCCGCTGGTCGACGGGCCGCGCGTGCCGCACGACATCCTGAAGGTGCTGGGTGTGGAGGCGCTGTCGGACTACCTGGTGAACGAGATCCAGGACGTCTACCGGCTGCAGGGCGTGAAGATCAACGACAAGCACATCGAGGTGATCGTTCGCCAGATGCTGCAGAAGGTGGAGATCACTCGATCCGGGCGACACCACCTTCCTGACCGGCGAGCAGGTCGACCGCATCGGAGTTCGATGCCGAGAACGACGAAGCGGCTGAAGGCGGACGAGCGGCCGGCGACGTGCGATGCCGGTGCTGCAGGGCATCACCAAGGCCAGCCTGCAGACCCACAGCTTCATCAGCGCCGCCTCCTTCCAGGAGACCACGCGCGTGCTGACCGAGGCGGCGACGGCCGGCAAGATCGACAAGCTGATGGGGCTGAAGGAGAACGTGATCGTCGGGCGGCTTGATCCCGGCGGGCACGGGCGCGGTGATGAACCGGCTGCGGCAGGTGGCGGCCGGCCAGCATAAGGGGCGCGTTTTGCGGCAGGAGCTGACAAAGCTTCCGACCCCCGATCTGGCGGCTGAATAGGCCGCCGGAAGGCACGACGAAGACGCGCGGCCGCCCGGCAAATATGTCGGGTCAGGCCGCGCGTGATCGCCGCCGTTTGATGACGTTAGTGGAGATTTAACCCTGATCGAGTCGACGGATGGAGCGAAACAAGGCATTGTCCGCCTTCCCAAAACCCGGCCATGCGGCGGGACCGGCGCACGCGACATGTGACGGCCCCTTCGTTTCGCCGAGCCGGACGGAACGGTAGAGAGTGGCAGTTCTGGACAAACGCAAAGATCGGGTCGAGATGGACTTAGGCTTCACCGGCGCTGCGCCTGATCAGTCGAGCGGAGGCACGTCGCGGATCGGAGGGGATCTCCGCGCCGCTCGGGAGCGGTTGGGTTGGGACATCGATGCCGTCGCCGAGGCGCTGCGGCTGAAGCCCGCTTTCCTTCGCGCGATCGAGCAGGGTGATATCGCGGGTCTGCCCGCCCCCGCCTATGCCGTCGGCTTCGTCCGCACGTACGCAACCGCTCTCGGTCTCGATCCCAACGAGGCGATCCGCCGCTTCCGGGGCGAGCGGGATGAGGTCAATCGCAAGACCGAGCTGGCATTCCCGGCGCCGGTGCCCCAGCGTGGCGTGCCGGCCGGCGCGCTGATCCTGGTCGGTGCCGTCATTGCCATCGGCGGCTATATCGGCTGGTATCATTACTCGGGCCGAAGCCTGCACGGATCGCAGACCGTGGCCGAGGTTCCCGCGCGTCTGGAGCCTCTGGCGCCGCCGGCGACCCCGCATATCGCCATGGTATCGCCGCCGATCGCCCCGCCGAAGGTGGTGGCGCCGGTCGCGAGCCTGCCCGCTTTCGCGAGCAATCTGCCGAATGAGGGCGATGTGTCGCCGTCTTCCGCCGCCGCCGCCGTTCCGATGCCGCTTTTGGCGCCGCCGATCGTGGCCGCCCCCGCTGTGACGAAACCGGGCGTTGCAAACCCTGGCTCCGGTTCTGGCGCCACGCCGCCCACGGCCTTGGCCGGGCTCGCCCCGCCTGTGACCCAGGCGCCACCGGGTGCCGCCAATGCGCCGGCGGCCGCCACGGCGCCCGGCGTGCCCGGCGCGATGGTCATTCAGGCGACCGCCGATGCTTGGATCGAAATCAAGAGCGCGACCGGCCGGGTTGTCTATCAGACGGTCCTGCATTCCGGGGACAGCTATACCGTGCCTAACCAGCCTCAGCTGACGCTGACGACGGGCAATGCCGGCGCCACGGAGGTTGTTTTGGCCGGGGATACGATCGGTCCGCTCAAGGGCCATGTCCTGCGCAATATCCCGCTCGATGCCGGTAGTCTGAGGGCGGCGAGCGGCCAAGCGGCGAGCGGCCAAGCGGCGAGCGGCCAGCCGACCGGGACGAACCCCGCGGCCCCAATGATCGTTCACGGCCATATCCGCCGGAACAGGAGCAACCGATGAACTATCGCCCCTATCAGCAAATCGACCGCCGCAAGTCGCGGCAGATCAGCGTCGGCCCCGTGAAGGTCGGCGGCGACGCGCCGATCACCGTGCAGACCATGACCAACACGCTGACCACCGACGTCGCGGCGACCGTCGCCCAAATCCAGCTTTCGGAGCGGGCCGGCGTCGACATCGTCCGCGTCTCCTGCCCGGACCAGGAAAGCACGGCGGCGCTGAAGGAGATCGTGCGGCAGGTGAACGTGCCGATCGTCGCCGACATCCATTTCCACTATCGCCGCGCGATCGAGGCCGCCCAGGCGGGCGCCGCCTGCCTGCGCATCAATCCCGGCAATATCGGCAGCCCCGAGCGGGTGCGCGAGGTGGTCAGCGCCGCCCGCGACCATGGCTGCTCGATGCGCATCGGCGTCAATGCCGGCTCCCTGGAAAAGCACCTGCTGGAGAAATACGGCGAGCCCAACCCGGAAGCGCTGGTCGAAAGCGCGCTGGAGCACGCCAAGATCCTGCAGGACCACGATTTCCACGAATTCAAGATCAGCGTGAAGGCGTCCGACGTGTTCATGGCCGTCGCCGCCTATCAGCAACTCGCGGAGGTCTGCGACCATCCGCTGCATATCGGCATCACCGAGGCCGGCGGCCGACGCACCGGCACGGTGAAATCCGCCATCGGCCTCGGCTCCCTGCTCTGGGCGGGCATCGGCGACACCATGCGCGTCTCGCTCTCGGCCGAACCCGAGGAAGAGGTGCATGTCGGCTGGGAGATTCTGAAATCGCTCGGCATCCGCCATCGCGGCGTGAGGATCATCTCCTGCCCGTCCTGCGCCCGCCAGGGCTTCGACGTGATCCAGACGGTCGCGGCGCTGGAGGACCGGCTGGCCCATATCGAGACGCCGATCACGCTCTCCATCATCGGCTGCGTGGTGAACGGGCCGGGCGAGGCGCTGATGACCGATCTCGGCATCACCGGCGGCGGCGCCGGGCGGCACATGGTCTACGCCGCCGGCCGCCAGGACCATACGATCGACAAGGATGCGATGATCGACCACATCGTCGAGATGGTGGAGGCGCGCGCCGCCGCGATCAGCGCCGCCGCGCAGGCCGCCACCAATCCGGGGCAGAGTCGACGCCGGTTGCCGCAGAGTAAAAGCCGAAAGTTTTTGATTCTTTTTCCCAAAAAGAACCGCTTTCTATAAAGCGGAAAACATCCCGCCGTTCGCGGCGTGCTGATCAATTGCGAGGCCAATCAAGACGTGTCCAGCCTTCAGCCTGTTCGCGGCACCCGGGATCTCATCGGCGAGGACAGCGCCGCCATCGCCATGTGATCGACACCGCCCGCCATGTCGCGGAGCTCTATGGCTTCGAGGAATGGTCGACGCCGATCTTCGAGGACACGCGGGTCTTCTCCCGCACCTGGGCGAGACCTCCGACGTCGTGACCAAGGAGATGTACACCTTCGCCGATCGCGGCGGCGACAGCATCACCCTGCGGCCGGAGGCCACCGCCGGCAGTCTGCCGCGCCCTGGTGACCAACGGCCTGACCCAGTCGCTGCCGCAGAAGGTGTTCTATGCCGGGCCGATGTTCCGCTACGAGCGCCCGCAGAAAGGCCGCTACCGCCAGTTCCACCAGATCGGGCTCGAGCTGATCGGGCCGGCGGAGCCGCTGGCCGATGCCGAGGTCATCGCCTGCGGCTGGGACATCCTGACCGCACTCGGCCTCGCCCCCGATGTGGTGCTGGAGATCAACACGCTGGGCGATGCCGAGAGCCGCGCCGCCTATCGCGCCGCCCTCGTCGGCTATTTCACGGCGCATGAGGCGGCACTTGTCGGAGGACAGCCGGAACCGGCTCGAGCGCAATCCGCTGCGCATCCTCGACAGCAAGGACGAGGGCGACCGGCGTATCGTCGCCGACGCGCCGACCATCGGCGCCCATCTGACCGCGGCGGCCGCCGCCTTCTACGACACGGTGCGCGGCCACCTCGCACGGCTCGGCATTCCCTTCGTCGAGAACCCCCGCATCGTGCGCGGCCTCGACTACTACAGCCACACGGCCTTCGAGTTCGTGACGACGAATCTCGGCGCCCAGGGCACGGTGATGGGCGGCGGCCGCTATGATGGCCTGGTCGCGGAGATGGGCGGCCCGCAGACGCCGGCCGTCGGCTGGGCGGCGGGTATCGACCGCCTGGCGATGCTCATCGCGGAACCGGCTTCCGGGGCGGCGCCGGTCGCCGTCATCCCCGTCGGCGAGGATGACGAGGCGGAGGCTTTCGCCCTGGTGCAGGCGCTGCGCGCCGCCGGCATCCGCAGCGAGATCGGCTATCGCGGCAATCTGCGCCGGCGGATGGAGCGGGCCAATCGCGCCGGGGCGCGCGCGGCCGTGATTATCGGCGAGGAGGACATCGCGCGCGGTGTCGCGCAGGTGAAGGATTTGCTGAGCGGCGAGCAGCGCGAAGTGGCCCTTGCCGATATCGTCAATGCGCTGAAAGCCTCACCGCAGGGGGCGGTTGCGTGAGTCTGGCCGCCAAGTTCGATGATATCGTGGCGCGCGCCGATGAGTTGCGTGACCAACTGTCTTCGGGCGTGACGGGTGAAGGGTTCGTCCGTGCCTCGCGCGAATTGGCGGAGATCGAGCAGGTTGTTGCCCTGATCACCGAGTTGCGCGCCACGGAGCGCGACTTTGCGGAGGCATCCGCACTGCTGGCTGACCCTGAGATGCGGGAACTGGCGGAGGCGGAGGCGCAGTCGCTCAAGGGCCGCATCCCTCAGCTGGAAAACGAAATCCAGATCGCGCTGCTGCCGAAGGATGAAGCCGATGAGCGCTCCGCCATTCTGGAAATTCGGCCGGCGGCGGGGGGCGACGAGGCGGGGCTGTTCGCCTCGCAACTCTTCGGCATGTATCAGCGCTATGCCGAAGCCCAGGGCTGGCGCTTCGAGATCATGGAATACGCCGACACGGAACTCGGCGGGCTCAAGGAAGGCATTGCGAGCATAACCGGCCGGAATGTCTTCGCCCGGCTGAAGTTTGAATCAGGCGTGCATCGGGTTCAGCGCGTGCCGGAAACCGAGAGCCAGGGGCGCATCCACACCTCGACCGTGACGGTTGCCGTGCTGCCGGAGGCGGAGGAGGTCGATGTCGCGATCAACGAAGGCGACCTTCGGATCGACGTCTATCGCGCCTCCGGTGCTGGCGGCCAGCATGTCAACAAGACCGAGAGCGCTGTCCGCATCACGCATATCCCGACCGGGATCGTCGTCGCGATGCAGGAGGAGAAGAGCCAGCACAAGAACCGGGCGAAGGCGATGAAGATCCTGCGCGCCCGCATGTATGAGCGGGAGCGCGCGAGCCTGCACGCGACCCGGGCGGCCGATCGCCGATCCCAGGTCGGCACCGGGGACCGCAGCGAGCGCATCCGCACCTACAACTTCCCGCAAGGCCGGGTGACCGATCACCGTATCAATCTCACGCTCTATAAGATTGACCGCGTGATCATGGGGGAGTTGGACGAGATCATCGCCGCACTCGCAGCCGAGGACCAGGCCGCGCGCCTCGCAAACTTCGCGGGCGCGGAGTAGAGCGAGATTGGCTCGCATTCGCTCACCATCCCGCTCTACCTCTTTGTTTGATCGCGTGATTCAGACCTTCGGTGATTCCACCTGCGGTCATCACGCTCTGGCGCATTGATGCAGGGGGCGGCCATCGTCGATGCGCTGCGGGCCGCGGCGGCCAGCCTCACGGCGGCGGGGATCGAAGAGTCGCGGCGCGAGGCGCGCATCCTCCTGGCGCATGCGCTGAGCACCGATCAGGCCGGCCTTCTGCGCAGGGGAGATGGCGTTCTCACGCCGAATGAGGCGGCAGGTTTCGGGCAGTTGATCGCGCGGCGCGCGGCGCGTGTGCCGGCGGCGATTTTGCTCGGGCACCGGGAGTTCTGGAGCCTCGATTTCCTGGTGACGCCGGACACGCTCATCCCGCGCCCTGAGTCCGAGCTGATCATCGAGATCGCGGCGGCGGTCCATGCGGATCAGGCGATGCGCCATATCCTCGATCTCGGCACCGGCACCGGTTGCCTGCTGCTCTCGGCGCTGACGGAATGCGCGGGTGCCTGGGGGGTGGGCGTGGATCGTTCGCCGCCGGCGGCCGCCCTGGCCCGGCGGAATGCCGAGCGGCTGGGCCTGGCCGGCCGGGCGGCGATCATGGCCGGGCATTGGGCGGAGGCGATCACTGGCCGTTTCGACCTTCTTCTCTGCAACCCGCCCTATATTCCGGCGGCGGATATCGCCGGGCTGATGCCGGAGGTGGCTTTGCACGAGCCGCCTCTCGCCCTGGCGGGCGGGGCGGATGGCCTCGACCCCTACCGTTTGCTGTTCCCTGATCTGCACCGGCTGCTTGCCCCGGGCGGCACGGCGATCTTCGAGTTCGGGGTGGGCCAGGCCCGCCCGCTGCTTGATCTTGCGCGTCATGCAGGCCTGTTCATCCAGGGGGTTCGGGCGGACCTCGGCGGCCATGACCGTGTGATGATTCTGCGTGCCTCTTAAAAAACGGTTGGCTTCCCGAGGCGCGCGGGCTAGCGTGCGCCTGCATGGTGCAGCCGGCGGTTTGGCGGTTGACCAGCAACACCCGCGATACGGCTCCCTGGGCCTCGGCCCGGAGCCCAGCTTGCGGAAACCAAGTCCGAAGCGTGCAACCTGGATGCCGTTTGACCCTCGTGATTCACGAGCATGGCCGGGTTGCGAACAGGAAAGCGATTCGTCGTAGTAATGAACATCAAACGTATGCGTGGTCGCGGTCACCGTGGAAACGGAGCGAACGGTGGCGGCGGGGGCGGTGCTGGCGGTGCCATGCGCCACCAGAGTTCCGGCGGTTCCAATGGTGGCGTGCCGCTGAACCGCAACCACGTTTTCGACAGCAACGGGCCTGATCTTCGCATCCGTGGCACCGCTCAGCAGTTGTTCGAGAAGTATCTGCAACTCGGCCGCGATGCGACAAGCTCGGGCGACCGCGTCATGGGCGAAGGCTATTTCCAGCATGCGGAGCACTATTTCCGCATCGTGAGCGCCATCAACCAGGCGGCCGCGCAGCATCAGCAGCAGGCCGCGCACCAGAACGGGCATCAACGGCGCGGCGGCGACGAGATCTCCCCGGCCGAAGAGAATGACTTCGTTCAGGATCGGGATACGGCCGAAGAAGGGCGCGGCTCCGCGATCGAGGCACGGGAGATTCCCATCACGGTGGCCGCGCCGGACGCCTGAGTAAGGGTAGCCGGCGAAGTCAGAAGCCGGGAAGCTGCATAAAGCCCGGCGCATCCGGCGGGTCGGCGATTTCCTCGATGACGCTATCGACCTGGGCGAAGCGTGGGCCGCGCCGGCAGGCCCGGGCCAGTTCCTCGACAGCGTCGGCGGTACCGCTGATGAGAGCCTCGACCGCGCCGTCGGCGCGGTTGCGAACCCAGCCATCGATGCCGAGCGCCGTCGCTTGCTCCACCATCCAGGCCCGGTAGCCGACGCCGTGAACGCGGCCTGAAATCACCAGACGCTTGCTGCTCATGCGGCACTCCGCGTCAGCAGGACATAGCGGGCAGCCATCCTGACCTCCTGGGCGGCGCGGGCGCGCTGGGCGACCGCATCCTCATCCTCGCCCCAATGCTCCTCCTGGAAAATTTCGTCCAGAGTGGAGAGGCGGAAGGCCTCCCCAGCGTCGAGCGCCCGTTCGACGACAGCGAGGCCGAGCACCAGGCTGCCCAGTATAGGCACCATGACGCCTAATCCCGCGAGAGCATGCGCATCCTGCGCGGCGACCCCCCGGGCCAGGGCGGCGAGCGCCTGCGGGCTTTGGTCGATCGCGCTGATGCCCCGCGTTACCGACAGCACGGCGTCGTATCGCTGGGCTGCCCAATCGAGCCAGGGCTGCCATCCGGCCTGCTGCCGATGCACAAGGTCTGGCGGTTCCTCGGCCCGGTAGCAGAGCAAGTCGCTGCGCGCATAGGCGGCGATGGAGGTGGCCGTGGCGGTGGCGTCCGGCGCGACCCGGAAGCGGGCTGTGGCCGCCAGCTGCGTCAGCGGCAGGAGGCTCGGCAGGATTTCCGCGCCCATCGCCGGGGCACGCCATTCGGTGGCGATCGCCTCGGCCAGGGCGAGTTGGCCAACAGTCAAGGTCTCGCCGCTCGGCAGCCGCATGGGCTTGCCGTCCAGGCGGATGATGAAGCCGCCGCTATCCCCCCCGCTATCCTCGGCGATATCCGCCTGTTCCCAGAACCGCTTCATCCTATTGGCCGTGCAGAAACTGCTGGAGAAGGTTGATCGGCTTGCCGAGCAGGCCGGCATTGCTGTCATCCGGAGCCGGACCGGCCTGTCCGTTGCGCGCTTGCAGAAGGGACGGCGCGCAAGCCGGCGATACCGGCGGCGGGCGATTCTTGCCGCCGACGAGCGACTGGAACAGCCCGTTCAGGCCCGCCCGGCGCCGGGACGCTCATTGATGACGACGCTGCCGACCTTGCCCATATGCGGGTCTGCGAAACTGCCGCCGAGCGTCAGCGGCACCGTCAGCTCGGTCTGCCCCGAGATAGAGATCGGGCTGGAGTGCGAGGGCCAGGCTCTCTTCGCCGAAATTGACCGAACCCGTGCCCTGCAACAGCAACGCGCTGGTATCCAGCACCAGCGCGTTGACGGTGGCGACACCGTTCGTCGCGTCCAGACGGATTGCCAGGCAGCGGAGCGGGATCTGACCCGCCGCGCCCAGCAATTCGGGTGGGATGACCCGCGCGGCGCGGACGGCGGGCCGGATCAGCGCCGCCAAGGCGCGCCCGTCGATGACGCCATTGACGGCGGCGATCCCGATCGCCCCGCTGACGCTCGCGGCGAGTGCCCGCGTTGTCGCCCCCGATCCGGTGAGGTTGGCGAAGACCTGCGCCAGCCCGTTGGCCGCGGCAGGCAGTTGAAAGGCACCCAACAGAGGGGCGATGGCCAGGTTGGGAGCCTGCATCGCGAGCGCGAGATGCGGAACCTGGCCCCGCGCATCCAACTGGCCGGCGGCGATCATCTCCCCGCCGGGAATGACCACGGAAGACGGCGTGAGCATGAGCAGGCCGTCCAGAAGCGAGACCTGCGTGACCAGCGCGCGATACTCGACCCCGCCGAACCGCAGGCTGGCGAAAGCCAGATTGATCTTGGCGTCGAAGGAACGGAGGCCAGCGATCGGCAGCGGCAGGTCGGGGATCACGAGGCGCTTCGGCGCAGCGCTTCCTGGTGCGGAAGGCGACGGCGACGGCGAAGGTGGCGGCGGGGGTGCGGGCAGACCGGGCGGTGTGGGTGTCACCGGAGCCGGCGCGGCCGGCGCTAGCCCGAGCAGCCCGTCGAGATCGAGCCGGGCCGATCGTAGATCGGCCGTTACCGCCAGCCGCCCCGCATAGTCGATTCCGGCGGCACCCTCGACATCGCCCTGCGGCGCGGTGAGATCGACCGCCGTGAGCAACAGGCCATGGCCGAGGCCTTGTGAGGCGTCGGTCAGCATCGCCGTGCCGGTCACATTCGTGACCGGGGGCAAGGTCGTGCCGGCAAGCGGCGCGAGCTGGCTGAGATCGGCGATCTGCGTCGCCAGGCCGAGGTTGAGGCCCCGCAGCGCCCCAGGATCGGCGATCGTCCCCTGCATATGGAGGTTGGAGTGCGCGGAGGTGAGCAGAAGGTCGACCGGCAGGGGCACCTTCTGCGGCGCCGCGAAGTTCAGCGGCCCGACGGAACCGGAGAGGGTGAAGGCGAGGCCGGTCCGCTCGCCCAGAACATCGACAGTGACGGGCTGGTCGAGCGTGGGCGCCGTCATCGAAAGGCTGTCGAGCTTCAGGCCCGGCAGGGTGGCGCCGAGATCCGATCCTTGGGCCTGGAGGCTGAGCGCGGTCAGGCGCGGGGCGCCTTGTCCCGCATCGGCGAGATGGGCCGCGAGCGCGAGGCCATGGATGGGCGGCAGGGTGATGTGGCGGGCTTGCAGCGCGGGCGGCAGAAGCGGCGCCAACGCCTCAAGCGCCGGGACGGTGCCGTGAAGATCGACCGAGTAGCCTCGGATCTGGCGCGGGTCGGTGAGCGTGCCCGTCGCCACAACCGAAGCGCCGGCCGCCGACAGGGTCAGGTTCAAGGGCCAGGCGCTGCCGTCGGTCGGGTCCATGAGATGGGCGAAGGGGCCGGTGGTGCCCGAGAGCGTCACAGGCACGCCCTGCCAGACCGCATCCACGGAAACCGCGAGCGGTGCGGTCTCGGGCGGCGCCCCGCCGGTCGTCTGGGCGGCGAGATCGGCATGGGGAACGGCGAGGGTCAGGGTGGTGCCGCGCTGTGCATCCCGATAGGCGAAGGTGCCGTTGACGACCTCAAGACTATCGACGGACACCCGCCACGGGCCGGCGCCGGTATTGACCGTTAGCGGCTGCGGGTTTGCGGCACCCGTGGGTGCGACCGGTTGGAACAGCCAGTTGGGCCGGCCATCGGCCGTCTTCTCCAGCAGCACGCTGGGCTGACGCAGGACGAGATCCTGAATCTCCAGCCTGTGCCGCAACAGCGGCAGCAGCGCGATGCGTGTCTCGATCTCGGACACGCGCGCCATGTCGGGCGCCGATCCGCCGGGGATATTGCCGAGCCGCACATCCTGCGCCGTGAGCGTCGGCACCCATGACATCCCGACAGCCAAGGGGCCGGCGAGCGTCACGTCCCGGCCCGTCGCCTGTTTCGCCGCCGCTTCGATCTGCGCCTTGTAGGCGTTGGGATTGAAGGTGAGGAAAGCGGCAAGTGCCGCTGCCACCGGCAGCGCGATGACGATCAACACGAAAGTGATGAGGATTCGCCGCCCCGTGCGGCGGCGGCGCGGCGGCGGGCGTTGGGAAAGGTCGGGCGGGGTAAGCGGCGGCGGGGCGGTATCGGTCATGGGCGGCCTTCTACCACGCGCGCTTGTCAGTCGCGCCCCCGTGGGGATGCTTCGGCGGCTTTCACGGCGACCCAATGTGCTTCCATCGCGGCGAGATCGGCCTCGGCCGGGCCGCGCCCCTCAGCGGCGAGCCGTGCCTCGACGGCCTGAAAGCGGCGGGTAAATTTCGCGTTAGCCGCCCGCAGCGTGGCTTCGCTGTCGAGGCCGAGCTTCCGGCAGAGATTGGCCATCACGAAGAGCAGGTCGCCCATCTCATCCGCTAGCCGCTCCGGGTCGGCGCGGTCGGATGCCCCGTCCGGGATCTCGGCTTTCAGCTCGGCCACTTCCTCGTCGAGCTTCGCGAAAAGATCGGCGAGGTGCGGCCAGTCGAACCCGACCCGCGCGGCGCGGGCCGAAAGCTTCTGCGCGCGCGTGAGCGCGGGAAGCGTGGTGGCGACACCGTCGAGCGCGCTGATGGCCGCGAGGCCTTTGGCTGCCCGTTCCTCGGCCTTCTGGGCTTCCCAGGCGATGGTCTGGCCCTCGGCGTTTCGCGGGCCGGCATCGGCGAAGACATGGGGGTGGCGGCGGATGAGCTTGTCAGCGATGCCTTCCGCCACATCGGCGAAGGTGAAGGTTCCGGCCTCGGCCGCCATCTGGCTGTGGAAGACGACCTGAAGCAGCAGGTCGCCCAGCTCAGCCTTCAGACCGAGGGTGTCACCGGCCTCGATCGCCTCCGCGACCTCATAGGCCTCCTCGATCGCGTAGGGCGCGATCGTCGCATGGGTCTGTTCCACGTCCCAGGCGCAGCCGCCCACCGGGTTGCGCAAACGCGCCATGATGTCGAGCAAGGCGCGCAGCTTCGCTTCGGCCGCCGAGGGGTCGGGGCTCGGGAAATCGTTCATGCGGTGAACTGTTCCGTCAAAATGCGTTCCGACAGGCCGTGATCGGGGTCGAACAGGACGGTCACGGACATGCTCCGGTCCTCACTGACCGCGACCGAGACGACGCGCCGGACTTCGAAGGAATCGGCGACCGCGGCGACGGGGCGCTTTTCCACGTCCAGCACCTCGAAGAGCACATCCGCCGAGCTTGGCAGCAGCGCGCCGCGCCAGCGCCGGGGCCGGAAGGCGCTGATCGGCGTCAGCGGCAGCAGATTGGCCGAGAGCGGCACGATCGGGCCGTGCGCCGAGAGGTTATAGGCGGTCGAGCCGGCGGGCGTGGAGATCAGGATGCCGTCGCAGATCAGCTCCGGCAGCCGCACCCGGCCGTCGACCGAGATGCGGATCTTCGCGGTCTGCCGCAGCTGGCGCAGCAGGCTGACCTCGTTGAGGGCGAGGGCTTCCTCGACCGTGCCGGTCTGCGTCACCGTATGCATGCGCAGCGGATGCAGCACCGCGCCTTGTGCGGCACCCAGCCGCTCCGGCAGGGCTTCCTCGATGAAGCTGTTCATCAGGAAGCCGACCGAGCCGCAATTCATGCCATAGACCGGGATCGCCCGGCCGAGGACGCTGTGCATCGTCTCCAGCATGAAGCCGTCGCCGCCCAGAGGCAACGACCACTTGCGCGTCGAGGACCGGCACATTCCCGTAGCGGGTGGTCAGACGCTCCAGCCCCTCCTGCGCTTGGGGCGCGGAGGAGGCGACGAAGGCGATGCGGGTGAGGGCGGTGCCACCGAGCACCTGATCCAGAGCCAGCGGCGTGCCCGCGCGGTTGAGCGTCTGGCTGATGCTCACGCAAGCTTCCGATGTTCGAGCACGGGCATGTCCCGCCGGATACGCTGGCTGAGAAGCTGATCGACACGCGCGGTCGCCCAGCCAGTGCCCTCCGAAGCGCGGGCCAGCACCAGGCCCCAGGGGTCGCAGATGAGGGAATGTCCGTAGGTGAACCGAGGGTCGCTGTTGCCGTCGAAATGGCGGCCATGGCAGGCGGGCGCCACCAGCCAGCACTGCGTTTCGATCGCGCGGGCCCGCACCAGAACCTCCCAATGATCCTTGCCGGTCTGCATGGTGAAGGCCGCCGGAAGGAAGATCACCTCGGCACCGGCGCGCCGCAGCTGGAGGAACAGCTCGGGGAAGCGGACGTCGTAGCAGATGGCGAGACCGAAGGTGATATCCTGGGCCTGGAAGGTGACGACCTGCTCGCCAGGCTTGAACACGGCGCTCTCGCGATAGCCTTGGCCGTCCGGCGTCACGATGTCGAAAAGATGGATTTTGCGGTAGCGGGCGATTTCCCGCCCGTCCGGCCCGAAGACCAGGGTGGTGTTGTAGAGCCGGTCGCCCGCCAGTTCCGCGATCGATCCGCCATGGACATAGATAGAGTTCCCGCGCGCGACCTCCCGCAGGAATTCGTAAGCCTCGCCACCGCTAGCGCCTGAGCCTTCCGGCGGCAGATCCTCGGCTTCGCGAAACTTCGTCGCCCGATCCCCGCCGAGGCAGGACCACATCTCGGGCAAGGCGATGAGCCTTGGCCGGCCGTCGGCGAGGGCGCCCTGGATCAGGTCGCGCGCCTGGGCGATGTTCTGTCGCTTTTCGGCGCCCGGATTTATTTGGATCGCAGTGATACGCATGGTTGTGCTGTCTCGCTCCCCTTCCGGTGTGGCGTCGGCTTCAGTCGAAGCGTGGTTCGGCGCGAGATGGCCGGGGCTCTTCACGCTCGGCGCGAGCGGGCTTGGTGGCTCTCATGGGTCGGGGCGATGCCCGGTCATCATAGCTATAGGGATCGGGCGCTGGTGGCACGGGCGGGCGGCTCGCGGGCTGGGCCGTGGCGGCCGGCCGGGCCGGCTGAAGCGGGCTGCTGTCGTAGGCGTCCTCGTCCGGGCGGTAGGGGCGCCGCGACGGCTCCCCCAGACGCAGCGACAGGGTCCGGATTTCGCCCTGAAGCTCATCGAGGCGCGCTTCGATGACATCGAGACGGCCTTTGACGCCGATGACGCTGAACGGCATCAGCAGAAATAGCAGCGCATAGAGGATGGCCGGAACCAGGACCAGGATTGGTACCCACCAGGGCAGCCAGGGAGGGAGGGTAAATGGCATCGTCATGGGAGGACTCCTTATCAGCAAAACCTCCGCGCTGCGATGGCGTGTATGGGGTGGATTTACGCATCGCGCCATGCCAAGCCATCCTATGAACGGGGGAGAGAGCCTGCCGCGATGCTGCTGCTGATACCGGGTCCGGTCATGACCCATCCCGATGTCCGAGCAGCCGCCAACCGGGATATCGCCCCTTGGGATCACGACACCCGCGCCGAGATCGGCGCGCTTCTCGCGCGGCTCCGTCACCTTGCGGGTGGGCGGGAGGGCGAGCACGTCGCGCTCGCGCTGCCCGGCTCCGGCCATTTCATGGTCGAGGCGGCGATCCGCACCTTCGTCCCGGCCGCGCATGGTCGTGACGCGGCGGGCGGGATTTTGATCCCGGCGACAGGGCAATACGCTGACCGCATGGTGCGTCTGGCGCGCGAGGCGGGCCGCCGCGTCACGATATTGCCCGCTTCGCTGACCGAGCCGCTGGACCCGGCGGCGGTCGAGGCCGCCTTGGTCGCGGACCCCGGCCTCACCCATCTCGGCATGATCTATAGCGAGACGAGCACGGGCGTGATCCATGACCCCGAATCGATCGGTGCCGTGGTGCGCCGGCTTGGGCGGCGGATGATCCTTGATGCGGTCTCGGCCTTCGGCGCCCTGCCGATCTCCATTGCCGCGCATCCCGAAATCGATGCGCTGATCTTCACGCCGAACAAATGCCTGGAAGGGTTACCGGGCTTCAGCATTGCCGTCTGCCCGGTCAGCCGGCTGGAGGGTCGCGTGGGGCAGGCCGGCAGCTGGAGCTTCGATCTCGCCGACATCTACCAGAACGGGCTCGTCAACGGACCCGGCGCCGGCCGCTTCACGCCGCCGATCCAGGCTTTGGCCGCGCTCTCCGTGGCGCTCGACCGGCTGGAGGCGGAAGGCGGCCGCGCGGGTCGGCTCGCGCGCTACACCGACAATATGGCGGCCTTGTTTGACGGCATGGAGGGCCTCGGCCTGCGGCCCTGTCTGCCGCGCGGCATCCAGGGCCCGATCGTCATGAACGTGCACGCCCCCACGCACCCAAATTGGGATTTGCGCCGCTTCGTCGAGGTGCTGAAGAGCCGGGGCGTGCTCATCAGCAACTTCCGCAATACAGAGGAGCCGAGCATGAGGATTGCCGCCATCGGGGCCATCGCGCGGCCTGACATCCTGCGCGCGGTTGTGGCCATCGGCGAGACCCTGGATGACCTCGGGCTGCGCCCGATCACGCGGGGGGCCTGACGATGGGGCATGACGAGGCCATCGCCCGCGCGGCGACGCTCAGCCCGATCGGGGAGATCGCGGAAAAGGCCGGCATCCCCGGCGCCGCGCTGGAACCCTATGGCCGGTTCAAGGCGAAGATCGGCTTGGACTTCGTGGGCGAATGCGCGGCACGGCCCGCCGGCCGGTTGGTGCTCGTCACCGGCATCAGCCCGACCCCGGCCGGCGAGGGCAAGACGACGACCACGATCGGCCTGGGCGACGCGCTGAACCGCATGGGCACCCGGACGATGATCTGCCTGCGGGAGCCGAGCCTCGGCCCCTGCTTCGGCATGAAGGGCGGTGCCACCGGCGGCGGCCGCGCGCAGGTGGCGCCGATGGACCAGATCAACCTCCATTTCACCGGCGATTTCCACGCCATCACCGCGGCGAACAACCTGCTGGCCGCCATGCTCGACAATCACATGTTCTGGGGCAATCCGCTCGACATCGACCCCCGGCGGATCCGCTGGCGTCGCGCGCTGGACATGAATGATCGCGCGCTGCGCTCCATCGTCGATGGGCTGGGCGGCGTCTCCAACGGCGCGCCGCGTGAGGACGGGTTCGACATCACCGTTGCCTCGGAGGTGATGGCGATCTTCTGCCTCGCGCGGGATCTCGACGATCTGCAGGAGCGACTGGGGCGGATCGTGGTCGCTGAACGCCGGGACGGCAGCCTGGTGACAGCGCGGGATCTGAAGGCGGACGGCGCCATGGCGGCGTTGCTGCGCGATGCGCTCGCCCCGAATCTGGTGCAGACGCTGGAAGGGTCACCCGCGCTCGTGCATGGCGGTCCTTTCGCCAATATCGCCCATGGCTGCAATTCGGTGATCGCGACCCGCCTCGGCCTTGGCCTCGCCGATGTGGTGGTGACGGAGGCGGGCTTCGGGGCGGATCTTGGCGGGGAGAAGTTCCTCGACATCAAATGCCGCCAGGCTCGGCTTGAACCCGCCTGCTGCGTGATCGTCGCCACGATCCGGGCGCTGAAGATGCACGGGGGCGTGCCGAAGACGGAGCTGGAGGCGCCGAATGTCGCGGCCGTTATGCGCGGTGCCGCCAATCTGCTCCGGCATATCGAGAATATGGGCAAGTTCGGTCTGCCCGTGGCGGTGGCGCTCAACCACTTCACCAGCGACACCGAGGCAGAACGGGCGGCACTCGCCGAGCTTCTCGCGCCGCACGGTGTCAGGCTGGTGCCGTGTACGCATTGGGCGGATGGCGCGGCGGGTGCCATGGCGCTGGCCGAGGCGGTCACGGCCCTGATCGATGAAAGCGCCGCGCGTTTCGCGCCGCTCTACCCGGATACGATGCCGCTCGCCGAGAAGCTCACCACCGTGGCGCGAGAGATCTATCGGGCCGAGGACGTCGACCTGACGCCGGCGGCGGCGAAGAGGCTGGCGGCGATCGAAGCGGCGGGTTTCGGCCATCTGCCCGTCTGCATCGCCAAGACCCAATACAGCTTCAGCGCGGATGCCGCTTTGCTCGGCGCGCCGACCGGCCACCGGCTGCCGGTACGTGAGGTAAGGCTGGCGGCCGGGGCCGGTTTCGTGGTGGCGTTGGCCGGAACAATCATGACCATGCCGGGCCTGCCGCGCGTGCCCGCCGCCGAAGCGATCGGGTTGGACGAGGGCGGCCAAATCACTGGGCTTTTCTAAAAGAGCGCAGTCT
Source organism: uncultured Pseudomonadota bacterium (assembly GCA_963745125.1). Lineage (GTDB taxonomy): Bacteria > Pseudomonadota > Alphaproteobacteria > Acetobacterales > Acetobacteraceae > Acidisoma. Next base: position 276,153 of record CAVUWB010000006.1, read on the forward strand.
CGAACAGTCTCTGACTCAAAACTGTTGAAGGGGAGTTGCCGCGCATGACCCATCAGATTGCCATCATTGGCCTCGGCAAGATCGCGATCGATCAGCATGTGCCGTCGATCCTGGGGAATGACGATTTCAAGCTGGCCGCGATCGTCAGCGGGCGCGGCGCGACGGTTCACGATGTGCCGAGCTTCCGCACGCAGGAGGAATTGTATGAGGCGATGCCTGATGTGAAGCTTGTGGCGATCTGCACGCCGCCGGCCGGGCGTTTCGCCTTAACCCGCGCCGCCTTGCTGGCCGGCCGCGACGTGTTGATCGAGAAGCCGCCCGCCGCAACCTTGGGCGAAATCGCCGAGCTTGCGGCGATCGCGACCGCCGAACGGCGGGTTCTGTTCACGACCTGGCACTCCCGTTTCAACCCGGCCGTCGAAGAGGCGCGGCGGATGCTTGCCGGCCGGCGCGTGCAGCGGCTGGAGGTCGATTGGCGCGAGGATGTGCGGCGCTGGCATCCGGGCCAGGCCTGGATTTGGGAGCCGGGCGGGTTCGGCGTGTTCGACCCTGGCATCAACGCCCTGTCGATCGTGACCGAGATCATGCCCGAGGCGATCTTCGTGGTTTCGGCCAAACTGGAGGTTCCGGCCAATCGGCAGACGCCGATCGGCGCCGAGATTGCTTTCGAGACCGCCGATCCGGTGCCCGGCAGCAGCCTGACCGCGCTATTCGACTGGCGGAAGGAGGGCGAACAGAGCTGGACGATCTCGGTCGAGACGACCGAGGGCACGCGCCTTGTGCTGACGGATGGCGGCGCCAAGCTCACCGTCAACGGCGAACTGGTGGTGGATAAGCCGCCGCAGGAATATCCGCGCATCTATGCGATGCTCTCACAGCTCCTGGCGGAGGGCCGTTCGCATGTCGATGTGCGTCCGCTGCGGCTCGTGGCGGATGCCTATCTGGTTGGCGATCGCCAAGCCACGGCGCCGTTCGAGGATTAACGAATCTCAGCGCGCGCGAAGCCGGGCCGCGCGGCGGGCGATCGCCAGAACCGCCGCATGGGCGATGGCGTCCGCCGGCAGGCCCGTGCGCTTGCACTGCATCTCGGCATCACGCAGCGCCAGTTGCTGGGAGGCGATGGCGGCCGAACGCCAAATCTCGGCCGCTTCCAGCATCGCCCGTTCGCGGCGGAAGAAAACCGGCGGGCGGAGCGCCTTGACGGCCTCGCTCGCCGCCGCACCTGCGTCACGCGCGGCGGCGACCCGCGCCAGCCGGTCCATATGCCCATGCGCCGCGCGGATCAGCCCGACCGCTGAGGCGCCTTCGGTCAAGGCCGCCGCGGTCGCGCGGTCGGCCTCCGCCGTCGCACCGCGCGTCGCCGCGAACAAGGCATCCTCGACCGAGAGGTCAGCCTGGTCTCCGGCGACCTGCCGCACGGTCTCGATATCGACCCGGCCACCCTCCCCGGCGAAGAGCGCCAGCTTCTCCACCTCCGACCGCACGATGCCGCGATCCGAGCCGGCATGCTGCGCCAGCCAGTCGAGCGCGTCAGGCGCGATGGCGACGTGCTCAGCCTCGAAGAGTGCCCGCAGCGTCGTCTTCAGCGCCGCGCCCTCTTCGGCGTAACAGGCGAGGGAGGCGGCCAGCGGCTCCTTCTCCGCCCAGCCGCGCAGCTTCGACCGCGCGGGCAGTTCGCCGGCTTCGAGAATGATGAGGGAGCCCACGCGGTCACCGCAGGCGGCGGCGAGGGCTGCTGCGAGCGTGTCTGTCGCGTCCCGGATGCGAAGGACGCGGCGGCCGCCGGTGAAAGAGAGCGCGCTGGCTTCGAGCGCCAGCGTGCCGGGGTCGGGACGGGTCAGCTCGGCGAAGCGGAACGGATCATCCAGTGTCACGGCGGCGGCGCGGGCGAGCTGCTCTCCGCGCTCGCGAACCAGGCCGGCATCCGGACCGTGCAGCAGGATGGCGCGAAGACGGCCGGAATCGCGCAGGAGGCCGGTGAAATCTCGGCTGTCGAGCTTCATAGCCCGATCCTAGAGCAGATCCCGATCATATGGAATCATCTGATCGGGTGAAGATGCTCGTAAAAACAAAGAGCTAGAGCGGTGACTGTGAGCGTAAGCGAATAGGAAACGCTCTAGGACGAGGGCCCGTATCACGCAGAGGCTTTGCTAGAGCGGAATTGGCTCGCATGCGCTCACCATACCGCTCTAATCCCTTGTTTGATCGCGTGATTCAGACCTTGGGTTCTCGCGACCTCCGGTCATCACGCTCGATGACCCTGTTCCAGCTTGCGGCCGCTGACCGTGAAGTAATGGGCGAGGCGGACGACGATCTGGTCAGCGATGGCACCGGCCAGCCGCGCATAGACGGTGTTGGTCTCCAGCTCCTGGCCGAAGGGGGCATTGTCGAAGGTGTTCAGGCTATCGGCCGCCTGGGCGGTGTTGCTCGTCAGGATTTGGTGGGTCGTACTGTCCTGCGAGCTTAGCGACCACGGTGCCGTCGCGATGAAGCGGACATAGGTGATGGTGCTGTCATTCTGAACGCCGAGACCGATCTGGGCGATATTGAAGGAGACGGCGAGGTTGTAGCGCGCGTAATCCGGTGTCTCACCAGCCTCCAGCCGGCTCTGCAGCGCCTGACGGAGAAGCTGCCCCGTGCGATCGGGCAGGAGAGCCACTTGAACCTCCCGCAGTTGCGCCTGCACGGATTGCGTCTGCGGATCGCCATTGCCGAAGGCATCGGGCGCGTAGAGCGGATGGGGCGAACAGCCGGCGAGGGTGCCGATGGCCCCGGCACCGAGGGCCGCGCCCCCCAAGCTGAGCAGACGACGGCGATGCAGGAACCGGGTCATGATGGTGTCACCCCGCGAGCACGAAGTTGACGATACGGTCGGGCACGTGAACCCGCTTGACGATCCGCCGGCCCTCAAGGAGCCGGGCGACGTTCTGCTCGGCCTCGGCGGCGGCGATGACGTCCTCGGCCGGGCTCCCCGGCGGGCAGACAACGGTGCCGCGCAGCTTGCCCATCACCTGAACGGCGATCGTCACCGTCTCGGCGGCCGTCAGTGCCGGGTCGGCTTCCGGCCAGGGCTGTTCGGCGACGAGCACCGCGTCGGGCCCGGCGAGGAGGGCATTCATCGCCTCCGCTAAATGCGGCATCATCGGGGCCGACAGGCGCGTGACCATCGCCAGCGCCTCAACCCGTGCCGCCGTGAGCGATCCGTCATCGGGTGCGGCGGCCGCGTCCTTCTCCGCCTGGGTCATCGCCCCCGCCAGCTCATAAAGCCGGGCGACGGCGCTGTTGAAGCTGAAACTCTCCAGCGCTTCCGTCACCGCCGCGATGGTGCGATGGGTCGCGCGGCGCAGGCTGCGGGCGGCGCCGGAACTCTCCCCGGTGATGGCCGTCGCGCCCGCGCTTGCCGCGGCGACAGTCTCGGCTAGGCGATAGAGCCGCTGCGTGAAGCGATAGGCGCCCGCGACCCCGGCCTCGGTCCATTCCATGTCGCGGTCGGGCGGGTTGTCCGACAGAATGAACCAGCGCGCGGTATCCGCGCCGTAGCGGTCGATGATCGCACCCGGATCGACGGTGTTGCGCTTCGATTTCGACATGGCCTCGATCCGGCCGATCGTCACCGCCTCGCTTGTGCCGGCGACGATGGCCGTGCCGTCTGAGCGGCGCGCGACCTCGGTCGGGTAGAGCCAGCGGCCGTCGGCGCCGCGATAGCTCTCATGCGTGACCATGCCCTGGGTAAAGAGCCCGGCGAAAGGCTCGGCGACCTGGCTCAACCCGGTCGCCTGCATCGCGCGGGTGAAGAAGCGGGCGTAGAGGAGATGCAGGATCGCGTGCTCGATGCCGCCGATATATTGGTCGACCGGCATCCAGTAATCGGTTGCTTCACGTGAAACAGGCTCTGCCGCCTGGGGGGCGCAGAAGCGGGCGAAATACCAGGAGCTATCGACGAAGGTGTCGCAGGTATCCGTCTCCCGCGTGGCGGCGGCGCCACAGCGCGAGCAGGGGACATGCTTCCAGGTCGGGTGATGGTCAAGCGGATTGCCCGGCAGATCGAAGGTCACATCCTCGGGCAGCACGACAGGCAGCTGGTCCACGGGCACCGGCACCACGCCGCAGGCCGCGCAATGGATGATCGGGATCGGGCAGCCCCAGTAGCGCTGGCGGCTGACGCCCCAGTCACGCAGGCGCCAGTTGGTCTCGCCATTGCCCCAGCCGTGTTCGACCAGCCGGTCGATCGCCGCGCGTTTGGCGTCCTCAACCTCCAGCCCGTCGAGGAAGGCGGAGTTCATCAGCGTGCCGGGACCGGTATAGGCCTCATCCTTCGGCAGATCGCCCTGGGCCGGGCGAACGACCGGGAGAATTGGCAGGCCGTAGCTGGTGGCAAAATCCCAGTCCCGCTGATCATGGGCCGGGCAGCCGAAGATGGCGCCCGTGCCGTATTCCATCAGCACGAAATTGGCGATCCAGACCGGCACCGTCCGGTCGGGCAGGAAGGGGTGCCGCACGCTCAGCCCCGTCGCTAAGCCACGCTTCTCCGTCGTCTCGATCGCGGCGGCGGTCGTGCCGAGGCGACGGCATTCGGCGATGAACTCCGCCGTGGCGGAGTTGCTCTCAGCGAGGGAGAGCGCCAGCGGATGCTCCGGCGCGAGCGCCAGGAAGGACATGCCGAACAGCGTATCCGGCCGCGTCGTATAAACCTCGACGCTGTCATGGCCGCCGCTTGCGGCGGTCAGGGGGAAGCGAATCCGGGCGCCCTCGCTGCGGCCGATCCAATTCGCCTGCATCAGCCGCACACGTTCGGGCCAGCGGTCCATCTCATCGAGCGCGGCCAGAAGCTGTGGCGCGAAGCGGGTGATGGTGAAGAACCACTGCGAGAGCTTCTTCTTCTCGATCAGCGCGCCGGAGCGCCAGCCGCGACCGTCTATGACCTGCTCATTGGCGAGCACGGTGCCATCCACCGGGTCCCAGTTGACCCAGCTCTCCTTGCGCTCGACGAGGCCGTTGGCGAGGAAATCGAGGAAGAGACGCTGCTGTTGCCCGTAATATTCGGGCTGGCAGGTGGCGAATTCGCGCGACCAGTCGATTGAGAGGCCCATGCGCTGCAGCTCGGCCCGCATGGTCCGAATATTGGCCCATGTCCAACTCGCCGGGTGGATGCGACGCTCGCGCGCCGCGTTTTCAGCCGGCAGGCCGAAAGCGTCCCAGCCCATGGGGTGAAGGACATTGTAGCCGCGCGCCCGCCGATAGCGCGCGACGACGTCGCCCAGCGTGTAGTTCCGGACGTGACCCATGTGGATCTTGCCCGAGGGGTAGGGAAACATTTCCAGCACGTAGTATTTCTGCCGGCCATCGGCCGGTACATCGGCGACCTTGAAGCAGCCGCGCGCATCCCAAGCCTGCTGCCATTGAGGCTCGGCCGAGAGGAAATCGTAGCGGGGCGTTTGTGGCTCGGGCGTGGCGTTTTCGGTCATGGGGTGTCTATGCGGCACGGCCCGCAGCCGGGCAAGTCGCGGCTGATCCGCATCCACAGAATGAACGGGTGTGCCTCTTTTTTGTAAAGAAACGCGGTCAGGCCGTTGGAAAACCGGGGCAGAGCCTGATGACCGCAGGTGGATCACCGGAGGTCTAATCAGGCGATCAAACAATGAGCCTGATGACCGCAGGTGGATCACCGGAGGTCTGAATCAGGCGATCAAACAATGAGACAGAGCGGGATCGTGAGCGAATGCGAACCAATCACGCTCTGAAAGCCGCGCGTCAGTTGGTCGCGGACTGCACGCGAAGCTGGCGGGCGCGGGCGAGGACCTTGTCCTCAATCTCCTCATTCGTGCCCGGCGCGACCTCTGCATCCACCCATTGGCCATTCTGCGAGACCTGCTTGAAGACCGCCACGCGAACGCCATCGGCCCGCAGATCCTGCCCGAGAATATAGGCGGTCGCCTTGTAACGCTCATCCGCATCGCCGGGCGGCTGATACCAATCGGTGATGATGACGCCGCCGAAGGGGTCGGCCGAGGACAGCGGCATGAAGGACAGGGTATCAAGGGCGCCACGCCACAGATAGGCGTTCACGCCGATGCCGGCGCCCGACCCGGTCGAATTGCCGTGCGGGTTCTTATTGATGCCGAAGGCGAGGCCATCGGCGCCGAACAGGCCGCCGCCCTGCTGCCGATATCCGGGCCCGACCGTTTCGTCACCGTTGAGCACGGTCGGGTCAGCCGGAGTCGACGGGGTATTGGCACAGGAGGTCAGGGCCATCGCGGCGAGAAAAACCGCGGCGCTGACGCCCCGACCCAGAAAAAAGAATGTCCGTGTGGTCAATGCCATTGCGCCTGCCCGGAGAATATGACCGCACGATTGCGCGGGGCTCTGTCTCTAATCCCCGCCGTGGCTCGTGCCAAGCCCGTGAAGATTACGAAGAGGACAAAGAAAAAGAAGGGGTGGGCGGTGCCATGGCACCGCCCACCCCCAATGGACGTAAGGCTAATGCCGCCGTCAGAGCGGCGAAGGGATTACCAGTAGAGCCAGGTGCCCAGCGCGAAGACCTGCGCCTGGGTGTTGTTGTTGGCGGCACCGGGGGCGTTGGTCAGGTAGTTGAAGCCACCCTGGTGACGAGTGCCATAGAGGTAGGAGGCAAAGAGCTTCACGCCCGGCGCCAGGATATAGGTCGCACCGGCGGCGACACCGATGTTCTGCTCTTGTCCCTCAGTAGCGGGCTTCGAGAAGTTGCCCTGGTCGTCATAGAGGAAGTAGCTGCCACCGACGCTCAACGGGCCGGTGGTGTAGACGCCACCCGCCAGGAAGCCGACGGCATTCGTCGCGCCATCGGGATTGGGCTCATAAACGCCGTTCATGTTGCCGAACTTGGTGTTGCCGCCGACGGTCAGCCCCGCGAAGGTCACGGTGCCGGCGACGCTGCCCACGCTCAGATCCTGATACTTGTTAGGGCCGGTGGTGTTCGCGACGGGTGCCGCGCTCATATAGCCGCCGGAGAGGTTAAGGCCGACGCCGCCGAAGGTCGCCTTGTAGCGCGCACCCAGTTCCAGCGTGTTGCGGCGAAGGTCGAGCGCGCCAGGCTGGGCGGTGATCGCGTCGGTGTCGTTGGCGACATCCTGGTTCGGCTCGAAGCTGAGGCCGAAGCTCGCGCCGCTGAAGGTCGGCGAGATGTAGTCGATTTTGTCGGTGGTGCGGAGGCTGTTCGACCAGGTGAAGGGGTAGACCGGACGTGCGCTCGAGTTGACGAAGAAGTTCTGGATGTCGCCGTTCCAGCCGCCGTCGTTGAAGGCTTCCGTGCCGCTTTCGAAGCGGCCGGTGTCGAACAGATACAGCGCGCCTTCCTGCTGGCCGAAGCGGACGAGGCCGGCCTTCGGCAGACCGAAGTAGCCGAACTCACGCAGAACATAGAGCGTCTCGGAGTTGGCACCGGCGCCGGCGCTGGACTCCGTATTTTCGCGGATTTCAGCCTGGGCGCCGTATTGCAGCCCGTTGGCGGCAACACCGTCGAAGCCCGGGTAGAGGCGCAGATAGCCGCCGAAGGACAGGCCGGCATCCTTCGTGCCGTTGAAGCTCTGGCCGGTGTAGCCGCTGACGCCGGCGAACCAGGAGACGCGGCCGCCCAGCCGGACGACGATCTGACCCGGCGAGATATGGGTCGTCAGAACGGGGCTGGACACCTGGGCCTGCGCGGCCCCCGCGAGCCCAACAGCGGCCGCCAGCGCCGCGACGCCAGCGAGAAGAATGTGACGCATCGAGAAGATACCCTCTGGTTAAAAATCGCATCCGCAGGATCGGCTGCGAGACAGGCACGCGAAGACGAACCGCGAGAAGCCAATGCGGCCCTTAAAATACGAGTGATTTGCGCAAGTTAACTAAAAAACGAATTACTATCGTGCAAATCTATATGCAATAGGATAAGGCCGACCTGCCGCGCGATTTCTCCGAACCCGGATAAAATTGTCACAGCGGCATGTGGGTTCGGTACCACAGGCAGCCCGTTGCATAGTGTTAAGAATGCGAGACAACGCCGTCGCTTCGCTGCGGCGCAGCGCTTGACCCTGGGGCCAGCTTGAGCGGATTTTGCGCGTATGATGCCTGATACCCTTTCAAGCCCGGGGCGGCCGCAGGCGATAGCGGCGGCGCTGACGGATATCCGTGCCGCGATCGGGGCGGCGGCGGTCGCCGCCGGCCGGGCGCCGGAGACGGTCATGCTGGTCGCGGTGTCGAAGTTCCACCCGCCTGAGGCTGTTCTCGCGGCAATGGCGGCGGGCCAGACGGTCTTCGGCGAGAACCGGGTGCAGGAAGCGGCGGGGAAATTCGCAGCACTCCGCGCGGGCGCGACACCCTTCGCGCTGCACATCATCGGCCCAGTGCAAACCAATAAGGCAAGGGATGCAGTGCGCCTGGCCGATGTGATCGAGACGCTGGACCGGCCGCGCCTGGCCGATGCGCTGGCCCAGGCTTCCGAGCAGGAAGGCCGGATGCCGGGACTTTTTATCCAGATCAATGTCGGTGACGAGCCGCAGAAAAGCGGGGTGCCGGCCGCCGAGGCCGATCGCTTCATCGATGCGATGCAGCGGCGGTTCGGCGCCGCGCTACGGGGTTTGATGTGTATTCCGCCGGCCGAGAGCGACCCTCTGCCGCATTTTCGCTGGCTTCAGGCCTGCGCCGCGCGCCATGGGCTGCCTCAGCTCTCCATGGGCATGTCGGGGGATTTCGCGGCCGCCATTGCCTGCGGCGCGACCCATGTCCGGATCGGCACCGCGATCTTCGGCCACCGCCCTATAGGACCGAGCGGTGCCGCCACGCCGTCGCTCTGACCCGCGCCGCCTTTCCGACAAGGAGCGGGCGGAGTGGTTCAGCTTCACCCAAGCGCTGGGCGCAAGGCCATTGCGCCCCGCCGATGTCGCGAGCGTGGCAGCGCCCGCTGTGCCGATGGCGCCGGCCGCGGCCGCTTCTCTCCCCGAGCCGGTGTCCCAGCCCCCGCCGCACCAGACCCGCGTCAAGCCAAAGCTTACCCAGTTGACGGTGGGCGGCCCGACGCCCGGGCTCGACAGCGCCTCCTGGGAGAAGCTGAGGCGTGGGCGAATGCGGCCCCAGCGCGTTCTCGATCTGCATGGCCGCACCGTTCAGGCAGCCTTCGGCGCGTTCGAGCAGTTCATCGGCGCGGCGCGGGCCGATGGCATCCGCTGCGTGGAAATCGTGACGGGGCGCGGAGCCGGCGAGGGCGGCGTACTGCGGCGGGAGTTGCCGCTTTGGCTCAACCTGCCGCAACTGCGCGGCGCGATCCTGGCCGCGTCACATCCGCATCGGGCCAATGTCGGCGCGGTCGTGCTGCTGCTGCGCCGCGTCCGATGACACCCTTCGGAGCCCAGCTCCGCGCGCTGCGCGCCGCCCGACAGGTCACGCTCGGGCAGCTCGCGGCCCAGATTCAGGTCTCCCCGGCTTATCTTTCCGCCCTGGAGCATGGGCGGCGCGGCCGGCCGAGTGCTGGCCTCGTTCACCAGATCTGCGAGTTCTTCGGGCTGATCTGGGATGACGCGGAGGAGTTGGCGCGCCTCGCCAAGCTGTCGAACCCGCGTGTCACCGTGAACACGGCGGGATTGCGGCCGGAGCAGACGGCGCTGGCCAACCGGCTCGCGCAATCGATCGACCGGCTTTCGCCGGAGACGATCGCGGCGATGCACGCGCTGCTCGACGAGACGAAGCCGGTTCCGAAACCACGGCTGCGGCGGCGCGCCAATTCCCGGATGTAATCTTTCGGCGGCGGGGGATTTTGAAGAAAGCGGCATTGGCACGGCTTCACCACCGGGCGCCGCAACCACTGGTTAAGTGTTTAGCCCGTAACCTTCATGCCGGAATGACGACATGACAGGAGCGGGTTCGCCGGCCATGACCGACCACATCGACAGGAACCGTGGGCGAGGCCCTCCATGAAGGGAGTGCTTCTTGCGGGCGGCTTGGGAACCCGCTTGGCCGAGGAGACCGGCAGCCGCCCGAAGCCGCTGGTCGAGATCGGCGGCATGCCCATCATCTGGCACATCATGAAGATCTACGCCGCTTTCGGGCTGAGCGAGTTCATCATCTGCGCCGGCTACAAGGGGCATATGATCAAGGAGTATTTCGCGAACTACGCGCTGAGACGATCGAACATCACCGTGAACCTCCATTCAGGCCATATCGAGCTTGAATGTGCGAAGCCGGAACCCTGGACGGTGAAGATCATCGATACGGGGGAAGGCACGATGACAGGTGGCCGCATCAAGCGTGTCCTCCCCTATCTCGGGGAGGATCGCGAATTCCTGATGACTTATGGGGATGGTGTCGCGAACATCGATATCGACGAATTGTTGCGCCACCATCGCAAAGAGGGGCGCGCCGCGACGCTGACGGGTGCGCAACCCCCGGGGCGATTCGGCCAGTTGAGCATCAGCGGCAACAGCGTCACCGATTTTCTCGAAAAGCCGCATGGCGAGGGCGGCTGGATCAACGCCGGCTTTTTCGTTCTGCCGCGCAATATCGGAGACTATATCGCCGGCGATGGCACGACCTTCGAGCGTGAGCCGCTGGAAGGGCTGAGCCGCGAAGGGCAGCTTTCCCTGTATCGCCATGAGGGTTTCTGGCTGCCGATGGACTCCTTGCGCGACAAGAATGCGCTCGAATCCCTGTGGCAATCCGGCAATCCGCCCTGGGTGACATGGTGAGCGCGGGCATGAATGCAGCGATGTCTTTCGCGAACTGCTTCAGGGGCCAGGATGTCGTTGTCACTGGCCACACGGGATTCAAAGGCAGTTGGCTGGCATTGTGGCTGTCTCATCTCGGGGCGCGGGTGCATGGCTATTCTTTGCCTCCGCCGAGCGAGCCCTCGCTTTTCGCGATGGCGCGGCTGGACGAGTTGGTCGATCATACCGTTGGCGACGTGCGGGACCTGGAGCGGTTCTCGGGCTTGCTAAGGCGTGTGCGGCCACGCTTCGTCTTCCATCTCGCCGCACAGGCCATCGTTTCGCTCTCCTATAACGATCCGATCGAGACGATCTCGACGAATGTCATGGGTACCGCCGTTGTTCTGGAGGCGTTGCGAACGGCGACCTGGCCTTGCGCGGCCGTGCTCGTCACCAGCGACAAATGCTATGACAATGTCGAGTGGCCCTGGGGCTATCGCGAGACGGACGCGCTGGGCGGAAAGGATGTCTATAGCGGTTCCAAGGGTGCGGCCGAGCTGACGATCCGCAGCTACATTCAATCGTTCTTCCTTACGAAGGATCATCCAGTACGGCTGGCGGTGGGCCGCGCCGGCAATGTGATCGGCGGCGGCGATTGGGCGCCGGATCGTATTGTTGTTGACTGCGTCAAGGCTTGGATGGCCGGGCGGCGCGTATCGTTGCGCAGCCCCGATGCCACCCGGCCCTGGCAGCATGTGCTGGAACCGCTGGGTGGCTATCTTGCACTCGCCCAGTCACTTGCGGGAAGCGCCGCGCATCACGGCGAAGCCTTCAACTTCGGCCCGCGCGCGGAGCAGGCGCACAGCGTGCTCGCCTTGCTGGACGATCTCGCCCGCCTTTGGGGCTTTCGTTCGGGTAAAGAAGCTTACGAAATCCTTGAACGCAGGCCGTTCCATGAAGCCGGCTTGCTCAAGCTGAATTGCGACAAGGCCTTGTTGGCCCTTCGCTGGACGCCGACGCTCAGCTACCGCGAATGTATCGAGATGACCGGCGCGTGGTATCGCGCTGTCCTGCGGGAGGATGCGGATGCGCGGGCGCTGACCCTGTCGCAGATTGTTCGATACAGAATCCGCTGCGGTGGAGCGGGGGATCGCCTGGCGCCAGATGCCGGCGGGAGAGGCGGCATGATGAGCGAGGTTCTCTACACCCGATTGAGGCGTATCCCCACGTCACAGGGCGAGGTGCGGCACGGGCTCAGGGCAAGCGATCCGGGTTTCGCCGGCTTCGGGGAAGTTTATGTCTCGGAGGTGATCGGCGGAAAGATCAAGGGCTGGAAGCGGCATCGCTTGATGGTGATGAATCTGATCGTTCTCACCGGAACAGTGCGGTTCATCCTGCATGACGGTGAGGATCTACGCCGCGACTACGTCATTTCGGCCGAGGAGGAGGAGCGCTATGCGCGGCTGACGGTACCTCCGGGCCTCTGGATGGCTTTTCAGGGTATCGGCCGTGGCGGCAATCTCCTTATGAACGTCGCCAGTTGCGAGCACGACCCGGAGGAGGCGGAAAGCTGCCCGTTGGCGCGTTTCGATCGCTATCTTCCGGCGGTGCATCATGCCTGAGAGCCTTATTGTTCTGACAGGCGCCGACGGCATTCTGGGAAGTGCCTTCGCGCAAGGTCTGCCGGCGCACCGCCTGGTCAAACTCGGGCGTCGTGACATCGACGCCGGCGATCCGGCGGCGGCGTTGCGACGCATGATCGGGCTGACGCCAAGTCTTATCATCAATTGCGCGGCCGATACCGATGTGGAGGGCGCCGAAGCGGCGCCTGATCGTGCCCTCGCCGTGAACGCGACGCTCGCGGGCGCCTTGGCTCAAGGTGCGGCTGAAACGGGTGCAAGCTTCGTCCATTTCTCCAGCACGGGATGCTACGGGGATTGGAAGACCGAGCCCTATGAAGAGACGGATACGCTTCGCCCGACGACCGCGCATCACCGCTCCAAAGCCCTGGGCGAGGATCTCGTGTTGCGCACGCATTCCTCGGCGTTGGTGATGCGGCTCGGCTGGATCTTCGGTGGCCGCCGTGGCCATCGCAAGAATTTCGTCTGGGCCCGGCTGTGTGAGGCGCGGGACAAGGCGGAGATCGGGTCCAACCCGGTCCAGTGCGGTTGCCCCACCGCTGCGGTAGATGTCGTGGCGCAAACTCTCACTTTGTTGAGCGCGCATGCTACAGGAGTTTTCAACTGTGTCGGCGGCGGTGCCCCGGTGCGGCGTATCGATTATGTCAGCGCCATCCTTGACGCCGCCGGAAGCCGCGCGCGGGTGGTGCCGATGGAGTTCACCCGTCGCGCGCCGGTTTCAGCCAATGAAGCCGCCGTCAACGCGCGGCTGCGCGCGGCCGGCCTGGACACCATGCCGCCATGGCGCGACTCATTGGTGCGGTTCGTGGACTCGCAGTTGGCGGAGGTTGTTTGCCTCGGATGACGGATCTCCTCATCCTCGGGGGCGGTATCGCCGGTCTTTCGGCGGCATGGGCCGCGCGTGACCTTGGCCTCTCGGCTCTGGTGCTCGAAGCGCGGGAGAGCGCCGGCGGTATTCTCGACAGTTTCAGCGTCGAGGGATTTCGTTTCGATAATGGCGTTCACCTCTCCTTCGCCACCGAACCCGAGGTACGCGCCATTTTCGACCGTACGCCGTCTCGCGAGCATGAGGCCGTGTCTCAGTGCTGGGATAGCGGCGTCTGGCTGCGCCACCCCGTGCAGAACAATCTTCATCCGCTTCCGGTCGAGGAGAAGATCGCGCTCATCGAAGGGCTCGTGCGTCAACCCGAGGGTGAAATCACGACCTATCGGGATTGGTTGGTTCAGCAATATGGTGGGCCGATTGCCGCGCGATGGCCATTAGTTTATACCGAAAAATACTGGACGCTGCCGGCTGAGCAACTCGGCATCGACTGGATCGGGCAAAGGATGCGCCGGTCTGATCTATCGGAAGTTCTTCGCGGCGCGATGGCCGAGCGCGCGCCGAACACCTATTATATCAGCCGGATGCGCTATCCGGCGCGCGGCGGCTATCGCGCTTTCATCGAGCCCCTGATCGACGCAGCCTCAATCCGCGCCGGCGCCCGTGCCGTATCGATCGATCCCAGCTGCCGCACGGTGACGCTGGCGGGTGACGAGACAATCTCGTACCAGTCATTGATCAGCACGCTGCCGCTGCCGAATCTTGTCGGCATGATGCGGAATGTACCCGAAGCGGTGCATGCCGATGCGGACACTCTCTTCGCCACGCGCGTCGACCTCATCTCAGTCGCCCTTCGCCGGCCGGAGGTAGCACCGAGCCTGTGGTTCTATATCTATGACCGGGATATCCTTGCCGCTCGGGTCTATTCGCCGAGCTGGAAATCAGCGGACAATGTGCCTCCCGGCTGCTCTTCACTGCAATGGGAGATCTACTCTTCCATTCGCAAGCCGCTGCAAGCGAGCGCGGCTGAGATGACCGAGAACTGCATCGCGGCGATGGAACGCATGGGGCTCGCGGCACGATCGGATGTCATCTTTACCCATCACAAGCACTTGCCTTTCGGCAATGTCGTGTTCGATCTCGGCATGGAGGCGCGTCGGGATCGTGTGCGCGCCTGGGTCGAGGCGCAGGGCATAAACCTCGCCGGCCGCTTCGGCGAATGGGCTTATCTGTGGAGCAATCAGGCTTTCCTCTCCGGCCGTCAAGCGGTCGCGCGGCTGCACGCGGCAGGGCAATTCGCGGGAGTGTGATGACCTAAAGCTCCATGGCGATTTCGACGCAGAAATCGACGAAGGCGCGAACTTTGGCTGGGGGATGTTTGCGCGAAGGGTGAAACGCGAACAGCGGGAAGCGCTCGCCGTGCCAGTCGGGGAAAAGGTCGATGAGCTGGGTGGACGAGAGCAGGTCTCCGACACCCCAGCCGATGATCTGGGCGATACCGGTGCCGGCGACGCATTCCTGAAGCATCGATTTGGGATCGGTGAAGGTGAGCGGGCCACTCGTTGGCACTTCAACTGACTCTCGACCCCGCACGAATTCCCATTCAAACGGCCGGCCTGAATAGGGATCAAGAAACTGCAGGCAGCGATGGCGGCTGAGTTCGCTCGGGTGCGCGGGCTTGCCGTGTCGTTCGAGATAGCCGGGTGAGGCCACGGTCAGGATCGGCGCTTCGACGAGTTTGCGAGCAACGAGACTGGAGAGACGCGGCTGACCGAAGCGGATGGCGAGGTCGATGCCTTCCGAGACCAGATCACCGATATGCTCGCTGGTCACGAACTCGATCGAGAGTTCCGGATAGTGCTCGCAAAACGGGCCGAGACGGCCCGCGAACACCAAGGGCAGGAAGAACGGGTCGATGTCGATCCTGAGCCTGCCGCGCACGGCCGAGGCCGTGCCCGAGGCGAGGGCGGCCGCGTCCTCGATCGCGCCGAGATGGGGTTTCACTTCCTCATAGAAGCGCCGCCCCTCATCGGTCAGCGTCACGGATCGCGTCGTGCGATCGAGCAGCCGAACGTTCAGCCGTGTTTCGAGCCGGCTGATCGCCCGACTGACGCCGGAATCGGTGATGCCGATGAGGTCTGCGGCTTTGACGAAGCTGCCGCCCTCAACCACGGCGGCCAGCACGCTCACCCCCGACAGGACCCTTCCATCGAACGGCACGCAGCGTCTCCTGACTTCAAGTCAGGAATGATCTGACATAAGCTCACTTAATTCAAGGTGATCGGAGCGGCGATAACGGCGAGGCCAAATTCGCCAATCCCAAGGAGGACTTCGATCATGAGCACGCAGAAGAACGGCCGCACACTTTTCAAAGGCGGCACGGTCGTCACGATGGACCCCAATGTCCCCAACCTGTCGACCGGCGATGTTCTGGTCGAGGGTGGCCGCATCGCCGCTGTTGGCCCGAACCTTGCGGCGGACGGACGCCGAGACGATCGATGCCGCCGGCAGCATCGTCATGCCCGGGCTGGTGGACGCCCATCATCACATGTGGCTCGGCGTCATGCGCCGCCTGATGCCGGACGTGGATGATCTGTTCGCCTATATCGATGTCGTCGCCGAGACCCTTGGCGCCCACTACCGCCCGCGCGACATGTATCTCAGCACCAAGCTGACGGCTGTCGCCTCGCTCGACGCGGGCATCACCACCGTCATTGACGCTTGCCATTCGTCCCGGAGCCCCGAGCATACCGACGCCGCGCTCGCGGCGCTGGAGGAGAGCGGCATCCGCGCCCTGCATATGGTCGGCGCGGCGATGGACAAGAAGGCGTCGGCCGCGCATCTGCCGGGCGACCTCAAGCGCCTTGCTGGCAAGTGGAACCAGGGCGGCGGCTTGGTCCGTGTCGGCCTGTTCGGGATGTTCAACATCGATTGGTGGCGGGTGGCCCGCGACCTCGACATGCGCATCCTGACCGAGTTCATCGGCGATCTCGCCAAGCTCGGGCCGGAGTTCGACGAGCCTGGCCTTCTCGGTTCGCACAATATCTTCAATCACTGCACCCGCCTGCCGGAAGAGACGTGGGAACGGCTGGCGAAGGCCGGCGTCAACGTCACCGTCAACCCCCGCTCGGACGCTCTGTTTGGCTTCGACGACGAGAGCTTCGCCTATCAGCGGGCGATCGATCATGGCCTGACGCCCGCGATCGGCATCGACCTCGATACCGCCTTCGGCAGCGACTTGTTCGGTGAGATGCACGCGCTTTTCGGCCAGCAGCGCTCGGCGATGCGCTACCGGCGTTTCCGGGGCGAAACCGGCGTGCCCGCGCCGATTTCGGTGGAAGCGGTGCTGCAGGCCGCGACGGTGAACGGAGCGCGCGCCGCCGGGCTCGTGAGTGAGGTCGGCACGCTGACCCCCGGCAAGCGGGCCGATATCATCATGGTCCGTACCGACAGCGCCGCCATTTTCCCGGTGGGCAACGCCATCGGCACGATCGTCCAGGCGGCCGAGCGCTCCGACGTCGACACCGTGATGGTGGCGGGCGAGATCCGCAAGCGTGCCGGCAAGCTGGTGGGTGTCGATGTCGCCAAGCTGCGCGCCGAGGTCAGCGCGTCGCGCGAACATCTGTTCGAGGTGAGCGGCTACCGGGCCGATCTCTTCGCGCCCGCCGCCGCCTGACATCAAGGCGCCGCCCGTGAGCGGCGCCTCTCCCCCCCAAATTGCATGGAGGCTGTCATGCCAGCAGAGACGGCAAAGGGCGCGGGCCAATTCGGCACCGCACCAACCCATCTCTCCCGCCCCGCGCCCGGGATCATTGCGGCGCTGTTCTGCGGCTACCTGTGCGTCGGCTTGCCGCTGCCCGTCATTCCGCTTTTCGTCCATGACAGGCTGGGCTTCGACAATCTCATCGTCGGCCTGGTCATCGGCATCCAGTTTCTCGCTACGGTTTTGACGCGCGGCTATGCTGGGCGGCTCACCGACCACCACGGCGGGAAGCGCTCCGCGCTTCAGGGCGCGGTGGTCTGCGCGCTGGGCGGCGTTGCCTATTTCGTTTCGGCGTGGCCGAGCCTGTCCCCCTCGGCGAGCCTTGCCATCATCGTTCTCGGGCGTCTCGCCGCCGGTTTCGGTGAAAGCCAGTTCGTGACCGGCTGCGTCTCCTGGTCGATCGCCTCGGTCGGCCCGCAGCGTGCCGGCATGTCGATGTCGTGGACCGGCATCGCCATGTTCGCGGCACTCGCCATCGGCGCGCCCATCGGCATGGGGCTCTATCAGAGTTATGGTCTGCAGGCCGCGATGATCGCTTGTGTCGCGGCGCCGCTTATCGCCGGGGCCATCGCCCTGTTGGCGGTGTCCTACACCAATCCGGCTGGCGAACGTCTGCCTTTCTACCGCGTGATCGGCCAGATCTGGCGTGAAGGCCTCGGCCTGATGCTGCAGGGCGTCGGTCTGGCCGGCCTCACCGCCTTCGCGTCGCTCTACTTCGCGGCGCGGAACTGGGGTCACGCCGGCCTGGTCATGACCGCCTTCGGCATCGGCTTCATCTTCGTTCGCGTGGTCCTCGGCTCCCTGCCCGACCGGATGAGCGGCTATCGCGTCGCCATGTGGTCGCTGCTGGTCGAGGCGATCGGTCAGGCGATGATCTGGGGCGCGCCGCAAGAGGTCGTCGCGCTCGCCGGGGCGCTCGTCACGGGTCTTGGCTGTGCGCTGGTCTTCCCCGCGCTCGGCGTTGAGGCCCTGAAGCGGGTGCTACCTGCCAATCGCGGCAGCGCGATGGGCGCCTTCGTCGCCTTTCTCGACATCGCCTACGGCGTCTCAGGCCCCGTTGCGGGCCTCATCGCCGGGCAGTTTGGCTATGCGGCCGTCTACCTGTTCGGCGTCGCGAGTGCATTGCTCGGCGCCGCCCTCGTGCTCACCGCCCCCCGCCAGCAAGTCGTGATGATCAGCCGGGCGTCGGCGGTGGTGTGCACTGCCGACGCCGGTTAAAATGAGGAGAAAGACCATGTCACGCATTTTCATTTCCGGCTCATCGACTGGCCTCGGGATGATGGCGGCCAGGCTGCTGGTCGCCCAAGGCCACGAAATCGTCCTTCACGCGCGCAGCGACGCTCGCGCCAGCCGATGCGCGGCGGGAGCTACCCCAGCCAAAGCCATCGTGACCGGCGATGTCGAGACCATCGCCGGGGCCAGGGAGGTCGCAGAGAAAGTCAATGCGCTCGGTCGCTTCGACGCCGTCATGCACAACGCGGCGGTCGGATACCGGGAGGGGCATCGCGTCACCGCCGACGGATCTGCCGCATGTCTTCGCGATCAACACGCTGTCGGCTTACATCCTGACAGCGCTGATCGAGCGGCCGAAGCGGCTCGTCTATCTCAGCTCCGGCATGCACCACCATGCGGACGCCAATCTGGACGACATCCTCTGGACGAAGCGCCGTTGGAACGGCTCGACCGCCTATGCCGAGAGCAAGCTCCACGACGCGATGCTTGCCTTCGCGATCGCACGGCGCTGGCCTGACGTATTCACCAATGCACTGGAGCCGGGCTGGGTGCCGACGAAGATGGGCGGTCCGGGTGCCCCTGACGACATGAAGCAGGCTCATCTCACGCAAGCCTGGCTCGTGGCCGGGGACGATCCGAAGGCCGATGTGACGGATAAGTATTTCTATCACATGAAGCGAATGGCCCCGAACCCTCAGGCCCATGATCCGGCGCTTCAGGACCGCCTGATCGCGATCTGCGCGGAGATTTCGGGCGTCGCGCTGCCGGCGTGATGCAGAGAGCGCCATCATTGCTGGAAACACGAAAGGCACGACCATGAGCAAAAATCGCATTCCTGGGCCTTGGCGCCATGGGCTCTCGCATGGCACCGCACCTGATCAAGGCTGGCCATGACGTGACTGTCTGGAACCGCTCGCCGGCTGCGGCTGCGGTTGCGGCCGCCGTGGCGCTCGGGGCAAGATCGGCGGCGACGCCGCGTGAAGCGGCTGAGGGCGCCGAATTCGTCTTCAGCATGCTGACCGATGACGACGCCTCCAATGCAGTCTGGCTGGCGGCCGATACCGGCGCGCTGGCAGGCCTTGGCCGGGGTGCCGTCGCCATCGAGGCGAGTACGGTCTCGCCCGAATGGCTCAGGACCCTTGCCGCAGCCGTGGAGGCGCATGGCGCCGCTCTGCTGGATGCCCCGGTCGTGGGCTCCTTGCCGCAAGCTGAAGCGGCCCAGCTTATCCTTCTTGCCGGCGGTGAGCCGGAGGTTTTTGAGAAGGCGAAAGCGGTGCTCGGCTGTGTCGCTGGCACGGTCCATCACGTCGGGCCACAAGGCCAGGGCGCGACGATGAAGCTGGCCGCCAACGCACTGCTCGCGATCCAGGTCGCGGCGATCGCGGAGACGCTCGTGGCGCTCGACAAGTCGGGCATCGCGCCGCAACGCGCATTGGAGATCATCAGCGGATTGCCGGTGATGAGTCCGGCGGGCAAAGGGTTTGCCGGGCTGATGGTGGCGGGCGATTTCGCGCCGCGATTTACCGCGGCACTGATAGCGAAGGACCTGCGCTACGCTGCTGCCGAGGCCGCCGAGACCAAGGCCAAGGTTCCCGTGCTTCAGACCGTGCTCGGCGTCTTCGATGAGCTATGCGCGTCAGGTTATGGCGGCGAGAACATCAGCGCCGCCATCAAAGCCTATCGCGGCTAGAGCAGATCCCGATCATATGGAATCATCTGATCGGGTGAAGATGCTCGTAAAAACAAAGAGCTAGAGCGGTGACTGTGAGCGTAAGCGAATAGGAAATGCTCTAGTGGCGCTAATTTGATATCTGGACCGCCGCTGCTGGCAGAAGGAAAAGTTTGATGCCGCCTGAGATACTGCTGACTGGCCCAGTGCTGCCGAACGTCGCCAGCAACCTCAATGCCAGCTTTCGCGTGCGCGACGTATGGAAGCTGGGCGGGCTATCGGCTCTGCCCGCCGCTCTGCGGGGCACGATCCGCGCGGTGGCGGGCGCGGGACACGACCCTATCGGCGCCGAATTCTTCGACCTGCTCCCGGCTTTGGAAATGGTCGCGTCAATCGGCGTGGGATATGAGCATATTGACGCTCACGAAGCCGCGCGGCGCGGCGTCATTGTCACCCATACGCCCGACGTGCTGACCGATGAGGTTGCCGATTTCGCCGTCGGGCTTCTTATCGCCACGCTGCGCCAACTGCCTCAGGCCGATAGATTTGTGCGCGCGGGCCGCTGGCCGGGGGCTGAGTTTCCGCTCACCTCGACGTTACGAAAAAGAAAGATTGGCGTTGTCGGGCTCGGCCGTATCGGGCGGGCGGTGGCGCATCGTCTGGCGGCCTTCGGTGTCTCGATCGCCTATCATGGGCGAAACCCGCAAGCCGGCGTTCCCTATCCTTACTACGCCTCGCTGATCGAACTGGCCCGCGACGTGGATACGCTGGTCTCGGTCGTGCCGGGTGGGGCATCCACCTATCATATGATCACATCCGCCGTGTTGGAAGCCTTGGGGCCGGATGGGGTCGTTATCAATGTGGGACGAGGCTCCACGATCGATGAGCAAGCCCTGATCGCGGCGTTGAAGGACGGGACGATCCTTTCAGCCGGCCTCGATGTTTTCGAGAACGAGCCGCATATTCCGGCGGAACTTCTTGAATTGGAGCAGGTTGTTCTCCTGCCGCATGTCGGCTCGGGATCATGGCTGACCCGGGAGGCCATGGGGCAGTTGATGATCGACAATCTGACGAGCTGGTTCGATGGAAGAGGGCCGGTGACCCCCGTTGTGGAAACCCCATGGCAGCGCCGGACATAGGGCGGCTGCCGACACGCGGCAGCCTCACCCCGGTGTATCAGAACTGCCGATTTCCCCGGATCAGGTCGGACGCTTTCTCGCCGATCATAATCGCGATGGAATTTGTATTCGCGGAAATCAAGTTTGGCGCGACGGAATTGTCTGCCACGCGAAGGCCATCGACGCCCCGCACGCGCAGCGATGCGTCCACCACCGCCATATCGTCCTCTCCGATCCGGCAGGTGCCGACGGGATGCAGCGCGGCGTGAGCTTCCTTCCGGACGAAGGTCCGTGCCTCATCGAAGGAGTTCAGCGGCTTCAGAGGAACGAATTCGCGGTTGATGTGCCGTGCGATGGCGGGCTGGTGCATAACCTCCCGGCCGAACTGTATGGCCTCGGCCATCGTGTCCACGTCGATCTGCTCCTGCATATAGTTGGGCTGGACGACAGGAAAATCGAGCGGATTGCCGCTCCGAAGCGTAACATAGCCCACGGATTTGGGGCGTATCTGGCAGACGTTGAGTGTGCATCCGTTGCCACCCGGCACGCCATCGACACCCTCGTCGATGCCGGCGCCCGGCATGAAACAAAATTGCGCGTCAGGCCGGTTCGGCGAGAATCGCGTCGACCAGAAAGCGCCAGCCTCGACGATGTTCGCACTGACGGGGCCGCTTCGGAA
Source organism: uncultured Pseudomonadota bacterium (assembly GCA_963745125.1). Taxonomy (GTDB): domain Bacteria; phylum Pseudomonadota; class Alphaproteobacteria; order Acetobacterales; family Acetobacteraceae; genus Acidisoma. Next base: position 297,730 of record CAVUWB010000006.1, read on the forward strand.
GAGAATGTACCTGAAGCCCGGCCGCTAGTTGCCAGTGCATTTTCTTGTATTTGTCATAGCTCAATGCAGAGTTAAGCTCGCTCAGCAGAGACACTTCCATATGGTCCTGGAGATTCTGGCCGACGCCGGGCAAATCGTGGACGACGCCAATGCCATGCTTGCGGACGGTGTCCGCCGGCCCAATGCCCGAAAGCATCAGAAGCTTCGGGCTGTTGATCGCGCCGGCGGAGACGATCACTTCGCGTTCGGCGCGCAGAATGACTTTCTTGCCCTTCTCCAAGACCTCGACACCGACGGCGCGCTGTCCTTCCACCACGACGCGGAGAGCCCGGCTATTGGTTCGGATGGTGAGATTCGGCCGCTTCCGGGCCGGTTTGAGATAGGCGACCGCCGCGCTCGAACGCCGGCCGTTCTTTGCCGTGATTTGATAGAGGCCACAACCGAACTGGCTTGCACCGTTGAAGTCGGGGTTCCATGGCAAGCCCGCCTGCTGGCAGGCTTGGAGCCATATTTTTGAAAGCGGGTGCGTGTAGACCTGATCGGAAACGGCAAGCGGACCATCAGTACCATGATACTGGTCGCTGAAGACGTTGTTGCTTTCGCATTTGCGAAAGTAGCGCAGCGTCTCATCGTATCCCCAATCGGGGCCGGCCGTCTCGGCCCAGGAATCGTAATCTTCCCTCTGACCGCGGACATAGACCATTGCATTGACTGACGAGCCGCCGCCGAGGACGCGCGCTTGGACCATCGTGGGTTTATCCGGGCCCAGATGGCCTGGATTCGTTTCCCAAGGGTAGCGTGCGAGCAGATTCCCCTGTGCGGTTTTGAAGAAACCGACGGGCATATGGATATAGGGGCTGCGGTCAGACGGCCCTTCCTCCAAGAGCAGGACGCTGGCTGATGGGTCCTCACTCAGACGGCCAGCCACCACGCAGCCCGCCGACCCACCACCGACGACAATATAATCGACCATATTCCGAACCCTACCGAGCTATTTCATACCAAAGTCTTGTGCCGCGATGTGATCGGACACACGCAGCGCTTGCGCGGCAATCGTTAGCGCCGGATTCACCGCCCCAGATGATGGAAAGAACGAGGCGTCTACCACAAAAAGGTTCGGGTGGTCGAAAGCGCGGCAAAACGGGTCGAGCGCGGCGGTAGCCGGATCGGACCCCATCCGAACCGTCCCGCATTGCGCCGCCGTGAAATTGACGGGCAGCGTTTTTGCCAGAACCAGCGGAAAGCCTACGTCGTGAAGAACGGCCTTGACGCGCCGATTCAGCCGCTCATGCGCCTTCATATTGCCGGGCCAAACCGAGATGCGGATCGTCCCACGCTCAAGCGTCACCCGATTGTCAGGCAGCGGCAGATCTTCGGAGGTGGTCAGAATGTCAAAACTGCGCCGCGTGAGGGCGGCACCGACGAACTGCGGTAGATATTTGGCCCCCGCCACCAGCATTCCCGCCTGAAGCTTCCCGAGGGTCTGCACATTGCCCATCGGGAATGGAAAGCCGGGTTCGCCGTCGTAGAAATCATTGAAGGCGAGCGTTTTCTGGAAGCGGGTGAGATTCGGCCGGTGGGAGACCGCCATCATCGTGGTGAGGTTGTGCGTCATGTAGTTGCGGCCGACCTGGTCGGAGCGGTTCGCCAAGCCTTTATCCGATAGGGGATTTTCGGATCTGAGCAGGATTGCCGCCGAATTCACAGCACCGCTCGACAGCACGATTATCCGGGCCGCTACTGTCTTGAGTTCGCCGTCATGGAGAACCTCCACGGCCTCGATGCGCTTTCCGTCCCGGGCGGCAATCAGTCTTTGAACCTGAGCACCCTCCCAGAACACGACATTGCCGGTCCTTAAGGCAGGTTCGATCGCGCGGGTCTCAGCGTCATTTTTCGCGCCAAAGGGGCAGGGGAATCCGTCACAGGTGCCGCACCGGATGCACTTCCCGCCGGGGTGCAGATCGACGGCGACGGGGAGAGGAAATGGATGCAGACCTCGCCGGCTCAGCTTTTCATGGACGGCTGCCACGAACGGTTCCGACCCGACGGCGCCGTGCGGCAGCGGCGCGGATCGCGGCGGCTCCCACGGATCGATCGCGGCGTCGCCATGCACACCGAACAGCGCCTCAGCCTTGCTGTAATAGGGTTCGAGATCAGCGTAGCTGATCGGCCATTTGGGGGAGACGCCTTCGGCGTGCTCCACGTCACCAAAATCCGTCTCCCGCAACCGCATCATGACGGTGCCAAACATCTTCGTTGAGCCACCGACATTATACCAGGCGGAGGGGCGGAACGCCTTGCCGTTCCGATCGAGCCAGGTCTCGAGCGGGCTATACTTCTTCGCGTTGAACACCGCGTCGACGCTGCTGTTGTCGCTCTCGCGGGGAATTCTTTTGCCACGCTCCAACACGAGCACACGCAGGCCCTTTTCACTCAACTCCTTGATGAGGGGGGCGCCGCCGGCCCCACTTCCAATAACGATTACTTCCGGGGACGGCGTATTCATATGCAGAGATCTCAACTTGAATTTAGCGTGGTCGAATGCTTAGGCGAGGCTGTCCGCCAGTTGCCGAACCGCGGCGGAGGCACGGCGTAGCGTGTCCGCCGGCAGCCGCCCGCCCTGAACGGCTGCCGTGATATAGGCGGCAACCTCATCGATCTGCGGTCCGCTCGATAGCAACAGCAGCTGAACACCGGCGGCTAAGGATGCCAGAGCCACTTCGGTGATCGGCCGCCCACGCATGGTCCCGGCCAAATCGAGATCGTCACTCACCACCAAGCCCGTGAAGCCCAACTGATTGCGCAACAGATCAACCGTGGTCTTCGACGTGGATGAGGGCTCGACGGGGTCGAGTGCCTGGACCGGCACAGGCCCGGTCATGATGCAGCGGACACCCTTGGAAACCGCATCCGCAAATGGCCGGAGATTAGCAGCGAGACTATCTGCATCGCCGAGGACCATGCTTTCCTCACAGTCGTGAGGGTCAAGCGGAACGTCGTGGAACCCTGGAAAATGCTTGGCGGTCGCGGCAATGCCCGCTTTTTGCAGCCCGACGATAAAAGCGGTGGTAATCGGCGCCACAACGTCAGGATCGGGGCTGAGGCTGCGGTTGAGAAGCCACGGATTCTCCCCGGAGACGGCATCGAGAACGGGAGCCAGAATAAGGTTCACGCCAAGCTCGCGCGCCGCGGTTCCAGCCTGAAACCCGAAGGCCTCGATTTCCGCGGGCGTTTTGGCAAGAGCCTCACGCGGATGAGACAGTTGAGGGGCGAGGCGATGCAGCCTGTGTACGCCGCCAATCTCGTAATCGGCGGCGAGCAGAACATTTCGCCCGGAATGCGCGCGAGCCTGCTGTGCATAGGCTCGGAAGGCATCGCCCGTCTCGGCCTGCTGTCGCTGCGGCGACATGCGACGGCCCACATACTCGGCACGCGAACAGCCGAGAAGAGCGGCAACACCGCCGCTGGCGAAGAAGCGCTGGGATTCTTCGGCAAAATCCACGGAATCGTATGCGGGCAGGAGAACGGCGTAAGCGTCCTCAAGCACGTCAGACGGAATGGACATATTCGATAACCTTCAAAGAAATGGTGATTATGCCGCTCTGCGAGCGTTGCCCTGGATGAGGTCCGCTGCTTTTTCGCCGATCATGATTGCCGTCGCGTTCAAATTTCCGGAGATCATCGTCGGCATCACGGAAGCATCTGCGACCCGCAGCCGATCGATGCCATGGACACGAAGGTCAGGATCAACAACGCTGAGCGGGTCATTGCCGATACGACAGGTTCCGCTGGGGTGAAGCCCTGGATGAGCCTCCTTCCGCACGAAATCCTCGAATTCCTGCTGCGTTCTGAGCGGCGAGGCGGGAACATGGCCGCCGGCGATATACGTCTGCAACGCCTTTTGGCTCATAATATCTTGCGCGAGCTTCACCCCGTCGGCGAAGCTTCGCAAGTCGTCGGGTTCCGTCAGATAGTTCGGAACGATATGGGGGGGCAGTTTCGGATCGCTGCCGTTTAGCCCGACATATCCACGGGAACTCGGTCGTGTCTGGCTGACGCTTAATGTGCAGCCATTCCCGCCCGGGACCGTATCGACGCCCTCTTCAATTCCCGCGCCGGCCAGAAAGAAGAGCTGAATATCCGGACCGCTCGTGCTGACCGAGCTTCGCCAGAAGCCGCCGCCTTCAGCAACATTCGACGTCACGGGGCCATCCCGGAAAAGAGCATATTCAACACCGGCTCGCAGTTTCCAGCCGAGGCGCTTATACTTGTCGTAGCTATGAGGACCTGTCAGGCGATAGACGAGCGACAGTTCCATATGATCCTGGTAGTTTTGTCCCACACCTTCCAGGGCAATCTTGGGCGTGATGCCGTGCTTGCGAAGTTCGTTTTCCGGCCCGATGCCTGAAAGCATCAAGAGCTTGGGACTATTGAACGCACCGGCGGACAGGATGACTTCCCTCTCGGCCAGAAGCTTCGAGACATTCCCACGGCTCGCCATTTCAATGCCGGTCGCTCGGCCGCCCTCGATCAAAATGCGCAAAACCTGCGCGCCGGTTATGATGCGCAGATTGCTCCGTTTCTTCGCCGGACCGAGATAAGCCACCGCTGAGCTCGACCGCCGGCCTTTTCTCGCGGTGATCTGGTAGAGCCCGCAGCCATCCTTGGTCCCGCCATTGAAGTCGGGGATGAGCGGCAGGCCGGCCTGCTGGCATGCCTGGAGCCACACCTTGGTTAGCGGATGCGTATAATGCTGATCGGAGACCTTGAGCGGGCCGTCGCTGCCGTGAAATGCGTTGTCAAAGCGCGAGTTACCCTCAGATCGCTTAAAGTAGGGGAGCACGCCTCTAAAGTCCCATCCGGTGGCACCGAGCGCGGCCCACCCGTCATAGTCTTCCGGATTTCCGCGCACATACAGCATAGCGTTGACGGAACTTCCGCCACCGAGCACGCGCGCCTGCACCATGGTTGGGTCAGCAAGAGGGGCCTGTGCGGCACTGCGCACATAGGGGTAGCGGTGGAGAAGGCTTCCCTGAGCGGTCTTGTAGTAGGTCACCGGAATATGGATGTAGGGGTTCCAGTCAGACGGGCCTTCCTCGACGAGCGCGACCTTCACCTCGGGATTTTCGCTCAGCCGGCCCGCAAGGGCGCAGCCGGCCGAGCCGCCGCCGACAATCACATAATCGGGCTGAAAGTCACGCATGTATCAGACTCCGTCCTCTCGTCCGAGGTTCAAGATCGCGCCGCGCCATCACGCGACGGCCGGGAAGGGAACCCAGGAGCGAGACTTGGATGACTCGACGCAGAGTTCGCCCAGGGCGACGCCGCGCACCCCCTCTCGCAGATCGGGTATCGGCGTCGCCGTGGCCCCGCGCCAGTTGGTGCCGGCGCTCAGCCCATCGGCGAAATCCGCATACAACACAGCCAAGGCCTCCAAATAGGCCTCGGGGTTGCCGGCGGGAAGGCTGGTATCGGCTATCGCGCCCGGCGACATGTCGGACAAGCCACGGCGGAAGATTTTGTCGGATTTGCCGAGACGGCCGAGCTTAAGCGTCTCGGGCGCTTCCTGCGCCCATTCGAGCGTCCCCTTTGAACCGACGATCTTGAAGCGGAGACCGTTCCTGTGGCCCGGCGAGGCCAGGCTGCACCAGAGAAGCCCATCTACATCGCCCTCAAACGACAGCTGAACAACATCATTGTCGTCCATGGCCCAGCCGGGAACCGTCGAGCGAAGCCGGGCGTTCAACTCCACGCATCGCTTCCCCGAGAGGAATTCGAGCATGTGGAAGGCGTGGGTGCCAACGTCGCCGAGAGCGGCGGTCGGCCCGGCTTTCTCAGGTTGCCCACGCCAGATGCCGCCCTTGCCAAGCTTGCTGGGGTCATTCGCGAGCCACTCCAGCAGGTATTCGACGTACATGAACCGGATTTCTCCGATCTCGCCGGCACGGATACGCTCGCGGGCGTCGCGAACCATCGGGTAGCCACTATAAGTGTAAGTCAAAGCGGCAAAAGTGTCCGCCTTGTCCGCGATATGCTTGATCTCAACCGCCTCGGCCAGGCTATTGACCAGGGGCTTGTCGCAGATCACCGGAATTCCCGCGCCCAGGAACAGCTTGCACGGTTCGTAGTGAAGGTGATTCGGCGTGACAATAATGGCGGCATCGATACGGTCGCTGCGTGTCGCCTCGGCCGCCGCCATTTCTGCATAATTTGCATAAATTCGGTCGGGTTGGATGTCGAGGGCGCTTCCGGCTTCCGCACTTACGTCCGGGTTCGAGGAAAAAGCACCGGCGACCAATTCGAAGCGATTGGTCAGGCGCATCGCCGCTCGATGATAGGCCGCAAAGAACGCACCGCGGCCACCGCCGATCATGCCGACGCGGTGCTTCGGCTTGCGAGGGATGTCATCCGTGAGTCGTGCCATTTTCACTTTCTTCCGAGCGCAAGACGTTTTTTCGCAAACGAAGTTGAATGCCGGACTTCGGAATCCCGCAAGCGTTTCGTTAGAGTGTGGGGCATTGCCGTAGCGGGGTAATTCCAGCGAAAGCTATAAACCTGTTTGACAAGCTGTCGCTTAGGCAATCACACTGGCGTTGCCGTCCCACCCTGTTGCCAGCACATACTCCGTCATCACATACGAATGCAACATCGTTGGCTGATTTTCGCCAACGACTTTTTTGACTTCTGCGCACAAAAGCGGCTAAAAATGAACAAAGCACTGCTCTATCTTGCGGCACTGCACAAAAAGATTCTCCGCTCCAGTTTTATCTTGCATCGATTCGTGAATTGATCTACGGCATGCGTATGCAATCGTGACTCGGAGGAACGTGATGAACGAGGCGTCCAATCAGCCTAAATCGGGCGGTCAGCTTATCGTGGAGTCCTTGGTCAAAGAAGGTGTGCCCTACGCTTTCGGCATTCCTGGCCATGGTAATACAGCGCTTATCGACGCTTTTGTTGATTATCGCTCAAATATTACGTTGGCGCCTGCGATGCATGAGCAGAATGCATCTCATATGGCTGACGGTTTTTACCGTTCCTCGGGCAAGATTGCCGCCGCGATTACTTCAATCGGGCCGGGCGCGACCAACACCCTGACGGGCATCGCCACAGCTTTCGCCGATTCCATGCCGCAGCTCGTCATTACGGGTGGTGTGCATACGTACATGATGAACCGTGGCGTGCTGCAGGAGTTGGATCGTCCGCATAGCGACAACTTCCCGCGCATGGCGGAGCCCGTCGTCAAGCGGTGGTGGCAACCCATAACCGTTGACCAAATCCCCACGGTCATGGACCAGGCCTTCAACGTCATGTTGGAAGGTCGGCGCGGCCCGGCACTTATCAACATTCCGCAGGACATTCAGGCGGAAGCCACGTCTCAGGCGCAGGAGATTTCCCGTGGCCGCCGGACGGCGGCGCGCGTGTTCGGCGACCCCGAGTACATTTCAAAAGCCGCTAAGTTGCTGCTGTCCTCCAAGCGCCCTGTCCTGATGGCGGGTGGCGGTGTGATCGCCGCGAACGCCAGCCCTGAGTTTGTCGAGATCGCCGAGTTCTTGGGCGCGCCTGTCACCACGTCCTTCATGGGCAAGGGCGCCATCGCCGAAGATCATGCGCTTTTCGCCTGGGCTTGCGGCGATCTGGGATCGATCCCGGGCAACGCCATGACCCGCAGCGCGGACGTCATTCTCTCCGTCGGCTGTCGGTTCAGCGACCGCATCACATCCTCCTATCGCCCCGGCGTCACCTTCGACATTCCGAAGACAAAGCTTATTCACGTCGATATCGACGGCTTTGAAATCGGCAAGAATTACGAGGTCGAGGTTGGCATTGTCGGCGACGCGAAGGCCGTACTTGCCGCGTTGCTTGCTGAACTGCGCGCTTACGGCAAGCCGCGTGACTACCTGAACAGCGACTACTTCAAGGAACTGACCGCTTACAAGAGCGAGTGGTTCGAGTATCTGCGTCCCATGCGGGAAGCCAATGTGAGCCCGATGACCGCCTCCCAGGTGCTGTGGGAAGCGCGTGCGGCGCTACCGCGGAATACCATCGTGGTGACCAACTCCAGTAATCCGCAGAACCAGGTCTTCAACGAATTCCCGGTCTATGGGCCGAAGCAGCACATTACGGCGGGCGGCTTCTCGGGCATCGGTTTCTCGCTGCCGGCCGCGATCGGTGCGCAGCTCGGTGCGCCAAACACGCCGGTTTGCGCGGTGTTGGGAGACGGCTCCTTCCTTCAGACGGGAACAGAGCTGGCGACTGCGGCTATCCTGGGCGCGCCCGCGATCTTCCTTGTCATCAACAACGGCGGCTGGGGAGCAATTCGCAACCTCCAGCTCAACATGTTTGGTGAAGATCGCGAGATCATCACGCAGTTTCAGATGCCGGACGGAACGCACTTCGTGCCGAAAATCGCCGATATGGCACGGTCGCTCGGCTGCGAGGCGGAGCGGGTTGAAAACCCGGCCGAAATTCAGGCTGCGGTCAAGCGCGCCCTGGCCTCCGGCAAGCCTTACGTGATCGAGGCGATCTGCGCCATCGACCGGCCCTGGAGCAAGATGCACCCCACGGGCTGGTGGGACATTACGGTTCCGGCCTACCTCGGCGATCTGCGTGCGGAATACGTCCGTAATCGCGGGTTTTAAGTCGCAGCCTCAGCCACCGGGGGGATATCATGCCTGAAGTCAATAAAGTCCGACCTTTGTCGTTCGCTGACCAGTTCGTGAACGCGAGCATTGTCGAAAATGCGGAGAAGTTTCCGGCGACGGGCAACGTTATAAACCTCTCGCACAAGCCCCTCGTGGTTGAGGACGTGGTTCCCACGGTTGTTCCCCCGTGGAAGTCCACGATCCTGAGAAACGGCGTGATCGCTTCGGCTGAGCGTGCGGCGATCATCGACGTTCCCTCATCGACGGATATCGGCGGTATCGCCTTCGGTGAGAACTGGGACTGGTTCGGGAATCGCCTGGCGAAATTCCCGAGGCGTACGCCGCTTTATATCTCCAGCTATGACTGGATTGGCTCTGCCGCGGCCGACCCGTTCAAGTTCTCCAATACGGTCAGCGAGAAGGAGGCTGCGGACAACTATAAGATTCGGCTCAATCTTTGGTGGTCCCCGGCGAACACGGACTGCTTCATCCACAATGAGCATCCGTTTCTAGAGATCCATACGCAGATCTTTGGGAATGGACGAATCCAGTTCTTTCGCGAGCGGGACGAAGCCACGCTCTACCGGGAGATCTCGATGGCGCCGGGTTTCACACATGACCCGTTCGTGCAAGTCACCGGCCGGCGTGAATGGTCCTATCCGTGGCATCGCTACTTCTCGGACTCCGACGCGATCTGGCTCGCGATTGAGCTGCATCCGGCAGATTAGCCGGTACAGATAAAGTAATCCGGCGTATTTTGATTTCGGTAGAGCGAGCACATGATCCGGACAATTAAAACGGCGCAGCAGAAGCCCGATGTCGGGCGCGATTCCGCCCTTACGAAGCGTGTTGAAGACATATTGGCGGCTGTGGAAGCCGGCGGAGACAAGGCCGTCCGGCAGTTTTCAGTCGATTTCGACCGCTTCGACCGCCCGAGCTATCGGCTATCGGATGAGGAGATTCAGCAGGCGGTCGACTCGCTCACGCCTCAGGAGCGGCGGGACGTAGAGTTCGCGCAAACCCAGGTTAGGCGTTTCGCGGAAGCCCAGCGCGCGTGCATCACGGATCTGGAAGTGGAGACGCTCCCAGGCGTTATTCTCGGTCATAAGAACATCCCGATCGAAAATGTCGGCTGCTACGTTCCGGCGGGAAAGTATCCGCTGTTGGCATCGGCGCAGATGTCGATCCTGACGGCGAAAGTCGCGGGATGCCGCCGTGTCATTACCTGCGCCCCGCCATTCCAGGGCAAGATCGCCTCGAAAGTCGTCGCGGCGCAGGCGCTGGCTGGCGCTGACGAGATCTACGCGATCGGAGGCGTTCAGGCGATCGCCGCGATGGCCTTCGGCACCGAGACCATCGGTGCGGTCGATATGCTCGCCGGGCCTGGAAACGCCTTTGTGGCCGAAGCCAAGCGGATTCTGTTTGGCAAAGTCGGGATCGATCTTTTCGCCGGACCCACAGAAACTTTGGTGGTGGCGGACGACAGCGTCGACGGCGAGATGTGCGCGACCGATCTCCTCGGGCAAGCAGAGCATGGAATTAATTCCCCCGCTGTGATGATCACCAACTCCGAGAAGTTGGGGCATGACACACTCCGCGAGATCAGCCGCCTTCTGCAGATTCTTCCGACGGCCTCAATCGCTGGTCAGTCGTGGGAAGCGCATGGCGAGATCATCGTCTGCGACACGGAAGAGGAGATGCTGTCCGAGGCGAGCCGGATCGCCTCGGAACATGTGCAGGTGATGACCCGGAATAATAAGTATCTCTTCGACAATCTGACTAACTTCGGATCGATGTTCATTGGCCCCCGCACGACTGTCGCGTATGGTGACAAGGTGATCGGGACGAACCACACGCTGCCTACTCAGGGCGCGGCGCGCTACACGGGCGGCCTGTGGGTCGGCAAGTTTCTCAAGACTTGCACGTATCAAGAAATTCGCAGTGATGAGGCCTCCGCTCAGATCGGAAGTATTTGCTCCCGCCTCTGCATAATGGAAGGTTTCGCGGGTCATGCCGAGCAGGCGAACATTCGTGTTCGGCGATTTGGCCGGATGAATGTCGGCTACGCGGAACCTGCGGGTCTCGTTGAGTCCTGATAAAGATGGAGAGGGCTGTCGGCGCCAGATGGGCCGATAGCTCTTCCTAGCCAAGACAAGCCAGAAACGGCGAAGGTTTGCTCGCACAGTGGGGATTACGAATGCCAACCGTCAAGTTTGAGAACATCTGGAAGATCTACGAAGATTTCGTGGCGGTTCCAGCACTGAATCTTGAAATCGAGGATGGTGAATTCCTGGTTCTCGTGGGCCCATCGGGCTGCGGCAAAACCACCACCCTGCGAATGCTCGCCGGGCTGACGATGCCGACCCACGGGCGTATTATGATCGGCGATCGCGACGTTACCCTGTTGCCTCCGGGCCAGAGGGACATCGCGATGGTCTTCCAAAGCTACGCGCTCTATCCGCACATGAACGTGCGCAAGAATTTGGCGTTCGGGCCCAATGTGCGCGGCGAAAAGAAGGCGATTACCGAGGAGCAGGTCAAGCGCGTCGCGGATCTCGTTGGTCTCAACAAGATGCTTGACCGCAAGCCCGGCGAACTTTCGGGTGGCCAGCGTCAGCGTGTCGCCCTGGCGCGGGCGCTGATCCGCGAGCCGCGCCTCTTCCTCCTCGATGAACCGCTGTCGAACCTCGATGCGAGCCTTCGTACCCATATGCGCGCGGAGATTGCTGGTCTGCAGCGCCGGCTTGGCGTCACGACTGTGTATGTGACCCACGACCAGGTCGAAGCGATGACGATGGGCCACAGGATCGCGGTATTCAACCAGGGGCGAATTCTGCAAATTGCATCCCCCGCCGAACTATATCGGGCACCAGCCAATAAATTTGTTGGGACATTTATTGGCTCGCCCAACATGAATATTGTGACAGCCGCGTTTCTGGCGGATGGCGCGAACATCGATGTCCGGACGCTGGGAACAAGAATTCGGCTGCCGCGCGCTAACCTTTTGGCGGACACAGTCCCGACGGGATCGGTCGAGATGGGAATTCGACCCGACGATCTCCATTGGATCACCGACGCGCCATCCCGCTGCACGGTTCAGGTGACTGGCGTGGTCACGACAATCGAAACAACCGGTGCCGAATCCTTCGTCGTCGTTGAGATCGAGAAGCAAGAGGTAAACACAAAATTCCCGAGCTTCGCGGATGTGAGAATTGGGCAGCAGGTCACGCTCGTCTTCGACTTCGAGCGATGTTCACTTCTTCGATCCGGTCTCCGGCGATTCGCTTCTCAAGGCGCCCTCCGTGATGGAAGGCGTGCCCATCGAAAATGTGCGTTAATAAGGGAGGAATTTCTCAGATGACGGCGTCTAAACTCAGCCTATCCGGCTTTACGAAGCGTCTCTACGGGGGAACGATCATCGCGACGGCTCTGTTCGCCGGGGCGGTCTCAGCTCATGCCCAGACCGTCGTGAAGGTGGCGTATAGCGCCGACTACTTCATGAGCGCGCCGACCTTTGCGACGGATTGGTTCACCATGGTGAACCAAGGGCTCAAGAAGGACGTGCCGGATGTGACCCTCCAGCTCGAGCCAATTCATGGTGGGTACGACGACTTTCTCACCAAGCTAAGCTTGATGTTGAGCAATCCGTCGACGGCGCCGGACATCATTCAGATCCCAGGCCCGGAAGTCGCGCAGTGGCAGTCCTCTGGCTTGCTTGCGCCCCTCGACAATTATCTGGCCAAATCAAGCTGGTGGAGCCAGTTCGTCCCGGCTATCGCAAAAGAAGGCGATATCGGCGGCAAGACCTACTATATCAGCCAGGGCGACAACACGAACGCCCTTCTGTACGACAAGACGATCTTCGCGAAAGCTGGTCTTCCTTCGGACTGGCAGCCCAAGACCTGGGAAGATATCCTGAACGCCGCGAGGGCGATCAAGAAGTCTGACCCGAACGTTTGGCCGATCTGGCTGCTGACGGGCACCGCGCAAGGCAGCGAAGGCGTCGTGCTCGGCTCTGGCAACCTTCTGGTTACTTCCAGCACGCCGGAAGCCCAGGACCCGGCTACGGGCAAGTGGATCGCGGATAGCAAGGGCCTGCGCGAGGTTGTCAACTTCTACAAGACGGCATCGGCCGAAGGGCTGTTGGCTCCTCCCTCGGAAATCCTTGATCCGAACGGGCCTGGCATCGTTGGGGCATTCCCCGCGAAGCACAAGGTTGGGATTACGTTCGGCGGGAACTACGTGCCGCAGCTCTGGAACAAGACGATTTGCGGCCCATGCTGGGCTGATGGCGCAACGCAGATCGGGTTCGCACCCATTCCGACGGTGGATGGCCAGGGGCCCGGCGTAGGCGGCACGCTTTCGAGCTGGGGCCTTTCCATGAACGCATCGAGCAAAGTGCCCGAGGCAACCTGGAAGGCCATCGACTACATGATGGGCAAGGACTACCTGTTGGTCGTGGATAACTACGGCGGCCTCGTCCCGCCCATTCCGGCCTACAACAGAGAGCCCGTCTATGTGAACTTCTGGCCGGCAACCCAGACGCAGTTCGCCGATTTGACGAAGTATTCGACCGCCTTCCCGTCCGCCGCCGAGTTCAAGGTCTGGGCCTTCGCGATCGCGCAGGCGACCGAGACGATGGTCCTGCACCCGAATACCTCCGTCGATGACGCGATGAGTGGCATGAAGACTTACATGTCCAATCAGCTCGATGCCGATCAGATCGAGGTCTTGAAGTAATATTCCGCTGGTATTGACGGAGGGAGGCCTATGAGCGCCACGATTGAGAAGAGGATTACCTCCGTCAATGCCGCGGTTCCGCCAAAAACACCGCGGCTTGATAAGCCGCGGGTGACGGGCATTTCGTTGCCCCTGCTTTTGCCCGGAATGGCGCTGCTGGCGGTGTTTTTCGTGTATCCGGTTGTCTACTCGATCTACCTTGGCTTCACGAATCTGCAGCTCATCGGGTTGCACTCTATTCACTACAAGTTCACCGGCATGAAGAACGTCATCTTCCTGCTGAACAACTCGCAGTTTTGGCATTCAACCTGGCTGACGGTCGTCTTCGTGGTCGGCTCGGGGGCTATCGGCACGACCGTTCTGGGGTTCGTGATTTCTTTGGCTTTGCAGCAGGCAAGCAATGCCATTCGGCTGGTCGTGAACGGCATCGTCATTATTGCCTGGACACTGCCGCCGGCATCGATCGCGATCATCTGGTATGCCGCTTCGACGCAAGGAGGCATTTTTGCCGAGGTGTTCTTCGCGCCGCATTCCAACTACCTCTATGACCACGCAATGTTGGTTGTATGTATTGCGAACAGTTGGTCGTTGACGGGTCTTGCCTGCATCATCTTTTCCGCGGCGCTGAAGAATGTGCCGGAGGAAATGATGGAAGCAGCCAAACTGGAAGACGCATCCAGTTGGCAGAGGCTGTTATATATCGTCCTGCCCGTTCTCGAACCGACGATCCTGACCTCGGCGCTCCTCATGACGCTGCTATCTTTCGGCAACTTCACCCTCATCTACCTGATGACGCAGGGCGGCCCGAACGGCGACTCGAACATCCTTCCCGTGTATTCGTACCTTGAGGGTTTCCAGTTTCAGCAGCTCGGTTATGCGGCGCTCCTGGGTAATGTCATCGTGCTGATGTCCGGTGTGCTGGGCGTCGCATATGTGTGGATGGCGGCAAGGTCCCGTCAGTAAATTATGACCGCGGCAAGGATGAATGCGATGAGAGAACTCGTCAACGCGGCCGCCGCCCGGCCGACAGGTCCGGCACTCACCGAGCCCTATTGGGTTGGGACTCGTGTCCTCAGCTACGCGGTCCTATTTGTGCTCACGATTTTCTTTGTATTGCCCATGGTTTGGCTGGTGCTCGCCTCGATCGACTCGCAGGCTTCTTGGCAGTTGAGCCTGCCGCACCTGTCGCTTGCAAACTTCGAGAAGGTCATCCAACCCGCCTACGCAAATGGCCTTCTGAACAGCCTGTACCTGTCGGTCGTCGCGACCGTGATTTCCACCGTCACGGGGTTTTTCGCCGCCTACTCGTTCTCGCGGCATCATATTCCGTGGAAGGGCACGATCCTTCTCGTCATCCTGTTTTTGTCTGGTGTTCCCGTCACCATCCTTATGGTTCCGATCTATAAGATGTTCAGCCATCTGAACTGGCTGACCAGCTTTCCGACCGCTGTTCTGTTGGGTGTTACGTCACTCCCGTTCGAGATTTATCTCATCAAGAATGCCATCGACGCGATACCGGCGGACCTTGAGGAGGCGGCGTCGATAGAGAAGGCCAATACATTCTCGACCTTGATGAAAGTGATTGTCCCGCTCGCGATGCCTGGTGTTGCATCGGCGGCGATCTTCGGGTTCGTCAACGCATGGGGCAACTTTCTGCTGCCGCTGGTTCTGATCAGTGATGCGCAGGGCCAGCCCGGTCCGGTTGTCATGTATGGGTTTATGAACGCGGTGTCGGTGAACTACGGCGCGATCGCGGCATTTTCGATCCTGTACTCGCTGCCGGTTGTCGTTCTCTATCTTTGCTTCTCCGGTTACTTCCGCAGCGGTTTCGTTCTCGGTGGGGCTGTGAAGTGACGCTTGTCGCTTTGAGCGGATTGAATATGACGCAGCATAAGCTTGTCGCGATGATGTATGAACGTCCTCAAGGCGATCCTGGGAATGCGAGCTGCGAGCATTCCCAGGCGGCGAAGCCGGCCCAGATAATTCCCGCGAAGGGAGGGCTGCGCTGATGCGGACACCTGACGTCATCGTTATCGGCAGCGGCGTGGGAGGCGGAATCACGGCGCGCCGGCTTGCTGAACGCGGGGTGCAGGTTCTGTTGCTGGAGCGCGGCAATCCGGTACCGCGTGAAGACCGGAATTGGGACGTGCCGACGGTGTTTTTCGATAAGCACTACAAGGCCCACGATACTTGGTACGACCGCACCGGGAAGGCCTTTGATCCCGGCGCTTGCTACAACGTCGGGGGAGCGACCAAGTTTTACGGCGCCGCGATGTTCCGTCTCCGCGAGCGTGACTTTGAGGCGCTGGAGCACAAGGAAGGGATATCGCCGGCTTGGCCGGTTCGCTACCGCGATCTCGAGTCATACTATGATCAGGCCGAGGTGATATTCGGCGTTCACGGCGACGACAAGCTGGACGCATCGGCGCCCGCCGGCCGTAAACCTTACCCGTATCCCCCGATCCCGTCTGAACCCAGGATCGCGGAGATGCAATCGCGTTTGCGGGAGAATGGCTTCATCGCCTCTCCGCTTCCCCTGGCGGTTGATCGAAGGAATGGAGGAAACTGCATTCTTTGTGCGACTTGCGATGGATTCCCATGCAAGCTCGGGGCGAAGAACGATGCGGAGACCTGCGCTGTCGAGCCCGCGCTGAAAACGGGCAATGTCGAACTGAGAGTCGGCACCTATGTTCGCCGTCTTATCCTTAGTCCCAACGGGAAGACGGTTGAAGCGGTCGAGGTCGAGACCGGGGGAGAGGTGCAGTTGCTCCGCGCACCGATTATTGTGCTCTCGGCAAGCGCGGTGAATAGCGCTGCCCTGCTGCTCCGTTCGGCATGTGCTGCCGCGCCGCAGGGGGTTTCAAACAGCTCCGGCGTGGTGGGCCGTTTTTATATGGTTCATAACCAGACGGCGATCATGGGCTTGGCTCACAGGCGCAACCCGACGAGGTTTCAGAAGACGCTCGCTATCAACAACTTCTACTTCGGGGATGATCAGTTCCCGTACCCCATGGGCCAGGTGCAGATGCTTGGCAAACTGCAAGGGGGCATGCTGTCGGCGAATGTTCCCTATCTGCCTAAGTTTGTGGGGTCGGAGCTTGCCCGGCATAGCGTTGACTGGCTGGTTTTGTCAGAGGATCTCCCCGATCCCGAAAATCGCGTCACCGTGAAGGACAACAAGATTTCGCTTGCCGTGAAATTGAACAATCTCGCCGGCCATGATCGGCTGGTGAACAAGATGAAAAGCGCTCTTCAGAAGAGCGGCTATCCTATCGTCCTCACGAAATCGCTCGTAGCCCATGCGACAGCTCATCAATGCGGGACAGTCCGGTTCGGGGCTGACCCGGAGCACGCCGCTTTGGATAGCTACTGCCGGAGTTTCGATCACTCTAATTTGTTTGTCATCGACGCATCGTTCTTCCCGTCATCGGCGGCGGTTAATCCGGCGCTGACTGTTGCCGCACAGGCGCTTCGGGCTGCCGACCACATCCTGGAAACGCATTTCGGAGCTGCTCATTAGGCAACGCCTTCATTTGACGCGATGGTTGCGGCGGAGTCGTTTGGTAAATTAGGTTTAGGCCTCTGTCGCTGGGGTAAGAGGTGGGCCTTGAAGTCGGAGGAAGTGAGTTTTGCCGCCACGCAGCATGACGTGGCAAGGCTGGCCGGAGTTTCACAATCCGTTGTCTCGCGCGCATTGTCGGGCGGCCATGTGTCGCCGCGCACCAAGGCTCGGGTTCTGGATGCGTGTCAGACCTTAGGATACGTCCCGGATGTCGGGGCGCGCACGCTTGTTACCGGCGCTTCAAACATGGTCGCCGTCGTGGTGGCGAACATCATAAATCCTTTCTACCCCTATATATTCGACCGGCTGACGGTGCGTATTCAAAGTGCAGGGCAGGAAGTGCTGCTCCTGAATTGTCCCGGAGGCAGGGACGTTGATGAAATGCTTCCCACCGTGCTGCAGGTACAAAGTTCGAGGCGTGATTATTCTGACCGCGTCTTTGTCATCCAGAATGGCAAAGACGCTGGAGGATTACAGGGTTCCAACCGTCATGCTCAACCGATACTCGACGATGGTGCCGGGGCACTCAGTAACCTGTGACAATGAGGCGGCCGGCCGCTTGGTCGCGAATAAGTTTGTCGATGTAGGCTACAAAACGGTCGGCTATGTGGGCGGTGCGCCGGGTGCATCGACAACTCTCGACCGCCGGAATGGTTTTCTCGCGGGGCTCGCGGAGCGGGGCCAACAACTTCTCTTCGCGCTCGACGGAGAGTTCACGCGCGAATGGGGATACGAGGCTGGCGAGTTCATCAAGAGATTGCCCCGGGTCGAAGCTGTTTTCTGTGCGGATGATGTCATTGCCATGGGACTCATGGACAATCTCCGAGAGGCTGGTTGGAGTATTCCGGGTGATCTCGCGATTGTGGGGTTCGACGACGTGCCGAGTGCCGGTTGGTCTGCATACTCCCTCACAACGGTAAGGCAGCCTGTCGATGAGATGGTGGAGGAAACCTTGCGCCTTTTGGAGAAACCATGGGACGGCGTTCCCGCCAAAATCCAAATCCCGGGCCAATACATCCCACGCCAATCCTTTCCGGCTGGGGCTGCCGATCCGGGACAGGATGACATGCTCTCCGTCGCTTGAGTCGGACGACCGGAAGTCCATGCTCAAAACGCTCCTGTAACCGCACCTGATTAATTCTAAATTCAACAGTAATAATTGCGAGGAAAGCTACAATGACCACGCTTCTGTTGCCTGGGGAGTTGCATGTCGGTGGCGGCACGCTGGCTGAATTGCCGCGCATCTTGCAGGAACATGGCTTTCAGGCTCCGATCCTGATTACTGACCCCTTTATACTGACTACGGCACTGGGCGATCGAATCATTTCCTCGCTACAGGAAAAGGGTTTTCGGCCACGGGTTTTCTCCGGTGTCGTGCCCGATCCCACCACAAGTTCGGTGAATGCCGCAGTCGAGTTTATCAAACAGGATGCCTGTGATTGCGTTCTGGCTCTCGGTGGCGGGAGTGCGATCGACACAGCGAAGGCCGCCGCGGTCTTGGCAAAAAGGGGGGGAAAGATGAGGGAGCTGAAAGCCCCTCACAATGAGAACAAGAAGGCGATACCCATCCTCGCCATTCCGACGACGGCGGGCACCGGCTCGGAGGCCACCCGGTTCACCATCGTCACGGACGATGAGACGGGCGAGAAGATGTTGTGCCTTGGCGCGGCCTATCTTCCGGACATTGCGATCGTCGATTACGAGTTGACGTTGACAAAGCCCCGTCGCTTAACAGCGGATACGGGAATTGACGCGCTGACGCATGCGATTGAGGCCTATGTATCCAAGAGAGCATCCGGCTTCACCGACATGATCGCCCTGGCGGCGATGCGCGCGATCTCGGCGAATATCAGGCAGGCCTATCACCACCCCCAGGATCGCCCCGCGCGTGAGGCGATGATGCTTGCTTCTCTCAATGCGGGCATAGCGTTCTCGAATTCCTCGGTCGCTCTGGTTCACGGCATGAGCCGCCCGATCGGAGCCCACTTTCATGTCGCTCACGGCCTCTCGAACGCCATGCTGCTGCCGGCGATCACGGCGTGGTCGTCTGAGGCTGCTCTTGAAAGATACCGTGATTGCGCGGTGGCGATGGGATTGACGAGCCCCTCCACGCATCCGCAGGAAGCTGTGTCCGCCTTGGTCAAGGAGCTTAAGGCCTTGAATAAGGAGTTCGAGGTTCCAAGCCCGAGTTCCTACGGCATTGACGCGGGCAAATGGGAAAATCTACTGCCCTTGATGGCGGAGCAGGCACTCGGTTCCGGATCCCCCGCCAACAACCCCCGCGTGCCGACTGCCGAAGAGATCGTCGCGCTTTATAGGGAAGTCTGGTCCTGACGCATCCAAAGCCTTTAAAGATTTCATTCTGACAGTGGGCGCCTCGCGAAATCGGCCTGAACCTTAGAGGCGCCTGCTATCTATTGTTGAAATACAATTCGTATGCGGTCCAGTAAGCAAGATCTCTCGCTTTCAAGCAACGCACTGCGTATTATGCGTGGACCGCTCTATAACCTTGAAGTCGTATCGTGGTCGTGCCGTTAACTGATTGTGGGTTTCAAAATGGCGAGTGAGAGAAACGACGTTTCCGGGGATGTGCGGTCGCCGGAGACGCTCGAAGTTGCGACGACGCAGACCTTGGTCCTTGGTGCGGTCGAAACGCGACTGGAGCATGATCTGCTGGGGGAGGTTTCCATCCCGGTCGGGGCATACTGGGGCGTTCACTCACTCAGGGCCGTAGAGAACTTTCCGATCTCCGGCGTTCCGATCGGCCACTTCCCCGACCTGGTGAGGGGGCTGGCAATGGTCAAGAAGGCCGCGGCTCGTGCGAACCGGATGCTCGGTGCCCTCTCCGAGAGCAAGGCATCGATGATCGAGCAGGCTTGCGACGCGCTGATCCGCGATCACGAGTATCACGGCGAATTTGTCGTGGATGCGGTTCAGGGTGGTGCCGGAACCTCGACCAACATGAATGCGAATGAGGTCATCGCGAATATCGGCCTTACGCTTTCCGGGCATCAGCGTGGACGATATGACCTGCTTCATCCGAACGATGACGTTAACATGTCTCAGTCCACGAACGACGCCTACCCGACGGCGTTGCGGGTCGCCATTCTGGAGGGTGTAAAACCTCTTCAGCAAACGCTTCGGGGTTTGTCACTGGCGCTCAAGGAAAAGGGGGCTGAGTTCGCCGAAGTCCTGAAGATGGGTCGAACCCAGTTGCAGGACGCCGTGCCGATGACCCTGGGGCAGGAGTTTGATGCCTTTCACGTCACGGTAAAGGAGGATGTGCAGCGCCTGTCAGAGACGGTGGCGCTCTTCCAAGAGGTGAATTTGGGAGCGACTGCCATTGGCACCGGCATCAATGCGGATCCGCGGTATGCCTCGCTTGTCGTGGAGGAGTTAGCCTCAATAAGCGGGCATTCCCTTTCGCTTGCACCCAATCTGATCGAAGCTACGTCGGATATGGGGGCATTCGTCCTGTTCTCCGGGGTGCTCAAGCGTATCGCGGTCAAACTGTCGAAGATTTGCAACGATCTCCGGTTGCTGTCGAGCGGCCCTCGGACCGGATTTGGCGAAATCAACCTGCCTCCCCGGCAGGCGGGCTCCTCAATTATGCCGGGCAAAGTGAATCCGGTGATTCCGGAAGTTGTGAGCCAGGTTGCGTTTCTTGTTATCGGCCATGACCTGACGGTGACGATGTGCGCGGAGGGCGGCCAGTTGCAGCTCAACGCATTCGAGCCAACCATTGCGTTTTGCGTGTTGACGTCACTAAGAATGCTAAACGCTGCGGTGGAAAGTCTTACGCAACGCTGCATCAAGGGCATTACCGCCAATCGTGAGCACTGCCTCGATCTGGTTAATCACAGCATAGGACTGATCACTGCGCTCGGCCCGACCCTGGGATATGAGATCGCGTCCGGCGTTGCGAAGAGAGCGCTGAGTGAGGGGCGCGGTGTGCGGGAGATCGTGCTGGAGGAAGGCCTCATGGACGAGGCGAAGCTCAACGAACTCCTCAGGATCGAAGCGATGACGAGACCGTCGCGGATGATTACGGCGCAGTCCGTTACTGCCTCACGGCAAGCGGGGGCGCGGTCTGGGGATTCCGGTCGCCGATAGGATGTGAGGCGCGTTGAAATTGCGGCGGCGGGGCGGGTGATGGGAGCTTTGCCTTCGTTCCCGAAGGCAAACGCTCTCAGAGCGGAAAAGGAACTATTTGGATGAGCGACGTGACGACGAGGTGGGTCTACAGTTTTGGCTCCGGCGTCAGTGAAGGCCGTTCGGGGATGCGCAACCTGCTTGGGGGCAAGGGGGCGAACCTCGCCGAGATGGCGAGCATCGGCCTGCCGGTGCCGCCGGGCTTCACCATCACGACCGATCTCTGTACGGCGTTCTACAAGAACGGCAGCCGCTATCCCGATGACCTCGATGCGCAGGTGCGCGCCGCCCTCGCCCGCGTCGAGGAGGCGGTCGGCCTGAATTTCGGCGATCCCGCGAAGCCGCTCCTCGTCTCCGTCCGCTCCGGCGCCCGTGTCTCCATGCCCGGCATGATGGATACCGTGCTCAACCTCGGCCTCAATGACGAGACCGTGCAGGGCCTCGTCGCCGCCTCGGGTGATGAACGCTTCGCCTGGGACTGCTATCGTCGCTTCATCCAGATGTTCGGCAGCGTCGTCCTCGGCGTCGATCATCATCGCTTCGAGGAGATCATCGAACATACCAAGATCGATGCCGGCGTTGTCGAGGATACGGCGCTCACCGCCCATCAGTGGCGGGAGGTGGTTGCCTGGTCCAAGGATGTCGTATTCGAGGAGACCGGCAAACTCTTCCCGCAATCGCCGACGGAACAGTTGTGGAGCGCGATCGGGGCGGTCTTCGGCAGCTGGATGAACACGCGCGCCATCACCTATCGGCGGCTGAACGAGATCCCCGCCGAATGGGGCACGGCGGTCAATGTGCAGGCCATGGTCTTCGGCAACCGGGGCCAGGATTGCGCGACAGGCGTCTGCTTCACCCGCGACCCCTCGACCGGGGAGAACGTCTTCTACGGCGAGTTCCTGGTCAACGCCCAGGGCGAGGATGTCGTCGCCGGCATCCGCACGCCGCAGCCGCTCTCCCGCGCACGGGCCAAGTCCGGCGAGGTCAGCATGGAGGAGGCGCTGCCCGAAGCCTATGCCGACCTGCTGCAAGTCCGCGAGACCTTGGAGAACCACTACAAGGACATGCAGGACATCGAGTTCACGGTGCAGAGCAACAAGCTCTACATGCTGCAGACGCGCTCCGGGAAGCGGACGGCGCCGGCCAGCCTGCGCATCGCGGTGGAGATGGCGGAGGCCGGGCTGATCAACCGGGAAGAGGCGATCATGCGCATCAACCCGGCCTCGCTCGACCAGCTTCTGCACCCGATGCTCGACCCCAATGCGAAGCGGGTGCTGATCTCGCGCGGCCTGCCGGCAAGCCCCGGCGCGGCCTCGGGCCTCGTCGTCTTCTCGGCGGATGAGGCGGAGATGCGGTCGCAGAAGGGCGAGGCGGTGATCCTGGTGCGGGTGGAGACCTCGCCTGAGGATATCCACGGCATGCATGCGGCGCGCGGCATCCTGACGACGCGGGGCGGCATGACGAGCCATGCGGCGGTGGTCGCCCGTGGCATGGGGCGGCCCTGCGTCTCGGGTGCCGGCGGCGTCGCGGTCGATTACGGCGCGCAGACGCTCTCGGCCGGCGGCAAGACGGTGCAGGCCGGGGAGGTCATCACCATCGACGGCGCCACGGGGGAGATCTTCCTGGGCTATGTGGCGATGATCGAGCCGAAGGTCTCGGGCCATTTCGGGACGATGATGAGCTGGGCGGATGATGTGCGCAGCCTGGCGGTGCGGACGAACGCGGAGACGCCGCTGGACGCGGAGACGGCGAAGCGCTTCGGGGCGGAAGGCATCGGGCTTTGCCGGACGGAGCATATGTTCTTTGATCCGACGCGCATCGGGGCGGTGCGGCAGATGATCATGGCGACGGATGAGGACGGCCGGCGCGGGGCGCTGGAGAAGCTGCTGCCGTTCCAGCGGGAGGATTTCGTGGCGCTGTTCCGGATCATGGCCGGGCTGCCGGTGACGATCCGCCTGCTCGACCCGCCGCTGCATGAATTCCTGCCGCATGGGGAGCATGAGCTGGCGGAGGTGGCGGCGGCGCTGGGCGTGGACATGGCGACGATGCATCGGCGGGCGGCGGACCTGTCGGAGGCCAATCCGATGCTGGGTCATCGCGGCTGCCGGCTCGGGATCACCTATCCGGAGATCTACGAGATGCAGGCGCGGGCGATCTTCGAGGCGGCGATCCTGGTGGCGGAGGAGACGGGTGCCGCGCCGGTGCCTGAGATCATGATCCCGCTGGTGGGATCGCCGCGAGAGCTGGAGATCACCCGGGCGCAGGTGGACCGGATCGCGGGCCAGGTGTTCGAGGCGAAAGGTCAGCGGATCGAGTATCAGGTGGGCACGATGATCGAGCTGCCGCGGGCGGCGCTGCTTGCCGACCGGATCGCCGAGGTGGGGGATTTCTTCAGCTTCGGGACGAATGACCTGACACAGACGACCTATGGCCTGTCGCGGGACGATGCCGGGAAGTTCCTGCCGAAATACGTGGAGAGCGGCATTTTCGAGAAGGACCCGTTCATCTCGCTGGACCGGGACGGCGTCGGCTTGCTGGTGCGCATGGCGGCGGAGAAGGGCCGGCAGACCAAGCCGAACCTCAAGCTCGGCATCTGCGGCGAGCATGGCGGCGATCCCGCCTCCATCGCATTCTGTCAGGAGGCTGGCCTCGACTACGTCTCCTGCAGCCCCTATCGCGTCCCCGTCGCTCGCCTCGCCGCCGCTCAGGCGGCAATTAGGGTTGACAAGGACGCACAAGAATTCCGCGTAGGACCGGCGGTGCGGTTGCCTACGCAAAACCGGCGCGACGGCGCGCCTGACGCTTCACCATATCGCCCGATCACGCCTTTCTGACCTGGTAACGGGCTTTCCCTCTCACGGAGACAGTCATGGACACGATCCAACATTATATTGGGGGCAAGCTGACCTCCGGCACATCGGCCCGCACGGCCGATGTCTTTCAGCCGGCCGATGGTTCGGTCGCGCGAAAGGTCACGCTCGGCACGGCAGTGGATGTGGATGCGGCGGTGAAAGCCGCGACCGCCGCCTTCCCGAAATGGGCGGCGACCACGCCGCTGGCCCGCGCGCGGGTGATGTTCCGCTTCCGGGACCTGATCGAGCAGAACGCGAAGAAGCTCGCCGCGATCATCACCGATGAGCATGGCAAGGTGCTCTCCGACGCGCTGGGCGAGGTCACGCGCGGCATGGAGGTGGTGGAGTTTGCAACGGCCGCGCCCGAGCTGCTGAAGGGTGATTTCACCGAACAGGCCGGGCGTGACATCGATGCCTATTCGATGCGCCAGCCGCTTGGCGTCTGCGCCGGCATCACGCCGTTCAACTTCCCCGTGATGGTGCCGCTCTGGATGCTGCCGATGGCGATCGCCTGCGGGAATTGCTTCATCCTCAAACCCTCCGAACGCGACCCCAGCGCCTCCATGCTGATCGCCGAGCTGCTGAAGCAGGCCGGGCTGCCGGATGGCGTCTTCAGCGTGGTACACGGCGACAAGGAGGTTGTGGACGCGATCCTGGAGCACCCCGGCATCCATGCGGTGAGCTTCGTGGGTTCCACGCCGATCGCCGAATACATCTACAATACGGGGATCAAGCACGGAAAGCGGGTGCAGGCGCTGGGCGGCGCCAAGAACCACGCCATCATCATGCCGGATTGCGACTTGCCGAAGACGGTGGATGCGCTGATGGGCGCGGCCTACGGCTCGGCGGGCGAGCGCTGCATGGCGATTTCGGTGGCGGTCGCGGTCGGCGGCATCGGCGACAAGCTGGTGGAGACGCTGGCGCCGCGCGTGCGGGCGCTGAAGATCGGGCCGGGGACAGACAACAGCAACGAGATGGGCCCGCTCGTCACCCGTGTTCATCTGAACAAGGTCAGCGGCTATATCGATGCGGGCGAGGCGGAGGGTGCGAAGCTCGTCGTCGACGGTCGCGGGCTCAAGCTGCAGGGCTATGAGCAGGGACACTTCATCGGTGGCACCTTGTTCGATCATGTGACGCCGGAGATGACGATCTACAAGGAAGAGATCTTCGGGCCGGTGCTGGCGGTGGTGCGGGCGGAGACCTTCGACACGGCGCTCGATCTCGTGAACAAGCACGAGTTCGGCAACGGCACCGCGATCTTCACGCGGGACGGTGATTCGGCGCGGGATTTCGCGCATCGCGTGCAGGCGGGGATGATCGGGATCAACGTGCCGATCCCCGTGCCGATGGCCTACCACAGCTTCGGCGGCTGGAAGCGCTCCCTTTTCGGGGACCACCATATGCATGGCCCCGAGGGTGTCCGCTTCTTTACCCGCTACAAGGCCGTCACATCTCGCTGGCCCACGGGCATCCGCTCGGGTGCTGAATTCATCATGCCGACTTTGGGCTGAGAACGTTAAGTCTGAGGCGGGGCAGCCCGCCTCAGACGACCACCCGCGCAAACTATCGCGCGCTTTCCTTCGGAAAAAGCAGATCGCATAGTGCGTCCAGATTCGGGAGATGCTCGACGGATGTCGGGAATCGACTAGTCTCGTTGGGTGGCACGATCGCGACAAACCGAAGGCCAAGTTCGCACGCAGCCTCAAATTCTGTCAGAGAATCGCCGACGGTTACCACCCTGCTCGCGGGGAGTGACGCGCCGTTCGTGATCGCCTGAAACGCTTCGATTTTGGTCATCGGCGCGCCTCGCACGAGCTTGAAGAAGCGGTCCAGCTGCCGGGCACGGATGATCGCAATAAGCTCATCTTCCGGCGTGCCCGAGACAAGGTAAAGAGGCACGCGGGAATGAAGCTGCTCAAGTGCCTGTAGAGCGCCCTCTACAAAAGGGCAGGCGACGACAGCATCATGCACGATTGCGGTAAACTGCCGGGAAAGATCTTCAATCGACGCGGGGGTTGGGGTGCGGCCAAAGAAATCTTTCTCAAAGTGCTCAAATTTCTTTCTGCGGCTTACGCCACCATGCCGGTGCTGATATTCCAGGATAGCCGGGTACACGGCTGGGTCTTCGTTTCGATAGACCTCGACAAAGGCTTGCGCCTTGATCTTCACCGATTGAACGATAACACCGTCGAAATCGAAGATCACCGCGTCTGGCGGGGTGCGAGCCGATGACATGTGCGCTTGCCGCCCCCCGCCGTCATAATTCAGAAACGCCCGCGAGAGGTGCTGCCCATCACAGGCGAGCAGCACCTCCCTCCAGTATTGGTCCTAGTGCCGAAACGCCGCAACAGCCTCCTTGACCTGCTGCAGTTCCGATTCCGAAAGTGGCGGCACTGGCAGCCGGCATTCGCCAACCTTACGGCCGGTCAATTCGCTCGCGGCCTTGGCGACCGGATTGAACGGGAGGGTCCACAACAGGCGGCTCAGCGGCAGAAGCGTTTTCCAAAGGGCAGCCGCCTCGCCGAACTCGTTGCTCTGGACAAGTTTGTACACACGAGCAAGCTCGGCGGGCGCCGCATTGCCCGAGCCTGAGAAAATCCCCGTTGCGCCATTGATGAACGCATAGAAATTCAGGAAGTCGCACCCGTTGAATACGCGAGCACCTTGCTGGGCGAGTTGCTCGATCCGGGTCGGAATGGATGTGCTGTCCTTGATGTATTTAACACCGTCAATCTCGGAAAAGCGGCTGTAAACTTCCGGGGTAATGTCAAACTGGGTGAATACCGGGATGTTGTAGACCATGATCGGGGTCTTCACCGCAGACGCGATCTGCTCGTAATGCCAACGAACGCCGGCCTCGCCGGGTCCCTCGAAGTAAGGGGGAAGAATCAGCAAGGTATCGGCGCCGATCGCCTCGGCATGCTTCGAGTTCTCGATCGCGTCTTCCGTGCGCAGCGCCGATGTTTGAACGATCAGCTTGGCGCGGCCGGCAATGCGCTTTGCCGCGATTTCGGCGATACGGCGCTTCTCACTCTCCGACAGGAACGGGAATTCACCGGTCCCGCCGTTGACGGCAATGATGTCGACACCGCTCTCGATAAGCGAGTCGATGTTGGCCGCCAGGTTCGCCTCATCGAGCGCCGCCCCGTTATCCTTGAAGGGGGTGCAAATCGGTACGCATACGCCATGAAGTTCAGTCATCGAGTTCTCTCCTGAAGAAATTTAGACGTTAAGACGCTGACACGCTTGCGACCCAGGCGGGCACCTTCCAAGCGTGACGATACCGCTCAATGTTCTGCGATTTGGCAGAACACCCGAGAGATGAGTTACCTAAGCTGGATCCAAATGGCCTTCTGCTCGGTGTATTGGTCGTGCGCGGCCAGTCCCTTGTCCTTGCCGCCAAATCCCGACTCCTTGTAGCCGCCAAATGGCACGGCATAGTCACCTTCAGAGTAGCAGTTTACTGAGACGGTACCTGCGCGGATTGCCTTAGCAACTCGATGTGCCGTGTTGAGGTCGTCCGTGTAGAGAGACGCCGCTAGGCCATAGTTTGTCTCATTCGCAAGACGAATAGCCTCGGCTTCGTCAGAAAAGGAGATTACGGACAGCACGGGGCCAAAAATCTCCTCGCGAGCAATCGTCATGTGATTGTCGACACCCTCAAATATCGTCGGTTCGACAAAATAGCCGCCGGTCTCCTGCAGCACGCGGTTGCCGCCGAGGCTGATCTGAGCCCCTTCTTCTCGACCGCGATCAATCAGCCCCAAAACCTTCTGCAGATGCTCTTCTTCGATCATGGCGCCGATGCGCGTGTCGGAGCGAAGCGGATCGCCGACAGTCCATTCCCGGAACGCGGCTTTCAACGCCTCAAGGAGTTTGTCTTTCACGGATTCATGCACGATCAGACGCGAACCCGCCGAGCAATTCTCGCCCTGGCAGAACAGAATGCCATTTGCGACGTTTTCGACGATCGGTGACAGATCCCCCACATCCGACATGACGATGGCGGGGCTTTTGCCGCCACACTCAAGGACAATCCGCTTCATGTTCGACTTGGCCGCGTATTCCAAAAAGTAGCGCCCGACCTCGCCCGACCCGGTGAAGCTTACGCAGTCGATGTCTCTATGCAGACCGATTGCGCGGCCCGCACGCTCTCCCCGACCGGGGACGACATTGAAGACGCCGTCAGGCAGGCCCGCGGCCGACGCCAACTCGGCCATCCGAATGAGCGACAGCGACGTTTGTTCGGCGGGTTTCAGGATGATCGAGTTGCCTCCGGCGAGAGCGGGTGCGAACTTCCAGGCGGCAACGAAAAGGGGAAAGTTCCACGGAATGACGGCACCAACGACGCCGATCGGCTCACGCACGATCATCGACACAACATTGTGGGGCGCGGGGGACATCTGATCATAGAGTTTGTCGGCGGCCTCGGCATGCCAACGAAGCGTCTCGATCGTATCGGGAAGATCAACACCGCGCGCATCCGAGATCGGCTTGCCGCTGTCGAGCGTCTCAAGCAGCGCAAGCTCCTCCAGATTGTCGCTGATGAGGTCGGCGAGCTTCAGCAGAACCTTCTTCCTGTCGCGCGGCGCCATGCGCGACCAATGACCGGCGTCGAAAGCCTGGCGAGCGGCCAGCACCGCGCGATCCACATCCTTCTCATCGCCAGACGCGATTTCCGCGATCGTCTTGCCGGTCGCGGGGTTGATCGTGTTGAAGCTTTCGCCTGACTGCGTCTCGACGTATCGGCCATTTATGAAAGCGCGCGTCTCAAAAGTGAGCGATTCCGCCGCCGCGTGAAACTGATTCTGCGTTGTCATCTTCCTACCTCAAATCAATTGTGTTGTGGCTGCGATTCACGCGGCCAGGTGTCTGCCAGTGTGTAACCTTTGGGGAATGGATCCGTCGGATCGAGGACATATTGATGGAATGCCGTGATCCAAGCCTGTCCGGAAACCGCGACAGATACGGCAGGCAGATGGCCAACGGTGCCTGTCTCGAAAATCTGCGCGGAGAACTTGGTGCCAATAATCAACTCATGCACAAATCGCTCACCAACGCCGATCTGGCCTTGTGCATGGAGCAGCGCCACGCGCGCGCAGGTTCCGGTGCCGCAGGGAGAGCGGTCAAGACGGCCCGGGGAGACAATCACGCCGTTTCGGGCGGTGACGATACCATTTTCCCTTCGGATTGGGCCCGCCCACAATGTCTGGTTGACCGTGTGTATCTGGTCGTTTTCCGGATGCACCGCGATCAACTGTTCCGCAGCTGCCTTCTTGACCTTCTCGCCAACCTTACACAAATCCGCCGCCTCGTCCGGAACGATCTCGAAGCCAAAATCCCGCGCCTCTGCCAGCACATAGAGCATTCCGCCATAGGCGACGTCGACCCGCGCCGTTCCATGCCCTTCGATTTCGAGCGCCGCATCACGATGCAATACGAAGGATGGCAGATTGCGAAACTTCACAGAAAGGACTTTGCCGTCGCGGCACTCCGCTTCAACCCTAATAAGTCCGGCGGGCGCTTCCAGAGTCACCGAAGTGATCGGCTCGACCATCGGAATCATGCCAGTCTCGAGAAGCACCGTAACGGTGCAGATGGTGTTGCTGCCCGACATCGGCGGATATGAAGCAGAACTCAATAATCACATAGCCGGCGGCCGCTTCGGGATTGCTGCTCGGCAGCACAAGGTTTGTGCACTGCGAAACTTTTCCGCGCGGTTCGTGCAACAAGAAGGCGCGCAGCGCGTCGCCCTCGGTTTCGAGCCACCGCGCCTTTTCGAACATCGTTTCACCGGGCACGTTGAGAACGCCACCCGTGATGACTTCGTTAAGCTCGCCCTCAGCGTGAGCTCCCACAACCGTAATCATTCTTGAAAGTCGCATGTCGTTCTTCTTACCTTCGGTGCGCGGCGACAGCCGATCTCGCAGGGTTCACAAGAAAAGCCGCCGGTCATCTTCGAGCAAGGCGGTGCCACGATGATGGAAGCGCTGATACTCCTCGTCCGGTACAAACGAACCACCCGTCGTCCAAAAGAGATGTGTTATTGATCGCGGGTCGAACTCTTGCCCGTTGACAGCGAGATGGCGCCCATTGAGCCGTGCGGGGCCCAGAAATCCAGCGGCCGCAGAGGGCTCAATGCGCTCTCCAGTCGCTCGCTCCAACCTGACAAGAGTGCGAAACAGCTCATCGTCCGCGACCGTAAAGAATCCGCTGACGAGCCGATTGACCAGGCCAAACACCAGTTCCGACGCGCACGCGACGGCCAAACCATCCGCTTCGGTCTTGTTGTCAAGGCCGTAATCGTAGACCGAGCGGGGTTCCTCCGTGAGCATCCGAACAAAAAAAGCCGGCGAGGCGACGGGCTCAGCGAAGAAGCAATGCACAGCGTCGCCAAAGATAAGCTTCAACCCCCATGCGATGCCGCCTGGGGCGCCGCCGACCCCACACGGCAGATAGACGAACAAGGGGCTGTATTCGTTTACAGAGATGTTCGCGTCGTGAAGTTGCTTCTGAAGACGAAGTGCCGCGACCGAGTAGCCAAGCAGCAAATCGATAGAATCTTCGTCATCGACGAAATGTGAGTGAGGGCTTTCGGCCATTGCCTCTCGGCCAGCGGCGACCGCCGTCGCGTAATCACCCGTGTGTTCGACAACCTCAACGCCGCGCCGGCGCAGACGGCTTTTTTTCCATTCCTTGGCGTCGCTTGACATGTGAACCGTCGTCTGAAAGCCAAGCGCGGACGCCATGATGCCGACGCTGAGCCCGAGATTGCCGGTGCTCCCTACGCCCACCCGAATGTTTGAGAAGGCTTGCCGCGCCGTGCTGGTCAAAAGGGCATAGGGATCGCCATCGGGTTGCATGAGCCCGGCCGCGACGCCCATCTTCTCCGCGTAGACGAGAATCTCGTAAATGCCGCCGCGGGCCTTAATCGATCCCGCGACCGGCAGATCATGATCAGCCTTGATAAAAGCGCTTCCCAAGATCTCAGAACCGGTGACGGCACCCGCCGTTGCGGAGGGCAGTGGGATAAGGCGAGACTTGATTATGCCATGCGAGTCCCGCAATTCCGGGAATAGAATGGCGAGGCTGGGTCCCCAGCGGCGCAGCCGTCTTGCCGCCGTATCCAGGTCTGCGCGGCCGATGCTGAGATGCGGTAGAACCTCAACCGCCGAGGCAAGCCGGCTGTTGCGCAGAAACGTCGGTATTTTGCCGATGAACTGGTCGAAGACTTCCGATGATATATTGGCGCTAACCATATTTCGACGCGCGGACTGTGACGACTCACTATCCGTAGCTTCGCCCGAATGATGCTTCAGCCCGTGGAAATCTTGTGTCACGGCTTAGTCCTTCTTGGCCGCATGCTGTTTCGCCGGCCCATTTCGTTTCTAGAGATGTTGCCATCCGACAACCCCAACACAAAGCATGGCGGCTGCGTGTGGGAACATGGCGGCCAGAATCGCGATCAGGCGCGAATTGCCGGTATTGCTATCCTACTTGACGGCTCCCCCGAGGGCGAAGCCTCCCTTGAAGAACCGTGCCAAGACGACATAGAGGAGGACGACGGGAACGGAATAGACCAAGGAATAGGCTGCAATTCCGCCATAGTTGATCACGTTGTTTGACATAAGGCTAAAGATCGCGACCGGGCTGGGCTGCTGATCAGAATTGGTGATCAACACGAGCGGGGGAAGGAAATTGCCCCAGGTGTTTACAAAGCCATAGATTGCGGCCGCCATAATGCCCGGCAAGCAGAGCGGGGCGATGACCCGGACCAGAATACGGACAATACCGGCGCGTTCGATACGGGCAGCCTCCTCAAGATCGAGTGGGATGGCGTCAATACTGTTTTTGATGATGTGGATTTCAAAAGGTATCGCGGTCACGCCAAGAAACACAGCGGTAGGCAGCAGGGTGAGACAGTCGGCCCATTGAAACAACTGGTAGATCGGAATGATCAAGATCGAGATCGGGACCCCGGACAGGAACAAGATTGCCAGCATGATCGCTTGCTTGCCAGGCAGCTTGTGGCGGGAGAAGGAGTAGGCTGCTATCGCCGAGGGCACGGTCGCCACCACAGTCGCGACGATGGACAGGATGAGGCTGTTGACAAGAGCCCCAAGATTGTCCGGGTCCAGCGCGATGGCAAACTGCGCGAGCGTCCAACTAGGCCATTTCAGCCGCTCGCTGGCCGCCGCGTCAAAACAGGCGGTGACGAGCCAGAGCATAGGCAACAGGAAGAAGAGACCACAGAGGACGAGTAGCACGTTGGTCGTGATTTTGGCCGGGCTCCAAGCATTGACCACCACTGGTTCGCCGGGGAGCGTGATCGCCGTGGTCATATTAGACTCCTTTTTTCTGCACAGCGGTTGCGCGTCGGGCGCTGACGTAACCGGCGAGGACGAAGACGACGCCGATAACCGCGGAGAGAACGACGATCACGTCACCGAGAAGGGCACCGTAGCCGAGCCGATGGTAGGTGAAGCCCACAACGTAGGAGTAGAGCGGCAGGATGTTGGTCGCATAGGCCGGACCTCCTCCCGTCATCAGGAAGATGAGCGTGAAGTTGCCGAAAGAGAGAAGGCACATGAGCAGCGCGGAGGTTATGATCGTAGGGAGAAGCGTCGGCAAAGTGATGCGATTGAAGCGCTGGAAGGCACTGGCCCGTTCAAGCCGGGCGGCCTCCAGCATCTCCACCGGGACGTTCTTCAGGGCCGCCGCGAACATCAGCATCGAGAGACCACTCAGCCACCATATGTTGGCGAAGGATACGACGAGCATTGGATGCTGATAGAGCATGTCGCCGTGGGATTGCCCGAACAGAAACGGAAAGACGCCGCCAGTGGCGGTCGAGGCGTGCCACATGACGGCCACGGTGACAGGGGGCAGGATGCAGGAGAGCATGGCCAGCGCCCCCACTGTTACCCGTAGAATTGGAATTCCGGCTTGGAGCAGCATGGCCAGGATGAGGCCCGCCGCCGTGGCCCCGAAGGCGCCGGAACCCACGACGAAGAGCATCGTTACCCATAACGAATGATAAAATTCGCTATCATGCATCATGGATATCAGGTTGAACCAACCCGTGAACCAAAAATTGGTCGCGTGTATGCCGATCAATTGGAGGTTGGTGAGGCCAAGATAGAAAGCATAGCCGATCGGGGCCAGGAAGAGGACGAAGAGAAGCAGGCCGGCTGGCGAGAGGAAAACCAGGCTCGCCAGATCGAAGCGACGTCCGTCATCTCGGGGAAGATCGGTGACGTTTGGATGCGACTTCACTTCAGCCTCCTCCCAGCTAAGACCGTATGGCTCAGTTAATTGCGGGTGGTGCCCGCGTCAGGCCCGACCTGGTTGGAGATGATGTCCTTCATCTTGCCGATGGCATCATCCACGGAGAGGGTCGGATCAAGAACGACGGCTTGGGTTGCCGTGAGCAGGCCCTGTCCCCAGACCGAGTAATTGGGGTCGAGCGGGACCATCTCGGCGTTTTTCGAGATGTTGACAAACTCCGCCCGGAAGGGTGGCGCGAAGTCGAGGTAGTCCGGGTCCTGCTGGTACGCGGTTACGGGCGGCAAGAGGGCAACGGCAATATCGGCCGCCAGCATGTTTTTGCGCTGCTGGGCTATGTTGATCAAATCCCAGGCGAGGTCGGGGTATTTGGTGGTGCTGCCAATCGCGAGAGTCCAGCCGCCGATCGTGGTCGCGTATCCCGGCGCCGCGCCATTAACTGTGGGAAGCGGCGCGACACCGATGCTGTTCACCGCATCGGGCCAGTAGGGCTGGGCGTCGTTCTTGGTCCAGAGCTCAGGGTACCAGTTACCGCCGAGGCAGATGCCGATCATGTGCTTCGGCATGTCGAGGAGCGGCGTCGATTCCGCCATCGCGTCCATGATTTGGGAGGACGGGGCGAGTACGCCGGCCTGGGCGGCATCTTTATAGAACTGGATGGTCTCGCGCAGACCCTTGCTATCGACCACCCATTTTCCGTCCTTCGTCAGGATCGTGGGATCGGATGATGCGGCAACGAAGTCCCCCGGCCCGGCGAAGACGCCGAAAGTACCCTGGCTCGTTCCCGTTTGAACCCAAAGCGGGTAGATCGTGGACGAAGACGCTTTGAGCTTCTTCGCGGTGTCAATGATGTCCGCCCAGGTCTTGGGGACCCAGGGTGTGGGAATGCCGGCCTTGGCGAAGAGGGTCTTGTCGTAGAGCAGGCCATAGACGTTGTTGCCTTCGCTGACGGCATAGACATGGCCGCCGATGGTCTCATCGGCCCTGAGCTGAGGGGTGAAGCCGGCCCACCAGCCCGCGTTCGGAAGATACTTGTCCAGCGGCAGCAGGTAGCCCGTGGAGGCCCACTGGCCCATGTTGAGATCGGCGAGACCGACGACATCCGGCGCGCTGCGCCTGGAGCGGAAGAGCAGTGCGATCTTGCTTTCCGAGTCGCTGAAGTCACCCGGGACCTGTTCGAGCTGGACCTGGACGTCCGGATGGATCTTATGGAAGTCTTGGATGACGCTGTCCCACCAAGCCTTGCCCATCTGCGGCGTGACGGGCTCGAAATCGGACCCATAGGCGACCTTAAGAACGATGTCCTTCGCGCTCGCGCCGGTGGGTGAGAGCGCGGCTATAGCCAGCGCCGCCGCCGCAAAGACCCCTGAGGAGAGTCCGAAACAACCTTTTTTGGACACAGTCATCACGCGCACACCTTTCTAAAAAAGAACGACACGTATCTAAAACGAATAAAGCGGGAGTCGGGTCAGATCACGGCCCTGGGCGCCGCGATGCCAGCCCCTTCGTGCTTTCGGCTGCGATCGGCGAGGATATTGTCGCCGCTTACCTGGTCGAAGAGGTAGAGATTGTCCGGATCGAAGGCCAACTCAACAATTTGCCCGAGTTCAACATCCGCGAAGCTCGGAAACATGCAGGAGACCGGGGTCCCGCCCACATCGACAGTGACAAAGGTTTCCGGCCCGGTCGTCTCAATCTGCGAAATCGATCCACGAAGCCGATGCGCATGGGCGGGGGACGACGTGTCCCTGACCCAGAAAAGATCTTGCGGCCTGACGCCGATCTCCACGTCGCGCGCTTCCACAAGAAGCGGCCTGGCCAGGCAGGCGGGGTTGAGGGCAAGCGTGCCGTCAGCGAAGCGCAGGCTCGCCGTATTGGCGCGCACCGTCAGGGAGCCGGGCAGGATGTTCATCTTTGGCGAGCCAACGAAGCAGGCGACGAACTTGTCGACCGGATTCCGATAAAGCTGCTTCGGCGTATCGATCTGAAGGATGCTTCCATCCTTGAACACGGCGATACGATGCCCCATCGTCATGGCCTCGATCTGATCATGGGTCACATAGACGGTCGTGACACCGAGGCGCCTTTGGAGATCCATGATCTCACTACGCATGGTGGAGCGGAGTGCCGCGTCGAGGTTGGACAGCGGCTCGTCGAGCAGGAAGATTTTGGGTTGGCGGATCATCGTGCGGCCAAGCGCGATACGCTGGCGTTGACCTCCGGAAAGCTCGCTCGGGCGCCGATGCAGGAGTTTTTCTAGGTGGAGGAGTTCGGCGACCCGGTGTACGCGGTCGGCGATTTCCGCCTTTCCCGTGCGGCGCACCTCCGGCCCAAAGGCGAGGTTCTTGTAGACCGACATGTGCGGGAACAGGGCATAACTTTGGAACACCATCGAGATGTCGCGATCGCCGGGGGGGGCTACGGTCACGTCTCGGTCACCGATCCAGATTTTGCCGCGTGAGGGCGTTTCGAGGCCCGCCAGCATTCGCAGTGTCGTGGTTTTGCCGCATCCGGACGGGCCGACGAAAACGACGAACTCGCCCTCCGGGATCTCGAAGTTCAGGTCTCGGATAGCAACGTGTTGCCCGAAAACCTTCGACACATGCTCAAAGCGGACATGGGGCATATCAGGCCTCGCTCGGGCAGTACGGTCCGGCCGCAGGCCCGATTCTGGTTGGAAACACGACGAAGAGCAGGGAGCGGAGCGACGCCGGCCGG
Organism: uncultured Pseudomonadota bacterium; assembly: GCA_963745125.1. Lineage (GTDB taxonomy): Bacteria > Pseudomonadota > Alphaproteobacteria > Acetobacterales > Acetobacteraceae > Acidisoma. Next base: position 333,684 of record CAVUWB010000006.1, read on the forward strand.
CAGGGGTGGGGACCGTGAAAAGCCGCTGTCATCGCGCACCGCGGCGTGAGGAGAGATGGATCGGTCCGAATCTGAGCGAAGCCATCAGACGCCCTCATTTCTATATCTCGTTGGCTTGGCAGCCGCACAAGCTTTCCGGCCATTTTGGCGCCGGTTATGTAAATGATTACATTACTCGCGGGCGAGGCTGCGCTTGTGCTGTCCCCTTGTCAAGGGTTTTGAGAAAAAATCAAAATTGGCTTGCGGCCTCAAATGTGCTGGCGGCGAAGCGGGCGGGAGTTCGGCCCAGGGCCGCCGGGCGCAGGGAATGGCAAACGGGATGGCTTAAACAGCCTATGTTGCTCTCTACGGATTTGCGTTTGGCGCTACGCAAATAGTTGGTATATGATCGTTGCGAAGCGCGTGGCGAAAAACGGTGAGGCGCGGATCGTTCCTCCGCAACCTCGTGAAGGTGTGTCAGTGGTCTGTTGTCCGTGGTAGCACGCCCCTCGTTGACAGATTGAGTGTAATTGATTACATTTCTGCGATCTGCAGCTTCAGCGGCGCCCGCGAAAATTCGGAGAGGGAAAATGGCAAGAACCTATGACCTTTGGATCGACGGTTGCTGGGCGAAGGCTAGCACCGGCAAGGTCATCGATCGGATATCATCCGCCCATGGCGCACTGGTGGCGACCTTCGCCCAAGGGGCCGCTGAGGATGTGGACAGCGCGGTGAAGGTCGCTCGGCGCACTTTTGATCAGCGCGAATGGTCGGATCTGCCCGGCAGTGCCAAGGCCTCTCTTTTGTCGGCCTGGGCTGATCTCATGGCGGCGAAGGCCGAAGAACTGGCCCAGATCGAGGCTGAAGAATTGAGCAAGCCGATCCGCTTCGCGCGCGGTGAGGTGGCATGGGCGATCGATATCGTGCGTTACGCGGCGGCGCTCGCCTGGCAGCTTAAAGGTGATTTATTCACCAACCTTGGGGCCGATGCCATTGGCCTGGTGAGCCGCGAGCCCCGGGGTGTCGTCGGGATGATCCTGCCGTGGAACTTCCCGCTCGTCACCGTCATGCAGAAGCTTCCCTATGCTCTTGCCGCCGGTTGCACGGTCGTCATCAAACCGTCTGAGATGACCTCCGGAACAATCCTCGAAGCCGCGGCGCTGGCGAAAGCCGCCGGCATCCCCGATGGGGTGATCAATGTTGTCACCGGATCGGGTGAGGCGGTTGGTGACGCGCTGAGCACGCATCCTCAGGTTGATATGATTTCCTTCACCGGCTCTACGGCCGTGGGTAAAACGATCGCCCGGAATCAAGCCGGCCGTGTCGGCAGAGTCGGTATGGAATTGGGCGGCAAGGGCGCCAATATCGTCTTTGCGGATGCGGATATCGAGGCCGCGCTCGACGGCGTATTGCTTGGCTTCGTCCTCAACCAGGGCGAGGAATGCTGCGCTGGCTCCCGCCTGCTTGTCGAGAAATCGATCGCGCAGACCTTCGTCGCGCGCTTGGCGGCGCGCACCAGGAAGGTCCGCACTGGCCTCCCGCTCGACGAAACAGCGGATATGAGCGCCCTCATTTCCGAGAAGCAGATGAACGCGGTGTTGGCGCGCATTGCGCTGGGCAAGGAGGAAGGTGGCCACACGATTGTCGGTGGCGGGCGCCTCACCGGTGGCGATTACGATCGCGGCTGCTTTGTCGAGCCAACCATTTTCGACAACATCACGCCTCAGATGACCCTGTTCCGTGAAGAGATCTTTGGCCCGGTTCTGACGGTGACGACCTTTAATGGCGAGGAGGAGGCGATCGCTCTCGCGAACGACACCCTCTACGGCTTAGCCAACGGGTTCTGGACGAAGAATGTCGATAAAGTCCATCGCGTTTCCCGCCGCTTGCGGTGCGGCACCCTCTACATCAACACCTATCTTGAAATAGCCCCGCAGCTGCCGTTTGGTGGCTTCAAGCAGAGCGGGATAGGGCGTGAAATGGGGCTCGAAGGGCTGCACGAATTTACCGAGATCAAGTCGGCATTTATTAAACTGGGGGAGAGAACGCCGGCTCTCCCGCATACTGTTGATTGATGGATGACGCGATAATTCAGTAGCCAGGACTTGCCGCGTCTTTCTTGCAGATGCGGCAAGTCCTGCGCCGCCGAGGTGCCAGCTTGGGTTGATGTCTTGCTCCTGAACGCCAAAAGCCGGCGCGCTACGATGACGTGACCGAGAGGGATCAGCCGTGGATAATTTTGCCGACTTTGCCTGGGAGAATGAACCTTCGCACGCGGAACTTCGAGGTTCTGACCTATTTGTGCGAACATCGAACGCAGGCGATTACTGGCGCGGAACATTCTACGGGTTCTGGCGGGATTTCGGGCCACTTTTCCCGAAGATCGATCACGGGTGACTTTTCGGCTGAAGTGACGGTCGCAGGAGATTTTGTCCAGCTCTACGATCAGGCGGGGTTGATGGCCAGATTGAGCGAGAGCCATTGGATCAAAGCCGGAGTTGAGTTCACGGACGGCGCGCTGTATCTGTCGGTCGTCGTCACAAATGACAATTCTGACTGGTCGATCGCCAAAGTTGACGTCGATCCGCGCGGTTGTCGTATCCGGTTGACGCGCCACGGCGAAGCATTTCGGGTTCAGTATCTTGACCAGAAGCAGGGCCATTGGCTTCCGCTCCGCCTCGCCTATCTGCCCAAGTCAAACGCCATCGATGTCGGTGTGATGTGCTGTTCGCCGGAACGAGAGGGTTTTGAGGTTACCTTTCGCGATTTCACGATAGGGGCGCCGATCGCGCGGCAACTTCATGACTGAAGAGCTTGCGCCGGTCGGTTGGGCGATCATCGGGGTGAGCCAGATCGCCAGGGCTTGGGTCGCCGACGCCATCCACGCCGCCCCAGGCGGGGCGCTGAGGGCAGTCGTCAGCCGGGGTGGTGAGCGCGCAGCCAAGTTCGCGCGTGACTTTCAGATTCCGAAAGCGATCACCGCCCTTGATGATGTTCTTTCCGATCCTTCGATCGATGCCTTGTATATTTCGACCAGCAATGACCGCCATGCGGCGATAACGCTGGCGGCGGCAGCGGCGGGAAAGCACGTCCTCTGCGAAAAGCCGCTCAGCCTATCGGTCGATGATGCCGTTGAAATGGCGAAGGCATGTGACCGGGCGGGTGTCATTCTCGGGACGAACCACCACCTTCGCGGTGCGGCCACTCTCCGCGCCATCCGGGACTTGGTGCAATCAGGCTCGATCGGCCGCCCACTCGCTGCCAGAGCAATGTACTGCGAGTATCTTCCCGCATCCTTGCAGACTTGGCGCACGAATGATCCGAATGTCGGCGGAGTCATTCTGGACCTGACGGTACACAACGTCGACGCTCTGCGTTTTGTCCTGGCGGACGAGCCAACTCAAGTCATGTCGATGAAGGCTTCAAGCCTCATTGGCCATAACGGCGTAGAAGATCAGACGCAGTCGATCCTGCGGTTTGGCTCGGGGTTGCTTGCCTATCTTCATGAGGGCTACGCATTCGCGCATCATGAGACGGCCTTTGAGATCCACGGGACTGACGGTGCGGTGTACGGGCGGGGTATCTTGGATGAGGCGCCAACGGGCCAGGTCTTTGTCCGGCGCGGCAAGGAGATGAGCGAAGTCGCGCTACAGCCCGTCAACCTGTATGAATCCGTCATCGCGCAGTTCAATCTTGCTGTTCGGGGCACCGGAACTCCAGCGGCCTCCGGCTGGGATGGCGCGGTCGCACTCGCGACGGCGCTCGCGATACGGCTTTCTACTGAGACGGGCCGCTCGGTCGACGTTCCTCGCCTCTCGCGGGTGCAGTAGCCACCGCCGCTGCGACAGCCGGTATCACCCGACTGTAGTAACGGGTCCCCGTTCAAACCTAAATGGCGATCTTCTGCAGTTTTTCCCAATCCACGTCGACGCCAATTCCGGGGGCGTTGGGCATTTCAACATAGCCTTTGCTCATATCGATGCCCCCGCTGATCGCGGTCGGGTCGGCAAGACGCACGAAGGTCTGGTGCCCGTCACAACAGATCGGGTAATGGCTTTGCGTCGTAACCCCAAGATGGCAGATGGCGGTGTCGCCGAGCAGGGTGTACGGGTTGGTATCGACACTGACGCCGATGCCGGCGGCCTCACAAATGGCGATGACGTTGCGCGCTTTGGACAGGCCGCCGACCCGATTGGTCTTGAGCACGACGCGGTCGCAAGCGCCTGCCTGAATTGCCTGTTGGGCTGCTTCCGGCGACCAAATCGACTCGTCGAGGATCACGGGTATCGTCGACCGCATGCGCACCTCGTGATGGCCGCTCAGGTTGGCGTAATGAAGGGGTTGCTCGATGGCCAAATTCTCAGCCTTCGAGAAACGCTCAAGCCGCCGGACCGTGAGGCCGGGATTGGTCCAGGCCTGATTACAGTCGGCATCGATAAAGACATCCTTTGGCACGACATCGAGCGCTGCCTCAAGAAAGGCCGTCTCAGTCGCGATCGAGCCAGCGCTGAGGCCTTCTTTCCAGATGACGTCGCCTACCTTGATTTTGAGCCCTCGGCAGCCATTGGCCACGAACTCCGCGGACGCCTCGGCCATGGCTTCCGGTGTCTTGTGATAAAGGTTGGTCATGGTGTCGAGCCGGCTGCGGCGAGCACCGCCCAGCAGCGTGCTGACGGGTACATCCCACAGGCGCCCGAGCAGATCATGCAGCGCCATATCGACGCCGCTGCGGGCGCCACGGCCGCCCGGCATCGCGCCTGAATGTGCCATGTCCATGATATGATTGGCGGCGGCGATATTCGTCGCGTCGGTGCCCTTCAAGCGCGCGGCATAGATCTGAAGCAGAGAGGCGATCTGCTCCGCCGTTTCACCGAGATACCAGACCTGACTGGAGGCTTCGCCATAGCCCACCACGCCGTTCTCGGCGGTGATCCGGATGATGAAACATGGGATGATGGGTGACCAGATCGACTCCGCGCTCCAGCTCTCTTTAAAACCGATTGGCTGTATTTGCAGGAAAGAGACATCAGAGATTTTGATCATGGAAGAACTCATTTAATGAATGGCTTTGGGTGCCGTCTGGGCCGAGGGCGGCCGGCCCTCATAGATGACATCGGCTCGTGGCAAGCGGCGCCCGAGGATACGGTCCGCGAGTTTTTCGCCAATCATGATCGTGGCGGCATTGGTATTTCCCGTCACGAGATTCGGCATCAATGATGAATCGACGATGCGCAGGCCTTCAACGCCATGGACGCGGCCATCGCTGTCGGCAACCGCCATTTCGTCCGACCCCATGCGGCAGGTGCCAACCGGGTGGTAGCCTGTTCCGGCGACGGACCTGATCCATCGCTCCAACCCCGAGCCGTCCGCCTCGTCCGCCGTGGCGCCATAGGCAGCCGCCCCCAGTTCCTGCCACGGCCGTTGCCGGATGATCTCGCGTGTGCGTTGAACCCCGGCAAGGATCTCGGCCATATCGCCGGGGTCGCCGAGCAGATTCAACTCTATGATCGGCGCGGCCTTAGGGTCGTGAGAGCGAAGCGTCACGCGCCCACGGCTGCGCGGGCGCATGATGCTTGTGAAGTATTGGAAGCCATGGCGGATATCGTGGCCCCCGTGATCGAAGCCTGCGATCATCGGGCAGAATTCATGCTGCATGTTGACGAAAGGGGCGTCGTCGTCTCCTCGAAAAAAGGCCCCCACTTCAAAGTAGTTCGATCGGCCACCCCCGCCTTTTGACACTATCCATCTCGCGCCGGTCACGAGGCGGCCGACCGGCGAGAACTGACGGATGGGAGAAAGCTGCTTTTTTGTCGTGTATTGCAGCGGAACGGCGGTATGATCCTGAAGATTTCTTCCCACCCCCGGCAGCCGCACGCGCGTTGCCACGCCAACGGCATTGAGGTGGTCGGGATCGCCAATGCCCGACAGCATGAGGAGCTGGGGTGTTCCATAGGCGCCGGCCGCCAGAATGACCTCATTCGCGGTCGCTGTAACGGTGCGACCCCCGCTCGTGTAATTGACACCTTCGACGCGGTTTCCCGAGACCTGCAATCCGGTTACGAGAACCCCCGTTTCCACCGTAAGGTTTTCTCGACCGATGACGGGGTTGAGGAACGCAACTGATGTGCTCTGCCGAGCACCGCCATGTATCGACGCCTGCGCGACGTTCACCCCCTCCTGAAACCCGCCATTTTGGTCCTCATTGAATTTTAGTCCAAAGGCCTGTCCGGCAGAGAGGAAGGCACTGTAGAGGGGGTTTTCCATCTTACATCTCTGCACGTGAAGCGGCCCGTTCGCTCCGCGATAAGCGTTGGCGCCGCCCTCGAAGGTCTCCATTCGTTTGAAATACGGGAGGCAGTCCAAATATGACCAATCCGGCAGGCCGAGCGCGGCCCAATGGTCAAAGTCACGCGGGTTGCCGCGAACGAACACCATACCGTTGATCGAAGACGAACCCCCGAGGACCCGTCCGCGATGCTGATCACTCGTCCGCCCGTCGAGGCCTGGATTGGGCTCGCTCACAAAGCCCCAGTTGTATTTTTTGTCGGTGAGAGGCAGGCCAAGCGCTGCCGGCATCCGCAGTATAATTGAGTTATCCTTTGGCCCAGCCTCAAGCAACAGCACCGACCGGTTGCCTTCGACGAGCCGCCTGGCGACGACGCAGCCGGCGGAACCCGCGCCCACGATGATCGCGTCATATTGACTTGTCTTCATGCCATAGCCTTCGGGACGCCTGGATAAAAACACTGCATGAAACGGCAGAAGGGTGGATCGGTAGACTAACGCCAAACCATGACGACTATAAGGCCGAGCACGTCCTGAAGCCTGCCAGCACATGTAATCAATTACATTGAAGGCAATTTGCCGTGAGCGTGTAGTGGAGTCAAGGGCGTTTTGCAGTTCTCGACGTGCGATGCTTAACTGGTGGCACGTCATCGGCATAGAGAAGAAAAGCCGGCGGCAATGGCAATTTGCGGAGGCTAAAAATCCTTGCGGAAGCTATTGGTCGAATGTAAATGATTACAGATAAGCGATAAAAATCGAAAGGAAGGCTGATGAGTGCCCTAAAACGCCGCGGTCTCTCCCGTTCTGAGTATGACTATGTCGTGATTGGCTCAGGTTCAGCGGGAAGCGTGATCGCGGGTCGAATCTCAGAGGATAACGTCCGTGTATTGATGCTCGAAGCCGGGCCCTGGGACGACAGCATCTATATCAAGATGCCCGCCGCACTGGGGTTCCCGCTCAAAGACGATAAATACAACTGGTACTATCATAGCGAACCGGAGCCTCACTGCAACAACCGAACGATCCTGGAGGCGCGCGGGCGCGTTCTCGGCGGATCGTCCTCGATCAATGGCATGAATTGGGTTCGTGGGAACCCTATGGACTATGATCGCTGGGCAGGGAACAATTTGCCTGGCTGGGCTTATAATGACGTGCTGCCGTATTTCCGGAAGGCCGAGACCTTTGACAAAGGTGGGAACGACTATCGCGGAGCCTCCGGCCCCATGCGGATAGAGACCTGCGCCGCCAATAACCCGCTCTATCAATGCTTCCTTGAGGCGGGCGTGCAGGCGGGCCATCGTCGCGTCGAGGATCATAACGCCTATCGGCAAGAAGGCGTTCATATTACTCAGCGAAATATTGGCAAAGGTCTGCGCTGGAGCACCGCTCGCGCGTATATTCACGAACAGCCGGAAAAGCCTAACCTGGATGTCGTCACCAACGCGAAGGTTCACAAGATTGAATTTGCGGGGAAACGTGCGGTCAGGGTGCATTTCAAGATCAAGGGCGAGACATCTCTGCGGAAAGTCGACATCAGCCGTGAGGTCATCCTTTGCGCTGGGGCGTTGAACAGCCCACAACTCCTGATGCTGTCCGGTATAGGCAACGCGGCGGATCTGAAGGGCCTGGGCATTGACATGGTTGCCCATCTGCCCGGTGTCGGCTTGGGGCTCAAAGATCACGTCGCCGCTGCGGTTCAGTACCGGATCAAGAAGAACGTCTCAGTCGTCAGTCAGCTGACCGGCCTCGGAAAGCTCAAGCTTGGCGCGGAATGGCTGTTCTTGAAAAAGGGTCTTGGCGCGACGAACTTCTTCGAAGTTGGTGGCTTCTTCCGAACCAATAGCGACGATCCGATCCCGAACATTCAATGGGAGTTCGTCCCAATGATTGGCGAGCTGCAGCACGGGTCCGTGCAGCTCGAACAGGGCTTCCAATACTTTCTCAGCCTGATGCGCCCTGAGAGCGAAGGGAAGGTCTGGATCGATTCGGCAGATCCGGAGAAATCACCGAAGTTTATGTTCAACTATCTTGCCGCTGACCGTGACCGGCAAGATCTCATCGCAGCAGTTCATGAGACAAGACGAACCATCTCGCAGCCTGCTTGGGATGACCTGCGGGCGGAGGAAACCACTCCGAGTGCGAATGTCAAATCGGATGATGACGTTCTCGCCTGGCTTAGAGACAATGTCGGGACAAATTATCACCCCTGCTGCTCGGCCCGGATGGGCTATGATGATCGCGCAGTTGTAAACGAATATGGGCAGGTCCATAGTCTTGAGGGCATTCGTGTCGTCGATGCTTCAATTATGCCGGAAATCGTGAGTGGCAACTTGAATGCGCCGATTATCATGATGGCGGAGAAATTGGCCGACCATATCCGTGGGCGCGCGCCCATTTCACCAGCTCAAGGGACATACTATATTCCGTCGTGAGGAGAACGCCATTATTGAACCGTCGCGAGACCTGAAGGGATAGACAGTTTGCGGAAGAAGCAGCCACGCACCCATCCGACAGTAACCGATGTGGCAAAGCTCGCCCAAGTCTCGGTCGCGACCGTCTCGCGGACATATTCCTCGCCCCAAATCGTCACGGAGGAGGCCAAGCAGCGCGTTCTGGGAGCGGCTGCCAGCTTGAACTATTCCCCGCATCCGGGGGCGCGGATGCTGAGGTCGCGCAGATCCCATATCGTCGCAGCCGTCATCCCGACGCTTGATTACGCGCTATTCGCGAGGTTGGTGAACACGTTTCAGGATGTGATGTCGGCCGCCGGATACCTCACCATCGTGCTGTCGGTAGGCTTTAGAGTAAGTGATTTAAAGGAAAAGATGAGACTACTCGTTGAACGGGGGGCGGAGGCGCTCATGTTTGTCGGGCAAATCACCGATCCGCCGCTGGTGGAGTATCTGGTTCAGCGAAAAATTCCGGTCGTTTCAACCTATATATTCGACCCGAAAGGCGCCTTCCCATCCGTCGGCTTCGACAACGCGGATGCCATCCGGCGGTTGACAACTCATATGATGCAACTCGGCCATCGCGAATTCGTCTTCCTTTCCGGTCCCCAGTCGAACAATGATCGCCAAGCCGCGCGGATCGAGGCGTTCAATGCCGCGCTGCTCCGCGAAGGCCTCGATCCGAATGGTCGTGTCATAGAATGTGACTACACCGTCAGGCGTGGGGCGGAGGCGCTGAGGCAAGTCCGCAACGAACGGCCAGAGACGACGTGCGTGATGTGCTCCAGCGACATTTTGGCGGTCGGCGTTCTCCATGAGGCCCGACGGCTGAACTTGAGGATACCCGAGGATTTATCGGTGACCGGTTTTGACGACATTGACTTTGCGGCGACCGCGGAACCGTCGCTCACGACCGTTTCTGTTCCGGCCGCACAGATGGGCCGAATTGCCGCCGAGGTTCTTCTGCAGCAGTTGACGACCGGGCAGAAGATTCGCCCGGTCTTACTGGACACAAGCCTAATCCTCCGGGGATCGACCGGCCGCCCGAGGGTTGACGGGATGGCGAGTGTTCAGTCGCTTACTGCCAGCCCCTCCGACTGGAAGCACAGCGCTTAGGGCCTTATGACTGCCGGTGGAGGAAACGGCATGAGGTGCCCGAAGCGTGACTAAAACGGACGCGACTTCTTTACCAAGGGCGCGCATCGCGACGCGCTTCTACTTTTTTGCCGGCGGCTTCGCCAATGCGGCCTGGGCGCCAATGGTGCCTTTCGCAAAGGCCCGCACAGGTCTGGGGACGGCCGGCTTTGGAAGCGTACTCATGGGATTGGGCCTGGGTGCCATCGCCGTGATGCCGCTGATTTCTTGGGCACTCCGCCGGCACGGGTCGCGCCGCTGCCTGGTCGGTAGTTCATGCTTAATCACGGTCGTTTTGCCGCTCCTCGCAATTCTGCCCAGTCCGGTCAGCATTGCCGTGGCTCTGTTTGCCTTTGGCATGGGGCTCGGCGGATTTGATGCCTCGATGAACTCTCAGGCAGTCGAAGTCGAAGCCGAGAGCCATCGTCCGCTGATGTCAGGCTTCCACGGTATGTTCAGTATCGGCGGCCTGGCCGGATCGCTTGGCCTGACGGCATTGCTGAGCACCGGGCTGCCCGTTCTGGCCGGAGCCCTTGTTATAGCGGTTTTGTTCCTGGCTCTCTGGCTGCCGCGTTCCGGCGGCCTCCTGTCAGGTCTCCCCCAAGCGCGAACTGTCTCGCAGACACCAACCTGGACGGCGGCATTTCGCCCCATTGTGCTGTTCATTGGCGTGCTTTGCGTTTTTTGCTTCCTTGGTGAGGGAGCGACGCTTGATTGGAGCGCGATCTATCTTCACGCTAAGGGCCTGCCGACCGCATATGGCGGCCTGGGCTATGCCGCATTCTCGGTCACGATGGCGTTTGGGCGGATGACCGGCGATCGTGCGGCCGCACGATTGGGCGTGGTGCCTCTGCTGCGAGTCAGTGGGCTGGTCACGGTGTTGGGTTGGGGGGCTGTCATCCTATTCCCTGGACCCTTGGCAGTCCTGGGATTCGGGTTGGTGGGGCTGGGTGCATCCAACATTGTGCCTCTCCTGTTCGGCGCCGCCGCGCGCGTGCCCGGCGTGCCAACGAATGTGTCCCTTCCCGTGATCACGGCACTTGGTTACGGCGGGTTACTGTGCGGCCCTGCTCTCATCGGTGTTGCCGCCTCAGCGACCAGTTTGAGCACTGCGCTTTTGGGCGTCGGTATGCTGCCGCTTGTGGTGGTCGCAGCTGCTCGTGTCGCGGGTGATTAAAGCGGGTCGTTGTACTCCGGCGCGTTGCTCACATGCCTCGGGATCGCGGTGGCGTCGGTTCGTCGGAAGGCTGCGCTGAGGACCGTGCGGAGGGATCGGTTTCGATCAAGCTCAATTTTTGCGTCGTCGAGCGGGTTGGGGCTGCCACCACGCAATTCCGACCTTGATGCTTCGCCATATAGAGCGCGGCATCCGCGGCCGGCAGCAGATCGGCAATACCGACGCACGTTTCCGGTATCGAAGCGACGCCCAGAGAGACGGTGACAGGCGCGGGGCCGGAGGCTGTCCTCTCATTGATCCGGCCGCGAATCTCCTCGGCTCTCGCGGTCGCTGCCCTCAACGAGCAGCCGGGGAGAAGAACCGCAAATTCCTCTCCTCCATACCGGCACGCGACATCCACGGCACGCAGACACGACAGAATTGATGCGGACACTTCCCGAAGTATATTATCTCCTGCGGCGTGCCCGTGCTGGTCATTGATTTTCTTGAAATGATCAAGATCTATCATGATGGCTGAGACGGATGTCTTCTGCCGTTCGGATTCGCTTCCCAGCCGCTGCTGCATCTCTTCCAGAAAACGACGGTTGTATAGTCCCGTTAGCGCATCGCGTAGCGCCAAGTTTTTCAACCGTTCGCGTAGATCGACGCTTGATAGGGCTAGCGATATTGCGTCGCCCATAGCTGTGGCGATGGGGCGGGCGTCTTCCAACCGTGTCTCCGCGTTCGGCCCTTCCCCGAGTATTGTCAGTAATCCGTATAACTGGCCACGAGCGACCATGGGGATTTCCAAGATCGCCTGTTCGGACTTGGCGTGGCTACACCGTAGCGCCCCTTCTTTTGTCTGGTTGAGATGCGGCTTTCCGCGTTTAAGCGCCCAGCAGGAGTCGGGGGGAATATGGTCGGGCTTGCCCTCCGCCAAGGCGCCCCAGCTTGTCGAAAGGTCTAAACGATCGCGGGAATTATTGAATACATAGAGCGCCCCGCTGAACCCCGGTAGCAAATTTGTAGACGCGGCACGGAGAACCTCGTTCGTGTCCTCTTGCCCTCCGGCGCTCTGCAGCATATCGGCCATAAAGAACAGCTGTTCGACCTGATGCCGGGCCGCAAAACCGGAATCGAGTGCTCTCATGATCCTGTGGAAAGCGTAGAGCATCGCGACCATCGCAAGCATGGCGCAGGAGATATCGAAGATATCAAGCCACCGCTGCTCCGCCTGGCTTAGACTGTCATTGAGGGCCGCTTCGTTCGTGAGTTGAGTGAGATAACCGGCGATGCTGTTTCTGAGCCGACCCACCGAGGCACTCGTGGCGAGCGCCAATTCCGTTATCGCGGTTTGCACCGATTGGTTGCCCGCGTCACTCGAACCAATCGCAGCCCAGCGCGCCTGCAGGTCCGCGAAATCGCGCGAGGGCAAGGTCAACCCGACCGCGGCACCCGGGGCGCTCTCGACGTAGCTGTCAACACGCTGAAGAATAGGCGGCATCGCGCTATCGAGAACCTCAAGGCGAGACACGAAACGCGCGAGATCCACAACTCGGCCGCCGATGGCGAAGCCTTGTAGAGCGCTTTCCGCCTCTATCAGCACCGTATCGACCCGGCGCACCTGCGCGATGCTCGATTGGTATTGGGCTTGCCGAACGGCGAGGGTCCGATCGAACAGGGCGTCGAACACAGAGCTGGCCGCCACAAGTGCCACCACGCCAACAATCAGGGCGGGAAGAGTCCAAATCCATCGCTGAGTGCTAAATGGTGGCGGGCGCAGGTTTGAGGCACCGTGGCTCCTCTCTGCCTCAACTGACATCGATTTCTTACCTAAGTTGCGAGTCTACCGCCCTTTCTAGTGTAATCGCAGGGGGCCGGCTTTCAATATTTCTGGGCAATCCGGCTCTCATTTGAAGTGCGCAGTGCTTACAGAGCGCCCGATGACCGCCCTGTCCGCTAGGGGAGTATGTCAGCATGCCGTGCTGAATGCGGATCTGCGTGAAATTTGTGATAATGGGGATGAATGCCCCCGAAAACGGCGCCCGTCATAACATCCCGGCCCGAGCATGAGGCCAGCGAGGCGCCTGCCAGTGATATTACTATTTTGCCGATGGATTAGATCATGAGAGTTGAGATGCGTGGACGACATGTGGCTATTGTCGGGGCGGGGGTAGTTGGACTGAGCGCGGCTCTCCATTTACTTCGGCGTGACTATAGTGTCGATGTCATTGACGAGTTACCACCAGGAGAGGGCGCGTCATTCGGCAATTCGGGCTTCCTTGTCGCCGATACCGCGATGCCGACAGCTCTGCCCGGCGTCGTCTGGAAAGTGCCGCGTTGGCTTGCCGACCCTGTCGGGCCTTTCGCCCTCAAGGCAAGCTATGCACCGGTTGCCATGCCCTGGCTCGTGCGGTTTCTCCGTTCCAGTCGACCGGCGCAAGTCTATCGCGCCTCCGACGCTCTTCGTCTGTTGCATCATAAAACGTTTGAGCATTGGCACGCCCTTGTAGGGGCTGAGGCCTATGACCGTCTGATTCGCCGCAAGGGTCAAGTCTATCTCTGGGACGGCCCGGCGGCATCATCAACCGCGGGTTTCGAGAACAAGCTGCGGGAGCGGTTCGGGGTTCAGTTTGAAATTCTCGATCAAACCCGCATTCACTCGATGCTGCCAGCCGTGTCCCCGACCATCAGTCGGGGGCTGTTCATTCCCGGCAACGGCCACACGATCAACCCAGCGCGGCTGGTCGCGTCGCTTGCGGATCAAGTCCGGAGAGAAGGCGGCTGCATTATCCACGAAAAGGTCTTGAGCGTGAGCCCAAGTGAGGGAGACGGTTGGCTCGTCTTCACCAACATCGCGAACCGCCGCAGCTCCACGGTTTTAATTGCGGGCGGCGCGTGGTCCAACCGGCTTCTCAAGCCGCTCGGATTGGCCGTCCCCCTAGAAAGTGAGCGGGGCTATCATACGGTCCTCCCAAATCCATCGGTTCAGTTGGACTACCCGATACTTCACAAGAGCGGTCTTTTCGGCGTGAATTCGATGGAAATCGGTATGAGACTGGCCGGCACGGTCGAGATCGCAGGGTTGGACGCACCTCCGACCTTGCGCCGGGCCCGCCATTTGATTGCGCAAGCCCGGCAGCTTTTCCCGGGATTGGAGTTTGGGGAGCCGACCTTCTGGCTGGGGCACCGTCCTTCTCTTCCGGACAGTCTTCCCGTGATCGGGCAATTCCCCGGAAGGGCCGGGCTCTATGGGTGTTTCGGCCACGGGCATGCGGGGCTGACCGGCGGCCCGGCAAGCGGCCACCTCATTGCGCAGCTGATAAACGGGGAAAAGCCGGAGATTGCAGCTGAGCCCTATTCGCCGAAGCGTTTCCTGAATTAGATCCGTAGGTTCGATCAAGCGGGCGGCGACGCGCGCTGGTCCTCCACGAAGCGATTCCACAACTGGTCAATGTCAATGCGATCGGCTTCGTTCCGCCAAATTTCGACACAGGAGTCAACCTCTTGGACCGTCCGCATTCCCACGAGTGCTACATCGACGAGCTTATTTGATAGAACAAATTGGAGCAATGCGGGCGTATAGTCGAACGTGTTGCCCGGATTTACGGCCTGCACCCATCTCTGAAAGATACCGGAGGTTGCGCTCCGCATGGTAACCGTCACCATCTTGTGCTTTTTGGCTTCAAAGAGAGCGCCAAAAGGTCTCGACGGTTCATATGGATGTTGCAAGATGAAATTGTACATCAGCTGGATTGCGTCGAAGCGCCCGCTTCTGATCAGCTGATAGGTGCCGTCGCTCATATCTTCAACGGAAAATCCGATTTTATCAACAAGGCCCTCTTGCTTCAGTCTTTCCATCTGATCGATGAGCCCGCCCCGGCCGAGAATCGCTTCCGTGAGTTCCGGCGAGTAGCTTTCCCCGTGTATCTGTAAAAGATCGACGCGCGGCCGATTGAGATTTTTCAAGCTCGCCTCGAGCGAGGCGCGCACGCCTCCCGGGTCGCTGGGCCAGAATTTGGTGGCGACGAAAACCCGCGAACCAACTCCGGCCAATGCTTGTCCCATGATGCTTTCTGACAGGCCGCTGCCGTAGGATGGTGCGGAATCAAAATACGTAACGCCGAGAGCGGCTGCCCTGCGCAGCGCGGCAACGGCGGATGCGACGGCTTCATCGGACCCAGCATCGTAGGCGCTCATATAGTTGCGAATGCCGATAGCGGCACCGCCAAATCCCAACCGGCTTGGCGTGAAGGGTGACTCTGTCATGGTGTTTCCTGTATCCCGACCGAGACGGGCGTTGCTATTCAGGCTTGGCCATGAGGGGGCGGAGGCGGCCAAGCTGGCTGTTCATGCAGGAGGAAGAGCTGAACACCGTTGATCTCCGAATGAGGATAGATCATGCGGAGGCGAGGATCGTGGCCGGGCACGATCTGATCCGGCCGATCGACGAGCGCGTGAAGGCGCCGATAGGTGTCAAGCGTTTCAGGTAGATTGACCGAGAGAACATAGGGCCGATTTTCCAGAAAGTTCGCGTAATAATGCGACGCATCGGAGGCTAGAAGAACCGCCCCGCGTTTCGTTTGCACCCTGACGCCCTGCAAACCGTTTGAATGGCCGGGAAGCAAGTGAAGCGACAACCCCTCAAAAAGCTGCTCGTCGCCGTTGTGGAAAACCAACCGATCTTCATAGAGGCACGACATCACAGCATGAACATCATGCACGTCGAAGGCCGACCGAAGATGGACATGGCACATCGATCTCCCGGTGGCGAAAGCAACTTCCTTGTCCTGAACGTGGTATCGCGCATTCGGGAAATTCGCGAGACCGCCGGCATGATCATAGTGAAGATGCGTAAGAACGATGTCTTCGATACTCTCCGGCGCTATCCCGACTTTCCGTAGGAGTTCGTGAGGCGCATATTCCAGAGCCCGACCCCGCTTCTGCGCCGATGATTGAGCAAAGCCGGTATCGATCAACACCGTCCGATGGCGATTGCGAGCAAACCAGAAATAGAAGTCGAGCGGCATGGGTCCGTCATGCATATCGCGCACGATGAAGTTGTCATGGACGCGCCGATCTCCGATGCTCGCAAATCGTACGGCGAACAGCTCCCAAATGTCAGATACGGAATGCGTCGGCACGGCGCGGGCTACACCCTGTCTCCGCGAGCGGCCTGGTATTGCCGAAGCTTGGGCATCACCTCATCGACCAGAAGCCGCCAGCTCTTCTGATGAACCGCCGGCTCGTCCCACTGTTTGTAACCGAGCAAAAGGGTGCCGAAAGGACCTCCGATCTTGTCGACAAGCGCGACAAGACGATCGAGCACCGTTCGCGGCGAACCGGAAATTATGATACTGTCGAGGCAATTCTGAAGTGTGAGCTCCGAATCCGGCACGGTCTTATCCGCTTTCATGGCCAAAGCGCGCGGCGAGTTCCGGGTTTCGTCATAGATAAAGTTGAAATACCAACGGAAACTATTGTCTTCTCTGGCGAGGTATTCCGCTGCTTTGGCATCGGTCTCGGCGACAAGAATTGATCGTGCCACTCTCCATTTGGCGCGGTCCGGCCGGTGGCCCGCCTTGTCGCAGCCGATGACATACTGCTCCCAATGCGAGTTGAGCCAGTTCTCATGAATAAAGTTCGCCGAGGCCATGCCCCAGCCCTTCTCACCGGCTTCGCGAGCCGTCGGTGAATTTGGAGACATGACGGAGATCGCGAGCGGTGGATAAGGCTTCTGATAGGGCTTGAGCAGACGACCGTAGCCAAAGCGATCATTCACGGTCTCAATCTTGACGGACCAAAACTCTCCCTTGAACTCGAAGGGTTTGTCGGCTTCCCACAATTTATGAATGAGGTCGATCAACTCCATCATCATGGCATTGCGCTTATTCCCGGGCGTTCCGAACAGCTCGAAATCCGTGGGTAAGCTGCCAGTGCCGATCCCCATGATGAAGCGACCACGAGAGGCTTGGTCGAATTGCGCAACATCACCGGCAATACGTGCAGGATGGTGGTGAGGCAGGGTCAGAACGCCAGTTGCAAATTTAATTTGCTTCGTTGAGTTGATCAGTGAGGAAAAATATTGCAACGGGCTGACGATTCGCTCCGCGCTGGAGGAATAATGTTCGCCAACCCACAACTCCGTGAAGCCGAGCTTGTCGGCGAAGACGCCAGCCGCGCGATATTCATCCATCATCAGGCTGAAATCAGGGTTCGGCTTATGGAGGGGCATCATAAAAAGTCCGATATCCATCGATCTTCTCCGTAAGGTCCCGGAACAACGCGGGCTCAGTTCAGGCAAGTATCTTTCCTGGACGGCCAGCGCAGGGCAAGGGGAAAGCCACGTGCCATGTCAGGGCGTGCAGATGCGGGCCGGGCGCGCACCGCATCCATCGCGCGTCCACCGAGCCCCATCACGAGAAGGCCGCCACTCAACGCGGTCCCCTTGCGGCTGCATTCGTATTCCTATTGTCTAGTTCTAGACATGCCCGTATTGATAAGCAAGTGTATATTTGAGTGCCTTCTGTTGCGCCAAACCCGGGTGGACGATCGAGCTGTATGGACTTCTCAAAAACAACACCACAACAACGATATCTTGCCGTCGGCCACAACCCAACAAGACATAGCACGCCTCGCCGGCGTCTCCCAATCGGTTGTCTCGCGCGTCCTTGGTGGCTTCGGCTACGTCTCAGAGGCTTCACGAGCCAAGGTTCTCGCCGCGAGCGCAAATGTCGGATACATCCCAGACGCTGGTGCCAGAACCCTCGTGACAGGGAAGTCTAATGTCATCGCTCTCGCTGTCGCGAACGTGACGAACGGCTTCTACCCCTACATATTTGACAAGCTGGCCTGGGCAATTCAGGAGCGTGGTCACGATGTAATGCTCTTCAACGCGGCCGGAGATCGAGATGTGGATGCCGCATTTCCCCTCATTCTGCGTTATCGCGTCAAGGCCGCGGTTATACTGACAGCAACTTTGCAATCCAAGCTGGCGGCGCGGCTGCGCAGCCGGGGCGTGCAGACTGTTATGTTGAATCGCTATTCCATTGATAGTTCCAGCAGCAGTGTCGCCTGCGACAATTTCGCTGGAGGTCGTTTGGTTGCAGAAATGTTCCTGGGGGCGGGTCGAACGCAACTTGCCTATATCGGCGGAAGCACATCGTCCTCCACAAATCGCGACCGGCGCTTTGGTTTCTTGAGCAGACTTGAGGAAAGCGATATCGCCCCGGTCTTCATGGCAGATGGTTCCTTCACCCGGAATTGGGGCCATGACGCGGCAATTCTGCTGAAGGAATTTACCGGGCTCCAAGGCGTGTTCTGCGCTGACGACGACATTGCGATGGGGGTCGCCGATCGCTTGCGTTTTGAGTACGGCGTCCAGGTTCCTGACGATATCGCGATTGTTGGCTTTGACGATGTGCCTGCCGCGTCCTGGCCGACTTATAACCTTACCACGGTGCGCCAACCTGTTGACGCTATGATCGAGAAGACCCTTGAACTCCTGCTAACGCCTCTGTCGTCCGAACCACGGCATGAACGGATCGAGGGGCACCTCATAAGAAGAGGGACATTTTGACGCCGCTCATCTGCTGAAGGGCAGGCCAAAGATCCGTCGATGATTAGAAAAATCGAAAACGTGACGTACTCGCGCTTCACCCCAATGCCAAATCGTTCCGCCTAATGTGGTCCGCTGTCCGCATGGCCAGCGCAGCGATGGTCAGGGACGGGTTGACTGCGGCCGATGTCACGAGCGTGCTCGCATCAACCACGAACA
This sequence comes from uncultured Pseudomonadota bacterium, assembly GCA_963745125.1. GTDB lineage: Bacteria > Pseudomonadota > Alphaproteobacteria > Acetobacterales > Acetobacteraceae > Acidisoma. Next base: position 352,465 of record CAVUWB010000006.1, read on the forward strand.
GGTTCGGTATGTCGTACGAGCGCCCGAAGGTATCAACGGGCGATGACGCCGGGTCTGTTCCCATCTTGATCGTCCCGCACTGGTGCGAAGGCGCTTTTTGATCGAAGAGCCGAGACAGGACAAACGGGAAGCCCGCCGCGTGCAAAGACTCTTTGAAGCGCGCTACAAGACCGCGCATTGCGGTCATATTGCTGCGCCGCCACTCCAAGACGATTTTCTGCCCATCCAGACGGACGCGACTGTTCCGATCGGGCAAATCCTCGCTCATCGCGTAAAAATCCACCGCCCGGCGGCTGATCCCGTTTAATATGCCCTCCGGCACTTTGGGAAGATTGGACTTCAAGACCGGCCCCGTGACACGCCCCAGGAGCTGCACATTGCCGAGGGGCGGTCCACCGCGGCCGTCCGAGAGATAAAAGTCATTCACGGCGAAGGTCTTCTGGTATTCGGAGTCGTTGCGAAACCGCGGATCGATGGCGATGACGGCCGTCGAGTTGTGGTTCATGAAATGCCGCCCCACCGACCCCGACCGATTTGCCAGGCCACCGTCTTTCGAGGCCAGGAGAAGGGCGGCGGAGCGCACGGCGCCAGCGGCCAGCAGGACTAACGGCGCGGAGATCGCCTTCGTCTCCCCGCCTTGCACATACTCGACGCTCTCGATCCTGTCGCCCACCTCGTTGGTAATGAGTCTCCGCGCTTCCGCACCACTCCTGATGCTCACATTCGGGAATTGCAGTGCGGGCAGCAAGGCGCAGGTCTCGGCGTCCATCTTCCCGGAACGCGCATCGGGGTAGGCATCATAGGGCGTTCTGCCAAAACTCATCCATTTGTCGATATCGATGCCGAGGGGGAGCGACGACGGATGCAGGCCAGCTTTTGCCAACCTCTCCCTGACTTGGGCAATGGCCGGCTCGTCCGGCACGGGTACGAATGAATAAGGCGCGCCATGCTTCGGCTCGGTTGGGTCTTCTCCCAAAGCCCCGCGCACGTTGAACAGTTGTTCGGCACGATCGTACCATGGTGAAAGCTCATCGTAGCGAAACGGCCATGGCGGAGCGTCGCCATCCGCGTGAGCCACGCCGTCGAAATCGGTGGCACGGTACCGATAGAGCACAGCGCCATAAAACTTCGTGTTCCCGCCGTGGTAATAGTAGTTGCGCGGATTGAAGCCTTCGCCTTGGCTATCAAACCAGAGTTCGTCCGTCAGGAAATTTCCGTTGAGGAAGATAGCGCGTGCGTCCCGATTTTCGGGGCGCTCAGGCAGTTGGAAGCCCTTTTCAAGGATGACGATCCGGGCGCCTGTATTCGCGAGGGCGTGCGTGACCGTTGCTCCCCCCATGCCGGAGCCAATGACGATGATGTCCGCGCTATCAGTGGTCATTCATATAGCCTGTCTAGGGGCGAGCAAGTGATGAGCTTGTATTCAAAATACTAGGCCCGGCTTGCAGGTCAATGACAAACCTATGACGCCGCGTACCAGTCCTTGCTCTGACGCCCGCATCTGTCGCGGCTGGAGTCAGTGGCGAGGCAAGGGCTCCGACATTCACGGGCGTATCGATCGATTTTCTGGCGCTATTTCGGCGCGCAAGATTCTTACCTGGGCGGTTTAGGCATTGTGGGTTTGCGCAAATAGGAATACGAATGCCATCAGGATACCCAAGAGCTACAGCCTTTGCGGTGCCGGTGTTGAAGAGACCGTCGCCTGCGGGTTGATTCTCGGGCCCAAATATCATGGTGGGGATCGGGCGTGCAGCCTCATCGAATCACACAATGACGTTGAGTAGTGGCAGGCGCAAGCAAACATCCCTGTTCTGGTGCGCCGATATAACTAAGATGAATGAGGAGGTCGCGTGGCATGTCTGCCGTCAAATCTAATCGCCTTGTCTTTAATGCGACGGTGTCGCTTCATTCGACTTTTGCAATAGACATTGACATTACAAAACGACTGGGGTTCGACGGTCTGGACGGCTCCGGGAAAAAGGCATTGGCTTTTCTGGAGGCTGGGCACGATATCGATGAACTCTCGGCTCTCTGTGATGGTGTCGCGATGCCGGGATTTGGATACCTCGCCGACATCGAGCGTCAGGGGGCCGATCTGCCGGCCCTGAAGAAGGAGGCGAGGTCGCTCTTTCAGTTGGCGCACCATGTTGGCGCGGAGGGGGTGCAGATTCTGACCGGCCCGCTCGATATCCGGGCGATGACCGCAGCGCCGGCGGCGCGGCCGGATGGCCTCTATATCGGGCTGATCGAGCGCACGGAGCCCGAGCAGCTCTCGTTGACGGCTCAAAATATTCGGTCCCTCGCGGACATGGCACAGGAGTTCGGGCTGTTCCTCTATATCGAGGCTCTCGCCTGGACGCCCCTGAATACGATCGACAAGCAAGTCGAGATCATCAGGCGTGCTGAGCGTGAGAACGTGAAGATGGTCATTGATTTTTGGCATTGCTACGCCTCCGGAGACACGCCGGACCGGGTCGCCAAGATGGATAAGAACGACATTTTTGGCGTCCACATCTGCGATTCGCTGCCACTATCGGGTGGTTTTCCGGACGAGGTTGTCGCCCGGAACGTCGCAACTGGGCAGGGAGTTATCAAGCTGCGGGACTGGGTCGACGCTGTCAAAGCGACGGGTTATAACAACTGGTGGAGCTGCGAACTCTTCAGCAAGCGGCAGCGCCAGGAAAACAGCTATCAGGTCGCCCAAGATCTTCTGGACATGATGAGGGACTTGGTCCTCCGCTAAAAAATCGGGAGGTGGCGTTCCGCCAGCGGTGGTGGGATGTCTGTTCGAACTGGGGCGCGAACACGCTGCGGGCTGGAAAGGAGAGAGGGCTATGCGAATTGGTCTCATTGGCTATGGCGTTGGCGGAAAGTATTTCCACGCCCCGTTTATTGTTGCGGCCGAAGGGGTCGAGCTTGCCGGCATCGTGGCCCGGGCACCGGCCACGATCGCGCAGGCCAAGGCTGATTTCCCCGAGACGACCATATTCCCCAGCCTTACCGAGATGTTGAAGTCGGGCGTTGATGCCGTTACGATTACGACTCCACCTCAGACACGGCGGGAGCTTGTACTCGAGGCGATCGATTTCGGGGTCCCTGTCATCGCCGACAAGCCTTTTGCTCCGAGCGCCGAAGTGGGGCGTGAGCTAGATGCCGCGGCAAAAGCCAAGGGAGTAACCTTAGGCGTTTTCCACAATCGGCGGTTCGACGCCGACGTTCTCACTTTGCGAAAGGTGTTGGAGAGCGGGCGTCTGGGTCGCCTGTGGCGCCTGCATTCCTGCATGGACCTTGATGATCCGAACACCCTCGAAGCCGGCCCCACGGGGGGGATGTTGCGTGATCTCGGCAGCCATTTGGTGGATCAGATGCTTTGGCTTCTAGGTCCTGCGAAAACCGTGGATGCGCAATTTGATCTGATCGACCGGCCGGAGGGCACAACAGACGCGAGCTTTGTTCTGACAATCGTCCATGAGAGTGGCGCGCATTCACATTTGTCGGCAAGCAAGTTGAACCATATCGCTTCGCGAGAGTTCCGCGCCTATGGGGCGGCGGGAAGCTACGTGTCGGCGAGCACAGATGTCCAGGCACAGGCACTCTTTGCGGGTGTGCGCCCTGTCGATGATTTGGCCGCTTGGGGATATGAGAAGCCGGAGCATTGGGGAATTTTGCGGACCGCGTCCGGGACCGAGCGTGTGCCATCGGAGCAAGGGCGATATCATGCCTATTACGAGGCCTTCGCGAAAGCCGTCCGTGACGGTGGCGAGCCGCCCGTGACAGCTCAGGAAGCCATCCAGACGCTTGCTGTGCTTGACGCGGCGCGCATCAGTGCGACCCGTGGTGGAACGGCAGCTGTCTGACAGGCTCGTTCGTCTGATGAACATCGTTCAAAACCGCTTCAAACGCGCAATTCTTGCGGGAGAGCGCCAGCTCGGCTTGTGGTCAACCCTGTCCACGGCTTTCGCTGCCGAAGTAGTCGCAGGGGCCGGGTTTGACTGGCTCCTGCTCGACACCGAACATTCCCCCGGTGATGTGCTGACGGTGCTCTCTCAACTGCAGGCGCTCTCGGGCTTTTCTCATCTGTCGGCAGTCGTTCGGCCTGCCAGTAACGATCCAGTGCTTATCAAACGGTTCCTGGATGTCGGCGCGCAAACCTTGCTTGTCCCGTATATACAATCGGCGGCAGAAGCACGCGCAGCCGTCGCGGCGGTCCGCTATCCGCCCGCCGGTATCCGTGGCGTTTCGGCTCTCACGCGGGCCACGCAGTTTGGGCGTATCGCAAACTATCCAAAGATCGCGGAACGGGAGATCTGCCTGCTTCTCCAGATCGAGACGCAAGCGGGGCTTGAAGCCTTGGAGGATATTTGTGCGGTTGACGGTGTGGATGGCGTGTTCGTCGGCCCCGGAGACCTTGCGGCCAGCCTCGGTCACATTGGCCAGGTTGGGCACGGGACGGTTGTGGCCGCAGTCGAGGATGCGATTGCGCGGGTCCGTGCATGTGGCAGACCCGCAGGCATTCTCACAGGCGATGTCGCCTTCGCAAAGCGATGCATGACGCTTGGAACGAGCTTCACCGCTGTTGGTGTCGATGTCGGCTTACTTGCCCGCGCGGCCGATGCACTTGCAAAGCAGTTCCGGGACTGAGCAGGATCGCTTGTGAGCTGACGGCTCGGTGAGCTGAAAGGGAGATGCCGATGCAAAACCGCCAAATCAAGCCGGGTCTGCGGGTGCTTATCACGGCGGGAGCGGCGGGGATCGGCCGCGCGATTGCCGATGCTTTTGTCGGGGATGGCGCGCGTGTCCATGTCTGCGATGTCAATGAGACGGCGCTGGCCGAGTGCCGGGGGACGCTTGGCGTCACCACGAGCGTCGCCAACGTATCGCGCGAAGATGATGTGAAGAGGTTGCTCGAGGATACGGCGGATGCGCTGGGCGGTCTCGATGTTCTGATCAATAATGCAGGGATCGCGGGGCCGACCGGCACTGTCGACGACATTGCGACCAGCGCCTGGCGCGACACCATCGACATCAATCTGAACGGGCAGTTCTACTGCGCGCATTATGCGGTGCCGTTGCTGCGCGCGGCCGGTGAGGCTGCAATCATCAATATGTCTTCAGCGGCGGGGCGTTTCGGCTATGCTTTTCGCACGCCATATTCGGCGTCAAAATGGGCGGTCGTGGGCTTCACCCAAAGTCTCGCGAAAGAGCTTGGCCCCGCCGGCATCCGCGTCAACGCCATCCTGCCTGGCATCGTCAAAGGTCCGCGCATGGAAGGCGTGATCCGGGCGCGGGCCGAACAAGTCGGTGTCGCCTATGAGACGATGGAGGCAGAGTATTTGGAGCGGATATCGCTTCGGCATATGGTAACACAGGAAGATATCGCTTCCGCTGCCATCTTCCTCTGTTCCAAGGCCGGTTGGAATATCTCCGGTCAATCGATCAGCGTATGCGGCAACGTCGAATCGCTCTGATTTCTCGCACGCCAAGGGGAATGGCTGATGCCCGTAGCAGGAAAAGTCATCATCACTTGTGCGGTCACGGGTGCGATCCATACGCCATCCATGTCCCCCTACCTACCGGTAACCGCGGAGGAGATTGCTGAAGCCGCGTTGGGCGCGGCCGAGGCGGGCGCGGCGATCGTGCATCTTCATGCGCGAGACCCGAGGACCGGCAAGCCGGACCAGAGTCCGGAAGCCTTCCTGCCTTTCCTGCGACGTATCAAACAGGCGAGCGATGTCGTCATCAACCTGACAAGTGGTGGCGCGCCCTACATGAAGATAGACGAGCGCATCCGTCCGTCGACGACCTACAAGCCTGAAGTCGCGTCGCTCAACATGGGTTCGTTGAACTTCGGGCTTTTCCCCATGCTCAAGCGGTATAGCGAATTCAAGCATGAATGGGAGCGTGAGCACCTCGCGAACAGCACCGATCTGATCTTCCGCAATACCTTCAAGGATATCGAATACGCACTTGAGGCCTGTTCTGGCAACGGAACGCGGTTCGAGTTTGAGTGCTACGATATCAGCCATCTCTACAATCTCGCGCATTTCGCCGAGCGCGGATTGGTGAAACCGCCTTACTTCGTCCAAACCGTTTTTGGCATTCTCGGCGGTATAGGCACTCATCCGGAGGACGTGATGCACATGAAGCGGACCGCGGACCGCCTCTTTGGCGGTGACTACCGCTGGTCTGTATTGGGGACGGGAAAGATGCAGATGCCAATCGCGGCGATGGCAGCCGGAATGGGCGGAAATATTCGGGTCGGGCTTGAGGACAGCCTATGGATTGGGCGCGGCCAGTTGGCCAAAACCAATGCGGAACAGGTCAACCGGGCCCGCAAGATCGTGGAAGGTTTAGGATTGGAGGTCGCGACGCCGGCCGAGGCCCGCGATATTCTTGAATTGAAAGGTGTTGACAGGGTCGCTTTCTGATGCGCGTGCAAGAGACGAGGGCGGGACATCGGGCATGAGAAAAATCGCAATCATAGGCTCGGGGCTGATCGGACGGTCCTGGGCCATTGTTTTCGCCCGGGGCGGCTGCTCGGTCTCGCTGTGGGACCCGCATCCTGAAGCGGTTCCGGCCGCATTGGCGTTCATCGCGCGGCGGCTGCCTGAACTTGGTCGCGCTGGCTTGCTGAACGGCGGAGATCCGGATGCCATACAGCCAAGGCTGAGCCGTGCTGAGAGTTTGGAGGAGGCCATCGAGGGTGCCGACTATGTTCAGGAGAGTGGTCCGGAACGTGTGGCGGAGAAGCAGGCGCTTTTCGCGCGGATGGATGCGATCGCGGCAACCGGTGCCATTCTCGCCAGCTCGACAAGCACGATCAGGACAAGCCTGTTCACGGAGGCGCTGAAGGGCCGCGCCCGTTGTCTCGTCGCGCATCCCGTCAACCCGCCTTATCTCATTCCTCTCGTCGAGTTGAGCCCTGCGCCCTGGACAGAGGCCGACGTCGTCGCGCGAGCGCGTGCGCTGATGCAGGAGGTGGGCATGGTGCCAGCCGTGGTGAAGCGGGAAATCGGGGGCTTCATTCTAAACCGCTTGCAGGCCGCTCTGCTTCAGGAGGCGATGTATCTGGTCGAGGCGGGTGTCGCCGATCCCGCCGATATCGACGCGACGGTCAAGGACGGTTTGGGCTTACGCTGGTCGTTCATGGGTCCCTTCGAGACGATTGATCTCAACGCGCCGGACGGTCTCGCGGATTATTGCGCCCGGTACGGCGAGAGTTTCCGCAAGATGATGGCGGAGAGCGCGCCGCCGTCATGGTCGGCCGAAGCCATTGACCTGCTGCACCGGATGCAGCGGTCGCGTATCCCTGCGGGGGAACATGCGGCTCGGCAAGAGTGGCGGGACAGGCGGCTGATGGCGCTTTTGGCACACAAGGCGTCGGAGCCGGGATAAGAGTGCCGAATGCTATGGCAACCAGAATATGCAAGTATAAAGCTTAAAGTTGCTTCCAAAAAATCCATAGTAGCGATAAAAGATCAATCATAGATTATACTTAGCCACGAAGGTTAGGTGGAAGCTATGGCGGGCTCAAGTTGCGTTGCAATCTGGCGCTGCGAACCATAGGGCCACCGTAAGCATACGGTGGGGCAGGATGTCGTTCGTTCGTCAGCTTCTACTCAAGCCGTTGCGCTGGCTGGTTCGGCATCGCCGGACACCTTCCAGCGACATGGTGTTCCTGATGACCAGCATGGTGCTGTCGCGCACGACCTCGATGGTCGTGGCTGCCGCCTGTTCCAGCCTCGTTGCTCTCGAAATTTGGGTCTTGACCCGGGCGATCTGGCCCCTGGTCTGGATTTTCTTCGAGGCTGGGCTTCTCCTCCTGCGCTACGTCCTGATTCACCGTGCCAGGCATGCCCCGCGCCATAGCGAGGAGCCCGTGCTGCTTTACGTCGCGAGCGGGCTTGCATGGTCGGCGATGATCGGTCTTGCGGGCTTGCTCTGCGCTCTCTCCGAGAATCCGATCGTCGTGCTGCTCGCCGCCGTGCTGGTCGTCGGTGTCATCGGCGCGATCACGGCACGGAACTCGCCGATCCCCCGCACGGCCGTTCTCCAGCTCCTGCTGGTGAGCATTCCGTTCCTGTCGGGGGTCGCGATCAACTTTCATAGCTGGGAACTCATCCTCGGGATCATTGTGGCTGTCGCCATCATCGGCATGATCACCCTCTCGGAGCGTCTGCACGACCAGATCCTCAACCTTATTCTGGCCGAGCGCGAGAATGCCTATCTCGCCTGCCATGATGCGCTCACGGGACTGCCCAATCGCGCGGGTTTCAATGACCATCTGGCGAAATTGCTTGGGCAGGCGGAGCGGCAGGAGCCTTGGTTCGCGGTGCTCTACCTCGACCTTGACGGATTCAAGAGCGTGAACGACACGCTCGGCCATGCCGCCGGTGATATGGTTCTGCGGGCCGTGGGCGACAGGCTGCGCCGCGAACTCGGGGACAGCGCATTCATCGCGCGGCTGAGCGGTGACGAATTCGCCGCCCTGCTGCCGGCGGCCACAGTCACCACGGCGCAGGATCGCGCGCGCCGCGTCATCGACGCGGTGGCTGAACCGATCGAATTCGGGGCCGCATGGCCGATCCGCGTGGGCGTCAGCATCGGCATTACAAGCGCGCCGGAGCACGGGCGCGAACCGACCGTTCTGCTGTCTCGGGCCGATGCTGCCCTTTATGCAGCCAAGGCGGCAGGCAAGGGGAATTACTGCCTTTTCATGCCTGGTCTCGACCGCCGGGACCTGTTGACCGAGCTTAAGGAGGCAATGAGCGACGAGAACCAGCTTCTGGTTTTCTATCAGCCGATTCTCTGCACCCGGACTGGCACCGTCGTCGCGCGGGAGGCTCTGTTGCGCTGGCACCACCCAAGAATGGGGCTGCTGCCGCCCGGCGACTTCATCCCGGTCGCCGAGCAGAGCCGGCTGATTGTGCCGCTAGGGGAGCTGATTCTAGCCCGTGCCTGCCGGGATGCAGCGCGGTGGACCGATGGCGCGCGGATTGCTGTCAATGTCTCGCCGCGCCAGCTTGGCGGCCGAGGGCTTGTGGATGCGGTGGTCGAAGTGCTGAAAACCACGGGTTTGCCCGCCGAGCGGTTGGAAATTGAGCTTGGTGAAACATCGCCGCTGATGCGGACGAAGGAGAGCCTGAGCGACCTCAAACTGTTACGCGACATGGGCATCCAGATCGCGCTTGATGACTTTCCGACGGGCTATTCCAGCCTCGCCGCGCTTGATTGGTTTTCCTTCGATCGGATCAAGATCGATGGCGATGTCCTTCGCCGCGTGCCGCAAAGCCACCAGACGGCGGCGATATTGCGCTCAACCGTGGGGCTGGCGCGGGAACTCGGCATTCGTGTGACGGGCGAAGGAATAGAGACGGAGCAGCATCTGAGTGTCGCCCGCCTGCTCGGCCTTGACGAACTTCAGGGCTACCTGCTCGGCCGCCCGCAGTCGGCGGAGGCGATCGCGGCCTCGGCATCGTCGGGCGCGCTCGCTTCCCCGACACCCTTCCGCTGGACACCCGGCTGACCGCCGGGGGATCGCCGCCCGGTCGCTCCGATGCCTGTGATCGGGGTTGCGATTGCGAATTACTCGCAATATAGTCGCGCGATATCAATCCCTGGGGCTTGCAGATGAACAACCAGCCGTTCGAGAAAAAAGGCGTGGCCGCCATTCACCGCTTCGCGCGCACGGGCGCCGGCGGATGCAGCCGCCTGGCACTGGGCCTTACCCTGGGCGCGGGCACGCTTCTGAGCGCCTCCGCCGCGATGGCGGCCGAGCCCGCGCCATTCCTGGCGGCGATCCATCATCATACGACTGTGGGCTCGATGGTGCCGGGCAATGGCGACCAGAACCCCTATGCCATCGTCGTGGCCCCGGTCTCGGCCGGGACAATCCAGAAGAACGACGTTCTGGTCACGAACTTCAATAACACCGCGAACCTTCAGGGTCTCGGCACGACGATCATGGATTACAATCCGACGACCAGGAAGGTCTCGGTCTTCGCGCAGATTGATCGTAAGCTGCCGCAATGCCCGGGGGGCGTGGGTCTGACGACGGCCATGACGATGCTGAAAAGCGGCTGGGTGATCGTCGGCAGCGCACCGAGCACCGACGGCACCACGAACACGCGCGGCACGGGTTGCCTGATCGTCCTCGACTCGCAAGGCCACGTCGCCGACGCCCTGACCGGCAGCATGATCAATATGCCCTGGGGCAATATGGCGACCATCGACCATGGCACGACCGCGACGCTGTTTGTCAGCAACGCCGGCTTCGGTGTCGGGTCGCCCGACGGCACACCGCCGGTTGTTCATGATGCGACGGTACTGCGGATCAACCTCGCTATCCCCGTCGGAAAGCCGCCCAGTGTCGTCAATGAGACGGTTATCGGCAGCGGTTTCGGCGCCCAGGCTGACAAGAGCGTCTTTCTGATCGGCCCGACCGGTCTTGCCCTCGGCCCGAACGGGACCTTGTTCGTATCTGACGCGATCGGCAATCGTGTCGTAGCGATCGCCAACGCTGCGGACCGGACGGATAGTGCGGGCACCGGTGCGGCCGTCACGGGCCAGGGCATGCTGCAGCGGCCCCTGGCGATGACCTTCGCGCCTGACGGCGATCTGCTGGTGGTCAACGGTTTGAATGGGCAGGTGGTCGAGATCCAGCCCGAGACCGGCAAGCAGGTCCAAGCCTCCTGGATCGACGCCGATAAGGCACAAAGCCCACCGGGCAGCGGCGACCTGTTCGGAATCGCCCTCACGCCGGCGGGCAAGGGTTTCTATTATGTGGAAGACGAGAACAATACCCTGGTGACCGCGGAATGAGTTGCCCGTTTAACCACGGTAAAAGCCAAGGCGCTTCGCGGCGTGGCGTTTTGGCAGGGGCGGGGGGGATGGTGGCAGCGGCCGGCGTGATGGGGGCCGCACCCGTGCAGACCCCGTCCCAGGCCGCGCCGGCGGCGATACCCACGGATCTGATGGTGCCCTTCCACGGCACCCATCAGGCCGGGATCGCCACGTCGCAGCAGACCCACACCTATTTCATGGTGTTCGATCTCGTCACGCAGAAGCGGTCTGATCTCGTCGGCCTGATGCAGCGTTGGACCGCGGCGGCCGAGCGCATGACCGTGGGTCTGACGGCGGAGCCGCTGAAACCGGATCTGACCGTACCCGGCCCCGATGGCGGTTCAGCCCTTGGGCTGCCGCCTTCGGGCCTGACCCTGACCTTTTCCTTCGGCCCTGGGCTGTTCACGAAGGACGGGAAGGACCGCTTCGGCCTCGCGGCCCGTCGCCCGGCGGCCCTCGCTGACTTGCCGCGATTCAACGGAGATCAGATCAGCCCGGCCCGCAGCGGTGGGGATATCGCCGTTCAGGCCTGCGCCTATGACCAGCAGGTCGCCTTCCATGCCGTGCGTGAGTTGGTGCGGCTTTCCTATGATACGGCGCAGCCACGCTGGGCGCAGGCGGGCTTCCTCGCGGGCGCCGCGCCGGGCGAGACGCCGCGCAATCTCATGGGTTTCAAGGATGGGACCCAGAATCCCAGCCTCGACGGAAGCACATCCGTCGACATGCCCACACCCTTCGATCGCGTTGTCTGGGCGGGCGATGAGGGGCCGGCCTGGATGCGGGGGGGCACCTACCTCGTTGCCCGCCGGATCCGCATCTCGCTTGAGCATTGGGATCGCACCGAGGTCGATTTTCAGGAGCAGGTCATTGGTCGCCACAAATACTCCGGAGCACCGCTTGGCATGCAGCACGAGAATGACCCGCTCGGTCTCGATCGTGTGGACAAGGACGGCAATCCGATTATCGATCAGTCGGCCCATGTTCGCCTCGGTGCCGCAGCGGCGACGAACGGCGCCGAAATCCTGCGCCGCGGCTATTCCTATAATGATGGGCTGAGTTTCACGGCTGAGCGCTGGCCCCCGTGGCGCCAGGGAATGCTGTATGACGCCGGTCTGCTGTTCATGGGCTACCAGCGGGACCCGAGAACCGGTTTCACGCAGATCTTCGAGACGATGTCGAAGCTCGACCTGCTCAACCAGTTCGCCACGCATAATGGCAGCGGGGTATTCGCCTGCCCGCCGGGTATCCGACCGGGGGAGTACATAGGCCAGGCATTGCTCGCCTCCGCATGATCTGATCGGCTGTCTCCGACATAGAGGTCGTCTTCCACCAGGCTCCCGGGCACCGCGCTTGTCTTGCCCGGCCTAGCGCGGATTTGATCGTGCCATTGCGGCCTTGACGGTCTTCAATCAGTCTGAACCAAGCGGTCATCGATCCCTGGAAGTCGGACACTCCATGCAAAACGCGATTGAGACGGTTGACCTGGCGAATTGCGAGCGGGAGCCTATCCACATTCTCGGCGCCATTCAGCCTATGGGATTCTTGCTTGCGCTGACGGCGGATTGGATCGTCGCGCGGGCCTCCGCGAACATCGGTGCCTTCATCGGCCTAACCCCGCGCGAGATCATCGGGCAACCGCTTGCTGATGTATTTCCCGCGTGGACCATCCACGAACTGCGCAACCGCACCGCCATGCTGCGTGGAGCGGATGCGGTGGAACGGGTGTTTGGCTGCGCACTTTTGCCGAATATCGAGCCCTTCGACGTGGCGCTGCACATCTCCGGCGGGCAGATCGTTTTGGAGGCGGAGCCCGCATCCAGCGAGCGCGGCGATGTCGGCGGCATCGTCCGGGCGATGATATCGAGGCTTGATCAGTGTCCCGACCTGATGAGCTTCTTTCGGGAGGGCGCGCGCCAGGTGCGCGCCCTGATAGGTTTTGACCGTGTGATGGTCTACCGGTTTGCCGCCGATGGGTCCGGTGAAGTTATCGCGGAGGCGTGCCGCCCGGGCATCGGGCGTTTCATCGGGCTCCACTACCCGGCGAGCGACATCCCAGCGCAAGCGCGCCTGTTGTACAAACGGAACTTGCTTCGCCTCATCGCAGATGTACACGCAACTCCGGTGCCGATCGTTCCTCAATACGATGAGCTGGGCAATCCGCTTGATCTCTCTCTGTCCGGTCTGCGATCAGTGTCCCCGATCCATATCGAGTATCTGACGAATATGGGTGTGGATGCCTCCCTGTCGATCTCGATCCTCGTCGAAGGCAGGCTTTGGGGTTTGTTCGCCTGCCACCACTACGAGCCCCGCCGCCCGACCTTCGAGCGCCGTGCCATCGTTGAGCTTTTCGCGCAAATGTTCGCGATGCGGCTGGAGAGCCGGGAGCGCAAGGAGACGGTCGAGTTCGAGCGTCACGCGCGGGATGTCTCGGATCAGCTGCTCGGCGCGGTCGCCTCGGACGAGACACTGCTCAAGGACCCGGATTGGCTTGGCGACATCCTGACCAATGCCATCGCGGCTGACGGTGTCGGCGTTTGGATCGGGGGCAATTCTGCCTTTTCCGGAACGACACCCTCCGTCGACGAGTTCCGGAAGATCGTGCGGGTCTTGAACAGCATGGCGACCGGCAAGGTCTTCGCAACTGACCACATCGGCTCGATCCTTCCGGGCGCGGAGAGTTTCGCATCGACAGCCGCCGGGCTGCTCGCCATTCCGATTTCGCGCACCCCACGAGATTATGTGGTGCTGTTCCGCTCGGAGCTTGTCCGCTCGGTCCGCTGGGCGGGGGACCCGCACAAGCCATTGAAAATCGGCCCAAATGGCCTACGGCTGACGCCGCGTGAGAGCTTCGCGGAGTGGAAGCAACTCGTGCAGGGACGCTCGAAGCCGTTCACGCTGTCCGAGACAAGGGTCGCCGAAACCTTGCGCGCGACGCTGATCGAGGTGGTGTTGCGGCTGGCCGACGAAGCGTCCGCCGAGCGCCAGCGGGCGAGCGCGCGCCAGGAACTCCTGATCGCGGAACTCAACCACCGCGTCAGGAACATTCTCGGCGTCATCCGTGGCTTGATCCGCCAGTCGCAGCCCTCCGACCAGGCGACCAAGGATTTCGTCAAGGTCATCGATGGGCGTGTCCATGCGCTGGCGCGCGCCCATAACCAGATCACCGATGACCATTGGGGGCCGGCGCCGTTGCAGGCGCTGATCGACGCCGAGGCGCGTGCCTTCGTCGACAAGCACGAGCGCGTCATGTTTGAGGGCGACCCGATCTTGCTCAACCCGCAGGCCTATTCGACGATGGCTCTGGTCCTGCACGAATTGGTCACGAACTCGACGAAATATGGGAGCCTTTCCAAGGGCGGCCGCGTTTTCATCAACTGGCGGCGCAACCCCGAGGGCGATTTGATGTTGTTCTGGCGCGAGGCCGGTGGTCCGCCCGTGGTGGCGCCAACGCGAAAGGGCTTCGGAACTACGATCATCCACAAATCCGTGCCCTATGATCTTGGGGGCACCGCGACCGTCGATTACAAAGAATCCGGAGTTGAGGCGAGTTTTCGTATTCCTGCACGACATGTTTCCGACGCACGCAATTTCTCCGGGCCCGTCATCAAGTTTCCAAGGCCAGCCGCCGGCCATCCCACGGCGCCCCCGCATCGGGTTTTGGAAGGCTGCGATCTTCTTCTTGTGGAAGACAGCCTGATTATCGCGCTGGATGCCGAGGATATCGCGACCCGCCTGGGTGCGAAGAGTATTTCGACCGCAGCCACCGTGGACTCGGCACTCGACGCGATCGATGCGCTTAAGCCCGCTGTCGCCATTCTCGACATCAACCTCGGTGACCGCAACAGCTTCGCCATTGCCGCTCGTCTCACGGCGTTGGGCGTTCCTTTCCTATTCGCGACCGGCTATGGCGAACAAAGCCAGCTGCCCATGGAGCATCGGGCACGCCCGGTTGTTCAGAAGCCTTATACGCTCGAAAATGTCGCGCGCGCTTTGGGCGAATTGCTTGGTCCGTCAACGGCAGGCAAGTCTGGAAGCGAGGGCGCCTAACCTGCGGCGAGCAATTTATGGGCTCGGAGAATTTGGAGGCGGCTGCGATTGCTTTAAGTTTTCCTTCTGTTTCTTGGGATATTAATTCGATCATCCATGGGTGCCCCTCATCGGCCTTCTACTCACGGCATATTGAATGGCTCTCTGAAAGAGTTGTCGCGTGTCAGAATTGGTTTCGCATTCGACTAAGCGGGACCGTGTTCCTGGCACCCGTCTCCGTTCACTGGAAGATAGGCTCAGCCATTTACGGGCGGCCTTTCTGTCAGCGCCGATAGCGCTCTGCCTCATTGATACGGAACTTCGCTACGTCGAGGTCAATGAGCGGATGGCGACCCTCAACCGCCGCCCGATGGACGCGCATGTCGGGCGGACGCTGCGAGAGGTCGTTCCCGACATCGCGGATGCGATCGAGCCTGATTATCGGCAAGTGTTGAAAACGGGCCAACCTGTGGAGAGGCGCCTGCTGACGGAGCCCACCGAGGCGGGGGAACGCCATTTCATTGTGAACTACAACCCCATCAAGAACGAGAGCGGCATGACCGTTCTTGTTTGTGTTGCGGTCTTCGATGTCACAGCCGAGGATAAAGCCCAGGAGAGGATCGCGTATCTCGGCCGCCATGACAGCCTGACGGGCTTGGCGAACAGATCGGCCTTCTGTGATGATCTGGAGAGGCTGCTTGCGCAGATGACGGCGGACAATCGTGTCGCTCTA
Organism: uncultured Pseudomonadota bacterium; assembly: GCA_963745125.1. Lineage (GTDB taxonomy): Bacteria > Pseudomonadota > Alphaproteobacteria > Acetobacterales > Acetobacteraceae > Acidisoma. The sequence goes on from CAVUWB010000006.1 coordinate 368,066, forward strand.
CTCTTTCTTGATTTGGACGGCTTCAAAACCGTGAACGACACTTTGGGGCATCCGGCCGGGGACGCGGTTCTTGTCAGCGTGTCGGACCGTCTGCGCAACTGTGTTCCAAGCTCCACACTCGTGTCCCGGTTCGGCGGAGACGAATTCGCAATCGCGGTGGCGGCGTCTGGAAAGCGGTCGGAGATTGGGCGTCTCGCCGGCCGCATCGTAGACGTTCTGTCCGAGGACTATAAGATAGATGGCGAGCCGGTCTCGATCGGCGTCAGCATCGGTGTAGCCCTCGCGGCGCGGGGGACGGCAGGCGAGGAGCTTGTCCGGCAGGCGGACGTGGCGCTTTATGCGGCGAAAGCAGCGGGAAGCGAACGCCATCGCTTCTTTGAGTTGGGCATGGGCGACGAAGGGGTGCTGCGCCAGCTCCGCAAGCGCGAATTGGCGCAAGCCCTTCATCGGAACGAACTCACCCTCGAATACCAACCCATCGTTGACGTAAAAACAGGAACGATCACGGCCTTCGAGGCGCTGCTGCGGTGGCGGCACCCTCGTTTCGCGACGGTGCCGATGGAAAGTGTCATCGCAATCGCCGAAGAGACCGGCCTGATCGTACCGATCGGTGATTGGGTGCTGCACGAGGCTTGCCGCGAGGCCGCCGCATGGCCAAACACGGTCTCCATCGCGGTCAACGTTTCGGTGCTGCAGGTTCAGAAATCTGGTTTTGCTGACAAGATAAAGCGCGTTCTGTCCGAAACGGGGGTTCGGTCAACGCGCCTGACCTTGGAGATAACCGAGACGGTTCTGTTCACCGGTGAGGGGAAGGCGACCGAGGCCCTGGACGATCTCAGGCGCCACGGGGTGAAGATTAGCCTTGATGACTTCGGCAAGGGATTTGCGTCGCTACAATACTTGAAGCGGCTAACAGTCGATAACATCAAAATCGACCAGAGCTTTGTGTTGGACGCTCACTCGAACCCTGCCTCCGCAGCTATCCTTCGCGCGGTCGTGACGCTGGCCCATGCGCTCGGCATCTCAACCGTTGCAGAGGGAATTGAGTTGGCGAGTTATTTTGAGCTGCTGAAGCAGGAAGGATGTGATTTCGGCCAAGGGTTTTTCCTCGGCAGGCCGATGTCAGCTCAAGCCTGTGCTCGCCTCATGCGTCGGCAGCACAGCGCGCGTGAGCAGGCCGAAGGCAATATGACAGACCGGAGTTAGGATTTCGCCGCGCGCAGGCAGGCGATATCCTTCAAGGCGAGGCGCAGCGTGCTGTAGTGGCTCTCCAGATCGTCCCAGAACAATACCCGAACCCGGTCGGCATCCAGCGGGTAGATCACCCAGTTGCGGCAGATTCAAGCCTAGCCCGTCGATGTCGAGGTAAGGCGGTAGCTCGACCACGATCATTTCGGTTCCGACGGAAGGATTATCGACGAGATGGACGTTCCATTCCTTGCGGTTGCTCTTCCACGTGTCGAGGAGAGCAAGCTGCTGTGGGCTGAAATTATGAGGCGTCGGGCGGACAAGCGGCACGCCGTCGCGGATAGGGGCGTTCACGTGAATTTCCTGCAGCATGCGAAGGTTCCACCTTCAAATTAAATAACACTTACACTCTGTTGTTCCAAGTTCGCAATAGTTGCCGCTGGGGTGCGCCTTTCAAGCTTCTATACAGCTGCTGGCTTGGCCGGAGCCACAGACGGGGTATTAATTTGGAGCAACGATCTATCAACGAAGACAGCTTCACTCATTATTGCAACGCTGGTCACGCTCCACCCGCCGATGATCGGTGATCGGCCCAAAGCCAAACGCCCTCGGGTCGCCGTCCGCCGTGTTACCGGGGGCAACCATCGGCCTCGTCCTCGCCGATCGAGGTTAGAGCGGTGACACGATAGTCTAGGCCGCCTCGGTCATGGCGCGCCGCTCAATCCTCTCCGGGCTCTATCACCGGTCGGGCGCACCGGCGAGTCATATAAAAGACTGAGGCCAAGATGACCGATGGCACTTTGTTCGGGGGCGGTACCGCCGCTCCGCCCCCATGTTGAGGCTGCTTGATTTACTTCGTTCAAGCGACGTCAATAGGGTTTTCTCCGTGGCGAAATGCTCTTCGGATCGTGGCCGCGGGCTTCATCATCACACCGAAATGTGAAGAGATCAACTGGAGTTTGACGCGACGGGCCAGGGAACCTCTGGAAAGCGCCCGGCCACTTTCAAAAAATCCGCTGTTGCAGGGCGCGTCTGATTAGATTTTAAAACGTATGGCCCGCCCCGTCTGCAAGCGTGATTTGAGTTGGCGATGTCGGTCTGCATCAACGTATCCGGTCTCAGGGGCGAACCCTGGCCAAGATGGATATCCGCGCGTCCCGGGTCCTCATAAAAGTCTCGGTGCCATGCACCACATTTAAAACCAGGATCTCTGAGCCGCCGGTTCGACCGTTATGCCATCTCTCCTCACCCACACAGACGTCGTGAGCAACGAGCCCTCTTGCCCGCCACCGTTCCTTTGGATCAGGCCGCCACCGGGACGTCCTGATCGAAACTAGTTTCATGGCGCAGCACCGCCCATACGATGCGTGCCAGCTTGGCCGCTAGTGCCACGACCACGACATTCGGATGCGATCTGGCCAGCAACTGCTGCAGCCATGCGCCCATCCTGGTGGGCTTAGCCGCCAAATGCGGCATCGCAGCCCTGGCACCGTGGATGAGCTGTTTGCGTAGGTAGCGGTTCCCGCGTTTGCTGATGCCGAGCATCTTGGTCTTGCCACCGGTCGAATGCTGGCGAGGGGTCAGTCCAAGCCACGCCGCGAGATCGCGACCCTTGGCAAAAGCGCTGCCGTCGCCCACGGCGGAGAGTAGCGCCGTGGCGTTGATCACACCGATACCCGGAATGCTGGCCAGGCGCCGAGCCTGCCCGTCGGTTCGGGTTAGAACGGCAAACTCCTCGTCGTAAGTCCTGACTTCGCTCGATCCAGCGCCTCGCATTCTCGTCGTAGATCTCCCAGGAGCCGACGCGTGCGAGCACTCACCGGCAGCTCGATCGAGCCCGATCTCATCCAGACGCCGCATGAGGGTGATGCGTCCTTTAGGAAACGTGATCCCGCGCTCGAGGAGCACGGCACGGAGTTGGTTGATGACGGCAGTACGTGCCAGCACCAGACGCTCGCGTGCCCGGTGCAGCACCTGCAAGTCGAGCTGGGCCTCGCTCTTCAACGAGACGAACCGCATGGTCGGCCGGGTGGCGGCCTCAGCGATCGCCTCTGCATCCCGGTCGTCCGTCTTCTGCGCCTTCACATACGGCTGGACGTACTCCGGCGACATCAACCTGACCGTATGCCCGTTGCCGGTGAACGTGCGTCCGAGGAAATGCGCACCACAGCACGCTTCCATCGAAATCGTGCAGGGCGGAAGTGTCGCCGCAAAGGCAATCAGCGCGTCACGAGTGACTTTCCGACGCAGCACGACAGCGCCAGTGGTATCAAGCCCTGCAATGCTGCAGGTGTTTTTGCCCAGGTCGATCCCGAGCACGGATATGGTCGCCTTGGTCATCGGTCCTCTCCTTCCAGGTGCCGACGCCAGAATAGCGCCGGGAGGTAGGGGGCGGGCCATCCCATAAATGTGGTCATCGGCGAGCGAAAATTTATGCCGTATCAGAATCAGTGGCTATATGTTCGCCGCATACCCGTTCTACCGAAGTGACCTGCACATCACGCGCCGGCGGTACAGTTTCGATGCTGAAGGATGAGGTGCGGACAGAGCGGGTCTGGACTTTCCGTCCCGCCAATCACGTCGTGCTGGTCTATGTAGGTAGTCGCTGGAGGGTATGGACGCCCAGATCGACAACGGTCCCCTCTTGTCGGATTTACCCGCGGCCGGCGCGATATGGTCAGTTCCTGCCGGCAGCCGGTACCGTGCCCGCCTGCGGGGCCAGGCCCCTGAGATTTGCGAGATCGGGGTCCAGGGAACCGCACCGAACGGTCAGATTAGGCACATGTCCCCCGTCATGAACCTGCAGGACGGTCTTCTGCATGAAGCATCGCTCCAATTCGCGGAACTCGCGGGCGCCCAAGGGGAAGTCTCTCGCCTTCTTCTCGATTGCCTGTCAGCGGCGGTGCAGTGGCATATTGTCGAGACCTATTGCGGCGCGCCATCCGCCAGCAAGGTGGTTTCAGAGCAGCCTCTCAGCGCCAAGGCCAAGACGCAACTTGAACTCCATATCCGTGATCATCTCGCGGACCGCATAACACTTGATGAACTCGCGGAAATCGCCGGTCTCAGCACTCATAATCTGCTTAAGCGGTTCCGCGCGAGCTTCGGAACGACCCCGGCCCAATATATCATCAACGAGCGTGTCGTTCGGGCTCAGCTGCTGTTGCAGCAATCATCTCTTCCGATCACGGACGTGGCTCTGGCCACGGGCTTCTACAGCCCGAGCCACTTCTCCACCGTCTTTTCAAAGCATGTCGGTATTACGCCGACGGGCTACCGGCGCCGATCCTGACTGCCGCGTCAGCGATGCGACTGCCGGAAAGCCATGGGCGCGATGCCCACATGTTTCATGAATGACACGCAAAAATGACTGGGGCTGTGAAATCCGGCCACGGTGGCGATTTCCCCGATCGGAAGCGATGACGAGGTGAGCAGCGCCTTTGCCCTCTCGATGCGGACTCGGATGATGTATTGCGCGGGCGTCGTTCCGAACGACGCATAAAACTTCTTGAGCAGAACGGGAATATCGAGGGAGGTAATCTTCGCCAGATCTTCGAGCGTTATCCGGTTCCCGACCATATCGTTGATGTATGAGACGATGTACTCTTTGGTGCTGCGTGCGAGCGCCTTGGACCCGGCAGACCGCCGTGCGGGATTGATGTCATAACGTTCGATGATGTGCCACTGAACTGCCTCAGCCAGATGGCGCGAGGACGTTTTTGAAACGTCATCCGGCCCTATCTGGCGTTGAAAGACCCTGGCCGCCTCATAAAGAAGCTCATCGCGAATATTGATCTGTGGCGAGATCTCGACAAGTTCGCAGTCTGGCCCGATCGTTGGAAGCCGAATTTCACAAAAGCGTGTTAACTTCCCCTTCGGCAGAGCATCAATCCGCTGCTCGGCGGATATCATCCATACGCCACCGACCGAAGGAACGGCCATAATCGAACGCTCGTTCTCAAACTTCGCTTCATGCGTCGCCAGTTCCCTTCCAGATCGACAAAGACGCTGTGGAACGGGTTGCTGAAAGACCGGGCGGGCCTATTGGCCAGATCCTCCTCAACAATCGCGATTTGTATGCCGACGATCTGGTTTGAGCGGGCGCCGAGACGTTCCGACTAGATTGGTTCCAAGGTCTCCCCTCAATCATGTCTCGCCTCCTTCACTGGCGCGCCGTCTGGCAGCATGAAGCTGCATCCAAGTTTCCGCTCATCGATATGGGTCCGTCTGGGCAATCAATTACTCATTCGGTGTTGAACTGTCCAAATAGGCCCGGAAGCCGAGGCATAGATTATCCGTATGAAGGTATACGTTTCCGACTGAGGATCGGTTTCACCCCTGACTATAAAAATTAAGCCTTCTTGGCAAGCTACGTCACTTTTGCGGGATATCAGCACGAAAGATAGATACCCCCGGATAGAAGGCCATCATTGGTTCGGCTTGGCGCTGCGCCCCTCATCCATGTCGCGCGACCCGGCGCCTCGCCTTTTGCAAGACATCACTGGATTGATGGCGGGCGCCTCTGAGATGCGATGCTGTGATCAGCATTTGGTCGATATTTCGGGAAATCTGCAAGAATTCGTGGGAAAATGAAAAGCGCAAAATTTTCCCTAAAATTAAGAATCGACATGCGGTAGCGCAGGCGCTGGCCTGTCGATGTGTCGAACTAGAGCATATTCAGACTGAAAGCATCTGAGGGGCGAAGAATGGTCGATGTCGTAACGATCGTTGGTGGCTCTACGTCTCTGTCATATACGGGGCGAGCACAGGCATCACCGAACAAGCTTTCGCAAGTTTCAGCGCAACGTTGAACGACGGTCAGACGAGTGCTATTATATCGGTGGGGCGAGCGTTCCCGGACCGGGTGCTCTACAAACTCATCGTTGGTGATTGGCGCTCCTGCGACAGACACAACGCTGCCGAGTGGTTTCACCTCGCTTTTCGATATCGCGGGCAGCGATACCGTGGATGGCGGCGGTTCCAGCGTCACCGCATATCTCCAGGGTGGCCTCGCCTCGCACGTCTTCAACACGGGTACCGGGACGACCTCGTCTACGCTGGCAGCGGGAACTCGTCCGCCGGCAGCGGCTGGATGAGTTCTTCGGCGGCGTCGGCGGCGTGACCGCCAGCGGCGGCGCCGGCAGCTCACGTTTGAGGGCGGTTCGGGCTCGGTGTCCGTCAGCGGTGGACAAGGCAATACAACACTGTTCGGCAGCACCGCTGGCCGAGTTTCCTGGCGGGTGGCAGCGGCCAAAACACCCTCGTCGCCGGCTCTGGCTCGTCCTCAAGCCTCATTCTCGGCGGTGTCGACGCGACGAATTGGAGCCGGGTCGGGCTTTGTCCAATTGGTAGCCGGCACCGGCACGTTATCTTGAATGGCTTCCGGCTCCGGCCAGGAGATCGTGCACGGCCGGCGGCAAGGCCTGCTGGCGCTGAGACAACAGCGTCGTCGGCGGCTCGGGCAGCTCTACCGTTCTCGGTGGCACAGGCAAGGATGTCTTTGGCTTCATCGCGGGCCACACGGGCGGCAGCGAGCTTGTGCTCAATCTCCACGCGGGCGATGTCGTGGCTTTCTTGGGCTACGGCGCCGATCCGATCGCGAGCGAAAACGTGGTCGGCGGCTCGGACGTCGTGACGCTGTCCGACAACACGGTCATCATCTTTGGCGGATACGACCACAAGATATTTGGCGGCCTTCAGTAGCCTGTCGGTTCCACGCCGTAAACTGAAAGGGTTCATTTGAATATGCTTCCCTTTGACGTGACCTGCAGTGGTGCTTTCCGGTCGGTGGATGAGACAATAGGCGACCTGGCAACGGGGCTGCTTGATGTATTCGCCGACGCGCTGATGGAGGAGGTAAGACGATCGATCGCGGAGACGATGCGATCGATCGCCGACCCAGAATGCGAGGCGTTGCTGCGACAGGCGACGGATGCTCTGGACGAAGACGTGCCGGCCCTTGGCCTTTCCGCGCTCGAAGCCGCGCAGATCCGTCGCCTTCGGACAGTTGCGTGACTTGGCGATCGGTCTTCTACGAATTGTCGCCGGTGATCCGCGTGCGACCGAGCCGCTGGAGCTGATCGCCGATCGCATGATGACCGCAAGGCGATGCTCTATCTGATCTTGGCTCGCCTGACCTTCGGTGCAACACGCCACGCAGCTGCCGATCTCGACCGCTTGTTCAGAACATCTGCACCCTTGCCTGATGCACTCACCTCCAACCGTGTGGCGGAGAGTGGCGCACCGGGGTCATCGTCGTTGTCGATGCATCGCCAGACGCAACCCTTGTCAACGAACTCAAAGCGCTTGCCGCATCCGGCAGGATTGAACTGCATATTCAAACCGTCAATCGCGGCTTTCCGGCAACGGCCAATGTTGGTTTTCGGCTGACGGTTGATGCTATCCTCCTCAACAGCGATACTCAGGTGCCGAAGCATTGGATCGACCGGCTCCAGGAAGCAGTCTACCAGGCGGATGATATCGGCACCGCGACGCCAATATCGAATGACGCATCGATATTCAGCTATCCGAGGCCAATCGCCACAACCGCATGCCGTCGCCCGAGGAAGCTTCAGCTGTAGACACGCTCGCCGCGGTCGCCAACGGCCGCAACGTCATCGACGTGCCAACGGCGCATGGCTTTTGCATGTATATCCGCTCGGCTGCTGGGAGGACACGGGCGTATTTCGTGAAGACCTGTTTGGGCAGGGTTACGCCGAGGAGAATGCTTTAGCCGGCGCGCTTCGGTGCTCGGCTGGCGGCATGTTGCGGTTCCGTGTATGTCGCGCATGTCGGCGGCCAGTCATTTTCGCTCACAAAAACGGCCCTGATTGAGCGCAATCTCGAAATCCTCAACCGCCTTCATTTGGGCTACGATCAACTGATCCAGGACTGGCTGAAAGCCGACCCCTTGCTCGCGTCGCGTCGACAAATCGACATATTGAGGCTGACCGCGCTTGTCGCCGACCGTCGTGCAGTCCTCTGGTCACGCATGACCGGGAAGGCGGGGTGATGAGCATGTAGAGCGTGCGTGCAGACTATGTCCAGCGCGACGTTGTCCCTTTCGTCCTGATGCCTGTGCCGAGCGATGGTGGCAAGGGCGCGGCGAGCCTTTTGGTGGTGACGGAAACGGACTATCCCAACATTACGTTTCGTGGGGGCGAGACGTGGGAGCATCTTCGGCGTGCTTCCCGCACTGAACGTCGACCGAATCGAGGTCCATCACTTTATCGGTCACGGCGAAGGCATTTTCGACCAGATCTCCCGGGCTAGGCATTCCGTTTGACGTCTACCTCCATGACTATTCGTGGTTTTGCCCGAGGATAACACTCACCAGCAAAGCCAATGTGTTCTGCGGCGAGCCCGCCAAGCTTGCATCTCGTGCATCGCCGATTATGGGTCGCAACTGGGCGAGACGATCAGCCCGGTGGTCCTCCGCGAGCGCTGACGGCACTTTTCCGGAAGGCGGCTACGATCGTGGCGCCGTCGCAGGATGCGGCGCCGGTTTCGCAGACAACTCGGCGTCGAGGTGCGGGCGCGTGATTGGGAGCCGCATCCGCAGGTGCCGGCTGGCGCACCACCGCCCACAACCGGAAAGGTCGCGTCTGCGTTGTGGGTGCGATCAGCCTCTAAAAGGGTTTTGAATGTCTGCGGCAATGTGCGCAGCTTGTCTCCGTCCGGCGTATGCCGATTGAGTTTGTCGTCGTCGGATACACGTGCGACGACAAAGCGCTTACTGATACAGGCTGCGTCACCATCACAGGGCGTTACAGAGAATTGAAGCGGTTTCGCTGATCCGCGCACAGCAGGCTCACTTCGCTTTTCTTCCCGCGGTCTGGCCCGAGACATGGTCTCTATGGACTCACCGACTCTGGGAAGCGTCCCTTCCCGTCATCGCCTACGACATCGGCGCGCCGGCTGAACGCATACGTGCGCATGGCCATGGCCTGCTTATTCCGCTGCAACTCCAGCCGGAACTCTTCGTCAACCTCTTCCTGAGACCCGGCCTATTCCGGGACATACCAGCGCTCGCGCCAGGAACCCTCACCATGATCTTCGAAACAGTAATTGACCGTTCTCTGACATCACTTGCCGGCATAATCTGCTGGGCAATGTGCTGATTACGCAAGACGCCAACAGCCCCTCGCGGCCGGTGGTTGTCGACGGTGGATCGGGGCGGATGTAAGTGCGGTCAGTTCCTTCACCGTCGCGAACGGCGCCACGTTTAACCCTGGCCAATTGCTGGATGTCACGGCCGGCTCCGCCTTCTTTATCGATGGCGGCACGCTTATCATCAACTCCACGATCGGCGTTTCCGCGCTCAACACCTATGCCTTTCTGCCGGCTGGTGGTGAGATTGTTGTCGAGCCTGGAATTAACATCAATCTGAATGCTGCCGTCACAGGCTGGAATGCCGACTCGGTCGTTGATTTCCCGGACTCATCCCTGACACAGCGACGTTCAACGGCACAAACACGGTTCTCACCGCCGTCGGGGGGGAGTTTCTTGATATCGGACAATCCTTGACGATAAGCGGCAATATATTTGATCTCGCGCAACGGATCAACGTCGTTTACGACATCGGACGGTCTCGGTGGAATCCTCGTCTGCTTCCTGGAGGGCACCCGGATTGAGACGGCGGAAGCGAGCTTCCGGTCGAAACGATCATAGTGTATTATCGCGTCGTGGCTGTCGTCAATGGTGCCGAGCAACTGCGCAGGGTGGTTTGGGTCGGCCGCAAGACGGTGGACCTTGCAACGGCCGTCGACACGACGGATCTCGCGCCGATCCGCATCAAACGCGACGCAATCGCGGATGGAGTGCCGCGGCGAGACTTGCTGGTGACGGGAGATCATTGCCTCTTTGTCGATGGATATTTGATTCGGCACGAGCACTGGTCAACGGCAGATCAATTGTCAAAGATACCAGCGTGCAGCAGTTCGACGTCTTCCACGTCGAGACGGAGACGCATTCCGTTCTGGTCGCCGAGGGGCCTTGGCAGAAAGCTATCTCGACACGGGCAATCGTGAGAGTTTCTTGAGCAAGGGTGTGCGCGTCGCTCCAACTGAGCGTAAAAGCTGGGCAATGACGCGGCGGCATCGTTGGCGGCGGACCCCGCGATTGTCGGCCCGGTCTGTAGCTGGCTGGACGCGCGTGCGACCGAGCGCGGCTTTGCACCGTCGACACGGCCGGCGCTGACGACAAATGCGACCTCACTCTTCTGTGCGAGGACGGGAAATTTCCCCAACCACTGAGGCACGATCGCGATCGGTTCTTTTTCCGGCTGCCGACGGGCACAAAGAACTTTACCATCGCGTCACGCGCGGCGCGGCCATGTGATGTCCAGGTGCGTTCGTGGACGATCGGCGTGTTCTCGGCGTGCGAGTTGGCGAATCGGAATTTGGCACGGCCACGCGCGGAGCGACTACACACGCCATCTGGTGAACGGCGGCAGCCGGGTGGGCTGAGCTTGAGGAGCCCGGTTCCAGATGGACGAACGGCCGCGGACAGATGTCTCTTGATGCAGCACGCTCAGAGGAATTGACATTGATCGAGATTTAGGCGGGGGCAGCTGGCCCATATCACCAGAGTGTCGAGGACGGCATCTCAGAAGCCGCATGACAGTGGCGCCGCTACTTTGCCTTGGGCGGCCGAGGCGCGCCGCCGAGCTCGCACCGCAGTGGGGTTGTCCACCGCGCCGGTTGACGCGGGACGGAATTGGGGGGGCTGCGGGTAGTGGCCGTTCCGGTACAGACGCTGAGCCTGGAGCCCAGCAGCAGCGCGCCGTGGACGTGTTTCGACGCGGGTTGGTATCAGTGCCGATATGCGCCGGATCGGGTTTCATCGCACCCACACCGCCCGCGTTGTTGGCACACTACTTGGAGAGCGGGCGACGGCTGGGTTACTCCCCAAACCCGCTCTTCGATGAAGCCGGTACTTGAAAGCCTATCCCGAAGCGGCGCAGGAAGTGCGAAGCCCCATCAGAATTGGGCTTCGAGCATTACTGCATCGAGGGCTTTCAGCAACGCCCCCTCACTGGCTGTTCGATCTGATATACTATCGGGAGCGTTACGCCGATCTTTCGCCAGAGCTTCTCGATCGTCGGCCTCATCAACTACTACGCACACTTCCTACGATGCGGAATGCAGTAGCTTGATTGCCCATCGCTTCTTCTGGCCGAATTCTATTGGGCGGGGCTACAGCCTGCGCAGCGTGAGCGGCTGCAGCACAGGGCGTGTTTCAGCATTTCCTCGCGGCTTCGGTCCGCGATGCGCCGGAGACGCGCACGACGCCCGATTTCGCACCGACGTGGTATCGCGACACCTATGAAGGCGTAGATGCGGCATCTAAGTGGCCAGGTTGGCTCCGCGCTGCACCACTACCTAACAAACTAAACACCAGCGGAGTTCGACCCAATCCGATCTTCTCCGAGACCGCCTATCTGCGTCGGAATGACGACGTAGCGGCGGCGGTTAATGAGCGCAGGGTGCGGTCGGGCTATCATCACTACATCGCCGATGGAGTGAGTATTGATTTTTCAGCAATGCCATCCACCTCGACAGTATGTGGCGTTGCACGCTTTGGTGCGGGCGGATTTACAGCGGACTCGGCCATGGACGCCTACCTACATTCCTGACATCGGGACTGCATTGGGTCTCGCGGTCTCGCCGCAGGCAGCGCGGGTCGCAGGTCCAAGAGAGATCGGTCAAAGGCGCATTCGATCCGAGGCGGACTCGTAGCGCAAAGTCACGCTCGCTGCACGATAGACTTCACAGTGGTGACGACTCCGGTCGTCAGCGTCATCGTGGTTCTTCACAACCGGTTCGCGCTGACTATCGGCGCGCTCGCGTGATTGCGGCGCATTCCACGAACCCATAGAGCTCATTTCGTAGACTCAGGCTGATGATGAGACGATTAACATCGAGTTGGTGGTCAAAGGCGCTAAGCTCATCAGGTTGGCAAAAAACGAGGGGTTTGTTGTCGCTTGCAATTCAGCGCTGCCTCATGTGACGTCCGACACGATATTATTCCTAAACAATGATATTCGGCTCTCGCCGCGCGCGGTGGAGGCTGGCTTGCGGAAGCTCCGCTCGGAGAGCAGTATCGGTGCAGTCGGGGGAAAGATCGTTCGCGCGCATGGCCGGTTGCAGGAAGCCGGTTGCGTGATCTGGCGCGACGGAGGCACGGCCGGTTGTCTCCGCGACGGCGACCCGCTCGACCCGAGTGCGAGCTACGCGCGGGACGTGGATTATTGTTCGGCGGTCTTCCTTCTCGCGCCAGCGGCGTTGGTGAAGGCGCTCGGTGGTTTTGATAGCGACTATGCGCCGAGCTACTACGAAGATACTGATCTCTGCGTGCGAATCGGACAACTTGGCTTTCGCGTCGTCTACGACCCAGCCGTCGTTGTTCATCATCTCGAATATGGCAGCCTCGAAGCTACGGAGGATGCGGAGACGGCCATAGAGCGCGGGCGTCGGACGTTCGTGCGGAAGCACGCAGATCGGCTTGCGCAACAGCCGGAGCGGCATTATGGGGCCGGGGCGAGTTGGGCGCGTTTTGTCGGGCGCAGACGTGTCCTCTTCATTGACGACACGATACCTGTGCGAGCGATGGGCTCGGGGTTCGTTCGGGCGAACGACATCATTGGTGAGATGGCGGCACTAGGCTATGCTGTCACCGTTTTCCCGATCAACGCGACGGGCTTGTCCATTCTGTCGATGTACGCGGACTTTCCCGACACCGTTGAGATTTTGCATGGCCAGACGATCGACGGGCTGCAGGCCTATGTTGATGAGGACCCCGGGCGCTTTCACATTGTCTGGGTAAGCCGGACCCACAACTTGCGATTGGTGAGGCAGACGGTCAAAAATATGCGGACCCCCGAGGGGCAGCCGGTACGGATCGTTGTCGATACGGAAGCGATCGCATCCGTTCGTGAGCGCGCCAAGCTCCGCGTGAGACAGCAAGCGCCGGGGCACCTTCGCCGATTTTCGCCGCGGAATTTCGTCATGTAGGGGCCGAGGACCATGTAGTCTGCGTCAGCGAGGCTGAACGCGCTATTCTGCACGGCCAGGGGATCACAAAGGCGAGTGTTCTGGGCCATTTCCGGAACGTCGAGTTACGCCGAACACATTCGAAAGCCGCAAGGGTCTGCTGCTTCTTGGCGCGATTCACGAGTTTGACACACCGAATCACGATGCACTCTGTTGGTTCGTCGGGGATGTCCTGCCGCTCGTCACCGGTGAGCTGGGGGATGATATCTCCGTGACCGTGGCGGGCTATTCTGAGCGATGGTGTCGACCTCGCCGATCTTGCCGATCACCCGCAGCTCAACCTTGTCGGTTGCGTCGCGAATACGCGGTCGCTCTACAACGATCATCGGGTATTCGTTGCGCCCACGCGGTTCGCCGGCGGTATTCCATACAAGATTTATGAGGCAGCATCTTATGGGTTGCCAATAGTGACAACGTCCTTGATTGCCGGCCAGACTGGTTGGGGGCATGGAACGGAGTTGTTAGCCGCAGACGAAAGAAACCCGCAGGCCTTCGCGCAGCAGGTCGTGACTTTGTACCGCAGTGCGGCCTTGTGGCAGAGCTTGCGGCTTTATGCGACGCGGAGACTACTGCGTGAGAACAATCAACGTGACTATCGGAACGCCATCTCGTCGATTTTGACGGGCGAGCTGAGCGCCGAGATGGAAGGGAGCGTTGCCTCACTTGCGGTGCCGCCGTCCTTTCGCAATGGCGCGGACCTTTCTCCGGTCCTGATCGCTTGAGTCTCGGGCGGTCTGGAGCGGCGGAGATGACGGGGATGTTCGAAGTCATCGACATCCCCGCGTGAGAGTTTGGCCGGGAATCGTTTGAGTAGAAAAGGAAAAAATCGTGCGAAAGCTTATCAGCCTCGGACAAAATTCCGACGTAGCGTTCCAGCTTAGAATGCATGGTGAGGAGAATGTTCCGCATTTTTTTGACTGGCTGTCGACGCCGATCGATGGGGTAATAAGGATTATAGAAGAAGATTTCGATGTCTTCTATCCAGACCATCTCGTTCTCGACACCAGCAGTTCGCCGCATCATGTCGTTGATCGTGTCACTAATGCAAAATTCTTTCACCAGTTTCCGCTGCACAATGGGAATGTTTTGCCAAATTTCTTGATGTTCTATGGTGCGTTTATCGAGAAATTTCATCATCTGGCTGACAGATTCCGGAGCTATGTAAGAAGCGGTCCGGTGGCGCTTGTGCGGCGTAATATATCGGAGCAGGAAGCGGTGGCTCTGGAGGACGTGTTTTTTCGTCGTTTCCCAGGCGCAGATGCGAGGTTTATCTATATCAACGAAGACAGACCGCATTTCACCACGGCACATGGCGCCAGCCGCAGCGTGAAAGGAGAGGGGAGTTTCGGAGACCCGATTGCGTGGTGGGCTGCCTTACAAGATGAGGGATTGATCGGTCCCGCCTTCCGTCACTCAACTACGGAAATCCTGCGTCATGATTCCGGCGATGAGAACCTCGCAACTGTCGATCGGTTCACAGAGGTGCAGTTGCAAACTGCTGCGGCCGTCAATTCCGATCACGGAAAATTCGCGCTGGAACTGGCGCGTTTCTATATACGCAAGCAGCGGTGGGACAAGGCGGAAGAATTGGCGCGGTTGGCGCTGGCCCGGTCGCCCGGGCTACCGAATGCTGTCTTCGAGCTGAACTACATAAACTGGAAAGCGAAGAAGATTACGCCGGACGAGGCGGCCAGCGCGTTCATCCTCTTTCACGACACAGAAACCCATGACCCGGCGTGGCTGACGGAGACATGTGCTGCGCTGCTCGAAGCTGGACGTATCGAGGAGGCGGTTGTCTACAGCGGCAAAGCAGTTATGGCTAACCCGCAAGATTCAGAGGCACATTATACCCGTGCCTTATGTTTGATGAAACGGAGCAGCTTCAAGCGTGCGGAATTCGCCATCACCACCGCGATCAATCTACGCGATCATGCTTACATGCATCACATCCATGCGACAATTCTGGGGGAGCTGGGCCGATGGGATGATGCTGTGACCGCAGCCAAGGCGGCCTGCAAAATCGACGGCGGTGTATTCTATATCAACCACCTCGCCTCGCTGCTTATGCGCAGTGCGGAAGCGCTTGCACCGACCCCAGCCGGAGCGCTCATTCCCGCCACAGTCGTCGCCGCACCAGCAGCCTTCGAGCGAAGCGTCGAACAGTCGCCAGCCGAGTTGCCGTTGCCGGTGCCGGCGCAGGAGGAGAGTGTCGCGGAGGCGGAGGAACTGCCGGAAAGTGGTCCGGAAGAAACAGCGCCATTGCCGACGGATACCGCGCCCACCATCATCTCCGTTGCGTCAGCCCCGCAGGAGCAGGAGGTCGTGGTCGCCGCCAAGGAGGACGAAGATGATGTCGAGGTCATCCACAACGTGGAAGACGTCGAAGATGATATGGATGATGAGGACGCGTTAGCTTCGGAAGAAGAACTGATACCCTTCCGACTTTCAGTCGTCTCTGATCGCGATTCTGAGGAAGACGACGGTGGGATGCCGATGCGGGTTATCACTCCATTGCGTGCGTGAGTTGTGGGGTCTCTGGCGGCGGTTCTCCGCCGCCAGAGGCGCGGGCTGCCACCGAACGACCGAGGCGAGCTTATTGTGCGGGGCCGATCTCGCCCGGTGCTGTAAAGACAACGTCGAGCATGTCGTCTGTGAAAATTTCATTCCAATTTGCGGCCCGCGGACGATAGACGTTCCGGACGCGAGATTCCACCTCCGGGACTCGTTCTATCGCCTCCCGCAAGGCCTGCGCGATTCCGGCGACGGTCGGAGGGCCGGCAATGATGTTATGTGAAATGGCTGCGAGATCGGCGGCAGATCGGTTTTCATAGGTATTCGTTACAACCAGGGCGCCCGTGGTTGCAAATTCAAACGGCATCACGCTCGGGTGGGGGGCGTACATCAGGCTGACACCGATATCCATCATGCTGATATAGCGCGTGTATTCCTCTTCCTCCATTTTCGGCCGCATCATCAGCTTGTGTGCGCCACCGAGTGGAACGGCCTCGATGTCCGTCAGGGCGCCGAGACCGATGAAGGTCCACTCGGGACCAAACAAGCCCTCGCTGTGGACTTGTTGAAGAGCAAGAATCAAAGTCTCGAACATGTTGCGTGCCGCATGAGCTTCCGGGCGTGCATAGGCGATGAGAATGCGCTCCGTGCGACTGGTCATTTGCTCCGCTGTCTGCTCAAGCAGCCGGTTGATCTTGTGCTCGAAAGTAAGATAATCGGGCCCATGTTGCGGTGGTGGAATCTGGGCGAACACACCGATTCTCTGCTGCTCGAAATACCGCTGCAGGAATCCACTGTTGATGAGGGGGTAGTGTGGGATGCGATAGGCCTCTACGAGCTGGGCGCGTGCTGTGCAATGATCATAAAAGATCGGCTCGAACTCTTGAGCGAGTAGAATGACGCGCGTCGCCGGCGCGTTGCGCCTGATTTGATCCGCCGCGAAAAGATCCCACAACGAGTAGGCGATCACGGTGTCATCCGGCCCGACGATTAAATTTCGGCCGGCCGCGAGACCGACGA
Source organism: uncultured Pseudomonadota bacterium (assembly GCA_963745125.1). Taxonomy (GTDB): domain Bacteria; phylum Pseudomonadota; class Alphaproteobacteria; order Acetobacterales; family Acetobacteraceae; genus Acidisoma. Next base: position 384,838 of record CAVUWB010000006.1, read on the forward strand.
CAGAGATGCCTTGAATGACACGGCGCAGATCCGTCGAGGTTTCACGCCACAGGAAGTAGGATTTGTCTGCCTGGCCATCCTCGGTGCAGAGGATTGTGACCCGATGCCCGCGATCATGCAGACGACGCATCAACTCGAATACACTTCTATAGCCGCCGAAAGTGATATCTGGGTTTACTGTTGGCAACAGGACCCATATCGCCGCCGGGCGGCTCGCATCGACCGTAATCCGACGTTCCTGCATGCGTGCGCGAACGCCGTCGATACGCTCAAGGAGCGTCGGCTTGGTGACGCCAGGAATGCGTGCTTCCAAGGCGTGTTTCCGTTCATAACACGGCAGCCGGGCTTCAGCCTTTCCAGCAACAGCATAGTGATAGAAACCGCAAGGAATATCGCCGCTCGCGATGGCTTCGCGAACATCCGGGTAGAAGACGCGGTAGAAAGCCTCATCGAAAGCGGCGTTTGGAGAATAGCCGGAGGGAATTCCCCGGATAAGATAATGTGAAAAAGGGTCCTGCTGAAATCGATCTGCGACATCTCCGCTGAGATACTGCGCGCGATACCACCCCGCATCGAATTCGTGAGCCATGAGGTCGAAGTAGCTTGCTGAGGCCGCTGTCAAGCAGTCGCCCGAGGTGCTGGGGGGCAAGGTAAGACCGAGGAACCTGCCATAGGAATTGTAGTGAGCGAGAGGCTCGATAATGGGAAAGCGCTTTAGGAAGCTACGCGCTTCCGGGTTGGCGCTCAGATAGGCGGCGCCTGCGATCGAGGACACGGGCGGCGGAGAATTTGCTAAGCCTCGCCCCGCGAAAATCTTGAGGGATTCCGATGGCCAGCGGCCGGCGAGTAGCCCCGCTTGAATGAAATGGAGAAAGCCGGAGTGAAAGCGGCCATCTTCAATGGCCGCGACCACATCAGGATTTTCCTGGCGATACCACTGCTCGTCAAAGAGTGCGTTGGGGCTTACGGCATTGAGAGAAGGCTGCTCGAGATAGAGATCGAAAAGCCGGTCAGGACCCAGATTGTCAGCCGCGAAGCCCAAGGCATTCGCGGTCGTGCGCAATCTTACTACCTCCGCGCACCGCAGGAAGAGATCGCATAGAGACTTGCGCCAGCTATCGATCATAAGATATCCGGCCCGTGACGAGTCGAGTTGCCGGTAAAAGACAGCCTCGATATTCATCTGACTTGTGCCCAGTCTCGATGTAATGGCCGTATCGCAGTGCGCCGCGGCCGAATGTCAGAGAAGCAGGCTTGCCGGTTGGTAAGCTTTCAAAAAATCCGCAAGGTTTCTGGTCTTGTGAATGGCTTACGCGGCCGGTAAATTGACCATCGCCGCGGACCGATACTGAGATTTTGCAAGGCGCAGTGTCGATCCAGAAGGCACCTATTGTCTGGCCCGGTCGTCGAAAGTGTCAGTCGGAATGCAGAACTTCGTAGGTTTTGACGACAATGCGATGGTCTACAACCGCCAATATATGATCAGCGAAAATAAGCCGAGTGTGACCGTCGCGCCAAATGCTTTCGTTTCCGGCTTGCGCCCTTCGAGCGGAGGAAACTACCTCGAAGACCTGCTGGGTGGCGCCTTTGCAGCCGACGGAAGCTTTCTCGCTGCCTCCGCGCAGCCTCGGTCCGACGGGCGCAACGCCATCATGCCGAGCCAGAGCAAGGCGGAGCCTTCCCCGATCGGCCATCTGCAGGCGGCTGTTTTCGGAGGAATAGCGTTTGATCATTTTGGACACTTCCTGCTGGAATCGACATCCCGGCTCTGGTGCCTGCCGGAATATGCCAACCTTCCCTGGATATTCCTGACGGCGGGACGGACAACACTCCCGGCCTACCAGCTCGGGTTTCTCGAACTTCTGGGCCTGCACCGAGAACAGATCGTGCCTGTCGAAGAGTGGCGATCGATCGGCGAACTCATCATACCCGAACCGGCTTTTATCTATCACCATAAAGCCAGCCTCGCTTACCGCGACATTTTCAGAAGGGCACGATTGCCGGAGCGGCAAGTCGCGCGCCGCCGCATATTTCTTTCCCGCAGCAACATGACGATCGCGCTTACCGTGGGCGAGCAGGAGCTGGAAGATACCCTCGCCCGGGACGGCTGGGAGATAGTCTATCCCGAAGTTCTGCCTCCTGAGGAGCAAGCGCTGCTTTTCCATGATGACAACATCATTCTCGGGCTGCAGGGCAGTGCTATGCATCTCGGCCTTTTCGGGCCGGATGGCCGGCGGGTGATGCATCTTTGTCGCGGCCAGGGCTATCGCGGCTATTATATTCTAGATGACTTGGTCGCCGCGGATGCGACGTATTTTCAAGCGATGCTGGAGCCCCCTTTACGATCACGCCCCATAACCGGGCCTTTCCTCCTCAACCTCGATGCGACGCTCGCTTTCCTGCGGGAAGAGGGCTTTGTGGGACAGGCGGCGGTGACGGCGGGGAAGGCACTCCTGGCGGGGGTGAACGAGCGTCTGGCGGACGACTACGAGGCGTGGTGGCATTACACGGAAAGCCAAATACGGTTTCACCGGCAGGTGGACGATGACGGTGCTAAGGTGCCTTCCAGCGCCGCGCTTGACCCCGCGCTCAAAGCCGCGGAGTTGCGGCCGGACAATAGCGACATCCTGGCGCATGCCACAGCATTGACACTGAAGTTTGAAGGGCCGGCTGCCGCGCGGGAAGTGTTGCTCCGGTTTCGGCCCCGGCTCGCCACGCAGCCCGAGGACGGAGACGTGGCGCTACTGCATCTGTTGAGCAATATACAAGACAGCCTCGGCGACTATCCGGCGGCGTTGGCGGCCGCCGAGCAGGCACGGAGCCTTGACCCTGGCAATCCCAGTTACGCCAACCAGTATGCGACGGTGCTCTTTCGGCTGGGGCGGAACGCCGAGGCGGAGAATACTTTGCAGCGCCTGGTCGAGACCGGAACGGCAATCGCGTTAAACTATCTTTTGCTGAGCATGATGCGAGATAGTGTTGGCGACCTTCCGGCTGCGATTTCCTTTGCTCAGATCGGCGCGCGGCTGGATCGGCAGGACGAAGGTCTGTGTCGGTATCTTGTCGGCCTGCTCCGCCGGGAGGGGTCCGAAGTCGCCGCGCGCCAAGCCCTGGTTCGCTTTCTTGAAGGCAACATCGGCAGCCCCGCGATCCTCCTCGAGCTTGCGGACATTGAAGAGGCATTGGGAGAGTTATCGGCGAGCGGCGATCATTTGCAACGCGCCTTCACAACCGCGCCAGATGATCCGAACGTGCGGCTCCGCTACATTAAGTCGCTTGCAGCGAGGGGGCTTTTTCCGGATCTAGAGGAGACCGGCACGGAGCCATCCGCCGCGACTCGACAGCAGAGCGTGATGATCTATCAGCATAGCCTTGCCCTTGCAGAAGCGGGCCGTCTGCCGGAAGCACTGCTTGTGGCGGTCGTTGCCGCCGAGCTCTATCCCGGCAATACCGTCATCATGAACAACTTGCTTGGTCTCATGCTCAAAACCAATCGCGCGGCGGATGGCCGTTTGCTCGCGGAGATATTGATAGGCCGTGGGAACTCGGCCGGCGAATTCTACTACGTCCTCAGCCTCATCGAGGGTCATCTTGGCAACTATGCGGGTGCACAGGACGCCGCTCGAAAAGCGGCGCTCGACAAGCCCGAAAATGAAATCATCGTCGAACATTGCCGACGCCTATGTGTGGCCGCGTGATGAGCCGCACCGAATTTCGATGAATGAATTTGGTGGCGGAGCCAGGTTGACGGAAGCGGACATCGTCGGCCGTGTTTGGAACTTTGGCCTTACAGACGGCGGTCTTTTCGCGCGGAATGTCGTTCTTGGAGGCGATGGGCAAGTCCTTCACTATGACAGCCCCAACGAGCAATGCTGGCGCATCGAGAATGGGCAAGTCGTATTGGTTGCGGGCGATGGGACGCCATCATGCCGGATGCGTCGGGTGCCAAGCCCGGATCCTGCACGGCTATGGCTTGAGGGCGAACACATCCTCCACGATTCGAAAGGCATTTACCTGGCTCTTCGTGAAACCGGGGTTTGCTACCCGGTGCATGTGCGGTGGTCGAAAGCGATCGAGGACTACATTGCCAGCGTGCCGTTTTATCTGTCGGCCGATTATACAGTTGGTGGAGTGTTCAAATATGGCGACGTAGTCACGATCCCCGCCCGTGTAGAGATCGAACCAGAGGCGGCATTACCCTCAGGCTTCTTTGTGTCCATGGGTTCGTACTCATATTGCCATGGTCCTTTCCGGTCTTCCACAGCTTCGATCGGCCGTTATTGCAGTATCGCCGGCGGGGCGCACGCCTTCGGGCCTTCTCACCCTCTGCAACGCGTATCCACGAGCATGGTCAGCTATAGTCCACGTTATATCGATGTCGCCAAAAGCTTTGGCTGCGGTGATTATGAGATTGTGCCCTATGATCAGACCGGTGAACCCGTGCATATCGAGAATGACGTCTGGATAGGAGAGGACGTTCTTATCAGTGGTGGTGTGACCGTCGGAAATGGCGCGGTCCTGGCGGCCCGCACTGTCGTGACGAAGGATGTGCCACCTTACGCTGTCGTCGCAGGCGTTCCCGGACGAGTGATCAAGAGCCGGTTTCTGCCTGATGTTGTTGAGATGCTTATGACGACCCATTGGTGGGACTATAATTTCTGTGATCTGCCAAGGCGCTGGCTCGATCCCCCCGCTTTTTGCGCGGCGTTGCTGGAGATGCAGAAAGAAGGCCGGATTCAGCCTTGGCGACCGACGAAAATCGACTTGGCGGAGGCACTCATTCGTATCCCGCCAGGGATATAGCCGCTGTCCACACCTGTGGCCAAGACGCACGAGGAACGACCTCGCGATATTCTCAGTGGCGCTTTTCGGCCACCCGCGTCTCGATCCGCTCCACCAGGGGGCGAAGCCAGGCGACGGCGGAATCCATCTGCTGCACCGCGATGCCGTTGGTCTGATCTGTCGGGAGCCGCGGTAGGCGTGCTACCTCAACTGAAATTCCTGGATAGAATCGGGTAAGATCGGCCGCAAGTACCTCGCCCGCGGCCTTCGCCATGGCGTATTCCACCATGCCTGTGGTGGCTTCGACAACGAATGTCGAGGACGGATAGAATACCTCGATAGGGCCGAAGGTTTCCGCGAGCGTGGTGCAGAGGGTATGAAACGAGTCGACGTAGAAGCGGTTGAAGTATTGGTGGCGCGCGGCAGAATAGCCAGGGACCGCGTGGCCCGCGATGCGGGATGTGGCAAAGAAATACATCGAGGTCGGGCGGCCGGGAAGCGCACTCAACTGGGCAGGAAGCGGTGCAAGAACATCGAGCGGAAGCGCGGATGCGCGCCCGGAAGCGCCCCTGATGTCGGCTACCACCGCCTCGGCGTCGGCACGGCCGGACAAATAGGTCACAAGCGCATTCACGCCTCGCAGGGCGAGGAGTTTCGCGGTCAACTCACCAAGCCCGCGTGAGCCACCGACGACAAGCGCGGTATGGCCCGAGAACTCTGGTTGCGCGGTAGCATCACGAAGTTCCGCGCAACGTGGCTGCGAGACCGGAGGGTGCCGGCGAGAGGCGGTGACGGTCCCTGCCAAGCCAGAGGCGCGCACGGCGAGGTTCACAAGCTGAAAGCGCGGGTCGGTATTGATGGGCGTGAAGCGGAGGCAGCCGTCCGCCTCGGGCTCGTCAATCAGGGTTGTCGCAAGCCGATGAAAGGTCGAGTGCAACCCAGGGGATACCATGCCGACGAGACGGGACGTGGCGAGGATGGCCGCAACACGCAACTCCTTAAAGGCAGCACAAAGGCGCGGATGGGCCTCAGCAACGGCGGTGGGCGTCGTCGCGAAGTGCACGTAACCTTCCAGGCCGGCCAGCTCTTCCGAGTTTCGTTCCTGTGGGGCGTTGGTTGTGGCCGGAAAGGTGAGAGGGTTTCCGGTCGTGAAGGCTAGAGGTTGTTCTTCCGTTGGCCGGCGCCCAAAGGTTATGCGACAGCGAGAGATCAACCTGTCGCCGCACCGAAGATCAAGCCCGGCCTGGGTGCTGGAAACAGTCTTGATGGAGGCGCGGACAAACTCCTCAAGATAGAGGAACTGCATGAAGTTCGCATCAACCTGAACGATATCGGCCAGCGGAAGATGCTCTCCGGCCTGCTCAAGCATCCACAGAAGTGATTGGACACCGTGGACGACACAGGCGCCGGCTAAGGTTCGCCGTGCGACGTCCGGGTCCATATGCATGGGATTCCAGTCGCCCGACAGCCGCGCAAATCGCCGATGATCGTCCCAGGTGAAACTCCGTTCCTCGATCATGGCCGGCTGCCTGTGGCGGGTCTTCCTGCGCGATCAGAGCTCCACTTTCTCTCGCCTGGCCATGATCAGCTTGGCGAGGTCGCCGACCGTCTCAAGGCGGTCAACCTGATGGCTTGGCACTTTGATCCCGAAATGCGCCTCCACAGCCACGATGATCTCAATCATCTTGAAGGAGTCCCAGCCCTCGACCTGCCTGGCGGTAAGGCTGGGAGAAAGAACAAGATCGTCTTGCATGAGAACGTCACGCATGATCGTCGTCAGTTCACCGTAAATCGCCGCCTGTTCCATCTTAGGCTCTTTCAATGTTGATGAACTCGTTGACAGGGCTGGGTATCGCCTCAAGGTCGAGTTTGAAGTGCATAGTGCCGTCGCTGTTCACATGATGCGGCAGGAAGCCGAGCTTCGGATAATGGTCTCGCACCATGCCGTTCTTGGGGGACGGGATGTATTCGCCGATTAGTGTCCGCACCCCAAGGCGTTGTGCTTCCGAGCACAGAACCTGAAGCGTGGCCTGTTCAACCCGCCGGCCGAGGACGCGGCAACTCATCAGCCATGTATCGAGCGTAAGGTCCGGTCCCGTCTTGCGCGCAATGACGATGCCGACAATGCCGTTGTCGCCGAACCTGTCGGTCAGACGGAGAGTAATGCCTATCGCGGACGGGTCATCGATTATGGCGGCGGCGCTGGCCTGGGTGTAGCGGCGCGTCGTAAGGTTAAATTGATTTGTCTTGTTGATAAGCTGCACCGCCCGGCTCAGATTCAGGTCGCCAAAATAAGACCATTGCAACTGCATCTCGAGACTTGCGAGATAGCTTTCCATATCCGTCGCGCTGGCCGCCAACTCATGGCGTGCCCGATTGCTCTCATACTGCCTGCCGCGATTTCTGTCGTCTGCCGTACATACCGTCGCCTCGAAGTAGCCGGCGCGGCTGAGGCAGTGGACAACGAGTGCCGGATCATCCGGCAACTCAGGCACTGCGACCATCGGCAGCGACTGCCGCACCAGAAGCCGCTCAAAAGGGGAATCATCAACAAAGACGAGCGCGTCCAATCCGATGTTCAGCTCGCCGGCGATGTGCCGCAGGTTGGTGGCCTTGTCATCCCAGTTTGCGACGAAGCTCGACACCTGCGACGAATTCAGCAACATTTCGGGGTAAGTCGTGAATCCACGGCGTGCAACCCCATCATCGTTCTTTGAGCAAACAGCGAGCAGAACCCCGCGCTGCTCAAGCTCCCCGGCATAGGTCTGGAGGGCCGCAAACGCCTCGCCGGCGCTAGTCCCTTGGCCAAGAGCGATCCCTTCCACGCCGTCATCGCCGATGGTGCCGCCCCAAATCGTATTGTCAAGGTCGAGCACGAGCGCTTTCGCTGAGGCGCCACGTGCGGCAGCCAAGGTACGAACGACATAATCGCCGTAAAGCGGCGCCGCCCCGAGGGCGATATCGTGCTTCGCGCGGTGCCACATCCCAACGTCATGCCAGGCATCGAGGCCATCCAGCCGCGCCTCACGATCGATCGACACAAGATCAACAGATAAAGCGTCAGCCTTTTCACGAAGCCGCTGATTGAAGGCATCGACAAAGTGCGCAGGGGAGCCGGACAGCCGCACCTCGTTGCTTCCCATGAGGTTGGGCAAAACCGGCAGAACAGTCTGCTGCAACACCGTGGCCTGCAAACGAGTTTTGACGATGCGCCACAACTCGCAGAGAGACTTGATCGATGACTCAAGCCGCTCCGCTACCTCCGCTCTGTCGAGACGAGCATGGACCCCAGCACTCACATGCCGCGCGTCCAGGCAGAAAATCACACAGTCCGGACGGAATCGATGAAGGTCGGAATGGGGATCGACCAACGACTGCCGGTACTGGCCGTAGTCGCACTCCCAAAGTAGCAGGCGAATTCCACGCCGCAGGGCGGCAACGCGCAAGCCCGCGAGAAGATGCGTGGTGGTCGACGAGCCAAGGATGGCGAGGCGAAGCGGTGTCGGAACCGCGTCGGACGGCTCTTCCCCTAAAACATCGAGAAGCGTCTGGTCGAGGCGATTGGTCTGGACAAAGTCCAGATCATGCTTCGCAAGTGCCACGGCTGCGTGCCAGGCGTCGGCGCCATGCTTTGCGCGGAGATTGACGACGCTCTCCCGGAAGTTCTCGCACTTCGGCAGCCAGTCGAGGCGCGGCGTGGTCATGGCGCCGATGCGGCGGGGACGGGCGTGGCAAAGTGGTTTCGATATTCGCAAGCTGCGAGGAGAATGCCGCGCCACGAATCGTAGTCGATCGGTGAGCTTTCACCATCATACAGCGTGCTGACGTGGCCGACCAGCAACCCGGGCCGCAGAACTGACACCGTTCCTGATGCGTGCCCACTCTCAGCGCGACGAATGACAAGCAGCATATTGGGGCCGAACTGCTCGATCGCCTCATGGAGCGCGATCGCGGTTGCGTCGTCGATGCGGGCGAAAGACGGTTTATGAACAAAGATCTTTTTGCCGTCCTCAAGATCCTCAAGAATTTTGCGCTTCAGATAGGTAAGGCGAACGACCTGTTGATGGAGGAACTTTTCTTCATTGACGGACCCTTTGCGGACGAAGCTATGCAGATAGTAAAGGCCGCGTTCGTCGCGCACCAGATATTCGTTGCCGGCTGTCAGAGAGAGCTTCGTGAAACTCGGGTCGCCCAGGCGATCGAACTTCTCGGCGAGAAGCTCGGTCATTGTCGCGGCCGAGATTGCGGCAAAACGGAAGAGCCCGATCGGGTCCGCTCCGAAATGCCGCTGCACGATTCCAAACTCGCAGTTGTCGCCCAGCCCCTCGAATTGCAGCGCGACCTGCTTCATGTCGGTCGCGGCCGTCACGGACGGAGACTTCGCGGACGCGGGTGAACGCTCACCCCGCTCCAGCCGTTGTGATGCCTCCTGCCAAATGGCATCGCCACGCGAGTTCCGGATATTGGGCTCGTCCGGCCATAGCCGGTGCGCGGTGTCCCAGCGCTCGATCGCCAACGCCCAATTTTCCTGCTTATCCGCGACCATGGCGTATTGCACGCGAAGATCAAGCCGGTTCGGCTCTGCCGCGATGGCGCGGGTGAGAAGAAGGTCGGCAGGCTCGAACAGGCCGGCCTCGCGATATGCGGTTGCGGCCATGGACCACATCGCGGGCGTATCGGGGAACCGCTTCAGAATGTGCTGCCAACGCAGTGCGGCCGCAGGCCAGTCATGGCACGCCGCGGGAACTTGGGCGTAGTTTGCAAGAAGCTCCTGGTTGTCGGGGTTGTCGGGCAGTCCCGCCGCAAGGATGCGATCCGCCTTGTCGAATTCGCCCTGCTCCCGCAGGGCTTGCCCATAGCCGATGACGGCGCGCACATCTTGGGGGGCACGCGCATGAATGGCGTGCCACAGGGCCGCAGCCATCCCCCAGTCGCGACTCTGATCAAAACCGGCCACACGCTCAAGAAGAGTGGCGGTCGGGAGCGTGTTGATCTGTCCCATCACCATGTCCCGCATGCCGTCGATATGGGCAGCCACGGGGGGAAGCAGCGGGCCTAGAGCCTCCACCTCGCTGATACGGTGAAGTGCCGAGATCCAATCGCCACGGGCGATGCAAACGCCAGCATATTGCGTCAGAATGTCGATACTGGCGGGGATACGGGAAGCACCCGACCGCACGACGTACTCGGCATCGTCGAGCCGGCCCAGGATGAGCAACATCGCTGTTTCCGAAGCCCAGCCGACTGCCACATCGGGAAATGCCAGGCGCAGATCATGCCAGCGCTGGTACGTCTCAGGCCAATCTTGTTCGGCTTGCGCATTCAGCGCGTAACCGATGGCGATCTCGATCAATTCGCCATTTTCCGAGTGAAATCGCTGCAAGACCGCGTCTGCCGCCAAGCTGTCCCCTCCGTTGCGATGCGCTTCGGCGCAGGCGGTGGCGTGCGCCGCCTCCTCCGGCTCGCGCAGGGAGATTTCGTCATAAAGAATGGCGGCTTGGCTCCAATCCGCGCGCGCGCGCGCTTCTTGCGCCTGCAACTGGAGAGAGTCGAGTGGCTCCTGCTCAACCCCCGATGCAGAAGTGCTGGTCTCGGCCGCCTCCGTTTGGTCGGCCGCTGCCATCAGGGCCAGGAAATGAGCATTGTCCACCGTCGGAGGGGCGGAACACGAAGAGGCCATTTCCAGGAGAGTGGCGGCCGGTGCAGCCTGCTCATCGGGAGGGAGGTATGGCTGCTTGACGAGCAGGGAGGACATCGCAACATGGCTGATCGGCCCTCGTGTGGACAGCACCGCCTCCGGGTAGGGTGACCCGTGCGTGCCTTGGTTGCGAAAGCCGCGCCATATGCGCTGGACTGCGTCGACCAACAACACATTCCCTTCCTTTGTGCGTCTTCCGGCGGGACCGCGGTCCAGGCCGGGACTGCGGCGGGGGGGTGGCGGCCCAGTCTTGGATTATAGAAAAGAGAAATAATATCAAATTACCCGCAAAACTAAGCCGGAGCTGGGGGAAGGTTTAATAGCGTTGGCGCGCGGCCGAGAGGACGTTTTCGATGAACGGCTCCGTGAACACCTCGTCCCAATTCCGCGGCCAGTCAAAGGTCGAGGCGGCGCGGCGCAACGCCAGATTTTCTGATCGAAGAACAGCCTCCCTCAGCCCGGCGACGATGCCTTCCAGTGTTGGTACGGCAAAGATGAGGTTCGCGCCGAACTGATCGAAGGTGTCACCCGTCCGATTGGCATACTCATTGGTCACGGTTACGACGCCGGCGCTGGCAAGCTCAAAGGGCATCACGCTTGGATGCGGCGCCCACATCAAAGATAAGCCGACATCGAAGGACAGCAGGAACTGCTCGTAATCTGCCTGTGGCATCCTGGGCATAATCTTCAGGACGTCGATCGGGCCCAGCTCGATCTCATATTCGTGACCAAGCGAGCCGATACCGACAAACTCCCACTCTCCGGGGAATATCCGGAGCCTGACAGCCTCCCGCAGGGCGAGGATGCAGACCTCGAACATATTGCGGCCCGCATGCCGTTCCGGCCTCGCGTAGCAGATCAGTCTCCGGTGTGAAGCATTGGGGAGGCGACGCGCGCTTGGCCGAACGGGCGTCAGAGCATTTTCAAAGGCAAAGACCGAGCTGGGCTCTGTCGCGGCAGATACGCCGATCTTATTCTCTCGGAAATAGCGTTCCAGAACAGACGAGTTGAATATCGGAATATGGGGGAGGCGGTATGCGGAAGCCATGACAAAACCGAAGGAATTATGCTCGTGGAAGATTGGCTCGTATTCCTGGATAAAGAATAGCGGCCGTTTATACAGGAGCTGGCTGGAAACGGAGGAGGCGTCGAACATCGTCCATGTCGAGTAGGCGATGCACAGATCGTTGCTATGGAAAGCGAGGCGATCATTCGCGAGGGTCGCGTTGACGACCTCCTGCTCGCTAAAGGCCTTCAGCCACCGCGGCCGGTTGCTGATGGTCCGTAGAAACCAGGCCGCGTTGCCGTAGGGGTCTTCTCGGATGATGAAGCGAAGAGCTACCCCGTGCTCAACGACACGGCACAGGAAGTTCATGAAGGCGATGTAGCCTCCGAACATCAGGTCCCCGTCGAGTGTGGGGATAAAGACGTTCATGACGCAGGGCCGGCTGGGCTGGATGCGCGAAAGGATCGGCTTCATTCGCCGCGCGATGATACTGATATTGGCGATACCGACGGGATCAGCGGAATCTCCGAGCTTTGCTTTCAGAAGCGGCCCGGGGCGATAATTCGGCAGTCTCCCTTCCATGCAACCGGAGAGGACGTAGTGGTAGTAACCAGAGGGAATTCGGCCGGCGGCCTTTTCCGCCTGTACATCACCATAGTAGCAGAGGTAGAATCGCTCATCGAAGATATTTTCGTCGACAGGAACGACTCCCCGCATCAGATCGACATCGATAAAATACGCGAAGGCCTGCTCAGCATCGAGACGGCGAGGGACAGGGAAGAAAGCCCGATAATAACTGTATTGAAAGAAGCGGCGAAAAAGGCTGCGGTCCTCGGACAGGATCTTGCTGTGGTTTGCCGGATGGAGCGGCATCTCGTGCCGCGCATCGGCGATCCTGAAAGGCCCAGACCGGAACACGCGATGCTCGGCCTGGCCATGCTGAACCCAGTGATGATAGCCGCAGAGATAGCCGCCTTCTTTCACGGCGGTGGCAATATCCGCGTTGCAGGCCAGATAGTGGCTCTCGGAGAAATGCGAGTTGGGGTCAACGCATCGCGTCGAGGCTTCGTTCAGGTAGTGGTGAAAAACGCGATGCTTTTCGCGTCTGTCAGTCTGCGAGAAGTGCAGGCTCTGCTTGCGCCGGAAATATGCTTTATCAAAATAGCGCAGCATCGAATCGAATTCTTCTCGCCGCAGGCATAGGCTCAGCCCATTGTGCGCCGCATTCGGTTGCGGGATGACGATACCTAAATCGGCCGATAGAGGGCCGTCGAAGGTGAGGGCGGGGAAAGCCTTGCGGCCTTCCTTCCGTCCGAACATCGCCCAATGGGCAAAACCACTGGGCAGGATACCGCGCTGCACCGCTTCCTGCACATCGGGGTTTTGACGCAGATAGTCGTTCTCAGAGAAATGCGCGTTGGGGTCAAGGCATTCCGGCAGAACGAAACTCATGTAGAGCGACAGGGCGACGTCTGGATTGTTCAGGTTTCGGCCCGTAAAGCGCCGCTTGTACTTCCGGCAAAAGAATTGCGCGTCGAAATCCTCGAAAATCGGATTGGTGTAGGTATCGGTTGCCGTGGCCTTGAAGGTAGGGCGCCCCTCGGCCTTTCCGTAGCGAAGCCAGTGTTCAAAGCCGCAGGCGAGCTTTCCGCTCGCCACGCCCTCCATGATGTCGGGGTTTTCGCGAAGATAGTGTTCTTCGGAGAAATCTTCGTTCGGGTCGAGGCGGTCTCGCGCCACGAAGCGCAGGTAGGTTTCGAGTGCGATGCCGTCGGGTTCCAGTGTGCGGCCGATGAATCGCCGGCGATACTTGGTGGAGAAGAACGTCTGGTCGAAGGCTTCCCGGATGAGTGCTTCGGAGACGAGGCGATCCTGGGGGTGAAGCCCCGCGCGCATGCCGATAAGCGCGGCCGGCGTGCTCGGCGCATCCGGCGGGACGGCGCCTCGGCTCGCGAAATGCGGCTTCGCTATCACGCGGACAGTTGCGGGGGACGGGCGGATGTCGCGAACCGCGCCCGCTCGCCTGCCCTTGCCGGATGCGGTTCTGCGCGCCCCGTTCACGACCTTGGCCTTATGGGGTCTCGATCGTCTTCGAGTGCAAAACTTCGAACATGGCCCCGTATGATGGCAGCGACATCATACAGACTACGAGTGCGCTCGGAGCGGCCGCTTCCAAATTATCCGGATGAGGTAAAGCGCATCCGGGATAGCAGATGCCAACGAGGCGTCGTTGCGGCCGGCCATATCATTGTGCGCGGCCGCAAGCGCGCGATTCTCGACTAGCTCCCTTTGGCATAGATCTCCTTGGCATTGGTCGGGTCGATGCGGAGCGTCGGGACGGTTACAAGGCGGGGCACCGAGGTTGCGCAATCGATGAGGATCTGCTTGGCGAGATCGAGCGCCTCTGCCGCGCCGGTCGGATAGACGAAGGTCGCGGCCCACTCGCCATCGGCGACGGAGCGGATGCCGCCCGAAGGGCCCGGCAGCCCATCAGTTCCGATGATCTTGACCTGTCCCAGCTTACCCGCCTGCTTGACCGCGATATAGGCGCCGGATGCCGCGAGATCGTTGCTCGTGTAAACGAGCTTGATGTCGGGATGCGCTTGCAGCATCGCGGAAAACACCGTCACCGCCTTGTCCTCCATCCAATCGACCGGCTGCACCGCGACGATTTGGATTTTCGGATTGGAGGCGATCCCTTCCTTGAACCCGTTCAGCCGCTCGATTGCCGGCGAGGAACTCGGCAAGCCCTCAAGGATCGCGACCTCACCGCCATCCGGCAGCAGCGTCGCGGCATATTCGCCGGCAGCCTTGGCGATCGCCTCATTGTCGCCGCTGACGAAGCTTGTGTAGTCGCTACCCTCCGTGCTGCGATCGAGTTCGATCACCGGAATGCCGGATTTGTAGAGGCGGCTGACGGCCGGCGTCAGTGGCGCCGCCTCGAAAGCCGAGATGAAGAGGATATCGACCTGCTGGGTCAGAAAGTTCTCGACCTGAGAGACCTGCGTGTTGTCATTGGCCTGGCCATCGGCGATCACCAGGGAGAATTGCGGATAGTTCTTCACCAGCGCCTGCATCTCGTGGTCGACATGCGCGCGGTAAGGCTCTTTGAAATTGGCCTGGCTGAAGCCGATGACGTATTTATTGTTGGGGCCGCAGGTCTTGGCGAGGGGCGTGGCCGCATGGGCCGCGGGCGAACAGGTCAAGGCTATCAGCCCCAGCCCCGCTAAGGTCGTCGCCAACAGAGAAGCCCTGCCTGATCTCATCGCTTTTTCTCCCGGTTTCGTTGTTTTCACTCAGCGCGAACTGCCCTCGCGTCCTCCGACAAGCGTCTGCAACCCGGCGGCGAGGACGATGATCGCGCCGGTCGCCAGAAGCTGCATGGCGGCGCTGACATCGTTGAGTTGTAGGATATTCGCGAGTGCCCCGAGCATCACGGCGCCCGCTATGGTGCCGATCATGCTACCGGCACCGCCGAACAGGTCGGTACCACCGATCACGACGGCGGCGATCGCGCTGAGTTCATAGCCCGAACCGTCATTCGGGCTGCCGAAGCTGAACTGCCCGGCGTGAACGATGCCGGCGATGCCGGCGCAAAGCCCGCTGAGGCCGTAGACCGAAACCTTGATCCAGCGCACTGGAATGCCGGAGAGGCGCGCGGCGCGCTCATTGCCCCCGACGGCGAAGACGTAGCGCCCATAGCGCGTCTGGTTGAGCAGGAATGTCGCGAGGATCGCCAGCACGATGAAGATCAGGGTCGCGACCGGGAAGGTATCGCCGAAGATGCGGTTTCCAAGGATGGCGAAGGCGGGCGGCGCATTGCCGGGACCCTGACCATAATTGATGTTGATGAAGGTATTGTCAGAGGCGATGAGGGCGAGGCCACGCCCGGCTTGCAGCCCGGCCAGGGTCACGATGAAAGCCTGGATGCGGAGCCGCGTCGCCAGATAGCCTTGCGCCAGGCCGAAGAGCGTGCAGGTGACGACAACCAGGGGCAAGGTGCTGGCCATGCCCCAGCCCTGATTGATGAAGAGGGTCGCGGTCAGCACGCTCGAGAGGCCGAGAACGGCGCCGACGGACAGATCAATGCCGCCGGCGATGATCACGAAGGTCATGCCAAGGGCGAGGATGCCGGTTTCCGAGATCGACCGCACGATATTGGCGATATTCTCCGTGCCCAGAAACAGGATGTGCCCATGCCGGCGCGGTGAGAATATAACGCCGCCCACCATGACCAGAATGAGGCCGAGGAGGCTTTGGAATCGCACCAGATAGCGTAAGGGGTTTTGCGCTATACCCGCCGCACCCGGTGCTCGTTCGGTTGTGCTGCTCATGCGGCGGCCTTACCCAGGCTATGGTGGCGCAAGGTTTCCTCACTGACGCCGGCGGCGAAATCGGCCACCGTGCGGCCCGCATGCATGACCACGATGCGGTTGCACAGGCCGATCAACTCCGGCAGTTCGGAGGAGGCCACCAGAACGCCCAGACCCTGAGAAGCGAGATCGCGGAGCTGGCGATAGATCTCGCTCTTCGCGCCGACATCGACGCCGCGGGTGGGCTCGTCGAGCAGCAGAAGGCGCGGACCACTGAGCAATTCCTTCGCGAAGACGACCTTCTGCTGGTTGCCGCCGGAGAGGTTGATGACGCGGGCGCCGGGCAGGCGCGGCCGGACATCGAAGCGGGCGAGCGCGCCCGACACCTCCTCCTGCTCGCGCGCGGCGGAGGCGAAGCCCCAGGGTGTCACGCGGGGCAGGGTGGACATGACAATGTTGCGGCCGACCGAATGGCCGAGCACGAGGCCGGTGCCGCGCCGGTCGTCCGTGACATAGGCCATGCCTAATCCGCGCGTGGCCGCGATGGCACCAAGCGCGGCCGGGCGGCCGTCCATGGCGACCGACCCCTCCCACGTCCCGCGCACCTCGAAGCCATAAAGCGCCGAGAGCAGCTCCGTGCGCCCCGCGCCCATCAGACCGGAGAGGCCGACGATTTCCCCTTGATGCACCGTCAACGACACATCCATGGGTGCCTGCCAGCCCGCGCGCGCGATCGCCGGGCAGAAGCGCGCATGCGACAGCGACAGCAAGGGGCGTCCGACCGCGCCCGAGCGTGGCGGGAAAAGATCCTCGAAGTTTCGGCCGACGAGCATCCGCACAAGCTCCGCTTGCGGCGCGTCAGGGGCCGCTTCGCCCACCACCTGGCCATCCCGCATGACGGTCACGCGGTCGCCGATGCGCCGCACTTCCTCCAGCCGATGCGAAATATAGATGACGCCGACATTGCGTTGGCGCAGTTCGCGGATCGCGTCGAACAGGCGCTCGGCTTCCGTCGCGGATAGGGCGGCCGTCGGCTCGTCCAGAATCAGAATTCGTGCTTCCTGCGCCAGCGCCTTGGCGATCGCCACCAGCTGTCGCTCGCCCATGCGCAGAGATGACACGCGCGCGGTGGGGTCGAGCGCGACGCCGGCGCGGCGGAGAAGATCGTGCGCTTCCCGTAACATACGAGACTTGGCGAGCGTGCGAAGGGGGGTCAGCGGTTCTCGGCCCAGGAAGAGGTTCGCGGCGATGTCGAGGCCCGGGACGAGATCGAGTTCCTGCGGGATCATCACGATCCCGGCCGCATGGGCCTCGCGCGGTGTCTGGAAGCTGACGGGGGCGCCGCCGAGCGCCATGCTGCCTTTATCGGGCCGCGCCGCACCGCTGATGATGCTCATCAATGTCGATTTGCCGGCCCCGTTCTCTCCGAGCAAAACATGAATCTCTCCGGCGGAGAGCGTGAAATCGACGCCGCGCAGCGCGCGGACACCGCCAAAGCGCTTCTCGATGCCCGTTAGCGCGAGAAGTGGCTCTGCCACGTCCAGCTCCTTTCCTGGGTCTTGTTCTTAGCGCGTCTCGAAGCTGATCCCGCCAGGAGGCAGCCACAAGTCCGAACAATCTATGGCCATCCTTGGGGGTGCGCAAGATCGCTTCCGCGTCGCCTGCGTGGCCCGCGCCATCGCAAAGCTGTCTAATCGGGCAGGGCTGCTTGAAAATTCCCTGTCAATTCGGAGGATTTTTCGAGCAAAGTCGATCTGCTAGATCGGTATTGGGGCTAGGACCGGGGGAGATGAAGAAGCCCAGATTTTCATTGGGCGCCGCTGTGCGAGATATTGGGTCGGAGCGCGCCGAGGCCGAGCAGATCGAGGTCCTGTTCCGCAACGCCGCCGTTGGGGTGATCGCAGCCGCTAGCGCGGCCGCCGTGCTCGGGCCGGCATTCGCGCGCCTCGGTGTGCTCCCGGTGTCTGTGGGTATCCTTTGGGCTGCCTGCATCGCCTGTTGCGCGATCGCGCACCTGGCGTTGCGCGCGTCCTACCGCCGGATGCCCGCGTCCGGACGACAAAGGCGGCGGCGCTGGGCCATCATCTTCACGATCATTGCATTCGCCGAAGGGGCGGCTTGGGGCGCGCTGCCGATCATGCTGGCGCCGGCCGGTGAGTTCGCGCTCGAGATGCTCGGCGCGGTCGTGACCGTGACCGTCGCGGCGGGGGCTATACCTGCCTTTGGCAGCTACCTGCCTGCCTTCGCCGCGCTGTTCTTGCCGGCAACCTTACCCTACGCCTTTTACAACGCCTGGGTTGGCGGAGTTCTGCACGATTCGGCCGCCGCGCTGATGGTGATATTCATCTTCGGCATGGGCGGCCTCGGCCTTCAGTTCAACCGGAACTTCGCGGCGCTGATCGGCCTGCAGCTCGAAAAGGACCAGCTCGCCGAAAGCCTTCTGCGCCAGAAGGAGTTGGCGGAGCGCGCCAACTTCGAGAAATCGAAGTTTCTCGCCGCCGCCAGCCATGACCTGCGCCAGCCGGTACATGCGCTTGGGCTTTTCGTCGCGGCATTGCGGGGGGTTCAGGTATCGCCGCAGGCGGCGCGGCTCATCGGCGAGATTGATGCGTCGGTCACGGCGCTTGACGATCTGTTCAGCGCCTTGCTTGACATGTCCCAGCTCGACGCCGGCATCGTGCTTGTGCGCCGGCAGATCTTTCCGATCCAGCCGCTGCTGGCGAGGATCGTCCGCGACTATGCCAAGGAGGCGGATGAGAAGTCCCTCACGGTTGTGCTTCGTGAGAGCAGCGCTTTTGTCGAGACGGACCCGCTGCTGCTTGAGCGGGTACTCCGCAATCTGCTCGCGAATGCGGTGCGCTATACCCAGCGGGGCCGGATACTTGTTGGCTGTCGCCGTGGCGGCGGCGTTCTGACAATTCAGATTTGGGACACAGGGCCGGGCATTCCCGTCAAGGAACGAGAGCGTATTTTTCAGGAATTCTTTCAGATCGAAAACGGCGAGAGGGACCGCAGCAAGGGCCTTGGCTTGGGTCTTGCCATCGTGCGGCGCCTATCCAACCTCCTCGCCTGCCCGCTGATCGTGCGGTCTGAAGTCGGCAAGGGTTCCTGCTTCGGCATCTCCGTGCCGCGTGTTGCCGCATCAAAGGTCGAGCCCGCTCCCGCGCCGGTCACGGGCGCGTTGAGGCGCGGCTTTATTGTCGTGGTGGATGACGAAGCCTCCGTGCAGCAGGCGATGGACAACCTTCTGCGGAGCTGGGGGCACGAGGTCATCGCCGCGCCATCCGGCGACATATTGATGGATCGTCTCGCAGATCTGCCGACGCGCCCGGACTTGATCATCGTCGACTATCGGCTGCAAGGGGAGGAGACCGGCGTCAGTGTCGTCAACAGGCTCCACGCCGAATACAACACGAGCATCCCGGCGATCATGATCACAGCCGATACCGATCGGGATCGCCTGACGGAAGCGAAGGCGAGCGGTATCCTAGTGCTGCATAAGCCCGTGGCCAGCAGCCGGCTTCGCACCGCCATCGGCAATCTCATGAAAGCGGATAACCCGGCTCTCGCGGATTGAGGCGGCAGCTGCCCGTCAGATCAGACTGGCTTCGCGCGCGAGGCTGGCCGCCTGTGTCCGATTGATCACCCTCAGCGTCTTGAAAATCGCCGAGACGTGGGTTTTGACCGTCTTTTCCGCCAGGCCGAGGGTATAGGCGATCTCTTTGTTCTGACGTCCGGCGGCCAGGAGTTTCAAAACCTCGATCTGGCGTTCGGTCAGCTGGTTGATGGCCGAAGGGCCCCCATGCAAAACGGGGCCGTCGGCCGCGGCGGTCGCGGAGAGGAGCATGAGCGCGGGGATATAGACCTCGCCCGACAGCACGAGCCTCAGCGCCGAGAGAATTGTATGCGGGCCGGCCGATTTAGGAACATAGCCGAGCGCACCGAGTGCCAGTGCCCGGCGCACATCGTCGGGGTCTTCCGATGAAGAAATGACAATCACCGGCAAAGCGGGATTCCGCTTGCCGAACTCTTCGATCGCCTTCATGCCCGAGGTGCCGGGCATCGACAGGTCGAGAAGAACGGCATCGAGATCGTCGTTCAATTCTGCGATGTGCAGCCCTTCCTCGGCATCCATCGCCAAAAGAATGGCGGCATCGGGTTCGTTCTGCTGCAGCAGAATGCCCAACCCATGACGCACGACCGGATGATCATCGACGATGAGAAACTTCATTGTCTTGATCTTCAACCCAACTGCGCGCATCGCGCAAGGCGACAATGGTCCTAGATAAGGTCTTAGGACCTTGGTCCAATTTACCCTGAACATCGTTGTGCGGATAGTCGGTCGTGGGCCGTGCGAAATTCACGGCCGGACGCTCCCTGCTTCAGGTATTGACCAGGACATCGACCTGCGATGACACCACACTTCGTCGGCAAAACTTCCCTGGTCGGATTGAAGCCTCTCTGGGTTGGAGACCGGCCGGCGCTCACCCAATTCGCGCATCTGTCCAACTTGCTGGAGGCGCGGCTCGGCCGTGAGGCGGCAACCTTGTTCGCCGAGCCGCTCGTAACCCCCGCGACGGGGGACAGTCCGGGCAGTGTGTCCTGGTACGCGGCAACCAGCGGCCAGCCCGAGCCTCTCCCGCTGCTGAGCGCCGACCGGCGCGAGCGCGCGGAGGCGAAGCTGCGGGATCTTCTCGCCAAGCTGGCGCCTTTGCAGGAAGACCCCGAGTTGGGGGCTCTGCTGCGCGCGGCCCTGGTCGTCCCGAGCCCGGACAATATCCTGTCGCTCGATGGCGGCATTCTGCTGATCGGCTGGGGGCTGGGTCCGGCGGAAGAACCGGTGGACGGGTTCGCGGGTGATCTGCCGCCGCCGCTGGTTCTGGCGCCTTACATGCCCGATGCGCAGTCGCCCGCCGTGTTCCGGGAGCGCTTATCGACCATCCCCACGCCTCTACGGGCGGCCGCGCCTTCTCCGCTGCCGCCCACGCAAAACATAGGGCAGGAGAGCGTGATGGCGCGCGCCGCCCCGACGCCCAAGCCGATGGTGGGCGCTGGCCGGCTGATCCCTGGCGCCCTTTTGGTCGCCCTGGTCTTCCTGGCCTTCGGCCTCTGGCTGGGCACCGTCGTGGTTGAGAGGTCGCTCGCCGCGCATCCGCAACTGGCCAGTATCGCCAAACCTGAGGACCTGCGCGCGGCCATCGCCAGGCAAAGCCAAGAAAACGCGGAGCTGGAACAGGATATCGAGACCCGCCAGCGGGCCTTGCAGGGCAATGCCTGCGCGATCAACCCCGAGGCCGTTCCGTCGATCGGCCCCGATCGGGGGGCGCCTGTTCCGAAAACGGTGGTGCCGCCGCCGCCGGGGGCGCGCCAGTTTCAGGGCAGCCTCGCCAGCCTGCTCGACCAGGCGGTCGTGCTCGTCATTTCCCCGGTCCACAACGGCTTCGAAACAGGGTCCGGATTTTTCGTGACGCCGAATCTGATCCTGACCAATCGCCACGTCGTGGCCAATTCCGATCCGAAACGCATTTGGGTGACCAACCAGAAGCTCGGCGGGACCCATCATGTCACGCTGGTGGCCGAAACTCCGTCCGACCAGATCGGCGGACCGGATTTCGCTCTTCTCCGCATTGATGGGGTTTCGGGGATTCAGCCCCTCACCCTCACCAAGACGGTGGCGCCGCTTGATGAAGTCATCGCGGCGGGATTCCCTGGCCTGCTGGTCGAAGAAGACCCGAGCTTCCGCCGGCTCCTGGGCGGCGATAGCAAGGCAATACCGCAGATCATCCTGACCGATGGCCGCATCGACGCGATCCAGACGACGGCACAAGGAATTCAGGTCATGCCGCATAGCGCCGCCGTTTCCGGCGGCAACTCGGGCGGCCCGCTGGTCGATGTCTGTGGGCGTGTTGTCGGTGTGAATACCTTCATCACCGCCGATCGCGACCAGGTCGCCCACGCCAATTACGCCCAGAAAGCGGACGTGGTCATTGCCTTCCTGCAGCAGAACAACACGAAAGCGACGGTGGTGGACGGCCCCTGTCCCACGGCGCCCCCGGCGCCGACAGCGGCGGCAGCACCCGTGCCGCCCGCCGCGCCATTGAATGGCGGCGGCGTTCAACCCCCGGCGCCGGCCAAGAAATGAGCGCGCAGCCCATTGCCACGACGACCGGGCGGGATGTGACACCGCTTGGCACCGGCGGCCAACGCGCCGTCGATTGTTGGAACACGCTGACGCTTCTCATCGAGCGGGAACTGTCGAGCGCCCATGCAGCACTGCTCGCAGAGCCGCTGACGAACGCCGCGCGCGGCTCTGTCGATTGGTATGCGCGCTGGGTGGGCGCGGCCGTCCGGCTTTCCAGCCTTTCGGTGGCGGAGCGGGCGGCGGCCCAACTCCGTCTCGATGTGATGGTCGGCGATATCGAGGTCCTGGCCGATCAGTTGAGGAGCGGCTACGGGGAGGGCGATCGGTTTCTGGGCACCATGCTGTCGCTCGCGCTGCAAATCCCGGGGCCGGACTACGTTTATGCCGTGGGCGAGCAGCCTGTCATCGTCGCCTGGGGACACAGTACGGGCGGCGCGCGGCCGCAGGCGATGGTGCTGACAGGCCGCCGCCGCGTCGCGCCTGACCGCCGCCGTTGGATTGTTCTTCCGCCGCCGCCCAAGTCGTTGCTCGGGTCGGGGGCGGAGGCGCTGCCGCCGCGCGCCGCGTTCCCCGGGCCGCTGGTTTCCGGTGCGATCTTGTGCTCGCTCGCGGTTCTCTTTCTGCTGCTGGCGGCGGGCACCTTGAGTAGCGCCCAATCGCCGCCTTGCGCCGTCGCGCCCGATCAGCTTGGCCTGCTCGCCATTCTCCAGGATGCGCAAGCGCGTGGTTCCGCCTTGCAGCTGGAGCGGGCGCGGCTGGCGGAGGAGCTGGGCGCGCGCCGCCACCAATGCACACCCGCGCCGGCGGAAAAGCCATGATCGCCCTCGCTGTCGCACCGACACTCTCGGCCTACTGCCTGTTGCCGGCGACGCAGAGCCTTCCCGACTGGCATCGTCTCGTGGTTGATGCGGTCGGCCGGGGCCTCTCGCCCACCCACGCCGCGCTCTTCGCGACGCCGGTGCTGGGGCATGACGGCGCAACCTGGCAGACCGAGGGCGACCACGCCCTGTCCTTCGTGTTGATGCCGGCGGATGAGCGGGCGCAGATGACGGCCGCGATCGGTTCGATGCTGTCGGATATTCGCCGGCTGGTCGAGAGCGGACTGATGCCTGAACTCGCGCCGCTCTGGCCCGCCCTGGGGGAGGTGCCGGATCAGAGCCACATCTTCCTGGTAGATGGCCGGCCTGTTCTCGCGGCCTGGGGGCATCGCGGTGCGGCGGGCAGCCTCACCGCGGGTTATGATGACGGTCTTCCCGGCCTGTCCAAGCCGGCGCCGCGCCTCCGCATCGCGGGGTACGCGATGCCGCTGCTGGCGCTCGCGCTCTTCGCGCTTTTCGCGGGCGTGCTGGTCGCGCGCGCGGGCGGCTTCTGGGCCACGTCGGCCCCGTCTCTCTGCCGTGTCAATCCTGCTCAGCTTGCCGCCCTCGCCACCCTGAGACGAGAAATGGACCAGGGGAATTCGTTGCGGACCTTGCTCGCGCAACTGATGGAGGAAAGGGGGCAACGGCAGTTGCAATGCCCGATCCCGAAGCCGCCCCCTCCGCCGACGGTCGTCCAGCAGCCGCCGCCGCGTCAGTTGCCCGGCTTGACACAGACGCTGTGGGACAAGAAAGACCTCTCGGTGCTGAAAGGTTGTTGGAAGCTCCACAACAACGTTACCCTGACGAACGACAGAACCCACAAGACTACGAATATTCAGAGCTGGCAGATGTGTTTTGACAACGCTGGTAACGGCATGCAGGCGATCCTGGATTCGGACGGCACGAGCTGCAACGGACCGCTGCAGGCGCATTTCGATAATAATACGCTGGTGATTAACGAACCGCAGCGCTGCACCGGCAGCCTGACGTTGGACCACGGCTCCACCTCCTGCCAGCGCGTCAGCGGCGAGGAAGCGGACTGTGACCGTGTGGAAGATGAAGGACCCGGTGCCGGTGTCCATACGCCAAGCCAATTCCGTAGATGACCCAGGAGCCGTGACCTCATGCCGGCATTGATCACCCTTGTCCCGAACAGCGGCATCCAGTTCTGGGATATCGATCTCGATATCGAGCGGCTGCCGCGCCTCAGCCGCGCCTTCTGGGAAGAACCGGTGACGGAGACGACGGAAACCGACGGGCTGGCGACTGTTGCATTGCGCAGGCTGGAGGCGCAGGAGGATTCGGACGCGCTGATCGAGCCTGTGAGCGGCGCCACGCCGCCCGAGGAAGAGATCTACACGATCGGCCGCAACCAGGCGGTCGAGATGCATCTCAACCGTTGGGTTCCGCTACCCTATTTCCTTGTCAGGGCGCGCAGCCAGACGGGTGACGAAGTTTACGATCAGGGGCCGACGAACTGGGTCCGTGCCCATCTGGCACCGCACCCGGCGCCGGCGCCCGGCCTCACCCACCGGCTGACGCTTGCCTTTGACACGGCACTTCTCCCCCGTTCACCGAACCACCCCTACGTCGCCCCCAGTTTCGAGAACAGCGAGCGGCAACAGGAATTCGCCTTTGTTTCCGATTTTACGGTCAATAGCTGGTTCCAGCACGAGAACTGGGTCGGTCTCTGGCTGGAGGAGATGTTCATCGAGCAGCGCACGGCGCAGCGCGGCGGCCGGCCCTTGCGCCCGTCTGATCTGCCGCACGCCTGTGAGCATTATGCCCGCTATCAGGTTCTGCTCGCGCTGCTGGGTGAGTCTAACCTGCTCCCCCGCGTTCGGCTCCTCGACGTCGTTTCCGCCAATCTCGGCTATCTGCCCGTCGCGGTTGACCTTGTGCTCGACCTCGGCAACTCGCGCAGCTGCGGTATCCTTATCGAAGAGCATCCCGGCCAGGGGCTCAATTTCTCCGACAGCTATCCGCTCGCCTTGCGGGATCTTTCGGCGCCGGGCCGGATTTACGACCGGCCGTTCAACAGCCGCGTCGAGTTTTGTTCCGAGAATTTCGGCCGGCCGACCTTGTCACGCCTGTCCGGACGCTCCTCCGCCTTTGTCTGGAACAGCCCGCTTCGTGTCGGGCCCGAGGCCGTGCGGCTCGCCGGCTCACGGGTCGGGAATGAGGGAGCGACCGGCCTGTCATCGCCCAAGCGATATCTTTGGGATGAGCGGCCGATGGCTCAAGGCTGGCGGTTCAACGGGCGATCGGCGGATGGCGCCACGGTCGATCCGCCGGTCAGCGGCTTCTTCATGGCACTCGTCAGCGAGG
This sequence comes from uncultured Pseudomonadota bacterium, assembly GCA_963745125.1. Lineage (GTDB taxonomy): Bacteria > Pseudomonadota > Alphaproteobacteria > Acetobacterales > Acetobacteraceae > Acidisoma. The sequence goes on from CAVUWB010000006.1 coordinate 409,967, forward strand.
ATGGCCGTCTTCTGCGGCAGCGGAAAGGTCTGCAACCCGCGGTGCGAGCCCGCTTCTCCCGCAGCGCCATCTTCACCTTCATGATCACCGAGCTGATCGTGCAGGCGGTCGGGCAGATCAACGCGGCCGCCGCGCGCGCCCAGCGGCGCGATGCGGAGACACCCCGCCAGCTTCGGTCCCTATTGCTGACCGTGCCGCCGGGCATGCCCGTCGCCGAACAGCGCATCCTGCGCCTTCGTGCCGAGGCAGGCGCGCAACTCGCCTGGGATCTGCTGGGGCTCACGACGACGCCGCCCATTGTCCGCGCAACCTTGGATGAGGCGACCGCGACCCAGATTGTCTGGCTGCACAACGAAGTGACCGAGCGGCTGCAAGGTGATGCCGCGGCACTGATGGACATGATCGGCCGCAACCGCCCCGAGATCGACCCCCTGCCGAGCCTTCGCATCGCCAGCATCGACATCGGCGGCGGCACGACCGATCTGATGATCACCACCTACCGCACGGCGGGCGGTGAAGCGATCGTCCCGAAGCAGGCATTTCGGGAAAGCTTCAAGATCGCCGGGGATGATGTGTTGGAGCGCGTCATCACCGGCACCGTGCTGCCCGCTGTCGCGACCGCGCTGAAACAGGCGGGTGTCGGCGATCCGCGCGCGCTGCTGTCGCGCGCGCTCGGGCAGGATCAAGGCGGGCAGTCGGAACAGGAGCGGCATTTGCGCCGCCTGTTCGTCGCCAATGTTCTCGAACCCGTCGGCTATGCCGTGTTGAGCGCGTACGAGCAGATGGAGAACGGGGACGGCGGCGAGATCGCAAGCTTCACGATCGGCGGTGTGCTCGGCACGATGTTGGGGCAGGCGGCGCGGTCGCTGCGCTATCTCGACGCGCAGGCCGCCTCCGCCGGCGCCCAAGGTTTCAGTGTGGCCGAGGTCGAGATCGTGCCCGAGATCGGCAAGATCGAAGCGGCGATCGGCTCTGTCATGGCTCCGGTGCTCGCCGATCTCTGCGAAGTGATCTGGACGTATGATTGCGACGTGCTGCTGCTGTCGGGGCGCCCCTCGCGCTTGCGCAAAGTCACGCAGATCGTCCTGGCCCGCCTGCCCGTGGCGCCGCATCGCGTCATCGGCATGCACCGCTACCGTGTGGGCGAGAGCTATCCCTTCAGAGATGCGTCGAACCGGATCGATGATCCGAAGACGACCGCCGTCGTCGGCGCCGCGCTCTGTGTTCAGGCCGAGGGCCGGCTCAAGAACTTCATGTTGCGGACGCGCGACCTGCGGATGATCTCGACAGCGCGCTTCATCGGCAAGATGGATAACAACGGCCAGATCCGGGATGAGAATGTGTTGCTGGCCAATGCCGATCTCGACGGTCCGCCGCTGCAGGATGTCGGTTTCACCACGAACTTCCAGACGCTGACCCAGATCGGCTTTCGCCAGCTGCCGATTGCCCGCTGGACGGCGACACCGCTCTACGCGATGGAGTTCGCTAATCCTGACAGCGCCGCGCGCATGGCCCTGCCGCTGAAAGTGACCGTTCAGCGCAAGGAAATCGACCCGGATCAGGAGCAGGATCAGGCCGGCCGCGAAACCTTCAAGGTGGAACTCGTGGAAGATAATGCCGGGTCGCGGCTGAGGGAAACCGAGGTGCGTCTGCGTCTCCAGACGATCGACGATCAGGATGGGTACTGGCGCGATACTGGCCGGCTGGCGATCGCCTGAGGTGAGATGATCGACATGCCCCAAACCCCGCCGCACGAGACGCGCACCCCCCGGAGGTTTCGATGATGATGACGCAGAGCGATGACGTGGTGCGGCGCGCTTCTCAGGTCTCCAACGTCGCGCGGGAGGCGAGCCGGTGGCTGGACACGAACAGCCCCCGGCTGAAGGAGGACCCCTCGGTTCTCTCGCGCGACTTCCGCCGGTTTGAGCGTCGCGCCAGGCGGTTGCAGACCGCCGCGGGGCGCCGCGCCTGCGTCGCCGTCTTCGGCGCGTCGCAGGCCGGGAAGTCCTACCTTGTCTCGGGTCTGGCGACACCGCCGGGTAAGCCGCTGCTGGTCCGCTACGGCGATACGACGTTGAATTTTCTGCGTGATCTGAACCCGCAGGGTGGCAAGGAATCCACCGGCCTCGTCTCACGCTTCACGATGCAGCCCGTGCCGGCGCCCGCCGGCGCGCCGGTCGCGTTGCGGCTTCTCTCGCAAACCGATGTCATCAAGGTTCTCGCCAATACCTTCCTTGAGGATTTCAAGATCGTCGATCTCAAGGCGCCGGAACCCACAGCCATCACGGCCTTGTTCGACCAGCTTGCCGGCAGCGCGGGGGCCGAGCCCACGGGCGGCATGGTCGCCGATGATGTGGAGGAGATGCGCGAGTATTTCGAGCTTCACTTCTCCGGCCACGGGCTGATCCAGGCGCTTGGCTCCGCCTATTGGAGCCGGGCGGCGGAGGTCATTCCGCGTCTGCCCCCCGACCGCCGGGCGGAGGCCTATGCGCCGCTTTGGAATGGGACGCAGGCCTTCACGCGGCTGGCGCGGGCGCTCATCGTCGCTTCCGCCGAACTCGGCTTTCCCGATATCGCCTTCGTCCGTCCCGAGGCGCTGGTCCCACGCGAGCAAAGCGTGCTCGACGTGAACATGGTGTTTGGGCTCGGTGAGGTGGGTGCCGCTGGCGCGTCGAAGCCCTCGATGCTGCAGGTCGTATCCGATAAGGGCCGGACCGCCTCGCTCGACCGCGCCTTGGTCGCGGCTCTTATCGCCGAGGTCACGCTGCCGCTGGCCGAGCAGCCCTGGGACTTTCTGGACCATACGGATCTGCTCGATTTTCCCGGCGCCCGCTCTCGTGAGGAGATCATCAAGCCAGAGGAGTTTCTCGCCGAACCCGGCCGGCTGGGGCGTGCCTTCCTGCGCGGCAAGGTCGCGTATCTGTTCCAGCGCTACCAGGCTGAGCAGGAGACGGCGGCGATGCTGCTTTGCGTCGGCCCATCGAACCAGGATGTGCAGACCCTGCCGCGCATGGTGGCGACCTGGATCGATCAGACGATCGGCACATCGCCTTCCGCGCGCGCGAACCAGCGCAACAGCCTGTTCCTGGTGCTGACCCAGTTCGACAAAGAGTTCGAGGAGAAGGCCGGGGAGGATGTGGCCTCCGGCCAGAGATGGACGACACGGCTGGAGGCGAGCCTGCTGGAGTTTTTCGGCAAGTCCTACGCCTGGCCGCGCGAATGGGCGCCGGGCCGCGCCTTCGATAATGCGGTCTGGCTGCGCAGCACGGCGATCGGGTTCAAGGCCGTGTTCGACTATGCGCCGGCCGCGAAAACCGAGGACCCCCCGGTCGAGGTGGCGATCGGCGAGCGAGCGAAGGCGGATGTCGCCTCGAAGAAGGCGATCTACCTCGCCAATGATCTGGTGCGCCGGCATTTCGCTGATCCGGCGCGCGCCTGGGATGAGGCGCTGCGGCCCAACGACGGCGGCATCACCTATCTCGCGGAGAAGCTGCGGCCGGTCTGCAATCCGATGCTGAAGGCGGAGCAGGTGGCGGGGCGGATCGAGGATCTGGCCGTCGCCATCGCCCAGCGCCTGCGCCCCTATTTCCATACCGGCAATATGGTCGAGGAGTTGGAGCGGGCGGCACAGAATGCCCGCGACGTGCAGCGGGCGCTGGTGCGCTGCGCGGAGGCGCAGATGTTCGGCGCCCTGCTCCGCGCGTTGCAGGTGACGAGCGACCAGATGCTGGATGTCTGGTGGCGGCTGCAATCCGAGCCTGAGCATGCGGCGCCGATCGGTGTGGCGAGTCTCGGCGCGGATTACGGCGGTGAACTCGGCATCACGATCGACGACGACACCGACGGGGCACGCAGCCTCGCCCGGGACAGGTTCGAGCATTTCGCCGATCTCGCGATCGCGGCCTGGACCGAGACGATGAACGCCTTCGCCGAGGAGACGCGCGCCGACGGTCCTTACCGCATTCCGCGCGAACAGGCGGCAACCCTCGTGGGGGAAATCGGGGCGGCGGCGCGGCGGCTCGGCTTGCGGACACAACTTGCGGACCGTCTGCGGAAGCGGGCGGTCTTCCAGAACCGCAGCAGCGCGGCGCCGCAGATCCCCGTCATCATCGCCGAGTCGACGATCAACACCTTCATCACCATGCTCGGCTACGACACGGTGGCGCCGGAGAAGCGGCCCCGCACCGTGAATGGCAGCCGCCTCATCTTCGCGCCGAGGCCCGCCGTCATCGGCGCGCCGTCGCTCGCGGCGGAGGCGACCGCCTATGACCGCATCTTCCACATCGATTGGATGATCGCGCTGGGTGAGACCTTTCGGGAGAATGTCAGAAACCCGTCCTCCACCGGGCTCGATCTGCACGCCAATGCGGCGCTGGGGCAAATTCTTCAGAACCTGGAAGCCCGGCGCACATGACCGGGCGCATCACCGCCCGCGCGGATGACACGCCCGGCCATGCGCGAATAACCATCGCCGGGGCCGGGCGGACGCCCGAGGTGCCGATCCGCATCCGGCGGGACGGCTGGGATACGGGCGTTCTCGGCCCGCAAGGCTGGCAGGCAGGGGATACGCTGCTGCGGCCGGCGATCTGCCGCGCCGAGGGTGGTGACCTCGTCATGGTGATGGGGCCGGAGGTGACACGTCATCTCGATCGCGGCGTGTACCTGATGAGCGTGCCGGGTGCGGCGGTGGAGGAGGAGGCGGTCATCTGGCCTGAGATCCAGGCCTCATTCGGTGGTACCCGCATGCGCGCAGGGTCCGTCTCGACGGTCCCCGTTGAGGAGAAAACCCTGGCGTCCGATGACCGTGGTAAGTCGAAGGACAAGGACGGGAACAAGGGCGGAAATAAGGACGGGACCAGGGGCGGGGGCGACAAACCCCCGCCGCCGCGCCGCTGGGTATGGCTGGCGGGTGTCGCGGTTTTGGTCCTCATCCTTGTCGGGTCGGCCGTCCTCTATTCCACCTGGCACTATCCGCCGCCGCCTAAGCCGCCGGAACCGCAGCCCACGCCACTGCCCAAACCCGCACCCACGCCAGTGCCCAAACCCGTGCCGACGCCAGTGCCGACACCCACGCCAGTGCCCAAACCCGTGCCGGCGCCAGTTCCAGTTCCACCGCCTCCACCCCCAGCGCCGCCCTCCCTCTCGGGCTTGTCCTACAATGACGTGATCGCCCAAGCGCCCAATGCCGCTGCGGTCTTCGCGGAAGGCGAGCGCAGATTGAACGGGACGCAGAAGGATGACGGGCTGCTCTTGATCGAGGCCGCCGCCGATAAGGGCGATCCCAAGGCCATGCTGGCCCTGGCGCGGCTCTACGACCCCGTGACCTTCGATCCGCACGGCCCGATCCCGCAACCGGATATCCGGGAATCGGCCGAGTATTACCGGAAGGCCGTCGAGGCGGGGCTGAGTGACGCGATCGCGCCGCGTGCCGCCCTGCATGCCTATCTGGAGAATAAGGCCCAGCAGGGTGACCTCGACGCGAAATTCGCTTTGCAGGATTTCTGGCCATGAGATCGAAGTGTTTCGCGTTTCTGATGGTCTGCGCGCTGGCGCTGCTCCCGCGCCTTGTCGCGGCACAGACGCCCTCGGCCGCACCTCCGGCCGCGCCTGCGACGCCGCTGATCATGGAGGGGAAGAAGACCCTGTTTCAGCGTGTCATCGCGCGCCCGGGTGCCACGCTTTCACCGCAGCCCTCCGCCGCCGGGGCGCAGCCCATCCCAGGGTTCACGGTCTTCTACGTCTACGCCCGCCAAGGCGGCGATCACGGCTGGATTGAGGTCGGCCGCACCTCCAGCGGGCAGGTTGACGGTTGGATGCCGACCGACCAGGCGATCGACTGGAAGCACACCATGATCGGTGCCTTCACCAACCCGGCCGGGCGCCAGCGCGTGCTGTTCCTGCGCACGGCGGATGATGAGGAAGGTGTCATCCTCGATGCCGATCCGGGTCACGCGGCCGATACGCTTCGGGAGGCGGCGGCCACTGGCCACCCCGGCCCCGTGGTGGCGATGGAGCCGGCCAACTATGTCGACATCACGCGCAATTTCTATCTTTTGCCGATCCTGAGCGCGCAGGAGGTCGAACGCGAGATCGGGCCGCCGATGCGTGTGCTGGAAGTGTTGTCGGCACCGGCCAACAAGCCGGCGCCGCCTCCGGCTTCCGCACCCAAGCTGCAGGATTTCAAAGCCGGCGTCGTCTTCGTGCTCGACACCACGCTCAGCATGCAGCCCTATATCGTCGCGACACGCGCTGCCATCAAAGACATCGTCGCCCGCATCGACGCCTCTCCGCTGCGCGACAATTTCCGGTTCGGCCTCGTCGCCTACCGGGACAGCCTCGCTGAGAACTGGCGGCTGGAATATGCCACCCGCGTCTATGCCAAACCGGATTTTTCGCAGCCGGCCGACGCCATCAACGCCGCGATCGCGACCGTGCATGACAGCTCCAGCTCCTCGATCGGCTTCGATGAGGACCCGATCGGGGGTATCAAGACAGCGCTCGACAGCATCGACTGGGATGCCTTGGGTGGGCGCTACATCATCCTGATCACGGATTCAGGCGCGCGCACGGCGGACAATCCGCACAGCATCACGCATCTCGGCATCACGGAGATCAAGCAGCTCACCAACGCGAAGCATATCGCGGTTTTCGCGCTGCATCTGCTGACCCCGGAAGGTGATGCGGCCCACGATCATCCGCATGCCATCGCACAATATCGGGAACTCACACGCTTCGGGGCGGCAGGCTCGCTTTACTATGGCGTGCCGCAGGGCGCGCCGGCCGCCCTCGCCGTCATGGTGCGGCAACTGTCGGACGAACTGCTCAATCAGGTTGCCGCGATCACCGGGCGGCCGCTCAACAGCGTCGAGGCCTCGGCCCCGCCTGCTGATCCGCACATGCAGCAGCAGGTTCAGGTCGTTTCCGACGCCATGCGGCTCGCCTATCTCGGCGATGCGGAACAAACCCAGGCGCCCGACGTCGTGCGCAGCTTCACGACCGATGCCGACCCCGCGAACCCGACTGTCACCAGCCTCGACGTGAGGGTGTTGCTCACCCGCAATCAGCTCTCGGATCTCGCGCAATCGCTGCAAACCATCCTCTCCGCCGGCCTTGCCGACCGCACCGATCCGCAGGTCTTCTTCAACCAGCTCCGCGCCGCTTTCGCGACCGCCGCGCGCGACCCTAACCAGATCGCCCATGCGGCGACGCTCGGCGCGCTCCTCGGCGAGTATCTGGACGGGCTGCCCTATCATTCCGAAATCATGGACATCGGCCAGGATGATTGGCTCGCGATGGGTGCGATCGCGCAGCGCACGGTGCTCAACAACATCGAAAGCCGGCTGCGGCTCTATCAGGATTACGAAGCCGATCCGGATCTTTGGGTCGACCTCTCGGGCACCCGCAGCCCGGGTGAGGCGATGATTCCGATTCCGATCGAGGCGCTGCCATGACAGGCGCGACGCTGGAAGCCGAAGGCTTGATCCGTCGCTTCCCCAGCGGCCAAGGCGGTTTCACCCTTGTCGTGGAGACGGTGTCGCTGCGTGCCGGGACACTGACGGCCGCCGTCGGCCCCTCGGGCTGCGGCAAGAGCACCCTGCTCGGCCTGCTCGCGCTTGCGCTGCGGCCCGATACCGCGGGCGTCCTCCGGCTGCGTGGCCATGATGCGGCGGCGCTCTGGCGCGGCCGCCGGCTGGACGCGCTCACCCGGCTGCGCGCCGGGCTGATCGGCTTCGTGCCGCAGACCAGCAATCTTCTGCCGTTTCTCGATCTGCGCGCGAATATCGCCTTGCCGCAGCGGATTCTCGGGCGCCCTGACGCACGCTGGCTTGGGCTGCTCACCGAACGGCTAGGTATCGGCCATCTTCTCAGCCGCCGCCCCGCGCAGATTTCCGTGGGCCAGCGGCAGCGGGCCGCCGTCGCGCGCGCTCTCGCGCACCGGCCGCCGCTGGTGCTGGCGGATGAGCCCACAGCCTCGGTTCATCCGGCTCAGGCGAGCGACATCCTCGCTCTGCTCGCCGATATCGCGCGGGACAGCGGGGCGGCTCTCCTTATCACGACGCATGACGCGGATCGCGCGGCGGCGGCGGGCTTTTCGATCGCCCCCTGCGACGTCGACCCCGCCGCCGAAGTGACCTACTTCCGGCTCCCCTCATGAACCTGGTCTGTGCGTGACGCGGGCAGGGCGCATCGTGCTCGGTCTCGCGCTGCGCGATCTTATGGCCGAAAGGGTGCTGTCGCTCTGCCTCGCGGTCGCCGTCGCGGCGGTGCTGGCGCCGCTGCTGGTTTTGGGCGGCCTGCGGCTTGGGGCGATCAATGCCTTGCGGCAGAGCTTGCTTGAGAACCCGCATGGGCGGGAGATCGTGACCGAGGCCAATCGCAGCTTCGATGCCGCGCTGCTGGCGCGGCTGGCGGCGCGGCCGGATGTGCAATTTCTCGTCCCCCGCACCCGCACCCTCGCGGCGAGCATGCTGCTCGAACGGCCCGGGGCGCCGGCCGCTGGTGTGCGTGTGGAGTTGATCCCCACCGCGCCGGGGGACCCGCTGATCCCCATGGCACACGCTCGGTCCGACCAAGTCGTGCTCTCAGCCGCCGCTGCCGCCGAGTTGGGCGTGGCGGCCGGGGCGCCGCTGATCGGGCGCCTCGGGCGGATCATGGACGGCCATATCGAGGATGTCCCGCTCCCGCTGACAGTCGCGGCGGTGGCAGCGCCCGCCGCCTTCTCCCGCGAAGGCGCTTACGTGACCTTGGCGCTCGCCCTTTTCGTCGAGGATTTTCAGGAGGGCCGAGCCGGCGCGCCGGGCGATTTGCGCCATCTGTCTCTGCCGAAGCAGGAGAGTTTTGCCGGGTTCCGCCTTTATGCCCGGCACCTGGAGCAGGTGCCGGAACTCGACAGGGCGCTCCGCGCGCAAGGGATCGATGTCGCGTCGCATGCGGCGGATGTCGCCGGCATCTTGCAGATCGATCGCGGCCTCAGCCTGCTCTTCGCGCTGGTCGCGGGCCTGGGCGGCTGCGGTTTTCTGGTCTCGCTCGGCGCGGGCCTTTGGGCGAGCGTGGAACGCAAGCGAACGGCTTTCGCGCTGCTGCGCCTCATCGGGCTGCGCAGCGCGTCGCTCCGCCTCTATCCGGTCGCGCAGGCCGTGATCCTGGCCGCCATCGGCGTCGGCATCGCCTCGGGCGCCGCGCTCATCGCCGCCGAAGTCATCAACCGGCTCTTCGCCAGCGTTCTCGCCACCGGCCGCCCGCTTTGCATCGTCACCCCGGGCCTCGCGGGTATGTGCGGCGGTGTCACGCTCGTGGGTGCGGCGGCCGTGGCGCTGCTCGCGGGAATTCGCCTGTCGCATCTCGAACCATGGGAGGCCATCACCACGCCATGACCGAAACGCAGAGGATGAGTTTCCTGGCCTTCGCCATCGCCGCCGTGTCCGTCGTTCACGGCGCTCCGGCGCTGGCTGATTCCGCGCCGGCAGCCAAAACGCCGCCGATTACCTGGCCGGAGCAATATTATAATCCGAATCATAGTCCGACCACGAGCGCGGACGACTTCACCCTGCCGCTGCCATGCGGTGGTGCGATGGTATTTCGGGCGGTTGATGTCGGTGTCGGGTCCGGTCCGTTGGATGACCGCGCCGTCACGCTCGGCCAGTCGGATACCGAGGAAGGATACAACGACTATCTCCGATCGACCTTTCTGTCCGCGCCCTTCAGGGCGGCGATCGGCACGCGCCGTTTCTACATCGGCAAATACGACGTGACACGGGACCAATACGCGGCTGTGACCGGGGCGCACTGCCCGGTGCCGTCCCCCGCCGGGCGCAAGCCGCAGACCGAGGTCTCCTGGCTCGATGCCGTGACCTACGCGACCAACTGGTCAAGCTGGCTGCTGACGCATGCACGCGACAGCTTGCCCACGGGGGGCACGCGTCTTGCCTTCGTCCGCCTGCCGACCGAGGAGGAGTGGGAATACGCGGCCCGGGGCGGCAGCCATGTGAGCGTGGAGGATTTCCTGGCGCCCACCTGGGCGATGCCGGAGGGGCCGGAGCGCTATATCATGGCGGGAACCGAGCTTGCCGGCGGGGAGGAGCAGCAGGTGGGTGAGATGCTGCCCAATCCCCTCGGCCTCTATGACATGCTCGGCAATGTCTGGCAGATGATGTTGGAACCCTACCGCCTCAACCGTGTCGGCCGGCCGCACGGCCAGGCTGGGGGCATCATCGTGCGCGGCGGCGATTACACTTTCGATCCGGATAGCCTCACCTCGGCCACGCGCGACGAAATTCCGCCCTATAACATGTTGACCGGGCAGCCGACGCGGCTGGCGACCATGGGTTTTCGGCTTGTCATCGCCTCCGACAGCCTCAGTAGCCTTCTGAGCGACACGCAGGCGGCGGAAAATCAATTTACCCAGGTGAGCGGGCTTGCCGCGCAAGCCGCCGACGATCCTCAGCATACGGTTCATCTGCTCCAGCAGGAGACGCAGAAGAACGGGGCGCTGCGGCAGGGGCTGGACCAGCTGGCCGGGCAGCTTGCGGTGGCGCGGCGCAACCAGGTTGACGCGGCGCGGGACGCATTGCTGGCACAACTTCAGGCGGCGGCCATTCTCGGCCAGAACGTCTGGAGCTTCTCCCGTGTCGCGGCCTTGCAGCAGCAGATAGCCGTGCTCTGGAGTCAGCCGCTGCTGCCCCCCGCTTCCGGCGACACGACGGCGGCACCGAACAGCTTCTACAATCTCAAGCTCGCTGGGTTGGTGCGCCTTTCGGCGGCGCGGACCCTCGATAATCGTGCCGGGTCATTGGACGGTTATATGCTCATCCTGCGGCAGATCGCCGAAGGCGCCAGCGCCGCTGATATTGCCACCGCTGCAGCGAGCGTCGCGCAGGGCTTTCGCGATCGCGGGCAACCGGCGATGGTGGCCTTCCTAACGATCGTGGCGAAGGAAGCGGAAAGCCTCGCGGCGGGCAAACCGTCTTTCGCCCCCCAGGTGCTCGCCGAGATACTCTCCGTGCCGTCGGCGCATTAAAGTCTGACCACCGGAGGCGCGTGCGCCTCTGGTGGCCAGAGGAGGACTACTGACCCATCGCGGCGAGGATGTCGGCGAGCTTCGCCTGGCGCGCCTGAATCGCGGCGAGTTGGGCGGCGCTCGGCGCACCGGAGTTGGTCGTCTGCAGCCGCCGCAAAGCGGCCAGCTCATCGTTGAGTTTCTGCAACTGGTCGCTGTCGGCCGCATGGGTGGCTTCGGCCGCTTGCACCCGCGCCCGCAGCTCCGCCGTTTTATTGTCCAAGCGCAGCATTTCAGACCGTCTCTGCGCAAGGTTCGCCTGCGCTTCCGCCGCTTCGTTTTGCGCGTTCTGATTTCTGATCTGCGCTTGGGCGAGGTCAGTGTCCGCTGATTGCAGTTGCGCCGCCTGCTCTTGCTGTCGCTCACTATAGCCGTTCCCCACCGCGCAGCCGATGCCGGTGAACAGATCGGCTTGCGAGGGGTCACATTGGCTGGCGCTGCATCCGACGGCGGTCAGCGGCAGGGCCAGAACGAGCCACGCACAGGCGCTGCGAGCCTTCATGACGCCGCCCCGCCCGGTGTCTCGTCGAGGACGGAGGTGATCTGCTGCTGCTGTTCGATCATCACCTGCGCCGACTGACCGATTTCGTTGGCGGATGCGTCCAATCTCCGCCGCTCCGAATACGAGCTTGATGCGGCCGCGTCCCGCAATGTCGCCTCCTGCTTCTGCGCCGCCGCGATGGTCTTGCCCAAAGCCTCGTTGTCATCGGCATATTTCTGGAGCGCGGCGTGGTACTGGTCCGCCGAGATCTGCTGGCGGGCATATTCCGCCTGCAATCGCGATGCTTCGGTCGTCGCCTCATAGGCCACGGTCTCCGCCGTGCGAGCGGATTCGTTGAATTCCTCGGCGCTGGTGCGCGCCGCGCTGATCTGGTCATTATAGGCGGTTTCAGTGTTGGCCTGCGATTGGTTGTTCTCGGCGATGCCATAGCCTGCGGCACCGCCCAGGGCGGCGCCGCCGGCGCCTCCGATCAAGGCTCCCTGAAGATGGTTGGAGTTGAACAAACCGCCGAGCAGAGCACCGGCAACGGCCCCAACCCCCGCGCCTTCGAGGATGGTTTTGTCGAAATTGGCGCTCTGTTGCCGGAGTTGCTGCTCCGCCGGCGACAGGTTGGGGTCGTCAGCGGATGGCATGGCGCAGCCGCTGAGGGTAAGGGCCATCGGCATCGCGACCGTGAGCACGACGCAGACGGATCGAAAGAGGCCAGGTCTGAACATGCGTTCCCCACTACTGATCGGCCAGACGGCGGCCCGTTGGTGTTGTGACAGTCGGATGGAGTAGTGGCGGGACTGAGCGCCCGCCGTTGTTGCTGCATTATGGGAATGCGGAGACTGCTGTATATTGGACCAAGGTCTTAAGCCTTTGCCTAAGACCGTGACGCCGCGCGAAGAGTTTGCAGAGCGAGACGGTTGCTCGCTAGATGAGGCGGGGCGGAAGACGGCCCGAATACGGAGTGCGACAGATGGTGAGTGACGCTACCTGGGAAAGGCTGGAAGCCTGGCTGAGCGATGTCGCCATGGCCGGGCTGCAACGAAAATCATCTGGCCCGATGGCCGCGCATTCCATTCGCATGGGCCGTGCGGCCCGGGCGGCGGGCCGCGATGACGTGACGGTTTTTGGCTGTTACGGGCACGATGTGCTTGAAGACACCCCCGTCAGCGATGCCGAGTTGCTGCTCCAGGCGCTGGCTGTCTTCTCCGAACACCGGCGGGCGGAAGCGGCCACGGCGGTGGCGCTCTGTGTCGCCTGCTCCTACTCCGCCGAGGAGTACGCGATGGAGCGTAAGCACCGCAAAGCGGCGGCGACCGCCCGATGGATCGGCAGCGACGATCCGCGCGTCTGGGACGTCAAAATCTTCGATATCGATGATAATCGGCGGATGTTGTCTCGCAGGAATTCAGCGAGACGTATCGGAGTTGGGCTGATCCGCTCTATGCGGGTCTGATCGCCAATCAGGCCAGAGCGACGTCGGAGGGGGAGGAGTTGTGATTGGCTTCCTCGCGAGCCGGGTCGCGTAGCCCTGGCGATTGCGATTGCGCGGGGATCGGCATCCGGAAGGTGAAGCGGGTCTCGGCTTCCGTGGACGACACGTCAAGACGTCCCCCATGCGCACGGGCAATTTCGGACGCGATAAAGAGACCCAGCCCGAGGCCTTCCTGGCTCGCGCGAACCTTTGCCCGAAAAAACGGCTGGAAAAGCTTTTTGATGGCAATCTCCGGTATGGGTTCGCCGCCGTTTGAGATGGAGAGCTGAAAAACACCATCGGCGATGGTGCCACGGACAGTAATCGGCTCCGCCGCCGCCCCATGCGTCAAGGCATTGGACAGAAGATTGGACAGAAGCTGGGATATGCGGACGTTGTCACAGAAGATCGCCTGATCGAAATCGAAGATGACGTCGATCTCGCGATCCGGATGCGTCCTTCGCAGTTCGGAGACGACTTGTTCGAGGAGAGGGGTGAGAACCACCGGGCTCCGATCGATCGGAAACTCGCCGCCCAACCGCCCGCGTGCGAAATCCAGCACGCTCTCGATCAGGCCCGACATGCGGAGGGCGCTTTGCTTGATCTGGCCGGCAATCGTCGTGGCCATTTCCGGGCGCTTCAGCAGGATTGTGGCGCCGGCATCGATGGCGGCGACGGGGTTGCGCAGGTCATGCCCGAGGACGGCGATGAATTGCTCCCGAAGCTCGGAAACTGATCTCTCGCTCTCCATAATTGCTTCGGTCGCCGCGATCCGGTGGAGAGCGTCGATATGGAAGGCGATGAGTTCCGCGAACAGGCGGAAGGTGCCGGTGATCTCAGGGGTGTTCAGCCGATGGGGAAGCGGGTCGATGGCGCAGAGCGTGCCAAAGAACGATCCATCGGACAGCAGTATAGGCATCGAAATATAGCTCTGAAGACCATAAGCGGCTGGCGTGTGGTGATCGCAATACATCGCGTCCTCGGCCACGTGATCGATGATCACGGCCTGGCGATGCTGCCGGATTTCGTGACAAATGGTGGATTCAACATCGAGTTCTTCACCCGGCTTCAGCCCGAAGCCGATTTTGTCGAGGACGCTGCACGCGATCCATCTGGTTTCAGTGACGCGCGCGACAGCCGCGAAGCCCATGCCCGTCAAGCGGCAAACCACATCCAAAATGGCTGGAATGGCCGGGATGTGCGAGATGGTCTCGACATCCGGCGGGTCGCGCAGGGCGCTGCTGATTTTCATGTCAGCTCGCATATTAGTGAATATTTTAATGTTTAGCCATGCGTTCTCGCAATGGCGTCAAGCGGGAGCGCCCCGACTATCGGGGGCCGAAGACCCGGCCGATGATCGTACCCACATCGGCGATCACCGCCTCTCGCGAGGCGAGCGGCACCGTTGAGCCGGTGTAGTAGACCGCAACCAAAATCGGGGAGGCTTTGGGCGGGAACACGATGCCGATGTCATTGCGAGTCCCCTGATCGCCCGAGCCGGACTTGTCGCCAATGCTCCAGCCGGCGGGTAGGCCGGCATGGAGAAGCGTGCCGTCGATTTGGCTGTCGAGCAGCCACTCCGTCAGCTGCCTGCGGGTTGGGCCGCTCAATGCCCCGCCGAGAAGGACCGCGCCGAGGTCATCGGTCATGGCGGCAGGGGTCGTGGTATCACGCGGGTCGCCCGGGATGGCGCTGTTCAGGCTGGGCTCGTTGCGGTCGAGCCGAGAAACCGTGTCGCCAATGGAGCGCGCATAGGCTGTCCAGCCGCGCGGTCCGCCGATCGTTTTCAGAAGCAGATTTTCGGCGGTATTGTCGCTCCAATCGATCGCCGCCGCGCAAAGCGCGCCAAGCGTCATGCTGCCCTGGGCCACATTTTTCCGCGTGATCGGCGCATAGCCGAGAAGATCGGCTTCCCCGTAAGCGATGCGCTCGTCGAGCTTGACCAGCCCCTGGTCCCGCATATGGAGAACTGCCGCGACGGTCAGGAGTTTATGCGTGCTGCACATCGGGAACCGCTCCTCGGCGCGGTAGGCGAGCCGGCGGCCCGAATGCGGTTCGACAGCGCAAACACCAAGGCGCCCCCCGTGCCGGGTTTCGAGCGCGTGCAGCGCGGCTTGGCCGGCAGCCGGCGAGGAATCGGGGAGGGCGTTCCGCGCCGCCGCCGATGATTGCGCGCGGGCAACAGGCGCCCAGAAAGCGGCACTGATGGTCGCGGTGGTCAACATGCGGCGCGTGACGTGAGGGCTCATGGCATATCCTTCCGGCAATCCAAGCTGGAGAAATCGTCACTAAAGGGATTGCTTAACTCTTTTCGTCCTGATAGTTAGGCATATGCTTAACCAAGATGCAAATCTCGACCGGTTGTTTCACGCCCTTGCCGACCCTGCGCGGCGGGCGATGGTCGAGCGGCTGAGCCGTGGTCCCGCGCCCGTCAGTGAGTTGGCGCGCCCGCTTCCGATGTCGCTGCCATCCGCCATGCAGCATCTTGGCGTGTTGGAGGCCGCAGGGCTGGTGCGGTCGGAAAAAATCGGCCGGGTGCGGACGTGCTCGATCGAGGCCAAGACGCTTGGTCTTGCGGAACGCTGGATCAATGAGCGGCGTCAGGAATGGGAAAACCGCCTGGACCGCCTCGGCGCCTATCTGAAATCGATGGAAAACGGAGGACAGCATGACGACACCTGATGAAAGCAACCCCCCGGCCTCGCCGCCGCTCAGGATATCGCGCAGCTTTCACGCGCGACGGGAAACGGTGTTCAAGGCTTGGAGCACCGCCGAGCATGTGAAGAACTGGTTCAGCCCGGAGACCTACAGCGTTCCCGAAGCCCAGGTGGAGATGCGTGTCGGCGGCGCATTCGATGTCTGCATGTGCTCGCCCTCCGGGGAGAGGCACTGGATGCGCGGCACCTTCGTCGAGGTGACGCCCCATAGCCGTCTGGTAATCGATGCGCACGCAACGGGCACGGATGGCCGCCGGCTTTTCCGTGCCTATACGGAGGTGACGTTCGCGGACACTTTGGGCGGCACGGTGATGGAGGTGGTGCAGACCTATACCTTCCTCGATCCGTCCTTGGCTGCGCCCATGGTTGCCGGTGCGGCGGAGGGGTGGCGCACGACGCTCGACAAGCTGGAGCAGGAGGTGCTTCGTATGTCGGGTGCTTTGGGGGACCATATGCGGCAGGTAGTTCATGCGAGCTTTGATGTCGAACGTCATTACGACGCCCCGGTCGAACGTGTGTGGCGGGCTTTGACCGATGTCGCGGCCAAGCAGAAATGGTTCGGCGGGCCGCCGGAGCAATGCACGACGGTGGAGCGCGTCATGGATGTGCGCGAAGGCGGGCGGGAGCGTTTGAAGGGCCTCTGGAACAGCGGCCTCGTAACGACCTTCGATGCCATCTATCACGATGTCGTCCCGTCGGTGCGGCTGGTCTACAGCTATGCCCTGTATCTGGGGGACAAGAAGGTATCGGTCTCGTTGGCCACCATGCAGCTCGCCGATGAAGGCGGCGGCACGAAGCTCCTGGTCACGGAGCAGGGCGCTTTCCTTGATGGCTATGACGATGCTGGCTCGCGCGAGCATGGAACGAAGCTTCTGCTTGACGCGCTAGGTGCTTCGCTCGTGGTGTGAATCTCGCCCCGTGCATGGCGGCCTCGCGTCTGAGCAATTTCGGATCAGGTGAAATCGCCTGATCCAAAGATTTGCGTTCTTAATCAAAAACATAGATCGGGATCACTTCGTCTGCCCGAAGTGATCCCGATCTAGGGAACGCGGCTTAGGTCTGGACCTTCCTATGGGGGGAAGGTTTAGGCTGAGCCCTCGCCGTCGGCCGGGTTGGCCCAGCGCAAGGGAGTTGTGACCGTGGACGATCTCGCGATCCATATCTGGCAGGCGCTGATGCTGGCCTTCGACATGGCCTGGCAAGTCGCCTGGAGCCTGGTGCTCGGCTTTGCCATCTCGGCCATCCTCCGGGCCGTCGTCTCGACGGAAAAGATGCGGGTGGCGCTCGGCCGGGACGGTGTCCGTGAGATTGCCATCGCAACCCTGGCCGGTGCGGCAAGCTCAAGCTGCTCCTACGCATCGGCCTCCGTCAGTCGCACTTTGTTCAAGCGGGGCGCGGCGCTGATCCCAAGCCTCGCCTTCATCTTCGCCTCCACGAATCTGGTGGTGGAGCTTGGCATCGTCCTCTTTCTGCTGATGGGCTGGCAGTTCATGGCCGGCGAATGGATCGGCGGCGTCGTGCTGGTCGTGATCCTGACCCTTCTCGTGCGCATGACCTATCCGCACCGCCTCGTCGAGGAAGCGCGCCGTCATCCCGAAGCCGGGATGGACGGAGATGATCACGGCGACATCGCCGAGACAAACGACACGCTCTGGCAGAAGCTCGCCAAGCGGCAGACTTGGATTCAGGTCGCCCACGGCTTCGTCATGGACGGGTCGATGCTGTGGAAGGATTTCGTGCTCGGCTTTCTGATCGCCGCGGCGCTCGCGACCTTCGTGCCCGAGGGTGTCTGGCAGGCGCTGTTCGTGAAGGGCGCGAGCCCTTGGGTTCAAGTGCCGGCCAATGCGCTGCTCGGCCCCATCGTCGCCATGCTCTCCTTCGTCTGCTCCATCGGCAACGTTCCGATGGCGGCCGTGCTCTGGGGCTCCGGCGTCAGCTTCGGCGGCGTGCTCGCCTTTCTCTTCGCCGATCTCATCGTGCTGCCGTTGCTCGATGTCTATCGGCGCTACTACGGCTGGAAGATGGCGGCCTATATCGGTGCCGTCTTCTACGCGACGATGGTGGTCTCCGCGATCATCATGGATCTGGCCTTCAACACGCTGGGCTGGATTCCGGCGCGCCACCCGGATGTGCGGGTGGTGATGGCGCATGTCTCTCTCAACTATACCTTTTGGCTCAACCTCGTCTTCGGTCTTGGGGCCGTGACGCTGGTGATTCTGGCGAAGCGCAATCCGATGCGGATGCAAGGGCATCATCATTGCGGCCATCACGCACCGAAGGCGCGGGCCTAGCGGTAATGTCCGAAAACGGCGAGCGGGCGGCGGGCTCCGGTGGCATGATGCCGGCATGCATCCTCTATCCGCATCGCTGGACCCCGAGATCTGCTATCGCGCGCTGCTGACGCGCGACGCGCGGTTCGACGGCCGGTTTTTCACCGCCGTGCGGACCACAGGCATCTATTGCCGGCCGGTCTGCCCGGCGCAGACGCCGAAGCCGGAAAACGTCACCTTCTACCCGAGCGCCGCTGCCGCCGAGGTCGCGGGCTACCGTTCCTGTCTGCGCTGCCGACCTGAACGCGCGCCCGCCACGGCGCCCGCCCATCCGCTGGTCGAACGTGCCATGGCGATCATCGCCGAGGGGCATGACCCGGACGGGCCCGGCCTGGCGGAGCGCCTCGGCATCGGGGACCGGCAGCTCCGCAGGCTGTTCGAGGCTCATCTCGGCGCCAGCCCCGGCGCTGTCATGCGCACGCGCCGCCACCTGCTCGCCCGGCAGTTGGTGGTGGAGACCGATCTGCCATTGACGGAGGTGGCGCTCGCCGCCGGGTTCGACAGCCTGCGGCGCTTCAACCATGTTTTCCTGACCCTTTATGGCCAGCCGCCGAGCCGGATGCGGCGCTCGGCCGCGCGCTCCGCGGGGGCGCGAGGCATGACGCTCAGCCTGCCCTTCAGGCCGCCCTATGACTGGCCGGCCATCGTCGCCGTGCTGAAAGCCCATGCCATTCCAGGCGTGGAGGTGGTGACGGACGATATCTATGCGCGGATCATCACCCTGGGCGGTCATCACGGCACCGTTCTGGTCTCGCCGGGTGCCGGCAGCAGCCTCACGGCGCGGATCGATTTTCCGGCGCTGCGGTTCCTGCCCCGCATCGTCGCGCGCCTTCGCCGTATCTTCGATCTCGGCGCTGATCCGGGCCCGATCGATGCGGCGCTCGCGGTCGACCCCGGCCTCGCCCCCTTGGTCTCGGCACGGCCCGGCTTGCGCGTGCCCGGCGCCTGGGATGGGTTTGAACTGGCAGTGCGCGTGATCCTCGGCCAGCAGGTGAGCGTGGCGGCGGGCGGCCGCTTGGCGGGCCGGCTGGTCGAGCTGTTCGGCACGCCGGTCGAGACCGCGATACCGGGGCTGACCGGGTTGTTCCCCCGTCCGGAACGCCTGGTGGCCGAGGCCGAGACGCTCAGCCTGCAACTCAACATGCCCCGGGCGCGGGCGGCGGCGATCGTCAACCTCGCGCGCGGCGTCATCGCGGCGCCGGATCTTCTGGAGCGTGGGGAGGGGCTCGATACCTCGGTGCGCCGTCTCTGCGCGGTGCCCGGCATCGGGGTCTGGACCGCGCACTGTATTGCCCTCTTTGCGTTGCGGGAGCCGGACGCTTTCCCACCCAGGGATGTCGGTCTTCAGCGCGCGCTGGGGCTGGCCGACCGGCAACTCCTTGCCCGCGCTGAGACCTGGCGCCCCTGGCGCGCCTATGCGGCCATGCACCTCTGGATGGTGGCGCTCGGCCTCGCCAGCCGCCCCACAGCTCCGATCGAAAGCAGCACCGATGATCTTGTCGCTTGACCGATTTCCCTCCCCGATCGGGGAGATTCTGCTGGTTTTCGAGGGTGAGACGCTCCGCGCCCTTGATTTCGAGGATTACGAGCCCCGCATGCGGCGCCTGCTGCGGCTGCACTACGGCTCGGTGTCGCTTGACCCGCGCGCGGCGCCGGCGGCGATCCGGGACCCGTTGACGGCCTTCTTCGCGGGCGACTGGCAAGCGCTCGAGCGTATCGCGGTCGAGACCGGCGGCACGCCGTTTCAGCGCATGGTCTGGGCGGCGCTGCGGCGCATCCGCCCCGGCACCACGATGAGCTATGGTGCGGTCGCGACCGCGATCGGCCGCCCCGGGGCGAACCGGGCCGTGGGCCTTGCCAACGGCGCCAATCCGGTCGCCGTCGTCGTGCCCTGCCATCGGGTGATCGGCGCCGACGCGGCCCTCACCGGTTACGGGGGCGGCCTCGCCCGGAAAGCATGGCTGCTCGACCATGAAAAAGCTGCGAGTCCCGCCCTGCGGGGTGGGCCTCGCCTTGACGCTACCTGGGCTGCTGCGTGACATCTCTTCTCGCGACTCGCGAGAAGGAAATCCTGCCCATGGCCCTCACGCTCTCCAGCCCCAACCTTCAGGATGGGGGCACCGTTCCGGAGCGGCACGTCTTTTCGAGCTTCGGCTGTACCGGGGGCAATCTGTCGCCCGAGCTGAATTGGGCCGGCGCGCCGCCCGAAACCCGCAGCTTCGCGCTGACGGTCTATGATCCGGACGCGCCCACCGGCAGCGGCTGGTGGCATTGGACGGTGGTGAACATTCCGCCCACCGTCTTTTCGCTCCCCGAGGGGGCAAGCCACCCCGTGAAATCCGGCCTGCCGGCGGGTGCCGTGGAAGCGCGGACGGATTTCGGCAGCGCGGGTTACGGCGGCCCTTGCCCGCCGGAAGGGGATGCGCCGCACCGCTACATCTTCACCATCCACGCGCTGAAAGAGCCGAGCCTGCCCCTGAACGCGGATTCGCCCAGCGCCCAGGTCGGCTACTACCTGCATTTCGCGACGATCGAGAAAGCGAGCTTCACCGCCTTCTACGGCAAGTAAGACGAAGACCAGGGTGGCGGGCGTCGGGCGCGGAATTGGCGATCCATGAGGCTGTTCATGGCCGCGCTCGACACCGAGACCAATACCTTCGCCCCGCTGCCCACCGGCGCGCTCGCTTTCGCGGAAGGTTTCGTCGCCCACGGCAACGCCACCACGCTGCCGGAGAATTACTGTTCGGCGCAGCTCTACGTCTGGCGGCGGCGTGCCGAGGCGCTGGGCTGGGATGTCGCGGAAAGCCTTTGCGCCTATGCCGAGCCCGGTGGCGTCACCGCCCGCCACGTCTATGAAGGATTTCGCGAGGAGATCCTTGACGATCTCAGGCGCGCCTTGCCGGTGGATGCGGTGCTCCTCGCACTCCATGGCGCCATGGTTGCCGAGGGCTATGATGATTGCGAAGGCGATCTGCTGGCCGCCATCCGCGCCATCGTCGGGCCTGCGGTGCCGGTCGGCGCCGAGTTGGATCTGCATTGCCATCTCACCAGCGCGATGACAGGCGCGGCGACGGTGCTCGTCGCCTACAAGGAATATCCGCATATCGATATCGCCGAGCGGGCGGAGCATCTTTTCACGCTCATCGCCGATGCGGTGGTGGGCCGAACCAAGCCGGTCATGGCGGTGTTCGACTGCCGGATGATCGGCACCTTCCGCCCGACCGCGCAGCCTTTGCGCGGCGTCGTCGACCAGATGATCGCGCAGGAAGGGCGGGATCGCATCCTCTCGCTCTCCCTGGTGCATGGCTTTCCCTGGGGCGATGTCGCCGATGTCGGCGTAAAGATGCTGGCGGTGGCCGATGGGGATACCGATCGGGCCGTCGCGGCGGCGCGCCATTACGGAGAGGCACTCTTCGCGCTCCGCAAGGAAACGGCCCCGGCCTTCCTCACTATCGACGCCGCCTTGGAGGTGGCGCTGGATTTCGCTGTGGATATGCCCGAAGGCCCGGTCGTGGTCGCCGATGTCGCCGACAATCCGGGTGGCGGCGCGCCGGGTGACTCGACCTTCTTCCTGCGGCGGGTCCTCGCACGACGGATCGACCGGATCATGCTCGGCTATTTCTGGGACCCGATCGCGGCGCGCTTCTGCTTCGAGGCTGGGCTCGGCGCCACGCTCGACCTGCGCATCGGTGGCAAATGCGGCCCCGCTTCCGGCGAGCCCGTCGATCTTCGCGTGACGGTGATGGGCCTCGCGCCACAGGTGACGCAGCGTTTTGGTGAGGCGCCGGTCGCCATGGGGCCGTCGGCATGGGTTCGGTCAGAAGGGGTCGATCTCGTCCTCTGCACACTCCGCACGCAGACGTTTCACCCTGAGGGGATGGCGGCGCTCGGTCTCGACCCCCGGTCGCTTCGCATCATCATCGTCAAATCCAGCCAGCACTTCCGCGCTGGCTTCGCGCCGATCGCGAGCGAGATCCTGTACGCTTCCTCGCCCGGCGCCCTGTCGCATGACTTTGCAAGCTTTCCCTACACCAAGCGGTCAGGGTGCTACTGGCCGCGGGAGGATGATCCCTTCTGTTCCTGATCGCTGACGGGCCGCCGGATCAGTAAATCATGGGCACGTACATCTCGCGTGGGATCGGCCCCCGGATATAGTCGGGGTTGCGCACCCGCTCCGGCAGCACGATCGGTTCGTGCTGCACCTCGCCATAGGGGATCTGGTCCAGCAAGTGGCGCATGCAGTTGAGGCGGGCACGCTTCTTGTCCACGGCCTCGACCAGCCACCACGGCGCTTCCGGGATATGGGTCGCTTCCAGCATCGCTTCCTTGGCTTTGGTATATTGTTCCCAGCGGCGGCGGGATTCCAAATCCATCGGGCTGAGCTTCCACTGCTTCATGGGGTCCTGGATACGCATCTCGAAGCGCAGTTGCTGCTCGTCATCGGTGATCGAGAACCAGTATTTGATCAGGATGATCCCGGACCGCACCAGCATCCTCTCGAACTCGGGCACGCTGCGGAAGAACTCCTCCACATCGGCGTCGGTGCAGAAGCCCATCACGCGCTCGACCCCGGCGCGGTTGTACCAGCTGCGGTCGAACAGGACGATTTCGCCCCCGCCCGGGAGATGGGATACGTAGCGCTGAAAATACCACTGCGTCCGCTCGCGCTCATTGGGGGCGGGAAGGGCGGCGATACGGCAGACGCGGGGGTTGAGGCGCTGGGTGATGCGCTTGATGGCGCCGCCCTTGCCGGCCGAATCCCGCCCTTCGAACAGGACGACGACCTTCAGCTTGTTATGGACCACCCAGTCCTGCAGCTTCACCAGCTCGGTCTGTAGACGAAACAGCTCGCGGAAATAGTATCGCCGGTCGAGCCCGGGACCGCCCATAGGGTCGTCCGAGGTGCAGCGCGTCAGCCGCTCCAGGTACGCCTCGCTCATCTCCATCTCAAGCTCTTCGTCGTAGCTGTCCAGAAGCTCTTCCCGGATACGGGCGGCCTCGGAGGCGGCTAAAGCGCGGTCTGGATTGCTCATCGCGGTCCGATCCCCTTGCGGTGGAGGCGAGCGCGTCGCGGCCGAAAGGCACGCAACCTTCGCACGATGCCACCATCATGAAGGATGGGGGAGGAAGAGGGCAAGTGACGGTTCGGGGACCTGTCAAGGATACGGGGCGAAGGCTCCCAGCAGCGCGCCGGGCACGAGCGGACGGTCGCCGTCCTCCGCGGTCACGAGCCGCCCCGGCCCTGCCATGTCGATCGCCTGGCAGATGGCGGCGAAGTCCTTCGGGTGGCGGCGGCGGAGGCGTTGAAGATACATCGCCATGACAGCTGGCTCGCTATAGGGCACATCGTGAAAAACCCCATCGGTCAGCAGCCGACGGAGGTTGCTTGGGTCGCGTTCGATCTCCTTCGGAAACAGGGCGATTGATCGGTTCTCCGAAGGCTGGCAGGCGACGGCGAGCGGCGCCTCTCCCGCCATGAGGGCGAGAAGCGGCGCGCAGGGGTCGTGCCCGAACAGTCGCCCCAGATGGGTGGTGCCGATCGGGCGCGGATTGATTTCGATGAGCGCGGCACGCCCGGTTCGCTCGTCCAGCATGAAGTCGAGGCTGACGAAGCCAGAGCAGCCGAGACCCGCGACCAAGCGGCGCGTCGTCTCCTCCATCTCCGCATTCTCGACGAAGCGCACCATCGTGCTCGGGCCGGTCGGCGCGGGATGGACCTGCTCCGCCGCGAAGCTCACACCAGCCAGGACCTGGCCCCGCCAGGCGGAGACCGTCCGCATCGCCGGAATGCCGGGCGCGAAGCTTTGCAGCAGAGGCGGGGCTCCGGCCGTCTCACCCAGACCCGCGAGCCGCCAGAAGCCGCGCCCGAGGGAGCGCCGCATCCGGCGCAGGGGGGAGCCTTCCTGCAGCTTCGTGAGGGCGGTCCTCAACTCATCAGCATTGTGCGCGATGGTGACACCATGGCCGCCGCAGGTATTCTCGGCCTTCAGCACCACCGGATAGCCCCAGTCCTCGGCGCTCCTCAGCAGCGAGTCCGGATCGGAGGAGATGCGGAATCGCGGCAGGTTGATGCCGAGGTCGTCCGCGAAACGCATTAGGCCGGACCGGCTACAGGCGGCGTGATAGCCGCCCGGTGCGCCGAGGGACCGCTGCAACAACTGCCGCAGATGGGGTGTGGCCGCGTCGGATGTCGCGATCACCCGCAGGCATTGGGCCGAGACGTTGTCGAGCGGCACGATCAGCGCCGGGCTCCAGTTGCGGCAGGCCGCCTCTAATCTGGGCCGGACGAACGGTATGCCGAGCCACAACCCGCGATGCGGCGGCATGCGGAACCAGCGGCTCACCGCCCGGGGGGCGGTGCAGTAGAACTTCGGGGGGCAGAGCACGGCGCATTCAGCGCCCATCGCACCGAGTGCCGCGGGCAGCCTGTCGGTCCCGATATCATTGGCCAGGCAGACGAAGAGGATTCGGGGCTTCGGCCCCCTTGAGAAGCCGCCGGTATCTGGCGCCACCACGAGCATGTCTCAGGCGTCCGCCGTATGCGCCTCGGCGCGGGCAAGTGCCGGGCGGCGGCGCGACGCGGGTGCCGGGGCCGTCGCGATATGGCGGGAGAGGCGGCGGGCGGTGAATTCGGCGCCGGCGGCAAAGCGCAGCATCGGCCCAAAACTATTGGCGGCGGCGGGGCCGATGAAATAGAGGCCGGGCACCGAGCTTTCAAAGTTGCGGGAGAGGCGGGGCGCGCCGTCGACATGCGCGATCCTGCCGATCAGGTCCCGGTCGAGGAATTTGTTCCGGTCGATCGCGACCTTGAACCCGGTCGCGCAGATGATGTGGTCTGCAATCAAGGTGCTGGTTGTGCCATCATTCTGGCGAAGCGTCAGCCGGACGCGGGCGCCGTCGGTGTCGGCATCGGCGATATTGGTGTCAGTCAGGATCGGCACCAGGCCCTCGACCTCATCGCGGACGAACCAGGCGGGCGCGGGGCCGAGGTAGCGGTCCACGATCTTCGTGCGGAAACGGTCGGGCATATGATGAAAGAGCAGAGGCGCGCGGGTGCAGAGGACGGATTTCCATCCGGGCCCGAGTGCTGTCATCGGCGCACGGATCTTGTCCCGCAGCGTGCGGGAGCCCAAGGGGGTCTGGAACCGCACGCTGTGGCGCCGCGCCACGACGGTTACCTCCGCGCCGTGCCGGCGCAGCGCGGCGGCCACGTCCATGGCCGAGGAGCCGCCGCCGATCACCGCGATCGTCTGGCCGGCGAATTGCGCGAAACTGCTGTGCTTCGCGCTGTGGCTGCAATAGGCGGCAGGCAGGGCCTGAAGCGCGGGGGGGATTTGCGCGTAGCGGTCAACGCCTGTCGCGATCACGAGACGGCGGGATGTGATGCGGCCGCCATCGGCAAAGAGCGTTGTGAAGCCGTGGTCGTCATGCGTGACGGCCACGGCGGTGCGCTCCTCGAGTTCGGAAACGTAACGAGTTTGAAACGCACGCCCGTAGGCGATGAAGGTGTCCTTGCTGATGGGAATGCCGGTATCGGCGTAGGAGATGCCGGCTTCCGCGCAAAATGCGCCAAGCGTGAACCTGCCGCTCGGCTCGTAGAGGGAGGAGGCGAAGCCTTCCGATTTCAGATGCATGCCCTCGGGCATTGCCGACACCCAGGCGCCCATAGCGGTGCCGGCAACCCGGGAACGGATGCCGTAGGCCGAAAGATGCGCCGCCAGCGAAAGGCCGTAAGGCCCCGCTCCAAGTGTAAGACAATCCGTCACCCTTGGTCCCCGCGATAGATGTTCTCTCGCGAAACTAGGGTGTGGGTGTCGCGCATGTCGCCTTATGCGATCAGGCGGTTACGTTGTCTCTTGTGAGGTGGCGTTCGTCCTTTCGGACGAGTTGGGCTTCGAGCGCGCCCCGCCGGACTTGCTGGCGTGAAGAGCGGCGGCGGTGTAGCCGGAGAGTTGCACCACACGAATAAACGAGGCTGGCGAGTTTCCTCCCCAACCCAACAAGGGAACGCCCGAATCATGGCTCTTCATCCCGACAGGCTTCTGCCGATCGACCCTGGCACGCGCGCCATCGCCCGCCGTCTGTATCAAGGCGTGGCGCATCTGCCCCTGATCTCACCCCATGGGCATACGGAGCCGCGCTGGTACGCCGAGGATGCTGCCTTCCCCGATCCGGCCACGCTTTTCGTCAAGCCCGATCACTACATCTTCCGCATGCTCTACTCTCAGGGCGTGTCTCTGGAGGCTCTGGGCATCCCGCCGCGCGCCGGCGATACCCCGGTCGAGGCGGACACGCGCGCTGTCTGGCGTCTGTTCGCCCGGCACTTCGGCCTGTTTCGCGGCACGCCCACGCGGATGTGGTTCGAGCAGTCGCTGGAGACGTTGTTCGGCATCGAGGAGCGCCTGTCGGAGGATAATGCCGACAGGCTCTACGACCGGATCGCCGATGCCTTGCAGCGCCCGGAATTCCGCCCGCGCGCGCTCTACAAGCGTTTCAATCTGGAGGTCATCGCGACGACCGACAGCCCTCTGAGCGACCTCGCCGCCCATGCCGCTGTTCGTGACTCCGGCTGGCAGGGGCGCGTTATTCCCGCCTACCGGCCGGATTTCACCGTCGATCCCGAGCGTGAGGGCTTTCGCGATAACGTGGCGCGGCTGACGGCGCTCGCCGGCACGCCCATGACCTGGGAAGGCTATCTCGACGCCCATCGTATCCGCAGGGCCTTTTTCAAAACGCTCGGCGCCACCTCCACCGATCACGGCCACCCGAGCGCGCGCACGGCTGACCTCGCACCGCCCGAGGCGCGGGCTCTGTTCTCGGCCGTGGTCAGCGGAGAGGCGAGCCCCGAACAGTGCGAGATGTTTCGCGCCCAGATGCTCACCGAGATGGCGCGAATGAGCGCCGAGGATGGGCTGGTAATGCAGCTTCATCCCGGCGCCTTCCGCAACCACAATCCCGCGCTGTTCGCGCGCTTCGGGGCCGATATGGGCGCCGATATCCCGACCGCCACGGATTACGTCCATGCGCTCAAGCCGCTGCTTGATGCCGTTGGCCGCGACCCGCGCCTGACGCTGGTCCTGTTCACCCTGGATGAGACAAGCTACGGCCGCGAGTTGGCGCCCCTCGCGGGGCATTACCCCTGTCTGCGTCTGGGGCCGCCCTGGTGGTTTTTCGATAGCCCCGACGGGATGCGGCGCTTCCGCGAACTCACGACGGAGACGGCGGGGGTCGCGAATACGGTCGGCTTCAATGACGATACGAGGGCGTATCTATCGATACCGGCGCGCCATGATATGGCACGCCGGGTCGATTGCGGCGTCTTGGCCAATCTCGTGGCCGAGCACAGGCTGGACGAGGATGAGGCGCATGAGGTGGCCGCCGATCTCGCCTACAACCTCGCGAAGCGGGCGTACAAGCTCTGATCGCGGCGGTCGTGCTCGCCGCCGGGCTCTCATCGCGCATGGGCGGCGCGCATAAGCTTCTGCTCGATATCGGGGGGGAGCCGATGCTCCGCCGTGTGGTGCGCGCTGTGCTCGGCGTGAAGCCGGTGGAGGTGGTGGTCGTGACAGGCCATCGCGCGGCCGAGGTTGAGGCGGCGCTGGACGGGCTTCCCGTCCGCTTTGCCCATAACGCCGATTTCGCGGAGGGGCAGTCCGGCTCCGTGGTCACGGGCGCGCGGGCGCTCGGCGCGGCTTTTGATGCGATGATGATCGTGCTGGGGGATCAGCCGCTGCTGACGCAGGCGGGGCTTTCGCGGTTGATCGGCGCCTATGACGGCCGCCCGGCGGCCAAATCCATCCTGGTGCCGCTCTGCGGCGCCGTGCCCGGCAATCCGGTGCTGTTCGCCGGCCATCATATTGCGGAGATAGCGGCGGGGCGCATGAAACTTGGCCGGGGCGGGCTTCTCGAAGCCTATCCGGATGCCGTTTTCGGCAGAGAGATGGGGGATGACGCCTTTACCCGGGATTGCGACACGCCGGCCGATTACGCGGCTCTGACGGTACGCATCAACGCGCTTGCGCGAGGGCCGTAGCGTGACGATGTCGGGGGAAGGGTAGAGCCCGCCGAAACGGCGGGTCAGGAAGCGAGCGGAGGGACCGAACCGGTCCCTCCGCCAGGGTCGTAAGAGCTAGCCGATTACCACTCGATCTGCGTGCCGACGCCGAAGAGCTGCGACTGCACGTAGTTGTTGTCGGGGCCGGCATCGCCGGTCACGAAGTTGTAGCCACCCTGCTGGCGGAAGCCATAGAGGTAGTCGATGAAGAGGCTGACGCCAGGAACCAGCGTGTAGGTGGCGCCGGCGGCGACACCGTCGTTCTGCTGCTGGCCGGTGGTGAGGCCGGTTCCGGCGACGCCGCCGCTGCCGGGGATGTCACCGGTCTGGTTGAAGCGGAAGAAGCTCGCGCCGGCGATCCACGACCCGATGGCGTACTGGCCACCAACCAACCAGCCGACCGCAGGCACGCCGTTTTCGGGCTCAAGCTGGAAGTCGTCGCCATCGCCGAGGTTGAACGCACCGTAGGAGGAGTTGCCGCCGAAGGTGAAGCCGGCGATCGTGGCCGTGATACCACCGGACACAATGCTCAGATCCTTATAGCCCGTCGGGCCGGCGCCGCCGCTGGCCGTCCCGGCAACCTGGCCGGCATTGGTGTAGTCAAGGCCAACCTGCAGGCCCACCGGGCCGAAGGTCTGGGTGTACTGGCCGCCGATGTCGACCAGGTTACGCGGCAGGCCGCCGACGATGGCCGAGGTGACCGAGGTCGGAGCATCCGTGAAGTTCTCAGCCGTCTGGTTCGGCGTGTAGCCGAAGGCGAACTGGAAGCCAGCCAGGGTCGGCGACAGGTAGACGATCTTGCTGCTCGCCTGGTCATACTGCGAGCCGCTGTCCGGGAACGGGTAGACCGGGTTGGCGACGCCCGGGATGGTGCCTTCGATGTCACCGTTCCAGCCACCGTCGTTGAAGCCTTCAAAGGTGCCGGTCTCGAAGATGACCGAAGGACCGTTTTCCTGGCCGAAGCTGACCTGGCCGAACTGCGGCAGGCCGAAGTAGCCATAGGCCTGGAAGACATAAAGCGTTTCAGTATTGGCGCTGGCCGTCGCGCTCGCCGCGCCGTTCTCGCGGATTTCGGCGGCGGCACCATAATGCAACCCGTTGGCGGCTACGCCGTCGAAGCCGGGATACAGGCGGAGATAGCCGAGGAAGTTGTCGGTGGAGGTCTTGGCGCCGCCCGCGCCCGGGTTGTTGGAGTCGACCGAAGAGCCTTCGATGGCGGCGTACCAGTTAACGCGGCCGTCCAGCCGCACCACGATCGAACCAGGTGTCGACACTGTCGGGGCGACCCCGGTCGGCGATGTGGTGATGGTTTGCGCCATGGCGGCGTTGATGCCCGCATAACCAATCATGCCGGTGAGTGTCGCCGCGCAGCCTAACAGCAGTTTCCGCATAGCCATCTCCTCTTGAGTCTCGTTTGTGTTTGCCCCGCGCCGCCCGTTACCGTGCGACAACGCTCATCAACGATGTTCTCGATTAATGCTGTTACGCTTTGAGTGCAACATGAAGATCACAGAACGGCCGCACTGTGTTGTAAAGCTGCCACACATTCGACGTCAAAATCATAATTGATATGATCGAAGGTAATGAATTACACGAATCCGCGATAGTTTTTGGCGAAGATAGAATAAACATTCCATATCACGCCGGGTAGCGGTAACAAAGAGACTGAGGATCGAACTGCCGATACGCGGAAACGCGTGACGACGTCGTTTGCCGATAGCGAGCCGCCCGTTGCGAAACATAATTCGCGTTGGCGGAAAAACTTAAGCCGTCACGACGCATGAGGGTTGCGGTTTTCGGGAAGGCCCGGGCTTGACGAAGGCGGGGCGCGAGCAATGCCGCCCCGGCGGCGCGGTGCCTCTCCGCCGGGTGTGACATCCTGGCCACGGGTGCCCGGCCGGATGCGGGGGGCACCGCCAGCCCGTCTCCCACGCCGCGGGCCTACATCCTTGCGCGCGGCGGCGAGAATTGATTTTGGACAGAGACAGGGGCAGAACAACCGGGCGTGATGACCTCGGGTGGAGATGGCAGAGGTCTGAATCAGGCAAATAAATCAACGGGTAGTGGGATGCTGAGCCGACGCGATGCAGTCCGCACTCGATCAGCCGGAATGAATGATGGACCGAACGCGGCCTGTCAGCCGGAAGCGCGATGCGGAACGGACGAAACAGAATATTCTGGACGTTGCCGCACTGGAATTCGCCGATCAGGGGTTTGACGGCGCGCGCGTGGACGCCATCGCGGCGCGCACCAATACCGCGAAGCGGATGATCTACTACTACTTCAATAGTAAGGAAGAGCTGTATCTGACAGTCCTGGACCAGGCCTATAGCGGCATTCGCACGCTGGAGGCCGAGTTGGAGCTGGATTCACTTCCGCCGGACCTCGCCTTGCGCCGGCTGATAGAATTCACCTTCGACTACCACGATCAGCACCCCAATTTCGTCCGGTTGATCATGAACGAGAACATGATGCGGGGCGCCAATCTCGAACTCGATCCCCAATCTGCGGGCGCGGAACAGCCCGGCCATCGCCGTTCTCTCCGCGGTGCTGGAGCGCGGCCGGCAAGCGGGCCTGTTCCGCGCGGAGACCGATCCCGTCGATGTCCACTTCATGATCTCGGCGCTTTGCTTCTATCGCGTCTCCAACCGCTATACCTTTGGAGCGAATTTCGACTGCAACCTGACCGACCCCGCGACCCAGTCGCGCCACCGGGATATGATTGTCTCTGCGGTGCTCAGCCACCTCAAGGGCGGTTGAACGGCCGGTCAGGCCCGGCCAGGTCAGGCTTGGCGGGATCGCGCCTGCGCCGCCACGCGGACGGTGGCATTATTGGCGCCATAGCCTTCATAGCCGTCGCGCTCCAGGAACTCGAAGAAGAACCGTCCCTCGAAGGCGTTGGCATAGGCGTGACGAAAGCTGCCGGCGCGATCACGATCGAACATCAGCCCCGCGCCCGCCAGCTCTTCGAGCGAGATATCCTGGGCGATGCCGCTGGCATCAAGGTCCTCGTAGTAATTCCCTGGAATCGGCAGAAGCCGCGCCTCAAGCTTGCGCATATCGGCGATCAGCGGGCCGATCGCCGCGGTCCGGAAGGCGATGTGGTGGAAGCCGGCACCCGCTCCGGCCGCAACGAAGCGGCCCGTCTCCGTGCCCGGGCTGTCTGAGATATTGAGCGGCAGCCGCACCCGGCCGTCATTGCTTCGCATCGCGCGGCTTTTGACCAGGCCGAAGCGATCCGGAAATTCGACGGCCGGTTCAGCGATCAACCCGAACACGGAGCGGTAGAACAAGATGAACCTGTCCATGGAGCCGGGGGGCAGCGCCTCGGCGATATGGTCGAAGTCGAGCGAGTCCGAGCCGGCGCAGGGCGCCGCTTCCTCCGCCCCCGCTTCGCCCGTCTCCGCGAGCGGGCGGAAATCATCCCGCCAGTTCGACCCCGCTTTGTCCCGCTCGATAAGATAGACGAGCGACCCGTCCGGTGTCCGCACGGCGGGGATTCTCTGCTCGCCGGCGCCGGTTCTCTCCTGCCATCGCGGGCAATGCAGCGCTTCCGCCCGCGCGAGCACCCGCTCGACATCGTCGACGATCAGGGCGAAGGCGCAGATCGAAGGGCCGCGATGGACGAAGTATTCGGAAGCCGCGCTGTCGGGTTCCGAATTGATGACGAGATTGGCGTGGCCCTGGCGGTAGAGGGCGACATCCTTGGTGTGATGCTGGCCGACATGGCGGAAGCCAAGGCTGCGCAGATAATGGTCCAGCTTGCGGGCATGGGTTGCGTCGACCGCGAATTCGGCGAAGGCGAAGCCGTCCAGAACCGGGGCGGCGGGCAAAGCAGGGCCACCGGCCTCGGCTTCGACCCAGATCAGGGAGCGCAGCCCGTCGATCGCATTCTGGCGCGGCGGGGCGGCGCGGAAGGAGTCGTTGAACACTTCGAGGCTCAGCGGCCCCGCATAGCCGCTCGCCAAGACCGCGCGCATGAAGCCGGTGACGTCGAGGTCACCCTGGCCCGGGAAGTTGCGGAAATGGCGGCTGCGGCCGAGCACATCCATGGCGAGCTGCGGCAAATCGGCCAGTTGCACGAAGAAGATGCGGTCGCCGGGCAGGTCGGCGATCGCGGTCGCGTCGTCATTGAGGGCGAGGGTGTGATAGCTGTCGAGGACGAGGCCGACGGCGGGATGATCGGCCCCCTGCACCAGCCGCCAGGCATGGCGCCATGTGCGCACACGGCGCCCCCAGGCCAGAGCCTCATAGCCGATGCGGAGCGAGCGGCGGGCCGCTCGCGCGCCAAGCTCCGCGAGATCCGCGCTCGCGCGCGCATCGTCGTCGGCCGCGTCCTCCTGCACATTGCTGCAGACCAGAATGAGGTCGGTGCCCAACTCGCCCATGATGTCGAACTTCCGCTCGGCGCGGTCGAGGTTCCGGCGGCGCACGGGTTCGGGCATCGCCTCGAAGTCCCGGAAGGGCTGAAACAGGCAGATGCCGAGGCCCAGATCAGCCGCCATGCGGCGCACATCCCGGGGCGTACCGTCAAATGTGAGCAGGTCGTTCTCGAATAACTCTATAGAATCGAAGCCGGCGGCGGCGGCGGCCTCCAGCTTGTCCGGCAGCGTGCCCGAGAGGCAGACTGTGGCGATGGATTTCGCGAGCGGTAGCTGGTTCGGGGGGGTCATCAGCCAGGCTCCCTTTGGCGCGAAGTTAGCATAGGCGTGACGTCGGTAAGGACAGATGAATTTCCCTTGACTTGGATTAACTAGATAGTCCATTAACGTGTCAAGCGGCGTCGAGCCGCATGCCGCACGTCCAGCGGCCATAACGGGAGAAACGACGTGACGGAGATCACGCGGCCCTCTGGGGCCCTGGCGCGGGACTTGCCTTCCTATCTTCTCGGGCTGATTGGTGAAGGCATCGGCGCCTCACTCACACCCCGCCTGCATGAGCATGAGGCGGCGGCGCAAGGGATGCGCTGCGTCTACAAGATCATCGATCTGGCGGCGCTCGAACTGACCCCGGCGGCGCTGCCCGATTTGCTGCTCTCGGCCGAGCGCATGGGCTTCAACGGCCTCAACATCACCCATCCCTGCAAGCAGCGCGTCATCCCGCTGCTCGATGAACTATCGGAAGACGCGAGCGCGCTCGGGGCGGTCAACACCGTCGTGTTTCGGGACGGCCGGCGCATCGGCCACAATACGGATTGGTTCGGCTTTGCCGAAAACCTGCGTCGGTTTTTGCCCGGCGCCCCGCTGCGCCATGTCGTGCAGTTCGGCGCCGGCGGCGCCGGCGCGGCGGTGGCACATGCGGCACTCCGCGCCGGTGTCGGGCAGCTCAGTATCGTCGATGTCGATGCGGCGCGGGCCGCGACCCTGGTCAGCAGCCTCAACGCCCGG
This sequence comes from uncultured Pseudomonadota bacterium, assembly GCA_963745125.1. Taxonomy (GTDB): domain Bacteria; phylum Pseudomonadota; class Alphaproteobacteria; order Acetobacterales; family Acetobacteraceae; genus Acidisoma. The sequence goes on from CAVUWB010000006.1 coordinate 443,475, forward strand.
TTCGCGCCGGGGGCATCGGCGGTCGTCGCCACGGATATGGCCGCGGCCGTCGGCTCGGCGGACGGCATCATCAACGCGACCCCCATCGGCATGAACAGCCATCCCGGCATGGCCTTGCCGGCGGCCCTGCTGCGTCCGGACCTCTGGGTCGCCGATATCGTCTATTTTCCGCTGGAAACTGAGCTTCTGCGGGCGGCGCGGCAGGCTGGCTGCCGCACGCTGAACGGCGCCGGCATGACCGTTTTCCAGGCGGTGGAGGCTTTTCGCCTGTTCACCGGAACAGTGCCGGACGCGGGCCGCATGCTGGAGCATTTCGCTGAACTGATCGCCTAATCATCAAACAAAAATCTCGGGAAGAAACGAATGTCTCAAACAAGGGACTTGCCGACCGGCGCTTTCGCTGCGCCGGACGTTCGCAGCAATATTCGCGTACGCATGCTGGCGGTGATTGTACTGGCGGTCACCATCAACTATCTTGACCGCGCTATTCTGGGCATTGCCGCGCCCTCGATCCGGCATGAGTTCGGCATCAACCCCGCCACCATGGGTTTCGTCTTTTCGGCCTTCGCCTGGACTTATCTTCTGTGCCAGATTCCGGGGGGTGTCGCGCTCGACAGGTTCGGCACCCGGATCATTTATACCATCGCCCTGATCGGCTGGTCGGCCTTCACCATCCTGCAGGGCTTCACCACGGGCCTGACCAGCTTCTTCGCCGCGCGGCTCGGCCTCGGTATTTTCGAAGCGCCCTGTTTCCCGGCCAATAGCAATGTCGTCGGCATGTGGTTTCCGCGCCATGAACGCGGCAAGGCGATCGGCGTCTACACGGCTGCCGAATATGTCGGCCTCGGCTTCCTCACGCCTGTCCTGTTCTGGATCATGGCGCATCACGGCTGGCGATCCCTGTTCTTCACCACGGGCGTCATTGGCCTGGGCGTCGGCGTCGTGATGTGGTGGGCCTATCGCGATCCGTTCAAAAGCACCTCGGTCAATGCCGCTGAACTCGCCTATATCGAGGCCGGCGGCGGCATGGTGAAGAAGGAGGCCGTCGGCACCAAGTTCAATATGGCCAATATCCGCGCTTTGTTCCGGCACCGGCAGATGTGGGGCCTCTGCATCGGCCAGTTCTCCGTCTATTCAACCTTCGTCTTCTTCCTGACCTGGTTCCCGACCTATCTGGCCACACAGCGCCACATGGCCTTCATCAAGATCGGCATCTACGCCAGCATCCCCTTTATCGGCGGCTTCTTCGGCATCCTCTTCGCGGGTTTCCTCACGGATTGGCTGCTGGCGCGGGCGAGCCTCAATGTCGCGCGGAAAACGCCGGTAATCATCGGCCTGCTGCTGGCCGCCACCATCATCTCGGTGAACTACGTCTCGAACAACCAGCTCGTGCTGGTGATTCTCGCCGTGGCCTCGTTCGGGCAGGCGATGTCCTCCTCGGGTTGGGCCTGCCTGTCGGAAGTGGCGCCGAAGGGGCTGCTCGGCCTCGTCGGCGGGCTGTTCAGCTTCTCGGCCAATCTCTCCGGCATCGTCGTGCCGATCGTCATCGGCTTCATCGTTCAGGCGACCGGCTCCTTCGTGGGCGCGCTGGCCTTCATCGGCATCATCGCGGCCGTCGGCGCGATCTCCTGGATCTTCGTCATCGGCGACATCCGCCCTCTCAAGATCGAGGTGGAGCGGGCGACTGGCTGACGCTCATCCGTGAGCCGGGGGCGCTTTCCCCCGGCTGAGGGCCAGGCTCAAAGTGTCGCGAGGAAGGCGAGGTCCTCGTCCGTCAGCCGGAAGCCCACGTTCCAGGACTGGCTATCCGCCGGATCACCCGAGAGGATCGGGCAGCGCACCTCCCGGTAGTCATGCCCGCGATGCTGGCTGATGAACCAGAAGAAGGTGTCCGGAAAGCTCTGGGCGGTCAGCGCCACGACCCTGCTGCCACGGGGGCAGAAGGCGATGTTGGTGAGCGCGGCGCCGAGCGGCCCGACCACCGTGCTGGCGCCCTTGAACAGGGAGATTTGCTCGGGAAGGCTCATCCGGCCCGGGTCGACGATGGCGAAGCCGCGATCCCGCATCACCGCCTCGGCCGCCTCCTGATTAACCAGTGGGCGAAGCTGGGCATCCCGGCTGACGAAGATCTTCTGATAGGGAGAGGGGGCAATCCGCTCCCCCAGATCCGTCAGGGCCTGCACGCAAACCGGCGATTGGTAGACGCCATGGGCGCTCAGCCCGTCGATCACGATCGCCGCATCGCAGGAGACGGGGGTGTTGTCCGTCACCGAGATGGCGTGGGGGTTGATGCCGATCTGCGCGAACGCCTCCCGCACCACACTCAGCACGCTGGTGTCATGGACGATGTAGTTGAAGTGCCGCTGGGTCAGCAGCCGGCTCGTAAGCCAGGCCTTGGGGAACATATCCACCAGGAAGTGGCCGAAATTCTGCGGGGCGCGGGTTTTGCAGACCACGCTCATCCCGGCGACGCGGCGCAGCCCCGCCTCGCGCCCCCGCCGCGCCAAATCCCGATACTTCGCGGCGTCGTCCCCCGCCATCAGCCGCTCCGTGCCCGGCACAAGATTGAAATCGCGGTCGAAGACGATTCCTTCGCCGGCGACGATGGCGTCTTCGATGACGCGGACGGTGATCGGCCGGGCGCCGAAGACGCGGCGGCTGAAGGACACGGCCATGGCTTGCCACGGTCCGGGAGGGACCAGCGTGGCATTGCGGATATCGGGTTCCTGCGTCGAGAAAGCGGGAGAGAGCAGCCGCAGATGGATACTGGGGTCTTTGTCGAAGGCCTCGCCGCCCGATGGCTGCGCGTCATCGACGTCGTTGAGAACGACGAAGGGTGTCGTCGCCCGGGCGACGATATGCAGCCTGATCGCCTCGACGGCGGCGCCGGAAGTGGACAGGCAGATATCCGCACCGGAGACGTCCCCCTGCTGGCTGCCATCCGTGAAGGCGATGTCATAGCGGCAGTCGAAGAAGGGGGCGGTTTCGGCGGTCAGCCGGAAACGAACCCCGATGCAGCTCAGCGCGAAGCCTGAACTGCCGCAGGGATGCCCGGCGGGAACCCAGGGTGTTTTCAGATCGAGCGGGTAGATCAACTGGCTTTCGACGGCGGGCGAGAGGTGCGGCGGCCCCTCCGCCGACGGGGCAAGCATGATCGCCTCGATGGCCAAGCCGCTGCCGGGCTCGCCAAGCCAGGCGCCGGCATGGCCCATCACGTTGCCGCGCATACTTATATGAGCAACCATATTGCCTTGCGGCTGCGATGGGTCCGTCGCCGCCGCGGGGGCCTCGGGGCCGGCCGAAGCCTGGGCAAGGGAAGCGGCGTCGGCGGCTCGGGCGATTTCCGCGACGCGATCGTCCGACTCTGGCAGCTCCATGCACCTAATCTCCCTCGACGCCATCGTACGGGCGAACCCATCCCGTTCTAGCCAATAGCCCAGCTTGCGCGCGGGCGCACCTTTGCCGGCAGGCCGCGCGCTTGCCGTGGATTCGGCCGGGAATCCGTTGATTGGCTTGCGCCCCGGCCAGTGCATATCACCTGCCCGGCGCGCGGGGGCTTCGATTGGCGGGATCGCGGGCTCCGCGCTTGACTCCGAGGACCCCCGCCCGTAGGTATCGCGCCCTCGGCCGGACCCCGGACAGTCGTCTGGGTTCAGGCCTGTATTCGTATCATCCGCTGCTGCGGAGCCGCCTGGGCAAAGGATTCGCCCATGGCTCAGACCGCGGCAAGGAAGAAGTCCGCGTGCGGGGATAGCCCTCGTTTTGCGGCCGTTGGTGCGAATGCTGGTCGGCCTTGGCGGGATGTGAAGATCGGAAACGAGGTCTATGCCGACGATCAACCAGTTGATTGCTAAGGGGCGCGAGCCCAACAAGGCGCGTAACAAGGTGCCCGCGTTGCAGGGCTGCCCGCAGAAGCGCGGCGTCTGCACGCGCGTCTACACCACCACACCGAAGAAGCCGAACTCGGCGCTTCGTAAAGTGGCCAAGGTGCGCCTGACCAACGGCTACGAAGTCGTGAGCTATATCCCGGGTGAGGGTCACAACCTGCAGGAACACAGCGTCGTGCTGATCCGTGGCGGGCGCGTGAAGGACCTTCCCGGTGTCCGCTATCACATCCTGCGTGGCGTGCTCGATACTCAGGGCATCGCCAAGCGCCGTCAGCGCCGCTCGCTCTACGGCGCGAAGCGTCCGAAGTAAGGGGCTGGGCCATGAGTCGTCGTCACCGCGCGGTCAAGCGCGAAATTCTGCCGGATGCCAAGTTCGGCGATATCGTCATCACCCGTTTCATGAACGTGCTGATGTACGATGGCAAAAAGTCGGTCGCGGAAGGCATCGTCTATGGTGCCCTCGACACGCTGAAGCGGCGTGGCGGCTCGGGCGCCGATCCGGTGCGGATGTTCCACGAAGCGCTGGACAATGTGAAGCCCACCGTTGAGGTGCGGTCGCGTCGCGTCGGCGGTGCCACCTATCAGGTTCCGGTCGAGGTGCGTACCGAGCGGCGCCAGGCTCTGGCGATCCGCTGGATCATCGACTCGGCGCGCAAGCGCGGCGAGCACACTTTGGAAGACCGGCTTTCCAACGAATTGTTGGACGCCGTGAATAATCGCGGCGCCGCCGTGAAGAAGCGCGAAGATACGCATCGGATGGCCGAAGCCAACAAGGCTTTCAGCCATTACCGCTGGTAACACCTAGTCAGACTTTAACACGTCGGTAGCAAGTCGGCTCACGGAGAGAAGACGATGGCCAAGGCCAAATTTGAGCGTAACAAGCCTCACTGCAACATCGGCACCATCGGTCACGTCGACCATGGGAAGACCTCGCTAACGGCCGCCATCACCAAGGTGCTGGCAAAGTCGGGTGGCGCGACCTTCACGGCCTATGATCAGATCGACAAGGCGCCCGAGGAGCGCGCCCGTGGCATCACGATCTCGACCGCTCACGTTGAGTACGAGACGAAGAACCGCCACTACGCCCACGTCGATTGCCCGGGCCATGCCGACTACGTGAAGAACATGATCACGGGTGCCGCGCAGATGGACGGCGCGATCCTGGTGGTCTCGGCGGCCGACGGCCCGATGCCGCAGACGCGCGAGCACATCCTGCTCGCCCGCCAGGTCGGCGTGCCGGCGCTGGTCGTGTTCATGAACAAGGTCGACATGGTCGATGACCCGGAACTGCTGGAACTCGTGGAGCTTGAGGTTCGTGAGCTTCTGAAGTCCTACCAGTTCCCCGGCGACGATATCCCCATCACCCAGGGCTCCGCTCTGGCCGCTCTTGAGGACAAGACCCCCGAGATCGGCGAGCAGGCCGTGCTGAAGCTGATGGAGACGGTCGACAACTACATCCCGCAGCCGGAGCGTCCGAAGGATCGTCCGTTCCTGATGCCGATCGAAGACGTGTTCTCGATCTCGGGTCGCGGCACGGTCGTCACCGGCCGTATCGAGCGCGGCATCCTGAAGGTCGGCGACGAAGTCGAGATCGTGGGCATCAAGAACACCGTGAAGACCATCTGCACGGGCGTCGAGATGTTCCGCAAGCTGCTCGACCAGGGTGAGGCCGGTGACAACATCGGCGCGCTGCTGCGCGGCACGAAGCGTGAGGATGTGGAGCGCGGCCAGGTTCTGGCGGCCCCCGGATCGATCACGCCGCACACGAAGTTCAAGGCCGAGTGCGTACATCCTGACGAAGGAAGAGGGCGGCCGTCACACGCCGTTCTTCACCAACTATCGCCCGCAGTTCTACTTCCGCACGACGGACGTGACGGGTGTGGTGACGCTGCCGGCCGGCACCGAGATGGTGATGCCGGGCGACAACGTTTCGATGGATGTCGAGCTGATCGCGCCGATCGCCATGGATGACGGCCTCCGTTTCGCCATTCGCGAAGGTGGCCGTACCGTCGGCGCCGGCGTGGTGGCAAAGGTCGTCGCGTAAGACGCAACGAACGAGATTGAAGCCGCGAAACTGGAAGCCTGACGATGGACAATCAAAACATCCGCATTCGCCTGAAGGCGTATGATCACCGCGTGCTGGATGCCAGCACAAAGGAGATCGTGAACACGGCGAAGCGTACAGGTGCCCGGGTTCGCGGCCCGATCCCGCTGCCTACCCATATCGAGCGGTTCACCGTGAACCGTTCGCCGCATGTCGACAAGAAGAGCCGCGAGCAGTTCGAGATCCGGACCCATCGCCGCCTTCTCGATATCGTCGAGCCGACACCGCAGACGGTGGACGCCCTGATGAAGCTCGATCTCGCATCGGGCGTCGATGTCGAGATCAAGATCTGAGCCTGGAAAGACCGCCTCTATGCGCACCGGAGTGATCGCCAAGAAGCTGGGCATGTCCCGGCTTTTCAAGGACGACGGGAGTCATGTTCCCGTCACGGTTCTGCACCTGGACCAGGTGCGGGTGGTGTCCACCCGTACGCAGGAGACCGATGGCTATACGGCGGTCCAGCTCGGCTGGGGCCTCGCCAAGGTGAAGAATGTGAGCCAGCCCAATCGCGGCCACTTCGCCAAGACGAAGGTGGAGCCGCCGAAGAAGACTGTGGAGTTCCGCGTGGCCGCCGATGCGCTGCTGGAGCCGGGCGCCGTCATCTCCGCCAGCCATTTCCTGGTCGGGCAGAAGATCGATGTCTGCGGCACTTCCAAGGGCAAGGGCTTCGCCGGCGGTATGAAGCGCTGGAACTTCGCGGGTCTTGAGGCGAGCCACGGCGTTTCCGTCAGCCATCGCAGCCTGGGTTCCACGGGTAACCGCCAGGACCCTGGCAAGACTTTCAAGAACAAGAAGATGGCCGGCCATCTCGGGCAGGATCGCATCACGACCCTCAATCTTGAGGTCGCGGGTGTGGATGCCGAGCGCGGGCTCATCATGGTGAAGGGCGCGGTTCCGGGTGCCGTCGGCGGGTTCGTTCTGGTGCGCGACGCGATCAAGCGGGCGCGCCCGGCCGATGTCGCCTATCCCGCCGCGCTGGTCGGCTGAGGATCGCGACAATGCAGATCAATATCACAACCCTCGACAATGGTTTGGCCGGCTCGGTCGAACTGGCGGATGAGATTTTCGGCGCCGCCCCGCGCGCGGACATCATGGCCCGCGTGGTGCATTGGCAGCAGTCCCGCCGCCGCGCCGGCACGCACAAGACCAAGGGGCTGTCCGAGGTTTCGGGCACCACGAAGAAGCCGTATCGGCAGAAGGGCACGGGTAACGCCCGCCAGGGTAGCTTGCGCGCGCCGCAGTTCCGCACAGGCGGTGTGGTTCATGGCCCGGTTGTCCGCGACCATGGCTATGACCTGCCCAAGAAGGTTCGCCGTCTCGGCCTGATCTCGGCCCTGTCGCAGAAGCAGGCCGAAGGCAAGCTCGTCGTCATCGACAGCGCCGGCGGTATCGAGAAGACCCGCGATCTGAACGCGAAGCTGCGTGTGCTCGGCTGGACCTCGGCGCTGATCGTGGATGCGGCGGTCGATCCGCGGTTCCTGCGCGCCAGCCGCAACATCCTGGGCCTGGATGTGCTGCCGACGGTCGGTGCCAATGTCTATGACATCCTGCGCCATGACCTGCTGGTCGTGACCTCGGCCGGTTTGGAAGGCCTGACGGCGCGGCTTTCCTCCAGCTCTTCCGGCAAGAGCGCCACGGCTGCGGAGAATGCGGCATGAGCACCCCCGGTTTCACCGCGCGGAAGCGCGCGGAAAAGATCTCCCGCGAGGCGATCTACAACGTTATTCGCAGCCCGGTCATCACCGAGAAGGCGACGGCGCTGAGCGAGCGCAGCCAGTTCGTCCTTCCGTGTCGCGATCGGCGCCACGAAGCCGGAGATCAAGGTCGCGGTCGAGACGCTGTTCGGCGTCACGGTGCTCGGCGTGAACACGCTGATCACGAAGGGCAAGACCAAGCGGTTCCGTGGCCGGCCGGGCCGGCGCGCGGATGTCAAGAAGGCGATCGTGCAGCTGGCGGACGGCCAGTCGATCGACTTCACGACGAGCCTCGCCTGAGGCTGTGGGGATAGATCATGGCACTTAAGCAATTCAATCCCGTCACCCCGAGCCTGCGCGGCACCGTCCTGGTCGATCGCGGACGGGCTGTGGAAGGGCAAGCCGGTCAAGGGTCTGACGGAAGGCAAGTCGTCTTCCGGCGGGCGCAACAACCATGGCCACACCACGGTGCGGTTCCGCGGCGGCGGACACAAGCAGACCTACCGCGTCATCGACTTCAAGCGGCGCAAGTTCGACGTGCTGGCGAAGGTGGAGCGGCTGGAATACGACCCGAACCGCACGGCCTTCATCGCGCTGATCAAGTATCAGGACGGCGAGCTGGCCTATATCATCGCGCCGCAGCGCCTCGCGGTCGGCGATCACGGTGGTGTCGGGCCTGCGCGCGGATATCAAGCCGGGCAATGCGATGCCGCTCGCGGCCATTCCCGGTCGGCACGATCATCCACAATATCGAGATGAAGCCGGGCGCGGGCGGCAAGATCGCGCGTTCGGCCGGCACCTTCGCTCAGCTGGTCGGCAAGGATGCCGGCTACGCCCAGATCAAGCTGATGTCGGGCGAACTGCGCGTCGTGCGTGCCGAGTGCATGGCGACGATCGGTGCGGTGTCCAACCCCGACAACATCGAACCATGCATATCGGCAAGGCCGGCCGCTCGCGCTGGCTGGGTCGTCGGCCGCATAACCGCGGTGTCGTGATGAACCCGGTCGATCACCCGCATGGCGGTGGCGAAGGCCGCACCTCGGGCGGCCGTCATCCGGTCACGCCGTGGGGCAAGCCGACCAAGGGCTACAAGACGCGCGTCAACAAGCGGACGGACAAGCCTGATCATCCGCCGGCGCAACAAGGGCAAGGGCTGAGTCATGGCACGTTCCGTCTGGAAAGGCCCGTTCGTCGACGGGTACCTCCTGAACAAGGCCGAGGCCGCGCGGGCATCGGGCCGCAACGAGATCATCAAGATCTGGTCGCGCCGCTCGACGATCCTGCCGCAGTTCGTCGGGCCTGACCTTCGGCGTCTACAACGGCCACAAGTTCCTGCCCGTGCAGGTGAACGAGAACATGGTCGGGCACAAGTTCGGCGAGTTCTCGCCGACGCGCACCTTCACCGGCCACTCGGCCGACAAGAAGGCGAAGCGGGGCTGATCATGAGCAAGCCGAAACATCCCGCGTGCGCTGGCCGAGACCGAGGCGCAGGCCATCGTCAGCAATCTGCGCGTCAGCCCGCGCAAGCTGAACCTGGTCGCCGGGCTGATCCGCAACCAGCCGGCGCAGCATGCGGTCGCCACGCTGACCTTCAGCAAGCGGCGCATCGCGCAGGAGGTGCGCAAGGCGCTGGAGAGCGCGATCGCCAACGCCGAGAACAACCATCAGCTCGATGTCGACCGGCTGGTCGTGACGCGCGCCGAGGTGGGCCGCTCGATCGTGATGCGCCGCTTCCATGCGCGTGGCCGCGGCCGCGCGTCGCGCGTCGAGAAGTGGTTCAGCCACCTGAAGATCGTCGTGGCCGAACGCGCGCAGGAAACTGCCGCGTCCGAGCAGGAGGCCGCGTAACGATGGGTCACAAAGTCAATCCGATCGGGCTGCGGCTCGGCATCAACCGCACCTGGGACAGCCGCTGGTTCGCCGGCACGCGACTATTCCAAGCTGCTGCATGAGGATCTGCAAGCTGCGCACGCATCTGCGCAAGAAGCTGTCGCGGCGCCGGCGTGTCGCCGCGTGGTGATCGAGCGTCCGGCGAAGAAGCCGCGCGTGACGATCTATGCCGCGCGCCCCGGCGTGGTGATCGGCAAGAAGGGCCAGGACATCGAGGTTCTGCGCAAGGACCTCGACCAAGATGGCCAAGGCCGAGGTGTCGCTGAACATCGTCGAAATCCGCAAGCCGGAGATCGACGCGACGCTGGTGGCCGAGAACATCGCCCAGCAGCTGGAGCGCCGCGTGGCGTTCCGCCGCGCCATGAAGCGCGCGGTGCAGTCGGCGATGCGTCTGGGCGCGCAGGGCATCCGCATCAATTGCGGCGGCCGTCTCGGCGGCGCGGAAATCGCGCGGGTGGAGTGGTATCGCGAAGGCCGCGTGCCGCTGCACACGCTGCGCGCCGATATCGATTACGGCGTCGCGACGGCGAAGACGACCTATGGCACCTGCGGCGTGAAGGTCTGGATCTTCAAGGGCGAGATCCTGGCGCACGACCCGATGGCGCAGGACCGCCGCGCCGCCGAACAGGCGCCGCAGCGGTAAGGATTGGACAGAGACAATGCTTTCCCCGAAGCGCACCAAATACCGCAAGGCGCACAAGGGCCGCATCCACGGCCTGGCCAAGGGCGGCACCGCGCTGAATTTCGGCGCCTTCGGCCTGAAGGCGCTGGAGCCGGAGCGGATCACCGCGCGCCAGATCGAATCCGCCCGCCGCGCCATCACGCGCGCGATGAAGCGCGCCGGCCGCGTGTGGATCCGCATCTTCCCGGATGTGCCGGTCTCGACCAAGCCGGCCGAAGTCCGCATGGGCTCCGGCAAGGGCTCGCCCGGAATTCTGGGTGGCCCGCGTGAAGCCGGGCCGCATCATGTTCGAGATCGACGGCGTGACGCCGGAGCTGGCGCGCGAGGCGCTGACGCTGGGCGCCGCCAAGCTGCCGATCAAGACCAAGTTCGTCACCCGCATCGGAGACGCCTGAGATGGCCAAGAGCGCTGAACAAGGCCGCCGATGTCCGGGCGAAGACGCCGGATGAGCTGGACGGCGCTGCTGCTCGATCTGCGCAAGGAGCAGTTCAACCTGCGCTTCCAGCGCGCCACCGGCCAGAACGAAGGCGTCGGCCGGGTGCGCGAGGTGCGGCGCGAGATCGCGCGCGTGAAGACCATTCATGGCGGAGAAGCACTCGCTTCCGCCGCAAGTCCTGAAGGAGAAAGGGCGATGCCGAGGCGCGTCCTGACAGGGCGGGTGACCAGCGACAAGATGGACAAGACCATCACGGTTCTTGTCGATCGCCGCGTCATGCATCCGCTGTACAAGAAGTTCATCCGCCGCTCGAAGAAGTATGCGGCGCATGACGAGGCCAATGTCTGCAAGATCGGCGACATGGTGCGCATCGAGGAATGCCCGCCCGATCAGCAAGCGCAAGACCTGGATGGTGGTCGAGCGGAACGGCGAGAACCTGTTCGGCGCCGAGATCGACGGCCGCGCGGCTGCCGCGCCTGCTCGGCGTCAGGCCTGAGGGAGCGTCCGATGATTCATGTCAGAGACCAATCTCGAAGTCGCCGACAATTCCGGCGCGCGCCGCGTGCAGTGCATCAAGGTGCTGGGCGGCTCGAAGCGCAAGACCGCCTCGGTCGGCGACGTGATCGTCGTGTCGGTGAAGGACGCCATTCCGCGCGGCAAGGTGAAGAAGGGCGACGTGCACCAGGCGGTGATCGTGCGCACGGCCTTCCCGGTGCGCCGCGCCGATGGCAGCGCGATCCGCTTCGACCGCAACGCCGCCGTGCTGATCAACAAGCAGCAGGAGCCGATCGGCACCCGCATCTTCGGCCCGGTGGTGCGCGAACTGCGCGCGACGCAAGTTCATGAAGATCATCTCGCTCGCGCCGGAGGTGCTGTAATGGCCGCGCGCATTCGCAAGGGCGACACGGTCGTGGTGATCACCGGCGCCGACAAGGGCAAGCGCGGCGAAGTGCTGCGCGTGCTGCCGAAGGCTGAACCGCGCCGTGGTGCAGGGCGTGAACATCGCCAAGCATCACACCAAGCCGACGCGGCATGGGCCAGCCGGGCGGCATCGTCGAGCGTGAGGCGACGATCCATCTGTCCAACCTGATGCTGATCGACCCGAAGAGCGACAAGCCGACCAAGGTCGGCTTCCGGGTGCTGGAGGACGGCACGCAAGGTCCGCGTCGCCAAGGCACCGGCGAAGTGATCGAGAGCTGAGGAGGCGAGCGATGAGCGAAAGCCAGACCGCAGACGCGCTAGCGTGCCGCGGCATGCAGAAGCGCTACCGTGAACGACGGTGCGCGCGCAAGCTGCAGAAGGAGTTCGGCTACACGAACACCGATGCAGGTGCCGAAGCTGGAGAAGATCGTCATCAACATGGGCGTCGGCGAAGCCGCCGGCGACCAGAAGAAGCTCGACGCCGCGGTGGCCGAGCTGACGCTGATCGCCGGCCAGAAGCCGGTGAAGACGGTGGCCAAGAAGGCGATCGCCGGCTTCAAGATCCGCAAGGGCCTGCCGATCGGCTGCAAGGTCACGCTGCGCAAGGCGCGGATGTATGAGTTCCTCGACCGGCTGGTGACCATCGCCCTGCCGCGCGTGCGCGACTTCCGCGGCATCACGGGCAAGGGCTTCGACGGCCGCGGCAATTTCGCCATGGGCCTGAAGGAGCAGATCATCTTCCCGGAGATCGTCTACGACAAGGTGGACGACGATCCGCGGCATGGACATCGTGTTCGTGACCACCGCGAAGACCGATGCCGAAGCGAAGGCCTTGCTCAAGGCTTTCGATATTCCGTTCGCGAACTGAGCTTAACTCGTCGAGATTTTGGAAAACCACGGCCGCCACCCGGTGATGGCCGACAGGTTCCGGAGGATAAAACAGGATGGCCAAGACTTCCCAGGTCAACCGCAACGCGAAGCGCGAGCGCATGGCGGCGCGCGACAAGGCGCAAGCGCGCGGCGCTGAAGGACGATCGTGATGGACCGCACGCTGCCGGTGGAAGACCGCTTCGAGGCGTCGCATGAAGCTGGCGCAGCTGCCGCGCAACGGCGCCGCGGTGCGGGTGCGCCTGCGCTGCGAGCTGACCGGCCGCGTCGCGCGGCAACTACCGCAAGTTCAAGCTGTGCCGCATCGCGCTGCGCGACCTGGCCAGCGCCGGGCAGATCCCCGGCATGGTCAAGGCGAGCTGGTAAGGGAACGGCACCATGTCAATGTCCGATCCCTTGGGCGATATGCTCACCCGCATCCGCAATGCGCAGCGCGCGCGCCACACCGATGTGCGTGGCGCCGGCGTCGCAAGCTGCGCGCCAACGTGCTCGATGTGCTGAAGCGCGAGGGCTTCATCCGCGGCTTCTCGCGCCGAGGAACTGCGGCCCGGCGTCGCCCAGCTGCGCATCGAGCTGAAATACAACGAGGGCGAGCCGGTGATCAAGGAGATCACCCGCGTCTCCAAGCCCGGCCGCCGCGTCTATTCCAAGATCAAGGAGCTGCCGCGGGTCTATGCCGGCCTGGGCGTTTCCATCCTGTCCACGCCGCGCGGCGTGATGAGCGATGCCGAGGCCCGCGCTGCCAATGTTGGCGGCGAAGTCCTCTGCCGCGTGTTCTAAGGGAGCAGCGATCAATGTCACGCGTAGGCAAATATCCGGTCGAAATCCCCGCCGGCGTCGCAGGTCGCCATCGCCGGCAACATCCTGACCGCCAAGGGCAAGCTCGGCGAGCTGAAGCTGCCGCTGACCGACCACGTCGAGGCCACGGTCGAGGGCAACAAGGTCACGGTCGCGCCGAAGCGCAACGGCGACGCAGGCGCGCATGATGTGGGGCACCACGCGCGCCTGCATCGCCAACATGGTGAAGGGCGTGTCCACCGGCTACGCGAAGACGATGGAGATCACCGGCACCGGTTACCGCGCCGCGGTGCAGGGCAAGAACCTGGTGATCAACCTCGGCTTCTCGCACGACGTGGTCTATCCGATCCCGGAGGGGATCAAGATCACCTGCGAGAAGCCGACCGCGATCAAGGTCGAAGGCGTGGACAAGCGCCAGGTCGGCCAGGTCGCGCGCCGAAATCCGCGCGTACCGTCCGCCCGAGCCCTATAAGGGCAAGGGCGTGCGTTACGACGACGAGACGATCCGGCGCAAGGAAGGCAAGAAGAAGTAATGAGCGCCAACCAGGATCTCCGCGACGCGCCGGCAGCAGCGTCTGCGCTTCCAGCTGCGCCAGAAATCCGGTGGCCGTCCGCGCCTGTCGGTGTTCCGCTCGGGCAAGCACATCTATGCCCAGGTCATCGACGACGCGCAGGGCCGCACGCTCGCCGCCGCGTCGACGCTGGACAAGGACGCTGCGGGCCGACGCTGAAGACCGGCGCCGACAAGGATGCGGCGGCGGCGGTCGGCAAGCTGGTCGCCGAACGGGCGCTGGCGGCCGGCGTCACGCAGGTGGTGTTCGATCGCGGGTCCTATCTGTATCACGGCCGGGTGAAAGCCCTGGCCGAGGCCGCCCGCGAAGGCGGGCTGGCCTTCTAAGGGATCAAGCAACATGGCACGTGAACCCGAGAGGGCGGTGGCGGCCGGCGGCCGGGATCGCGAACGCGAGCGCGACCGCGAGGCCGGCGATGAGCTCATCGACAAGCTGGTCACCATCAACCGCGTCGCCAAGGTGGTGAAGGGCGGCCGCCGCTTCGCCTTCGCCGCGCTGGTGGTGGTGGGCGACCAGAAGGGCCGCGTCGGCTACGGCGCCGGCAAGGCGCGCGAAGTGCCGGAGGCGATCCGCAAGGCGACCGAACGCGCCAAGCGCGACCATGATCCGCGTGCCGATGAAGGAAGGCCGCACGCTGCATCACGACGTCGACGGCCATTTCGGCGCCGGCAAGGTCGATCCTGCGCTCGGCCCCGGCCGGCACCGGCATCATCGCCGGCGGCCCGCTGCGCGCGGTGTTCGAGACGCTGGGCATCGGCGACGTCGTGGCCAAGATCGCTCGGCAGCCGCAACCCGCATAACATGGTGAAGGCGACTTTCGCCGCGCTGCAGAGCTGCGCCAGCCCGCGCTCGGTCGCCACCCGCCGCGGCAAGAAGGTGTCGGACCTGTTCGGCACAGCGCGAAGACGCCGGCCGCGGCGCAGGAGGCGACGCCGATGTCTGATGAAGAAGGTCCGCGTGACGCAGATCGCGTCCGCGCACGGCCGCAAGCCCGGCCAGCAGGAGACGCTGGTCGGTCTCGGCCTGAACAAGATCCGCAGCACGCGCGAGCTGGAGGACACCCCTTCGGTGCGCGGCATGATCCGCAAGGTCGCCCATCTGGTGAAGGTGGAGGAGCTGGCTGACCGTCGACAGGATTGAACCATGAAGCTCAACGAACTGCGCGACAATCCCGGCGCGCGCCTGAAGTCCAAGCGGCTTGGCCGCGGCATCGGCTCCGGCAAGGGCAAGACCTCCGGCAAGGGCGTCAAGGGCCAGAAGGCGCGCGAGGGCGTGGCGCTGAACGGCTTCGAAGGCGGCCAGCTGCCGATCTATCGCCGTCTGCCGAAGCGCGGGTTCAAGAACCTGTTCCGCAAGGAATATGCGCCGGTGAACCTCGGCGCGCTGGAAAAGGCGATCGAGAGCGGCAAGCTCGACGCCGGCCAGCCGATCACCGAGGCGAGCCTGCGCGCCGCCGGCCTGGTCGCGCACCGGCAAGGTGCGACGGCGTGCGCCTGCTGGCGCGCGGCGAGATGACACGGGCGCTGACGATCACCGTCTCCGGCGCTTCCGCGGCGGCGGTCGCCGCGATCGAGAAGGCGGGCGGCAAGGTTGAGATCGCGGGCGCCGAGCCCGCGGCAGCCTAAGCCAAAAAGGTTTTGCTTCTTTTCCTTAAAAAGAAGCGCTTTCTCTCGAATACGCACAGATCAACGCCGCCGACCGGGTGAGGTTCACCGGCCGGCGGCGTGTTCTTTTGGCCATTGACGGCACTGCTGAAGGCGGCGCAAACGCGCATCATGCGTCAGGAAAGCGTTGCCCTTACCTCTATTCGTGGCTTCGCCGCCCTCTGGGTCGTCGCCATGCATTTCCAGCTCGGCATGGCGGATGTCGGCTATAGCCTTTGGCCGGGCCTCGCCCAGTACGGCTATACGGGCGTCGATATTTTCTTCATCCTCAGCGGCTTCATCCTCACCGCCGTCTATCGTGGCCTCGAATGGCGTGGTGTCGGCGCTTTCCTGACCCGCCGGGCCTTCCGCGTCTATCCGATGCATCTCGCGGTGCTCGCGGGAATGCTCGTGGTTTGGATCGACGCCTATCTGCGCTTCGGGGTCCATAACGAGGCGCAGGCGCTGAGATGGCTGCCGATCTGCGCTCTGCTGCTCCAGCCTTTCGTCTACCACCGGCTGATGTGGAACGCGGTGAGCTGGTCCATCTCCATCGAGCTTATCTGCTACCTTCTTTTCCCGATCGCGATCATGCGGCTGCGCCATGCGGCGCTGCCCATCATCCTCGCCGTCATCGCGGTCTGCTGCGTGGTGGAGCATCACCTCCAGATCTACGACCTCTACGTCTGGGGTGACGGGGCCATCGCCCGTGGTCTGACGGGCTTCGGGCTCGGGATGGCGCTGCGGCTGGCGAGCGAGCGCTTTCCGGCGCCGTCGGCGATTGTGGCTAGCGTGATGGAGTCGCTGGGCCTCGCGGGCGTCCTGGTATCGGCGAGCATCGGCCAGGGCACGTTCATCCCGCTTTTCGCCGCGCTGCTCATCCTCGGCCTGTCCTATGAGCGCGGGATCGTCGCCCGGGGTTTGAACGCCCGCTGGTGCCTCTGGCTCGGCAAGATTTCTTTCTCGGTCTACCTCCTCCATGAGGAGGTCATCGGCCTCGTCTGGCCGCACTTCCCCGCGAGCCGGCTGCCCTTCGGGCATCATGCCGATGGCATCGTCTGGGCGCTGATGGTCATCGTTCTGGTCCTCGGGCTCGGGACCGTCACCTGGTATTGCATCGAGGAGCCGTTCCGCCGTTTTGGCGGCTGGATCGCGCGGCGGATGGAGCGTTACGACCCCGCCTCGCCGAGACGCGCCGCGCGACCGGAAGCCGCCGCGGCGCCGCTGTTGGAACGGCCGATCTAGAGCGGGATGTGGTCGCTTTCGCTCACGATCCCGCTCTAACTCTTTGTTTGATCGCGCGATTCAGACCTACGGTGATTCCACCTTCGGTCATCGCGCTCTAGAGCGTTTCCTATTCGCTTACGCTCACAGTCACCGCTCTAGCTCTTTGTTTTTACGAGCATCTTCACCCGATCAGATGATTCCATATGATCGGGATCTGCTCTAATCCGCGATGTCCTGCGCCAGCCGGAACCCTGCGGCGGGATAGACGCCGAGCACGCGGATTTCGCGCGAAAAGAAGGCGAGTTCCTCCAGCGCGCGGCGCAGGCCCGGCTGTTCCGGATGGCCCTCGACATCGCAGAGGAATTGGGTTGCGGTGAACTGCCCGCCCACCATGTAGCTTTCCAGCTTGGTCATGTTGACGCCGTTGGTGGCGAAGCCGCCGAGCGCCTTGTAGAGTGCGGCCGGCACGTTGCGCACGCGGAAGATGAAGGTCGTCATCAGGCCCCGGCGCCTCCGGCGCAGGAAGCTGGGGTTCGCGCGCCGCGACGTAGAAGCGCGTCGTGTTATGCGTCGCGTCCTCCACATTCCGCAGCAGGATATCGAGCCCGTACAGCTCCGCCGCGAGGGAGGAGGCAACGGCCGCGTCCTCCCGCCGGCCCCAGCCCGCGACCAGCGCCGCGCTGCCGGCCGTATCGGCCTCGACCACCGCTGTCATCCCATGGTCGCGGAGAAGGCGGCGGATCTGGCCCAGCGCCACGGCATGGCTATGCACCCGCCGGATATCGCCGAGGCTCGCGCCCGGCACCCCGAGCAGGCAGTGCTCGATCCGCTCGAAATGCTCGCCGACGACGGAGAGGCCGCTTTCCGGCAGCAGCGCATGGATATCCGGCACGCGGCCGGCGAGGCTGTTTTCGCAGGCCAGCATGGCGAGGCGGGCCCGGCCCTCGCGCACTGCTTCGATGGCGGCCTCGAAGGTCTCGCAGGGCAGGGGGGTCATGTCCGGAAACGCGGTGCGGCAGGCGAGGTGGGAATAGGCGCCCGGCACGCCTTGGAATGCGATCGCGCCCGTCGTCATGCGAGTACCCTCCGTGCCCGTTCCAGATCCTCGGGCGTGTCCACGCCGAAGGGCGCGGCGCTCGCCTGTGCCACGCCGATGCGCATGCCGGCCTCCAGCACCCGCAACTGCTCCAGGCTCTCGCGTATTTCCAGCGGGGATTCCGGCAGGGAGACGAAGCGGTCGAGCGCCGCGCGGCGGAACGCATAGACGCCGAGATGGTGCCACAGCGGCCCCTCGCCCCAGGGAATGGGGGCGCGGCAGAAATAGAGCGCCGGGGCGACCTCCGCCCCGTCCCTGAAGGCGCAGACGGCTTTGACGACGCTACTGGCGGCGGCTTCCGCCTCGGTCTGGATGGGGGCGACCAGCGTGCCGACGTCGAAGCCCGGATCGGCGAGCGGCAGCAGCACCCGCTGCAGCAGCGCGGGCGGCAGCGTCGGCAGATCGCCTTGGAGGTTGATCACCACATCATGAATGCCCGCGGGGTCGAGCGTCGCCAGCGCGGCATGGATGCGGTCGGTGCCCCGGGGCAGGCCGGGGTCCGTCATCACGGCGGTTCCACCGACGGCGCGGATGGCGTCCGCGACGGCCTCCTCGGAGCAGGCGACCGCGACCGGGCCGACCTCCGATTCGATCGCCCGCCGCCAGACATGAACGATCATCGGCTCCCCGCCGATCATGGCGAGCGGCTTGCCCGGCAGCCGGGTGGAGCCCATGCGGGCTGGAATGAGGATAATCGGCGTCATTTCGGCCACATGCTGGATCTCGATCGCGAAACCGCCCTCGTCGGCGGGTTGATGCGCTGGTAGCCATTCCCTATGGTGCGAGCAAGATCGGGGCGTGTTCCGCAGTCGCGGCGAAGGCGGCCCCCGGCCGTCCGTCCGCCGCCTCTGCCGCATCAGCCCTGATGATCCTGGGGTCGGCGCATGGCAAGTCTTGAAGGCAATAAGGCTTTCGCGGCGATCCTGGTGGCTGGGATGGCCTTCATGGTGACGGGCTTCGTCGCCGATGTGCTGGTCCATCCCAAGGAGCTGGAAAAGACCGCCATCACCATTCAGGGGGCGGCCGCGACAGTTTCCGGCCCGGCCAAGGTCGTGATCCCCACCATCCTGCCGCTGCTCGCCGGGGCGAATGTATCCGATGGGCAGTCGACCGCCGCCCAGGCCTGCGGCACCTGCCACAGCTTCAATGCCGGCGGCGCCACCCTGGTCGGCCCTAACCTCTACGGCATCGTCGGCGCGAAGATCGCGAGCGCGGCCGGCTTTTCCTTCTCGGCCGGGCTGAAGAAGGTCGGCGGCACCTGGACCTATGAGCAGCTCAACCACTGGCTGCTTGACCCGCAGACCTTCGCGCCGGGCACGCTGATGTCCTACCCCGGCATGCGAAGCATCCAGAGCCGCGCCGAGGTCATCGCCTATCTGCGGACCTTGGCGACGACGCCCGTGCCGCTGCCGACCGCCGCCGAGGTCGCCGCTGCCGAAGCGACCCAGAAACAGGCGGAAGCGGCGGCCTTGGCGCCCTCGGCCGGCGGTGGCGGCGGCAATGCCGTGCCGGCCGGGCCCACGCTCGACCAGCTTCTGGCGAGCGCCAATGCCACTACCGGCGGCAATTTCGCGCAGACGGCGTGCGGCGCCTGTCATAGCCTCGCCAAGGGCGGCCGCACGCTGGTCGGCCCCGATCTTTACGAGATCGTCGGCGCGAAGGTCGCCGGCACGCCGGGCTACAGCTTCTCGGCCGCGCTGAAGAAGGTCGGCGGGGATTGGGATTTTGCCAAGCTCGATGCCTGGCTCAACAACCCGCAGAGCTTCGCGCCGGGCACCACGATGAGCTATGCCGGCATTTCCAGTCCTCGGATGCGCGCGAACGTGATTGACTATCTGCGCACGCTCGCCGATCACCCGGTTCCGCTGCCTTCAGCGGCCGCCCCACCGGCCCCGGCGGTTTCCAAGCCAAATCCCTAAAACCAGCTTGAGATACGGATCATGAGCGCCTCGACGGACTATCTGGAGGTCGCGCTCGCTGCGGCTGACGCGGCGGCGGAAGCGGTGCGCCCCTATTTCCGCACGGGCCTCCTGGCCGACGACAAATCCGACGACAGCCCTGTCACCCTCGCCGACCGCGCGGCGGAGCAGGCCATGCGCGCGGTGCTGGCGGCGCGCTGCCCCGAACACGGCATCATCGGGGAGGAATTCGGGACGACCGGTGCCGGCGGCGGCCTCCGCTGGGTGCTGGACCCGATCGACGGCACCCGCGCCTTCATCACCGGCCGCACCACCTTCGGCACGCTCATCGCGCTGGTGGATGGCGAGACGCCCATCATCGGGATCATCGACCAGCCGATCACGCGGGAACGCTGGGTCGGCGTCTCCGGCCGGCCGACGGTTTTCACCGGGCCGCAGGGCGGCCGCGCGGGCTGCCGCCCCTGCCCCACGCTCGGGCAGGCCGAACTGTCCTGCACCGCCCCCGAAAACTTCAGCGAGATGACGCGGCCGGGGTTTGACCGCATACGCGGCGCGGTCCGGCGCGTGACCTGGGGCGGGGATTGCTACGCCTACGGTCTGCTCGCCTTGGGGCATATCGACGTGATCGCCGAGAGCGGGCTCAAACCCTGGGATTGGGCGGCGCTGGTGCCGGTGATCACGGGTGCTGGCGGCAGTGTTACCGATTGGGCGGGCGCGCCGTTGCGGCTGGATGGCCCGGGCGACATTCTGGCGCTCGGCGACCCTGGCCTGCTCGCCCCAGCGATGGATATGCTGGCGGGATTGCCAGCGTTTAACCCCTGAGGGGGTTCCGATCGACGGCGGAACGCTTCATTAATGCCAAGACTTGAGCGCCATATCAGGCTGGGCGCCGCAGGGGAGCATGAATGAAGCGACGGATCTTCCTCGGCGCGACGGCGGGGCTATTGACGGCGCCCTGGCTCGCCCGTGCCCAGGCGGTGCCGAAAGGCGGCTACAGCATCGGTGTCATCGGGCCGCCCGCGCTGCCTGCCGATTTCCAGTCCTTCCCCTATGCCAACGCCCGCGCCCCCAAGGGCGGCGCCGTCACCTTCAGCGAGATCGGCGGTTTCGACAGCTTCAACCCCTTCATCATCCGTGGCACGCCCGCCGCCGGTGCGAACTATGTTTGGGATACGCTGTTTCGCCAGTCCCAGGATGAACCCGCTGCCGCCTATGGCCTGCTGGCCGAAAGCGTGGGCGTCGCCCCCGATCGTGGCAGCGTGACCTTCACCCTCCGGCCGGAAGCGCGGTTCGCGGACGGCTCCCCTGTTTTGGCGAGCGATGTCGTCTGGAGTTTTCAGACCCTCTGCACCAAGGGTCAGCCCTATTATCAGCAATATTACGCTGCCGTGTCGGCGGCCGTCGCGGTCAATGACCATCAGGTTGCCTTCAAGCTGCGGCCCGGCGCACCGCGTGAGATGCCGCTGATCCTGAGCAGCCTCGCCGTGCTGCCCGCTTCCTGGTGGAAAGGCCGGGACTTCACCGCTCCGCTGCTCGACCCGCCGCTCGGCTCCGGCCCCTATAAGATCGAGACAGTGGCCCTCAACCGCTCGCTCACCTATCGTCGGCGGCCGGATTACTGGGCGGCCGACCTGCCGGTCTGCCGTGGCTTCTACAATTTCGACCGGATCACCTACGAGTATTTCGGCGATCCGGCGGTGGCGATGGAGGCCTTCAAGGCCGGGCGAGATCGACTTCCGGGACGAGAACATCTCCAAGAACTGGGCGACCGGCTACGATTTCCCGGCCGTGCAGAAGGGGCTGGTCAAGAAACGGGTCGTCGCCAACCAGCTGCCGACGGGCATGCAGGGCTTCGGCATGAATACCCGCCGCGCGGTGTTCGCCGATCCGCGCGTGCGCCAGGCCATGGCCTGGGCCTTCGATTTCGAGTGGGCGAACAAGGAACTGTTCTACGGCAGCTACACGCGCAGCCTGAGCTATTTCAGCAACAGCGACCTCGCCTGCTCCGGCATTCCGGCGGGCGCCGAACTCGCGCTGCTGGAGCCCTACCGCGCGCAACTGCCGCCCGAGCTGTTCACCAAGCCCTTCACGCTTCCGGTGACCGACGGCTCGGGCAACAACCGCCCGGCGCTGATCGCCGCACTGCACCTGCTGGAGCAGGCGGGCTGGACCGTGCAGGACCGCAAGCTGATGAAGAACGCGGCAGGCCAGCGCCTCGGCTTCGAGATTCTGCTGAACGACCCGGCTTTCGAGCGGGTGACGCTGCCCTATGTCCAGGATCTCAAGCGCCTCGGCATCGATGTCTCGGTGCGCACCATCGACCCGTCGCAGTATCAGCAGCGGATGGACGATTTCGACTACGACATGACGATCGTGCTGTTTCCGGAATCGGAGAGCCGGGCAACGAGCAGCGGGATTACTGGGGCTCCGCCGCGGCCAAGCTCACCGGCAGCAACAACCTCATGGGCGTCTCAAGCCCCGTGGTCGATGCGCTGGTCCTCAAGGTCGTCAACGCCACCGACAACGCCTCGCTCTACGCCGCTACCCACGCGCTCGACCGCGTGCTGCTCTGGGGCTGGTATGTCGTGCCGCAATGGTATCTCGGCGCCTCCCGTCTCGCCTATTGGAATGTCTTCGGCTATCCGACCCAGCCGTTGCGCGTCGGGTTTCGATATCGATAGCTGGTGGATCGACGAGACGCTCGCCCGTGCCACCAATACCCAGCGGCACCATTCCAATGAGGTTTAAGAGGCTGTTTGAGACCGCTACTACGGCGGCTATCCGATAGCCGATGGCGGCCTACCTCCTCCGCCGGCTGCTGCTGATCATCCCGACGCTGTTCGGCATCATCGCCATCAACTTCGTCGTGGTGCAGTTCGCGCCCGGCGGCCCGGTGGAGCAGATGATCGCCGAGCTCACGCGGCCATGGCGGCAGTGATGGGCCTCGGCGGCTGGCGGGGCCGCCGAGGCGGCCGCCCGCTCGGCCGGCACTCTATCGCGGCGCGCGGGGCCTCGACCCGCATATCGTCGCCGAGATGCGCCAGATGTTCGGCTTCGACAAGCCGCCGCTCGAGCGCTTCTGGCTGATGCTGAAGGGCTATCTGCACGTTCGATTTCGGCCAGAGCTTCTTCCGCGACCAGACGGTCTGGAGCCTGATCATCGAGAAGATGCCGGTCAGCGTCTCGCTCGGGCTGTGGTCGACGCTGCTGATCTATCTGGTCTCGATCCCGCTCGGCATCGCCAAGGCGGTGCGCGACGGCAGCCGTTTCGACGTCGCGACGAGCGCTGTCGTGCTGGTCGGCTATGCCGTGCCGGGCTTCCTGTTCGCCATCCTGCTGGTCGTGCTGTTCGCCGGCGGCAGCTTCGTGCAATGGTTCCCGCTGCGCGGGCTGACGAGCGATGGGCTCCGCCTCCTGGAGCTGGCCGGCGCGCGCGCTGGACTATGCTCTGGCACATGGTGCTGCCGACGATCGCGCTGGTGGTCGGCGGCTTCGCCAGCCTGACCATGCTGACCAAGAACTGCTTCCTGGAGGAGATCCGCAAGCAATACGTGCTGACCGCGCGCGCCAAGGGGGCCAGCGAGCAGCGGGTGCTGTACGGCCATGTCTTCCGCAACGCCATGCTGCTGATCATCGCCGGGTTTCCGGCCGCCTTCATCGGCATCCTGTTCACCTCCGCGCTGCTGATCGAGATCATCTTCTCGCTCGACGGCCTGGGGCTGCTCGGCTTCGAGGCGGCGATCCGGCGCGACTATCCGGTGATGTTCGGCACGCTCTATATCTTCACGCTGCTCGGCCTGGTGATGCAGATCGTCGGCGACATGCTGTACACCGTCGTCGATCCGCGCATCGATTTCGAGCGCGCGGCGATAGGCTGGGTGAGCGCTGCCCCGCCCCGCGGCGACGCTGCTATCGCCGCTCACCCGCCGGCGCTTGGCGATCTTCCGCGCCCACCGGCGCGGCTTCTGGTCGCTCTGGATCTTTCTCGCGCTGTTCGGCATCAGCCTGTTCGCCGAGTTCGTCGCCAACGACCGGCCGCTGGTGATCCGCTACGACGGCCACTGGTCTCTTCCCGGTGCTGCAGGACTACAGCGAGGACGCGCTTCGGCGCCGATTTCCTGCCGACCGAGGCCGACTACACCGACCCGGATGTCGCAGCCGGCCATCCACGCCAAGGGCTGGATGATCTGGCCGCTGATCCCCTTCCGCTACGACACGACGGTCGAAGAACCTGCCGGTGCCGGCGCCGTCGCCGCCGAGCTGGCGCAACCTGCTCGGCACCGACGACCAGGCGCGCGACGTGCTGGCGCGCGTGATCTACGGCTTTCGCATCTCGGTGCTGTTCGGCTTCACGCTGACGGTCGCTGTCCTCGGCCATCGGCATCGCCGCCGGCGCGGTGCAGGGCTATTACGGCGGCCTGACCGACCTGCTGTTCCAGCGCTTCATCGAGATCTGGTCCGGCATGCCGCAGCTCTATCTGCTGATCATCCTGTCCAGCATCATCACGCCGGGCTTCTGGGTGCTGCTGCTGTTCCTGCTGCTGTTCAGCTGGATGAACCTGACCGGCGTGGTGCGGGCGGAGTTTCTGCGCGGCCGCAACTCTCGACTACGTGCGCGCGGCCAAGGCGCTCGGCGTGTCGGATATCGCGGTCATGTGGCGCCACATCCTGCCCAACGCGATGGTGGCGACGCTGACCTTCCTGCCGTTCACCCTGTCGGGCTCGGTGACGATCCTGGCGAGCCTGGACTTCCTGGGCTTCGGCCTGCCGCCCGGCTCGCCCTCGCTGGGCGAACTGGTCTCGCAGGGCAAGGACAATCTGCAGGCGCCCTGGCTGGGCATCACCGCCTTCGTCGTGCTCGGGCGGGGTGCTGATCCTGCTGATCTTCATCGGCGAAGCGGTGCGCGACGCCTTCGATCCACGGAAGACAGGGTTCCGATGAGTCTGCGTGGCCGTCGAGGGGCTGACCGTTTCCTTCGGGGATCGTGCGGTGGTGCAGGACGTGTCCTTCACCCTCGACGCGGGGCGAGACGCTGGCGCTGGTCGGCGAAAGCGGCTCCGGCAAGTCGCTGACCGCGCCTGTCGCTGCTGCGGCTGCTGCCGGCCGGACGCGACGATCACCTCCGGCCGCATCGAGATTGACGGCGAGGAGGTCACGGCGATGCGCGGAGGCGGAGTCTGCGCCAGCTGCGCGGCGGCAAGGCGGGCATGATCTTTCAGGAGCCGATGACGAGCCTCAACCCGCTGCACCGCATCGGCCGGCAGGTGGCGGAGGCGGTGCGGCTGCATACCAGGCCGGCCTGAGCCGGGAGGCGCTGCGCGGGCGCGCGGTGGCCCTGCTGGAGCAGGCGGGCTTCGCCGATGCGCAGCATCGGCTGGACGCCTTTCCGCACCAGCTTTCCGGCGGTCAGCGCCAGCGGGTGATGATCGCGATGGCGCTCGCCAACGATCCGCCGCTGCTGATCGCGGATGAGCCGACGACGGCGCTGGACGTGACGATCGAGGCGCAGATCCTGGCGCTGCTCGACGCGCAGAAGGCGGCGCGCGGGCTGGCGCTGCTGCTGATCACCCATGATCTGGGCGTCGTGCGCCGCATGCCGACCGTGTGGCCGTGATGAAGGAGGGGCGGATCGTGGAGGCAGGCACGACCGCGCGAGATCTTCGCCCGGCCCGGGCCACCCCTATACGCGGATGCTGCTGGCGTCCGAGCCCAAAGGCGGCCCGGCGCCTGTGCCGGCCGATGCCCAGCCGGTGATCGCCGCCGACAATCTCAGCGTCCATTTCGCCATCCGCCGCGGTGTCCTGCGGCGCGCCGTGGGGCATGTCGCCGCCGTCGACGGCGTATCCCTCACGGTGCGGGAAGGCGAGACGGTCGGCCTGGTGGGCGAGAGCGGCTCCGGCAAGACCAGCATGGGTTTCGCGATGCTGGGGCTGGAGCACGCGCGCGGCGAGATCCATTTCAAGGGCCAGAACATCGCGCGAATGCGGGAGGCCAAGCTTCGGGCGCTCCGTGCCGATATGCAGATCGTCTTCCAGGACCCGTACGGCAGCCTCTCGCCACGCATGACGGTGGCGGAGATCGTGGCCGAGGGGCTGAAGGTGCATTTCCGGCAGCTATCGCGGGAGGCGCGGCATGCGCGGGTCGTGGCGGCGCTGGAGGAGGTCGGGCTGCCGCAGGATGCGCTCGGTCGTTACCCGCATGAATTCAGCGGCGGCCAGCGGCAGCGCATCGCCATCGCCCGCGCCATGGTGCTGGAGCCGCGTTTCGTGGTGCTGGATGAGCCGACGAGCGCGCTCGACCGTTCGGTGCAGGCGCAGATCGTCGATTTGCTGCGGCGGCTGCAGGCGAGCCATGGCCTGGCCTATCTCTTCATCAGCCATGACCTGCGGATCGTGCGGGCGCTGGCGCATCGCATCATCGTGCTGCGGCGGGGCCGGGTGGTGGAGGAAGGGCCGGCGGAACAGATCTTCGCCGATCCCCAGGCGGATTATACGCGAGCGCTGATCGCGGCGGCATTCGAGGGGCGGGCGATCGAGACGGCGCTCGACGAGCCCGAGGCGCCGACGCTGGTCGGTTGATTTGATCGCCTGATTCAGACCTCCGGTGATTCCACCTCCGGTCATCAGGCTCTAGAGCAGATCCCGATCATATGGAATCATCTGATCGGGTGAAGATGCTCGTAAAAACAAAGATTTGCGTTCTTAATCAAAAACATAGATCCGATCTAGTCGTGTCCGTGTCTTGTCACATGTTCCCGAAGCGCACTGTTGATGCTTGTCTGGTAGCCCTCACCGTTTGGGGCATGGGTTTTGAACCAATCCAGGATGTCGGCATCAAGGCGTAGGGTCAGCTGTTTCTTGACGGGACGAAAAAAAACACCGCGCCGCGCACCGCTCCAATCCTTCTGTTCTGGAATGTCGCGGGTATTGATTTGCTCGTCCGGAAGAGCGGCCAGGGCGCTCAGTTCAGCCTTTTGGTCCGGTGTCAGAGCGTCAGAAATGTCCTTCTTCATAAGCCCTCCTTTCGTGCGGTGTTGCTTTACGAGCACTTATAATTCGACCAACCTCTTCATCCAGCGGCCCACCAGGCTCAGGCCAGGTATGGACAACAAAGAGACCGAAAGTGCCTACCAAGCCCACGGTTTGCCAACGGCCGCCATCAGGGTGAGGATCGACCCGGCTCACAGCCAAAGGGTCATCGAAAACAAGCTTAGCCGTTTCAAAGCTCAAGCCGTGATCGCGCTTGTTGGTTCGGTTCTTTTCTTCACTCCAAACCTACTGCACGCCATCTCCTTTGGTGTAGCTACAGAAATGTAGCTACACCAAAGGAGATGGTCAAACAAAAGCGACACTATGATGCTCAGGCTTCCTCGTGGCCGGTTCCGACATTTGCATCCCGCTCTAAATCGCGATGCGCACGCCGAGTTCCACCACCCGGTCGCTCGGGATGCGGAAGAACTCCGTCGCCGACACCGCGTTGCGCGCCATCACCAGGAACAGCCACAGCCGCCAGAACGGCAGCTTCGGCACCATCGCCGGCACCAGGACCTCGCGGCCGAGGAAATAGCTCGCCTGCATCGGCTCGAACGGCACGCCCAGCACGCGCAGCTCCTCCAGGGCGCGCGGGATGTTCGGGCTTTCCATGAAGCCGTAGCGCACCGTCACGCGATTGATGCCGGGCGCCAGTTCCTCGACCTCGCACGCGCTCGCCGGCCGGCACTTCCGGCACGTCCGCCGTCTGCACGGTCACGAACAGACCCGCTCGTGCAGCACCTTGTTGTGCTTGAGGTTGTGCAGCAGCGCGTCGGGCACGTAGTCGCGGGTTGCCGGTCAGGAACACCGCCATGCCCGGCACGCGGATGGTGCGCGATGCGGCAGCCGCGCGAGGAAGGAGGCCAGCGGCAGGCTGTCCTGCTTCCAGCGCTGCGAGCAGCAGGTCGCGCCCGCGCTTCCAGGAGGTCATCAGCGCCATCAGCGCCAGGCCGAGCACCAGCGGCACCCAGCCGCCCTCCGGCACCTTCAGCGACGTTGGCGGCGAAGAAGACGCAGATCGATCACGAAGAAGAAGCCGAAGACCGCGATCGCGGCGGCGCGCGACCAGTGGAACTGGCGGCGGAACACCACCGTCGCCAGGACGCGGTGCAGATGAAGGTGCCGGTGACCGCGATGCCGTAGGCGGAGGCCAGGCTGTCGCTGCTCTTGAAGGCCAGCACCAGCATCAGCACGCCGACCATCAGCGCGCGTATTGACCTGCGGCACGTAGATCTGGCCTTCCTCGGTGTCGCTGGTGTGGCGCACGGTCATGCGCGGCAGGAAGCCGAGCTGCATGCATTGCCGCGCCATCGGAATAGGCGCCGGAGATCAGCGCCTGGCTGGCGATCACGGTGGCGGCGGTGGCCAGGATCACCATCGGCAGGCGCAGCCAGGGCGGCGCCAGCAGGAAGAACGGGTTCTCGCAGCGCCTCGGGGTCGCGCAGCATCAGCGCGCCCTGGCCGAAATAGTTCAGCACGAGGCACGGCAGCACGAAGACAGCCAGGCCACGCGGATCGGCTTGCGCGCCGAAATGGCCCATATCGGCATACAGCGCCTCGGCCCCGGTCACCGCCAGCACCACCGCGCCGAGCGCGACGAAGGCGGTGAGCCCGTGCTGTATGCAGAAGACCGACGCATAGCTCGGCGACAGCGCGCGCAGCACGAACGGGGTCGCGCACGATCTGGATCAGGCCGAGCACGCCGATCGACGGCGAACCACACCGCCATGACCGGCCCGAAGATGCGCCCGACGCTGCCGGTGCCGCGCTACTGGAAGGCGAACAGCAGCACGATCACGACGGCCGAGATCGGCAGCACGAATGGCCTGCAGACCGGGGCGAGATGACCTCCAGCCCCTCGACCGCCGAGAGCACCGAGATCGCCGGCGTGATCACGCCGTCGCCGAAGAACAGGCAGGCGCCGCCGATGCCGACCAGCACGACAGCGCGCGCGCGCACCTGCGGGCCGGCGGCAGACGCGCTGCGCCAGCGCCATCAGCGCCAGGATGCCGCCCTCGCCGCGGTTGTCGGCGCGCATCACGACAGGCACGTATTTGACCGTGACGATCAGGACCAGCGACCAGAAGATCAGCGACAGCACGCCGAGCACCGTCGTCTCGGTCATGCCGGCCGCGGCCGGAAATAGGTCCAGGCTGGCCTTGAAGGCATAGAGCGGGCTGGTGCCGATATCGCCATAGACGACGCCAAGCACGCCGAGCAGCAGCGGGAGCGTCACGGCGGCCGGCGCATGCCCCTGCTCGGCGGCTGGGACCGGGGCCGGGGCGGTGGTGGTGCTATTCATACGGATGCGTTCTGCCGGCCGAGGCCGCCGAAGAGGTAATGGACCGACATTTCAATCCTGAAGCGCGGCGATGAAGGGAGACTGCGTGAGCTTCGTCCATCGGCACCCCAAAAGGCGAACGCCCCGCCGCTTCCGCGCGCTCGGGCCCTAGCCCGGCGAGATCGAGCCTTACGCCCGGAAACGGCCCGAAGGCAAGCGCCGGCGCGCTGCGCGCTGCCATCTCGATTTCGATGACGAAATTGCCGCCATAGGTCCTGTGCAGATCAGCTTTGCCTTGCGAAAACCGGTGAGATCTGCGCTTTTGCGCGCTCCCTGCCGGGGGGCGGCATTCCCCCGGCTGTGCCTGGCCGTGCCCGGAATCCCGGAGCCACGGTTCCGGGCCGATACATCCGGAGGGACATCATGCCATTATACGAATGCGTCGTCATAGGACGAAGCGAGATCACGCAGCAGCAGGTCGACGCTTTGGCGGATGCCGTGGTCGCCCAGGTCGAAGCCGACGGCGCCACCGTGCGCAAGCGCGAATACTGGGGGCTGCGCAGCCTGGCCTACCGGATCAAGAAGAACCGGAAGGGCCATTACCTGCTGCTCGGCCTCGACATCCAGCCGGCCGCCTTGACCGAGATGGAGCGCCAGCTCCGCCTGAACGAGGACGTGCTGCGCTTCATGACCATCCGCGTCGATGAGATCGACGAGAGCCCCGTCCGCCATCCTGGCCCGCAAGTCCGACGATCGCGACGCGCTTCCGCGGGCCGAAGCCCGCCGGGCGCTTCGACAGCGGCCGCCGCCGCTATGACGATCGGGAGGAGTTCCGCGCCCGCGAGGAATTCCGTGGCGGCCGGGACGATGATGACGACCGCCTGCGCGGTCTGCAGGAGGAGATCTGATCATGTCCGACAGCACGGATGTCAATCCCGCCGCCCGCCGCGCCGCCGTCGGCGCCCGCCGGCCGTTCTACCGCCGCCGCAAGTCCTGCCCGTTCTCCGGCCCGAACGCGCCGAAGATCGACTACAAGGACGTGCGCCTGCTCTCCCGCTTCCTGTCCGAGCGCGGCAAGATCGTGCCGTCGCCGCATCACCGCGGTCTCCGCCAAGAAGCAGCGCGAGCTGGCGCGGGCCATCAAGCGCGCCCGCTTCCTGGCGCTGCTCCCCTACGTCCTGAGCTGAGGGAGATCGATCATGGCAGCCGTTGAAGTGATCCTGCTCCAGCGCGTCGAGAAGCTCGGGCAGATGGGCGACGTGGTGAAGGTGAAGCCGGGCTATGCCCGCAACTTCCTGCTGCCGCAGAAGAAGGCGCTCCGCGCCACCAAGGAGAACGCCGCGCGGTTCGAGCAGCAGCGCGTCGATGCTCGAGGCGCAGAACCTCAAGCGCCGCGAGGAAGCCGAGCGGGTGGCCGAGCGGGTGCAGCGGCCTGACCGTCATGCTCATCCGCCAGGCCGGCGATTCGGGCAGCCTGTATGGCTCGGTCTCCAGCCGCGACATCGCCGACGGCGCGACCGCCGGCGGGTCTGCAGATCGACCGCGGGCAGGTCGAGCTGGATCACCCGATCAAGACGCTGGGCGTCCGCCAGGTGCGCGTGGTTCTGCACCCCGAAGTGACCATGCTTGTCACGGTCAACGTCGCGCGCAGCACCGAGGAAGCCGAGAAGCAGCTGCGGGGCGAGGCTGTCGGCCGCGCCGCCGGCTGAGGATGCGGAGCCGACCGCCGCCGAGCTGTTCGGCACGGATGAGGCGACCGAAGCCGCCTGATCGCGCCTCTCCTCGTCTTAGCCTTACAAAAAGCCGGCAGGACCCTGTTCTGCCGGCTTTTTGATTCTCCGCCGCCCGGTGCCGGCGGGGCCTTATGCTTGCACAGTTCGCTCCAGCGCATTATCGATCTGGTAATATGGTCAGCGGGCCTGGCTTATCCCCGGTCCGCGTCGTCGGACGAGAGCATGACAATGCGACAGATTCTTGATCGTCTTCTGAAGCGCATGATCCAGAGTGGCGGCCTGACCGTGGTCTGGCCGAATGGCGAAACGTCCCTTTACGGCTCGGATGCCCAGCCAGCAGGCTTCGGCGTCGCCACCATCAAGCTGACGGACGACAAGACGGTTCGCTCAATCGTCCTCAACCCGGGGCTCGCGGTCGGCGAAGCCTACATGGGCGAGACGCTGATCCCGCAGGATTGCAGCATCTACCAGGTTCTGGACGTTCTTCTGACCAATCTGAAGATGGCCGGGATGTCCGCCCTGCCGACGATGCAGGGCCGCGTCATCCTCGGCACGATGGTCCGCCGCCTGCGGCAGATCAACTCCGCCGTCCGGTCCCGCCGCAACGTGGCGCATCATTACGATCTGAACGGCCGGCTCTACAGCCTGTTCCTCGACCGCGACCGGCAATATTCCTGCGCCTATTTCCCGCGCGGCGACGAGACGCTGGAGGAGGCGCAGGTCGCCAAGAAGCGCCACATCGCCGCCAAGCTGAAGCTCGACCGGCCGGATCTGCACGGTGCTGGACATCGGCTGCGGCTGGGGCGGCATGGCGCTGACCCTGGCGCGCGATTACGGCGCGCGGGTCACCGGCATCACCCTCTCCACCGAGCAACTGGCCGAGGCGCGCGCCCGCGCCGAGGCCGAGGGCCTGTCCGACCGCGTGAAGTTCGAACTGCTGGATTACCGCGCGGTGCGGCGAGAGCTTCGACCGCATCGTCTCGGTCGGCATGTTCGAGCATGTCGGCGTCGACCACTACGGCACCTTCTTCGACATGGTGAAGCGGCTGCCTGAAGCCGGACGGCGTGGCGCTGCTGCACGCGATCGGCCGCAGCGACGGGCCGGGCACGCACCAACCCCTGGATCGCCAAATACATCTTCCCGGGCGGCTACTCGCCGGCGCTGTCCGAGGTGATGCCGTCGATCGAGCGTTCAGGCCTGGTCACCACCGATATCGAGATCCTGCGGCTGCATTACGCGGAGACCCTGCGCCACTGGCGCCGGCGCTTCGCCGCCAACCGCGACGCGATCGCAACGCCTCTACGACGAGCGCTTCTGCCGCATGTTCGAGTTCTACCTGGCCGGCTCCGAACTCGCCTTCCGGCAGCAGGACCATGTGAATTTCCAGCTCCAGATCACGCGGGAGCAGACGGCGGCGCCGCTCACACGCGATTACATCACGGAGACGGAGCGGCGGATGATGCGGGCGGCGGTCGCGGACCGCAGCGTGCTGGCCTGACGGTCAAGCGGCGCCGCCACCCTCGGGCTTTTCTTCTCGGTCACCCTCGGGGCCTGACCCGAGGGTGACGATCAGAAGATGCTGTCGAGCAGGTCGCCCAGCGGCCCGTTGTTTTTCGGCTTGACGATAGGGGTGCTGCCCACTGCCGGGCTGAGGCCGAGGGCCGCGTTCTTCTGCAGCCGCTGCCGCTCCGCGCTCGCATCCACCAAGGCGGGTTTCGCCACCGCCGTGCCGAAGGGGTTGATCCGGTTGCCAAGATCGTGGCTCGCGGCATCGCTGGCCGCGAGTTCGTCCACCTCATCGCGGATCGCCGGGGGGGCCGGCGGCCCTGCCTTGGCCAGGAAGTTCTGATCGCCGGCGGTGGTGGGCGCGCCGCCTTCAAGCGCGGCACCGCCCAGCAGCGCATCCTCGGCCTGCTGCGGCACGGCGACATCCTGCGGGCGCGGGGCGCCCGGCACGGGCGCGGGCAGGGTGGCGGCGGCCGCGTTCAGGTCCGGCGGCATGGCCAGCACCGGCTGGGTCGTCACCTGGAACTCGTCCGGTGGGTCACGCTGAAGACCGAGGGTCTGCAGCGTGCCGTTACCGCACCCGGCCAGCGTCAGCGGGGAAAGCACCAGTGGCGCCAGGAACAGCGCCCGCCGCATCGTCATCATCCTCGACATTCGTCCCTCAGCCGCAATTCTTGGCCCGGAGTGTGGTCGGTTCCGACCGTCCGGGTAACAGGTTGTCGATGACCAGCGCGGCGACACCGCACACGATGGCGGCGTCGGCCAAGTTGAATACATACCACGAATAGCCGAAGGCATGGGCCTGGATGAAATCCACCACGGCACCGTAATGCAGCCGGTCGACGACATTGCCAATAGCACCGCCCGCGATGGCGCCCACGGGGATGGCGATCGCGAGCCGCATGGTCCGAGCGAGCCATAGCGCCAGCACCACGACCACGGCCAGCGCGAAGAAGGCGAGCGCCAGATGGGCGGCGGCGCTGTTCCCGGTCAGCAGGCCGAAGGTCACGCCCCGGTTCCACACCATGGTGAAGTTCAGCACCGGCAGCAGCACGATCTGGCCGACCTGTTCGAGGTCGAGGCCATGGAGAATCCACCATTTGCTGGCCTGATCGGCGGCCAGGACAAGGATGGCGGTGGCGATGCCCGCCAGGGCCACGGATCTTCCGCGCGATCATGGGCGGGGAATGACCGGCTGCCCGACCAGCCCCAACTCGATGGCGTCGGTGCAGCGCAGGCAGAGCTTCGTGTCGGCCTTCACCTCGGGAAGCACGCGCCAGCAGCGGGCGCACTTCTCGCCCGGCGCGACCGTGGCCTCGGCCGCCACCACCGTCCCGGCCGTGCCGAAATGGGCGGTGGAGACGATGAGGTTATCCGCCCAATCCTCGGCGGAGAGCAGCCGGTCTTCCCCCTCCGGGAAGAACAGCGTCACCTCGGCCTGCAACGATGCGCCGATCTGCCCGCCTTGGCGCATGGCTTCGAGCTTGGCCGTGCCGAGCCGGCGAATGTCGCGCAGCCTGGCCCATTTCTCCGCCAGCGCGTCATCCCGCCAATCGGGCGGAATCGCCGGGAACTGCTGCTCATGCACGCTGGTCTCGTCACCGAAACGGGCGGTCCAGGCTTCCTCGGCGGTGAAGACGAGAACGGGGGCGAGCCACGCCGTCAGGCAGCGATGCAGATCGTCCAGCACCGTGCGGGCGGCGCGGCGGCGCAGACTATCCGGCCGGTCGCAATAGAGCGCGTCCTTGCGGATATCGAAATAGAAGGCCGAGAGGTCGGTCGCGCAGAAATGGTGGATCGCGGGATAGACGCCGGTCCAGTCGTGGCTGTCCACGGCATCACGCAACTGCCCGTCCAGCTCCGCCAGCCGATGCAGCACCCAGCGCTCCAGCTCGGGCAGTTCGGTCAGCGGCAGTATTTCGGCCTCGGAGAAGCCGTCGAGGCTGCCCAGCACCCAGCGCAGCGTGTTGCGCAGGCGGCGATACAGCTCGCCCTGCTGGCGGAGGATCTCCGGCCCGATGCTGAGATCGTCCCGCGCATCCGAGGACATGACCCAGAGGCGCAGAATATCGGCGCCGAGCTTGGCGATGACATCCTGCGGCTCGACGCCGTTGCCGAGCGACTTCGACATCTTCCGGCCCTGCTCGTCGACCAGGAAGCCATGGGTGAGCACGGCCTTGAACGGCGCCCGGCCCCGGGTGCCGACGGCTTCCAGCAGCGAGGAATGGAACCAGCCGCGATGCTGGTCCGAGCCTTCCAGGTAGAGATCGGCGGGCCAGGGCAGGCCGCGCGCTTCCAGCACAAAGGCGTGGGTCGAGCCGCTCTCGAACCAGACGTCGATGATGTCGCGCACCTGCTCATACTGCGCCGGGTCGTAGGCATTGCCGAGGAAATCCGCCGCCGGCCGGGCGTACCAGGCATCCGCGCCTTCCGCCGTGAAGAAGGCGACCACACGTTCCATCACGGCGGGGTCGCGCAGCGGCTCGCCCGTCCGGCGATCGACGAAGATGGCGATGGGCACGCCCCAGGCGCGCTGGCGGCTCACGCACCAGTCGGGGCGGGCGGCCACCATGCTGGCGATGCGGTTGCGGCCCTGTTCGGGGATGAAGCGTGTCTCGGCGATGGCTTGCAGGGCGCGGCCCCGGATATCCTCCGGCCCGTCCATGCGGATGAACCATTGCGGGGTCGCGCGGAAGATCAGCGGCGCCTTGGAGCGCCAGGAATGCGGGTAGGAATGCACCAGCACGTTCCGGTGCAGCAGCCCGCCCGCTTCCTCCAGCGCGGCGCAGACGGGCTCGGCGGCCTTGAAAACATGCAGCCCGGCGAAGAGCGGCACCCAGGCATTATAGGTGCCGTCATCGGCCACCGTGTCGGGCACCTCCAGCCCATGGGCGCGGCCGAGGATGAAGTCATCCTCGCCATGGCCCGGAGCGGTATGGACGAAGCCGGTGCCGGCCTCCGTCGTCACATAGTCGGCGGCAAGCAGCGGCACGTCGTAATCATAGCCCCGGCCGCGCAGCGGATGGGCGGTGATGACGCCGGCAAGATCGGCGCCCTTGAAGCGGCTGAGCACGCGATGCGCGGCAATGCCGGTCTCGGCCAGGAACGGGACCAGCAGCGCCTCGGCCACCATCAGCCGCTCGCCCGGCCGGGCGCGGCTGCCTTCGCCGGCGGCCTCGACCTCGATGAGCAGGTAGTCGATCTCGGGGCCGTAGGCGATGGCGCGGTTGCCCGGCATCGTCCATGGCGTCGTCGTCCAGATGACGATGGCCGCGCCAGCGATGTCAGCCGGCCCGCCTGAGATGACGGGGAAGCGCACCCAGATGGTGACGCTCTTGTGGTCGTGATACTCGACCTCCGCTTCGGCGAGGGCGGTCTTCTCGACCGGGCTCCACATCACCGGCCGCAGCCCGCGATAGAGCGCGCCGTTCATCAGGAAGCGGCCGATCTCCGCCGCGATCGCGGCTTCTGAGGCGAAATCCATGGTGGCGTAGCGATTGGCCCAATCGCCCATCACGCCGAGACGGATGAACTCGTCGCGCTGGACGGCGAGCCATTTCTCCGCATAGGCGCGACATTCCGCGCGGAACTGGAGAACGGGCACCTCATCCTTGTTGCGACCCGACTTCCGATACTCTTCCTCGATCTTCCATTCGATCGGCAGGCCGTGGCAGTCCCAGCCCGGGATGAAATGGGCGTCGTATCCGGCCATCTGATGGGCGCGGTTGATCGCGTCCTTCAGCACCTTGTTCAGGGCATGGCCCAGATGCAGGTTGCCGTTGGCGTAGGGCGGGCCATCATGCAGCACGAAAGGATCGCGCCCGGCGGAGCTTTCCCGGACGCGGCTCCAAAGACCGCGCGCCTCCCATCCGGCGAGGGTCGCGGGCTCCCGCTTCGGCAGGTCGCCCTTCATCGGGAAGCCGGTGCGCGGCAGAAAGACGGTATTGCGGTAATCGGGGGTCGTGGTCGCAGGCGTGACAGTATCGTTCATGCGGCGCGGTATGGCCGAATTTCCGCGTGAATGCGAATCAGGAAACCGCCGGACCGGCTTGTGCCGGCGCCACGGAAGCCGCGCAATCCGCGCAGACGCCTTCCACCTCCACAGTCGCGGCGGTGGGCCTGAAGCCCCGCGCCGCCGCCGCCTGATCGATCGCCGCGCGAATGCGGCTGTCCCCCATCTCGAACACGCGGCTGCAGGCCGTGCAGATCAGGAACTGGGTCGCGGCGAGCCCGTGATGCACATGCTCGGGCCCGCAATGGTCGAGCATGTGGGAGCAGCCGACAAAGGCGGAGAGCCGTTCAATTTTATGGACGAGGCCCTGGGCTGTGAGGAATTCCAGTGCCCGATAGACGGTGGGCGGTGCTGCCGGCCGCCCATCCTCCCGCAGCCGGTCGAGCAGATCATAGGCACCGGAGGGGCGGGGATTGTCGAGAATGAGGCCAAGGACCAGCCGCCGCTGCTCCGTCAGCCGTGATTGCCGCCGTTCGCAGAAAGCCTCCGCTTGATCCAGCAGGCGCTCGGTCTCGGGTTTCAGTGCGGAAACGGCCATGCCTCGTTATAACATAACGCCTTGCCGCGGTGATGCGCCGTTTGAGACACTGTTTGAGAATGCACTATGGCGAGCCGGAGGCGCCGTAGTAGCAGTCTCAAATGGTCTCTTAGCCGGTGGCGCGTTTCCGGCGAGCAGGGGTTTTCCGGCTGGCGCGGAAGCTCGGCAGCCACCACTCGATCGGCTTGTCCTCTTCGTCTTCCTCGTCCGCCGCCTCTGGCGCGGCGGCAGCCGGCTCCGCCTCGACAGCGGGTTTTCTGCCCTGCCGGCGCTTCGGCGCGGGAATGGAGGGCTCCACCGCCTCTCCGAACAGATCCGACGTGGCCGTGGCCGCGACCAGCTTGGCCGGGACCTCGGCCTTCCGCTCCAGCAAGGACAGGGCGAGCGTGGCCTCGGCGGCCTTGGTCTCGGCCTGCTGGCGCGCCTCGCGTTCGGTGAGAAGCAGGGCGTCCACCTGGGCACGCGCCTCGCTCTCACCCCGCAGCCGCTCTTCCATGGTCATTTCGGCATGCTTGAGCTTGGTCTTGAGGGACTGAACGACGAGGTTCGCTTCCTCAAGCGCGCGGTCGGATCTCAGCCGCGCGGCGCGCTCATCCCGCAATTCGGCGCTCAGCGTCGCCAGCTTGTTTTCCCCGCCGCTCTCGCCGTCCCGCCCGCGATGGAGCATGACGACGGGAACATCCCCATCCTGCGCGAAGCGGCGCCGCTGGCGGTTCGAATCATGAGCCGGCGGCGAGTTGGGCGCGGGGGAGGCCTGGGCTGGGCTGGAAGGGCGCGTCCCGAGGCCCAAAGCAAGGCGCATGCGCGCTTCTGTGGAATTGGTGGGCTCTAGAGGGTGGTCAAGATTTGGATTGTGGGAAGACATATTGACTTTATCAAAAGGAACCGGAATTACGCAATAAATGCCGACTGAATTACAAACACGTAAGACGTGGCAATTGATCGATTTGCTAAACCATTACTTGGATGGAAACGGGTTGGAATGCAAGCCCGTCCGCGCGAAATTTGTGCAGGCTAGCCCTTGTTTGCCCAAAAGGGTGATCCCCGTTGTGGCGAAAACAAACCATTCCCATGGCCGATTTCCGCCCGCGATCCGCCCGGTGGGTGCGGCACGTTCCCATAATAGAAAGGTTACATGGTGCTTTTGTTAATAGTAACGCGGTGGCGATGACTTAAACTGTTCGGTCGCTGTGTTGTATTGGTTACAACGGAGATGCCCTCAGCCGGTCGGCGAGGGCCTCGGCGATGGCGATGAAGGCGCGGCCGCCCTCGCTTTCCGGCGCCGTCGCGACGACGGGCGTTCCGGCGTCGGACATCGAGCGCACGTCGAGGAGCAGCGGGACCTCCCCCAGGAAGGCATGGCCTAGCCGTGCCGCTTCCGCCCGCGCCCCGCCATGGCCGAAGATCTCGGCCCGGTATCCGCATTGGGGGCAGCAGAAGACGCTCATGTTCTCCACCACGCCGTAGACGGGAATGCCGACCTTTTCAAACATCTTCACGGCGCGGCGCGCATCGATGAGCGCGATATCCTGCGGGGTGGAGACGATGACAGCGCCGGATACTTGGACGCGCTGGGACAGGGTGAGCTGGATATCGCCCGTTCCGGGCGGAAGATCGACCACCAGCACGTCCAGCTCGCCCCATTCGACCTGGCCCAGAAACTGCTGCACGGCGCCCATGATCATCGGGCCGCGCCAGATCATGGCCGAGTCTTCCTCCACCAGCAGCCCCATGGACATCGCCTTCAGCCCCCAGGCCTCGACGGGAATCATGCGCTCCCCCCGGATCTCCGGCCGGCTGTGCTCGCCCAGCATGCGCGGCAGGCTGGGGCCATAGATATCCGCATCCATCAGCCCGACCCGGAGCCCCTGTCGCGCCAGCGCCACCGCGAGATTGACCGCGACCGTGGATTTGCCGACGCCGCCCTTGCCGGAGGCGACGGCCATGACATGAGCGATGCCCGGAATAGGCGCGGGCTTCGGCGCGGGCGGCCGCGCCTGGGGTTGGGCATGAGCATGAGCATGAGCATGAGCATGAGCATGAGCGTGAGGATGAGCATGAGGCCGCGCCGGCTCCGCCGATGACGGCGCTGCCCCCGGGGCGCGATGGGCGGTCAGCACGATGGTCGCGTTCCGAACCCCTGGCAGCCGCGCGATGGCGCCCTCGGCGGCTTTGCGGGCGGGCTCCAAAACCCCGGCCCGCGCGCGATCGACGCCGAAGGTCACTTGCACCAGCCCATCCCGCACCTGCACGCCTTCGAGCACGGCGCCGCCGAGCAACGCGCGCTCAGCATCCTCCGCCTGAAAGCTCGTAAGCAGGCGGCGCACCGCGAGGGCTATCGTATCGTCGGCTTGAGTCATTCTGGGTGCTTCCGCCGGTTGAACAGGGCTGAGCGCTTCCGGCACCGATGCTCTGCGCGCCGGTTCCGCGCTTCATTTGGTCGTGCTCGCTCGTCATGCTTGTGGTCGCGGGCTCGCACGCGCACAATCGACCTCCATGCCCGCGATGTCCATTCGATGAGCCAGCTAGAACCCATGCGTTCCCTTTTGCTCGCCTCTGCCCTGGCCCTTATGGCATCCTCCGCGCCCGCTTTGGCGCATGGCGTGCCGGCGGGCTTCGCCGATCTGGCGGCCCAGCTGCTGCCTTCGGTCGTCAATGTCGCGAGTACCCGAAAGCGCGTCGAGCGGCAATGCGGATTCCGGGACCGATTCGGGCGGCGACTCGGGCGGCAGCGCCGCGAATCCAGGCGGCGACTCGGGGAATGGCAGCAGCACACCGGCCGGCGCATCCGCCTCGGCCGCCGACTCGGCGCCCCCGGTCGATAAAAGCTTTCAGACCTTCCTCAACAGCGCCGAGGGGGCTGGCTCGCCGGACGTGACCGGCAGCGGCGACCAGATGCAAAGCCTGGGATCGGGCTTCATCATCGACCCCTCGGGCCTCATCGTCACCAACAACCATGTGATCGACGGCGCCCAGACCATGAGCGTGATCCTGGCGGATGGCACCTCGCTGCCCGCGACGCTCGTCGGCCGCGATACGGTGAACGACATCGCATTGCTGCGCGTCCATCCTGACCATCCGCTGCCCGCCGTCCATTTCGGCCCGTCGCGCTTGGCGCGGATCGGCGACTGGGTCATCGCGATCGGCAATCCCTATGGCCTGGGCGGCACGGTCACGGCCGGGATCATCAGCGCGCGCGGCCGCGATCTCGATGAGGATGGGACGAGCGACTACATCCAGACCGACGCTGCCATCAATCGCGGCAATTCGGGCGGCCCGCTGTTCAACATGAGCGGCCAGGTCGTCGGCATCAACACCGCCATCTATTCGCCATCCGGCGGTTCGGTCGGCATCGGCTTCGCCATCCCGTCGGACGAGGTCGCGGCCGTGGTCGATCAGCTTCGCCAATATGGCAAGCCGCGCCGGGGCTGGATGGGCGTTCAGGTGCAGAACGTCACGCCTGATATCGCATTGGCGCTGGGTATGCCGAGCGTGATTGGCGCCATGGTGGCGACGGTCGCGCCCGGCAGCCCGGCAGCCCGCGTGCATCTGATGCCGGGGGATGTCATCGTCGGCTTCGACGGCCGCACGGTGCCCGATATGAAGTCGTTTCCGCGCATGGTCGAGGATAGCGGCGTGGGCTATCCCGCCGTGGTGGATTACTGGCGGGGCGGCCGGCAGAGCAGCGCCACGCTGACGATCGGGGATGAGCCTTCGGCGCCGGCCGCCAACCCAGCGCCCAAGGCCGCTTTGCCGGCCGCGCCACCGGCGCCCGCTTCCGTCGCGGGGCTCGGCCTGACCTTGTCCGACCTCACACCCAGCCTGCAGACCAAGTACAACCTGTCCTCCGACACCCATGGGGTGGTGATCACCGCCGTGGCACCCAACAGCGTCGCGGCGCGGCAGGGGCTCGCCGCCGGTGATGTCATCGTCCAGCTGGGTGACGCGCCGATCGGCCGGATCGGCGATGTGCTGTCCCGCATCGCCGCGCTGCGCGCGGCCCGCCAGAGCGAGGTGCTGCTGCTGGTGCAAGGCTCGGACGACACGCAATGGATCAGCCTCGATCCCGGCTGGACGAGTTAGAGCAGATCCCGATCATATGGAATCATCTGATCGGGTAAAGATGCTCGTAAAAACAAAGAGCTAGAGCGGTGACTGTGAGCGTAAGCGAATAGGAAACGCTCTAGAAGCGGGCTGCCCTTATCGTCACCCGCGCACTGACAGCAGATAAAGACGTTTCTGTTGCAGTTGCGGAGAGCCTCGCGCCGCGCATTCCAGGCGAAAGGCTCTCGGTGGTAGTCCTCGCGAGGGTTCGTAAACAGGCGAGTTGGGGAAGACACCGTGACAAGCAGAATGCTTTTGGGCGCCCTGGTGCTGGGCGCGCTTCTGCCGCTTCAGGCGAGAGCGCAGTCGGACGCGAATTTGGCGGTTCTCAACGGGCTGGCCCCGCTCGCGGCGCTGTCGGGCTCCGCTGCTGGCCGTGCCGCCCTCGGTGCGGATTACACCGTGACCGGCGGCATCCAGACCGGCGTTATCCGGCAGCCGACGCTGCTGCCCTTCGAGGCGCAGCAGCAGCAGGCGCTGCGGGATGCCTTCATCACGGATGGCGATCTCGCCGAACTCGCGGATGGTTTGGGCACGACGCTCGGCGCCGCTTATCAGGCGCGGGCGCATTACATCAACCCCTCGCATTTCACCAATATCTCCCCGGCTGTGGCGGCGCTGATTGCTTACGCGGGCGCGACCACGGCATCGGACGCGACTTCCGGGAAATACTTCTTCGCCAATGGCACGACCGACGGGAAAATCACGGTCTCCGCCGAGGCGAAGGCGATTTTCAAGACCTTCGACGGGGTGACGGATGTCCTGGGCCACGCCTATGGCCTGCCCGCCGGCAGCCCCGGCGCCGACACCTACGGCGACTCCCGGCCGTTCGAGACCATCCCGAACCTCATCAAGATCGTCGGGCCTGACTATTTCAACACGCCGGCCGACAACACCACCTACAATCGCGGGCCGGTCATGAACCTGGTCAACAGCCCGTCCTTCCCCAGCGGCCACACGACCTACGGCTATACGGGGTCGCTGCTGCTGGCCGTGCTGGTGCCCGAGCGCTACCAGCAGATGATCGCCAGGGCCGCCGAATACGGCAATGACCGCATCATCATGGGCGCGCATTACGCGATGGATGTGCTGGGCGGCCGCACGGTCGCGACCTATGACGTCGCGCATCTTCTCGCCAATGACCCGGCCTATGTCGGCCGTTCCTTGAAGGGCGCGGCCGCCATTCCGGATTTCCGGGCCGCCGTCGCGGCGGCGCAGGCCGATGTGACCCGCGCCTTGGCGGCCGCTTGCGGCGATACGGTCGCCGTCTGCGCCAAGATCGATACCGGCCGGTTCAGCGATCCGGCCTCGGACGCCGCCTTCTATGCCGTGACGCAGACCTACGGCCTGCCGGTGGTGTTTCCGAAGACCGCTGGCGAGATCGAGGATGTCGGCAAGCTGGCGCCGGAAGCGGGCTACCTGCTCACCGTGGCCTTCCCGTCTCGCAGCCTGGCCGACGCTGACCGGATTCTGACGGAGACGGAGGGGCCCGGCGGCGGCTTCCTCGATAACGGCTCGGCTTTCGGCGTCTATTCGCGCCTGAATCTCTACGCGGCGGCCGGCCTTGTCATGGCGGAAGCGGCGACGGCCAAGACCGCGAACTGAGCATCAGTCGGCGTCCGATCAGGTGGTCTCACCTGATCGGATGATGGATCGCCTCGTGCCATCGGCCCGACCGGGTATTGCGAATGCGAGTTACTCGCAATAACCTCCTCCCATGATCCAGGGAGGAGGAGCGTATGGCGGCAGCGTCCCGCGGAAGCATCATCGCTGAGGCCGATCCGGCGGCGGGCCTGGCGATCAGCGCGATCCGGCGCTCATTCCACCCGGTGGTGACGGCCTGCCTGGCCGTGCCGCGATGCCGGCCGGCCTTCGTTGAGGACCTGGCCGCTGTGGCGGCTTCTTTCCGCCAGGCCCATCAAAGAATGCTTGAGGTCCAGGGGGCGGGGCTCGTCACGGCTCTTCCGGGCACGGTGCCGCTCACCCGGCATGAGCGTCGTCTGCTCCGCGCGACAGCCGCTGCGCAGGCGGAGGATGACGAACTCATGGACGCCTATCTTTACACTCTGGCGCCGGGGCAAGAGGTCCGTCCGCATCTCGCTTGCGCAGTCATCGTTCTGGCGACGAAGCTGGCGATCGCGGGGCATTGGTTTCCGAATCCCGGCGCCGGAACCCCCCTAACGTAAAAGACATCTCCGGGATCGTGACGCCGTCAGCTTGGCATGGTTAGAGCAATGTCGGAT
Source organism: uncultured Pseudomonadota bacterium (assembly GCA_963745125.1). Lineage (GTDB taxonomy): Bacteria > Pseudomonadota > Alphaproteobacteria > Acetobacterales > Acetobacteraceae > Acidisoma. The sequence continues at coordinate 486,683 of CAVUWB010000006.1, forward strand.
CAGGTAGAATCACCTGATCCGAAGATTTGCGGTCTTAATTAAAAATATAGATCCCGCGTTTTGGGGAGAAGCGAGCGTGTCGAGCCGATGAACAGCCTGGACCCTCCGGCCGATCAGGACGGAGACGAAACGCCCGCGCCGGTCAGCCCCGCGCCGGTCAGCCGGTTTGACGAGGCCATTCTCCGCATCGCCGCGGCGCGGGGGGAGGCGAAGTCCTTCACGCCCACCGAAGTCGCCGCCGAATTGGCTGAGGATTGGCGGCCCTTGCTCGTGCATGTCCGGGCGGCGGCACGTCGCTTGGCTGTGGCGGGACGGATCGATATCCTTCGCCACGGCAAGCCGATCGACCCTGCCGCGATGAAGGGCGTGATCCGGCTGCGGCTGAAGCCGAGCTGATTCCCATGCACACCTCTAACGACATCCGATAGGATTCAGAATGCGTCGTGCGATGCGTCGAATAGGGCCGGTCCTGCGGGACGCCTGGATGCTCTCCATCCCCTATTTCCGGTCTGAGGAGAAATGGAGCGCGCTCAGCCTTCTGATCGCGACCGTGGCCCTCAACCTGTCACTCGTCGGCATGACGGTGGTGCTGAACTTCTGGAACGGCGCCTTCTTCGATTCCATTCAGGCGCATGACTGGCACTCCTTCGTCCAGCTCATCTTCCTCTACAAACGCACCGCGCACGGCTTCCTGCCGGGCTTCTGCAGCATCGCCGTCGTTTATATCCTCGTCGCCGTTTACGGGACCTTTCTCAACCAATGGCTGCAAATCCGCTGGCGCCGCTGGCTGACGCGCCAATACCTTGAGGATTGGATGGGCGACCGGACCTACTACCGGATGAGCCTGAACGCGCGCCCGGGCGGGGAAGGCACCGACAACCCGGATCAGCGTATCAGTGAGGATATCAACAGCTTCGTCTCGAACACGCTTAGCCTCGGCCTCGATCTCATGTCGAACGTGGTCACGCTGTTCAGCTTCCTCGGCATTCTCTGGTCGCTCTCCGGCTCCATCACCATCCTGCATGTCACGATCCCGGGCTACATGGTCTGGGTGGCGCTCATCTACGCCATCGTCGGCACCTGGCTGACGCATCTCATCGGCCGGCCGCTCGTCCGCCTCACCTTCAATCAGCAGCGTGTCGAAGCCGATTTCCGCTTCGCGCTGATGCGCCTGCGCGAGAATACCGAGGGCGTGGCGCTCTACCATGGCGAGACCGAGGAACGTGGGGAGCTTGGCACCCGCTTCACCGGCGTCGTCGAGAACTGGTGGCAGATCATGCGGCGGACGCGAAGCCTGAACATGCTCACCACCGGCTACGGCCAGGTGGCGAACATCTTCCCCATCGTGGTCGCCGCCCCGCGCTACTTCTCGGGTGCCATTCCGCTCGGCGTGCTGACCCGGATCAGTGACGGTTTCGGTCAGGTGCAGTCGGCGATGTCTTGGTTCCTCAACAACTACGCCAATCTTGCGGCATGGAGCGCCACCGTCGAACGTCTTGGCACCTTCAAGCGGTCGATCGACGCGGCGCGCGCCCATGCCAGTGAGGGGCCGCGCAGGCGGACCGAGGGCCAGGACGTGGTGATGGACGATGTCAGCCTCATGCTGCCCAACGGCCAGCCGCTTATGGAGCATGCCTGGCTGCGGCTGCGGCCCGGCGAATCGATCGTGATCACCGGCGCCTCCGGCGGGGGCAAATCCACGCTCTTCCGTGCGCTCGCCGGTATCTGGCCCTATGGCAGCGGCACGATCACCCTGCCGGCCGGGGCCAGCCTGTTCCTGCCGCAGCGGCCTTACCTTCCGCTCGGCACGCTGCGCCGCGCTGCGACCTATCCCGCCGACGCAGCCGCGATTTCGGAAGCCGAGCTGATCGCCACCATGACCGATTGCGGCCTGGGCCATCTCCTGACCGAGTTGGAGGACAATCGGAACTGGGCGCAGGTTCTCTCGGGCGGGGAGCAGCAGCGGCTTGCCATCGTTCGCGCCCTGCTGCTCAAGCCCGAATGGCTGTTCCTGGATGAGGCGACCGCGAATCTCGACCCCGAGGCGGAGGCTGCCCTCTATGCGCTGCTGCGGGAGAGGCTGCCGAAGACGACGCTGATCTCGATCGCGCATCGCGAATCGGTGGCGCGCCTGCATGACCGGCGTGTCGAGGTCGATCATGGGGCGATCGTTGTGCCGGCGGACGCTGTTCCCGCCCCGGCCGAATAAAGGCCCGGCGGCGGCGCGCGCCGGCCGGGAGTTTCGTGACAAGGAGATAGGCTGTGATCGACCTTTATTACTGGACCACGCCCAATGGCCATAAGGTGACGATCTTCCTGGAGGAGGCGGGGCTGCCGTACCGCATCCACCCCATCAACATCGGCAAGGACGAGCAATTCCAGCCGCATTTTCTGAAAATCGCGCCGAATAACCGCATCCCCGCGATCATCGATCAGCAGCCGGCGGGTGGCGGGGAGCCGCTCTCCGTCTTCGAATCCGGTGCCATTCTGCTCTACCTGGCCGAGAAGACCGGCAGCTTCATCCCCACCGACCTCCGCGCCCGGGTGGCGGCGCTTGAATGGCTGTTCTGGCAGATGGGCGGCCTCGGCCCGATGGCCGGGCAGAACCATCACTTCAACCATGCGGCGCCCGAGAAAATCCCCTACGCCATGAACCGCTACATCAAGGAGACGGCGCGGCTTTACGGCGTGCTCGACCGCGCGTCTGGCGGAGCGGGAGTTCGTCGCCGGCGCCTACTCTATCGCCGACATGGCCTGCTACCCCTGGATCGTGCCCTATGAGCGGCAGAGCCAGAATCTCGACGATTTCCCGAACGTCAAACGCTGGTTCGAGGCCATCAAGGCGCGCCCCGCCGTCATCCGCGCCTATGCCAAGGCCAATGAGGTCAATCCGCCGCGCTAGAGCAGATCCCGATCATATGGAATCATCTGATCGGGTGAAGATGCTCGTGAAAACAAAGAGCTAGAGCGGTGACTGTGAGCGTAAGCGAATAGGAAACGCTCTAGAGCAGATCCCGATCATATGGAATCATCTGATCGGGTAAAGATGCTCGTAAAAACAAAGAGCTAGAGCGGTGACTGTGAGCGTAAGCGAATAGGAAACGCTCTAGTCCGGCAGCCGGCCCTGGCTGCGCCATCTGACGCAGCCGGGGTCGAGATCCGCGATGCTGGCGCAACCGAGCAGGCCCACCACCCGATCAACCTCCGTGCGCAGGATTTCGATCGCGCGGGCGGCGCCTGCTTGGCCGCCGGCCGCCAGCCCATAGAGCGCGGCACGGCCCAGCAGCACGGCATCGGCGCCGAGAAGCATCGCCTTCACGATGTCGGAGCCACGGCGGAAGCCGCCATCGACCATGATGGTGAGGCGCCCTTTGAGGGCCGCCGCCACCTCGGGCAGCACCTCCATCGCCGATACCGCGCCGTCAAGCTGCCGGCCGCCATGGTTGGAGAGCACGATGCCTTCCGCGCCGTATTGGGCGGCAAGCCGCGCATCGCCCAGGCTGTTGACGCCTTTGAGGATGAGCGTGCGCGGCCACAGATCCCGCAGCCAGGCAACGTCGTCCCAGTTGAGGGAGGCGTTATGCGACCGCCCGAGAGCGGTGGATGCGCCCTGGGCCGAGGTTTGGCCCGGCGGCAGGAGATCCGCGACATTGGCCAGGCGCGGCGTGCCGTGAGGGATCATCACGTCAGAAAGCCATCGCGGATGCCTCAGCACATCCAGCTTGTTGCGGAGATCGAGCTGCATCGGGCGACGGAAGTTCCGGACATCCCATTCGCGGTTGCCATAGATGGCGGTATCGACCGTCAGCGCCAGCGCCTCGAAGCCCGCTTGTTCGGCCCGCAGAACGATATCGCGCACCCAGTCGCGGTTGCGGTACAGGTATAGCTGCATCCAGAGCCGGCCGCCGGCACGGCGGGCCACCTCCTCAAGCGGCAGGGTCGAGACCGTGCTGAGGGTGAAGGGAATGCCGGCACCGGCTGCGGCGAGGGCGAGCGCCGCGTCGCCCTCATGCGTCAAAAAGCCGTTGAAGCCCGTTGGCCCGATGAGGAAAGGCAAGGCGGAGTCGCGGCCGAAGAGGCTGATCCCGAGCCGCCGGTTCGAGACATCGACCAGCGTCTTCGGCACCAGCGCGATATCGTCGAAAACCGTGCGGTTCCGCCGCAGCGTCACCTCTTCCTCGGCGCCACCTTCGACATATTCGAAGGCGAAGTTGGGTGTTCTGCGGCGGGCCATCTGCCGCAAATCCTCGATCGTCAGGGCTCTCTGCACGTCAGCGCCCTGGTAGCGTCGGCGTTTCATCCGCGATCTTTCATCGTCATGGCCGGGATAATGGCAGAATGGTCATTGGGCGAGAAACCCGCCATCGACAGGCAGGATCGCGCCGGTAATGAAAGACGCCTCATCCGAAGCTAAAAAGAGGATTGCATTGGCAACCTCAGCGGGCTCCCCGATGCGGCCCATCGGGTGCCGGGCGATGCCCGCCTGGATGCCCTCGGGGTCCATCCTGGCGACGGCCGTGGTATTGATCGTGCCCGGCGCCACGGCATTGACGCGGATGCCCTGCGCCGCCAGCTCGACGGCCAGATGCTTGGTGATGCCGGAGGCCGCGAATTTCGCCGGGCCATAGACCACCTGGCCACGCTGGCCGACGAAGCCCGAAACCGAGGAGAGGCAGACGATCGCGCCGCCGCCGGCCTTCAACATCGCGGCGGCGGCGAATTTGCAGCAGAGGAACATGCCGCGGGCATCGACGGCCATGGTTCTGTCCCAGAGGGCGTCGGTCGCCTCCTCCAGCCCCGCCTCGGGGATGATGCCGGCATTAGCGACCAGGATATCGACACCGCCGAAGGCCGCCACGGCTTCGCCGACCAGGTGCCGCACATCCTCGGTGCGCGAGACATCGCCGGCCACGGCGAGCGCCGTGCCGCCGGCCGCCTGAAGCTCTCCGGCCAGTGCCGCGAGCGCGGCCGGGTCGATGTCGTTGAGCGTCACGCGCGCGCCTTCGGCGGCGAAGCGAAGTGCGGTCGCCCGCCCTATTCCGTTCGCGGCGCCCGTGATGATCGCGGATTTTCCCCGCAGGCGGCCACCGCTGGCCGTGCTATCCCCTTGTGCCATCTCGCCCCCCCCCTTTCCCATACCCGATCTAACATAGGGCGCGAGGGGAGCCACGCACACAGGCCGCTTGACGCTTCCGCCCCGTGCGGAGATGGAGAAAGCGCCTAGTGGAGCGAATTTGACGTTTGAGTCCCGCCAGCCGCACGCTCGCTCTCAAACGTCAAATTCAGAAGCTCCACTAGAACCATAAAGTTGCTAGTGGTCCTTTGGTTCCGACATTTGCCACAGCGGCTGCCACGAGCGGGATGCAAATGTCGGAACCGGACCACTAGTTAAGTCCAGCGGATGCGAAGCGAATGGCCGACGACTTTCTCCTGAGCCGTGCTTTCATCGAGGCGGGCGGCGTCGATGCCCTGCTGGCCAAGGATGCGCCCGGCGTGCTCTGCTGGTCTGAGGCCGAGCTGGCAGCGTCGCTGCATGGCATCATGCAGGCCCGGGCTGCGGGCGAGATCTGGCTCTTCGGCTACGGCTCCCTGATCTGGAATCCGACCGTCCGCACGGCCGAGCGTCGCATCGCGCGCATCGACGGCTGGCATCGCTCCTTCTGCCTCTTAGCCCATGCCGGCCGGGGCTCACCCGAGAATCCCGGGCTGGTTCTCGGCCTCGAACCGGGCGGGAGCTGCATCGGCGTCGCCTTGCGGATCGACGAGGCCGAGGCGCTGGCGGAGCTGACACTGCTCTGGCGGCGGGAGATGGTGACCGGCGCCTATCTGCCCTATTGGGTCGATCTCTTCGATGAAAAGGGGAATCGCTTTGGCGCGGGTCTCGCCTTCGCGGTCAACCCGGCTGGGCTCCACTATGCCGGCGGCCTGCCCACGGCGGAGATCGTGCGCCGCCTGGCGACGGCGGCCGGCACCCTCGGCAGCGCCGCCGATTACCTGTTCCGCACCTGTGACGGGCTGCGGCTCTGTGGCATCGAGGACGCCGATCTCGAACGTCTCGCGGCCGAGGTCATGGCGGCGCAGGCGGCGATGATCAGCGATGGCGGGTTGCGAACTTCAAATTAAAAAGCTTTGTGTTGCTCTGTCCGCTTCAGACCTGCGGCGATTCGGCCCCCGGTAATCGCGCTTCGAGGACGATCATGGCACGACTTCCCGCCTGCCTGCTGACACTCGGTTTGCTGACATTCGTCCATGCGGCGAATGCCCATACGCATAGCGACGGTACCTACTATATCGAACCGTCCCAGGTCGACCTCGAGCATCTTCTCGCACCACCCCCGGCGCTCGGCTCCCAGGCCGAGACCGCGGATCTCGCCGCCGTGGTGGCGGCCGAGAACAACCGCACCGCGACGCAGGCGGTGGCGGCGGAAGAGGACAGCGACCGGTCGGTCTTTCGTTTCGCCGACGTGATGGGGCCGGGCTTCACGCCGGAGAAGTTGCCGTTCGCGACGAAGTTCTTCAAGCGGGTCTATGCCGATGAGGACAACTGCGTGCAGAAGGCGAAGATCTATTTCGCCCGGCCAAGGCCGTATATTGTGGATTTCGAATTCTGTCGCCAATGGTCTTTCCCAAGGCCACGCCGTCCTATCCCAGCGGGCACACCACCTTCGCCTATGTCATGGCCATTCTGCTCGCCAATATGGTGCCGGAAAAAGCGGTGCCGATTTTCGACCGCGCCGCCTCCTTCGGTTACAATCGCGTCGTCATGGGCGCCCATTTCCCGACGGATGTGGAGGGTGGGCGCATCGCTGGCACGGTCATCGACAGCGTCTTCTTTCACGAGGCTCGTTTCGTGACTGATTTCCGCAAGGCGCGGACCGAGGTGCGCGATGCCTTGGGGCTGCCGCCGCTGCCGGCGCGGAAGCCTGAGTGACTACGCCGGGGGCTTGTGGTCGAGCGTGTCCATGAGCACCGGAAGCGCAGAAGGCCGCGCCGGATGGTCGCCTCAGTAGAGTTCTCAAACAGACGCGCAGAACCCGGGCGTCTCAATAGGTGGCGCGGCCGCCCGACACGTCGAAGACGGCACCGGTGCTGAACGAGGCCTCGCTGCTTGCCAGCCAGCAGACGAGCGAGGCGACCTCGTCGATGCCGCCGAAGCGGCCGATCGGGATCTTCGACAGCATGAAATCGATATGCTGCTGCGTCATCTGGTCGAAGATCGCGGTGCGGACGGCCGCCGGGGTCACGCAGTTGACCCGTATCTCCGTCTTCGCCAACTCCTTGCCGAGCGACTTGGTAAGGCCGATCACCGCCGCCTTCGACGCGCTATAGGCCGAGGCGTTCGGGTTGCCTTCCTTCCCCGCGATCGAGGCGATGTTGACGATGCGGCCGTAGCCGTTCCGCTCCATGAAGGGCAGGGTGAACTTGTTGCAGTAGAACAGGCCGTTGAGATTGACGTCGATCACCCGGAGCCATTCCTCCACCGGATAATCGGCGACGGTCGTGTTCGGCCCGGTGATGCCAGCGCTGCAGACAAGGATGTCGATCCGGCCGAGCGCGGCGGCGGTCGCCTCCGCCGCCTTCGCGACCGCTGCCGCATCGGCGATGTCGAGCGCCACGGTATGGGCGGCGCCGGCTTCCGCCTGCGCGGCCGCCAGGCGGGCGGCGTCACGATCCCAAAGGCTGACGCGGCCGCCCTCGCGGGTGATCCGCGCCGCGACATCGAGCCCGATGCCAGCCGCGCCGCCGGTGACGACAGCGACCTGGCCTGCGAACCGTCCTGGAATTGTTTGTGCGGTCATCGTTACTCTCTCATCAATGTTTTAGAGCGTGATTCAAACCTTCGGTTCACCACCACCTCGGGTCATCATGCTCTAAAAGACTGTTTGAGACTGCGCTATGGCGAGCCAGAGGCGCCGATAGGCGCTGGCCAGCGTGGTGAGCGAGAACCGGAGCGGAGTAGCCATGAGAGGCCACCCGCCCCGGAAGCGCAGAACACCGCGTCGGATGGCCGCCGTAGTAGCAGTCTCAAACAGTCTCTAATGCCTGCGCCGCGCCTCTTGGCTGATCAGGATAGCACGGAAGTCGTTCACATTCGTCAGAGTCGGCCCGGTCACGACGAGATCGCCGAGGGCCGCGAAGACGCTGTAGCCGTCATTATCGGCGAGCCGGTCGCGGACCTGGATATCCAGCGCGCGGGCGCGTGCCAGCGTATCGGGGGAGAGAAGCGCGCCGGCGTTATCCTCCGTCCCGTCGATCCCATCCGTGTCGCAGGCGATCGCATGGACGCCGGTCAAGCCCGTCGAGCGCCACGGCAAGGGCGAGGAGAAATTCGGCGTTGCGCCCGCCGCGCCCATGGCCGCGCACGGTGACGGTGGTCTCCCCGCCGGAGATCAGCGCGCAGGGCGGCGGCGCCGGCTGGCCATGCAGCGCGCATTTGTCTGGCGATGCCGGCCATGACGCGGGCGACCTCCGCCGCCTCGCCCTCGATCGCATCGCCCAGGATCACCGGCACGACGCCTGCCGCCCGGGCGACGGCGGCGGCAGCCTCCAGCGACGCCTGGGGGCTCGCGATGACATGCGTCTCGGTCTGGCGGAAGCTGGAATCCCCCGGCTTCGGCGTCTCCGCTGCCGGGTTCCGCAGATGAGCGAGCACCGCCGGAGGCGGCGTGATGCCGTAGCGTGCCAGCACCGCCCGCGCATCCGCGAGTGTCGTGGCATCGGGCACCGTCGGGCCGGAGCCGATGACCGAGGGGTCGTCGCCCGGCACGTCGGAGATGACCAGGGTGACGAGGCGTGCGGCTCCGGCCGCCTCGGCCAGCCGGCCGCCCTTGATGGCCGACAGGTGCTTGCGCACGCAATTCATCTCATGGATGCCGGCGCCGGAGCGTAGAAGCGCGCGGTTGATCGCCTGCTTGTCGGCGAGGGTGATGCCCGGGGCGGGCAGGGCCAGCAGGGATGAGCCGCCGCCGGAGATGAGGCAGAGCACGAGATCATCGGGGCCGAGATCGTGGACCATGCCGAGGATACGCGCCGCCGCCTGCTCGCCGGCGGCATCGGGGACGGGATGACCCGCCTCGATCACCTCAATGCGCGACAGGCGGCCGACGCCATGGCCGTAGCGGGTGATGACGAGGCCCGAGAGCAGGGCCGCTTCCGGCCAATGGGCTTCGACCGCCTGCGCCATGGCGGCTGCCGCTTTGCCGGCGCCCACCACGACCGTTCGGCCGGCCGGCGGCGGGGGCAGCGCCGGCGGCACGCAGGAGCCGGGGGCCGCGGCCCTGACCGCGGCGTCGAACATTTTCAACAGCAGGTCTTGTTCGGCAATCAAAGCCATCTCCGTTCGGTCGCTCTGGGGCATGAGGCTCCTGATCCGGTTTGACCATAGCCGGACGCGAAGGGGAATGGCGCGTCGCTTTGGTGTGATCGGAACGGAAAAGAAGACCAAGGAAGACCAATTCGGGGCTTCTACACCGGGCGCTGTCGAGTGCATGATAGCGCCGTGCGCGCGCGGGACGGCCGTGAAACCGTTGCGAAAACCGCGTGAGCTGGTAAAAGGTTGTTAACTCGATAAGATTTATAGAGCGAGCCGTGGAATGAGCGAGAATCACACCTGGGACGGTAAGTCTTTGGCAACGTATTCGGCTTCAAATCAAACGTCTGGACGAGGGTTTTCGAAGATCACGGGTTCGATCATCGGGATCGCATGCTTTGCCTTGGCGGGGTTGGTCGTGATCGCGACCCTTGCGGGCAAGGACCAGCCCCGGACCGGCATCACGGCGTATTTCGAGAATGGCCAGATCGTGACGGATGGCCGTTCCTCGCTTGATCTGTCGCACCCCATCTTCGTGCGCGGCAATGTCCCTATCTGCCCGTCGGAAGAGGCGCTGGCGACCTATTCGGCGGATGACAGCCAGGGCTGCACCACCCTGGCCGGCAACGCGCCGGCCAGCCTCGTCGGGATCATCGCCGATGGCATGCGGCCGCCGACCTTCCAGATGCGGATGCGGACGCCGGACGGAACCATTCAGGGCTGGGTCGACTACAACAACCTGACCAACTGAGGCGCGGCCGGCCGGTCTTAGAACGGTCTTCACGCTCTGGAGCGGCTTTCAAACCCGCTAGAGCTTTTCCTATTCGCTTACGCTCACAGTCACCGCTCTAGCTCTTTGTTTTTACGAGCATCTTCACCCGATCAAATGATTCCATATGATCGGGATCTGCTCTAGGCTGAGTCGGCTGGCGTTGGTTTTTGAGCATCGGAGCGGAGCGGCCATAAAGGGCCGTGAGCACCGAAGCGCAGAAAACGAGCGCCAGACGGCCAGCATAGTAGGGTTTTAGCCGGCGCTGGGCGCCAGCATGTCTTCGGGCTTTACCCAGGCGTCGAACTGCTCTTCAGTCAGGAAGCCCAGCGCCAGCGCCGATTCCTTCAGGCTGGTGTTCTCGCGATGCGCCTTCAGCGCGATCTGCGCCGATTTCTCGTAGCCGATATGCGGGTTCAGCGCCGTCACCAGCATCAGCGAGCTTTCGAGATTGTGCTTGAGGCGCGGATAGTTGGGCTCGATCCCCTGCGGCGCAATGGGTGTCGAAGGCCCGGCATCGATTGGCTGAGCAGCGTGATCGATTCCAGCACGTTGTGCAGCATCACCGGCTTGTAGACGTTGAGCTGGAAATTGCCCTGGCTGCCGGCGAAGCCGACGGCGGCGTCGTTGCCGAAGACCTGCACCGCCACCATGGTCAGCGCCTCGCACTGCGTCGGGTTGATTTTGCCCGGCATGATGGAGGAGCCGGGCTCGTTCTCCGGGATCAGGATTTCGCCGATGCCGGCGCGCGGGCCGCAGGCGTACCAGCGCACATCATTGGCGATCTTCATCAGCGCGCCGGCCAGCGTGCGCAGCGCGCCGCTGGCATGCGCCATCGCGTCATGCGCCGAGAGGGCGGCGAATTTGTTCGGGGCGGAGACGAAAGGGTGGCCGGTCTCCTCGGCGATGTAACGCGCCGCCGTCTCGCCGAATTTCGGATGCGCGTTGAGGCCGGTGCCGACGGCGGTGCCGCCGATCGCGAGTTCGTAGCAGCCCGGGGATCGAGCCTTCGATCGCGCGGGCGCACTCGTCGAGCTGCGCGACCCAGCCGGAGATCACCTGGCCGAGCGTAATCGGCGTCGCGTCCTGCAGATGGGTGCGGCCGATCATGACCACATCGGCGAAGGCATGCGCCTTGGCGTCGCAGCGTCGCGCGCAGGACCGCGATGGCCGGCAGCAGCGTGTTCGAAATCTCCTCGACGGCCGCGATATGCATCGCCGTCGGGAAGGTGTCGTTCGAGGATTGGCTGTGGTTGACGTCGTCATTCGGGTTGATCGGCTTCTTGGAGCCGAGCACGCCGCCGGCGATCTGGATGGCGCGGTTGGCGATCACCTCGTTGGCGTTCATGTTGCTCTGCGTGCCCGAGCCGGTCTGGAAGACGACGAGGGGGAATTCATCGTCCCATTTGCCGGCGATCACTTCCTCGGCCGCCTGCATGATGAGTTCGGCCTTCTCGGCCGGCAACTCGCCCAGCTCGCTATTGGCCTGCGCCGCGGCCTTCTTCAGGATGCCCAGCGCGCGGATGACCGAGCGTGGCCAGATGAAGCGGCCGATGCCGATGGGGAAATTCTGGATCGAGCGCTCGGTCTGCGCCCCCCAGAGGCGCGCGCTCGGCACCGGCACGTCTCCCAGCGCGTCATGTTCGATACGGAACTCGGTCGTCGCGATGGTTTCGGTCATTATCCGCTCCTTCGTTCGTCTTAAAAGGCTTTGCTTTCCGCCAAAGCCCGGCGGAGGACGCCGCCATGGCGGGAGAGGAGAGTTTCGGCGGCCGCGATATCGAGGCCGCGCAGAATCATGAGGCTGGCGAGCTTGGTGCTGCCGCCCGCCTGCTCCAGCATCGCGGCGGCCTCGGCGGGGGCGCATCCGGTCAGTTCTGCCACCATCCGGCGGGCGCGGGCGAGAAGTTTGGCGTTGGTCGGCCGCATCTCGATCATCCGGCCGGCATGAACAAGGCCGAGGCGGATCATGAGCTGGGTCGAGAGCAGCGTGAGCGCCACCTTCTGGGCCGTTCCCGCCTTCATGCGGGTGGAGCCGGCGATCGCTTCCGCACCCGTGTCGAGCAGGATCGGGCATTCGGCCGCCGCCAGTAGCGGGGCGCCCGGGCTGTTGGCGATGGCGACCGTCAGCACGCCCGCCGCACGGGCGGCTTCCAGCGCGGTGACGGAAAAGGGCGTGCCGCCGCTGGCGGCCAGCGCAATCAGCACATCGGCCGGCCCCGCGCCGATCGCCGCGAGGCCTGTGGTCGCGGCGGCGGTATCGTCCTCCGCGCCCTCGGCGGCGCGCAGCAGGCTCGCCGTGCCGCCCGCGATGAGCAGGGCGATCCGCGCCTGCGGCCAATCGAAGGTGGGGGGCAGTTCGGCGGCGTCCAGCGCCGCCAGACGGCCGGATGTGCCGGCCCCGGCATAGATCAGGCGGCCCGCGCCGCTGCTTAGCCGCGCGGCGGTGGCATCGGCGGCGGCGGCGAGTGCCGGCAGCGCCGGCCGCAGCGCAGCGACGGCCGCCATCTGCCCTTCCCACAGCGCCTCCATGGCCTCGGCGCTGTCCCACAGGTCGAGGTCGCGGTAGCGCGCGCTCACCTGTTCGGTACGGGGCAGGGTGGCCGGTGCTGTCATGCGTCCCCAAGACGACGTTGCGCGGCACGCGTCAAGGCGGTCAGGCGATGCCGGGTTTGCACCGCACAAACGGCATCCTAGCCAATTCGCCGCCGTCGGGTATGGTAGAGGCAAGCCGGAAGAGGAGCCTCATAGGCATGGTCGCCCGCATAATCACCGTGGACCCTTTCGATATCATCGTCTTCGGCGGCTCGGGGGATCTGTCCCGCCGCAAGCTGCTGCCCGCGCTCTATCAGCGGGACCGCAGCGGCCAGATTCCGACGGAGGCGCGGGTCATCGGCACATCCCGCCGCCACATGTCGGATGAGGAGTTCAAGGCCGTGGCGCGCGACGCCATTGAGAGCTTTGTCCCCAAGGCCGATATCGATGAGGGCGTGCTGGAGCGCTTCTTCGCGCGCGTCGGCTATGTGTCGATGGACGCGACGGGATCGGACGGATGGCCTGATCTCGCCGACAAGCTGCGCGATGCACCGGAGCGCATCCGGGTCTTCTACCTGGCGACGGCGCCCGACCTCTTCGGCCCCATCTGCGAGCAGATCAGCGCCCATAGCCTGGTCTCCCCGCACAGCCGGGTGGTGATCGAGAAGCCGGTCGGCAAGGATCTCGAATCCGCGCAGGCGCTGAATGATGCTGTGGGCAAGATCTTCGTCGAGAGCAGCATCTATCGTATCGACCATTATCTCGGGAAGGAGACGGTGCAGAACCTGATGGCTCTGCGCTTCGCCAACTCCCTGTTCGAGCCGGTCTGGAATTCGAAATACGTCGACCATGTGCAGATCACGGTGGCCGAGGATCTGGGGCTTGAGACCCGCGCCGGCTATTACGATACGGCCGGCGCGCTGCGCGACATGATGCAGAATCACATCCTGCAGCTTCTCTGCCTCACGGCGATGGAAGTGCCCACCTCGCTCGATGCCGACCGGGTGCGGGATGAGAAGCTCAAGGTGCTGAAATCGCTTGAGCCGATGACGCCGAGCCAGGTCGCGGCGCTGACGGTGCGCGGCCAATATACGGCCGGTGCCTCCACCAAGGGGCCGGTGCGCGGCTATCTGGAGGAGCTGGAGCGGCCGGCCAGCATGACCGAGACCTTCGTCGCGGTGAAGGCCGAGGTGAGCAACTGGCGCTGGGCGGGCGTGCCCTTCTATCTGCGCACGGGCAAGCGCCTGCCGAGCCGCGTGTCGGAAATCGTGGTGCAGTTCCGCGGCATTCCGCATTCGGTTTTCGAGGAGGCGGCGGGTCCGTTGCAGGCGAACCGGCTGGTGGTGCGGGTGCAGCCGGATGAGGGCGTGCGGCTTTGGCTGATGATCAAGGACCCCGGGCCGGGCGGGATGCGCCTGCAATACGTGCCGCTGGACATGAGCTTCGCCAAGGCGTTCTCCGTGCGCAACCCGGACGCCTATGAACGCCTCATCATGGATGTGGTGCGCGGTAACCAGACCTTGTTCATGCGCCGCGATGAGGTCGAGGCGGCCTGGAAATGGGTGGACCCGATCCAGGATGCCTGGGCGGCGTCGAATGAGCCGCCGAAGCCTTATCGGGCGGGCACTTGGGGTCCGTCCTCGTCGATCGCGCTCATGGAGCGCGATGGCCGCACTTGGCACGAGGAATAGGCGTTGCGCGAGACTTGTTCTTTCTTGAAAGAAAGAACCAAAGAACTTTTATTCGTTTGAGTGCGTGCGGCCGGAGCCGCACGTACTCGAAGCCGCACGTACTCGAATGGGTAGACGTCTTTTTGCTTCTTTTTCTTCAGAAAAAGAAGATTCCCTTTCTCCCGCTTAAGCTTGCGCCAAAGGCGTGATCTGCCGCGTGGCGAGATCGACGATCACCATATCGTCCGGCGTCTTTGCGGTGTCACCGTCGCTCGCCGGGTGATACTCGATCCGTAGCTGCGTCGCGTTCACCACGATGCGCATATAGCCATAACCCTGGTCGTCATAATTCTCGAAGGTGATCGGATCGTCGCCCGCCGCGGCCGTTGGCAAGGACATCGGCACGCGCAGCGCCGGCTCGCCCTTGCGGGTGAGCTTGGCCAGCCCGTGGCCGCCATTGCCGGCGATGATATAGGGGATCTGCGTCGCGCCATGGTGCCGGGTGAAGCGCTGGTAGTTGTGGGCGTGGCCCGAGAGCACGGCGTGCGGCCACAGCCCGACCGCCTCGCAGATAGCATCCACCTCCTGCGTCAGCTTGATACTCCAACCATGTTTGGTGCCGGCGGTGTAGGCCGGGTGGTGATGGGCGAGGATAAGCGCACCGGCGAATTTCTCATGCTTCGCCCGCTGCAACGCCGCCTTCAGATAGGTAAGCTGGCTGTCGCCGATATCCTCCCAGGTGCCGCCCTCGGATGAGATGACCCCAGGGTCTTCGAGCGTGTTGGAGTAGAGGACGAAGACGCGGAGGAACGGCGCCTCGAAGGTATAGAAGACGCCGGGCTGGATCTGGGCCGTGCGGTTGAGGCCGCCGGCCTCGGCTGTCGTGTGGAAATCCTCGGCGCAGAAATTGTCGAGAAAGGCGGTGAGCGTCGTGGCGTCGCTATCGGGCGCCACCATGCCGTCATGATTGCCGGCGAGTGCGAGGATCGGCGCCGGATAGGCGCGGTAAGGATCGTAAAACTGATCGTAATAGTATTTGGCTTCGCCGAAATTGTAGATGACGTCGCCGAGATGAAGAAAGAAGATGGGCTTGTCGCGCGCCTGCCGCTCATCGAAATCGCTCAGCATCTTGTCCGCGACTTCGTTCTGCGGGTCGGGGCCGCGCGTATTCCCGGTATCGCCCACGGCATGAAACACCATCTGCCCGGCGTCCGTGATGGTCTTCACCTCCGCCGTGCCGGACGGGCCGAGAATTTCGGCGAGGGTCAGTTTCGGTTCCGGAACGCCGCGCGGCGGCGGGAACGGCGTGGGGAAGAGCTTGTGTTCGCGGTTGAGCTGATCGATTTCGCGATAAGCCTTGTTGTCGGAGGGGTGGTAGACTGTGAACCGGGTCGGGTCCGGGCCGGGTTCGGGCTGGGCGAAGCTCGGTGATGGCGCGTCGGGACCGGGTTGCCCGGCCACGCCGTCGCCGTGCGTGCCCGGGCTTTTCGGCCTGTGGTGCCCGCGTCCCTTCTGTTGCCGCGCCATCGTCTCCTCCCGGCGATTACCGGGAAAAGATAGGGTCGCCCTGTCGGCCTGCCCGTGAAGGTTGGATGACGGGGGTCAGCCCCTGCCGAGGCGGCGCTTATTGGCGGCGACCTTGCGGCTATAGAGGCGGGTGACGGCGGCCGCACCCTTCTCAGCCGAGCCCAACATCAGGGCCCGCGCCATGATGCCCTGCGCCTGAACGGCGGCGGCCATCTTTTCCGTTACCATGAGATGAGATTCGGCCTGCCCGCGTTTGCCGCCACGGGCGATCTTCGCCAATCGCAGCCCGATCACTTGCGGGACATTCCAGGCGAGGCTCATCCCCGCGAAGCCGCCGCCAAAACTTTTCCGACGCGCCATCATCATGATCCCTCTCTCATCGAGGCGGGATATGATGCGGCGCGTCGCAGCTAAAAGACCCAGCTCAGGATTTGGCCATCGCCAGCTTCAGATTGTCGTCGATCTTGGACAGGAAATCCTGGGTCGTCAGGAAGGGCTGGTCGCGGGCGATGAGGACCGCGAGATCCTTCGTCATGAATCCGCTCTCCACCGTCTCGACACAGACGCGCTCAAGCGTTTCGGCGAAGGTCGTCACATCGGGCGTATTGTCGAACTGGCCGCGATAGATCAGCCCGCGCGTCCAGGCGAAGATGCTGGCGATCGGGTTGGTGCTGGTCGGGCGGCCCTTCTGATGCTCGCGATAATGGCGGGTGACGGTGCCATGCGCCGCTTCGCTCTCGATCACCGTGCCGTCGGGGTTGGCGAGCACGCTGGTCATCAGGCCGAGCGACCCGAACCCTTGGGCCACGATGTCGCTTTCCACGTCGCCGTCGTAGTTTTTGCAGGCCCAGACATAGCCGCCATTCCATTTGAGCGCGCTGGCGACCATGTCGTCGATCAGCCGATGCTCATAGGTCAGGCCCAGCTTCTCGAACTCGGCCTTGAACTCGGTATCGAAGATCTCCTGGAAGGTGTCCTTGAACATGCCGTCATAGGCTTTGAGGATCGTGTTCTTCGTGGAGAGATAGACGGGGTATTTGCGGGCGAGGCCGTAATTCAGGCTGGCGCGCGCGAAGCCCTGGATCGAGGCGAGCGTGTTGTGGATGCCGAGCGCAACGCCCGGCCCCTTGAAGTCATGCACTTCCAGCTCCAACGGTGCGCCGCCGCCGGCCGGCACATAGTTGAGCGTGACGCGGCCGGGGCCTGGGATCTTGGTCTCGGCGGCGCGGTAAATGTCACCATAGGCATGGCGGCCGATGACGATCGGCTCATTCCAATGTGGCACCAGGCGCGGCACGTTGCGGCAGATGATGGGCTCGCGGAAGATGGTGCCGTCGAGGATGTTGCGGATGGTGCCGTTCGGGCTGCGCCACATTTTCTTGAGTTTGAACTCCTCGACCCGCGCTTCATCCGGCGTGATCGTCGCGCATTTCACGCCGACGCCGTATTGCTTGATGGCGTGGGCCGCATCGACCGTCACCTGGTCGTCGGTCTGGTCGCGATACTCGATGCCGAGGTCGTAGTATTTCAGGTCAACGTCGAGGTAGGGGAGGATGAGCTTCTCCTTGATGAAACCCCAGATGATGCGCGTCATCTCGTCGCCATCCAACTCGACAACGGGGGTCTTCACCGGGATTTTCGCCATGTCGGTCCTCGTGCGTGCTCAGGAAAAGGTCCGCGCAAACTCGCACCAAGGGCGGTTTGCGGCAACCCCGCCCCAAGCGTGGCCGCGCGGCGTGTGCCGCCGCGAAATCTTGTCATTTGGCGCGACGGTTCAAAACGGGCGTCGCGAACAACCAGCTGCGGGTCATTGAAGGCGCGGCCGCGAAGGGCCAGGGTGGGGTGAGGCGGTTCGGCGAGAAGACCGCCCTGCAGTAGGGGAGAACCAGTCATGAGCGGCAATCGCGGCGTCGTCTATCTCGGCCCGAAAAAGGTCGAGGTGCAGGATATTCCGGACCCCAAGCTGGAGGCGCCGGACGGCCGCCGGCTTGAGCATGCGGCGATCCTCAAGATCGTGGCCACCAATATCTGCGGCTCCGACCAGCATATGGTGCGCGGGCGCACGACGGCGCCGGCCGGCCTTGTGCTCGGCCATGAGATCACCGGCGAGATCATCGAGACCGGCGCGGATGTCGAGATGGTGGCGAAGGGCGACCTCGTCTCCGTTCCCTTCAACGTGGCCTGTGGCCGGTGCCGCACCTGCCGGGGCGGCGATACCGGCGTCTGCCTCACCGTCAATCCGGGCCGGGCGGGCGGCGCTTACGGCTATGTCGATATGGGCGGCTGGATCGGCGGGCAGGCGCGCTACGTCATGGTGCCCTATGCCGACTTCAACCTGATGAAGTTCCCGGACAAGGCGCGGGCCATGGCGAAGATCCGCGACCTCACCATGCTGACCGACATCTTCCCCACCGGCTTTCATGGCGCGGTCAATGCGAAGGTCGGCGTCGGCTCCACCGTCTATGTCGCGGGCGCGGGGCCAGTGGGCCTGGCGGCGGCGGCGGGTGCCCGCCTGCTCGGCGCCGCCGTCACCATGATCGGCGACTTCAATGCCGAACGTCTGGCCCATGCGAAGAAGATGGGGTTCGAGCCGATCGATCTTTCCAAGCATGACCGGCTGGGCGAGCTGATCGCCGAGGTGGTCGGCGTGCCGGAGGTCGATTCCGCGATCGACGCTGTGGGGTTCGAGGCGCGGGGCCATTCGGGGGTCGAGCAACCGGCCGTGGTGTTGAACCAGATGATGGACATCACCCGGGCGGCCGGCGCCATCGGCATTCCGGGCCTATACGTGACCTCCGACCCGGGTGCCGTCGATGCCGCGGCGAAAGAGGGCAGCCTCAGCTTGCGCTTCGGCAAGGGCTGGTCGAAGGCGCAGTCGCTGCATACGGGGCAGACGCCGGTGCTGCGCTACAACCGGATGCTGATGCAGGCGATCCTGTATGACCGGGTGAACATCGCCGATATCGTCAATGCGACGGTCATCGGGCTGGAGGATGCGCCCCAGGGCTATGAGGCTTTCGATGCGGGTGCGGCGCGCAAATACGTGATCGACCCGCATGGGATGATCGCCAAGGCGGCGTGACGCCGAGGCGGGTGGAGAAAGGGGGGCTGTCCGGCTCGCTGGGCGCCCCCTCCGGCTTGCAAAAACCTGTCGCTGGCGCGGTGCCCGGTGTGTTACTCGGCGCACCACAAAGCGAGAAGCTGACACTGTTCGTGCGATATTGAGAACCGACCACCTGTTGCGCTCCGCCCGCCGGCAAGAAGCATTGTGCTTGGTTCTCCTGCTGCTCGCACCTGTGCTGGCAAGCTGGCCGGTGGTGTTTGGCTGGCTGACAGTCAATCCGCTGCCATGGAGCGGTATCGTCAATAGCTCCCCCCCGGTTATTGGCGGAATGACCACCCTTGACCCCAATGTCGGGCTGACGACGCAGGCGCTGGGCCGATTCGCCGCCTTACAATGGCTGCATGGCAGCGTTCCCTGGTGGAACCCTTATGAGGGGGTCGGCCTGCCACTGGCCGCGGAGGGACAGAACCCTGCCTTGTTCCTTCCCTTCGTTCTGTTGCTGGCTCTTCATAACGGCCCGTTTCTGCTCAAGCTCCTGCTGCAGGAAGTTGCTGGTGTCAGCACCTTCCTGCTGTTACGGCAGATGGGCCTCGCCCGTGCCGCTGCCCTGCTGGGCGGCTTGCTGTTTGCGCTGAATGGCACCTTCGCCCGGTTCGGCCACGGCCCTGTCATGCCAATCGCCTTTCTTCCTCTGCTACTGCTGGGGATCGAGAAAGCGGCGCGGATCGCCGAGCGGCCCGGCACGGCTTCAGGCTGGGCGGGCTGGCCGCTTGCCGCAATCGCCCTCGCTTTCTCGATCTATGCGGCTTTTCCAGAGACCACCTATCTCAACCTGCTGCTCGTCTTTGTCTGGGCGCTGGTTCGCCTCATCACTTGCGCGCCCGCTGCCCGGCTTCGCCTGCTGGGCGCTCTCACCCTCGCCGCCATCACTGGGCTGATGCTCGCCATACCCTTCATCCTGCCTTTCGCGGAGCTGCTGCGCGTGGGCGATGTGGGGATGCATGCCGGTCGCGGGCTT
Organism: uncultured Pseudomonadota bacterium; assembly: GCA_963745125.1. Taxonomy (GTDB): domain Bacteria; phylum Pseudomonadota; class Alphaproteobacteria; order Acetobacterales; family Acetobacteraceae; genus Acidisoma. Next base: position 506,576 of record CAVUWB010000006.1, read on the forward strand.
GCCATGCTCCATATGCCGCTCGCGGGGCTCGCTCTGCTCATCATGCCAACCGTCTATGGGCCCCCCGGCATGATGCCACTGGGGCCGCCGAGCGAGCCGGTGACCTGGATTTGGGATTTCGTCGGGGGCGACGTCACCCCGCCGGTGCTGTGCCTCGCTTTGCTCGCTTTGGCCGGCGGCCGCGCGCGCCCCTACCGGCTGCTGCGCTGGGTGCTCGCCGCGTGGTGCCTCGCCATGATCGGCACCAGCTTCGGCCTGCCCGTCGTATCGCGGCTGATCGAAAGTGTTCCGCTCATGGGCGAGACCCAGATCTTCCGCTATTCGGGGCCGTCCTGGGAAATGGCGTTTGCCATCCTCGCCGCCTTCGCGCTGGATGACAGTCTGCAGGCCACCCGGCCGCCCCGTTTCCGCATCCCCGTCATCGCCGTGGCGGCCATGCTGTTCATCCTCATCGCCCTGCTACTGGGACGGCCCGCCATCCTCATTCTCGCACATAGCTATCCTCGCTACGGCTGGAGGCTTGCGCGATGCGTGCTCGTCACGCTCGCTGTCTTGGCCGTCGCCCTGCTGCTGCTCGCATGGAACCCACGGCGACAAGGCGCCGCTCTGCTCACGGCCGTCCTCGGCATCCAGGCGATGGTTCTATACGCGCTACCCATACTGTCGGGCACGGCCCATCAGACGGCCATGACCGGCGGCGTCACCTTCCTGCGGAACAATCTCGGCCTCGACCGCTTCTACACGCTCGGCCCGATCCGCCCGAACTACCCGACCTATTATGGCATCGCCTCGATCAACTCCGATTACCTGCCCGCGCCGAGGCTCTGGACCGCTTTCGTCAGCGGCGCGCTGGACCCGACGACCGACCCGCTGGCCTTCTCCGGCCAGAGCGGGATTCCGGGGATGCCGTTCCCTGATCACGCGGTGGCGCTGAATTGGAACATCCAGGCCTATCGCGCGCTCGGCGTGCGCTACGTCGTCTCCTCGCCGGGCTCGGAGCCGCTCGACGACTTGCGGCTCAACGCGGTCGTCCAGCCGGCGGTGACCAGCAGCTGGCTTGCTCCTGGCCATCCGTTCGACACGACGGTCACCCCGGCGGAGCTGCAGCCGGGCAGCTTGCGCGCCCTCACCGTCAGTCTCGGCACCTTCGGCGGCCGGTCGCGCGGGCCGCTAACCGTTCTTGCCTGTGCCGGTGGCAGTTGCGAGACAGGCAGCAGAGACCTCGCCACGGCAGCCGACGACGGTCCCTTTGAGCTTGACCTCGGCGCCCCGCTGCCCCTGCCGCGCGGCACCGTTCTGCGGCTGCATTTCACCAAGGCCGGCCCGAGTCCGGTGGTCATCTGGCTCTATCGGGATCGACTGACGGGGCAGGTGGTGCCGGGCCTGGGCCTCATCTATGCCGATGGCGGCGTTCAGCACCGACGGGTTTACCAGGATGCCGTCATGGAGATCGACGCTATCACCGGCACGGCGCCCTATATGCAGACCACAGGCGGCCCCTGCACGCTTCGCGACATGGCGCGGGATGCCGTGACCGCGGATTGTAGCGGACCGGCGCGGCTGATCCGACGGGTGTTCACCTATCCGGGCTGGCGCGCCCACGTGAACGGCAGGCCTGTTCCTGTCGGCGCCTATCCGCCGATCTTCCAGGTCATCCCTCTGCTGTCCGGCACCAACCAAGTGCGGTTCCGGTATGCGCCGCCCTTCGCCCCAGCCATGGCAGGGGCCTTTTTCGCCGGCCTGCTGCTGTTGCTCTGGGGCTGCGTGGGGCCAGGTGCAGGACGGCGGCACCGAGCCGCAAGCGGCTCCAATTCTGCAACCGAATGAAGGTTCGCCTTCACAAAACGAGCAGCGCCGCGCCGATGACCCCCGCCTGCCGGCCGAGCGCCGCCGCCGTCACCGGCACATCCCGGTAGGCGGGCATCGCCCGGCGGCGGATCACGCGCTCGATCTCCCCGCGCATCGCGGGCAGGCAGTCAGCGACGCCGCCGCCGACCACGATCATCTCCGGCGCGTAGAGGTGAAGCAGATTGGTGAAGCCGATGCCGAGGTAGCGTCCCTCCTCGGCCAGCAGCGCCGCCGCCATCGTATCCCCCGCTTCGGCGAGCCGGGCCACGTCGCGCCCGGTCACGGGGTGCTCCGCGAGCGCGGTGCCGAGCGCCGAATGAGGGGCGGCGCGCCCCGCCTCGGTCGCGCGGCGGCCGAGCGCGCTGCCGGAGGCAAGCGCCTCCCAACAGCCAAGACTGCCGCAGGGGCAAGGGATGGGCGCCTCGGTGATCGCCATATGGCCGATCTCGCCGGCCAGGCTGCCGCGCCCGTGCATCAGCTTTCCATCGAGGATCACACCGCCGCCGATGCCGGTGCTGACGGTGACATAGACGATATGGCGCAGGCCGCGCCCGGCGCCGAAACGCCACTCGGCGAGGGCGGCGACATTGGCGTCATTATCGATCCGCACGGGCAAGCCGAACCGTGCGGAGGCCAACGCCGCCAGCGGCACATCCCGCCAGCCGCGCAGCGTCGGCGCATGGACGACGATACCGGCGGCCGCATCCAGCGGTCCCGGGGAGCCGATGCCGACACCGCGTACCGTGCGGCCCTGCGCGACACGGCCGACGAGATCCGCCATCTGTTCGATGATGGCAGCCGGACCATCCTCGGCGGCGGTGGCCGTCCGTTCATGCCCTAGAACCTGGCCATCGGCCGAGATGACGGCGGCGCGTAGTTCCGTCCCGCCCAGGTCGATGCCGATCGCGACATCCATCTTTCAGGCAGCGGCCGGCAGGCTGCGCAGCCAATCCGTGCGCGCGGCGAGATCGGGCGCGCCGAAGGCGAGGGAGCCGAGCACCACCGTTTGCGCCCCCGCCACCCGCAGGCGCGGCACCGTATTCTCCCGGATGCCGCCGTCGGCTGCGAGGATGATGGCCTCACCCCGGCCGGCAGCCTGAATGAGGCGGCCGGCTTCGATAAGACGCGGACAGGCTTCGTCCGACAGGCTCTGCCCCTTCACGCCGATCGCCGTGCCGAGCAGCGTGACGAAGGCGACCTCGCCGAGCCAGGGGGCGAGCGTCTGCACCGGCGTTTCGATCCGCAGCACGATCCCCGCCTGCTTGCCATGGCCCTGGATGCGGGTCAGCGCCTCGGGCAGGACGGCCGCGTTCTCACCATGCACGGAGATGAGATCCGCCCCGGCTTCGGCGAACTGGTCGATCTGGCTCAGCAGCACATCGTCCGCCACCATGAGGTGGACATGGAAGGGCCGCTCGGTGAGGCGGCGCAGCCGGGCGACGAGGTCGGGGAAGAAGAGCAGGGCAGGGGCGAAATGCCCGTCCGCCACGTCGATATGGTAGATGTCGGCGAAGGGTTCCGTGCGGCGAAGGTCATCCTCGAAGCGAGCGAGATCGGCCGACCAGAGGGAATATTCCGCGATCAGGCGGTGGCGGGGCAGGCTGTCGAGCCAGGTCGTGCCGGACATGGGTGCATCCTCTTGCGGTGAGAATTCAGAGAGACGCCAGAAAGCGGCGAAGTGCTGCGCGGAATTCATCGGCATGGGCTTGGGCGTCGGTCGCTTTGGGCGTGATCCGCGCGAGTTCGGCGCCGGGAATGGTGGCGGCGAGCGTCTCGGCATAGGCGAGCGTGTGAACCGCATCCCGGCCATGGCCGATGACGAGGGTCGGCACGCCGATCGCCGTGGCCTCGGCCCGTGTCACGCCCGGGCCATCGGCCGCGACCCGCGCCGAGCAACGCCGCCGTCACCCGCGCATCTGGCAGGGTGAAGAAACCGCGCAGCGAGGTGAGATTGGCCGGCGCCTCCCGCGCCAGCATCGCCGCCGTCTCGCTCGCATCGAAGGTGGCGAGACCGTCCGGGGTTTCAAGCAGCGCCGCGACCTCGGCATAGGGCGCCATAGTCGCGGGCGCGGGGGCGAAGAGCCAGGCGGGCCGCGCGAGGATGAGTGCTGTGACCCGCGCTGGGTGATGCACGGCCAGATGCAGCGCGATGGCCGCACCCATGGAAATGCCGCCGGCCACGAAGCGCCCGATGCGCCGGCTATCGGCGAGGCGGAGCGCATCCTCGGCGAATTGCCGGATGGCGTAGCGGTTTTGCGGGTCCGGTGCCGAGGCGCCCTGGCCGCGACAGTCGAGCGTCAGCCGGCGGAAGCCCTCATCATCCGGAAAGACCTCCGCCACCTGCGCTTCGTTCCCGCCGAGACCATGCTGGAACAGAATGGGCCGCCCCGTGCCGCGATCGGTGAAGGCGAGGCTGACATCGTCGATGGCGATCTGGCCGCTTATCGGGCCGCTCATCGGGCCAGCAGCCCCGACAGGAAGCGCGCGACCGGGGCGGCGTCCTCCGCTTCCAGCCCGTGGGTGACGACGGGGCCGCTGAAGCCCGCGCGGGCGAGTGCCGCGAAGAAGACGGGGAAGTCGATGATGCCCCCACCAGCGGGGACGACGGCGCCCTGCGCGTCCCGATCCTTGGCATGGGCCATGGCGATGCGTGGGCCGAGCAGGTCGCAAGCCTCGGCATAGAGCCTGTGCTGATCGCTCTCCGCGCCCTCGATCATATTCGCGGGGTCGAGGATGATGCGCAGCCGGCCAGAGGGTATGTCCCGCAGCAGCCGGGCCGCGCGGGGTGCGCCGTTCACGACATTGGCGTGTTCGGGCTCGATGCCTAGATCGACGCCGAACCGCTCGGCAAGGGCCGCCGCCTTCTCCATCTCGGTGAGCAGGTCGGACCAGGCCTCCGGCCGGTCATTGTCGGGGTGGTGGCGCCATTGATCCGCCGCATCCCGCGTGCCGGTGCAGAGCGTAACGAGCCCGGTGCCCATGGCCCGCGCCTCGCTCAGCAGCAGTTCGAGCCGCCGCAGCCCTTGGGCGCGTATCGCGGGGTCGGGGTGGATCATGTTGTAGGTGCCGGAGAGTGCGGCGATCTCCACACCCGTCCGCGTGCTCGCCGCCGCGATGCCTGCGGCGGTGCCGGGGGGTAATGCGTCCGGCATCGCGGCCAATCCGCAGCAAGCGAGGTTGAACTGCACGCAGCCGTAACCCGCGCCGCGCGCCGCCGCCAGCACGGTCTCGGCGGTCGCGCCTGGGAAGGTTTTCGCGAAGATGCCGAGCTTCATGGTTGTTATCACAACGCCCCCGAAACCTCGTCGAGCCGCACCGGCCGGCCGGTTTCGACCGAGCGGGCGATCGCGACCATGGCGCGGATGCTGGCGACGCCATCCTCCGCATCCGCGCCGCGCATCGGCGCGCCATGCAGGATGGTATCGGCGAAGCCCTCGATCTGCCGGCGGTAGAAATGCCCGTCGGCGCCGAGGGGTTTACGGATGGTCGCGTCCTTCTCATGGAAGATCTCGACCTCGCTCGATCTGTAGTACCAGGGGTTGAAGGTCTTCGCCGTCACGCTGCCGTTCTGGCCATAGAGTTGCAGCCCCTCATGCCAATCCATCCGCACGGCGATGGTGAGATCGAGATGGCCGAGGGTGCCGTTGGCGAAGCTCGTCTCCACGAACCAGCAATAGGCGCCGAAGCGTTCGGACAGCCGCGCATGAACCTCGGTGACAGGGCCGCAGAGCCAGCGCGCCGTATCGACGAGATGGCTGCCATGGGCGAGCATGTAGTAGCGCCGCAGATCCGCTTTCGGATTGGCCGTGGGCTTGCGCGCCTGGGCGCTGATGACGGGCAGCGGCTGCACCGCATCCGTCATCGTATAGCGATGCGTGCTGTCGCAATACCAGGCTTTCAGCGCCAGGACCTCGCCCATCTCGGTATCGATGAAGCTCTTCGCCGCTTCCAGCCCCGGATCGAAGCGCTTCATATGCCCGATCTGGAGGGTGAGGCCCGAACGCGCCACGGCGTCTCGCAGCGCTTCCACCTCCTCCACCGCGACGCCGACGGGCTTTTCGCAGAAGACATGCTTGCCGGCCGCGAGCGCGCTGAGGCTCGCCGGAACGTGAAAGGCATCCGAGGTCGCGATGATGACGGCCTCGACCGCAGGGTCCGCCAGCATCGCGTCATAATCGGCGAAGGTCTTCGCCGGCGCATGCGTCGCGGCCATGCGCCGGCGCAAATCCTCGGCGACATCGCAGATCGCGTAAAGGTCGGCGTTGCGCGCCTTGGTGCAGGACTCGAAATGCGCGAATTGTGCGATCGGCCCGCAGCCGAGCACGCCGATCCGCAGCCGGCGGTCTTCCTTGCGTGGCATTCGTCCCTCCGCGTCGTCAGCAACACAACCGTCATGCGCGCGCGACGTGAGGGGCGCGTTCAGTGGCCCACCATCAGCCGGACGATCTCCTCCGGATCGGCTTCACCCACCATCCGCTCGCCCGAGACGACGCCGCGCCGCAGCACCACGATCCTGTCGCTGACCGCGAACATATCGGCAAGGTTGTGGGAGATGAAGATCACCCCGATGCCTTTGGTCTTCAACGAGCGGATGAGATCCATCACCTTACGTTGTTCGGGCACGCCGAGGGCGGCTGTCGGCTCATCCATGATCAGCACGCGCGCATCCCAATGGATGGCGCGGCCGATCGCGACCGCCTGCCGCTGTCCGCCCGAGAGTGCGCGCACCGGCCGGTCGAGCCGGTCGAGATGCACATCCAGCACCTGGATCGCTTTCGCCGCTTCCTCCCGCATGCGCTTCCGGTCAATGCGCGGCAGGAACAGGAACTTCGTTTTCAACTCCCGCCCCAGGAAGACATTGCCGCCGATATCGAGGTTATCGGCGAGTGCCAGATCCTGGTAAATCGTCTCGATCCCCTGGGTGCGGGCCGCCTGTGGACCGTCGAAGGTCACGGGCTTGCCGCAGTAGCGGATCTCGCCCTCGCTCGGCTGGAAAACGCCCGAGATGATCTTGGTGAAGGTCGATTTGCCGGCGCCGTTATCGCCGGCCAGCGCCACCACCTCACCCGCGCGGAGGGTGAAATCCACCCGCTCCAGCGCATGCACGCCACCGAACCGCTTCGAGATGCCGAAGGTCTGCAACACGATATCGCCGGCCATGATGTCACTCATCGACGCGCCCTCCCCCAAAGCGCCGCTGGCTCTGATCGACGAGCACGGAGACGATGATGACGAGGCCGACCGCGATAAACTGCCAGAAGGGCTCCACGTCGAGGAAGACCAGGCCGTATTGGATCACGGCGATGATCAGCGCGCCGATGATGGTGCCGATGATGGTGCCCGAACCGCCGAAGAGGCTGGCGCCGCCGATGACGACGGCCGCGATGCTGTCGAGCAGCAGGGGCTCGCCCGCCTGCGGCGCGCCGGCGGCGAAGCGGCCGGTATAGAGGATGCCGTCGATGCCGGCGGTGATCGCCGAGAGGATATAGAGCAGGATCGTCACCTGGCGGACATTGACGCCGGCCCGGAGCGTCGCCTGCCGGTTGCCGCCGATGGCATAGGTGTATTGGCCGAACAGCGTTTCCGACAGCAGGTAATGCACCAGCGCGATGACGATGACGGCGATGATGACGATGACGGGCACGCCGGCGATCCGGCCGTTGCCGAGGAAGGTGAGCCAGCTATTCTCGACCGGAACCGTGGTGCCGTTGGAGAATAGGTAGGCGGCACCGCGCGCCACGCCATACATGCCGAGGGTGCCGATGAAGGGCGGCACGCGCAGCCGCGCGATCAAAAGCCCGTTGATCCAGCCCGGGATGATGGTCGAGGCCAGGGCGACCACGGTGCCCGCGAGCAGCCCGAGGCCGGGGCCGGCGAAGCTGCCGACCTCATTGGCGACCTGCGCGGCGATAACGGCGGCGAGCCCCATGGTGAAGCCGACCGAGAGGTCGATGCCGCCCGAGATGATGACGAGCGTCTGGCCAAGCCCCAGAAGCATTGGGGCGACGGCGAAGACCGCGATCGACCGGATGTTGAAGATGCTGAAGACGAAGGTTGTGCCATAGGCGATCTGTGACCAGATCTCGAAGACGACCAGGAGCAAAAACAGGAAGATCCAGGCCCGGGCGGAGGCAAGAACGCCCAGGACGCGGCGCCCCCGGGAACCCCCGGGGGCCGCGCGCGCGGAGGATGTCGAACTCACGACGAGTAGATGAACTTCTGGATGTCCGCGTCGTCGACGTTGGATTTGTCGATGACCGTGAACCCGGTCGCGATGGCGGGCGGGATGGATTGCCCTGTCAAATGCGCATAGGCGGCCGCTAGGCCGAACCAGCCGATCTCCGCCGGATGCTGCGCGATCGCGATGTCGATAAGCCCGCTCTTGATATTGCCGATGATCGTCTGCGGCGCGTCGAAGGCGACGACCTTGACACGCCCGCCTGAGCCGCCCTGCTGCACGCCGTTGGCGGCACCCATGGCGGAGAAAAGGTTCGCGCCGAAGATACCGGCGAGATCGGAATTGCGCGCTAGCACCGATTGCGCCTGCGAGGCCGCCTTGTTGGCGTCATCATCGTTGAACTGCGTGTTAAGAACGGTGATGCTCGGATAGTCCTTCTTCATCTCGGCGATGAAGCCCCATTCGCGTTCATCCGTCGTCGAGACGCCGGGCTGCACGTTGGAGACATAGACCTTGCCGCGGCCGCCGATGGCCGCAGCGAGCGCCCGCGCCGCCATCTGCCCGCCCAGCGTGTTGTTGGAGGCGACGTAGGAGAGCGGGAAATCGGCGTTGCCGCTGCCGGTCTGATAGACGCCGGTGCCGATATAGGTATCGACCGTGATCACCGGGATGCCCGCATTCACGGCGGCGCGCAGTGGCTCGATCAACTGCACCTTGTCCGTCGGCGCGACCAGCAGCGCATCCGGCTTGCGGGCGATGACGGCATCCAGCACCGGCACCTGTTCCACCGCGTTGAACGACGGCGCGCCCTGAAACACCAGCTTGACGCCAAGCGCCTCGGCGGCGGCCGAGGCGCCGCGATGCATGGTGATGTAGAAGGCATCGGTGGTCAGGCCGGGGACCAGGGCCACGGTGAAGGTGCGGCTGTCGGCACGGGCGCGGCCCGCTGTCAGCAGTGATGCCGCGCCGACGAGCCCGAGGCCCACGCCCCCCAGAACAGAACGCCTTTCCATATTCGTCTCCCTTAAGTTTTCTTCTTGCGGTTTTCTTGGTCGCCGGTTCGGCTTCGCCATCAGGCCATGCTCTTGCGCGCCAGCCTAGCCTTCTTGGTGCAGAAATTAATGCTAGAAATTTGTTTCTGTCAACAAAGACAGGCAACAAGAAGGGCAGGGCCGCCGGCTTGACCCCCGCACGCGGTTCTGACGGAGTGCGGGCATGACCCAGGATAATCCGCTTCTCGCCCCTTGGACCACACCCTTCGGCCTTCCGCCCTTCGATCTGATCCGGCCCGAGCACTTCACTCCGGCCTTCGAGCACGCCATGGCCGCGCACCTCGCCGAGATTGCCGTGATCGGCGCGAACCCGGAGCCGCCGAGCTTCGCGAATACTGTGGAGGCGCTGGAGAGGAGCGGCCGCCTGCTCGACCGGGTGGGCGCGGTCTTCCACAACCTCGTCAGCAGCCTTGGCGGCGCCGCGCTCGAAGCCATCGATCGGGACATGTCACCGCGAATGGCGCAGCATGGCATGCAGGTTTCGCTCGACCCCGCGATTTTCCGGCGCATCGACGCGCTGCATCGGCAGCGGGCCGAACTCGGCCTCGCCGAGGATCAGATGCGGCTGTTGGAGCGTTTACACCTCAACCTCATGCGCAGCGGTGCCGCGCTGGGGCCGGCGGAGAAGGCGCGGATGACCGCGATCTCCGAAAGGCTCGCCGTGCTGCACACGGGCTTCGGTCAGAATGTCCTGCATGACGAGAAAAGCTGGTTCCTGCCGCTGGCCCCAAGCGATCTGGACGGGCTGCCCGATTTCGTCCTCGCCGGCGCGGCTCAGGCGGCGGCGGCGCGGGGGCTTGGCGGCCACGCCATCACCCTCTCGCGCTCGCTGATCGAGCCGTTCCTCACCTTCTCGGCCCGCCGCGATCTGCGGCAGGCCGCCTATCAGGCCTGGGTCGCGCGGGGCATGCATGAGGGGCCGCACGACAACCGGGTGCTGATCCCCGAAATCCTGGCGCTGCGGGCCGAGCGCGCGGCGCTGCTCGGCTATGGCAGTTTCGCGGAATTCCGCCTCGCCGATTCCATGGCCGGCACGCCCATGGCGGCCGAGGCGCTGTTGGCCGAGGTGTGGGAGCCCGCGAAACGGAAGGCAGCGGCGGAGCGGGACCGGTTGCTGGCGGCGGCGCGGGCCGAGGGCTTCAACGGCACGCTCGCGGCCTGGGATTGGCGCTATTACGCCGAGACGTGTCCGGCGGGCGGATTACGCCCTCGATGAGACCGAGCTGAAACCCTATTTCGTGCTGGAGAATCTTCAGCGCGCGGTCTTCGACACCGCGACCCGGCTGTTCGGCCTGACCTTCACGCCGCGGGCCGATGTGGCCGCTCTATCATCCGGATGTCCGCGCCTATGAGGTGCGGGACGCGGGCGGCCATGTCGGCGTGTTCCTCGCCGATCACTACGCGCGGCCGGACAAGCGCTCGGGCGCCTGGATGAGCAGCTTCCGCGATCAGGAGGCGATGGACGCGCCGGTCTCGCCGATCATCGTCAACAACAACAACTTCGCCAAGGCGAGCCCGACGCTGCTGAGCTTCGACGACGCCGAGACCCTGTTCCATGAATTCGGCCATGCGCTGCACGGGCTGCTGAGCCGGGTGCGCTATCCGGGCGCAGTCCGGCACATCGGTGCGGCGCGATTTCGTCGAGTTGCCATCGCAGATCTACGAGCATTGGGTCGGCGCTGCCGGAGACGCTGCGCCGCTACGCGCGCCATCGCCGAGACGGCGCGCCCCTGCCGGATGCGCTGATCGAACGGCTGCTCGCGGCACGGGGCTTCAACCAGGGCTTCGCGACGGTCGAATATACCGCGGCGGCGCTGATCGACATGGCGCTGCACAGCCACCCGGCACCCGGGACGATCGACGCTGGAAGCCTACGAGCGCGAATTTCTGGCGGGCATCGGCATGCCGGAGGAGATCGGCATCCGCCACCGCCCGGCGCATTTCCAGCATCTGTTCGCGGGCGGCGGCTATGCGGCCGGCTATTACTCCTATCTGTGGTCCGAGGTGCTGGACGCTGACGGGTTCGAGGCCTTCACGGAGGCGGGCGATCCCTTCGATGCGGAAACAGCGGCGCGTTTCCGCGTGCTGCTCAGCGCGGGCGATACGCGCGACCCGATGGCGCTCTATGTCGGGTTCCGGGGCCGGCCGCCGAGCACGGCGGCGCTGCTGCGGAGCCGGGATTCGGTGCCCGCTACTTAGCCACCATCACGTCGGAGGCTTTGATGACGGCGATGGCGGCGTCACCGACCTTGAGGTCCAACTCGTCGATCGCCTCATTGGTGATCGATGAGGTGATGACGATGCCCTGGCCCACGTCGATCCGCACATGGCCCGTGGTCTGCCCCTTCACCACCGAAACGACGGTGCCTTTGATCTGGTTGCGGGCGCTGAGTTTCATGGCGTGACCTCCTCATGATCGGGCCGCGAGCCTAGAGCAGATCCCGATCATATGGAATCATCTGATCGGGTGAAGATGCTCGTAAAAACAAAGAGCTAGAGCGGTGACTGTGAGCGTAAGCGAATAGGAAACGCTCTAAGCGTGTCTGCGTCCGCAGGCCACACCTGAACCGCTGTTGGCGGCACCGCAACCCGCGCCGGGCCGGGGATGAGCGCGCCATCAGCCTCCTGCATCACGCGCAGCACCGTCTCGCCGAGGCGGATGCGCAAGCCCTGCCGGCCGGCGACGGGCGGCGCCACGTCCAGCACCGTCGCCGGGTAGCCGCCGGTCTCGACCAGGCTCAGCCGTTCCGGCCTGACGGACCAGCCGACGGCTTTGCCGGGCGTGAGCGGCGGCCCGGCGACCGTGATCGCCAGGCCGTCGCCGATCTCGATCGCGTCCTTGGCGATAGCGATGCCGGCGCCGATCGTCTCGGCGCCCAGTATCCGCGCGACGGTCGCATCGGCCGGGCGGGCGAAGACGAGCGTTCACCGGGCCGGACTGCAAAACGCGCCCGGCTTGCAGCACGATCAGCGTGTCGGCGAGGAAGAAGGCTTCCTCGGGATCATGGGTGACGAGGATCGTCGTCACCGCCACTTCCTCCTGCAACTGCCGCAGCTCCTGCCGGAGCTGGGCGCGCAGCGGCGCATCGAGCGCGGAGAAGGGCTCGTCCAATAGCAGGAGCGAGGCCGCCGGTCGGCTGAAGGCGCGTGCGATCGCGACGCGCTGCTGTTGGCCGAGGGACAGGGCTTCGGGCAGCCGCTGCTCCAGCCCGTCCAGCCCCATGCGGTTCAGCCAATAGCGCGCGCGCCCGGCGTCGGCGTCGGCGTCGGCGGCGAAACTCAACTGCCGCGCCGTGGTGAGATGCGGAAAGAGCCCATAGCTCTGCGGCACATAGGCGATGCCGCGCTGCTCCGGACGGAGCACGGAGAGATCCCGGCCGCCGAGCCAGAGCCGGTCGCCCGGGTGATGATCGAGCCCCGCCAGCGCGCGCGAGCGTGAGCGACTTGCCGGAGCCCGAGGCGCCGAGCAGCGCGATGCGTCGCGCGGTGGTGTCACCCGAAACATCGAGGGTGAAACCCTCCAGCGAGCGGTGGAAGGCGAAACTCGGCGGTGGCGCTGGCTGCGGTGCGGACATGGCGGGCGGCCGGGCGGCCGCCAATGCTGGCGCTTCGGGCGTGGCCGCCGCGCCGCGCCCTCGGGCCGGCGCGAGTCCGCCGCCGCGAGCATGACGAGGAGGGCCACGCCGAGCGTCGGCACCAGCACCGGGATCATCGCCGGCAGCCCTTCGCTGCCGAAGGCGACGTAGGTGTACACGGGCAGCGAATAGGGGTGGTAGGCGACCATCACCGTCGCCCCGAACTCGCCGAAGGCGCGCAGCCAGCAGAGCAGCATGCCGGCGAGGATGGCGCGCCAGGCAAGCGGCAGGCTCGCGCGCAGGAAGACGCGGGCCGGGCCGTGGCCGAGCGTCGCCGCCACATCCTCCAGCACCGGATCGACGCGCCGCGAAGCCGGCGCGGGCAGCGATGACGAGGAAGGGCGCGGCGACGAAGGCTTCGGCGAGGACGATGCCGGTGAAGGAATCGGTCAGCGCGCCATGGGTGAGGGCGCCGAGCGGGCTGGCATAGCCGAGCAGGAACAGCAGCAGAATGCCGCTGGCGAGTGGCGGCAGGGCCAGCGGCAATTGCACGACGAAGCCGAGCAGCGCCATCGCCCGGCCCGGCCGCCGCGCCAGGAGATAGCCGAGGGGAATGCCGCCGAGCGGCGACCAGCAGCGTCGCCACCGTGGCGCTGAGCAGCGAGACGAGGCTGGCGTCGCCGAGCTCGGCCAGTCGGCGCCGCGCCAGTCTGCCTGCGCCGATCATGGCGAGCCCCGCCACGAAGGGCGCCGCGAGATAGACGGCGAGCAGGCCGGCAAGCCAGGGCAGGACGGCCCAGGAGGGGCGCCAGCCCGGGCATCCGCCTTACTGCGCGGGCTTGGTCAGGGCCAGGATGGCGGGCGGCACCTTCTGGCTCGTCGCCGGTGACCTTGGCCGGCACGACATCGAGCCCGTGCTGCGCGCATGATGCGCCGTCGCCTGCGGCCCGAGCAGGAAGGCGAGGAATTCGCGGCGCGCCGGCCGCATGGGGCGCGCCGCTCAGCACCGTCGCCGTGTAATGCGCGCTGAGCGCCGTTTCGGGCGGCAGGGTGATGGCCGGGATTTTAAGGTCGGTCGTTTCCGTCGAATAGAAGAAGCCGACATCGACCTGGCCGGATTGCAGCCGCCCGACGAGGCTTTCCTCGGGCAGCACCTGGGCCGGATTCTCGGGCGCGCCGAGCACAGCCTTGGAGAGGCCCGGGATCTTGTAGACGACGGAGGCCTTTTTCAGCAGTTCCAGCGTCAGCTTGCCCTTCGGGTCGAGCTTGGGGTCGGTGCGGCCGATATGGATGCCCGGCTCCTGCAAAACCTCGTACCAGGGCTTGGTCTTGAGGTCGGCGGCGAAGCGGCTCGACGGGTTGTAGCCGATGACGAGCGGCGATTGCGCGAAGGTCACGTACCAATCGACCCAGCCGCCATTCGCGGCCCCGGTCAGAGCGTCATTCACCTTCGGATTGGCGCTGATGAAGACATCGCCGGGCACGAGCTTGCCCTTGATCTCAGCCGCGAGCTTGATCGAGCCGCCGGCATAGCCACGAAAAGTGCCGCCGCCGGCCTGGGCGAAAGCGGGGCCGATGCCATGCTCCATCACATTCACGAGCGAACCGGCATAGAGGACATTCGCCGGCCCGCCCGCGCCTGAGCCGGAAGATTGGGCGGAGGCCATCGCCGGCAGCAGCGCCAGCGAGAGGCTGGCAATCAGAACATCGCGTCTCAGCACGGCACTCTCCCTTATGGACATTACCGGGCGGTAATGTTCGCTATTCCCGCCGCACGATAGCGATTTGGCGGAAACGCCACCAGTGCAGCGGCTCCGAAATTCAGCGGGGTGTAATGGGCTTAGCTGCGGTCCACCTCGCGCTGAAGGGCGGCGACATGCTCCTCGGCGGCAGCGGCGGCGGCGGCCTCGATAGCCCGGAAGCGGCTGACGAGCATCGCGCCGAGGGGCGTGAGGCTGGCACCGCCGCCGTGCCGGCCGCCGATCTGTCCGGTGGCGACGGGCTTGCCGAAGATGCGATTCGTCTCCTCCACCAGCTCCCAGGCGCGGCGATAGGACATGCCCATGGCGCGGCCGGCCGCCGCGATCGAGCCAAGGGCCGCGATCTTCTCCAGCAATTCGATCTTGCCGGGGCCGATGCGGCCTTCAGGGTCGAGGTAGATGCGCAGGCTCAAGGACGGCATGGCGTGCTTCCGGTGCTCCGCGCGCGACGGGCCATCCTCACGGCGGTGTGGCGAAGGCGGTGCGGCGCAGCCCCTTTCCTCTCGGCCGCGCGGCGCCATCTGGTAAGCCGATGTCTCCTGCCGCCCATCTCGCCCTCATCAACTTCTTCACCGGCGATATTCAAGGCGGGCTGGGTCCTTTCCTGGCCACATGGCTTGCCGCCAACGGCCATTGGGGTCCAGCCCGTGTCGGGTCGGTGACGACCGCGATCGGGCTGTTCGCGCTTATGCTGAACGGCCCGGCGGGCGCCATCGTCGATCATACCAGCTATCCGCGGCTGCAACTCGGCCTTGCCTGCGCCGCCATTCTGGGCGGCACGCTGCTGATCGTGCCGGCCCATGGCGTGACCGGGGTTCTCATCTCGCAATTCCTGACCGGCGCCGGCGGCGCGCTCCTGCTCCCGGCGCTGACTTTGCTCACGCTCGGCATTGTCGGCAAACAGAAGTTTCCGCATCAGCAGGGCCGCAACCAGGCCTTCAACCATGCCGGCATCGTCTTCGCCGCCATCCTGATCGTGGCGGCCGGCCCTGTGCTCGGTCTCGGCGCGCCCTTCTGGGTGTTCGGCTCGATGGCCTTCACGGCCATCATCGCGGTCGCGATCACGCCGCTCAGCGCCTTCAACGGGCGGCGGGCGCATGGCTGGGAGGAAAGCGAACCGGACGAGATCGAACACCGCTCCACGATGCGGCAGGTGATCAGCAATCCGCGCCTCGTTCTGCTGGCCTCGGCGCTTGCTCTGTTCAACCTCGCCAACGGCTACATGCTGTCGCTGGTGGGCCAGCGGCTGGTCGCGACCGGGCATGACGCCACCGGCTGGATCGGCGTCTACGTCATCGTCGCTCAGCTGACGATGATTCCGGTGGCGCTCTGGGCCGGCACGCGGGCGCACCAGGCGGGGCGGCGGCGCCTGCTGCTCATCGCCTGCATTGTCCTGCCGGTGCGCGCATTGTTCTGTGCGGTGGTGACGGACCCGCGCGGCCTCATCGCGGCGGAGGTGCTGGACGGTATCTCCTCCGGCTTGATCGGGGTCGCGGTGCCCGTCATCGTCGCCGATCTCACCTGGGGCAGCGGCCGCACGCAGACGGCGCTCGGCGCGCTCAACGCCCTGCAGGGGCTGGGCGGCGCGCTCTCCGGCCTGCTCGGCGGCATGCTGGTCAGTCTGCTCAACTGGAACGCGGCCTTCCTGGCGCTGGCCGTACCGGCGGTCGCCGCCGCCGCGCTCGCGCTCTACCTGCAAGAGACGCGGGACATGCACATGCCCTATCCGCCCGAGCCTTTGCCCGCCCGCCAGGGTGCTGATGCCGCAAAACGATCCTCGCCGGGTAGCGAACCGCGAGGCGCGCCGCTATGATCTGATCATTCTCACCCATAAGACCAATAAACGGGGGATGTGACGCCCATGACGACCAGGAAACCCCTACGCAGCGAGGCCTGGTTCGGCCGGCAGGACAAGATGGGGTTCTACTACCGCTCCTTCCTCAAGAACCGCGGCTTTCCCCAGGATCAGTTCGAGGGCCGCCCCGTCATCGGCATCTGCAACACCTGGTCCGAACTCAACCCCTGCAATTCCCATTTCCGCACCATCGCCGAGCACGTCCGCTACGGCGTGCTGGATGCCGGCGGCTTTCCGCTGGAATTCCCCGTCTCCTCGCTCGGCGAGGTGACGATGCGCCCGACCGCGATGCTCTATCGCAACCTCGCCTCGATGGATGTGGAGGAGGCGGTACGCGCGCACCCGCTGGACGGTGTGGTGCTGCTGATGGGCTGCGACAAAACCACGCCCGCCTTGCTGATGGGTGCGGCCAGCGCCGACCTGCCGACTATCGGCGTCTCCGGCGGGCCGCAGCTGCGCGGTGTCTACCAGGGCCGAATGATCGGCTCCGGCACCAACATCATCTCGATGAGCGAGCAGCTGCGCGCCGGGGAGATCACGCTGGAGGAGTTTCATGAGGCCGAGGCCGGCATGAACCGCTCGCACGGGCATTGCATGACGATGGGCACGGCGTCCACCATGGCCTCGATGGTCGAGGCGCTGGGGGTGGCACTGCCCGGCAATGCGGCGATCCCGGCGGTCGATGCGCGGCGGAACGAGCTGGCACGCCTTTCGGGGCGCCGGATCGTGGGCATGGTGAACGAGGATCTCATCCTCTCCCGTATCCTGACGCGGGACGCTTTCGAGAACGCGATCCGGACGCTGGCGGCGATCGGCGGCTCGACCAATGCCGTCGTTCATCTGCTGGCGATAGCCCGCCGTGTCGGCGTCGATCTCAGCCTCGACGATTTCGACCGGCTCGGCCGGGGCGTGCATTGCCTGGTCGATCTGATGCCGTCCGGCCGGTTCCTGATGGAGGATTTCTACTATGCCGGCGGACTGCCCGTGGTGCTGCGCGCCTTGGCGGAGCAGGGGCTGCTGCATGACCAGGCGCTGACCGTGAACGGCCGCGGCATCGGCGACAATGTGCGCGACGCGAAATGCTGGAACAACGAGGTCATCACGCCCTTCGCGGCGCCGTTCAAGCCGGATGCCGGCATCGCCATCCTGCGCGGCAACCTCGCCCCCGACGGCGCCGTGATCAAACCCTCCGCCGCTTCGCCCGCGCTGATGAACCATACCGGACGCGCGGTCGTCTTCGACCTCGGTGGAGGAGATGCACGACGCGATCGACGATGACAGCCTGGATATCGATGCGAGCTGCGTGATGGTGCTGAAATATTGCGGCCCGCGCGGCTATCCCGGCATGGCCGAGGTCGGCAACATGCCGCTGCCGCAAAAGCTGTTGCGAGAGGGCGTGCGCGACATGATCCGCATCTCCGACGCCCGCATGTCGGGCACCGCGTATGGAACCGTCGTGCTGCATGTCGCGCCGGAGGCGGCGGCGGGCGGTCCGCTCGCGCTGGTGCGAGAATGGCGACCTCATCACGCTGGATGTGGCGGCTGGCAGGCTTCATCTGCATGTGACGGAGGCCGAGCTGGCGGCCCGCCGCGCGGCATGGGTGCCGCCAGAGCCGCCTGCCGCGCGCGGCTATACCAAGCTCTATGTGGAACATGTGCTGCAGGCCAATGAGGGCGCGGATCTCGATTTCCTCGTCGGCCGCAGCGGGGCGGCGGTGCCGCGCGACAATCATTAAAAACGGGAGGGCTGAGACATGGCTGAGGTGAAGCGGCGTTACACGGGCATCTTTCCGGTCGTGCCGACGACCTTCGACGAGCGGGGCGATCTCGATCTGCCGAGCCAGCTCCGGGCGGTCGATTTCATGATCGATTCAGGGGCGGACGGGCTCTGCATCCTCGCCAACTTCTCCGAGCAGTTCGTGCTGTCGGACGAGGAGCGGGAGATCCTGACGGCCGCGATCCTCAAACACGTCGCCGGCCGCGTGCCGGTGATCGTGACGACGACGCATTACAGCTCCCGCATCTGCGCCGCGCGCAGCCGAAGTGCCGAGGATCAGGGCGCTGCGATGGTCATGATCATGCCGCCCTATCATGGCGCGACCTTCCGGGTGCCGGAGGCAGGGATCGACACCTTCTTCCAGCGCGTCTCGGATGCGATCTCCATCCCGATCATGATCCAGGATGCGCCCGCCGCCGGCACGCCACTTTCCGCGCCCTTCCTGGCGCGGATGGCGACCGAAATCGCGCAAGTGTCGTATTTCAAGATCGAGGTCGCCAACGCCGCGCAGAAGCTGCGCGACCTCATCCGCCTGGGCGGGGACGCGATCGAGGGGCCTTGGGATGGCGAGGAGGCGATCACCCTGATGGCCGATCTCGATGCCGGCGCCACGGGGTCGATGACGGCTGGCGCCTATGTCGACGGGCTGCGTCCGATCGTTCACGACTATCTCGCCGGGGACCGTGAAGCGGCGCTCGCGCGCTACAATCGCTGGCTGCCGCTCATCAACTACGAGAACCGGCAATGCGGGCTGCTTGCCTGCAAGGCGCTGATGAAGGCGGGGGGCGTCATCGCCTGCGAGGCGCCGCGCCACCCGGTGACACCGCTTTCGCCCGAGGCACGGGCCGGGTTGCTGGATGTCGCCCGGCGGCTTGACCCGCTCGTTCTGCGCTGGGGCAAATAGCCCGGCCGGCGGAGACGCGCCGCGCCCCATCACCTCGGCTTTCACGTCTATCGCGAGAAACAAAGGGCTGTTGCATGTTGGCAACAGCCTTTTGTATTGTGATTTTATAAAGAGAAAAACAATGCAATTTGTCGAGATATGGTAAAATTCCCCCCGCTAAGGCTTGCTTTGTGATTTTTTGACGAGAGTGTCATTCCCCGGACGGGGGTCTGTAACCAGGTTACGTTTCGTTGCGAACAACGTTCCGCAGCGATCAGAAGCCACGTTTATCCCGATGTGTTCGGGTTACAGCGCGTCAAATTATGTGAAGCCTGCCCTGGTCCAAAAGGGTGTTAGAGGGAGCGAAAGGCTGAGAGGGGTATAATCCTTTAGGTTGATCTGGGTGGCAGGGCCGCCTTTGCCGGATGGGATCGTCCGGCTTTGGGAGGTTCAGTTCGTCCAATCCACCAGGGCCCTTAGGCCAGTGTCGTTATCGCTACCAACGCCATCAAAGTTGAGCGGCTGGAGAGTGGGTGTGACAGGGCTATGCTGACCGATGTGGCGCACGTTATGATGGTGGCGTATTCGACATTCGCGGAGCCCTCCGGCCCGAGGCCGCGGATCATGTCTCTCCCGGTCGAGACGCCGCCGATGGAGGGAACCTTCGTCGCCTGCGTCGTGGAGGAACGATCGGGCAACTCCATCCCCAGCGCCGCGATCATCTTCAAGGCGGATGTGAATCTCGATTGCCCCGAGATGCCCGACTTCATCCTGCACCTGCTGGACTCGGTCGACGTGATCCGGAAGCTGTCGCGGAAATCGAATGCCCGCGTCGTCGCCTCTCAATTTGTGCTGACCAATCCGCTGGCCGAGCTGGATCATGAGAAGTGCCGGGAGATTTTCTATTGGCAATATCTGGGCCATAGCCAAAGCAGCAACTGCCAGATGATGTAATGGCCGCATCACGCGGTCGCGGGCGACTTTTCACCTCCGGCATCCTGCCGAAAAGAGCGTCACGTCACCGTGGCGCGGCCTCGGTATCCCGCGCGGTCAGGCCGTGCGCGGCCGCCCTGCCCGCCGCCGCCAGGGCGGGCAGGCGCCGAAGATCAGCCGGGCGCGTTCTTCCGACGTTTCGCGGCCGGGTGGCGGCGTGTGTAGCGCGAGGGCCATATCTCCTCGGGGGGCAGGCCGATCGCCGCCGCTATCAAGGCTTCGACCGCAGGCCAGGGGTGCTTCAGGGCTTTTCCGGCGGCGGTCGCATGATAGCCATGGGTCAGCGAAACCCCAGAAAGGCTCTTGCCCCGCTTCTTCAAGGCAGCCAACACATCAGCAGGGTGCCAGTCTTGTTTCGCGCTCGGGCGATCGGCGGTCATGGGGGCAAAAAATTCGTGTTCGAGAATAAGCGAAAAGTGTGCTCACCGCGATCAGTAGCGACCTTGCTTCGGTACAGCCAGATTAAAAAGTGTTCTAGATCTGTGGGGGCCAGCATCGGTGCGTTCGTCAGTGCCGACTAAACGGAAACCTCGACCCCAACTGGCCGGCGCCGAGCAGGCGGGGTTCGTCGCGCGGCTGCAGATCGTGGTCGCGCGATGGCCGAGCGCGGATCGCCTGGCACGGGCGACAGGTGTGTCGCCTTCCGCCTTCCGCAAATGGCTGAAAGGCGAGGCGGAACCGAGCCGCGACCGGCTCGTGGCCCTCGCCGGCACGGCGGGCGTGAGCCTGGCATGGCTGGCGCAGGGGGACGGGCCCGAGCCGGACCTCGTGAACCTGGATGCGCGGGCGCGCCGCCCGGAAGCGCCCAGCCTGGACGAGGCACGGTTTCACCTGCTGCCGAAGGTGGCTGAGGCCGCGGCCGCCGGTAGCGGGCAGCCGCTTGCTGACGGGGCCACCGAATTCCTCGGCTTCCGGCATGATTGGCTGCGCGTGACGACCCACCGCGAACCACGCGACATCATCCTCGAAACCGCTATCGGGGATTCGATGGAGCCGAATATCGGCGACGGCGATGTTCTGCTGGTCGATACGAGCGAGGGGACCATCGGCCATTTCGGCATCTACGTCATCGAGATGCGTGCCGAACGCCTGGTGAAACGAGTGCAGCGATTGTTCGATGGCAGCTTGATTTTGATCAGCGACAACAGCCGCTATCAGGTCGAAACGATATCGGCCGAATTGGCGCGGGAAATTTGCGTCGTCGGGCGCGTGATCTGGCGGGGTGGCAAAGTCTAGAGCAATATCGGGTCAGGTGGACTTTCCTCATCCGAAGATTTGCGTTCTTAATCAGAAACCGAGTGCGGCGGGTTCGCGCACAAAGGGAAGCATAGCGCGATCTCGATTTGGCATGTGCCAAGGGCGTGTCGTCTTCTTTATAGTCTCCTCAAATGGGGAGACGCCCGATGGAACCGTCCAGGCTGGCGATTTTGACCGAGCTGCAACGGAAGGTTCTATGGCTCGCGACCTGGACCATCCATAACGCCAACCATATCCGCCCCAACCCGAGCGGGCTGAAGGTCGGCGGCCACCAAGCCTCCTCCGCCTCGCTCGCGACGGTCATGACCGCGCTCTACTTCGCCGTCCTGCGGCCGGAGGATCGGGTCGCGGTCAAGCCCCATGCCAGCCCGATCTTTCACGCCATCCAGTATCTGTTCGGCAAGCAGACGCTGGAGAAGTTGCAGAGCTTCCGCGGCTTCAAGGGCGCGCAATCCTACCCCTCGCGCACCAAGGATATCGACGATGTCGATTTCTCCACCGGCTCGGTGGGGCTCGGCGTCGCGCAGACGCTGTTTTCCGCGCTTGTGCAAGATTACGTCCGCGCCAAGGGCTGGGGGCTCGACCGGCCGGAGGGGTATATGGTTGCCCTGATCGGCGATGCCGAGATGGATGAGGGCAATATCTTCGAGGCTCTGGCCGAGGGCTGGAAGCACGGCCTGCGCAAGACCTGGTGGGTGGTGGACTACAACCGCCAGAGCCTGGACGCCGTGGTGCGCGAGGGGCTGTGGACGAAGTTCGAGACCATGTTCCGCAATTTCGGCTGGGATGTGGTGGTGCTGCGCCATGGCCGGTTGCAGGAGGCAGCCTTCGCCGAGCCCGGCGGCGAGCGGTTGCGGGACTGGATCACCGCCTGCCCGAACCAGCTCTACTCGGCCCTGACCTTCCAGGGTGGCGCTGCCTGGCGCCGCCGCCTGCTCAACGATCTCGGCGACCAGGGGCCGGTCTCGGCGCTGATCGAGCGGCGCTCGGATGCGGAGCTGGTGACGCTGATGGGCAATCTCGGCGGCCATGATCTGCCGTCCCTGCTGGACGCCTTCGAGCAGGCGCGGAAGCACGACCGCCCGGTCTGCTTCATTGCCTATACGATCAAGGGCTTCGGCCTGCCGCTGGCCGGCCATAAGGACAACCATGCCGGGCTGATGACGCCGGAGCAGGTGGCACTCATGCGCCAGGCGATGGGCGTTCGCGAAGGCCATGAATGGGATATGTTCGAGGGCGCCGCCGTCCCCGAGCCCGCGCTGCGCGACTTCCTGGCCGACGCGCCCTTCATCCGCCAGGGCGCGCGGCGGCTGACGGCGGCGGCGATCCCGGTGCCGGAGACGCTGGCGGTGCCTGCGACGCCGACGATGTCCACGCAACATGGCTTCGGGCTATTGATGCACGAAATCGCCAAGACCGACACCGAACTGGCGCGACGGATCGTCACCACCTCGCCGGATGTGACCGTCTCCACCAATCTCGGCGCCTGGGTCAATCGCCGCGGGTCTCTTCGCGCGTGAGGAGATGGTGGACATCTTCCGCAAGGAGCGCATCCCCTCGACCTTCAACTGGAGCTTCTCGCCCGACGGCCAACACATGGAGCTTGGCATCGCCGAGATGAACCTGTTCATCATGCTCTCGGCGCTTGGCCTGTCCCACGCGATCAATGGCGAGCGGCTGCTGCCCGTCGGCACGCTCTACGACCCTTTCATCGAACGCGGCCTCGATGCGCTGAACTATGCCTGCTACCAGGATGCGCGCTTCATCGTGGTGGCGACGCCCTCGGGCATCACGCTGGCGGGCGAGGGCGGGGCGCATCAGTCGATCGCGACACCGCTCATCGGCATGGCGCAGGATGGGCTGGCGAGTTTCGAGCCTGCCTTCGTCGATGAGCTGGGCGTGATCCTGCGCTGGTCCTTCGACTATATGCAGCGCGCCGGGGGCGTGGAGCCCGACCGCACGACCTGGCTGCGGGATGCGGCTGGGGGCGCCGCCTATCTGCGGCTTTCGACCCGCACGATGCCGCAGCCGCAGCGGCGGATGACGCCCGAATTCGCCGAGGATGTGGTCAGCGGCGCCTATTGGCTGCGGCCGCCCGGGCCGAATGCCGAGATCGTCGTCGCCTATACAGGGGCGGTGGCGCCAGAGGCGATGGAGGCCGTGGGGCTGATGGCCGAGGATCGCCGCGATGTCGGGCTGCTCGCCATCACTTCGGCGGATCGGCTTTACGCGGGATGGACCGGGGCGCAGCGCGCGCGCGAGGATGGGGCGGTATCCGCGCGCAGCCATATCGAGCGTCTGCTCTCATCGGTCCCCAGCCATTGCGGGCTGGTGACGGTGGTGGACGGCCATCCGGCGACTTTGGGCTGGCTCGGTTCCGTTCTGGGGCACCGGGCGCGTTCGTTGGGTGTGGAGAGGTTCGGCCAGACCGGCTCGATCGACGATCTCTATCGTGAGGCCGGGATCGACGCGGATGCCATTGTCGCGGCGGCGCAGGGGCTCGCCCCCGGTCGGCCTATTCGCTACGCCATCGCCTCCTGATCCCAAACAGTCCGTTGGAGCGTGATTCCGCCCCCGGTCTAACGTCCTCCCGGCGTGAAGGCGTCAAACACCATGATGGTGTAGGTGTCCCTGATGCCAGGGATCTTGTGCAGCGCCTCGTTCACAAAAAGACCGGGGTCCTGCCCGTCTTCCAGCCGGAATTGCACCAGCAGGTCGTAATGGCCCGAGGTCGAATAGATCTGGGAGGCGTTCTCGAACGTATCCGATAGCTGGGCCGCGACCGCGTAAGCCCGCCCGAGATCGCATTTGATCTGCACGAAGATCGACTTCACCGCGTCCCCTCCATCCTGCCGCGCGCCGAGAATATCCGGATCTGCGACAATAATCCGCCCATGACGATCAGCGCCGCCCCGGTCAGCGCTACCACGCCCGGCACATGGCCGAACATGACAAGGTCGAGCAGCATCGCCCAGATCATGCCGCCATATTGCCAGGGCGCCAGCTGCGATATCTGGCCCTGGCGGAGTGCTGACGCGATGGCCAGCAGCCCGCCCGTCTGCGCCGCCGTCGCGGCCAGCACCAGCAGCACCGCCGAGACCGGCACCGGGCGCCAGACGAAAGGCATCGCCCCGCCGAGCAGCACAAGACCCACGATCGCCGCTTGGCCGATGGCATCGGCCGTTCCCGCCGCCTCCCGCATGCGGCGGATGAGAAGCTGGTAGGCCGCGTAGAGAATGGCCGAGCCCAGCGCCGCGCTTACGCCGATCAGATGTCCCGTATCCCGCGCGATGCCACGGCCCGGATGCACGATCACGAGCACGCCGGCGAAGCCGATGGCGACGGCCAGCCACCGCCGCGCCGGGATTGGCTCGCGCAGCAGGAAGGCCGCCAGAACGGTAACGAGAAGCGGGGTGGTGTAGCTGAAGGCGGTTGCGGTCGTCACCGGCAGATGGCCGTAGCCGATCATCGCCAGCACGGCGGAGGCGACGAGCGCGGCGGCGGCAAGCCGCTGCGCCCAGGGCTGCGGCGGGGATAGCAGCCGCGCGAGGTCGAGCCGCCTCACCCCGGCCAGATGCAGCACGCAGAGGCCCGCCAGCGCGAACAGCGAGCGCAAGACGAAAAGCTGCATCGCGTCGAAATGCCAGGTCTCGATCAGCCGTTTCGACAGCGCGTAGCCGAGCGAATAGAGCAGCGAGGACAAGAGGACGAGGGCGATCGCCGCCCCCGGGCCGGACGGCACGAGCCGCCGCAGACGATCGGGGCGCATCGGCGCGGGGTCAGGCCGCCGCGGCGGCGCCTTCCGTCTCGTCCTTTGTCGCCGGACGCCGCACCCGAACCTTCAGGATATGCCGGGGATCGGCGTCCAGCACCTGGAACTCCGCGCCCGAACTCGGATGGGTGATGATCTCGTTCTGCGCCGGCACCCGCCCCGCCAGCGTGAAGATCAGGCCGCCCACGGTGTCGATGTCGGAGGCACGCTCCTCGGGCGTCAGCACCGGGCCCATCTTATCCTCGAAATCCTCGATCGAGAGCCGCGCCTCGATATCGAGCGTGCCGTCCGGCCGTTCCGTCACCAGCGGTACCTCGTCGTCATGCTCGTCGGCGATGTCGCCGACGATCGTCTCGACCAGATCCTCGATCGTGATCAGCCCGTCGATGCCGCCATATTCGTCGACGACCAGGGCCAGATGCACGCGCGCTTGCCGCATCTGCAGCAGCAGGTCGAGCACCGGGATCTGCGGCGCCACCATCAGCGGCCGGCGCAGCATCTTCTCAAGCGAGAATGCCTCGGGCCGGCCGACATAGGCGAACACGTCCTTGATATGGACCATGCCGAGGATGTCATCGAGCTGCTCGCGATAGACCGGCAGGCGGGAATGCTGCCCTCGCGCAGGCAGCTGCAGCGCTTCGTCCAGGGTGAGGTCGGCGCGAAGTGCCACGATATCGGCGCGCGGGATCATCACGTCGTCGGCGGTGGTGCCGCGCAGGCGCAGCACGTTGGCGATCAGCGCGCGCTCCTGCCGGTCGAGCTCCGGCGTTCCTCGCCCGGCGCCTGTGGCCCGGTGCCGGCTTCCTGCACCAGCTCGGCGATCGACTGCCGCAAGCGTCTGTTCCGTCCCGCCGCCGCCCCAGAACATGCAGGATGCGCGAGAAGCAGGATGGTTCGTGGCTGCTCATCGTCCCTTCCAGGGGTTGGGCACGCCGAGCCGTGCAGGATGCGCGATTCCGCCATTTCCATGCGCCGGGCATCGCCGGGATGGTGATGGTCCGCGCCGTCCAGATGCAGCGCGCCGTGCACCACCAGATGCGCGAGGTGATGGTGCGGCCGCTTGCCCTCGGTCGCGGCTTCTCGCCGCAGCACGCCGAGGGCGAGCACGATTTCGCCGCCGAGGCCGGGGGCGACAGGCTCGAAGGTCAGCACATTGGTCGGCTTGTTGCGGCCGCGATGGCGGGCGTTGAGGTCGCGGACCGTGCGGTCATCGGCCAGAACGATCGTATCGACCAGCGCCTCCGGCGCGGCGGCCTGGGCCGCCTGGACCGTGCGGGCGACCCATTCCTCCAGGCGCGGCACCAGCCGGCGCCAGCCCCGATCCTCGATGATGATTGCCGGAAGCGGGGCCGGAAACGAGAGGCTACTTGG
The DNA here is from genome assembly GCA_963745125.1 of uncultured Pseudomonadota bacterium. Taxonomy (GTDB): domain Bacteria; phylum Pseudomonadota; class Alphaproteobacteria; order Acetobacterales; family Acetobacteraceae; genus Acidisoma. The sequence continues at coordinate 532,897 of CAVUWB010000006.1, forward strand.
AGGTTCCACTGTCACTCTCGCGGGGCCTATGGCGCCGCGCATCCCGCGCGACATCCCGTTCGGCCGCTGCGCGCTGATCGTAGGCGTCGACGATGCGCCCGACCAGCGGATGGCGCACCACGTCGCGCTTGTCGAACCGCACGACGCCGATGCCCTGCACGCCCTCCAGCGTGTCCAGCGCGTCGCGCAGGCCGGAGCGTGACGCCGGCCGGCAGATCGATCTGGCTGAGATCGCCGGTGATCACCATGCGCGTGCCCTCGCCCATGCGGGTCAGGAACATCTTCATCTGCATCGGCGTGGTGTTCTGCGCCTCGTCCAGGATGGCGAAGGCAGTGCGCCAGGGTGCGGCCGCGCATGAAGGCCAGCGGCGCCACCTCGATCTCGCCGGTGGCCATGCGGCGGATCACCTGGTCGCCCGGCATCATGTCGTGCAGCGCGTCGTAGAGCGGGCGCAGATAGGGGTCGACCTTCTCCTTCAGGTCGCCCGGCAGGAAGCCGAGCCGCTCGCCGGCCTCGACCGCCGGGCGGGACAGCACGATGCGGTCGACCTTGCCGGCTTGCAGCATCGCGACCGCCTGGGCGACCGCGAGATAGGTCTTGCCGGTGCCGGCGGGGCCGACGCCGAACACCATCTCGTGCTTGGCGAGCGCCTCCATATAGGCGGCCTGGCCGGGGCTGCGCGGCCCGACGGCGCCGCGGCGGGTGCGGATCGCCGGCAGGTCGGACAGCGGCAGCCGCGGGTCCGGCCCACGGGCGTCGAGCCGGATCGCCGCGTCCACATCGCCGCTGGAGAGCTGATCGCCCGCGCTCCAGCCGCCGCCAGAGGCCGTTGCAGCGTCAGCTGCGCGGCTTCGACCCGGGCCGGGTCGCCGGCGATGGCGATCCGGTTGCCGCGGCAGGCGAGCCGCACGCCAAGCGCCTGTTCCAGGCGGACCAGATGCCGGTCATGGTCGCCGAGCAGCAGCGGCAGCAAGGCGTTGTCGTTGAACTGCAGGGTCACCGCTCTTCCGCGCCGGGGTTGGGGCCCCCGTTCTCCAGGGATGCGGTGTTCGACCGATCGGCAGCCGAGATCTGGGTCAAGCGCAGGCTCGCTCCTGTGCAAAAGCCGGATGGTGAGGGTCGCGGACAGAGAATTGGTAGTGGACTGCCGCGATTTTCACCGGGACAATCTGGCCGACCAGGGATGCCTGGCCATCCAGATGGACGGGTTGAAGATAGGGCGAGCGGCCGGCGATCTGGCCGGGGTGGCGGCCGGGGCCGGTGAACAGCACCGGCATGTCGAGGCCGACGCAGGCGGCGTTGAAATCGGCCTGCTGGTCGCGCAGCAGCGCCTGCAGCGCCTGCAGCCGGCGGTCCTTCTCGGCTTCCGCCACCTGCCGGGGCGCCGGCGGCCGGCGTGCCCGGGCGGGGCGAATATTTGAAGCTGAAGGCCTGGGCGAAGCCGACATCGCGGACCAGCGCCAGCGTGGCCTCGAAATCGGCCTCGGTCTCGCCGGGATGGCCGACGATGAAATCCGACGACAGCGCGATGTCGGGCCGCGCCGGCGCGCAGCCGGTCGACGAGGCGGCGGTAGTCGTCGGCGGTGTGCCGGCGGTTCATCGCCGCCAGGATGCGGTCGGAGCCGGACTGCACCGGCAGATGCAGGAACGGCATCAGCGCCGGCACGTCGCGCATGGGCGGCGATCAGATCGTCGTCCATGTCGCGCGGGTGCGAGGTGGTGTAGCGCAGGCGCGGCAGGCCCGGCGATTTCGGCCAGCGCGCGGAGCAGCCGGCCGAGGCCCCAGATCGCGCCCGTCCGGCCCTGCGCCGTGCCAGGCGTTGACGTTCTGGCCGAGCAGCGTGATCTCGCGCGCGCCCTGCGCGACCAGCCGGCGGGCCTCGGCGAGACGGCGGCGGCGGGCCGGCTGGCTTCGGCGCCGCGCGTATAGGGCACGACGCAGAAGCTGCAGAATTTGTCGCAGCCTTCCTGGATGGTCAGGAAGGCGGTGACGCCCTGCCGGTCGGCCGGCTGCCTCCGGCAGGAAGTCGAACTTGTGCTCGGCCGGGAAATCCGTCTCGATCACCGCGCCCGGCCGGCGCGGCTGGCGCGGGCCACCATCTCCGGCAGCCGGTGATAGGTCTGCGGGCCCAGCACGATGTCGACATAGGGCGCGCGGGCCAGGATTTCGCGCGCCCTTCGGCCTGGGCGACGCAGCCGGCGACGGCCAGGATCATCTCCCGCCCGTCGGCGGCGCGCTGCGTCCTTCATGGCGCGCAGCCGGCCGAGTTCGGAGAACACCTTCTCGGCCGCCTTGTCGCGGATGTGGCAGGTGTTGAGGATGACCATGTCGGCGTCGTCCGGCGCGTCCGCCGGCGCGTAGCCGAGCGGCGCCAGCACATCGGCCATGCGGCCGCTGTCATACACGTTCATCTGGCAGCCCCAGGTGATGACATGGAGCCGGCGCAGAGGTTTGGTAACGGGGTGGGGAGCGGAAGGCTTATCGTTCAGACAAAAGTCCGATGGGCTCATAGCTCGCATGGTCCTGTCCAGCCACCGGGAGGAACCGCCCGGGGCGTCGGACCAATCGCGTTCTGCTCTTTACGGGTCAAGCGCAATGACGCCAATCGACTCCTATGCCTCCCATGCACCTTCGCAGAAGCCGGGGGTAGGATGTCAAGCTTCTCCTCATGACAAATGGGCTTAGAGGCTGTTCGAGAACTCTACTGAGGCGGTCATCGGCGCAGCTTTCTGCGCTTCCGGGGCGGGTGGCCTCTGACCCGCCTCAGCGAATTCTCCAACAGACACCGAGAACGCGATTGCGCGGGCTGCCGAATCGCCGCCCGATAGGCTAAAAGCGAGACGGAATGCTTCACCTTCTCAAACTCTCGGTCGGCGTTCGTGACGTCGAGCATCTTGCCGCCTTGCAGCGTGAAAGGGCTGGGCTCGATCCACCCTTGCGGCACCGCACGCGCCAGATGCCGAAACGGGCGCCCGAGATTATCGAGGGCGGATCGGTCTTCTGGGTGATCGCGGGCCACATCCAATGCCGTCAGCGCATTCTGGATATCCGGCCCGATCAGCGGCCGGATGGCACGGCATGCGTGGCGCTCATGCTCGATCCCGCGCTTGTCATGGTTGACGGACGGCCCGCGCGGCCTTTTCAGGGCTGGCGATATCTCAGCCCGGAAGCGGCGCCATCTGATAGTGTGGAGGCCACCGGTTCGGACATCAGGCTACCCCAGGCTTTGCGGCTGGCCCTTGCAGAGCTTTGCCTCCTCTAACAGTATGATTTATGAAGACAACAACCTCTCAAAATCCCTTGAGTTGTTTCGCGTTTAGAGGCCTTATGCGCGCACCTGGGAGCGTTCGCCCCGGTTGAGCCACACCAGATCGCCTGTAACACACTGCAACAGGAATGTTTTTGATGCGTATCCTCACTCCCTCTCTTGCCTTGGTTCTGGGTCTAGCCTTGGCTCCCGCAGCGGCGATGGCCCAGAGTGCCAACGCCAACCTGCCGGCGACGCCGAACCCGAATGCAGCCATCACGGGCCAGGCTCCGACATCGGTCGGCTCCGGCGCCAATAACTCGCAGCCCTCCGGTGGCCCGGCTCTCACGCAGAAAGAGCACGCGAAGACCCACAAGCGGGCGCACAGACACTTCTACGGCAAGCACCATGACTACACGCATGACTCGCCGAAGGGCCCGTCCGAGCCGCAAACCAAGACGACCGGCACCACGAACTGATCTCGCGTTACAGATAGCTTTGCCGCACGGCAGCACCCCTCGGGCATCAGCCTGGGGGGTTTTTTTTGGCCGTGAGTTTGGCTCGGCGCCAGCGGGAGCAGAAGGCCGGGTGTCGGTTCAGTATTTGAACTGGTAGGTGATGCCGAGGCCGTTGCTGTTGCCGCCGACCTGGGTTTCCAGCTTCAGCCCCTTCGCGATATCGATCTGCACCTGCGCGGCTGTGCTGCCGCTGCCGCCGGTGCCCTGCGCCGCGCCGACATAAATGCCGGGCGCCACATAGCGGCCCGCCTGCAAGGTCGGCGCGCTCTCGCTCTTGTTGCTGGTCGTGGTCGGCGCCGCTCCGGTCGGGTTGCCGAGCCCGTTGCCGATCGACAGTTCATCGAGCCCCAGCCCCTGCCGCACGCTGCCGAGCAGCCCGCCGACCCCACCGCCGGTATTCACCCCCGCGATCGAGGCGAGCGCGGTCGCGATGGAGGCGAGCTGGAACGGGCTCAACTGCGACGTGCTGGCGTGGAACAACAGCTGCGCCAGCACCTCATCCTGCGGCAGTTCCGGACTGGAGCTGAGGGTGATCTTCGGCGCGCTTGCATAGCCGGTGACGGCGAGGGTCGCGACGACGGTCGAGGATTCGCTCACCGCCTCGAAGTCGATGGACGGGTCGGTGAGATCGCCGCCATCGAAGCCCACCTGGCCTGTCGTGAAGGTCAGCGTCGTGGTGACGAGGGCGAAGGTGCCACGGATCATGTCGAAATGGCCGCTCGGCTTGAGGGCGGCAAGCGTGCCGCCGACATGAAGCTGGCCGCCGAGTTCGGCATCGAGACCGTGGCCGCGCACGAAGATGGCGCGCGGCGCGGTGAGGGTGAGGTCGAGGGTGATGGGCAAAGGCGGTCCCGGCGGCGGCGGCGGCTTCTCGCCCGGCCGGCGCACGTTCAGCACCGCGACACTCGGTGGCAGGCTGTTCGGCACGTTGATGGAGGCGTGCAGGATATGGATGGTGCCGGCCGCCGTCATGCCGCTGGTGACGGCGCCGGAGACATGGATATCGGTGTCGAAGCGGGCGGTCAGCAGGTCGCTTTGGATCGGCTCGGCATTCCGCGCGGTCACGGTCAGATCGAGCGGAATTGTGGGGGCGAGCGCGCCGATCCGCCCGGCGATGGCGATCGTGCCTGTGCCCGCCCCGGCTTGGAAGCTGTCGATGACCAAGTCCTGGCCCTCGGCATGAATGCGGGCGGTCATGCGCGAGAGGTCGAGCCCCTGGGCGAAATCCTGGAAACTGCCGCGGTCGAGCGCGACGCTGCCGCCGATGCGCGGCGCGGCGGCGGACCCTGTGGCGTTGAGATTAAGCGTGAGCACCCCCGTCACGCGGCGGCCGGCGGCCTCCATGATCGGGTCGATGAGGGCGAGGTTGAGGTTGCCGCCGATGCGGAGATCCATCACCGCCGTCTGTGAAATCGGCGCCGTGCCGGTGACGGTGACATGGGCGGAGGAGCCGGCATCCAAGGCGAGGTTGACCGTCGCGGCGCGGCCTTGCAGGGCCGCGCGGGCGGTGAGCGCCGCCGCCGGCAGGGACGCGGCCGGGCCGGTCGTCTCCCGCAGACCCGTACCGCGCAGGGTCACGCTGCCGCCGGGCGCCGCCGTGGTGCCGGTCAGGTCGGCCTTGGCATCGATCCGCCCGGCGACATGCAGATCAGGCGCGAAGGGCGCGATGAGCGCGGGCGTCACGTTTGCGAGTGCCACATGCAGGCGGAGCGCGGGGCTGATCTGCCCGGCGGCGTCAATCGTGGCGGTGCCGAGCGCCAGGCGCAGCCGGTCCACCGCCATGCGGCTGCCGAAATCGATCCGCGCGGGCGCCAGCAGGCGCAGCACCTCCCCATGCCAGGAGGCGTCGAGTGCCGCGAGCGCCACCCGCTTTGCCGTCGCATCCAGCGTCGCCCGCAGACGTGCACTGGCCGGGGCGCCCTTCAGATCAGGCAGCCGGGCATCGAGGGTGAGGGCGAGCGCCGCGAGGGTGCCATCGGCGGTGACGGTCGCACCCCCGGCGATGCCGGCGGCGTTGATGCCGCCGAGCGTCACACGCGCGGCGATGGCGGGCGTGGTCGTCGGGTTGCGGACGGTCGCCGCCACATCGACCGCCGCGACCCGGTTGGCGGCGAAGGCGAGGTCACGGCCATGCACCATCACCTGCGCGGCCCCATTCGGCGGCGCGTTCAGATCGAGCGCGATGCTGCCCGCCAGCGGCTGGCCGATGAGGAAGCGGAAATCAGCGAGCCGCTTGATGACGACCGATATGGTGCCGGTGGGCAGGGTGGCGCCCGGGGCCAGCGCCACCTCGCCCTGGCCGCTCATGCTCTTCCAGGTCAGGCGTTTGATGGTGGCGGTCACGCGGCCGGCCGTATCCCGCGCCGCATCCACGGCGATATCGGCGGGGGAGCCCGCCGGATCGCCGGTGAGGGTGATATCGGCCCGGGGTGCGCCGGGCAGCCCGGTCGCGTCGAGGTGAAGGTCGATCGGCCCGCTCAGCCGGGCCAGTTCGCGGCCACCCTCTGTCGTGCCGACGGAGCCCGTCACCTCCGTATGCAGCGCGAGGTTTGTCGGCACGCCCTCGGCATGGCCGGTCATGGCGATGGCCCCGGTCGCCTGCGGGGCGACATCGGCGAGCTTGCGGAGCGCCAGGGTCCAGTCGAGCGCCAGCTGCTGCGTGGCGGTCTGCCGGCTTCCCTTGGCCGAGAGGTCGATATCCGCGCCATGCAGCGTCAGGCTGGAGAGCGTCATGGCGCTGGGCGTCATGCGGGCATCGGCGGTGAGGCCGATCTCCCCGCCCGTCAGCGCCATGGCCTGGGGCAGGGCCTTGGCCAGATGGATGGCGGCGGCGAGCCGTGCCGTGGTCAGCGAGCCATCGGCGGTGCGGCTGGCATGGGCGGTGATATGAGCGCTGCCCGCGATCGCCTGATGCCCGATCGCGGCGAGCGGTGCCAGATCGGGCAGGTCGAGCGCGATATTCGCCGCGATGTCCGGTTTGGTCGTGCCATCGACATGGAGCGTCAGCAGCGGATGGCTGACGGCGAGGTGGAGCGGGCGATCCGCAGCACTTAGCCCGACGGCGGCGGTCACGGTGACGGGCGTGTCACCGAGCAGGGTCGGTGGCAGGCCGGGGGCGGTGAGCCCGGCGAGGCTCGCGCGGAGGGAGACGGCGCCGAGGCTGCCCTGGATATCTGCGCTCAAGCGCTGAAGACCGACGCCCTGCGCCGCGAGGCCGGTCAGCACGACATGGCCCTGGGCCTCCGGCTTCGTGAACGGGCCGCTTGTATGCAGCGAGACATCGACGCCCTGCCAGCCGATGCCCGGCGCCGGCTGCATTGGCGGGGCATGGGCGTTGATGGCGAGATCGGCCGCCTCGCCCGGAATGTCGATGCTGCCCTGGGCGGCGGCGGTCAGCGCCCCGGCGGCCAAGGCGAGGTGGACCGCTGCCTTATCCTGCGGCCCGTCGAGCGTGAGGGCCAGATGCAGCGCGCCGAGGTCAGGCAGGGAGGCGAGGCGGGAAAGCATGCCGTGCGCCGGCTCATCGAGGCCGACCTTCGCCGAGAGGTTGTTTCCGGCCAGGGCGGCCTGGGCCGTGTAGACGCCGCTGCCGTCCAGATCCCGCAGGGTGAGATGGAGGCGGCCCTGGTTGTCGCCCGTCACCTGGGCCGCGCCGGTCACCCCGAGAGCGATGTCGGCCGTCTGGGTCACGGCGCGGGAGACCGCGAGCCGGCCGACCGAGAGTTCGTTCAGGAAAATCGTCACCGGCAGCGGAGGGATCGAGGCGGTGATCGGCCCCGAGGGTGGCGGGGCTGGTTGCGGCGTGGGTGAGGGCGGCGGCAGCCGCGCCATCGTCAGGCTATCTGCGTGCAGCCGGTCGATGACCACGGCGCGGTGGAGGAGCGGCATCAGCGACAGCCGCAGTTCGAGCCCGGTCAGGGTCAGCCAGGCGCCGCTATGATCCAGCAGTTCCACGCGCGCGACATGCAGGTCGGTCGGCACCGTGCCGGTCAGGCCCTCGATCCGGAAGGCGCCGCCGCTATGGGAATTCGCGAGCGAGACGATTTCCCGCTGGCCGGCCCCGGTATTGATGGCGGCGATGACACCGCCGACGAGCAGGATGCCGAGCAGGAGAAGCACGCCGATGGCGATGCCGAACCATTTGGCGACCCTGCCCAGGATGTGGAGCAGCGTTCGCATTAGAAGGCCTGGCCGATGCCGATATAGACCTGGAAGGAGCCGCTATTCGGGTCCTTGACCAGCGGCACCGCGAAATCGACCCGAATCGGGCCGATCGGCGTGTAGTAGCGCAGGCCGAGACCGGCGCCGATCTTCACCGAGCCCTGGAAGGGCGATGAGGTGGCGCCGACCTGGCCGGCATCGACGAACAGCGCCGTGCCGAAGCTGCCGCCGAAACGCTGGCGATATTCGACCGTGCCGGCATCGATCGAGGTGCCGCCCTCGGGCGTCCCGTCCGGGAATTGCGGCCCGACCGATTGGTAAGCGTAGCCCCGGATGGTGGCGCTGCCGCCGGCATAGAAGCGCTGGTCGGGCGGCAGCTCGAAGGTGGAGGCGCCTTGCACCGAGCCCAGCAGGGCACGCAGCGCGATGACGCTGCGGCCGCGCCCAGTGAGATCGATATAGGTCGAGCCGGAGAGTTGCAGGATGGTGAAAGTCGCGGTGGGGGCGAGCAGCGACTCGGTAGGGGTGATCGTCGCCTGGGCGCGGATGCCCCGTGTGGCATCGAACAGCGAGTTGGTGCTGTCGAATTTCAGCCCGAGCGGTAGCTGGATGAGGTCGTAATCGCGGGTGATGCCCTCCTGCTCATCCTGCTCGATCGTGCCTGTCAGGCCGATATTCACGCTCCAATGCGTGCTGAGCTTGCGGGTGAGCGTGGTCCCGGCGAGGAGCGCCGTCTGGTCATAGGCGGTGAAATCCTGTTTCAGCGCGCCGACGTTGAAACTCAGGCTCTGGTCGCGTTCCAGGAAGGCCGGCAGCGTATAGGTGGCACCGACATTGTAGCCGAGGCCGTCGGTGCTGGAGCCGCCAAGCCCTGTCGCCGCCGCGCTCAGCAGCAGGGTCTCGCCATTGCCGAACAGGTTGTGATGCGTCCAGCTCACGCCCACGAGGCCGCCGGTATCGGTCGCGTAGCCGGCGGTGAAGCTGACGGTGCGCGGCGGCCCCTCCTTGACGACGAAGGCGATGGGCAGCCGCCCGTCGGGCGACAGTGTCGAGGACGGAATGGCCTGGACAGAGGAGAAGACGCCGAGGGCGGCCAGGTTCTGCCGCGCCGTCTCGATCTTGTTGGGGTCGAAGCGCTCCCCCGATCGGAGCGTCAGCTCTCGCCGGACGAAGGGTTCGTTGACGGTTCTGAGCCCGGCGATGGTGATGGCGCCGATATCGACCCGGGGGCCGGTCGTGACATCGAAGGTCACGTCGATCGTGTGCTGGGCCGGATTCTCGAAGGCGGCGGGAACGGCGACCTTGGAGAAAGGGTAGCCGTCGTCGAGGAGGGCGGATTGCAGCCGGGCGCCGGCGGCGACCACATCGGCCGCGACCGCAGGCTGCCCGCTTTCCAGCCTGAAGGCGGCCATGTCGGTTGTGGGCACCGTGCCGTTGACGGTGACGCGCCCGAGCGTGAACAGCGGCCCGCGCGTGAGTGTGACGGCGACCGGGATCGGGGTGGCGCCGGAATAGGCGGCGATTTTGGCAGGAAGATCGGGATCGTCGAGCGATTGCCCGTCGATGGTGATGGTAGCGCTGCCGTCATAATAGCCGGCGCTGTTCAGCACGGTGCGCAGCCGGTCCTCATCCGCCCGGGCGCGGAGGACGAGGGCGAAGGGGCCGGCCGGCGCCTTCAGCCGCAGCGCGACGAGGTTCGATGTCTCGGGCGCCAGCTTGTCGAGCGCCTTGTCGCCGGTCTTGTTGAAGGTGACGGTATAGGGCTGCGGATCGGAGGCGCGGGTCGGCGTGGCCAGAACCAGCGCACCCACCGCAGCCGCTGCCCGGGCCGCATAGCCTATCCACCGGCCGCTGAGCGCGCGAGAATATGGCGGCAGAGCCCGATCCTCCCCTGTGCCGTCGTTCCTCTGGACGGACACTTAGCCTTCTCGGCGAGGCCAGGTCGATGGTCAGTTCATGTCAACTCTGGATCGGGCGAGAATGCCACCGGTCAAGCTCGCGTGAGGGGGCGTGGCTCGCGCGGGTCCGCGTACAGCGAAAAGGGCCGGTTTCCCGGCCCTTTTCTGTGGCAGTGCGTCGATGGATCAGGCAGGGGATCAGGCGGCTTGGGCCGCCGGCTCCGCATCGGCCGAAATCACTTTCGGCGTCTCCTGATTCACGGCAATCGCGATTTTCCGGGGCTTCAGAGCCTCCGGCACGACGCGCTTCAGGCCGACATGCAGCAGCCCGTGATCGAGCCCGGCATCCTCGACGACGATGTGGTCGGCGAGGGCGAAGCGCCGCTCGAAGGAGCGGCCGGCGATGCCGCGATAGAGCGTCGCGACCTTCTCCTGCGCGCCCTGGCGCACGCGGCCGGAGACGATGAGGGTGTTGTCGCGGACGGTGACATCGAGGTCATCGGGGGAGAAGCCCGCGACCGCGACCGAGACGCGATAGGTGTCCTCGCCGGTCTTTTCGATGTTGTAGGGCGGGAATGTGCTGGATGCCGCCTCCTGAAGGCCGTCCACCACCTGGGCCAGGCGGTCGAAGCCGATCGCGGTACGGAAGAGGGGCGTAAAGTCACGAGTCATGGAAAACCTCCTGAAAAAGCAAGGTCATATGTCAATGAGCCGCCCGATCGGGCCGGCTCGGCAGTCTCCAGGACCCCATCTGGGCGCCCCGGTAGCTCTAAAATAGAAAAAGCCGCTTCTCGTTCAAGAAGCGGCTTTCAGAAAATTCGCGGACGAAGGGAAGGGTATCAGCCCTTCCGGATGCCGATGCCGGCGAACTTCTTGTTGAACTTGGCGATCTGGCCGCCGGTATCGATGATGCGCTGCTGGCCCGTCCAGGCCGGGTGCGACTTCGGATCGATATCCAGCCGCAGCGTATCGCCCGCCTTGCCCATGCAGGACCGGGTTTTGAACTCCGTCCCGTCGGTCATGACGATGTTGATCTCGTGGTAGTCGGGGTGAATGTTGGCCTTCATCGATTCCGTTCCTGTCGGCGCCGCCGATGCGACCGGCAGCGCGGAAAGCGGGGGCTATAAACGGCTGAGCGCGCCCGCGCAACAGGAAGGGCGCCGCTTGCTCTGCCGCGCGCGGCAGCCACGCGCCGCGAGAGGCGGAGCCGGGGCCGCTACTTGCTGGTTTTCGGCCTCTTGTGATGCGGCGCGCCGGGCAGATCGCTGAGGAAAACCGTATCGGCGGTCTTCTGCTGCGCGGGCGGCATCGTCTGATACAGCGCCTGGAAGGCGGAGGCGGTCGTCTTCAGCCCGTCCAGCCGGAGCTGCTCAATCGCGATGAAGGAGTTCAGGTCCGCCATCGCGTCCATGCTCGGCAGCTGGTCGCGGCGCTGGCGATAGGCTTCGGCCAGCTTCGACGAACTATCACGCATGGTATCGCCAAAGCTGGTCCAGAGCAATTCCTCGGCCGGGGTGATGGCCAGCTCGTCATGCAGGGCCGCGAGATAGGCGTTTATCCCACGGCCGGCGTGATCGGCACTTCTCGGCTTCGTGGTGCCCTGGGCGGGCACCTCCGGCGGCACCGCGTTGTTGTTGGTGGCGGCCGGCGGCACGGCGGGTATCGCCGCCGGTGGCACGGCGGTCGCCGGCGCGGCCACGGTCTGCGCCAGGGCGCCGGCGCTCCCGCCCGTCAGGCCGAAAGCGGATGCCGAAGCGATGCCGAGCAGAAACGCGAGGCGCGGCGCGGTAGCGGCGGAAAACTTCATCAGCTTGATCCTCGGGTGAAAGCGGGATGGCGCGGCCCAATCATCTTATTATTTCATAATCAAAACAAAATGTCACCTGGGCGCCCGCAACGGGCAGGCGGGATATGGGTGGCGCCTTGCGGCTTGCCGCCCCCCGACCCCGATGACCGCCCCGCTTTGAAAAAGCGGCGAAAGGCTTCCATTCTCGCCCCGGCGGATAGTGGCGGCGCGCGAGGACGGCTGATGAACATACTCTCCATTCAATCCTGGGTGGCCTACGGGCATGTCGGCAATGCCGCCGCCGTGTTTCCCATGCAGCGCCTCGGCGCCGAAGTCTGGGCCGTGAATACCGTCCAGTTCTCCAACCACACCGGCTACGGCGCCTGGCGCGGCATGGTGCTTCCGGCGCAGCACATCCGCGATCTGGTGACCGGCATCGCGGAGCGGGGGGCCTTGCCCGGCTGCGACGCGCTGCTCTCCGGCTATCTCGGCGACCCCGAGGTGGCCGAGGCGGTGCTGGATGCGCGGCGCGGCCGTGCTCGGGGCCAACCCAGGCGCGCTCTACTGCGCCGATCCCGTCATCGGCGACGACAATACCGGCATCTATGTCCGGCCCGGGGTGGCGGAGCTGATCCGGGACCGCATTCTGCCGGCCGCCGATATCCTCACGCCCAATCTCTTCGAGCTGAAATACCTCACCGGCATGCCCTGCGACTCGTTGGCGGAGGTGAAAGCCGCCGTTGCCGCCATCCAGGCGCGGGGGCCGCGCCGGGTGCTGGTGACGAGCCTGCGGACGCATGACACACCCGCCGATCACCTCGACATGCTGGCGGCCGAGGATGGGCGGTTCCACCTGCTGCGGGCGCCGTTGCTGCCGCTGGCGGTGAACGGCGCGGGGGATGCCGTGGCGGCCCTGTTTCTGGTCCATTGCCTCAGAACCGGCTCGGCGGTGGAGGCGCTCGGCGCCGCCGGCTCCTCGATATTCGGCATTCTGCGGCGCACGGCGGAGCTAGGGCTGCGGGAAATCGCGCTCATCGCGGCGCAGGAGGAGCTGGTCGTCCCTAGCCGCGTTTTCGTGCCGACGCCTGTTTAAGCGGGAGCGGCTGTTATATGACGCGCCGGTACCATGACGCGCCGGGCGTCCCGGCGTGCGTTTCACTCGCAAAGGGAGTCTCCATGAGCAAAATCGTCCGCACCAATCCCGGCCCTGTCCTGGCGGAAGCCGTGGAATATCATGGCTTTGTCTACCTGCAGGGCTGCACCGCGCAGGACCTGACCAAGGACATCACCGGCCAGACCGAGGAAGTGCTTGCCAAGATCGACGAGCTGCTGGAGCTGCACGGCACGGACAAGACCCGGCTGTTGCAGGCCCAAATCTGGGTCAAGCACATCACCGACCGGCCGGCGATGAACCAGGTCTGGACCGCCTGGCTGCCGGAAGGCGGTTCGCCGGCCCGCGCCTGTGTGGAAGCGAATATGGCCGATGAGCGCCACCTCGTTGAGATCATGATCACCGCCTGCAAGTGACCTGACGCCGCCAGCCCCGCCCGTGCGCGTTACGCGCGTGTGGGGTTTGCCGGGTCGCCGGTTACCATGTTGCGACGCGGCCAAGCGCCGCGTCGCACGCCCCTTTCCCTCCTTAGAATCGAGGCCCGAAGCTGTCATCGTGCGGCCTCCGTATCGAATTTCTAGGACTTCGATCCTAAAAAGCACCCACGTTCTGTATCAGAATTCGACAAAATAGCCCCTTGACATGCATTTTTGACGTTAGATGGTTGTGAAAGGCACACGGCTCCGTTACCCCGGCTTCCACGAACTGCTGAATGCGCTGTTTGGGATGATACGGATGCCGATGCGGAACTTGGTCCGAAAAGCTTGTGTTTTCGCATCATTTTTGGTTGCGGGATCCTCTCTCACTTTCGTTTCGGCTGAAGCACATTCACGGAGACTTGATCACAATCTTCATGCATCGGCCTCGCATCGTCACGAATTGGTGCGTGTGGCCGCGGCCTCCAGACATGAACATCGCGCCGATGTGGAGCGTGTGACCTACGAAGTTCACCGCCATGGCCGGACCTACCTGCACACCGCCTGGCGCACGCATGATCGCCGGCGGGACGGGGATGGCCTCTACAGCAGCGCCGTCTATCGCGGCGGCTGGATTGAATGCGTGCCCTATGCCCGGAGCGTCTCGGGGATCGAATTGACCGGCGACGCCTATCTTTGGTGGAACGAGGCGGCGGGCCGCTATCAGCGCGGCAATACGCCCGCCGCCGGCAGCGTGCTGAACTTCCGGGCCAATGGCCGCATGCGCCTCGGCCATGTCGCGGTCGTCACCGAGGTGGTCAATCAGCGCGAGATCGTCGTGACCCAGGCGAATTGGGGCGGCCTCGGCTTCACGCGCGGCGGCATATCCTCGGGCATATCGGTGGTCGATGTCTCGGCCGATAATGACTGGACGGCGGTTCGCGTCGCCCTCGGCCATTCGCCCCGCTATGGCAGCGTCTATCCGACCTACGGCTTCATCTACGGCCATGACGCGCCGGCGACCCTGGTGGCCGATGCGCAAACCCCGGCGCCGCAGATCCTCAGCGATCAGCCGCCCGCCGATCTGCGCACCGCCGCCGAGCGGGAGCAGGGGACGCCGGTCTTCAGCCAGACTGTCCAGTTCGCGTCGGCGCCATCCTTCGACGGGGCATCCTTCGACGGCGCCGCGATCCAGACCAGCGTTCCCGACCGCTCGATTCGCTAATCGCGCGGCGGCCGAACGGGCCGCCTTCGATCGGCGGACTTCCAACTCGCGACCCATACGCCTAGTTTTGCTTCGCGCCGATGCGGCGCAGGTGGGAAAGGGGCCGTGTCTTCCAGGACGTACGCGATCCCGGCGGTGGGCATGAGCGCGGCGCGCAGGTTTTCGCGCTGATCGGCTTTCTCGGGCTCAGCCTCCTGGTTCAGTGCGCGGCTGTGGGGGCTGCCGATAACGGCATCGCCCATTGGTACCTGTCCCTGCGTGAGCCGCCGCTGACCATGCCGACCCGCGCCTTCGCCGCGATCTGGGCTCTGGCGGATGCGATGCTGGGCGTCGCGGCTTGGCTGCTCTGGCGGCGGGTCGACCCTTGGCAGCCGAGCGCGCGGCCCGCCTTGCGCCTCTGGGGGTGGCAGATCGCGCTGATAGCCGCCTGGGCGCCGACCTTCTTCGGTCTCAGGGCGCCGGCCATCGCGCTCTGGGTCATGGTCGCCCTGATCGCGGTCTCGGTGGCGACGCTCGTAGCCTTTTGCCGCCGCAATCGGATCGCGGGCGCATTACTGCTCCCTTCTTTGGCCTGGTTCTGCTATGCAGCCTACCTCAATCTGGGGTTTTGGTGGTTGAACGCCGGAGCAGGGTAGCCGATTGCCTGGCGGGTGCCACGAAAATGACAGGCCACGGCGGCAGCGCGGCTGCAGCGGATGGAGCAGAAAAGATGAAGAATAACACGATGTTGGCGCGGGTCGCGCCAGGCTTGGTCGCGGGCCTGATCCTCGCTTGCGCCTTTCCCGCCCACAAGGCGGCGGCCCAGGCTGCCTTGCCGTCCCCGAACTCGACAGGTCCCGTCGTGCAGGGCGGCAGCGGTATCGCGCCCGCGCAGCCCTCGGTCCCCGGCCTGCCCGGCGCGCATCAGAGCAACGGTCCGGTCAATCACGGGACCATCAACGGCGATCTTCTGTCGCCGAACGACGAGTTGTTCGACGCGATCGACCGGGGTGACGCGGCGGCGGCGCGGGACGCGATCGCGCGCGGGGCGGAGCTGAGCGCCACCAATGCCGTCGGCCAGACGCCGATTGACGAATCGGTGGCGCTCGGCCGCAACGAGATCACCTTCCTTCTCGTCACCCTTCTACATTCGGACGGCAGCGACATCACCGATGCGCAAGGGCCGATGGCGGCACCGCCGGCGAATACGCTCGGGCTGAGCAGCAAGGATGAGCGCGATGCCTCGGCGCCGGTCTCATTCTTCGGGGGGCAGGCAACCGGCGGTGCGGCGCCCCGCAGAAGCGCCTATGGAAGCGAGGAGACGACGGCTGACGCAGGCGTTGCCGCCGCGCCGCCGACGGCCGACGATTCCGGCGCGCCGGTACCCTCGGCCGGGTTCGTGGGCTTCGGCTCCTCCGGCCAATAAGCCGGATCGATCAGGCGGCGCCGCCTGATCGGCCGCCGCCTTATGCGTCCGGCGGCAGCGGCGTGGCGGATGGCGCCAGGGCGCCCTCACTATGTCCCCTCAGCAGGTCGCGGATCTCGCCGAGCAGCAGTTCGCTGGTCGTGGGCGGCGGCGCCACCGGCGCCGGCTTGTGGTACATCTTCGAGACACCCTTCACGAGCCAGAAGATCGCGAAGGCGACGATCAGGAAGTTGATGACCGCATTCAGGAAGACGCCGACATTGACGGTGACGGCCCCGGCCTTCTGAGCATCGGCGAGGGTCGCGGCATGCGGCCCTTTGAGGGTCAGGAAGATATTGCTGAAGTCGATGCCGCCCACGACCAGGCCGAGGATCGGCGTGATGATATCCTTGACCAGGCTACTCACGATCGTTGTGAAAGCAGCGCCGATGATGATGCCGACAGCGAGGTCAATGACATTGCCCCGCATGATGAAGGCTTGAAATTCCTGCACCCAGGCGGGCCGCTGCGGCAGCGATTTCAGGTCGAAGTGAGCCATTCCATTTCTCCGATCGAAACTGAAGCGTGATGATAGAAGGCGTTAGCGCCAAAGGTCCCCTTCACGCGATCAAACAGACCGTGATGACCGAAGGCGTCTGGACAGGGATCTTGCGGCCGCGATTGAAGCAAAAGCCGGAGCGCGCTGACAACAAACATCTTGTCCCTGACGGGAGTTCTGGACATTGGGGGCGCAATCGCCGATGGAAAGGGCGAGTTTCATGCTCAGGGGAGGTGACAATGCGTCGAGTTGTCGTTCTCTACGGCGCTCTGGCCTTGGCTCTTGCGGGTTGTGGCAGCAGCGAGCCGGATCGAACTTCGGGTGGAATAGCAACGGGCGCCGGAACCGGCGCGGTGATCGGCCTCATCGGTGGCCCGATCGGGGTTGTGATTGGTGCGGCTGTCGGCGCGGGGGCGGGCGCCCTGACGGCGACCAATACCTCGCCCCACACCGTCAATCTCGGGGACCCGCTATGGGCGAGCGCGCCCGGCGTGCCGGCGCCCAATGGCGGCGGGCCGGTTCAGCCCTCCCCGGGGGATGGCGGCTTGCCGCCTCCGCAACCGCTTGAAAGTGCTGCATCCTATGGCGAGCCGCCGCCGGCGCCCGTCGAGCCCGCGAGCCCTGTCGCGTCTGCCCAGGCCGGGGCACCGACACCTTTGACCAATTCCATCCAGAGCCAGCCACTGCCGGCTCCGCAATAGAGCAGATCCCGATCATATGGAATCATCTGATCGGGTGAAGATGCTCGTAAAAACAAAGAGCTAGAGCGGTGACTGTGAGCGTAAGCGAATAGGAAACGCTCTAGATTGTCGGCGGTTACTGCCCGGGCGGCAGGATCGGCGGCTTGGTCAGATCGCCGCCGGTCGGCTCGGCGAGGTCGGCCGGGGGTGGCGCGACGGGTGCCGCCACCGGCGCCGCCGGCGGCGTTGCCGTCACGACACCCGCATTGGCCGGCAGCGAATCGAAGTGGTGGAGACAATCGTTCAGCACGTCCTCGCGCTCATGCTCGATCGAAAGGTTATCCGTCGAATTGGTGAGGACGGAGGTCGAGGCATAAGGCGAACTGATGGGGTCGAACTGGTTGTCGGCCAGCGCGTCGACATTCCCATGTTCGACGATCTGGTCCGCCTGCCGGTGGCAAGCGTCATACTGGGCTTGCTCGCTCCGGCTCTGCTGCGGCGCCTCGGCGCAGGAGGCGAGCAGCAGGAGAGGCAAGGCCAGCGCCGTGAGGCTCGGCACGATCAGAGCATGACGCGCTCGCCTTGGCTCGCCATCCCGCTCTGAGTCATTTATTTGGCCGCGTGATTCAGACGTCCGGTTTCTCCACCTGCGGTCATCAGGCATTGGGCGAAACGGCGGGGGCGGGATGCTCATGCGGAGACTCCGGTGAAAGGCCGGCGGCCAGCCTGATCGGCAGGCGGTTCCGGCAAGATGCGGCGGAGGGAGGCCTCATCGAATTCGAGCCTCCGCCGTTAGATCGGCACGAGCCGCCGCGCGGAACAGGGCCCGGTCGAGCCGCGCGCCATCGCGTTTCGGTGTCATGAAGCCGAAGGCCCAGGCGGAGGTCGCCATCAGGTCGACCAAGGCCAGCAGCCGCAGGCAGAGGGAGATGCCGCCGAGCGTGGTGAGGCCGACGACGCGGTCCACCGCACCCGCCCAAACCCGCGCATCCCGGTCATCGAGGTCGAAGGTGGCGACGCGCCCATCGGCGCCGCGAAAGCTGAAACGGCGATGCGCGGCAACGGCGGGCGAGACGCTGGCGGATGCGCGCGGCATGGTCTGGGCCGCGTCCCAGGCCCGTTCGAGATCACGGGTGGGAACGGGCGGCATCGCTTCAGGCGGCAGAGTGACGCGGTAGAGCAGACGGTCCGCCCCGCATTCCAAAACATCCACGCAGGAGGAGGGTCGTGCAGAAGCCATAAGGCAGAATGCCGCGCCCGGCCTGCCGGCGCCAGCCTCGCCTCGCATCATCCGCGCAAACCGGGGCTGCATCCGGGCCGCTCAATCGCCGAGCGGTTCGAGATCGACCGAGACGGACAGGGTGTGCTCGCCGCCGCCCAGAATGATGCCCCGCAGCGGGGAGACATCGCCGAATTCGCGGCCCCAGCCGAGCACCACATGCTCCTCACCGACGATGAGATTGTTGGTGGGGTCGAGATCGACCCAGCCATGGGCCTCGCCCAGCCAGGCGCCGACCCAGGCGTGGGAGACATCGGCGCCGATGCGGCGCGGCCGGCCGGGCGCGGTGTGGGTGCGGATATAGCCCGAGATATAGCGGGCCGGCAGGCCCAGGCTGCGCAGCCCGGCGATCATCAGATGGGCGAAATCCTGGCAGACGCCGGCCTTCTGGGCGAGCACGCGCGCGACCGGGGTCGTGACGGTGGTGCTGAGCGGCCGGAAGGCGAAATCTTTCTTGATGCGGGCATTGACCTCGATCAGCCCGTCGAGGATCGGCCGGCCGGGCGGGAAGGATTCCGCGACATAGGGGCCGGCGCCCTGGTCGGTCGGCACCATCGGGCCGGCGAAGATGAATTCCGTGGCCTGCCAGGCGGCGGGGCCGGCGGCGGCGGCCTGGGCGGCGACCACCTCCCAGGGCGGTGTGTCCTCCGGCGCCGGAGCGGGCGGGAAGAGGACATCGACTTCCGATTCGGCGGTGACGCGCAGACAGGAATGCGGCTGCTCGATGAACAGCCAGCTCACCGGATTGCCGAAATGGTCGATCGCCTGGCTGGTGCGGGCAGGCGGCGGGTCGCAGAGGATGCGCACGCCGCGCACGCTCTGCCAGGGCAGTGGCCTCGGCGCCAGGTGCAGCATATGGCTCGCGAGATCGACCTGATCCGCATAGGTGTAGGCCGTGGTGTGGCGAAGCTTGAAGCGCATGGGGTGCGGGGTCCGGCTGGGGCGCGTCAGGCCGCGCCGCGCAGCACGGGCACTTCGTCTTCCTGCTCGACACCCACGGCGCGGGGCATCGGCAGCAGGGCGAAATAGCGCCGGAACAGCAGATCGGACAGCGTGCGCACGCCCTCGGCCAGAACGGTCAGCCGGCGCGGCACGGCCTCCAGCGTCCTGGCATCCTCATGGCTGGCGACCAGGTCGCTGACGATGGACTGCGCCGCGCGCAGCAGCGTCTCCGCCTGGCCGGTCAGCCGGTCATCGCCGCCGCCGCCGATCTTGCCGAGCAGGGCGCCGAGCGTCACGAGCTGGAAAGCAACCGCGCGCGGATTGCTGTCATCGGCAATGACAAGGTCCAGCACGGGGGCCGCCTGAAGTGCTGTGAAGTAGCGGCTGCGATAGGTGATCGCCGAGTTGCAGATCTCCAAAGCGAGGCGCAGCCCCAGCTCCCAGCGCGCTTCGGGCTGGTCCAGCACGACGGCGAGGTGGTCAACCGTCTGCGCCGCGCGTTCGACCCGGCGGCCCATGTCGAGGAAAAGCCAGCTCCCGCCGCGCACCATATTCTCGGCGGCGAGGCCCGCGACCACGGTCGAGAAGCGCT
Source organism: uncultured Pseudomonadota bacterium (assembly GCA_963745125.1). Lineage (GTDB taxonomy): Bacteria > Pseudomonadota > Alphaproteobacteria > Acetobacterales > Acetobacteraceae > Acidisoma. The sequence goes on from CAVUWB010000006.1 coordinate 552,697, forward strand.
GGATGCTCGCCATGGTATGGGCGAGCCCGTGGAGATTGCCGCCGCTCGCCGCTGCCTCTTCCGAGGCGGCGCGGAGCGTATGGGTGAAGGAGGCGTACATCTCGCCGGTCAGCCGGTCACGGACCAGTTCGGTCAGTCGCCCGACATGGCCGAGCAGCCGGGCGATGGCGCCGCCATCGCGGGTGGAGGCGGCGACGGCGGCCGTCAGCGTGCCGCCCTTGGCCCGCATCTCCGGATCGTCGAGATGCGACGCGGCGAGACAGGCTTCCAGCAGTTGCAGTTCCATATGCTCGCGCGGCATCGGCGCGTTGCGGCCGAGGCGGAGGATGATGGCGCGGGTCAGCCGGGCCGTCGCCTCCAGCCGTTCGATATAGCGGCCGAGCCAGAACATGTTGTCGGCGGTGCGGCTCGGCAGCTCGCCGAAGGTGCGGCGGATCTGCAGCGCGCGTCTGCGGCATGGCGGCCGGCCCGACGATCGTCTCGCTGCCCTCGGCCATGACCCAGACATCCTTGGAGATGCCGCGCGCGGGCAGATGGCCGGTAAGCTGGCCGGGTTCGAGATGCCGCGCCAGGCCGCCCGGCATCGCATGCCAGGTGCCGGCGTTCTTCACCAGGAACATGCGCAGCACGATCGCCTGCGGCACCAGCTCGGCCCCGCGGGCGCAGGGCGCAACCGAGGGCGGGATGCCGGCCGAGGCCGCGAAGGCCCAGGGCTTCGCCGCGATCTGCGCGAAGAGCTTGCTCCGCTCCGCCGGGTCGAGATCCGCCGCGAGCTTCGGCTGGCTGCTGCCGTCGGTGGCGGGGCGGATCAGCCAGCGCGCCGAGTCGGCCATGACCCGCTCGCGCGCCGCCGCGTCGCCGAGCCAAACGGTCTGGACGCTCGGCAGCCGCAGCCGCTCGCCCAGCAGGCTCTCACAGAGCGCGGGCAGGAAGGCGGCGATTGCGGGTGCCTCGCCGAGGCCCGAACCCGGATCGTTGACGACGCGGACCGTGCCGCCGCGGATCGCGTCCATCAGCCCGGGGACGCCGAGCAGGCTGCCGGAGCTGAGTTCCAGCGGATCGACCATGCGGCCGTCCAGGCGGCGCAGGATCACGTCGATCCGATGCAGGCCGTTGAGCATCTTGAGGTAGACGACGCCGCCGCGGATGGTGAGGTCGCCGCCCTCGACCAGGCTGCAGGAGAGTTCGCGCGCCAGGAACATATGCTCGAGCCATTGCGGGCTGCCGGGGCCGGGCGTGAGGAGGGCGACATTCGGATGCGGCCGTACTTGCGGCGCCGCCTGCGCCAGCGAATCCTGCCAGGTGTCGAAAAACGGCCGCAGCGGGCGGGTCTGTACCGAGCGGAACATCTCCGGCACGACGCGGGCGAGAATTCGCCGGTTCTCACGCGCATGGCCGGCGCCCGCAGCGCCCGAGGTGCGGTCGCTCAGCACACGCCAGCGGCCATCCGGCCCACGGATCAGATCGGCGGCGTAGAAATTGAGGCGCGGATGGAAGGCCGGCGCCGTGGTGTGGCAGGCGCGCAGAAAGCCGGGATTGTCGAAGACGAGGGCAGGCGGCAGCAGCCCGTCCGCCAGCAGTTCCTGCCGGCCATAGACATCGTCGAGCAGCGCCGCCATGAGCGCCGCGCGCTGGGTGAGACCCGCCTCCAGCTCGGCGAATTCGGCGGCCGCGATCGGCAGCGGGATCGGGTCGCAGCGCCAGAGCCCGTCGGCCTCGGCATCCATCTGCGCGCCGGGCAGGATGCTGCGCACACCCTCATCCTCGAAAGCCTGGTCGAGGCGCCGCTGCCGGTTGGCGAGGCTGTCCGACAACATGGACAGCCCGCCGAGCACGGCGCGCCAATGGGGGCGGATATGGCGTGTGCCATCCACCATCTCATCGACGCCCTCACCGCCCGACAGATTCATTTCATATCAGTCATGATTCGGGCAGCATCATGGTCCGATCACGCGAAGCGGCGCAGATCGAGCGTGCGCGGATGTTCCGGCCCCGCCGCGCCGCGCGGCTCCGGCATCGGTCCCGGCGTGTGAAGGCTGACGGAGAAGCGCGAGCGGCGGCGCGCCTCGGCCTCGTTGGCGTTGACCGGGAAGCGTATCGTAGCTGCGGCCGCCCGGATGCGCGACGTGGTGGGTCAGGCCGCCGAGGCTGCGGCCGGTCCAGCGGTCGTAGACGTCGAACACCAGCGGCGACCTGCGCGCCGATCGTCGGGTGCAGCGCGCTCGGCGGGTTCCAGGCCTTGAAGCGCACGCCGGCGACATATTCGCCGACGCGCTCGGTCGGCTGCAGCGGCACGGCGACGCCGTTGCAGGCCAGCACATAGCGCTCATCGACCCAGCCCGAGACCTTCGCCTGCACCCGCTCGGCCGAGCTGTCGACGTAGCGCGCGGTGCCGCCGGCCGCCTGTTCCTCGCCCAGCACGTGCCAGGGTTCCAGCGCGTGGCGCAGTTCCAGCTCGCATGTCGCGCACCGCGACCTCGCCGATCTGCGGGAAGCGGAATTCGAGATGCGGCGCGAACCATTCCGGATCGAGCGCCGGAAGCCGAAGCTCGCCAAGCTCGTCCAGCGCGTCGTGGAAATCCTGCTCGACATAATGCGGCAGCATGAACTCGTCGTGCAGCCGGGTGCCCCAGCGGACCAGCCGGCGCTCATAGGGTGTTCTGCCAGAACGCCGCGACGGCCGAGCGCATCAGCAGCATCTGCGCCGCCGACATCCGCGCATGCGGCGGCATCTCGAAGGCGCGGAATTCCACCAGCCCGCGCCGGCCGCGATGCCGCCGTCGGGCGCGTACATCTTGTCGATGCAGAATTCCGTGCGGTGCGTGTTGCCGGTCATGTCCGCCAGGATGTTGCGGAACAGCCGGTCGGTCAGCCAGGGCGGCGTCTGCTCGAACGGGCTGACCTGGCTGAAGGCGATTTCCAGCTCGTTCAGGCTGTCCTGCGCGCGCCTCGTCGATGCGCGGATGCTGGCTGGTCGGGCCGATGAACAGGCCGCTGAACAGGAAGGACAGGCTGGGGTGGTTGTGCCAGAAGCCCAGCAGCGACTTCAGCAGGTCGGGCCGGCGCAGGAACGGGCTGTCCTCGGCGCGGGCGCCGCCCATCACCACATGGTTGCCGCCGCCGGTGCCGACATGGCGGCCGTCCAGCATGAATTTCTCCGTGGCCAGGCCGACCTCGCGCGCTTCCTCGTAGAGCTGCTCGGTGCGCTCGACCTGCTCGCGCCCAGCTTGTCGCCGGATGGATATTGACCTCGATCACGCCGGGGTCGGGGGTGACCGAGAAGTTCAGCATGCGCGGTCGTCCTCGGCGGCAGGTAGCCTTCCAGCACGACCTTGCGGCCGAATTCCGGCGGCGGTGTCCTCGACCGCGGCGGTCAGCTCCAGCCAGTCCTCGACGGCGAAGAGCGGCGGGAAGAAGACGTGGAGCATGCCGTCGCGCGGCTTCGACGGCCAGCGCGGTGCGCACCAGCCGGGCTCCTCGCGGCCGACCACCGGCAGCGTCCTGCGGCACCGGGCGGAAGCGCCTCGATGCCGCACGGCCGGGGCCCTCGCCGCGCATGCGCGCGGCGCTGCATCGCCTGGCGCGGCGGCAGCTGCTCGCGCGGCGCGAACGGATCGGGCTCGAAATCGATACTCGATGCTGTTCCGGGTCGGCCCAGGGCAGGCTTTCCAGCGGCAGGCGCAGGCCGATCGGGCTGTCGCCGGGGACCAGGAACATCGCGCCGTCGCGGAAGAACCATTTGCCGGTCTGCCAGCGGCGCGCGCCGTCCTCGATCACGCGGCGCAGCGGCAGCACGCTGCCGACCGTGGCAGCCAGGCCCTGGCCGAACACCCGCGCCAGCCGCGCGCGCTCCAGCGGGTCGCGCAGCTTGGCGTCCTCGGCCAGCACGTTGGCCGGCAGGCGGTGTTCCTGCCACAGGTAGTAATGGATGTCCTCATAGGCCGGGATGACCAGCTCGGGGTCGACCTGCAGCCGCTCGGCCAGGCGGCGGCGAAGCGCGCGGCGTCCTGCGGCCGTGCGCGTTGTCGTGGTCGTCGTCGGAGGCGAGCAGCGCCGGGTCGCGTCCAGACCGGCTCGCCATCCGCGCGCCAATGCGCGTGCAGCGCCCAGCGCGGCAGCTGCTCGCCGGGATAATGCTTGCCCATGCTGTAGGTGCAGCGCCGCGCCCGGCGCCCAGAGCGGCGTCAGCCTGCGCATCAGCCGGCCGGCGTAGTGCGCGCTTGGTCGGGCCGAGCGCGTCGGTGTTCCACTCCGGCGCCTCCATGTCGGTGGCGGCGACGAAGGTCGGCTCGCCGCCCATGGTCAGGCGCACGTCGCCGCGCGCGCAGCGCGCGGTCGACCGCGCGCGCCGTGCGCCAGAATGTCCTGCCACTGCGCGTCGGTATAGGGCTTGGTGACGCGCGGCGTTTCGCGCGATGCGGCGTCACCGTCATCTCGAAGTCGAAGGTCGGTCTCGCACTTCTCGACCAGCGCCGGAGATCGGCGCGGCCGAGATCGGGTCGGGGCTGGCGGCGAGCGGGATATGGCCTTCGCCGGCCATCAGGCCGGAGGTGGCATCGAGGCCGATCCAGCCGGCGCCCGGGCAGATAGACCTCGGCCCAGGCGTGCAGATCGGTGAAATCGGCGGTCGGGCCGGCCGGCCCGTCGAGCGGCTTCACGTCGGCGACGAGCTGGATCAGGTAGCCGGAGACGAAGCGCGCGGCGAAGCCCAGATGGCGCAGCAGCTGCACCAGCAGCCAGGCGGAATCGCGGCAGGAGCCCTTGGCGCTCGCCCAGCGTTTCCTCCGGCGTCCAGACGCCGGGCTCCATGCCGCACGATGTAGGCGACTGCGCTCTGCGATCATGCTGGTTGAGCTCGACCAGCATGATCGACGGTGCGCTGCTCGGCTCGTCGCGGGATGGCGGCCAGCAGCGCCGGTCAGCAGCGGGCCCGGCCGGCGTCGATCTTGCGGAACGGCGCCAGTTCCTGGTCCAGCACCGGGTCGTAGGTGAACGGGAAGGTCTCGGCCTCGGGCTCCAGGAAGAAGTCGAACGGGTTGATCGTCGCCATGTCGGCGACGAGATCGACCGTGACCTCGAAATCCGGTCACCTTCTCGGGGAACACCACGCGGGCCAGGAAATTGCCCTGCGGGTCCTGCTGCCAGTTGAGGAAATGCGGCTTCGGCGTCGACCTTCAGCGCATAGGACAGGATCGGCGTGCGCGCATGCGGCGCCGGGCGCAGGCGGATGGTCTGCGGGCCGAGGCTGACCGGCCGGTCATAGCGATAGCAGGTGCGATGGGTCAGGGCGGCGTGGATCGACATGAGGCGGGGCTCTTCCTCGCAAGCGGGGGGCGGGGGACGCGCTTTGTCAGGCTGAGGACCCGCGGGGGAGTCCCTGTTCGGGACAAACCTGCCCTACAACACGATCCGGGTCGATGGTCGGAATGGTTTCGGCGCCCCGGAATTCTGCAAGAATGCCGGGGCGGAACGACCCCGCCCGGAATTCAGGCGGGTTTCGCCTGCTTCTGGATCGCGCCGGTCATCGGAATGAAGAAGACGCCGACATCCCGCCGCGAGTGGATCTTCCCGTTCGCGTCCTTGGTGTAGACGTACAGCACCTGGCCGCGCTTGAAGGGCTGGCCGATCGGAATGATCATCCGGCCGCCGGGCTTCAGCTGCTTGAACAGGTCGGGCGGCGCGAATTCCGCCGCACAGGTGACGATAATGACATCGAAACCTTCGGTCACCTCCGGCCAGCCGTAATAGCCGTCTCCCACCCGCGTCGCGATATTGTCGTAGCCGAGGGGGCGGAAGATATGGGAGACCGCCTGGCCGAGCGGCTGGATGATCTCGATCGAATAGGCCTGCTTCACGATCCGCGACAGCAGCGAGCTTTGGAACCCGCTGCCGGTGCCGACTTCCAGCGACACCATGCCGGGCTTTGGGTGCAGGAGTTGCGTCATATAGGCCTGGCCGAGGTAGTCGGAGAGTGCCGAGCCGTAGCCGATGGCCCAGGGCTTGGGCGTCGCCTCATAGGCCTCGGCGGGCGCGGCGATGTGCCCCTGGTACTCATAATGGAAGTATTCGCGCGGCACCTCCTGGAAGGCGGCGAGCACGGCGGGGTCGGCCGCGCCGAAATGCGCCTTGAGGTAGCTCGCGATCAGGGCCATCGCGGCGGGCTTGCGGGCCTGGATAGCGTCGAATTCGGATTGGGAGATGACGGTCGGCCGGCCCGATGCGGCCATGGCATCCGTGTAGCGCGCGAGCGTCCAGGGCTTGCCCTCGGTTTCCGTGCCGAGGACAGGCGTAGTGGCCGCGAAGGCGGGCAGGGCCGGCAGCGTGAGCGCCATGGCGGCACCGGCCAGCCAGTCCCGGCGGCCGAGGGTTGCGGCAGGGGATCGATTGCTATGGGCCAAGGTGCCCTCCGTCACGTTTCGGTGCGGTCCATGCTGCAAAGGGCGCCTCGGGTCAACGACCCAGGATGGAGAAGGTGCGGCAATCAGCCCGCCCGCTCCAGGCTCGCCATCATCTCCCGCCATTCCCGCGCCGAGAGCCCGCTCCCCGCCTGTTCCACCGTCTCCCCCGCCAGCATGCGGCGCAGCACGGCCAGCATCGGCGCCGAGAAGGTGACGGCGCCCAGCCGGTAGTCGCGGAAGGCCTGCGCGGCGAGCGGGCACCCAGGCGTCGACCGATCGCCAGCATCGCCTCGGCATAGACGCGGATTTCGTATTGCGCGTGGGCGTCGGCGCGCAGCGACAGGAAATGAAGCAGATTGTGCAGGTCGGTCTTCCAATACCATTGCGTATAGGTGTTCAGCGTCAGGTTCATCCGCGCCAGTTCGCGCGCCAGGCCCTGGCGGTCCGGATCGGCCGGGCGCCTCCTCGCGCTCCTCGTTCAGCATGCCGGCGTAGTGGTCGTAGCTGCGCTCGGCGTCGTCGCGCAGCAGGGCCAGCACGTCGGGCCGCCTCCTCGCCCTCCAGCACCGCGCCGCGGCCCTGCCGGTTGACGGTCGGATTGCGCGGCCAGGTGCTCGGGCGCGGGGATGTAGAACTCCCGGTCCAGGATCGAATAGCGCGCGGAGTATTCGTTCACGTTGGCGGTGCGGTGGCGGATCCACTGCCGCGCGACGAAGATCGGCAGCTTCACGTGGTACTTGATCTCGCACATCTCGAACGGCGTGCGTGTGCCGGTGGCGCATCAGGTAGCGGATCAGGCCGGCATCCTCGCTGACACTTGCCGGGTGCCGCGGCCGTAGGAGACGCGGGCCGCCTGCACGATGGCGCGCGTCGTCGCCCATGTAGTCGATGACGCGGACGAAGCCGTGATCGAGCACCGGGATCGGCGTGAACAGCAGCGCCTCCAGCGCCGGCACGGTGGCGCGGCAGGGTCGGCTGCGCGGCCTCGGGCAGCTGCGGGGATCGCGATGGTCTGGTCTTCGCTCAGGCTCACGCCGTGCCTCTTCTCTTCAACTGCGTCGTGCGGCCTATATGGGCTCTGCCGGCTTGCCGGCTATGGCGATAAACGGTGTGTGGAATAAGCGTTGTGGACCCGGGGGCAGTACCCGGCGCCTCCACCAATCGATCCCGGGGTTTCGGGGCCTATGGGGGCGAAACAGGCTCGACACGCGTGGTAAAGACCCATCTTTTGCCCGGCATGATTCCGCCGTTATCGGGTCATTTTACAAATGCCAACGACAATCATGAGGCATTCGCTGTCGCTGCGTAAGCAGTGATAAGCGCGGTTCGGGGGGCACCGGGCAACAGAAGCCCCCTATTTCGCGGCACTCGTTGCTCCTAACATGGTTCGGCCCTGGTCGTCGGCGCCGCGACGGGTTATGCCGCGCCTCTTGAGGTTATTGGGCAACCCGGCGGGCGGCCGGGCCACTGCCTTGGCTGAACCGGAGATGCGTCAGTGACAGATGAGCCGAGCGATCCTCCCCCGAGCCTGCTTCCCTATGAGGGTTGGCTTGAAGAGGCGCAGCGGCAGGTTGTTCTCCGCGCTCTCGCCTATGCCGCCGAGCAGGGGCTGCCCGGCTCCCATCATTTCTACATCACCTTCCGCACCGATTATCCGGGGGTGCATATCCCTGCCCGGCTCTCCGCCCAGTATCCGGAGGAGATGACCATCGTCCTCCAGCATCAGTACCTGGGACCTCAAGGTCGATGAGGACCGCGTGCTGACGGTCGGCCTGTCCTTCTCGGGCATCCCGTCGACGCTCGTCATCCCTGCCGGCGCGATCATCGGCTTCGCCGATCCCCATGCCCGCTTCGGGCTGCGCATGCAGCCGGAGGTGATCGACGAGGATCTGCCGGATGACGAGATCGCGGATGAGACGGCGGCGGAGGCCGATGCGGCCGAAACGCCAGAAGCGCCCCAGGTGGTGAGTCTGGACGCCTTCCGGCGCCGCTCGCCGCCGAAGGATTAGAGCAATATCGGATCAGTCGGGATCGGTCGCGATGTCCCGTTCCAAGTCATTCTCGGTCTTGGCGAGGATGCGGGCGCGGTCGGTTCGGCTCTAACCGCGGGCACGTTTCGCGGCCAGTTCAGCGGCCGTAAATCTTGCGATATGCTCATTATTCGTCATGTCTTGATCTCCGTATGGAGATGATTCGTCTCGTCTCACCCCCTTTTGCCCTGTCACAGGCAAGGCGTCGGCTCTTAGAGCGTGACTGGTTCGCTTGTCGCTCGCAATCCCGCTCTAGGTTTTTGATTAAGAACGCAAATCTTCGGATCAGGTGACTCCACCTGATCCGATATTGCTCTAGCAGAACCTCCAACCCGGCCCCCGACATTCCCTGTTTGGTGTTATTCCGCTATGGCCCAGCATTGGCCGCCTTGCCGGCGCCACTATCAAAGGGCTGAGCCATGCGCTTCACCGTCGACCGGATCGATCATATCTCGCTCACCTGCGGCGATATCGAGACCACGGCCTCCTGGTTCCAGCGCGTGCTCGGCATGGATCGCGAGGAATTCGGCGTCGATGGCCGCACGGCGCTGAAGTTCGGCGGCCAGAAACTCAACCTCTATACCGCCGATGAAGATCTGACGCTCACCGGCGCTTCCGCCGGCCCCGGCACCGCCACCATCTGCTTCGTCACCGCCGTCGGGCCGGAGGATATCGTCGCCCATCTCACCGTCTGCGGCGTCTCCGTCGAGAAAGGCCCGGTCAGCCGGCTCGGCGCGCTCGGCCCGATGAGCTCCGTCTATTGCCGGGACCCCGATGGCAACCTGATCGAGCTGTCCTCCTATCTCGACGACTAACCTCTTGATGCAACTGTCCGACTTCGATTTCGTCCTGCCGCCCGGCGCATCGCCCAGCACCCGGCCCGGCCGCGCGATGCCGCGCGGCTGCTGCATGTGACGCCCGGCCGGTTGGAAGACCGCATCGTCCGCGATCTGCCCGATGCTGCTGCGAACCCGGCGACCTCCTGGTCTGCAACGATACGCGCGTGATCCCGGCCCAGCTAGCGGCGCGGCGGGGGGAGGCGCGGATCGGCATCACGCTCGACCGGCCGCTGGCCGACGGGTCCTGGCAGGCGCTGGCGCGCAACGCGCGGCGGCTGCGTCCCGGCGATGTGCTGGCGTTCGATGGGCGCCGATCTCACCGCGACGGTGCAGGAGCGGCGCGGCGATGGCGGCGTCGCCCTGCGCTTCGACCAGGAAGGCGCGGATTTCGCCGCTGCGCTGGCGCAGGCCGGCGCGCTGGCCCTGCCGCCCTATATCGAGCGGCCGGAGGGGCCGACCGTCGCGGACGCGGCGGATTACCAGACGATGTTCGCCGAGCCACGAGGGCGCGGTCGCGGCGCCCACGGCCGGGCTGCATTTCACCCCGGCGCTGCTGGCGGCGCTGGATGCGCGCGGCATCGGCGCGCGCGACCGTCACGCTGCATGTCGGCGCCGGCACGTTCCTGCCCGTGCGCGTGGAGCGATGTGGCGCGAGCACCGCATGCATGCCGAGCGCGGCATCATCACGTCCGCAGGCGGCGGCGGCGATCAACGCGCGCGCGTGCGGCAGGCGGGCGGATCGTCGCCGTCGGCACCACCAGCGCTGCGCCTGCTGGAGACGGCGGCCGATACCGACGGCCTGCTGCGCCCCTTCGCCGGCGAGACCGATATCTTCATCCTGCCCGGCTACCGTTTCCGCGTCGTCGATCTGCTGCTGACCAATTTCCATCTGCCGCGCTCGACGCTGTTCATGCTGGTCTGCCGCCTTCTGCGGGCATCGACGCGCATGCGCGCCGCCTATGCCCATGCCATCGCGCACCGGCTACCGCTTCTATTCCTATGGCGACGCCTCGCTTGCTGGAGCGCGCGGATGAGCCTGACGCTGGACGCTTCGCGGCGACAGACGGCGCCGCCCGCGCCGGGATGCTGCACACCGCGCATGGCGCGGTGCCGACGCCGGCCTTCATGCCGGTGGGCACCGCCGGCACGGTGAAGGCGATGACCGCCGATGCGGTGCGCGCCACCGGCGCCAGCATCGTGCTCGGCAACACCTATCACCTGATGCTGCGGCCCGGCGCGGAGCGCGTGGCGCGGCTGGGCGGGCTGCATCGGTTGATGGACTGGCCCGGCCCGATCCTGACCGATTCCGGCGGCTTCCAGGTCATGTCGCTGGCCAAGCTGCGCAAGCTGGACGCCGACGGCGTGACGTTCCGCTCGCATATCGACGGCAGCCGCGCACCGGCTGACGCCGGCGACGCTCGATGGAGAATCCAGCACTGCTGGACGCCACCATCACCATGGTGCTGGACGAATGCACGCCCGTTTCCGGCGACGCGAGGACGCAGGCGCGCGGCCTCCATGGAGCTGTCCATGCGCTGGGCGGCGCTGTCGCGCGAGGCTTTCGTGCCGCGCGCGGGCTACGGGCTGTTCGGCATCGTGCAGGGCAGCGTCTATCCGCGATCTGCGCCGCCGTTCGGCCGACGGCGCTGACGGCGATCGGCTTCGAGGGCTATGCGATCGGCGGCCTCGCGGTGGGCGAGGGCCAGGAGATGATGTTCGCGATGCTCGAGACGACCGGCGCCGCTGCTGCCGGCGGACAAGCCGCGCTACCTGATGGGCGTCGGCACGCCGGACGACCTGCTGGGCGCGGTCGCGCGCGGCATCGACATGTTCGACTGCGTGATGCCGACCCGCGCCGGGCGCACCGGCGCGCGCCTTCACCTCGCGCGGCATGTTCAACCTGCGCAATGCGCGCTTCGCCGATGACGGCGGCCCGCTCGATCCCGGCTGCGCCTGCCCGGCTGCACGCGCCATAGCCCGCGCCTATCTGCACCATCTGTTCCGCGCGCGAGGAAATGCTGGGGCCGATGCTGCTGACCTGGCATAACCTGACCTATTATCAGAGCCTGATGCGCGGGCTGCGCGCGCGCGATCCTGGCAGGACGGCTGGCGGCGCTATGCGCGCGGCGTTGCGCGCGGCCTGGGCGGAAGGAGAGCGAACAGCATGACCGACGAACCCTATGCCGGCCTGACGCAGCTCGGCCACCACGCGCGCCCAGCCGACACCCCGGAGGAGGCGGTGCTGGAGCGCGTGGCCGACCCGGCGCCGGGGGCAAGCATTACGTCGTGCGCTTCACCTGCCCGGAATTCACCTCGCTCTGCCCGATGACCGGCCAGCCGGATTTCGCCCATATCGTGATCGACTACATCCCCGGCGACTGGATGGTGGAGAGCAAGTCGCTGAAGCTGTTTCTCAGCAGCTTCCGCAACCACGGCGCTTTCCACGAGGCCTGCACGATGATGATCGCGCGAGCGGCTGATCGACGCTGCTGGCGCCGCTCTGGCTGCGCATCGGCGCCTATTGGTATCCGCGCGGCGGCATGCCGATCGACGTGTTCTGGCAGACCGGCGCGCCGCCCGACGGGCGCGTGGATCCCGCCGACCAGGACGTGCCGCCCTATCGTGGCCGGGGCTGACGGCTCGAAGCCGCAGATCGCGCGATCGCGAAGGCGCGCGGCGCTCGGGCTTCGACGCGGTCGGGTTTCGCCGCGGCGCGGCTGATGCCCGAGGCGCGGCGAGCGGCTGCGGGAATTCCTCGCCGCCGGCCATCATGGCGAGATGGGCTGGCTGGAAGCGCGGGCCGATCAGCGCGCCGACCCGCAAGCGCTGTGGCCGGAGGCGCGCGAGCGTGATCGCGCTCGGCATGTCCTACGCGCCGGACGGCGATGCGCTGGCGACGCTGGGCCAGCCGGATCGGGGCAACATCTCGGTCTATGCGCGCAACCGGGACTATCACGATGTGATCAAGGGCAAGCTGAAGCATCTGGCGCAGTTCATCGCTCGCGCCGGTTCGGGGCGGAGGTGAAGGTGTTCGTCGACACCGCGCCGGTGATGGAAAAGCCGCTGGCGCAGCAGGCCGGGCTGGGCTGGCAGGGCAAGCACACCAATCTCGTGTCCCGCGCAGCATGGCTCCTGGCTGTTCCTGGGCGAGATCTTCACCACGCTGGAGCTCGCCGCCGCGATGCGCCGCATGCCGATCGCTGCGGCACCTGCACGCGCTGCCTGGCGGCCTGCCCGACCGATGCGTTTCCCGCCCCCTATCGGCTCGATGCGCACGCGCTGCATCTCCTACCTCACGATCGAGCATGCCGGGCCGATCCCGCAGGAATTCCGGGCCGCGATGGGCAACCGCATCTATGGCTGCGACGATTGCCTGGCGGTCTGCCCCTGGAACCGCTTCGCGCGCGGCAGGGCGGGAGGCGAAGCTGGCGGCGCCGCGCGGACCTGGCCGCGCCGCGCTGGCCGAACTTGCCGCGCTGGATGATGCGGGGTTCCGCGCGCTGTTCGCCGGCTCGCCGGTCAAGCGCATCGGCCGCGACCGCTTTCGTGCGCAATGTCGCGATCGCCATCGGCAATAGCGGTGACACGGGCTTGCTGCCGGAGGTTCTGCGGCTGGCGGCGGAGCCTGACCCGGTGCTCGCCGAGGCGGCGGCCTGGGCGGCCGAGCGATTGAGCGGCAGAGCCTAATCCGAGACCCGCTCGGGCGAGCGGAGCGGGACGCGCGGCAAATCCTCTAGCGCGCCGCGTTCCATCAGCAGCGCGCGCAGGTTGCGGATGACGGGGAAAACCTCCTGGTTCCAGTCTTCGCCCTGGGCGTCATGCGCCGCCTGCTCCATCTCCACGATCTCGCGGTCTTCCTTGAAGATGCGCTCGGTGAACAGGATCAGCAGCGGCCAGGCGGCTTCGAGAACGCCGGGGAGCTTCGGCTTGTGGATGGAAAGCAGGCCGAAAGTGCGGTTCGTCCGCTGCTCCCGATCCTGCGGCGTGTAAGCGATCCAGAGATCCATCACCGGCGTCGCGTCTTTGGTCCGGATGCGGAGCGTTTGATAGGGGTATTCGGTGCGGATCGTCATCACGTCCTTGTCCGCGTGCTCGGCCTCCGTCCCGCGCCGCTGGCCGAAGATCGCCGCCTCGCCCCAAGGCTGCTTGCCGCCCGTGCGGGCGAAGCTGTAGCGCGCCTCCACCCAGTCCTCGCCCTGCGCCTGGCCCAGGAAGCGGGGCCGCATCTGCCCCATCTGTTTGCGGTGCAGGAACTGATGGTTCATGTCCATCAGGTTCTCATGCATGAAGCTGTAATGGCAGCCGACCACGCGGCCGAAGCGCCGCGTCTTGTAGGCGGGGTTGGCGACCGAGCCCAATCCGGGCAGCGGCACCACCTCCGCCAGTGCCGGGTCGCCCGGAAAAACCAGGATCAGCCCATTGACCTCGCGGCAGGGATAGGCGCGCACGCCGTTGGGCAGCTTGTCCTTGCCGAGATAGGGCACGTCGGTGCAGGAGCCCGCCGCGTTATAGGCCCAGCCGTGATAGCCGCAGCGGATGGCGCAGCCCTCAACCGTGCCACGGCTCAGCGGCACCTGCCGGTGCGCGCAGCGGTCGGCGAGCGCGAAGACCGGCGCCGCAGCATCCTTCGGGCGCACAAGGACGATCGGCTCCCCGGCGAAGCGGGTGGCGAGCGTCCGCCCGGGCTTGAGTTCGCGCGACCAGGCCAGCGGATACCAATGGTCAGGATGCGTGCCGACCCGCCGCAGATCGCGCCCCTTCAAGGGACAGGACGGGGAATCGCCGGACGGCAAAAAGCCTTGATCCATTACATGCGAGCCTTCGGAATGCGGGCGGACCTTAGCGGAACTAGCCCCATTGGCTAGTCTGGCCTCTCCGAAATTGGCCCGGCGCCGGAATTGGTAAGGTTCACATCCGCCGGAGCTAATCAGCTAGGGCGATGGGCGCGATGCCGTCGAAGAGGTCGCCCGGTCCCGGATTGTCGGCCGGGGACGCGCCGCCCATCTGGTGAAGCACGCCCCAGACCGCGTTGAGCGCCGTCTGCACCGCGCCCTCAGCCCAGGCCGGGGTGAAGGAAATGCCGTCTCCCGCCAGAAACAGGCCGCGCTGCTCCGGCGGCAGGCCGCTCTGCTTGAAATGGCAGAACATCCGCCGGTTGTAGCGGTAATGACCGGGCAGGGCGCCCTTGAAGGCGCCGAGGAAGTTCGGGTCGTCCTCCCAGGACACGGTGATCGGGTCGCCGATGATATGGCGGGCGATATCGACGCCGGGGTAGATCTGCCGCAAGGCCTTCAGCATCAGCCGGACCCGCTTGTCGGCATCCAACGGCAGCACCTTCATCGCATCCGTCATCCAGGAATAGGACAGGCAGATGACGGCGGGCCGGTCCGGCCCGTTATCGAACAGGTAGGTGCCGCGCGTGATCCGGTCCGACAGCGTCATGCTCATCCGGTAGCGGCCGGTTCCTTCGTCGCGTTCGGTCCAAAACGGGCGGTCGACCATCACGAAGGTCTTGGAGGACTGCATGTAGCGCGTACGGTCCAGCGCCATCCAAAGCTTTTGCGAGAAAAGCTGCTCGTCGCAATCGATCTGCGTCGTCAGCAGCCAGGAGTGGCAGGTGACGATCGCGGCGTCATAGCTGCGGGTGTCGCCCCAGCGATCCGTGATGGCGAGGCGCCCGTCCTGGTCGCGCGCGATGCGGGTGACGCCGGGGCGCGGCGCCCCCGCATGCAGGGAGGCGAGGGAGGTGCCCGCCGGCCAGTGCGCGATCGTCGTCGGCGCGAGGCGCCAGAGCCGGCGGGGCAACTGCTCGGCGCCGCTGACCATCATGCGCTGGCGACTGTCCTGCGCGGTCACGACAACACGCAGGATTTCCAGCATCGAATTCGGAAAATCGCTGTCCCAGCCGCCGGTGCCGAAGCCGACCTGGCCGAAGACCTCGCGATGCCGGAAGGATTTTCCGGAGAAAGCGGCCGAGGAGGCGATGAAGTCGTAGAAGGTGCGCTCGTCCCACAGCGGTACGAGGCGGTTCCAGATCGCCTTGAGCGCGGCCACGTCCCGATGTCGCACGGCGGCTTGCAGGGCGGTGAAGTCGGCACCGCTCTCAAGCGCGGCGGCCCAGGCCTCGGCGACCTCCCGCAGCAGCGGCGGCAATGTCCCTTGGCCGGCACCCTCGACATAGACCTGCTCGCCTTCGAGATCGACGAGCGTCGAGAGCGTTGCCTCGTCCAGCGGGTTGGGGAAGGGCTGCGTCTCGATCCCCGCCTGGGCGATGTAATGGTAAAGCCCGGTCGAGGCTTCGGGGAAGCGCATGCCGCCGAGTTCGGCGATGACGCCCTCGGCGCCGTGGAACGGCTCTGACCGCAGCCGGCCGCCCATCCGGTCAGCCTCGTAGACCACGGGGCGAAGCCCGAGCTTCATCAGCTCATGGCCGGCGATGATGCCGGAAAGGCCGGCGCCGATGATGGCGACCTCGCGGCCGAAGGCGGTTTCGGGCAGCCGGCCCAGGCCGGAGGGATGGGCAATCCAGCTATCGTAGGCGAACGGAAAATCGGGGCCGAAGGCGGTGATGGGCGGTAGCGATTCCGTATCCGTCTCGCGCAGCACGCTCATTGGCGGTGCATCAGGAGGCGCGGGCGGCGGCCCTGTTGAGCGCGGCCTGCTTCTCGACCGCGGCGGGCGGTATCTCGACCCCGATTTCCAACGTCGAGAAGGAATCGCCGCGATCCAGCTTCACCTGCACCTTGTCACGGTCCACCGACACATGCCGCCCGATGACGGCCAGGATTTCCTCCTGCAACACCGCGATCAGATCGGCATTGCTGCCGAGCGAGGCGCGCTCATGGGCGAGCAGGATCTGCAAGCGATCCCGCGCCACGGTCGCGGTCGGCTTGCGGCTGAAGAAATTGAAAAAGCTCATGCCACCCTCCGCCCGAAGAGCTTGGTCATGAAGCTTCTCTTCTCGCCGGGGATCACCATCGGGATCTGCTCGCCCAACAAGCGCCGCGCCGCGTCCACATAGGCGCGGGCCGGGGCGGCATCGGGGTTGCTCAGCACGACCGGCGTGCCGATGTTCGAGGCGCGGAGAACCTCCCCGCTTTCCGGAATGATGCCGAGCAGCGGGATGGACAGGATTTCCAGAACATCCTCGGTCTTCAGCATGTCGCCGCGCGCCGCGCGTGCCGGGTCATACCGCGTCAACAAAAGATGCTTCTCGATCCGCTCGCCACGGGCTGCCATCTCGGTCTTGCTGTCGAGCAGGCCGATGATGCGGTCGCTGTCACGCACGGAGGAGACTTCCGGGTTCGTGACGATGACGGCGACATCCGCGTGGTGCATCGCGAGGGCGGCGCCGCGCTCAATGCCGGCGGGGCTGTCGCAGATCACCCAGTCGAATTTCTCCCTGAGCTCAGCAATGATCTTGGCAACACCCTCGCCGGTCAGGGCCTCCTTGTCCCGCGTCTGCGACGCCGGCAGGATCGACAGCGACTCGATGCGCTTGTCGCGGATCAGGGCCTGGGAGAGTTTGGCCTCGCCCTGAATCACGTTGATCATGTCGAAGACGACGCGACGCTCCGCGCCCATGACGATGTCAAGGTTGCGCAGGCCGACGTCGAAATCGACGACGACCACGTTCTTGCCGATCTGCGCCAGTGCGGCGCCCAGCGCCGCCGTGGATGTCGTTTTCCCGACGCCGCCCTTGCCGGATGTCACCACAAGAACCTTGGCCATTCTCAACCCCTATCAGCGTCGTTCATTCTTATGGCGCGGCGCCTGCGTGATCTCGGTGATGATGATCGACGATCCGACAAGACGGGCCTGGATAGCCTTGCCACGAAAGCCGTCCATATCCTCGGCGGTCATATAGAGCCCGTCGATCGAGATAAGCTCGGCGTCGAGCCTTTGGCAGAAGATGCGCGCATGCTGATTGCCGGTGACGCCGGCGATCGCACGGCCGCGCAGCACGCCGTATACATGGATGGAGCCGCCGGCCATGATCTCCGCCCCCGAGGCGACGGAGCCGTTGACCGTCAGGTCCCCTGGCGGAAACAGAATGGTCTGGCCGGATCGGATCGGCACGTCGAGCACCATGGAGGTCGGCTCGGGCGCGGGCGGCTCCTCCGGCGGGTCCTCGGGCACCTCATACAGCCCGAGCGGCTTGCCGCCGATCAGCGGGCCGCCGACACTCTGGATGGCGGGCGTCAGCCCATCCGCGCCCTCCGCGCCGATGACGCGAATGCCGCGCGCGCGCAGCTGGTCGAACAGCGTGTCGAGTTCGGGGTCGCTCTGCGGTATCGACGACAAATCAACGACGATGGGCCGCCCGGCGAAGAAGGTGGCGGAGCGCTCAATTTGCGCATCGAGTTCGGCGAGCCAGTCCCGCAACGGCGCGTCGGGCGACAGCACGAAGGCCATGAAGGACCGGCCACGGACGCGAAGATTGGGGCGGGTGCGGGAAAGCGTTGTCACACTCGACGGCTACTGCCGAGCCGGGGAAAGGTCAACGGTTTTTCGAAAAACCTACCAGATGATGGGGGCGGACGGCTTGAAACAGACCATATCTAGCCGATTCCGCGTGTCCGCAGATGCGGCTGGGACGGGCCGCGCGCGGCGCCGGCGTGGCCCCGGGCGCCGCTGTCCGAGTCGGGGGCGGCAAGCCTCTCTGATTGCCGCGTCGGAATGCCTAATAAGTGTTAATAGCGATTTCACGAAGCTTGATAGAAGGGCCCGAAGATAGCTGGGAGATTGGAACGATGGCGGCTGCGCGGACCCTGACGGCCGGACGGGATGATCGCTCGGGGGCGGGCGGAGCGGGCGGCATCCCCGCCCCGGGCGTCGTCTTTGCCTGCGTGCTCGGCAACGCGCTCGAATTCTACGATTTCACGACCTACACCTTTTTCGCCGTCGCGATCGGCAAAAGCTTCTTCCCCAATCACGATCCCGTGGTCAGCCTGCTGATCTCGGTCGCGACCTTCGGCGTGGGGTTCTTCACCCGTCCGCTCGGCGGGCTGGTCATCGGCGCCTTCGCCGACCATGCCGGCCGGAAGCCGGCGATGATGCTGACGATCGCGCTGATGGCGATCGGCATGCTGATGTTGGCGCTGACACCCCCCTTCGCCGTCATCGGCTATGCCGCACCCGTCATCGTCGTCGCCGCGCGGCTGTTGCAGGGATTCGCGCTCGGTGGGGAGGTCGGCCCCGCGACCTCCTACCTCGTCGAGATCGCGCCGGATGATCGCCGCGCGCGGCTGGCGAGCTGGCAGATCGCGAGCCAGGGCTCCGCGCTTTTGGCGGCGGGCATCGTGGGCTTTGTCCTCGCCCATATCCTGTCGCCCGATAACATGACGCTGTGGGGCTGGCGGGTGGCACTTCTGCTCGGGCTGATCATCGTGCCCGGCGGCCTCTATATCCGCAAAAAACTCCCTGAGACCGCGCATATCACGGCGGCCCGGCAGCGGGAGAGTGCCGCGCGCGTGCTCGGACGGCTGCTCACCGGGCATCCGCGGCCGTTGTTCCTGGCGCTGGTCGCGATCATGGCGAGCACGATCTCGACCTATGTCGGGCTCTACATGACGACCTATGCCGAGACGGCGCTGCATCTGCATACGCCGACGGCGATCACGGCACCGCTGATCGGCGGCACGACGACGATCGTCTTCGCGCTGCTCGGCGGCTGGCTCGCCGATCGCTACGGCCGCCGGGTGGTGATGCTCGCACCGCGCATCCTGCTGGTGCTCGCGATCTACCCGGCTTTCCTGTTCCTCGACGGCCACGCCTCGCTGGTGACGCTGCTGATGACGACGGGGCTGATGTCGGCGCTGGGCTCGCTGAGTTCCGCCGCCGTCATCGTCGCGGTGCCCGAAGTCGCTGCCCGAGAGCGTGCGGGCGTCCGGGCTTTCGACCGCCTATGCCTTCGCGGTCACGGTCTTTGGCGGGACGACGCAATTCGTGCTCGCCTGGCTGATCGGGGTCAGCCACGATCCGCTGTCGCCGGCCTGGTATATGATCGGCTCCGGCATCCTCGGCATTCTCGCTATGGCGATGATGCCGGAGACGAAGGGCAAGCCTTTGCCGAGAGGGTGACGGCTGTGCCGATCAACGACGTGCGGCGACAATAAAGCGATAAGGTTTGTTGAAGTAATATTATGCCATAAAATATGGCAATTCACACATCTCGCAAATTCTTGCGGCTCATCTGGAATTTGCGGGACTGACTAGCGATTCGCCTCTTGTTTGACAACTTTAGCGTTGCTAAAGCCCGCCCATGGCCGATCTCAAAACCCTTTTCCGCCGCAGTGGAAAGCTTCAGCGCGAAATCGCAGAAGCTGCCGGACGGAGCGAAGGTGCCGTCAGCCAATGGGTTAGCGGCGATCGAGAGATCCCGGCCGACCTGGTGCTCCGCGTGGAGGAATTCACCGGCATCCCTCGTCACCACCTGCGTCCTGATCTCTGGGAGAAGACTATGCCTAGCGCCCTTGATGAGGCGGTTCTGGCGGCGCCGGACCTCACTCATCTGCAGCGGCTTGAGGCCGAAAGCATCCACATCATGCGGGAGGTTGCGGCCGAGGCTGAGCGTCCCGTCATGCTCTATTCCATCGGCAAAGACAGCGCCGTTATGCTTCATCTTGCGATGAAGGCTTTCGCGCCGGGCAAGCCGCCATTCCCGCTTCTGCATGTGAATACGACTTGGAAGTTCCGGGAAATGATTGGCTTCCGCGATCGGCGCGTGAAGGAGCTTGGTCTCGACCTCATCGAGTGGATCAACCAGGATGGCGTCGCCCGCGGCATTAATCCGTTCGATCACGGCGGCGCTTATACCGATATCATGAAGACCGAAGCGCTGAAAGCAGCCCTCGACCATTACGATTTCGATGTGGCCTTCGGCGGCGCGCGACGGGACGAGGAAAAGAGCCGCGCCAAGGAGCGCATATTCTCATTCCGCTCCGCCGGGCCATCGCTGGGACCCCAAGAACCAGCGGCCGGAACTTTGGAACCTCTACAACACCCGCAAGAACAAGGGCGAGAGCGATCCGCGTCTTTCCGCTCTCGAACTGGACGGAACTCGATATCTGGCAATACATCTATCAAGAAAACATCCCGATCGTGCCGCTCTATTACTCGGCGGTGCGGCCGGTCGTGGAATACAACGGCATGCTCATCATGGTCGATGACGAGCGGATGCCTATTCCCGAGGGCCAAACTCCACAGATGAAGAGCATTCGCTTCCGCACCCTCGGCTGCTACCCTTTGACCGGTGCCGTCGAAAGTCGGGCAGATACCCTTCCCGAGATCATCCAGGAGATGCTTCTCACGACGACGAGCGAGCGTCAGGGGCGTGCGATCGATCGCGATAGCGCCGCCAGCATGGAAAAGAAGAAGCAGGAGGGGTATTTCTGATGGACACTCAGAATGACCTTCGTTCGACGGATATTGAGGCCTATCTCCGCCAGCATGAGCAGAAGGGCCTGCTGCGCTTCATAACCTGCGGCTCCGTCGATGACGGTAAGTCAACCTTGATCGGACGCCTGCTCTATGACAGCCGAATGATCTTTGAAGATCAGCTTGCGGCTCTCGAAGCTGACTCGAAGAAGATGGGAACGCAGGGCCAGAATATCGACTTTGCCCTGCTCGTGGACGGATTAGCCGCTGAGCGGGAGCAAGGCATCACGATCGACGTTGCCTACCGTTTCTTTTCCACCGACAAGCGGAAATTCATCGTCGCGGATACGCCGGGCCATGAGCAATATACCCGCAACATGGTGACCGGCGCCTCCACGGCCGATCTCGCTATTATCCTGATTGATGCCCGGCGCGGCGTGCTGACCCAAACCAGGCGGCATTCTTACCTCGCCTCGCTCGTCGGCATTCGCAATATCGTCCTCGCCGTCAACAAGATGGATCTCGTCAACTACAGTCAGGACATCTTTAATCGTATTGTCGGCGACTACATGAATTTCGCGACCGGGTTGTCGCTTGAGCATATCGTGGCGATTCCGATGTCCGCGCTTGCCGGCGACAATACCACGGAAAAAAGCGGCAATACGCCCTGGTATATGGGTCCCTCACTGCTCAGCCACCTTGAGACGGTCGAAACGCGCACAACCGATCGTTCCACCGCCTTCCGCATGCCGGTGCAGTGGGTGAGCCGCCCTAACCAGGATTTCCGTGGTTTCTCCGGCCTTATCGCCGCCGGCGCCGTTAAGCCCGGTGATACCGTGCAGGTCATGCCGTCCGGGCGCGCAAAGCCGGGTTTCTCGCGTGTTCCTCGACGGGGACCTGCCCTACGCCACTGCCGGCCAGTCGGTTACGGTCATGTCTCGACGATGAGGTCGACTGCAGCCGCGGCGATGTGACTGCGGCGCGCGAGAGACCCGGCCGAGGTCTCCGATCAGTTCGAAGTGACGGTCGTCTGGATGAATGAGACGCCGATGCTGCCAGGCCGTTCTTATCTGCTCAAGCTCGGCACCAAGACGGTGACGGCCTCGATCACCGCGCTGAAGCACAAGATCAACGTCAATACGCTGGAGCAGGTGGCGGCGCAAGCAGCTCGGGTTGAACGAAATCGGCTTCTGCAACATCAGCCTCAGCCAGCCGGTGGCCTTCGATGCTTATGACGAAGAACCGCGAGACCGGCGGCTTCATCCTGATCGACCGCTTCACGCAATGAGACGGTGGCGGCCGGAACTGATCCATTTCGCACTGCGCCGAGCGCAGAACATTCACTGGCAGGCCATGACGATCGACCGCACCGCGCGCGCTGCGCAGAAACGTCAGCAAGCCTGCGTGCTGTGGTTCACGGGTCTCTCCGGCGCCGGCAAATCGACCATCGCCAATATGGTGGAGCGAAGCCTCTTCGCGCAGGGCAAGCATTCCACGATGCTGGACGGCGACAATGTGCGCCACGGACTTAACCGCGACCTCGGCTTCACCGACACGGACCGCGTGGAGAACATCCGCCGCGTGGGCGAGGTGGCGCGGCTGATGACGGATGCGGGGCTGATCGTCATTGTTTCCTTCATCTCGCCCTTCCGCTCAGAGCGGCAAATGGCGCGGGAACTTCTGCCCGAAGGTGAGTTCCTGGAGGTTTTCATCGACACGCCATTGGACGTCGCCGAGCAACGCGACCCGAAGGGCCTCTATAAAAAGGCGCGGGCTGGAGAGATCGCGAATTTCACAGGTATCTCCAGCCCCTATGAGGCACCCGAGAACCCTGAAATCCGTGTCGATACGACGACGCTTTCGCCTGAGCAGGCAGCCGAGCCAGATTATTGCCGCGCTCAAGGACCGTGGCCTTCTCGGGGGCGTAGCGCATGAGCGCTACCACGCTCACGCTCGCGGATCTGCTCGCTGTTGTCCGGCCGCTCGCTGAGGAGGCCGGCCGGGCCACGCTCACGTTTTACGGTGACACCGCCGGCGCCCGGGAAAAGGCGGATGGCAGCCCGGTGACCTTGGCCGATCAGGCGGCGGAGGACGTGATCTTGCCGGCACTCCGCGCGCTGACGCCCGATATCCCGGTCGTCTCTGAGGAGGAAGTGGCGCAAGGGCGTCGGCCCCGCCGAGCGTCGGCAAGCGCTTCTGGCTTGTCGATCCCTTGGACGGGACAAAGGAATTCATCAGCCGCAATGGCGAATTTACCGTCAATATCGCTCTGATCGAGAACGGGCACCCCGTGCTCGGTGTCGTCGTTGCTCCCGCTCTTGGAGAAACCTATGCCGGGATTGAGGGGCAGGCGACATTGTCTGACGCGGCCGGCACGCGGCGCATCGTCTGCCGCCAGCCACCATCCGAGGGAGAGACTGTCGTCGGGTCCCGCTCCCACGGTGACGCCGCCGCCATGGATGCCTTTCTGAAGGGCCGCCGCGTTGCTGCGTTCCGGGCCGCCGGCAGTTCCCTCAAACTTTGCCTTATCGCGCGCGGCGAGGCTGACCTCTACCCGCGTCTCGGCACAACGATGGAGTGGGATATCGCGGCCGGGCATGCGGTTCTGGCGGCGGCAGGCGGCCGCGTGACAACCATCGACGAACGGGACTTCACCTACGGCAAGCCGGATTTCCGCAATCCCCATTTCGTCGCTTGCGGTGCGAGCGCGACCTAACCGCGCCCACGACACCATGATCGTCTGGAGGAGAACCGCTAGAGCGTTTCCTATTCGCTTACGCTCACAGTCACCGCTCTAGCTCTTTGTTTTTACGAGCATCTTCACCCGATCAGATGATTCCATATGATCGGGATCTGCTCTAGAGCAATATCGGATCAGGTGGAATTACCTGATCCGAAGATTTGCGTTCTTAGTCAAAAACATAGATCGGGATCGCTTCGCCTGCCCGAAGTGATCCCGATCTAGATATTGGCTCCCCGAATGCCCGACGGCGGTCCGACATAGTTCGGTCCTTCGATGAGAAAATCGGTCTGCTGCCGGACCTCTAGCAGTATGCTTGTCAGCAGCTCCTGACGGAGCCTGTCGAACACTTTGCGAGGCAGCCGCCGTTCGCTGCGCGAAAGGGTAATAAAGAACTCGCAGTGTTCTGTGGGCGAACTGTCGATTTCATGAAAATTGACGTGCCCCATCCAAGCCAATTCCAGCATGATCAGCCGGAAGCTGGAATAGGTGAAATACCAAGCGTGAACGTCACGGTAGCTGTCGTCGTCGGCATCACGAAACATCGAAAGATTTGCACGTTCGAGATCCCCATCTTCCAACGCCAGCAAGGCGGTTGGAGTCTGACCCCAGGCTATATCTGTACCGGCCCTGATCATATAGGCGGCGGCGTTGAACTCGGCGACGCGGGTGTGCCGTGTTCGCCGCGTCCGGTAAGCCTCCAGCACGTCGCCCGTCATGGTGATCGGCTGGAAATAGTCGAAACAGAAGCGTTTATCAGGCACCACGAGGGAGATGACGCCGGAAGGTCGTAGAATTCTTTCCATCGAGCGAAAGAAGGAGATAAGGTCGGGCACATGCTCGATCATATGGCTGGCGATGCAGGCATCGAAGGTGCCGAGCTGGTTGTCCGGAATGGCGGTTTCCAGGGGGCCGTCTCGCCAGACGAAATCCACCTCCTGGATATTCGAGACGCGGACATTGGGCGCATCCGCGTATTTGGCGCGCAGCTCTGCCGCCGTGCTGTGATCGAGAGAGTAGCAGTCCCACCCATCGGCCCGTCGGAGAACGGGGCTGTAGCTCGGGCCGACCTCTAATATCTTCATCGATTGTGTAATTCGGCCGAGGATCTTGTCGTTTCGCGTCACGATACGTCTCCGATCACCTGATGAAGCACCGCCGCCAATGCGCTACATGATCTCGATAAGATACGCTCTTCAAAAAGATAGTCGCGCGATGCTTTGACAATGGATGCGCGCAGCTCGGCGTCCGTGGCAAGGGCGAACAGAAGCGGTTCCCAGTCCTCAGGCGCGCCGACCATCCCGGTGACACCGGGCCGGACCGCCTGATAGGCCGGGTGCGCGCTGTAGATGCCGGCGATGCCAAAGGCGGCATATTCCAGGAATTTGATGTCGGACTTCGTCGCCTCGAAAGCGCCCGTTGCGAGCGGGGCCAGACCAATATCCCAGCGCACGCGCTGGAGCATCATATCGAGGAAGCTCCCGTAATCGCCGGTAGCAGGTAGAACCTCCACCTTGGCGAGATTTTCGAACAGGGACAGGATCCGCATATCCTGGGATATGCCGCAGAATTGCAGCGTCACCTGGCCTGGCAGACGCGCCAGGACCGCGCGTAGCGGCGCCGCCACCGACATGAGATCACGGAGATGGGTGAAAGTACCGAAATAGCCGATCGTCAGGGGCTCGCCCGCCGGCGGCGGCCGGTGGGGCGGCAACAGCCGCTCGTCGAGCGCGTTCGGCAGCAAAGTGACCGCCGGGTTCAACGCCCGTACGCGATCGGCGAGAAATGGCGTCGACACAGTGATGTGGCGCGCCTCGCGTAGCAACAGCCGCACATTGCGTCGTCGCGGCACGATCGCCCGCTCCGAGGCGGCATCGGGATGCTGATCAAGAAGATTGTCGTCGATATCGTAGAGGATCGGCGTACGGCGGGTGTGCAAGGCAAACAGAAGATCCTCGATCGTCGCTGGCGTATCGTCCATTCGTCCGAAGCGCTGCATGACCACCAAGTCGACGGGGTCCCCGGGCAGCCCCGCACCCACCGACACGTCAAAGGTATCGGTGATAACAGGATGCGAGAACGGGCTGACCAGGCGAAGCGCCGCGCAAGCATTCGGCTTGTCCGGGTCCGTTGTGTCCGCCATCACGTGGACACGGGGCATCCTGGCCTTATGCATGGAAGAGTTCGGTCATGATGTTCATGGCGGCACGTTCCGGGGCATGGCGATGAGCGTCCTCGATGGCGCAGGCCCGCAGCGATTGCAGCCGTTCGGGATCGCGGACGAGCTGCAGCACCGCCTCCACACAGGCGGTTTCGTCGGCGGTATCGACCAGAATTCCGTTAATGCCGCTGCGAATGAAATCATTCGAGCCGCCGCGCTCCGGCGCGATGACCGCGCAGCCGGACAGCATCGCCTCGAGCGCCGTAAGGCCCATAGCCTGATAGTGCGAGCAATCAAGAAAGATATCTGAAATCCGCGAGTAAGGTCGCGAGCCGGGTCTGGTTCATCCGGCCCGCATTGCGCGCCCACGGCCGTGTCAGTCCCGCGGCCTCAAGCTGGCCGTCGTCTGTGCCGAAGATCGCGATCGCAACATTGCTGCCAAGTGCGGCTACGATGCGTTCGAGTACCGGCGATGGTGCGTTCTGGCGCGCGCCGCGGCGTCGAGGGCCGGATCATGGCCGTGATCCGGACTGGGTCAGACGCCCGCGGCACGGGACTCGGCGCAAACGCAAGGACGTCGACGCTCGGCCCGACGAAGGCCGGCACCCGGCCGACGTTTCTTGACACCTCAAGCTGATTCCAGCGCGTCTTGGTGAAAATGCGGATCCGATCTGAGTAGGTGTAGGAGAGCAGGGCCGTGCGCTTCTCGGGGTCATCCTCGGCGAAAAAGAGCGGCTCGAAATCCTGAACGTAGTAGCCAAGCTTCGACGAGATCTGCATCGGCAGCCAAAACACGGTGCGGTAGAGTGTCGCGATGACGGCATCGTAACGGTCCTGATTCGCCATCAGATAGGCGGTCATCGCCTCGGAGTTTGGAAAGGTGCGGACCAGCAGCGCGGCTGCCGCGGGTGGCAGTTCGACCGTCCTCTGAAGGTGGGCGAGGTTGAGAAGCGTTACGTCCACGCCCATGCGCTGCAGCGCCAGGCTCTCCTGAATGACGACGTTACCGCCGCCGCCGTTTTCCGCGATCGGCAAAATGAAGGCAATCCGCTTGCCTTCGAAAGCCGCGCGCCCCTCGCGCAGCAGGGCACGCTCGCGCAGCAGACCCCCGACCCGCGCGCGCACCGCGACCATGGGCAGGTTGTCCCGGCAGAATGCAGCCTGCGGCCATATCTCGGTCGCCGCATCATGCTTTTCCATTAGCAACTCATCGGCCCGACGGGCGAGCTTGAGCCGACGATCCTGTGAGTAGCTTTTGGATTGCGCATGATAGACATAGACATCCGTCGCGACGACCAGCGACCAGCCGGCCTTGCGCACGCGGATAGAATAGTCGTTTTCTTCACCATAGCCGGCGCCGAAGGTTGTTTCGTCAAAGAACCCTACGGAGCTGAGGAGGCTGCTTCGTATCATGTAGCAGAATCCGTTGAGGAACGGCAGTGTGACGGCACCGCTGCCGAAGCGGCCGATCATATCGCCCATATCGTCGATGCTCATATCAGCCGGCAGCGGATTCTCGGCCCATTCTTCGCCGACATCAAAGATCTGCGGCACGGATTGCCACGAAGCCGTGTTCGAGAGCGGGCCGATGACGCCGACCTGTCCGTCTCGCGCGCCATGTGCCCAGAGACGCTCAAGCCAGTTCATCGTGACAACGGTGTCGCTGTTGAGCAGCACGACCCAGGGCGCCGTGACGGCCCGCAGGCCGAGATTCGCGGCCCGGGTATAGCCGCCGGCTTCGGCGCGTCGCAGCAGAACGAAGCCCTGGGCGCGGGTCTGTTCGTCTAAATAGGCGGCGGTTTCCGCGTCGCTTCCATCATCGACAATGATCACGCGGTAGGGTGGGATCGTGCAGCGGAGGACCGATTCGATACAGGCTCGCGTGCTGCCGAGAGCGTTGTGGACGCAAATAACGACGTCCACGGCCTCATTCCGCACACCGACCTCGGCGAGAGGCCGACGCACAGCTTCGGCGGTGGGCGCGGGGGCAGGCCCGGGCCCGGGCGGCAAAGACTGCTGCGGGATGGGGCGGATCTGGCGGAGCCTTTGCGCGAGCTTCAGTGTGATTGTCCACCAGGCAAGCTTTGCCACACGGCGGAGTGTGCGACGCAGACGTGGCGGCAGATAGGCGCCGGACCGACGCAGCGGGCCCGTCATGCGCCAGGCGGTCGAGTTCGTGATCACTGCGAGGGTGTTAAGAGCGTTTTGCTTCTCCGCCTCTAGCGACGCCAGACGTTCGCGCAGCTCAAGCTCCGCCGTCGCGGCTTCGGCGCGCAGGCAACTCACGGTCGTCGCCGCTTCCACGCGCAGGCGACCCGCGGCCGTCGCCGCTTCCACGCGCAGGCGACCCGCGGCCGTCGCCGCTTCGGCGCGGGCTTCGCTGAGTGCTGCTGCCGCCTCGGCCTGGACGCGGCCCAGTGCTGTCCGTGCCTCGCCCAGGGCGGCCTCCGAACTGGCGGCGGCAGCGGCGGCCTGGGCCAACTCCGCCTCCGCCTTCTGGCGTTCCAGGTGAGCGGCTTCCGCCCGGCCGAAGGCAGCCTCTGCCGCCGCATGCGCCTCATCCGCCCGGCGGCCCGCCTGCAGCCGCGCCGTCTCGGCGAGGTTGATCCGACGATCCGACCGTTCAGCGGCAGCGCGCCGCTCCTCGATCCTGGTCGCCGTGCCTGCGGCCTCGGCGGTCCAGCGCGCGCCGAGCCAGGCGAAACGCTCACGGATCCGGGTGATGTCGATCGGGCTGGTCAATGCAAGGAGCGCTTCGATCGCCGTCGGAAGACGGCTGCCGAGAGCCACCAAGCCGAGGCCGTGGCCGTGCGGAAATTCGAATGCAGTATGTTGCTCACGCAACTCATTCCAGAACGCGGAGACGCCGTCGCTGTCTGCCGCGACATTCGTTCCATGCAGAAGGACGATGGCGGAAGATGAGAGCTTCGGGCCCCATAGGGCCCATTCATACCGGGCGGCCTCGGCCGAGGCCATGCCGTGAAGGTGCAGAAGGTCAATGGAACCATCCGCGAACCGCGCGGCAGCCATGGCGGTGTCCCCGGCAATGCGTGCCGAGAAATCCATGTACCGCGAGTCATGGACAGCCGATAGTCCGCAGACCTCATCTGCCGTGTCCGCGTCCGGCGGATAGATCACCCAACACCGCGTTGGCAGCATCGTCCTGCGCACGGCTTCGCAGAAGGCGAGGTAGGAGACGTCCGGTCCGCCGCCGGCGTGGAGTTCGACCAGCCTTGCCGGCTTCGCCGCGGTGACAAGCCAATGTGCAAAGGGGACATGCCCTGACCAGTCACTCGGCTGGCCGGCGACGGCGGTCGGCCACAGAGGCGGGTCGAGGGCTGGGTCGGTCAGCAGTCTCAAGGTATCGATGGCGGCGCCCGGCTCTATCGCGGCGCGGGGCGGCTCATCCATTCATCGTCTCCAAGACAAATCTTTTCCCAGTAAGGTGTGGAAGGAACGGAACGCCCGCAGGGCTCATCTCAACTAACCCAGGAGGGTGCGCGGCGTGGCGGGGTAGCGAAACCCGTGTGGCCCCAGCCGAATTCGATATTCGGATTATGGAACGGGTCCTCCAGCAGATCCTGCACCCAGCGGCGACTGAAGATCGCGAGTTCACGCAGGAAGCGGGCCTGGCGCTGAGCGTCCGCCATGTCGTCGCCGCGGGAGGCAGATTCGAAATGCTGCAGCTCCGCGAACGGTGTCCAGACGACGCGATAGCCGTGGTCCGCCAAACGCAAGCAGAAATCGACGTCGTTGAGCGCGATTGGCAACTGTGTCTCGTCAAGCCCACCAACTTCCCAAAAGACCGAGCGCCGCGTCATCAGGCAGGCGCCGGTGACTGCCAGGACCGTGCGGGTGAGCGCCAGCTCTCCGTGCGGACCCGGATCATCTTTGGCCGCGAGCCGGAGCTGATGGCTGATGTTCTGCCCGCGACCCAGCACGACGCCGGCATGCTGGACACGGCTGTCGGCATAGAGAAGCTTCGCGCTGACCGCGCCCACCTCCGGCCGTTCCGCATGCGTCACCATTTCACGCAGCCACCCTGGTTCCAGCACACCCGTGTCGCTGTTCAACAGCAACAGCAGCTCACCGCCGGCTTCGTGCGCGGCCCGGTTGTTCAAGGCGGAATAGTTGAACGGTCCCGGGCAATGCAGCACGCGCACGCTTGGCTCCTCGGCAAGCGAGGCGAGAAGCGACAGCGCTTCCGGCATCGTGCTGCCGTTATCGACAATCAGGATTTCGAGCGCGGGATAATCGGTGCGCCGCAAGAGGCCATCCATGCAGCCCGCGAGGAGTTCCGGATGGTCCCGCGTGGGCACGATCACCGACACGAGCGGCGGCGGCGCCTGCAGCGCGCGCCGGACCCTGACCCAGGCCGGGGCGAGCGGTGCCGGCTCAACAGCCGCGACCGCCGTGCCGATGTGCTCCAGATGGCGCAGAACGATATGGCGCGCCGCAGGGCCGGACCAGGTCGGGGCGGCGGCCGGCGTCTCCTGCCGGTGGCACAACACGACAGGGACATGCACGAACTGGTCGGCCAGCACGCGCTCCGACGTGCGCAGGGCGAGGTCGTGGAGCGCGACATCGATGGGTCCGGTGCCGCGCCGCAGCCCGCCCAGCTCCGCGAGGAGCGTCGAGCGATAGGCGACGGGAAGGCCCAGGGCGTCGCGCCCCAGCATCAGCTCCGGATCGTAGGCCGTCTTGAAACGTGGGCGGACGAAACTGCCGTCCGCCGCGCAGCGGTCCTCATCGCCGAATAGGACCGCCGCGCGCGGAAAGGCTTCGGCCATCACCGCGAATTCGTAGAGCGCCATATCGTCGAGCCGGGTATCCGGCAGCAGCGGCAGGATGAAGTCGCTTTCGCTATCGCCCGCGCTGAGGGTCGCGGCCAGGAACGCTCGCCTTTCGCCTGGAGGCTCGGCTGCGGGCATGGCTTGCCTGACGGCACGCCCGTCATCATCCCAGGATGCCGGGATGGCGAGCTGCCAATGCGGGTAGGTTTGCGACCGCACGCTCCGCAGGCTCGCCTCCCACAGTGCCGGGCTTTCCTCCCGCCGGATCAACGGGACCACGAGGAAGCGCGGAGGCAGGGGCATGGCGGCGATCCGGCCGGCGATCGCGGTGCGATCCGCGAGGGTGGGCTGCGCGAAGGCCCGCCGCCATGCCTCGTAGTCTTGGGCCCCATCGAGCATCGAACAGCCTCAGTTCCGAAAGCGACGGAGGACCCTATATCCGAAGTCGGAACGAAATGTCACGGCAGGGCGTTGCCGGCGCTGCGGTGCGATATGGCGGGTGCATTCGACGGGGGGGTGATGATGACGGCGAGGCTTTACCGGCCAATGAGGGCGTTCTTGCGGGTCTGCTTGAACGGACGGGCGTCCGTCTCCGCGCCGCTGCGCCGGGCGACGGGCACCATCACTGGAAAGGCCACCCAGGCGAGCCCGTAGAGAATAACGGCGCCGCCGAGCAGGAAGCGAAATCCCAGCTCGGTCGCGATGAGGTTCGCGAGCGGCGTCGCGATGACCGAGAAGGCGCCGTTCAGCGCCCAGGCCCAGGGCAGGAAGCCCTGGCCCGTCTTGCCCGCCTCGGCAAGGCCCATCGGAAACGGCATGCCGAGGGCGAAGGATAGCGGCGCCAGCAACAGCGCCAGCAGCAGCAGCCGGAGCGGCAGCGGCCAGCCGATGGTCGCCAGGATGATCGCCGGCAGCGCGAGCAGGCAGAAAGCGAGGATGGCGATGATCACCGGCCAGGCGAGGCGCAGGCGAAGGCGGTTCGACACCATGCTGCCGAGGCCCGAGAAGATCAGCATCCCGCTCAGCACCAGGGCGAAGGCCGTGGTCACGTCGTCGAGATAGAGGCTTGCCTCGCCGATCAGCGCGATCTCGATGAACAGGTAGCCGAGCCCGAGCGCCGGGAAATAGACCAGCGCGCGGCGCAGCGGCGCGCCCGTGGCGCCGATCCGCCGGGGGGCGGCCAGGGGCAGCAGAAGCACGACGAGCGCAATGAGCAGGGCCTGGGCCAGCACCGCGATGTTGATGAGCGGCCCGAGTTCCTGCTGCGGCAGAATCTCCAGCCGCGCGAGGATCGTGCCGAGATGGTCGAGCCGCAGAATGTCGAAGAACATCGGCCGGTCCAGCGTCGCCGGCCGCAGGTCGAACTCATGGGCGGAATCGGTCGGCTTGCCGGCCATGACGGCGACGGCCTCGTCCGCGATCGAATCATCGGCGGTATCGCTCGAATTCGACTTCGCCCTTGGAGAAGGAGATCGCCGGCAGGTCGTTATAAATATCCGCCTTGAGGGCGACGACATCGATGCCGGGGTAGAAGGAGACGTCGAAGGAGCGGTCGTCGCAGAATTTCCGCACGAATTTGATCCGCGCGGCACCCCAGGGCTGTGCCGCGACCAGCAGACGCACATCCCAGGCCGAGCGATAGGCGAGAACATGCAAAGCGGGGTCGGCGACGCCGGCCTCTCGCAGCCCGGCGCGGATCGTCGCCATCATGCGGAGCGCATAGACCGGGAAATCCCGGATCGAGACCGGGATCGAGATCATGCCGTCCGGGCTCAGCAGGCGGAGATAGGCGGCGATGGCGCCGGCGGTGAAGGCGGTGGCATTGGCCGGATCGGCGGCGAGAAACCCGTCCGACAGTTCGATGAGGTCGAAGCGGCCGGCGGGTGCGGTCTCGGCCAGCGCGAGCGGGCTCTCGCCCAGCACCGTCACACCCGGCTGCGGGTTGAGGGCCGCGCGCAGTTCGGGCTCGGGCTCGTCGGCGATGATGGGGCCGGCGCCGAGCGCGCGGGCCTGGGCCGCCGCCCAGCCGCCGGCATCGCCGATCAGCAGCACGCGCGGCTTGGTCAGCAGCAGATAAGGCGCGGCGCCGAGCGTGCCGGAGGCGTAGCGTGCATCCAGCGCCGCGCCGCGCGGGATGGCGGCGATGCGGGAACCGTCCCGATAGAGGCCGAGGGTGCGCGGCGGCCCGGGCAGGTTCATCATCGCGCTGTCGTTGGACAGGTCGGTATCCACGCGCTCGGTGAAGTCATCGAGCAGGGTGAAGACCCCGCGTGGCGAGAGCGTCTGTCGCACCACCACCGCGCCCGGCGTATGCAGCGGCGCGTAGATCGGCTTGAACTGGTTATAGGCGGCGACATCGCCGCCGATAAGCAGCGCCTCTCCGGCCAGAAGGCAGAGCGCGGCGGCAGCGATCGCGGGAATGCGAAGTCCTCCGCGCGGGGTGCACAGCGCCATGGCGGCCAGTGGCAGCAGCAGCGCGGGCAGCAGCCGGAAGGGGTGCAACACCGCCATCAGCCCAAGCACGAGAAGCGCGCCGAGCCCGGCGCCGCCGAGGTCATAGCCATAGACGCGCGTGGTCGTGGCCGGGCGGGTGACGAAGCAGAGGCTGATGAAGACCCCGGTCAGGAAGAAGAAGGGCAACAGTTCCAGGTAGTAGAGCCCGATGAGCAGGATCTGCGGCGCGATGGTGACGGGGTTTTGCAGCTGAAGCGGGTTGAACGGGTTGCGAATGGCAAGCGCATAGCCGCCAGCGGCCGCCAGGATCAGCGCCGCCGGCAGAAAGGCGAAAAGCCGGGCGCTCTGCCGTTCCAGCCAGCCGCGCGCGAGCGAGACGAAGACGCCGCTGAGCGCGAAGCCTGCCATGACGATGGAGATGACCCAGTAGCCGTATTCGGACCAGGAGGCGACGGCGAAATACCGCGTCAGCGCGATCTCGATCCCGGTCGAGGCGAGGGAGACGAGCGCCAGGGGCAGCAGACTGTTCACGCCCACACCCGGTTGCGGAGGAAATTGGCCAGCACGGCGTTGAACCGCTGCGCGTCATCGACGAACAGGGCGTGGCCGGCATCGCCGAAGATCATGATTTCCGCCTGGATCGTCATTACGCGCCAAATTCTCCGCCTGTCCCGCAAGGTGGGGGCGCACGCAGTAAAGGATCGGAACCCCGGCGGAATAGACGGCGTTGCGCCAGAAGATGCGCGGCACCCGGTAGTCGAGCAGGGCGCGCGCCGCCGGTTCCGGCGTGATCAGGCAGGTCGCGGTCAGCCGGTTGAGATAGGCGCTGGGCTGCGGCTTATGGAACATGCCACGGACGAAAGCGGCCATGGTGGCGGGGTAGGGCGCCGGCCGGTAATGGCGCCCGTGGCGTGGCAGGGGTTCGGGCCTGGGTGGCGGATTCTCGCCCACCGAATTGTCGATGAGCACGAGGGCGGAGAGCTGACCGGCGCCATGGGCCGCGATATAGGCGAGGCTGTCGAGCACGCCGAGCGACCAGCCGAGCAGCACCACCTTCGGCGCGCCGACGGCCGCCAGCAACTCGGCGATGTCCTGGCCACGGCGCTCGGCCGTATAGCCGTAGGCGGGGACCTCGGAATCCCCCTGGCCGCGCGGGTCGAAGGCGATGACGCGGCAGTAGCGGGCGAAATAGGTGATCTGCGGCCCGAAGATCCAGGCCGGCATGGTCCAGCCGGGGATGAGGACCAGCACATGGTCGCGCCCGCCGCCATCGGCGGGATCGGCGTCGATGTAGTGGAGGTTCACGCCGTCGCTGGTCGCGAAATAGCGGCTGGCGGCGACGAAGCCGGGGTTCGCCTCCTGCGCCCCCGCCTTCTGCGCTCGTGCGGCTAGGGGCAGGCTGGCGACGGTCCCGAGCAGGAGGCGCCGGGCGATCATTCGCCCCTCCATCATCGGCGCGGTCATTCGCCCACCACGGACAAGGCGATGCGGTGGAAAAGCTCGGCCGGCAGGGTGCCGCCGGCGGTGGTTTTCGACATCGGGCTGTCGTCGTCATTACCGATCCAGACGCCGATCACGCGCCCATCGACGCCGCCGATGAACCAGGCGTCCCGGCTGTCCTGCGTCGTTCCCGTTTTGCCACCGACGAAATAGCCGGGGATCGCCGCCGCCGTGCCGGTGCCATAGGCGACGACGGCGCCCAGCATCTGCCGCATCTCGGCGGCGAGCCCCGGGCTGATGACGGGGGTCGCGGCGGGCGGCGGCGCGATCAGGTCGCGCCCGTCGGCGAGCAGGGCGGTGATGCCATGGGGCGTCACTCGGCGGCCGCCGTTGAAGAAGGTGGCGTAGGCGCCCGTCATCTCCAGCAGACGGACATCGGCCGAGCCGAGCGCCAGGGTGTCGTTATCCGGCATCGGGTCGGTCACGCCCAGCCGGTACGCGACGTCCGCGACCACGCGCGGCCCCCCGGCATGGATCAGCAGCCGTACCGAGACCGTGTTGAGCGACAGGGCGAGCGCCTCGGAGAGCGTCACCGGCCCTCGGAAGTGGCGCTCGTAATCCTCGGGGTGCCAGGTGCCGATGCTGATCGGGGCGTCGAGCACCATGTCATCCGGCCGCATGCCCTGCATCAGCGCGGCG
Organism: uncultured Pseudomonadota bacterium; assembly: GCA_963745125.1. Lineage (GTDB taxonomy): Bacteria > Pseudomonadota > Alphaproteobacteria > Acetobacterales > Acetobacteraceae > Acidisoma. Next base: position 587,630 of record CAVUWB010000006.1, read on the forward strand.
AGCCAGACGAAGGGCTTGAAGGAAGAGCCCGCTTGCCGTTGGGCGAGCACGGCGCGGTTGAAGAAGCTGTGCCCAGCCTCCGACCCGCCGACGAGCGCGCGGACGGCGCCGGTCGCCGCATCCATCACCACGACCGCGCCCTGATGGGCATTGGCGGCGGCACCCGGCCCGGCGAGGATCGCCGCGAGATCCGCTTGTGCCGCCGATTGGAGCTGAGGGTCGAAGGTGGTGGCGAGGCGGGAATCGGCATTCTCCGGGATCAGCGGGCCGGCCTGCTGCGCGGCCCAGGAGGAGAACCAGTAATCGCCGCTTACCGCACGCGGCGGGAAGCTGATGGCCGCGACGGCGGCATCCGCTTGCGCCTGGGTGATATAGCCCGAGCGCACCATGGCGGCGAGCACTTCCTTGGTGCGGGCCGTCGCGGCTTCCGGGTCGGCGAGCGGGTTGAAGCGGGAGGGCGCGCGGGGCAGCCCGGCCAGCATCGCCGACTGCCAGAGATTCAGGTCTTGCGCCGGGATGCCGAAATAGGTCTGGGCGGCGGCATCCATCCCCCAGGCGCCGGCGCCGAGATAGACGCGGTTGAGGTAGATTTCGAGGATCTCGGACGGCGTGAAATGGTGCGTGAGCCAGAGCGTCAGGAGCAATTCCCGCACCTTGCGGCGGAAAGTGCGGGCATTGCTGAGAAAGAGTGTCTTAGCGACCTGCTGGGTGAGGGTCGATCCGCCCTGGACGATGCGGCCGGAGGCGAGATCGACCACGGTCGCGCGGGCCATACCGAGGATATCGAGCGCGCCATGCTGCCAGAACCGCCGGTCCTCGACCGCGACGACCGCCTCCGGCAGCGTCGCCGGGACGTTTTGCAGCGTCAGGATGGAGCCCGAAAGATCGCCGAAATGGGTGAAGCCACGGCCATCGGCGTCGGTCAGCACCAGCGACGGCCGCCGGAGTGTCGCGATGCCAGCCGAAGGGCGTGGCATGTCCCAGGTGAACCAGAGCAGCAGGATGGCGATGGCGAGGCCGCCCCAGACCGTGATCAGCACGGTCCATTTGGCCAGCGGCAGGATGACGCCGGTCGGGAGGCGGCGGCGCGGCCGCCATTCGGGCTCGGCCGCCGCCTCCGCCTCACGCTCGGCGTAGTGCGGCGGGATATAGGGTGCATGGGCATAGGGGGCTGCGACGTAATCGGTCTCGGCCGGGATGGCCGCGTTGGGCGGGCGGATGGCTCCCGAGTTGATGTTATACATGAAGGAAGCGCGCTATCGCCCAGTGCCGTGGGGCGAAGCATTGGGGCAAGGCGCTGGCAGCGTCAAGAAAAAGCATGATGAACAAACGCCGCTGGCCTTTTCATGGCTTGGGCGACCCCGTTGAGCTTCAGCTTGCATCACCGTATTTTGTAGCTACTATTTGGCTTCGATCATCACCTGGGATGAGCCAAAGCGTCTGGCCAATCTCGACAAGCACGATCTGGATTTCGGCCTGTTAGATCAGGCGTTTTTTGGCTCCTCGCTCTGCTTGGGCGGGAGGGTGTTTCGATCATCAGCCTCCGCCGGGCGAGCCGCAAGGAAAGGGCGCTCTTTCATGGCCAAGCGCGTATTTGAGGAAGGTCGCGGTTATACGCGAGCCGATTGGAATGAAGTCGCGACTACGCCGCCTCTCGCACGCCGAGAGGTGGAGGAGGCGCGGCCCTTCGCCGAGGTCTTTCCCGAACTTGCCGCATCTATCCGGCGGCGTGGCCGGCAGAGGGCGCCGACCAAGGAACTTGTCTCGCTCCGGCTGAATCGCGCGACCCTGGCCGCGTTCCGAGCCTCGGGCGCCGGCTGGCAAAAGCGCATAGACGAGGTTCTGGCCAAAGCGGCGCGCGACCTGTAGGCGCCGCGTTCGGCCGCACGCCCCTTGCCGAACGCCGCGTCGCGCCGCAGCCTGTCTGCCGCACCGGATTGGGAGATAGGCATGAAGGGCATCTATGCGGATGCGAGCGGCGGCTTGGCGGCGGTTTTCCACCGGGTCTATCGGCCGGATGACCCGCCGGTGACGCTCCATGAGTACGAGACCATTTTACCGGAACAGATTCCCGACGTGTTCTCCGGCCATGACTTCATGCTCAATGACCACACGATCCTGCCGACGGAGGCGATGGCCCAGGCGCGCGGCCTGCGCCATGTCATCTTTCTCGGCACCGGCGCGGGCTCTTATATGGATGTCGAGGAGATCGAGACTCTTGGCATCACGGTCCATACCATTCGCGGCTACGGCGATACGGCGGTGGCGGAGCACACCATCGCTTTGATGTGGGCGGCGGCGCGCAACATCGCCTTGCTCGACCGCAGCACGCGCGCCGGCGGCTGGCCCCGCGGCAATGCCATCGAACTCACCGGCAAGACGCTGGGGCTGTTCGGCTTCGGTGGCATCGCGAGCGAAGTCGCGCGTATCGCGGTGGGCAGCGGCATGCGCGTGCTCGCCTGGAACCGCACGCCGCGCAGCTATCCCGGCGTCACCTTTGTCGACCGGGAGACCCTTCTGGCGGAAAGCGACGTGCTCTCGCTTCACCTGCTGCTCACAGCTGAGACGCGGCATATCCTCAATGCGAGCCATGTCGCGGCGATGAAGCCCGGCGTGATTCTGGTGAATACCGCGCGCGCCGGGCTGATCGATACCGAGGCCGTGGTCGCGGCCCTCCGCGACGGGCATATCCGCCACGCCGCGCTGGATGTCTTCGATACCGAGCCCTTGCCCGCCGGGGATGTGCTGACGACGCTGCCGAATGTCACGCTGACCTCGCATGACGGCTTCAACACGCCCGAAGCCTCCGCCAACCTGATCAGGCGGGGTTTGGACATCGCCAAGCGGATCGCCGCAGGGTAAAGGGTATCGCGGCCAGGGCGCCCTGGCCGCGTGGTGGACGTGGCGGAATTGGTAGACGCAGCAGACTTAAAATCTGCCTCCCGGACGGGAGTGCGGGTTCGATCCCCGCCGTCCGCACCACCCATCCGGTCTCGCCTGCGCGGGACCTACCCCGCGAGAATGTCCTTCAGCGTCGCCAGCGTGCCGCGCTCGGCGATTGAGCGGCGGCTCGCCTCGAAGGCCGCGACGAAAGCGGGCGAACTATCCATCCCGAGCCCCGCGAAAACCGGCAGCGACAGGAAGGCCTTCGGGTCGGCATGGGTCGCCGTCGCCCGCTCGGCTTCCGTCAGGCGCGGCTCGGTCGAGGTGTAGCGCTCCCCCTTATCGTCCACACCGCCCAGGCAGCGGGCGAAGGCCGCGAGCAGGAAGGCCAGCCGGCGCACGTCACCGCCCTTCGCGATGACGGCCTTGATGGTGTCGCCGACGAAGATCGGGATGCGGGAGGCGCCATCCGTCGCGATACGGACCGTCTGGTCGCGCGTCGCCGGGTTGAGGTAGCGCTCCGTCAGCTTGTCGCGATAGCCGGTCAGGGACAGGCCGGGCGGGGCTGTCAGCAGCGGGATCACGTCCCGGTCCCAGAATTGCGTCAGCAATGCGCGGATGGCGGGGTCCGCCACCGTCTCATGCACCAGCCGGTATCCCGCGATGGTGCCGGGGAAGGCGAGCATGCTGTGCGAGGCGTTGAGCATCCGCAGCTTGATCTGCTCGAAGGCCCAGACATCCTCGGTCATCTGGACGCCGGCAGCCTCGAAACGCGGGCGGCCGTAGCGGAAATGATCCTGCATCACCCATTGGATGAAATCCTCGGAGAAGACCGGGATCTCGTCCTCGACGCCGCTCGCGGCGTTGAGGCGGGCGCGGTCGGCATCGGTCGTCGCCGGGGTGATGCGATCCACCATGCTGTTGGGGAAGTCGATCTCGGCTTCCATCCAATCGGCGAGGCCAGGGTCACGGGCGCGGGCGAAACTCGTGAAGGCAATTTTCGCGACATCGCCGTTATGGCGCAGATTGTCGCAGGACAGGATGGTGAAGGGCGCCATCCCCTGCGCGCGGCGGCGGCTCAGCGCCTCGGCCACATAGCCGAAGGCGGTGCGCGGCGTCGCGGGATGGGCGAGGTCGTGCACGATATCCGGCGCATGCAGTTTGAAGGCATGGGTTTCGTCGTCGATGTTGTAGCCGCCTTCGGTCAGCGTCATCGCAACGATGCGGATCGCGGGGTCGCAGAGCTTCGCCAGCACCGCCTCGGGGTCGTCGGGCGCGAACAGGTATTCGACGATGGAGCCGACGACATGCACGCTGGACGCGCCGGTCGGCGGGCATTCGGTCAGCGTGTAGAGGCAATCCTGCGCCGGGAAGGACGCGGCCTTGGCGCGCTCACGCGGGTCGTCCATCAACCCCACCCCGCAGAGCCCCCAGCCGTCATGGCCGCCGGCCGCGATCAGGCGGTCGAGGTAATTCGCCTGATGCGCGCGATGGAAATTGCCGACGCTGAAATGAACGATCCCGGCCGTCACGCGGCTGCGGTCATAGCCGGCCCAGGAAACTCCCGCCGGCAAGGCCCCAAGCGTGGCGTTGCTGAGTGTGACCATGGCTTCCCCCTGACTATCGGCGTCGTGCGGACCCAGTGCCGTTGACAGTTGAGGCGGCCCGCCCCTGAAGTTGCAGCAATACCGGCTGACAGCCGATCGGAGAAGGATACCTCGCATGGATTTAGGGCTTCAAGGCCGGCGGGCCATTGTTTGCGCGGCGAGCAAAGGCCTGGGCGCTGCCTGCGCCACCGCCTTGGCGCGCGAAGGCGTGTCGGTCGTCATAACGGGCCGCTCCGTCGAGGCTTTGGAGAAGGCTGCGCGGGCAATTGCTCAGGAGACGGGCAGCGACATCAGCATCGCACCCGGCGATATCGCGACCGAGGCAGGCCGCGCGGCGGCCCTCGCCCGCTGCCCCGACCCCGATATTCTGGTCAATAATGCCGGCGGACCGCCGCCTGGCGACTTCCGGGACTGGGAACGGGAGGACTGGCTGCGTGCATTGGACGCCAACATGCTGGCGCCGATCGCGATGATCAAAGCGGTGGTTGACGGTATGATCGGCCGTCGCTTCGGGCGGATCGTGAATATCACCTCGGCCTCGGTAAAATCGCCCATCCCCAATATCGGCATGAGCAATGGCGCGCGCGCCGGGCTCACCGGCTTTGTGGGCGGCCTCGCCCGGCAGGTCGCCCACCATAATGTGACAATCAACAATCTGCTGCCGGGCCCGTTCACCACCGATCGGCTGCGGACGACGATGGTGGCCGGCGCTGAGCGGGCAGGGCGGAGCATTGAGGAGGAGATGGCCGTCCGGGCGGCGCAGAACCCCGCCGGCCGGTTTGGCGATCCGGAGGAATTCGGCCGCGCCTGCGCCTTTCTCTGCGCGGCGTCATCCGGTTTCATCGTCGGCCAGAATCTGCTGCTCGACGGCGGGGCCTTCAACGCGACGCTGAGTTAAAGCGCAGGGTAAAGCTGGGGGTTTAGGGCCGCGGGGCAAGCGCGGCCCGCGCCCTCCGTCAGGCGGCCTTGTCGTTCTTTCCTCCGGTCTTGGAAGGGCTGAAGGATGGCGGGTCGCTGGCGGGGAAGCTGTGCTCGCTATCGACATCCACACTTTCGTGCGGCGTCGCCGCTTCGGCCGGCCGATGCGGGAGGGTTTCCTCCTCATCCACAATCGCTTCGGCGCGCAGCCAGAATTCCTCGTGCCGGTCCTCGGGATAGCCTTCCTTCTCCCAAAGACCGTAAGCGACATGGCGGATGCGTTGCAGGCGGTCGTCATCGTGACTGTCGGACACGGCTTTCCCCTCTTTCCCGAGATTTCAGGCGGCCCTTTTTATCTCGATCGCGGCCGGGGCCGTTCAAGGGCGGCGGTGTGCCGCCGGTGCGGATTTCACGAAAATCACCCACGAGCCGAAGGAAAGGCAGGAGACGAGGGCCATGAAGCCCGCCATCGGCCGCGCCGTTCCATCCGCCGTCAGCCCCATCAGCGCCGTGGTCACGGAACTGATGGTGAACTCCAGGCCGACGCCGAGGGCGGCGGCCGCGCCTGCCGTGGCGCCGAACGGCTCCATGGCGGTCAGGAATGCGGGTGCCAGGATCAGGCCGAGGCAGAAGAACAGGGTGAGCGTGAGCAGGATGAACGGCCACAGCGCCGTCATTCCGCCGAAGACGAGTGCCGCGAGCAGCAGCCCGGCGGCGGCGAGCGCGGCGGTGGCACCGCCGATCAGCCGCTTGGTGCCGAAAAGCCGCATCATGGGCGCGTTGAACTGGCTGATGCCGATCAGCGCGATGGCGTGGAGCGCGAAGAGGACGCCGTAGATCGTCGGCGATACGTGGTGGAGGGTGACGAAGACGAAGGGCGAGCCGGAGATGAAGGACAGCAAGACAGCCTGACCGAAGCCCGCGATGAAAACGGGCAGGATGAAAGCCCGGTTCCGCGCCAGCCGGCCATAGGTGGCGAGGATCGTCAGCGGCCGGCCGCTGACCCGCTGCGCCGGCGGCAACGTCTCGGGCAGCAGCTTCCAGGTCATGAGGACGACGGTGAGGGTGATGACGATGAGGACGACGAAGATCAGCCGCCAGGAGGTGTATTGCACCAGCAACCCGCCGAAAACCGGCGCCAGGATCGGCGAGACGCTGAGGGCGAGCATGGCGAGCGAGAGCAGCCGCGCCGCGTCCGGCCCGGTATATTCATCGCGAATGACGGCCATGGGTATGACGGCGGTCGCCGCCGCGCCGATCCCCTGGAAGAAGCGCGAGGCGATGAGCACGCCGATATTCGGCGCGCATGCGGCGCTGACGGAAGCCGCGATGAAAATGCCGAGGCCCACGAAGGTCGGCCCCTTGCGGCCGAGCGTATCCGAGACCGGGCCGTAGATCACCTGCCCGACCGCGAGCGCCACGAAGAAGCTCGTCATGCTGAGTTCGACCGTGCCCGGATGGGTTTTGAGGTCGCGGGCGATGGCGGCGAAGCCGGGGATGTACATGTCGATCGCGAAGGCGCCGACGGCGATGATCAGCCCAAGCACGATGGCCCGGCTGTAGATGGAATGGCCGGACATTGGGCACCTCGTGGCGGATCACGGCGCGGCAGCGGTTTCTGCCGCAGCGCAGCAATAATCCTGCTTCGCCACGGCGCCAAGCGGCGTGACGCCCCCGGTTTCGTGATCGGCGCTGGCCGGATATAGAGGCACGGCCCTCGCTGCCGTCGTCCGCGCCAACCCCCCCTGGAGCCCGCTATGAAGCCTCATCCGTCCGCGTTGTTCGAAACCGCCGAGGGCCAGAGGCTCGTCGCCGCCCGCACCTCTCCGGCCTGGCGGGACTGGGGCCCCTATGTCAGCGAGCGGCAATGGGGCACCGTCCGGGAAGACTATTCCCCCAACGGCAACGCCTGGGATTTCTTCCCCCATGACCATGCGCGCAGCCGGGCCTATCGCTGGGGCGAGGATGGCCTTGCCGGCTTCGGGGACCGCCATCTGCGCTGGTGCCTTGGCCTCGCGCTCTGGAACGGGTGTGACCCGATCCTGAAGGAACGGCTCTTCGGCCTCGCCAATGAGGAAGGCAATCATGGCGAGGACGTGAAGGAACTCTACTACTACCTGGATGGCACGCCGACGCATTCCTACATGCGGATGCTCTACAAATATCCGCAAACCGCCTACCCCTACGATAACATCGTCGCGGAGAATCACCGGCGCGGTTATTTCGACCCCGAATATGAGTTGATCGACACCGGCATCTTCGAGGAGCGCCGCTATTTCGATGTCTTCGTCGAATATGCGAAGGATGCGCCCGACGATATTCTCATGCGTGTCACGGTCGCCAATCGCGGGCCGGAGGCGGCGCGCCTGCATCTTCTGCCGCAGCTTTGGGCCCGCAATACCTGGACCTGGGTCGACACCACCGAGATCCCCTCCATCGTCGGACTCTCGGACCACGAAGTGTCCGCCCGGCATGCGGAGCTGCCGGAGATGCGCCTCTCGGTCGGCCAGCCGGCGACCCTCCTCTTCTGCGACAACGAGACCAACACGCCCCGGATTTTCGGGGAGGAACTGACCCCCGGCCCGTTCAAGGACGGTATCAACGACTACCTGGTGCATGGCCGCGCCGACGCCATCCGTGCCGAGCGGCACGGGACGAAATGCGCCGCGCATCACATTCTCGATGTGCCTGCCGGGGGCGAGGTCGTTCTGAAGCTGCGCTTCCGCCCGGCCGGGCTCCATGAAGGCGCCTTCGATAACTTCGATGCGGTCTTCGCGAAACGCATCGCGGAGGCTGACGAATTCTATGCCGCCGTGCAGGCGAAGGTGAAGGATGCCGATGCGCGGCTCGTGCAGCGGCAGGCGCTCGCCGGCATGCTCTGGTCGAAGCAGCTTTACAACTATGATGTCAGGCAATGGCTGATCGGCGACCCGGCGGAGCCCAAGCCGCCCGGGAGCCGCTGGAAGGGGCGCAACGCGGACTGGATGCACCTCCGCAATGACGACATCATCTCGATGCCCGACAAATGGGAATATCCGTGGTACGCCTCCTGGGATTCGGCGTTTCAGACCTTGCCGCTCGCGATGGTCGACCCCGACTTCGCCAAGGACCAGCTGCTGCTGCTGGTGGGTGACGACTATATGCACCCGAACGCGCAGCTGCCGGCTTATGAATGGGGCTTCGGGGAAGCCAATCCCCCGGTCCATGGCTGGGCCGCCTGGCGTGTCTTTCTGATGGATCGCGAATTGACCGGCTTCGCCGATTACGAGTTCCTCAAGCGCATCCTGAACAAGCTCTCACTCAACTTCACTTGGTGGGTCAACCGCCGCGATGACGGCGGCCGCAACATCTTCCAGGGCGGCTTTCTCGGCCTCGACAATATCGGCATCTTCGACCGCTCCTCCCCCGTGCCCGGGGGCGGCACGCTCAGCCAGTCGGATGCGACCGCATGGATGGCGATGTATGCGCTCAACCTCATGCGCATCGCGATGGAGCTAGCGCTCGTCGACGGCGCCTATCAGGATATGGTCGTCAAATTCTTCGAGCATTTCCTCTACATCGCGGAAGCGGCGGCCGAGCATGGCGGGCTGTGGGACGAGACGGATGAATTCTTCTACGACCGTCTGGAACTGCCGGACGGCCAGCAGAATCCCGATCCGCACGCGCACGATGGTCAGCCTCATCCCGCTTTTCGCGGTCGAGGTCCTCAGCATCTCCGATCAGCCGCGCCTGCCCGAGTTGATCGAGCGGCTGCGCTGGTTCCTCGGCCACAGGCCCGATCTGGAAGCTCTCGTCTCCCATTGGGATCAGCCGGGGCAAAAGCACCTGTCACTCATGTCGATGTTGCGTGGTCATCGCATGAAGTGTCTCCTCCGGCGCATGCTGGATGAGACCGAGTTTCTGTCGCCGCACGGCGTCCGCGCTGTCTCGAAAGCGCATGAGGGGCAGCCCTATGCCTTCGCGCTCGACGGCCAGCAGTTCACGCTGCCCTATTGGCCGGCGGAATCGCATTCCGGGCTGTTCGGCGGTAATTCCAACTGGCGCGGGCCGATCTGGATGCCGGTCAACTATCTCATCATCGACAGCCTGCGGCAGTTCTACTCCTATTACGGCGATGACTTTCAAGTGGAATGCCCGACCGGCTCGGGCACGATGCTGAACTTGCAGGAAATCGCCGATGAGCTGTCCCGCCGGCTGACGCGGCTGGTCCTGCGCGACAAGGATGGGCGGCGCGCGGTTCATGGCAATTACTCGATGCTGCAGACCGACCCGCATTTCTGCGATCTGCCGCTCTTCTACGAATATTTCGATGGCGATAGCGGCCGCGGGGTTGGTGCGGCGCACCAGACCGGCTGGACTGGGCTTGTCGCGCTGCTGATCAACGACACGGCGGAATGAACGCGCCGCCGCCCCGGGCGATTGCCTTCACTCCGGCGGAACGCAGCTTCATCCGCCAGGAGCTGGGCGCGGCCTTCGGCGCCTTCCCCTCGCTCGCGGCCGGGATTCGTCTCGTCACATGGACCAGCGGGCCGCGCCGCGGGGAGCCGAAGATCTCGCCCGTCCTCGCCGGGCTGATCGAGCGCGGGATGATGGACATGCCGGCCGAGGATCTCGGCCGCCGCGCCTATTTCACCGAAACCGGGCTTTTGGCGCTGCGCCGGCTCTATGAGGACGGGCGCTATCTCGATCCGGACCGCTTCGGCCATCTGCGTGAGGAGCTGGGCATTCCCCCGCCCACCAACGCGCCGAGATAGGTGTTTAGAGCGTTCCTCAGATCTGTGGTGCTTAATTCAGGCTTTTTAAACAGTCACTTAAGATATTAATCAGAGACCGATTCACGCTTGGCATGCGATCGCAAGCAATTCCATGCCAGGCGATCGGACGCTAGGCGAGCAGGCGCGAAACGCGGGTCGCCATCATGCGCGGCCGGATCTCGGCCGCCGGCACCGGCTGCCCGATCAGATAGCCTTGCACAAACCGGCACCGCCGCCGGCGGAGTGCCGCCAGTTGGGCCTCGGTCTCGACCCCCTCGGCGATCACGTCGAGGTTGAGCGCGTCGCTCACGGCCATCAGGGCATTGACGATCGCCTCGGCGTCCGCCTGATCCACCATGTCCTGGATGAAGAGCTTGTCGATCTTGATCGCGTCGAAGGGAAAGCGCCGCAGGTAGCCGAGGCCGGAATGCCCGGTGCCGAAATCGTCAAGGCTGAACCGGACACCGAGGCTGCGCAGCGCCTGCATGGTGCTGAGGACGATCGTGTTGTCCTCCAGCAGCAATCCCTCGGTGACTTCCAGGACGAGACGGGAGGGGGCAAGCCCCGTCTGGGAGAGAATGTCCTCTACATCGGCGATCAGCGTCTCATGATTCACCTGCACGGGAGAGAGGTTGACGGCGATATGCGTCGTCTCGGGCCAGCGGGCCGCCTCGGCGCAGGCTTGCCGCAGAACCCATCTGCCGATCGGCACGATCAGGCGGAGTTTTTCCGCGATGGGGATGAATTCGCTGGGTGCGATTGTGCCAAGGCGGGCGTGATGCCAGCGCAGCAGCGCCTCGCAGCCCGTCGCCCGGCGCGATTGCGTGTCGATGATGGGTTGATAGACGACCGCAAGCTCACCCCGCTCCAGGGCCAGCCGCAAATCCTGTTCGAGCGTGAATAGCCGCTGCTGGTTCCCGGCCAGGCCCGAATCGAAGACGCAATACCGGCCGGTGCCGTCCGCCTTCGCCTTGTAGAGGGCGATATCGGCGTTGCGCAGCAACTCGCTGGCTTCGGTGGCGTGGTCTGGATATTGCGCAATACCGATCGAAACGCTCGCCCGGCATGGCGACCCGTCGATCTCGAAGGGCGCCAGGATCACCTCGATGATCGCCTCCGCCAAGGCGATGGGGGACCGCTCCGGCCGGTCCAGGGGCATGGTGATGGCGAATTCGTCGCCGCCCGTGCGGGCGACGGTTTCCTGCTCGCCGGTGGCGGCAAGCAGGCGTTGCGCCACCTGGACGAGCAGCGCGTCGCCCGCGCCGTGACCCCGCGAATCATTGATGGTCTTGAACCCGTCGAGATCCAGATAGAGCAGCGCCAGCCGGCCGCCCCTGGCATCCGCCTGCGCGATGCCTTGCGCCAGCCGCCGCTGGAAGAGGGTGCGGTTGGCGAGGCTGGTCAGCGGGTCGTGATGGGCGAGGTGCAGGATCTGGTCTTCGGACCGGCGCCGCGCGGTCACGTCCATATAGGTTCGCAGCATGCCGCCATTGGGAAGAGGGATGCTTTGGACTTCGAGGACGGAGCCCCGCGGGCGTCGCCACTCATAAACGGTCGGCAGTCGGGTCAACGGGTCTTCGCTGCGGGGGACGGCGGCTCATCCTCCGGGAACGCGCCTGAACCTTGCTGAGGGGCCATGATGGTATCGAAGGAGGGCCGGCCCGCCATCGCCTCGGCCGGCAGGTCAAGAAGTTCGATGGCCCGCATGTTCCAGACGGCGATCGCGCCGTCAGCCTCGACCATGAAGATGCCCTGGTCGATATGATCCAGCGTCATTTTGAGCACGGCCGATTTTTCGGCCAGATCCATCTCGCTCGCACGCAGCGCCTCGGCCTGGCTTTCCATCCTCCCTTGCGCGGCTTCCAGCCGGGCGTTCCGTTCCGCGAGCGAGGTTTCGGACCGTTCGAGCCGCCGTAACTGCAGTGTCAGCGCGCGCAGCAGCAGCACGGCGCAGAGGACGGCGCAAGCGGTGCCGAAACCGGCGAGAAGGGCCTGCTGCCGCCAATGGGCGAGAGACATGTATTTTGATACTGAAATGTTAACGACGAGCGGCAAGTCGCGTAGAGGATCGACAGCGACGAGGCGCTCACCCGGCAGGATCTGGCCCTCCGCCTCAAAGACGCCTGGGCGCCCGCTGTTGACGATCTTGTACCAGGCGGCGGGGCGCCGCGGCGGCCACCCGCCGCGGTGGGTGATGGTCGGGTAAGTCAGAACAGCCTGGCCATTCCGGTCCAGCAGCGCCACCGTGAGATCCCCGCCCGAGGTGAGGGAGTGATAGAAGTCGCGGAAGTAGGAGAGGTCGACTGCGCCGAGGACCACCCCCATGAATTGCCCCTGGGGGCCGTCGAGTCGCCGCGCGACATAGAAGGTGAGGGTTCCGGTCACGCGGCTGCGCATGACGCCGCTGATGAACACGCCCCGATCGTCATGGTGCAGAAAGTGCTGGAAGTAGTCGCGATCGGCGAGACTTGTGTGCGGAATGGGCCAGAAGTGCGAGAAGTTCACCAGCCGCCCCGTGGCATCGAGGATGGTGAAGGCATCCACCTGCGGCAGGGAATGCTGGAACTGGGCCAGTTCCTGCTGCACGGCCTCGTTCTGCAGATCAGGCAGCAGGGCGGATGGGCTGGCGATGCCGGCCGCCGCGACCTGCCCGCGCAGTTGTTGAACGATGAGATCGATCGCCTGCATCGATCGGGTCGTCTGTTCCGCGATCGCAATGCCGAGCTTGGCTTCGTTTTGGCGTGCGGTGTCGAGTGCCACGACCCGCATGTTCCAGACCGCGATGCCGACCACGGCCACCATCGCCAACAGCAAGGCTCCCCCGACGGCGATGAGGCGTTTGCTGGCGCCGGACAGGCCCGCCCAGGACCCGATGCCCGAGGTGACAGCCGTACCCTTGCCCGCGCGGCCGGCGCTGGAAACACGGGCAGGCTCCGGTGTCATTGGCGCTTATATCCCATCGGCACGGTTTATGCGGTGCGGGGTTCGTCGGCTACACTTTTCCCAGATCGTAATTATTTAGGATCGATCTGAATGATAGAATCTTATCTGCAATTTTCCGCCGGCTGTCACGGGTAAGGACACGATCATGTGATGGGGAAGGGTGCCGGCCGCGCCCTTGGCCTGAGCCGATATAGTCGGGCTGGGCAGCCCCCGCGCATGGAAGTTATTCCCGCTACCGGCTTGCCCTGGCCCCTTGGCCGCGACAGTCTGTAATGTCTCTCGGGAGAGGCCATTCCTCCAGTTTGGGCAGGGCGGCCCAACACAAGGCGATCCTCCCTAACCGCGGCGTTCCGAAGAGCTTACGCACGGCGCGGCATGGGCAAAGGCAGGCCTCCGAAGCTAAAGTGCCTAAGGATCGCCGCCGTCCGATCCGCGTGGAGCGGGGTTAATTCGTCGTGCCGCCGCCTTGCCCGGTGTGAACGCCTTCGACCTCCACCCGCAACCCATCGCCGAACCCCCAGCCGGCGCTGCCGCTTTGCACCGCGCCGGCGCGACTATTGATGGCTGCATTGGTAGCGGCGGCGGCTGACGGCTGGGTGGCGGTCGGCTGGCCCGCCGGCAGGCTCAGCGATTGCTGTTGCGGCAGCGCCAGCCCGGCGCCGCCTTGCAGATAGAAGCCGCTGACCGGCTGGGCCTCGGCCGTGACGACGATCAGGGAGAAGACGGCACAGGCGAGAACACCTTTCATCGGCCCGCTCTCCCCAGGCCGGCGCGCCCCGCGCTTACCGCCTGCCGGCGGGTGCGGCGGCTCCTTGCCGGCGATTCACCTCGGCCTCGATAATCTCCCGCTGGGCGGGGCTGAGCAACCGCATGCGGATCTGTTGAGCCTCCCGCATGATGCGGAGCTGCCCATGGGCTTCTTCCGCCAGGGCTGCCTGACCCTCACGCGATAGCCGGTCGGCGCGCTCCTGCGCGAGGGCAAGGCGCCGGGCGCCTTGGGATGCCAGCATCATGAGGCTGTGTGTGTGGCCTGGCCGCGACGGTTCGGCCGGCCCGGCATTGAGCGAGAGCGGGGCGGAGGATTTAGGCCAAGGCATGGTGAGCGACTTCCCCTGCGGACGTACAGGGTTAAGCTGGCAATCGGGCAATGGGCCAACAAGCTGATCATTGGGCCGAGAGCGCGCGCTTTCGGCCGTGGGTTCGTACTCCGTTCCCTGGCCCAAATGTCATTGTCGCTATCCGATATGGGGGGCGATCGGGCTGGCGCTGGGCGCTCCTTGGAGAATACGGCGCTCTGCCGCATGCTGTGGGACGAAGGAGGCTGTCATGCCCCCGCCGCTTGCGAAGAGGCTGCCGCGCTATCGGCTGTCCCGGCGGTTTTGATCGGCTGGCTCGCACGGCAGAGCGACGATGCCGGGCAGGGGCTCGGGGAAGTCTTGCTGTTCGACGCGATCAAGACTCCGGCGGCCGTACACGTTTTACCTGCCGGTGACGACGGCGCTGAGCCTGTTGTCGCCCTGACGCCCCCACAACGAGAGGAAGCGATCAAAGCCAGTGCTCAGAGGTTTGTATGGGAGTGGCGCACCCGAAGAGACTCGAACTCCTAACCCCCAGATTCGTAGTCTGGTGCTCTATCCAATTGAGCTACGGGTGCGTGCCGAGGCGCGGATGTAGCGAAAGGCGCGGGGTGCTGCAACCCCCGGCGCCCCCGCGTGACGCAGATCAGCCCGCTAGCCGCTCAATCTCGCGCAGGACCGCCGCACCCATCTCCCGCGTCGTCACCGCGCGTCATGCCCGGCTGCATGATGTCCGCCGTGCGCAGCCCGGCATTCAGCGCCGTGAGGCAGGCGCGCTCGATCAGTGCCGCGTCCTCCTCCATGCCGAAGGAGTAGCGCAGCAGCATGGCGAAGCTCAGCATCTGCGCCAGCGGGTTGGCGAGCCCCTTGCCGGCGATGTCCGGCGCGCTGCCGTGGATCGGCTCATACAGCGCGTGACGCCGGCCGGAGGCATCCGGCGCGCCGAGCGTGGCCGAGGGCAGCATGCCCAGGCTGCCGGTCAGCATCGAGGCGAGGTCGGACAGCAGATCGCCGAACAGGTTCGAGGTGACGATCACGTCGAACTGGCGCGGGTTGCGCACCAGCTGCATGGCGCAGTTGTCGGCATACATGTGCGACAGCTCGACATCGGGATAGTCGCGCGCGCCGCAGCGCCGTCACCGTCTGCCGCCAGAGCAGGCCGCTCTCCATCACATTGGCCTTCTCGACGCTGCACACGCGGTTCTGCCGCTTGCGCGCGAGGTCGAAGGCAACGCGCGCCACCCGCTCGATCTCGCTGGTGGTGTAGACCTCGGTGTTGAAGCCGCGCTTGCTGGCCGTCGGGCAGCGTCTCCACGCCGCGCGGCTCGCCGAAATAGATGCCGCCGGTGCTTTCGCGCACGATCATGAGGTCGAGCCCGCGCACGACCTCCGGCTTCAGCGTGCTGGCATCGACCAGCGGGTCGAGCACGATCGCCGGGCGCAGATTGGCGAACAGGCCGAGTTCCTTGCGCAGCGTCAGGATGGCGATCTCGGGCCGCATGTCGAAGCCCAGCTTGTCCCATTTCGGGCCGCCGACGGCGCCGAACAGCACGGCGTCGCTCGCCTTTGCCTGCGGCCACCGTCGTCCGTCGGTGATCGGCGCGCCGCGCGCGTCGATCGAGGCGCCGCCGACCAGATCCTCGACTGACGTCGAAGGTCGACGATGCCGGCGGCGAGTCCATCCAGTCGATGACGCGGCGCACCTCGCGCATCACCTCGGGGCCGATGCCGTCGCCGGGCAGGATCAGCAGCTTCTTGTTGGCGGGCATGGGAACGTCTCTTCCGGAAGCAAGGGTTTCGTTTCTGTCCCGGGATCACACCGCGACTAGACTGCGATCTCGGGCAGCCACGGCTTGGCGCCGTGGCGCGCCGCCTCGTAGCCGTCGATCGCGGCGGTGCGCTGCAGGGTCTGGCCGATGTCGTCGAGGCCGTTCAGCAGCAAGTGCTGCCGGAAAGGATCGACCTCGAAAGGGATTTCCTCGCCGTTCGGGCGCACCACGACCTGGCGCGCGAGATCGACCGTGATGCGGGCGTTGCCGCCGAGCCGCGCATCCTCCATCAGCTGGTCGCAGACGGCGCGCGGCAGCGCGGACCGGCAGGATGCCGTTCTTGAAGCAGTTGTTGTGGAAGATATCGGCGAAGTCTCGGCGCGATGACGCAGCGGATGCCGAAATCGAGCAGCGCCCAGGGCGCATGCTCGCGCGAGGAGCCGCAGCCGAAATTCTCATGCGCGATGAGGATTTCCGCGTGCCGGTACGGCTCCTGGTTCAGCACGAAATCCGGCCGCTCGGCGCCCGTCGTCGTCGATAGCGCAGCGTGTCGAACAGATGCACGCCGAGGCCGGTGCGCTTGATCGTCTTCAGGAAGCGCGCCGGGATGATCTTGTCGGTGTCGACATTGGCCAGCGGCAGCGGGGCGGCGACGCCGGTCAGTGTGGTGAAGGCCTGCATCACACCAGCTCCCGGACGTCGGTCAGATGGCCGGTCACGGCGGCGGCGGCGGCCATCGCGGGCGAGACCAGATGCGTGCGGCCGCCCGGGCCCTGCCGCCCCTCGAAATTGCGGTTGGAGGTGCTGGCGCAGCGCTGGCCGGGCGTCAGCTTGTCCGGGTTCATGCCCAGGCACATCGAGCAGCCCGGCTCCCGCCATTCGAACCCGGCATCGAGGAAGATTCGGTCCAGGCCCTCCTCCTCGGCCTGCTGCTTGACCAGGCCGGAGCCCGGCACGACCAGCGCCCGGACGCCTCCGCCACGTGGCGGCCGCGCGCGACCGCCGCGGCGGCCCGCATATCCTCGATGCGGCCATTGGTGCAACTGCCGATGAACACCACGTCCACCGGCAGGTCGGTGAGCTTGGTGCCGGCGGTCAGGCCCATGTAGTCGAGCATGCGCACGCATCTGGGCGCGCGTCGCCTCATCCGGCCACATCGGCGGGGTCGGGCACCGCGCCGGTGATCGGCAGCACCGCTTCCGGGTTGGTGCCCCAGGTCACCATCGGCGCGATCGTCGGACCGCGTCGATGCGGACGACCGTGTCGTAATGCGCGCCGGGGTCGGAGGGCAGCGTGCGCCAATAGGCGACCGCGCGGTCGAAAGCCTCGCCCTGCGGCGCGAAGGGGCGGCCTTTGATATAGGCGAAGGTGGTCTCGTCCGGCGCGATCAGGCCGGCGCGGGCGCCGGCCTCGATCGACATGTTGCAGACGGTCATCCGCCCGGCCATGTCGAGCGCGCGGATCGCGTCGCCGGCATATTCGATGACATGGCCGGTGCCGCCGGCGGTGCCGATGCGCGCCGATGATGGCCAGCACGATATCCTTCGCCGTGCAGCCCGGCGGCAGCGTGCCGTCGACCTCGCACCAGCATGTTCTTCGCCGGCTTCTGCAGCAGCGTCTGCGTCGCCAGCACATGCTCGACCTCGGAGGTGCCGATGCCGAAGGCCAGCGCGCCCATCGCGCCATGGGTGGAGGTGTGGCTGTCGCCGCAGACGATCGTCATGCCGGGCAGGCTGATGCCCTGCTCCGGCCCGATGATATGGACGATGCCCTGGCGCGGATCGAGGATCGGGAAGATAGGGCACGCCGAACTCGGCGACGTTGCTCTTCCAGCGTCTCGACCTGGAGCCGGCTTTCCGGCTCCTCGATGCCCGCGCCGCCGGTCGCTGGTCGGCACGTTGTGGTCGACGACGGCGATCGTCGCATCCGGCGCGGCGCACCTGGCGGCCGGCCAGCGCGCAGGCCCTCGAAAGCCTGCGGGCTGGTCACCTCATGGACGAGGTGGCGGTCGATATAGAGGAGGCAGGTGCCGTCCTGCGAGCCGCTCGACGACATGGCCGTCCCAGATCTTGTCGAACAGCGTGCGCGGACGGGTGGCGGACATCACGGCTCTCCTCTCTCAGGGCTCGTCAGTGGAGCCGGCTCTCACGGCTCCGCGGACCAGCTCTCGTCATGCGCGGGTAGTCCGCGCATCTACTCGTGGCGGCGGCGGACTGCGCTGCATCGCCGATGGTGGTGCGTCAGCTCGGCGGTGCCGTTGCGCGGCAGCCTTGCCCTCGGCGCGGCGGCCGTCAGGTCACGCGCGCGCTCGGCGATGCGGGCCGACTTGCCGCTGCGGCCACGCAGGTAATACAGCTTCGCGCGGCGCACGTCGCCGCGGCGCACCACCGCGATCTCGGCGATGCGTCGGCGCATAGAGCGGGAACACGCGCTCCACGCCCTCGCCGTAGCTGATCTTGCGCACGGTGAAGTTGCTGTTCAGGCCCTTGTTGGAGCGCGCGATGCAGACGCCCTCGAAAGCCTGGGTGCGGGTGCGCTCGCCTTCCACCACCTTCACGGACGACGCGCAGCGTGTCGCCGGGCGCGAAGTCCGGCACCGCGCGGGCGGCGGTCAGCCGGGCGATCTGCTCGGCCTCGTATGGTCTGGATGATGTTCATGGGCTAGATCCTCTCGTATGCGGCTTTAGGGTCCGGCCGAGGCCGTGACAATCCGGCCGCATGCCGGCGTGCGGCCCAGCATGCGTGCGGAGATGGGCGGCCCAGAGGTCGGGGCGGCGGTCGCGGGTGATCCGTTCGGCCTGCGCCTGCGCCAGGCGGCGACGGCGGCGTGATGGCCGGAGAGCAGCACGTCGCGGCACCGCGGCGCCCCTGCCAGTCGGCCGGGCGGGTGTAGTGCGGGTATTCCAGCAGGCCGTCGGCGAAGCTTTCCTCGTC
The DNA here is from genome assembly GCA_963745125.1 of uncultured Pseudomonadota bacterium. Classification (GTDB taxonomy): domain Bacteria; phylum Pseudomonadota; class Alphaproteobacteria; order Acetobacterales; family Acetobacteraceae; genus Acidisoma. Next base: position 606,514 of record CAVUWB010000006.1, read on the forward strand.
GGCGCTGTCGGCCGCGCCCATCACGCCGGGCAGCAGCCGCACGCAGGCATCGAGCAGCACCAGCGCCGCGGGTTCGCCGCCCGACAGCACGTAGTCGCCGACGCTGATTTCCTCGGCAGCCGCGCGCCTCGATCACGCGCTGGTCGATGCCCTTCGTAGCGGCCGCAGAGCAGGATGAGCGCCGGGGCCGGCGGCCAAGCGCGCGGGCGTCGGCCTGGGTCAGCGGCCGGCCGCGCGGCGTCAGGTAGACGAGCGGCCGCGCATCGTCGGCGCGCGGCGCCGGCAAGCGCGGCGTCGACCACATCCGGCCGCATCACCATGCCGGCGCCGCCGCCGAACGGCGTGTCGTCAACGGTGCGATGCCGGTCGGGCGCAAGGTCGCGGATGTCACGCGCGTCGAGCGACCAGAGCCCGTCTTCCAGCGCGCGGCCGGCCAGCGAAGGCCGAGCGGCCCGGGGAACATGTCCGGGAACAGCGTCAGGACGGTGGCGCGCCAGGTCATGCCCGCGCCTCCGATCCGCATCCGTATCCACTCGGCGGCGCCGGGCGGCGGTTCTCCGTCCGTCGCGGCTGGCGGATCGATCACGATCCGGCCGCCGGCGCACATCCACCACCGGCACGCGCGCGCGGTGAACGGCAGGATGAGCGGCGGGCCGCCGCGTTCCGGCATGATCTCCAGGCTCGTCGCCGGCGCCGTAATCATGGACCGATGGCGACCCGGCCCAGACCGTCGCCGCCCGTGCGTCCGGCACGGCAGGCCGATCAGGTCGGCGAGGTAGAACTCGTCGTCCTCGGCTGGCGGCAGGCGCGCCGCGCGGCGACGTAAAGCCGCGTATTGGTCAGCTTCTCGGCCGCTGTCCGATCGGCCACCGGCACATCCCGGCCGCCGACGCGCTCCGCCAGGCCGGCGACGCCCTCGCTCTGCCAGCGCAGCGTGAACTGCCGCCCGCCGCTCGTCCGCCAGCGCGCCGTACGCGGCCAGATCGGCGGGGTCGGCGGTGTAGCTCGTGACATGCAACAAGCCCCCGCACGCCGTGCGGCCGGCCGATCACGCCCATCAGGATGCGCGGGTCAGGCAACGGCTGTCAGCCTCGTGCGTCAGCAGCGGCCGCGGCTTCGCCTTGGCGCGTTCCTGCGCCTTCTTCTTCGGCGCGGACTGGACCGGCTGCTCGTGCGATAGCCGGCATCGGCGCCAGGCCGGCATGGCCGAGGAAGCGGGCGACGCGATCGGTCGCGACGGCGCCATGGCTCAGCCAATGGGTGATGCGCTCGTTCTGCAGGCGGACGCGGTCGGCGTGCTCGGCCGGCAGCATCGGGTTGTAGCTGCCGACCTTCTCGATGAAGCGGCCGTCGCGCGGGCTGCGGCTGTCGGCGACCACGATGTGGTAGTACGGGCGCTTCTTGGCGCCGGCGCGGGCGAGGCGGATCTTCAAGACCCATGGTCGGTCGGTCTCCAGTGGTGTTCGTGTTGAATGTTCAGAAGGGCGACGGCCGCCGGGCCGGCCGCCAGGGCCGCCCATCCCGCCGCCGCCCATGCCGGCATCAGCGCGGCAAGCCCGCTGCGCATCAGGCCCTTCTGGCCCAGCTTGTTCATCCGCTTCATCATCGTCGTCATGTCGTCGAACTGCTTCAGCAGCTGGTTCACATCCTGCACCGTGGTGCCCGACCCGGCGGCGATGCGCTTCTTGCGGCTCGCCTTGATGATGTCGGGGTCGCGCCGTTCCTTCATCGTCATCGAGCCGATGATCGCCGCCTGGCGCTTGAGGATCGTGTTGTCGAGATTGGCGCCGGCCAGCTGCTCCTTGATCTTGCCCATGCCCGGCAGCATGCCGAGGATGCCGGACAGGCTGCCCATCTTGGTGATCTGCCTGAGCTGGGCGGCATAGTCCTCCAGGTCGAACTTGCCCTTCGCCATCTTGGCGGCGAGCTTCTCGGCCTCCTCCTGGTCGATGGTCTCGGCGGCTTTCTCGACCAGGCCGACGATGTCGCCCATGCCCAGGATGCGGCCGGCGACGCGCTCGGGATGGAAATCCTCCAGCGCGTCGAGCTTCTCGCCCGAGCCGATCAGCTTGATCGGCGCGCCGGTGATGGCGCGCATCGACAGCGCCGCGCCGCCGCGGGCATCGCCGTCCATGCGGGTCATGACGATGCCGGTGACGCCCACCGCGTCGTTGAACGCGTGGGCGGTGTTGACCGCGTCCTGGCCGGTCATGGCATCGACCACCAGCAGCGTCTCGGCCGGGTTGGTCGCGGCGCGGATCGCGCGGACCTCGTCCATCAGCGCCTCGTCGATCGAAAGCCGGCCGGCGGTGTCGAGGATGACGATGTCGAACCCTTCGCGCCGGCCGGTATCCATGGCGCGGCGGGCGATCTCGCACCGGCGTCTGGCCCGGGATGATCGGCAGGCTGGCGACGCCGGCGCGCTCGGCCAGCTGCGCAGCTGCAAGCTGCGCGGCCGGGCGCTGGGTGTCGAGGCTGGCCAGCAGCACCTGCGCCGACGCTCCTTCGTGCGCAGCCGCAGCGCCGATCTTGCCGGAGGTGGTGGTCTTGCCGGAGCCCTGCAGCCCGACCATCAGGATCGGGACCGGCGCGGCGGCGTTCAGGTTGAGCGGCACCGCGCCTTCGCCGCCCAGCGCCTCGATCAGCACGTCGTTGACGATCTTGACGACCTGCTGGCCGGGCGTGACGGAGCCCAGCACCTCGGCGCCGACCGCGCGCTCGCGCACCTTGGCGATGAAGTCCTTCACCACCGGCAGCGCCACGTCGGCATCCAGCAGCGCCAGGCGCACTTCGCGCAGCGCTTCGGTCACGTCGGCCTCGCTCAGCGCGCCGCGGCCGCGGAGGCGATCGAAGACCCCGGAGAGTCTGTTGGAGAGGCTCTCGAACATCCTGGCTTCCAAAACGATAACGCGCCGCTGCGCGAACACTCGCGGAGCGACGGATTAGCTGCGGCGGCTTCTGCGCTGTGCGGGCGGCGGAAGTCAAGGATGGGGAGGGATGCGCGGGGCGGCGGTGAGAAAAAGGCGCAGGCTTAATCAGGCTCTACGCGCCCTGCAGCAGCCTGCAGCAGATAGACATCCGCCTGCGCCAGGAGATGCTTCGACGCTTCCAGGAACCCGCGCAGCGCGGCGCCCTGATTATGAGCGTCAAGCGAGGCCTGATCCTCCCACTTCTCAATCACGACCACGGCGTCGGCACCGAATTTGGCGGCTGAGCTTTCAAGGTCGATCACCGCCTGATACTCGATGCAGCCCGGCTCCGCCCGAACGGCGGGGATGATCGCCATGAAGGCCGTGAGCAAACCGGCCCGATGGCCGCTCTTGGCGGTCAGAACAGCGACGATATGGATCATGGCGTTTCCCCGATTGTGGCGGCGCCACCTTCCCCCCGTGCCGCGCCGCTGTCTACCGCGCTGGCATCAGGCATCCGCGCCCGCCCGGCCGTCGAGCGGGAAATGGCAGGCGACGCTGTGCTGATCCTCAAGCGGGCGCAGCACCGGCACCTCGGCACCGCATCGCGGCTGGGCGATCGGGCAGCGCGTATGGAAGCGGCAGCCCGGCGGCGGATTGGTCGGGCTCGGCGGTTCGCCGCGCAGGATGGTGCGCGCGCGGACATGGCCCTGGGCGTCAGGCTCCGGCACCGCCGAGATCAGCGCTGCCGTGTAGGGGTGCGCGGGGCGGTGCAGCACCCGGTCGGTCTCACCCAGCTCGACGATGCCGCCGAGATACATCACCGCTGTCCGGCTCGCGATCTGCCGCACGACGCTCAGGTCATGGGCGATGAAGACGTAGGTGAGGCCGAGCTTCTGCTGCAGATCCATGAAGAGGTTCACGATCTGCGCCTGCACCGAGACGTCGAGCGCCGAGACCGGCTCATCGGCGACGATCAGGCTGGGCGCCAAAGCGATGGCGCGCGCGATGCCGATGCGCTGGCGCTGGCCGCCGGAGAATTCATGCGGGAAGCGCGTCAGGAATTCCGGTGAGAGGTTGACCAGCTCCATCAGCTCATGAAGGCGGTCCCGCACGTCGCGATCGCTGCGCTTGCCATGGACGCGCAGCGGATCGGCGATGAGATCGCCGACGCGGCGGCGGGGGTTGAGCGAGGAATAAGGGTCCTGAAACACCATCTGCATATCGGCGCGCAGCGGCCGTAGCGCCCGCTCGCCGAGGCGGGTGATGTCACGCCCTTTGAACAGGACGTGCCCGTCGGTCACCTCATAGAGGCGCAGCAGGGTGCGCCCGAGCGTCGATTTCCCGCAGCCTGATTCGCCGACCAGGCCCACAGTCTCACCAGGGAAGACGTCCAGCGAAACGTTGCTGAGCGCCTGGACGTGCTGGATGCCGCCGGGGCGGAAACGGCTGCCGACCTGGAAGGTCTTGGTCAGCCCGGCCGCTTGCAGCATGGGGCTCTGGCCGCTCATGCCGCATCCCCAAGCAAGGGGCCTTGGCCTCGGATCGCCCTTTCATGTGCCCAATCGGGCAGGCCGGCGCGGGCGAGGTAGCAGGAGGCTTCCTGCGCACCATTCGCGAACAAGGGCGGCCGGGTGCCGCAGGGCTCATGGCGGAAATCGCAGCGTGGCTGGAACGGGCAGCCGGGCGGCCGGCCCATGGGCGAAGGCGGGCTGCCGGGGATCGACGGCAAGCGCCTCGGCCGCACGCCGTGCATCGGCGGGATCGAGTGGAGCAGGCCGAGCGTATAGGGGTGGCTCGGCTGCGCCAGCACGGCGGATTTCGGCCCACGCTCGGCGATGATGCCGGCATACATGACCATGACGCGGTCTGAAACGGTCGCCACCACGCCCATGTCATGCGTGATCAGGATCACTGAGGAGCCGAAATCCTTCCGCAACCGCTGGATGAGTTCCAGGATCTGCGCCTGCACCGTCACGTCCAGCGCCGTGGTCGGCTCATCGGCGATGAGCAGCGAGGGGTTGCAGGACAGCGCCATGGCGATCATCGCGCGCTGCCGCATGCCGCCCGAGAGCTGGTGCGGAAAGCGCGTCGGCGGCGCGGGCCGGGGCGGGAATGCCCATCTCACCCAGAAGCTCGACCGCCCGCGCCCGCGCCGCTTTGCGGGACAGTTTCTGATGCGCGCGCAGCTGCTCCTCGATCTGCCAGCCGATCGTATAGACCGGCGTCATCGCCGTCATCGGGTCCTGGAAGATCATCGCGATCTCGCGCCCGCGCAGGTCCCGCATCTCGCGCGGGCTGGCCTTCAGCAGGTCCCGCCCCTTGTACGTGATCGAGCCGGTAACGATCGCGTTCGGATCGGTGATGAGCCGCATGACGGCCAGCGAGGTCATGCTTTTGCCCGAGCCCGATTCACCGACGATGCTGAGGATCTCGCGTGCGCCGACGGTGAAGGAGACGTTCTCCAGAATGCGGATGATGCCGCGCTCCGAGTGGAAGGAGACGCAGAGGTCTCGCACGTCAAGCAGCGCCTCGGTGGGCGCGGAAGGTTCAGCGGGCATCGCGCACTCTCGGGTCAAGCCAGGCATAGGCGATGTCGACCACCGCATTGGCGACGACGACGAAGAACGACGAATACATAACGGTCGCCATGATGAAGGGCAGGTCAAGGTTCTGCAGCGCCTGATAGGTCAGGCGCCCGACGCCCGGAAGGTCGAACACAACCTCGGTCAGCAGCGCGCCGCCGCCGACGAGCGCGCCGAAATCGAGCCCGAACATCGAGACGAAGGTGATGAGCGAGGTGCGTAGCGCGTGGCGGATCATGATCCGCGATTCCGACAGGCCCTTGGCCCGTGCGGTGCGGATGAAATCCTCCTGATAGGCTTCGACGAGGTTGGCGCGCAGCACGCGGCCATAGAGGCCGATATAGAGGATGGCCAGCGTGATCCAGGGGATCACCAGGCTCTTGAACCAGAGCCAGACATTCTGTGTGATCGGCGTGTAGCCGAGACCCGGCACCCAATGGAACAGCCAGGTGTCGTGGAAGCGCGACTGGGTGATGAGGTTCGCGACCGATCCGACCCAGAAAACGGGCATGGAGACACCGACGAGCCCCGCGAACATCAAGGCCCGGTCGATGATGGTGCCGCGCGCCGCCGCCGCCGTGACGCCGACCCATATGCCGAAAATCACCCAGATGACGGCGGCACCGAGCACGAGCGAGAGCGTCACGGGCGCCGCCTCGACGACGGCCGGAATGACCTTCTGGCCGCGATTGACGAAGGAGGTGAGGTCCCGCGAGACGAAAAGCTTCTCCATCACCTTGAGGTATTGGACCGGCAGGGGCTGATCGAGGCCGAAGGAGTGGCGCACCTGGGCCAGCGTCTCGGGCGTCGCGTTGCGGCCGGCGATGCGCGCGGCGGGGTCGGAGCCCGGGGTCGCGAAGAAGATCAGGAACACCACGATGCTGATGCCGAGCATGACGAACAGCATTTCGGCGAAGCGGCGGAGGGCGGGAAGGAGCATCGCGCCCTACCCCTTCCGCACGCGGAGCTTGGCGCGCGGGTCGAAAGCATCGCGCACACCATCCCCCAGGAAGTTCAGCGCCAGCACGGTGATGATGATGGCGAGGCCGGGCGCGATCGCCACCATCGGCTGCGTATAGAGCAGGTCCTCGCCATCCTGGATGATGGTGCCCCAGCTTGCCGCCGGCGGCTGCACGCCGATGGAGAGGAAGGACAGCGCCGATTCCGTCAGCATGTTCAGCGCCATCATGAGCGGCGCGAACACGATCAGCGTCGTCGTCACATTCGGCAGGATATCGCGCAGCAGCACGCGGCCTGCGGGCACGCCGAGGCAGCGCGCGGCGAGCACGAAGTCGCTGCGGGTGAGCGACAGCACCTGCCCGCGGATCGGCCGCGCGACATAGGGAACATAGACGATGCCGATGATCGCGATCGGCAGCAGAAGACTGTTGGACGGGATGTTGATCGGCCCGATCTGCAAACCCTTGGCTGATGAGCACGATGGAAAGCGAGATCGCGAGCAGGTAGATCGGAAAAGCCCAGAGCACGTCGAGCAAGCGGGCGAGTATGATATCGACCCAGCCGCCGAGGAAGCCGGCGACGGTGCCGACGATCGCGGCGAGGACGAGACAGATCACCGTCGAGAAGAAGGCGATGATGAGCGAGTTGCGGCCGCCATAGAGCATGCGGGCCATGACATCGCGGCCCTGATCGTCGGCGCCGAGGAAATACTGCCCGGTCCAGGTGGGGCCTAACGGCGTGACACCGAGGCCGAGACCCGCCGTATCGGCCTGCATGATGTCGACCGTGTTGTTCCCGATGGTGATCTGGCCGTCGAGGTTGGATTGGAAGGGGTCGCTCTGCGACATATGGGTCGCGTACCAGGGCGCCGCGACGCAGGCGAGAACGATGAGGAGAAGGACGATGACGGCCCCCATGGCCGTACGGTCCCGCCTCAGCTTGCGCAAGCCGGCGCGCCAGGGTCCCTCCGCACTCCGAACGCCGGGGGCCGCCGCGGCGGCGTTGGGGCCGCCCATGCCGCCACCGGAAAGCTCGGCCGGGGCCGGCATCTCGATCACCACGTCAGACATCGCGTGTCGCCATTCATATCGGAAAGAGAGTTATCGAGTGCATGTCACGAGGCCTTTTGGCCGAAGCCGGTGGAGGGCGGCACCGCCGCCCCCCGCCGTCTTTAGCCCAGCACCCCAACGGTGCCTTTGCCGCGTCATCGCGGTGAAACGCTACTGAACCTGAACCTGCGAATAGATCAGATGGAACTGGTCGCTGAACTGAAAGTTCTTCACGCGCGCCGAAACGAAATCCAGCTCCTTGGGCGTGAACATGGTCAGCCAGGGAGATTGATCGGTCAGCTCCCGGTCGAGAACGGCCCATTCGGCATTGGCCGCGGCCCGATCGGTGACTGCCGTGATCAGATTCTTCTGGATCTGCGCGTTGATGGTCTGGTCGCAGAAGCCGGAGATGTTGATCGAGGCGTCCGAGCCCGGATGGAAGGAGCCGCAGCCGAGCAGCACGTTGATGAAGTCGGAGGCGGCCGGATAATCCTGATACCACTGGCTCAGGCTGATCTGGACGTTGTTCTTGGTGTTCTGGATGTAGGTGAACTGGATGTTCGCCGAGATGACCTTCAGCGTCGCCTTGAACCCGAGCTGGTTGAGGACGCTGACGAGGTATGTGCTGATCTGCGGATCGGTATTCTGGTCATCCGAGATCACGGTGACCTTCTGGCCGATTTGGCCGGAGGCCGCCATCAGCGCCTTGGCCTTCGCCAAATCGGGCGAAGTCCAGCGCGTGCCGGGGTTCTTGGTATAGGGGCAATAGGCCTGGTAGCCGGGGAAGCCCGGCGGCAGTACCTGGCAGTTCGGCACAGCGAGGCGCGGGCCGCCATAGATGTTCACGGCGGAACGGCGATTGAAGGCATAGTTCAAGGCCAGGCGCGCATCCTTGTTGTTGAAGGGCGCCATGTTGACGTTCATCGGCGCGTAGAAGATGGCGAATAGCCGATTGATGTGGATCTGCGCCGCGTGCTTGCTCGCCATCTCGACCAGGCGGTCGGCCGGCGGGGTGTCGAACATCCAGTCCTGCTCGCCGTTTTCGATGGCCGTCACTTCATCCTCGGGCTTGGTGCCGAAGGTGTAGTCGATCTCGTCGGCATAGCCCGCCGGCTGGGCATCCTGGCTCCATTGCTTGAAGTAAGGATTGCGCTTCAGGATCATGTCCTTCTGCGGATCGTAGCTCGTGATCATATAGGGGCCGGTCGCGGGCGCCGGCGTGGTGCCCAAATCCTTCGCGGGTGTGTCGGCCGGCAGGATCAGCCGAAGGGCGTCGCCAGCTTGTAGAAGAATTCCGAATCCGGCTGGGTGAGATGGAAGGTGACCGTGTTGGCGCTGTCGTCTGCCACCACGCCGCCGGCCAGCGTGCAGGTCGCCGGCGTCTTCAAGCACGGGTCGGAACCGACGATCACATTGTACCACGAACTCGCATTCGGGCTGCTCACCTTGAACAGGCGTTGGAACGTTGCAACGACATCGTCGGGCGTCACGTCCTTGCCGGTCGAGAACTTGATGCCCTTACGCAAAGTGAAGACGTAGGTCTTGCCGCCGTCCTGGGGCATGGGCATCGCAGTCGCGAGATCGGGGACGACCTCGTTACTCCCCTCGCCCTGGTCTTTCTTGAACTCCACCAGGTTGTCATTGGTGATATAGAAGATCGGCCAGTACTGGTTCGTGTAGTTGATGGCGGGGTCAATGGTGCCCGCCGCGTCCGACGCGACCAGCCTGAGCACGCCGCCCACATGATCGGCCGCCTGTGCCGGGGACGGCAGCGCGAGAGCCGTGAGGCCCGTCGCGGCCAGCAGTGCCGCGGCGGAGGTTTGGAGCCATCGTCGCATGGTCATTATTGTCTCTCCAATCGATTTGATCGAGGGGTCAGCGGCGTTCAAGTCGCATCAAGGAATTCGGCGACGGCCGCGAGGCACGCGTCTTTTTCCTCGACATGCGGCATGTGGCTAGAATGCTCGAAGATCTTCCAGCGTACATCGGCGATATGATCGGCGAAAGGTTGCACGCAGAGCTGCGTTGCCTCATCGAAACGGCCGGAGATGAGCAGCGTCGGCACGCGAATGGCGGTGAGGCGGCTTTCGATCGTCCACCCCTTCAGCGAGCCGATGACGTGGAACTCGGTGGGGCCGTTCATGGTGTGGTAGACGGTCGGGTCCTCGGCGATGGCGGCGAAGGTTCGCGCGACCTCGGGCGGCATCGGCGCGACCCGGCAGACATGCCGCTCGTAAAAGGCGGCCGTGGCGGCCTGATACGGGGCGCTGTGGATGGTCCCCGCCTCCTCATGCGCGGTGAGGGTCGCCTGCACATCCTCGGGCAGGTCGCGGCGCAGGCGGTTCGCCTCCTCCACCCAGGTTTGCAGCGAGGCCGGCGAATCGGCGATCACGAGGCGGCGCAGGCCGGAGGGCTGCAGAACGGCGTGTTCCGCCGCCAGCATGCCGCCCCAGGACTGGCCGAGAAGGTCATAGCTGCCGGCGATGCCGAGATGCGCCAGCACCCGGTCAAGCTCGCCGAGAAACAGCGGGACTGTCCAGAAATCGGCACCCTTGTCGCGCAGATGGGTGGAGCGGCCGTTGCCGAGCTGGTCATAATGGATAACAGCGCGGCCCGTGGCCGCGAGATCCTTGAAGGAATCGACGTAGTCATGGGTGCAGCCAGGGCCGCCATGGAGCACGACGAGAGGCGCTTTGCCGCTTTTTAAGTCACCCGTGACCCGGTACCAGGTTTGACCAAACGGGCCCTCAACGAAGCCTTCCCGCAAATCCATACGCCCCCCATATCGAGCAAATTCAGGCGGCCGATCGCCCTGGCGCGGCCGGCACGGTAGGTTGCCCCCTACACGTGTTGTTTAGAATACAAAAAGCCATTTGACAGAGGTCGTCAAGCAAGAGCCGTTCCATAAGCCGGCCGTCATTTGCAGGCCGGCCACCCGCCAAAACGCCCGCGCCGCCGGTTGTTATCTTTGCCCGCAGATGACGAACTCCGGGCATCCTCCCCCACCCGAAAGGTCGTACGATCCATGGAAAAGAGACAGCTTGGGCCATCCGGCATCACCATTCCACCGCTGGTCTTCGGCGGCAATGTCTTCGGCTGGTCGTCCGACGCCGCGACCTCGTTCAAGCTCCTCGATGCGCTTGTCGATGGCGGCCTGACGGCAATCGACACGGCGGACATGTATTCGACCTGGGCCCCCGGCCATAAGGGCGGCGAGTCGGAGACGATCATCGGCGAGTGGCTGGCCTCTCGCGGCGGGCGCGACAAGCTCGTCATCATGACCAAGGTTGGCATGGACATGCCGGACGGCAGCGGGCTTTCCGCCGCCTGGATCAAGACCTCCGTCGATCGCTCGCTGAAGCGGCTGCAGACGGATGTGATCGACCTCTACCAGTCCCATCAGGACGACGAGAAGACGCCGTTCCAGGAGACGCTGGGCGCCTATGCCGACCTCATCAAGGCGGGCAAGGTTCGGGCGATCGGCGCGTCGAACTACACCGCGCCGCGCCTCGCGGCGGCCCTCGCGGTGAGCGAGGCCCATGGGCTGCCGCGCTACGTCTCGCTCCAGCCGCATTACAATCTGGTCGAGCGGCCCTTGTTCGAGGATGCGCTGGAAGCCGTCTGCATCGAGCACAAGCTCGGCGTCATCCCGTACTATTCCCTGGCCGCCGGGTTCCTCTCCGGCAAGTACCGGTCCGAGGCCGATCTGGGCAAAAGCGCCCAGCGCGGCCAGGGGGTGGCGAAATATCTGACGGGTCGCGGCCCGGCTGTGCTGGCGGCGCTGGATGCGGTGGCGGGCGAGACGCGATCGACCCCGGCGCAGGTGGCACTTGCCTGGCTCATGGCGCGGCCCTCCATCACGGCGCCGATCGCGAGCGCGTCGCGGGTGGAGCAGATGGGCGATCTGGTGAAGGCCTGTTCACTGAGCCTGTCGGCGGCCCAGATCGCGGCGCTGGACACGGCAAGCGCCTGAGGGTCCATCGTCACCCGCGCGCTCGTTGCGCGGGTGACGACACATATCGCGCCTCTACAGCCCCAGCTCTGTCAGGCCGGGATGATCCTCCGGCCGGGGGCCAAGCGGCCAGCGGAACAGACGATCGGCCTCGGCAATCGCCACGTCGTTGATGCTGGCCTCCCGCCGCTGCATCAGCCCCTCGGGCGTGAATTCCCATAATTCATTGCCATGGCTGCGGAACCAATTCCCCGCCGCGTCGCGGCACTCATAGGCGAAGCGGACGGCGATGCGGTTGCTGGTGAAGGACCAGACCTCCTTGATCAGCCGGTACTCCTGCTCGGCCTGCCATTTGCGGGTGAGGAAGGCGGTGATCGCCGCGCGCCCCTGGAAGAATTCGGATCGATTCCGCCAGCGGCTGTCCGGCGTGTAGGCAAGTGCCACCCGCGCCGGGTCGCGCGTGTTCCAGGCATTTTCCGCCCCGCGCGCCTTCTGGGCGGCGGTTTCCGCCGTGAAAGGCGGGAAGGGCGGCCGGCTTTCGGTATCAGGCATAGCGCTTGTCCTCCAACAACCCCGAGCGAAGCATGGTGAGCGCGTGGCGCACGGTCGCCACACGGATCGCGGTCCGGTCTCCGGGGAAGATGTGCGATGCGGTGATGACCCCGCCGGGTGTGGCAAGGCCGAACCAGACGAGCCCGACCGGCTTCGCCGCCGTGCCGCCACCCGGACCCGCGACCCCGGTGACGGCGATGGCGAGATCAACGACGGCGGTGGTGCGCGCGCCTTCCGCCATCGCCCGTGCCACAGGCTCGCTCACCGCGCCATGGGTTGCGATCATCTCCGCCGGCACCCCGAGCATGCGCGTTTTCGCGGCGTTGGAATAGGTGACGGCGCCGCCGTCCACCACGTCGGAAGAGCCGGCGATCGCCGTCAGCAGCCCGGCGATGAGACCGCCGGTGCAGCTCTCGGCCGTGGTGATGTGCCATCCACGGGCGCGGGCGGCGGTGAGCAGCGCCTCGGCCGCTTCCAGCATGTCTTGCGGAAACATCGCGTCCTCCTCATCCGAACAGCATCGGTCTCCAGAGTAGCAGCGCCCAGAGCAGCGCGGCACCGATCGCGCCCGCGATCACGTCATCGGCCATGATGCCGAGCGGCGAGTTCATGCGGTCCGCCCAGCCGATCGGCCCGGGCTTCGTGATGTCGAGCAGGCGGAACAGCGCGAAGGCGAGGGCGGCGCCGGTCCAGGTCACGTGATTGAGCCCGAGCAAGGTGAGCCACTGTCCCGCGACCTCATCGATCACGACCCAACCGGGATCGTCCTTCGCGCGGGCGGCGTGGATGGCCCAGATGCCGCCCACGGCCGCGAGGATGGCGGCGAGCGCCAGCGCGGCATGGCCCGCGAAGCGCAGGCCAAGGACGCCAAGAAGGAGTGCCACGGCCGATCCGGCCGTGCCGGGCGCCCAGGGGAAGAAGCCGATGCCACCGGCGCTCGCGATGACGCGGCCGGCGGCGGTGCCCTGCGGCCGGGCGGAGGTCAGTGCAGCCACGGCTGCAACGGGTAGGGCAAAGCCTGCTGTTCCTTCGCGCGGTAGATCGCGATGCCCTCGGTCACGCGCTCGACATAGTTGCGGGTCTCGTCGAAGGGGATGAGTTCGATCCAGTCCAGCACATCCGGGCCGCCGGGGGTGCGGAAATCCCCGTTCTGCCCCAGCCATTGGTCGACGCGGTTCGGCCCCGCATTGTAGCCCGCGATGGCGAGCGGCAGGCTGTTGTCGAAATGCGCCAGAAGGCCGCTGAAATAGGCGGAGCCGAGCGTCATGTTCACGCCCGGATCATCGGTGAGCTGATCCTCCGAAAAGCCGATGCCCTGCTGCCGCGCGACGAGCCGCGCCGTGCCGGGCAAAAGCTGCATGAGGCCGAGCGCGCCGGCCGGGCTCTCGGCCGCGACGTCGAAGCTGCTCTCCTGCCGGATGAGTGCCAGCGTCACGGCGGGTTCAACGCCAGCGGCCGCCGGCGGCTCGAAGGGCGTCGGCCAGCCGGCATTGACCAGCATCGTGCCATGCACGCCGGCGAGACGGGCGACGCCCACGGCGGCCTGCGGCACCTGGAACCCAGCGGCGAGCTGCGCCGTCATGGCGAAGTCGGCGGGGTCGGGGGCGATGCTGCCGATATCGAGCAGGAAGTTGTAGGCGCGGTTCGGCTCGTTCCAGGCGACCAGGAAGGCGGCGGCACGCGCCACCTCGCGGCCCGCGAAATCGAGCGCGTCGCTCGTGCTCCATCCCGGCGCAGGGGCGGCAAGGATGCGGGCGTTCAGCGCCGCAGGGCCGTCACCAAGCGCCAGCGCGGCGAGTTGGCCGTAGAAGGTCGTCGGCCAGTTGGCGGCGATCTTGTATTCGCCGGCCGCCTCCACCGCATCGCCCTCGGCGGCGAGGGTGCGGCCGAGCCAGTAATGCGCGCGCGCCTGGGTGATGACGGCGGAGGACAGGCCGGCGAGGGTACGAAAATGCGGCTCGGCCTTGCCGGTGTCGTGCAGCAGACGGAGCGCGATGAAGCCGGCGAGGAATTCCTCGTCGCCCCGGTCGGCGGGGGCCGGAGGCTTGATGAAATTGGCGAGGTCATAGGCATGGGCGGCATCGCCATCCGTCAGCAGCGCGCGGGTGAGGCGGGCGGCTTCGGTCCAGAGCGCATGCTGCTGCACGGGCAGGCCGGCAGCCATGGCGGCATTGCCGCCGCTCAGCCAGAGCGTATAGGCGTCGGGGTCGCTGACCTGGCGGCGGAAGAAACGCGCGGCGGTCAGGAACAGCCCGGGGTCTTGTTGGCGGGCGGGCGGCAGGGCTGCCAGCAACGCCTGCCCGGCGGGATCACCCGCATTCAGCGCGATCCAGACCTGGGCTTCCGGCTGGTCGGCGGAAGCGAGGCGCGTGATCTGCGGCTGGGCGGCGTCGGAGCCCGCGCGGGCCAGCGCCACGAACCGCGCCCATTCATCCGCCGGTTGCAGCAGGCTGCCCCATTGGCTGAGGAAGGCGGCGACATCCGCCGGATCGGTGATGCCGATGCCGGTCCAGGCCCGGCGGGCAGCCTCGGCGGCATCCTTCGTATCCTGGGCGGTCGCGAAGGCGGTGGCGCAGCGCAGCAACGCGGCAGTGCCGCTCGGCCAGCGCGCCTGGCATTGGGCAATCGCCGTCGCCTGGTCCGGCTCGTCCGCCAGCGCCTGTTCCCAGCGGGTCTCCAGCAGCGCCTGCTGGGGCCAGTCCGGGTTGGTCTGCATGAAGGCATTGATCTCGGCGGCACTCGCCTGATTGCGTGTGAGCAGCCGGTAATAGGTGACGAGCTTGGCCGCGACCGGGTCGGCATACCCCGCCGCCAGGGCATTCGCCTGGTCCCAGTCATGGGCGGCGACCGCGTCCATCGGCGTTCCTGCCGAAACCGCGTTTTGAGCGTCGGCGCCGGGAATACGGGAGATGAGCAGGCAGGCGAAGGCCATGGCGGTCAGAAGTCTCGTCACAGCCTGCGCCATCCCTGTCTGCCTGCCCTATCATCGCCCAATGGCGGCGCTTCGCAAAGGGCGGTCGGCCAGCTTCGCGCGCGACTTGCGACCCTCGGGCACCAGCCCTAGTTTCCAGCCTTTCATGCACCCGGCGCTGACCCGGGCTCAGCCGAGGATACGACCATGTTCAAGGGCTCGCTCGTTGCCCTGATCACCCCCATGCGGGCCGACGGCTCGGTCGACGAAGCGACGCTGGAGCGGTTCGTCGACTGGCAGATCGGGGAGGGCACGCATGGGCTGGTGCCGGTCGGCACCACGGGCGAGTCGCCGACGCTCACCCATGAGGAGCACCGCCGCGTGGTCGAGATTACCATCGCGGTCGCCGGGGGCCGTGTGCCGGTGATCGCCGGCGCCGGGTCGAACAGCACGGCGGAGGCGATCGACCTCGCCCAGCCATGCCCGCCGCGCCGGGGCCGATGCCGCGCTCGTCGTCACGCCCTATTACAACAAGCCGACGCAGGAAGGGCTGTACCTGCATTTCACGGCCATCGCCGACAGCGCCGAGATTCCGATCATCATCTACAACATGCCCGGCCGCAGCGTGGTGGATATGAGTGCCGAGACCATGGCCCGGCTGGCGAAACACCCGAATATCGTCGGCGTGAAGGATGCGACCGCGAACCTCGCCCGCCCGCTGCATGTCCGCCGCGCCTGCGGCGCCGATTTCTGCCAGCTCTCGGGCGAGGATCATACGGCGGTCGCCCATCTCGCCTCGGGCGGCGTCGGCTGCATCAGCGTGACGGGCAATATCGCGCCCCGCCTGCTGCAGCGAGATGCACCGCGCCTGGCAGAAGGGCGAGGTGGCGGAGGCGATGGCCATCCAGCACCGGCTGGTGCCGCTGCACGACGCGATGTTCACCGAGACCAGTCCCGGCCCGGTCGAAATATGCCGCCTCCCTGCTGGGCTTGGCCATGCCGATTGCCGCCTGCCCCTGGCGCCCGTGAGCGAGGCGACCCGCGCCCGGGTGCGGGCCGCGATGGCCGAGGTCGGCCTGCTGAACTGACATGGCCGAAACGAAGTCCAAATCCGGGCTGATCTCTCACGGCATCGCCTCGCAGAACCGCAAGGCGCGGTTCGACTATACGATCAAGGAAACGGTCGAGGCCGGCATCGTGCTGAAGGGCGCCGAGGTGAAATCCCTCCGCCACGGCCGCGCCACGCTGACCGAGGCCTGGGCCGGCGAGCGGGACGGCGAGCTGTGGCTGTTCAACGCCTATATCCCCGAATACCAGGCGGGCGTGCTGTCGCGCTTCGAGCCGCGGGCGCCGCGCAAGCTGCTGCTCAAGCACAAGCAGATCAATCAGCTCGCGGGCCAGGTCGCGCGTAACGGCATTACCCTGGTGCCCTTGCAGATCCATTTCAACGATCGCGGCCGGGCCAAGGTACTGCTGGGCGTGGGCGAGGGCCGGCAGAAGGCCGACAAGCGCCACGCCGTGGCGGCGCGGGACTGGCAGCGGGACAAGGCCCGTCTGCTGCGCAACAAGGGATGAGGGCGGCGTCCGGTCAGGCCGGCATCTCCTCCCCGCCGCGATTGGCCCTGGTGGCAGCGTCCTGCCTGGCGCTGGTCGGCGCCTCGGTCGCTTTCATCGACCGGCCGCTGGCGCTGCTGATGCACCGCGTCTTTCACCGCAGCGACTGGATTTTGCCGCTGGCGGGCATCGGCCAGATTCCGCTTTCGCTCTCCGGCCCTGGCTTGATCGTCGCCGCACTCGCCGCCTGGCTCGGCTGGCGGCCGGGGGATCGCGGCTGGTCCGCCGTCTCCTGCGCGACAGCGGTCGTGATCGCGACCTCCTTCAAGGATGCGCTGAAAGAGGCCTTCGGCCGCACCTGGCCGGAGACCTGGGTTCACGGCAATCCGTCCTTCATTCAGGACGGGGTCTATGGCTTCTTCCCCTTCCATGGCGGCGAGGGCTGGGCGTCCTTCCCCTCCGGCCATACCGCCGCCATCGGGGCGGTCGTCGGTGTCCTCTGGTCGCGGGCGCCGGGCTTGCGCTGGCTCTGGGCGCTGCTCATGACGCTGACCGGCATCGGTCTGGTGGCCGACACCTATCATTTCCTCGGCGACGTCATCGCCGGCGGCTATCTGGGTGTCGCCTGCGGGCGGGCGGTTTTGCTGCTGCCCTTTCCGGCCCGGCGGCCGGTCGCGTCATGACGGAGGAGATCGACCGCGCGATGATGGCCGAGGCGCTGGCGCTGGCCCGCGCCGCACTCGGCACCACCGCCCCCAATCCGGCGGTCGGCTGTGTCATCACCCAGGGCGACCGCGTCGTCGGCCGGGGGGCGACGCAGCCGGGCGGCCGGCCCCATGCCGAGGTTGCGGCGCTCACCGATGCCGGGGAAGCCGCGCGTGGCGCCACCGCCTATGTCACGCTCGAACCCTGCTCCCATCACGGGCGCACCCCGCCCTGCGCCGATGCGCTGATCGCGGCGGGGGTCGCGCGGGTCGTCGTCGCCCATGCGCGGGACCCCGACCCCCGCGTTCAGGGGCGGGGGATCGAGCGGCTGCGCGCGGCCGGCATCCCCGTGGAAACCGGGCTCATGGCCGAGGCGGCCGCGGCACTCATCGCCGGCTTCACCAAAAGCGTGTCGCACGGGCTGCCTTGGGTCACGCTGAAGCTCGGCGTCACGCTTGACGGCGCGATCGCCACCCGGTCCGGCGAGAGCCGCTGGATCACCGGCCCCGCCGCGCGCGGCGTGGTGCAGCGGATGCGGGCGGAGCATGACGCCATCCTGGTTGGCCTCGGCACGGTGCTGGCGGACGATCCTGGCCTGCGCTGCGGGCTCGCTGGTTTGGAGGACCGCCCGCGCTGGCGCGTGGTCGCCGACAGCCAACTGCGAACGCCGCTGACCTGCCAGGTCCTGCGCCAGGCGAAGACCCATGCGCTGATCCTGCTGGCCGCGCCCGATGCCCCGGAGGAACGGGCGCGCTTGCTGCGGGAGGCGGGCGCCACCATTCTCCATTGCCAAATGGAGCCGACAGGGCGCATCGATCTGCGGTCCGCGCTCCGGCGCCTCGTCGATACCGGGCTGACCTCGGTGCTGTGCGAGGGCGGCGGCCAGATCGCCGGCGCGCTGCTCAAAGCCGGGCTCGTGGACCGGCTCGCCTGGCATCGCGCGCCGCTGCTGCTGGGCGATGCGGGGCTTGCCGCGGTGCAAGGTCTCGGGATTGAAAGGCTGGCAGACGCAATTCGCCTGCGTCTTTTGTCCCGGGAGGAGTATGCAGAGGACGTGACTGGAAACGTATGATGTTTTATCGCCCTATTCTGAACGTGAAATAGCCGTCGGGAACGTGTCCGCCGTGTCTTCTGGAACCTCCGCATGACCCATCTTCAGCCCGTCCCCCGCCCGGCCGAGCCGATGCTGAATTGCCGTCCGCGCCGGCCGGTGATGATCCCGATCGGGCCGGAGGGCGTGCCGGCCGAATTCATGGGTTTCGATGGGCTGGACGGGTTGGAGCATGTCGCCATCCGCTTCGCCGGCCGCCACGCCGACCCGTCGCGCCCGGTGCTGGTGCGGCTGCATTCGGAATGCCTCACCGGCGATATCTTCGCCTCGGCGCGCTGCGATTGCGGCCATCAGCTGCATGAGGCGATCGAACTGCTGTCCGAGGAAGGCGGCATCCTCCTCTATCTGCGGCAGGAGGGGCGCGGCATCGGCCTCTATGCCAAGCTCGACGCCTACCGGCTGCAAGACCAGGGCATCGATACCTATACCGCGAACCGCTGGCTCAACCTGCCCGAGGATGCCCGCAACTATACGGTCGGCGCGCGCATGCTGCAGGCGCTGGGCGTGACGCGCATCCGGCTGATGACGAACAACCCGGACAAGGTGGCGCAGCTCAGCGCGGCGGGCATTGAGGTTGCGGAGGTGCGGCGGACCGGCGTTTTCGTGACCGACGCCAACCGGGCTTACCTCCAGGCGAAGTTCGCGCATCGGCACATGATCGACCCCGTGGCGATTCTGGCGGGCGGGTCATCCGACGGTGGAAAAGGCGGCGCATAGCGCGCTCCTCGCACCTTCGGCGGACGCAAATAGCCAAGGTAAGGGTCGCAACCATCCGCCCGCTGCCTGGGCGGATGGCGCATGCTGGGCCATCCGTCCGACCTTCTGAAGAGAGTTGCCATGTCCCCGCCGCCCAGCTTTCAGCCGCAATACATTCTGACGATCGCCAGCCCCGACCGCCCGGGAATTGTCGCCGCCGTCACGACTCTGTTGTTCGAGGCCGGGGGCAATATCCTGGAGGCCCAGCAGTTCGACGATCAGCAGAGCAATCGCTTCTTCATGCGCGTCGTCTTCGTGGCGGAGGCCGGGGCGCCCACGGAATCGGCGGCTTATGCCGAGCGCTTCCGCACCCAGTTCGCACCCATCGCCGAGCGCTTCGATATGGAGTGGTCGCTGCGCAACCGGCGAGAGAAGCGGCGGGTGATGATCCTGGTCTCGAAGTTCGACCATTGCATGATCGATCTTCTCTATCGCTGGCGAATCGGCGAACTGCCGATGGACATCACCGCCATCGTCGCCAATCACCCTCGCGAGACCTATGCGAATATCGATTTCTCGGGTCTGCGCTTCCATCACCTGCCGATGACGCGGCAGACCAAGATGGAGCAGGAGGCGGAGATCTGGGATCTCGTGCGGTCAACGGAGACCGATCTCGTCGTGCTCGCGCGCTATATGCAGGTGCTGTCGGACGGGCTGACCGCCAAGCTCACCGGCCGCTGCATCAACATCCATCACTCCTTCCTGCCCGGCTTCAAGGGCGCCAAACCCTATCATCAGGCGTATGAGCGCGGGGTGAAGCTGATCGGCGCGACCGCCCATTACGTCACCAGCGATCTCGATGAAGGCCCGATCATCGAACAGGATGTCGAGCGGATCAGCCATGGCGACACGCCGGAGGATCTGGTCCGCAAGGGCCGCGATATCGAGCGGCGGGTGCTGGCCCGCGCGGTGCGCTATCACCTGGAGGGCCGGGTCATCCTCAATGGCGGCAAGACCGTCGTCTTCACGGAATAGCAATTAATGCCCGGCGACGATCATCGACGGCCGCGCCTTCGCGGCCGGCATCCTGGCTGAGGTGACGGCGGCGACGGCGGAACTGGCGGCGGCGGGCGTGATCCCCGGCCTCGCGGTCGTTCTGGTGGGCGATGATCCGGCGAGCGAGGTCTATGTCCGCAACAAGGCGCGGACCACGCGGGAGGTCGGCATGGCCTCCTTCGAGCATCGGCTGCCTGCCGATACCACGGAGGCGGACCTTCTTGCGCTGGTGGCGGCGCTGAACGCCGATCCGGCGGTGCATGGCATTCTGGTGCAGCTACCGCTGCCGCGCCACATCGATAGCGCGCGCGTGCTGGACGCGATCTCGCCGGACAAGGACGTGGACGGTTTCCATGTCATCAATGCCGGGCGGCTCGCGGCCGGCCTGCCGGGGCTCGTGCCCTGCACGCCGCTCGGCTGCCTGCTCATGCTGAAAGCCGAACTGGGTGATCTGTCCGGCGCGCGCGCGGTCGTGCTCGGCCGTTCCAACATCGTCGGCAAGCCCATGGCGGCGCTGCTGCTGCGGGAGAGTTGCACGGTGACGGTCGCCCATTCCCGCACCCAGGATCTGGCGGGCGAATGCCGGCGGGCCGATATCCTGGTCGCGGCGGTCGGACGGCCGGAGATGGTGCGGGGGGACTGGATCAAGCCCGGCGCTACCGTGCTTGATGTCGGCATCAACCGTGTCCCGGCCGCATCCGGCAAAACACGGCTGGTCGGCGACGTGGCCTTCGCCGAGGCGGTGGAGGTCGCGGGGCGGATCACGCCCGTTCCCGGCGGCGTCGGGCCGATGACGATCGCCTGCCTGCTGCGCAACACGCTGGCGGCGGCGTCACGCCACCTGTAGCCAGCTTATCTCCTGCGGCGTCGGTGCCCGCTCGCCGATGCGCCGGCGCAGGAGGGCGCTTGCCTCGCCCGCCCGGCCGGAGCGCGCGAGGCCGACAAGATAGGCCTGAGCGAAAAGATCGTTCTGCGCGTCGCTGCCGCCCGTGCAGCCGAGCGTGCCGAAGACGGGCTCCATCGCCGCGACCCCGGCCTTCCCATCGCCCTCCGCCAGCGCCAGCACGCCATGCAGCAGCGCGAGCCCGGTGCGCCATGGTTCCCGCGTCCCATCCGCCCGCGCGGCGAGGAGGCTGAGCGCCGCGCGGGCGGCGTCACCTTCCCCGGCGCGCCCCAGCGCATGGACGTAATGCGCGTTCATGAAGGGCATCACCCGGTCACCGGCGCGGGCGCGCGCATAGGGCAGCATCGGCGCCCAGTCCTCGGCCGCAACAGGCTCGCCGCTCAGCTCCAGCCGCCAGAGCAGGGAGATCGCATCGGTATGTTCAAAGGCCGACGCGGGGTCTTGGCCGGCGATCCACGCCCGGTAGAGCGCGAGCGCGCCTTGGCTATCCATCCGCGCCAGCCGCAGCAGGGCGACGTGCCAGTAGTTGTGGCTGCGGATGCCCCGGCCATAACATTGCCAGAGCGGCGCGAACCCCTCCATCACCCGCAACCCGTCCTCGATCCGCGCCGTGTTCAGATACATATGGCCGAGCGCGTGATGCGCCCAAGGCGTGTCGATATCGGCGGCGATGGCGGCTTCGGCGATGCGCGCCGCCGCGTCGTAATCGCGGTTCAGCTCATGGGCGAAGGCGAGCATGCCGCCGAAGGCCGGCAAATCGGCGTTCGCCGCCGCCACCGACTGCATGAAGCGCAAGTGGCGCGGGAAATCCGGCGCCTGGAAAAAGACGAATTCGGCGAATTTGGCCGCGATCACATCCCCTGGCCATTCGGCCGCGATCGCCTCGAAGGCGGATGCGGCGGTCGCGAAATCGGCGGCAGCCCAGGCGGTGATGGCGGCGGCCAGCAGCCGCTCCCGCGCCGTCGCACTCGGCACCGCGGCGCCGGCACGAGCGAGCAGCGGGGGAACAGCGGCGGCGATATCTGCCTCCGACTGCGAATAGACATACATCGCGGCGGCATAGAGCTGGGCGGCGGGGCAGCCGGGTGCGGCCTCCGCCAAGCCGATGATCGCCGCCGCCTCATCCCGGAAGGCGAGGAAGTCGTCCTGAAACCGGCGGAGTGCGGCGGCCGTCGCCTCATCCGCGCCGCTGAGGGCCAAGCCGCGTATGTCGGTGTGCATGCCGTTTTCTCCTACGCCGAGACGGCGGAATGCAAGCCGCGCGTTACCGCAACAGCAGCCCGGCCAAGGCGAGCAGCAGGGCCGACGGCATCACCACCGCGCCGCGCGCCAGGAAGGTTTTGAAGCTCACCGTCTCGCCCTCCCGCCGGATCGCGGTGAGCCAGAGGATCGTCGCGAGCGAGCCGGTGATCGAGAGGTTCGGCCCGAGATCGACACCCACCAGAAGCGCGCGGGGCACCTGGGGCGGCAGATGCGCCGTGGTGACGGTGGATGCGGCGATCAGCCCCGCCGGCAGGTTGTTCATGAGATTGCAGACGAGCGCGATCGCGATGCCGGCGCCCCAGGCGGTGGTCTGCGCGGAATGTTGTGCCTGCGCCTGAAGCCATTCCGCCAACAGTGCCAGCACGCCGCCGTGGCGCAGCCCCTCGACCAACACGAAGAGCCCGGCGACAAGCGGCAGGACGAGCCAGGAGATGCCGCGCAGCGTCTCCCACGGCGCCTCCCGCTTCCGCCAGAGCACGAAGCCGGCGGTCGCGGCGCCCGCCAGCGCGGTCGGCAGGCCGAGCGGCCGCTCGGTGGCCGAGGCCGCGAGCAGCAGCACGGCCGTCATTGCGATGCCGATTGCCGCGACGACGCCGCCCGGGGGCAGGGCCGGCTGCTCGATTCCGGAATCGACCGCCCCGCCGAGATGGCGCCGCTCCATCAGCAACAGCGCCGCGAGCGTCGCCCCGATCGACAAGGCCGAGGGGAGCAGGAATGCGCTCAACCAGGCGCCGAGCGGCGGCATGTGGCGGCCGAAGAGCACGAGGTTCGCAGGGTTCGAGATCGGCAGCAGGAAGCTCGCCGCATTGGCGATGAAGGCGCAGATGAAGAGGTAGGGCAGCGGGTCGGCCCGCGCCCGGCGTGCCGCCGCGAAGACGGCGGGCGTCATCACGACCGCCGTCGCGTCGTTGGAGAGGAAGGCCGTGACGAGGGTGCCGACGGCGTAGATGAGCAGGAACAGCCGCCGCGCTGAGCCGCCCGAGCGCCGGACCGCGAAGGCCGCCAGCCAGTCAAACAGCCCTTCGCGCCGCGCGACCTCGCTCAGCAGCATCATGCCGGTGAGGAAGAGGTAAACATCCGTGCCGCGCCCCACAGCTTGCAGGGCGCTTCGCCAGGGCAATAGGCCGGTCGCGACGAGGACAGCGGCGCCGCCGACCGCCCAGATCGCCTCGGGCAGCCGCCAGGGGCGGATGATGACCCCCGCCGTCGCGATGACGACGACGAGCCAAGTCAGCTCGTCGGATCCCATCGCTGTTTAGGCAGCGGCCTCCGCATGGAAGTTGTTGCCGGCCGTCGTCGCTGCGATATGGCCGGCGCGGATGACGAAATCGCCGAAATGCTCCTCCGCCTTCCGCTGCGCCGCATAGTCGCGGAACAAGGGGCCGAGGGCGGCGAGGATCGCGTCATGTCCGACATCGGGCCGGTAGAGCTTGTTCAGCCGCTCGCCGTTGAAGCTGCCGCCGAGGTAGAGGTTATAGGTTCCGGGGCCGCGCCCGACGAAGGCGATCTCGGCCAAGTACGGCCGCGCGCAGCCGTTCGGGCAGCCGGTCATGCGGATGACGATTTCATCCTGCCGCAGCCCCGCGCTCGTCAGCTCCGCCTCCAGCGCCGTCAGCAGATCGGGCAGGTAGCGCTCGCTCTCGGCAAGGGCGAGGCCGCAGGTCGGCAGTGCAACGCACGCCATGGCGTTGCGGCGCAGCCCGCTATCGGCCGTCGTCGCCATGTTGTGCTCGGCGAGCAGGGCCTCCACCGCCGGCTTCTGCGCCGCGCTGATATTGGCGATGGTGATGTTCTGGTTCGGCGTGAGGATGATGACCGCGCCCTCCAGGGTCCGCGCGATCTCCCGCATGCCGGTTTGCAGGCGTTTCGCCGGGCTGTCGGCGCCGGCGATATCCTTGATGCGGCCGTTCTCGATGAACAGCGTCACATGCCAGGCGCCGTTGTCGCCCTGCACCCAGCCGTAGCGGTCGCCGCGCCCGGTGAAGACCGGCACATGAACCGGGCCGAGCTTGTAGCCCAGCCGCGCCTCGACCTCGTTCCGGAACCAGTCGATGCCCCGGTTCTCGATCGTGTATTTCAGCCGTGCATGCTTGCGGACCGAGCGGTCCCCGAAATCGCGCTGCACCAGCACGACCTTCTCGGCCACATCCACCGCCTGTTCGGGCGTGCAGGAACCGAGATGGTCCGCCGTGCGCGGGAAGGTATCGGGCTCGCCATGGGTCATGCCCATGCCGCCGCCGACCAGCACATCCCAGCCGACGATCTTGTTGCGTTTGACGATCGCGACGAACGAGAGGTCATGCGCGTAGACATCGACGTCGTTCTGCGGGGGCACGGCGACCGTGATCTTGAATTTCCGGGGCAGGTAGGTGCGGCCGTAGATCGGCTCGTCTTCTTCCTTCGCCTCGCCTGAGGTATCGACGACCTTTTCGTCATCGACCCAAATCTCGTGATAGGCGGTCGTGCGCGGCGAGAGGTGGTCGCTGAGATCCTGGGCGAGCTTCAGCGCCGCCGCGTGGCGGGTGGTCTCATACGGGTTGACCGCGCACATGACGTTGCGGTTCACGTCGCCGCAGGCGGCGAGGGTATCGAGCAGCGCCCTGTTGATGCTGTTGATGGCCGGCCGCAGGTTGCTTTTGATGATGCCGTGGAACTGGATCGCCTGGCGCGTGGTGACGCGCAGCGTGCCGTTGGCCCGCTCCTCGGCGATATCGTCGAGCGCCAGCCATTGCGCCGGCGTCATCTGTCCGCCGGGCACGCGGACGCGCGCCATGAAGCTGAAGGCCTTCTCCATCTTCTTGCGGCCGCGCTCGGCGCGGATGTCGCGGTCGTCCTGCTGGTAGATGCCGTGGAACTTCGTCAGCTGGGTGTCGTCTTCATCCAGCTGGCCGGTGATGACCTCGCCCAGGCCTTCGGCGATGCCGCCGCGCAGCCCGTGGCTCGCGGCCTTAATGCTTTCGTTGCGGGAAAGCGGCTTGTTTTCTGAGGTATCGGACATATCAGGAGGCCTTCGGTACACGTCGCGGAGGTAGCGGCCGTCACGCCGCAGATCGTCGAGCCGGGCGCTGGCGGCAGCTTCATCGAGGCCGGCCTGGTCGGCGATGGCTCGGATCAGTGCCGCGTTCACATCCTTCGCCATGGCATTCGCGTCACCGCAGACATAGATCGCGGCGCCATCCTCGATCCAGCGGAACAGCTCGCGCCGCTGCTCCCAGATCCGGTGCTGGACATAGATCTTCTGCCGCTGATCGCGGGAGAAGGCGGTGTCGATCCGGGTCAAGAGCCCGCTCTGTTTCCAGTCCTGCCATTCGAGCTGGTAGAGGAAGTCATGGGTGAAATGGCGGTTGCCGAAGAACAGCCAGTTGCGGCCCGTCGCACCCGTCGCCTCGCGCTGCTGCATGAAGGCGCGGAAGGGGGCGACGCCGGTGCCCGGCCCGATCATGATCACCGCGCGCGCGGGGTCCGCCGGCAGGCGGAAATGCGGGTTCGGCTTCAGATAGACCTTCATCGTCCCGCCAGCCTTCCGGCGCTCGGCGATATCGACCGAGGCGACGCCGGCGCGGCGGCGGCCATGCGTCTCATACCGCACGGCGGAGACGAGGAGATGCGCCTCATCCTCGGCGGCGGCGCGGCTGGAGGCGATGGAGTAGAGCCGGCCGGGGAGCGGGCGCAGCAGGCTGGTGAGCGTGCCGCCGTCCAGCTTCATCGGCGCCGCTTCTAGAAGGTCGATCACCTGGCGGCCCGGCAGCCAGTCCCGCAGCGCGTCGGGGTCGGCGGCGAGCGCCTTCAGCGCCGCGCTGTCCGTCAGCTTGGCATAGGCCTCGATCTGCGGGCGCGTGACCGTGGTGATGTCCTGCGCCTCGCTCAGCGCCACGCGCATCGCCGCGTCGCCGGCAAGCCCGGTGACGCCCAGGATGTCCTCGACCAGCGCCGGGTCGTTCATCGGCACGATGCCGAGCGCGTCCCCCGGCTCATGGGCGAGGCCCGAGCCTTCCAGGGACAGCTCGACATGATACGTCTCGGCGGAGGAGCCGGTCCCGTTCAGGTTGATCAGCTCGCTGATCGCCGCCTCGAAGGGGCGGTCGCGGGTATAGGCGGGCTCGTCATCCTCCTCCGTGTCGCCTGTGGCGCCGGCGGTGCCGCGGGCGAAATCGACATGGATGACGGCGCCCTCCTCGCCCTCGGTCTCCTTCTTGAGAAGATCGAGCGTCGCGGTGACCCACGCTTTAGCGGGGGCGGCGTAATCGACATCGCATTCCACGACGGGCGCCAGCCGTTTGCCGCCAAGCTCGGCGAGACGCTCATCGAAGCGGCGCCCGGTCGAGCAGAAATTGACATAGGCGCGGTCGCCCAGCGCCAGCACGCTGAAGCGCGTCTTGTCGAAGCGGGGCGCGTCCGCGCTCAGGATCGCGGTGTAGAAGTCGGTCGCGCGCTGCGGCGGGTCGCCCTCGCCCCAGGTGCTCGCGATCAGTATCAGGTTCTCGGCCTTCGCCGCCTCGGCCACGGAGATCGACGCCACATCGGCGACGCGGGGCGCGAAGCCGAGCTTCTGCGCAGCCTTCCGCACGGAGGCCGCCAGCGTCTCCGCATTGCCTGATTCGGTCGCGAACAGGATCAGCAGCGGCACCTTCTTGGCCGGCGCGGCGGCAGGCGCGGCCGCCCCCGCGGCGGTGCCGCTCGCGGTGCCCGCCTGGAAGCCGGCCAGGAATCCGCTCAGCCAGGCCCGCTGTTCGGGCGAGGTCTTGGTGATGACGCCGTTGAGGGCGGCGATCTCCTCCGGCCGGAACGGCGCGGAGCTTGGCAGCAGGGGCAGGCTTGGCATGTTGAAAACTGTCACTCTCGCTAGAGCAATATCGGATCAGGGAGACATTACCCTGATCTATGGCGCAGGCTCGGTGAGCCAGCCGTTCTGCTTCACATAGGTCTCGGTCTTGGCCGCGAGCATCGGCAGGTCATCGCCGGCCGCGCGCCATTGGTCCCGCAAGGCGCCCAGGGTTTGTAGCCTGTCGGCCCAGACGGGCCCGAATTCATGCGCCAGATGTCCCCGGATATGCCGGGCGAGCCCAGGGCTGCGTCCGTCGGTCGAAACCGTCAGCAATAATGACCCACGGCGCAGCTCGGCGGTATTGTGGAACGAGCAATGCTCCCGCCGGTCCTCGACATTGACCAGCACCTTATGCCGCCGGGCGCGGGCGGCGAGCGCCACGGCCGCGTCGTCCTCCACCCCCGCGACCCAGAGCACATCCATCGCCGCGAGGTCCGCATCCTGCGGCAGGCCCGACCGGTAGCGCCCGCCCGCCTCGGCTTCCAGCGCGGAGTCAGGCTCGTCCGCGTAGCAGAAAGCGGCGTCCGCCCCGCCCTCGGCGAGCAGGCGCCAGCGCCGCCGCGCGGCGGCGCCATGGCCGGCCAAGGCGATGGTCAGCGCCTGGGGGGCGAGGGAAACCGGGATCATGGGCGCCATAAAGGGGATTTTGCCCTGGCCGACAAGCGTTCAGCCAGGGGAATGAAAATTTTTGCTTCAATTCACGAGAAGCAGCGTTCTCTGTGCCTTCTCATGACGAGCGCTCGAAAACTTTAACCATGCTTATGGCGCAGCTGTTTGTGTCTGGGTTTGTGTCGGCAGGGATGCGGCGGCGGGGGCCGGGTCTCTCGGCGGCCAATCGCGGAAGAAGGCCGTGCCGATCTCGCCCGCGAGCAGTGATCAGGTCGCGCTGCACCCCGTCCAGGAAGTCATGCAGCCCGTCCTCGATGATCCGCTCGGCCGAGCGGTCGAGGAGGGCGGCGCGCATATCCTCGACCTGCTCCAGCGGCTGCGCGTGCCGCGCAGCCCGTAGCCGGCCGCGCAGCTGGGTGAGGTGCCATTCGGTCTGGCTGAGGCAGAGCAGGACGCTGCGCGGAAAGCACGGGTCGGCGAGCAGGAAGGCACCACATCCTCGGGGCCGAAATCGACCGGGGCGACGCGCCGGAAGGCGTGATAGCCGGCGGCGGCGCGCAGCACGCCGCTCCATTGCGTCAGCTCGGCCAGCCGCTTTTCCTCGCTGCCCGCTGCGGCGCCAGCCGGTGGTAATTTGATGTCGAGCAGCCGCGTGGTCTGGTCGGCGCGCTCGATCAGCCGGCCCAGCTCGTAGAAATACCAGCCCTGGTCGCGGAAGAGCGTGCCTTCGGTGATGCCGGTATGGGCCTGCACGCCTTCCTTGATGCGGGTGCACAGGCGGGAGAGGCTGTCGCCCTGCAGGTCATGCTCCGGCGCGATCGCCAGCAGATCGCGATGGAACACGTTGATCTGCATCCACATCTCGGTGCTGATCAGCGGCCGCAGGGTGCGCGCGTTCGTCCGCGCGGCTTCAGATGGCCGGGAATGGAGGTCGGGTTGCCGCGATCGAGCAGATAGAAGCGCTTCACCGTGTCCGGCGTCGGCGCGCAGCCATGCGTCTCGGCGAAATGCGTCTCGTCGGCGTTGATGCGGACCAGCGCGTACCAGGCTTCGGTCTCGAGGCCGGGGCTCTCGAAGCGTCTGCGTCACGTCGATCAGCCGGGCGAGGTTCTCGACGCCGCTCCAGATAGCGCGCCATCCAGAACAGGCCCTCGGCGTAGCGGGCGAGCAGGGCGGACTCGCTGGCGTCATCGGCGCGCGCCTCCTGTCGGCCAGCACCCAGGTATCCTTCGAGCCGCCGCCCTGGCGACGAATTCACGATCAGGCTGCCGCGCCTTCAGCGCCACGCGGGTGAGGCCGCCGGGCAGCACCCAGGTCTCGCGGCCGGTGACGGCGAAGGGCCGCAGATCGAGATGGCGCGGGCCGATGCCGTCATCGGTCAGCGTCGGCGCCGACCGAGAGGCCGATCATCGGCTGGCTGATCCAGTTGGCGGGATCGGCGATGCAGCGCGGCGCGGGCGGCCTCCAGCTCCGCCTTGGCTGGCGCGCGGGCCGATGGTGATGCCGTAGCCGCCGGATTCGCCGACCGGCTTGGTCACCAGCTTGTCGCAGATTGTCCAGCGTGTAGGCCAGCCCCTCCGCCTCGCGGCAGATATGGGTCTCGACATTCGGCGAGGATCGGCGTCCTCGCCCAGGTAATATTTGATGATGCGCGGCATGTAGGCATAGACCGCCTTGTCGTCCGCGACGCCGGTGCCGACCGCATTGGCCAGCGCCACATTGCCGCGCCGCCAGGCGCCGATCAGGCCGGGCACGCCCAGCATGCTGTCCGGCCGGAACACGGTCGGGTCGAGGAAATCGTCGCTCGAGGCGGCGGTAGATGGTATGCACCGGGCGCAGCCCGGCGGTGGTGCGCATCTAGACGCGGTCGTCCTCGACCACAGGTCGGCGCCCTCGACCAGCGGCACGCCCATCTCGCGCGCCAGGAAGACATGCTCGAAATAGGCGGAGTTGTAGATGCCGGGCGAGAGCAGCACGACCTGCGGATCGTCCACGCCCTCGGGCGCGATCTCGGCCATCGCCTCGCGCAGGCGGCGGCCGTAATCGTCGACCGGGCGCAGGCGGATGCCGGCCATCAGGTCGGGGAAGGCGCGCAGCATCAGGTGGCGGTTCTCGACCACGTAGGAGACGCCGGAGGGGGTGCGGGCATTGTCCTCCAGCACGCGGAAATCGCCGGCTTCGTCGCGGACGATGTCGATGCCGCAGATATGCACATAGGTGCCGAAGCGGACCGGGAAATCCTTCCATCTCCGGGCGGTAATTGGCGTTGCCGAAGCACCAGATCGGCGGGGATGATGCCGTCGCTCGATGATCGGCGGTCGTGATAGATGTCGTGCAGGAAGCAGTTGAGCGCGGCGACGCGCTGCTTGCACGCCGCGTCTCCAGCATGCCGCCATTCGGCGGCGGTGATGACGCGCGGGATGCAGTCGAACGGCAGGATGCGGTCGATCGCGGTGGCGTCGGAATAGACGGTGAAGGTGACGCCGAGGTTCATCAGGTCGTTCTCGGCCGCCGCGGCGCGGGCGCGCAGCGCGTCGAGCCCGATGGCGCAAATCCTGTCCCGGACCGTCTGCGCCGCCCCGTTATCACCCAACCGGCCCGGCGAGAGTTCGCACACGAAGGGGCCGGGATCGCAGTCCAAGAACAGATCCTGTGGAATATTCGCCACCCTCGCGTTAGTGGATTCCTTACCCGGCTATAGGCGGTTTATGTCCAGCCTGCCAGCCTTTGCGCGGGGTTCGGGCGGGGGTTCCGATACCCGTCTTCACGGGGGTTCCGGGTGGTCGGGCGGGTCTTTCGGATCGCCGCGCGCCGATCCCCTCCCGACCGGTTTGTGTCTTAGAAATTTATTTGCAAATCCGAGGAATACCGGCTTTACCTCACGCGGCTGACCGCTGCCGCCTTCCCTGGTTTCGATCGCAGAAGACCGCTTTTTTTGGCCCGGAGTTCACCATGAGACGTTTGTTGCCACCCTTGTCGCCGCCGCGCTTTTGGCGCCCGGCATCGCGACGGCCACCTGTCTCAAGCCTTACGAGGGGACGGCCATCAACGTCGCCGGCCTCAAAAGCCAGCTGATGGTGACCGCGCTCTCCTGCGATACGCGCGACCGCTACAATAGCTTCGTTCTGACCTTCCGGCCGACGCTGCAGCGGGAAGACACGGCGCTCAACAGCTACTTCCTGCGCCATTACGGCCGCAGCTGGCGCTCCGAGCATGACGACTACATCACCCAGCTCGCCAATATGCAGTCCGAGGCCGGCATTCGCGAAGGCAACCCTTCTGCCAGGACAATGTCGGCCTGTTCATGAGGTTCTGGCGCTGCAGACGCCAAGGAGCTGGAGGACTTCGCGAACGAAAAGCCGATGTTGCAGCCGATCGATGACGATATCTGCGGCGCGCCGCACCACCCGGTCTATCAGCCGCGTCGTCCAGGCGGTGCCGCGACCGGGCGGGCCAGGCCGCAGCCGGTCAGCCGGGCGTGGCCAGCGACCGCCGCTTCCGGCGCCCCGCAGAAGCGCGGCTTCTTCGGCAACATCGCCCACGGCATCGGCAGCATTTTCTGAGGCAGCTCACTCTTCCGGAGCCGCCGTGAGGCCGGTGCGGATGGCCCGCTTGTATGGGTGGAAAGGGTTCGGATGGCTGCCATAGCCGAAGCACGCCGGCTGATCTCCCCCACGATATGGGGCTCGTCCGGCGAAGGCTGCGCCTCCCTCGCGGGGCTGCTGCTGGGCCTCGCCGGGATCGGCCTCGGCGTGGCGCTCGCCTCCTACCACCCCTCGGACGCATCCTTCGACACGGCGGGAACGGTGGTGCGCAACCTCGCCGGGCCGTCCGGCGCGATCTTCGCCGACCTCTCCTGGCAGGGCTTCGGCGTGGTCGGCGTTCTGCCTGTCTGCGTCATGCTGATCTGGGGCTGGCGCATCGCCGAGCACAGGCACCTGAATCTCATCGTCCTGCGCCTCGTCGCGCTTGGGCTCTCCATGCCGCTGCTGGCGGGTGGGCTCGCCAACCTGCCGGTGCCGCTGGGCGGCAGTTCGGCCTGGCTTGCCAGCGGCTGGGGTGGCGCTGTCGGCTTCGCGATGGGCAACCTCATCGTCGGCAATGCCCATGCGGCGCTCGGGCCGCTCGGCACCGCGATCGCCTGGGTGGTCGAGATGCTGGTCGGCATCGGGTTGGTCGCCTTCGGCTTCGGCCTGACAGCGCTTGAGTGGCGCGCGGCGGGAAGAACCGCGCGCACCGGCGCGGTCGGCGCCGCCACGCTCTCCTGGCGTTCGGGCCGGCGCCTCGCCTTCGGCATGGATGGTGTCGGCCGGGCCTTTTCGGGGCTTTTCGCCCGCCTGCCGGATTGGGGTCGCCCCGAATGGGGTCGCCCCGAGAAGGGTCGCTTCGCTCAGGCCGACGAGCCGACGCCGCATCCGATCTTCAGCGTGCCGCCCATGGAGGCCGACGAGCCGGAGCCCGCCGCGACCGGCCTGGCAGCGCGGCGCGAAGCCGCCGGATCCCCGATCGCGATGCCGGCCGGCCCCAGCAGACCTGCTGCGGCTGCGCCCGCCGGCGGCATGGGCGATCCGCGCATTCGCATGCAGAAGGAGCGTCGTCCCGCTGCTCGGCCGGATGCGCCGGCACTGGCCCCTGTCGGCTGGCGCCTGCCACCGATCTCCCTGCTGAAGGACCCGCCCGCCCAGCATGAGGTCGGCATCAGCAATGAGGCGCTGCAGGCCAATGCCCGGCTGCTGGAAACCGTGCTGGCCGATTACGGCGTGCAGGGCGAGATCGTCGAAATCCGGCCCGGCCCGGTGGTCACGCTGTATGAGCTGGAGCCGGCGCCCGGCATCCGCAGCGCCCGCGTGATCGGCCTGGCCGACGACGTCGCGCGCAGCCTGTCGGTGACCGCCGTGCGCATCGCCACCGTGCCCGGCCGCAACGTGATCGGCATCGAGGTGCCGAACGCCAAGCGCGAGACGGTGTATCCTGTCGCGAGCTGCTGGGCAGCCGAGGACGTGGGACAGCCATGCCGGCCGGCTGCCGCTGGCGCTGGGCAAGGATATCGGCGGCGCGCCGGTCATCGCCGACCTCGCGCGCATGCCGCATCTGCTGATCGCCGGCACCACCGGCTCCGGCAAGTCGGTCGGCGTCAACGCGATGATCCTGTCGCTGCTGTACCGGCTGTCGCCCGACCAGTGCCGGCTGATCCTGATCGACCCGAAGATGCTGGAACTGTCGGTCTATGACGGCATCCCGCATCTGATGGCGCCGGTGGTGACCGAGCCGGCCAAGGCGGTGACGGCGCTGAAATGGGCGGTGCGCGAGATGGAGCGCCGCTACCGCGCGATGAGCCAGCTCGGCGTGCGCAACATCGGCGGCTACAACGAGCGGGTGGCGGAGGCGCGCGCGCAAGGGCGAGGTCGTGACGCGCCGCGTGCAGACCGGCTTCGATCCCGAAACCGGCACGCCCGATCTTCGAGGAACAGCCGCTGGCGCTGGAGCCGCTGCCCTTCATCGTCGTGGTCATCGACGAGATGGCCGACCTGATGATGGTCGCCGGCAAGGAGATCGAGGCCGCGGTGCAGCGCCTGGCGCAGATGGCGCGCGCCGCCGGCATCCACGTGATCATGGCGACGCAGCGGCCGTCGGTGGACGTGATCACCGGCACCATCAAGGCGAACTTCCCGACCCGCATCAGCTTCCAGGTGATCAGCAAGTTCGACAGCCGCACCATCCTGGGCGAGCAGGGCGCCGAGCAGCTGCTGGGCCAGGGCGACATGCTCTACATGGCAGGCGGCGGGCGCATCACCCGCGTGCACGGCCCGTTCGTGTCCGACCGCGAGGTGGAGGAGGTCGTCGCCTTCCTGCGCGAGCAGGGCGAGCCGGCCTATCTCGAGGAGGTCACCGAGACCGGTCGACGAGGATCCGGCGGCGGCAGCCGGCATCGCCGGCATGCGCCGGCGGCGAGCGAGGGCGAGAAGGGCTTGTTCGACCAGGCGGTGGCGCTGGTGGCGCGCGAGGGCAAGGCCAGCACCAGCTTCATCCAGCGGCATCTGCAGATCGGCTACAACCGCGCGGCGAAGCTGATCGAGCAGATGGAGAAGGAAGGCATCGTCGGCGCCGGCCAACCATGTCGGCAAGCGCGAGGTGCTGGTGCGGCGCACGGGCGCCGATGAGGACGAGGACTGATATCCGGCCGGCTGGTCGCGGGGCCTAACCCTTCGTCTTCGATGACATATCAAGCAGAACGCGCTCGAGGTCGCCGGGGCGAAACGGTTTCTTGAGGCTGGGCTTGCCGCGCCAGCGGGCCCCTAGCGCCGAATCGTCATACCCCGTGCTGAACACGAAGGGCACGCCCAGCCGGTCGAATTCGCAAGCCACCGCATCGCTGCGATGGCCGGCCACGTTCACGTCAAGGATGCCGAAATCGACGCCGTCGGGATCGGCGGAGAGGCGGGCCAGCGCCTGATCGACATGGCCGAAAGGCCCCACGAGAACACAGCCAAGCTCGCCCAGAACATCTTCGAGCAGCATTGCCAGCAGCGCCTCGTCCTCAAGGACGAGAACGCGCAGGCCGGTCAACTCACGGGGTTGGTCCATGACCGTCTTCCACCAGACTATGCCTGCTCTGGCAATAGAGCCTGATGACCGAGGGCGGCTTCACCGAAAACGGTATCGGGCACCTCGGTCTCCAACTCTTGGAGCCAGACGGCGGCGTTGCCGTCCGACGGCGCGCGCCAGTCGCCGCGCGGCGAGAGCGCTGCCGCCGGCGCTGACCTTCGGCCCGTTCGGCATGGCCGAGCGCTTGAACTGGCTGAAGGCGAAGAAGCGCCGCAGGAACACGCTCCATCCAGTGCTGGATCTCCGCGCAGATCGTAGGCTCGCCGCCGGTCGTCGGGGAATGCCGGCGGCCAGTCGCCGCGCGCCGCATCGTCCCAGGCATGCAGCGCCAGGAAGGCGATCTTGGACGGGCGGAAGCCGTAGCGCAGCACATGGAACAGGGTGAAATCCTGCAGCGCGTAGGGGCCGATCTTGGCCTCGGTGCTCTGCGGCGTCTCGCCGGCGCCGGCCGGCACCAGTTCCGGCGAGATCTCGGTGGCCAGGATCGCGTCGAGCGTCGGCGCCGACCTCGGCCGCGAACTGACCCGAGCTGATGACCCAGCGGATCAGATGCTGGATCAGCGTCTTCGGCACGCCGGCATTGACGTTGTAATGCGACATCTGGTCGCCGACGCCATAGGTGCACCAGCCGAGCGCCAGTTCGGAGAGATCGCCGGTGCCGATCACGATGGCGTCGTGCTGGTTGGCGAGGCGGAACAGATAGTCGGTGCGCAGGCCCGCCTGCACGTTCTCGAAGGTGACGTCATAGACCGGCTCGCCACGGCCGAACGGATGGCCCATGTCGGCCAGCATCTGTCGCGCCGCCGGGCGGATATCGATCTCGCCGCCGGTGACGCCGAGCGCTTTCATCAGCCGCGAGGCGTTCGTCCTTGGTCTCGTCGCAGGTCGCGAAGCCCGGCATGGTGAAGGCCAGGATGTTCGCGCGCGGCAGGCCGAGCAGATCGACGCGCGGGCGGCGACGATCAGCGCATGGGTGGAATCGAGGCCGCCGGAGACGCCGATCACCACGCGTCTCGCACGCCGGTCGCCGCGCAGCCGCTGCGCCAGGCCCGCGACCTGGATGTTGTAGGCCTCGTAGCAATCCTGGTCCAGCCGCGCCGGGTCGGCCGGCACGAAGGGGAAGCGCTCGAGCGGCCGGCGCAGCCCGAGATCGGCCTGCGGCGGGTCCAGCCGCAACGGCACATGCGCGGAAGCGCGCGGGGTCAAGCCCGATGGCGCGGCCGTTGTCGTCGAAGGTGCCCATGCGCAGCCGCTCCTGCCGGAGGCGGTCGAGGTCGATATCGGCGATGGCGCGCTGGGCGGTCGAGCGGGAAGCGGTCGGTCTCGGCCAGGGTCTCGCCGTTCTCGAAGATCGAGGCCTGGCCGTCCCAGGCGAGGTCGGTGGTCGATTCCCCCGCCCCGGCGGCGGCGTAGAGATAGGCGGCGAGGCAGCGCGCCGACTGCGCCGGCGGAGAGCAGGCGGCGGGTCTCCGCCTTGCCGATGGTGATGTTGCTGGCGGACAGGTTGGCCAGCACCGTCGCCCCGGCGAGCGCGCCGTGCGAACTCGGCGGCACCGGCACCCAGACATCCTCGCAGATCTCGACATGAAGGGCGAAGCCCGGCAGATCCTCGGCCGCGAACAGCAGGTCGGTGCCGAAAGGGATGTCCGCGCCGCCGAGGCGGATCGTCTGGCCGGTGAGCCCGGCGCCGGAGGCGAAATGCCGCTTCTCGTAGAATTCGCGGTAGTTCGGCAGATGGGTCTTGGGCACCACGCCGAGGATGCGGCCGCGATGGAGGACGACGGCGGTATTGAACAGCCGGTGGCCGAGGCGCAGCGGCGCGCCGACCAGCAGGATGGGCCGCAGCGCCTGCGTGGCCTCCGCGAGCGTCACGAGCGCCGCCTGAACCGCGTCGAGCAGCACGTCCTGCAGCAGCAGATCGTCGATCGCGTAGCCGGACAGGCAGAGTTCGGGAAAGACCGCGAGCACGGCGCCGGCCTCATGACACAGCCGCGCCTCATCCAGAATGGCCTGGGCATTGGCGGCGGGGTCCGCGAGGCGGCTGTCGATCGTGCAGGCGGCGACACGCGCGAAACCGTGGCGGTAGAGCGAGCGAAAGGACATGGGCCTTCATAGCAGAGGCGGGGAGCCCCGTTAAACGGCCGGGCCGCATTCCTCCGCCCCGCGAAGAGCGGGCTTTAGAGCAATATCGGATCAGGTGGAATCACCTGATCCGAAGATTTGCGTTCTCAATCAAGAACATAGAGCGGAATCGTGAGCGAAAGCGAACCGATACCGCTCTAGAGGCTGTTTCAAAAGCCCCGCAGGTCGGCTTGGCAGGTCTTTTCCGGGCTGAGTGCGTTGAATTTTCGCCTCGATGTCACCGCATCGAGGCTTCAAATTCGCCTGCTCAGCCCAAAAAATCCGTGGCCAATCCTCAACTGCTGACTTCTGAAACAGCCTCTTACTGCGCCGCCTCCAGCGCGCCGGAAGCCTCCAGCCAGGCTTCCTCGGCCGCCTCGATCTCCCGGTTCAGCTCGGCCAGCCGCATCTGTCCCTTCGTCACATCGGCGCCGCTGCGGCGGGCGTAGAATTCGGGGTCGGCGAGGATCGCCTCCACCCGGGCGCGCTCCGCGGTCAGCTTGGCGATGCGCTTCTCGGCCTCCTGCGCCAGGCGACGTAGAGGGGCGAGGGCGGCGCGCGCCTCCGCCCGCTCGCGCCGGTCATCCTGCCGGCTGGCGGGTGCGGCCTCCGGCCGGGCGGAGCCGGCGGCGATCGCACCGGACAGCCGCTGGCGGTAATCCTCCATATCGCCGTCGAAGGTGGCGACGGTGCCATCCGCCACCAGCCACAGCCGGTCAGCCACCAGCTCCACCAGATGCGGATCATGGGTGATCAGCAGCACCGCGCCCGTGTAATCGGCGAGCGCCCGGATCAGCGCCTCGCGCGCATCGATGTCGAGATGGTTGGTCGGCTCGTCGAGGATCAGCAGATGCGGCGCGTCTCGCGTCGCCAGCGCCAGCAGCAGGCGGGCCTTCTCGCCGCCGGAGAGGTCGGCGACCGGCGTCTCGGCGCGGGCGGCATCAAGGCCGAAACGGGCGAGCTGCGCGCGCACCTGGGCCGGCAGGGCGCGCGGCAGGGCGCGCGCCATATGGTCGATCGGGCTTTCCCCCGGCACCAGGTCTTCGGCCTGATGCTGGGCGAAATAGCCGACCTTCAGGCCGGGCGCCCGCCGCATCTCCCCGCTCATCGGCGGCAGCGAGCCGGCGACGAGCTTGGCCAGCGTCGATTTGCCGTTGCCGTTGGCGCCGAGCAGGGCGATCCGGTCGTCGGTGATCGAGGCTGAGGGAGATGCCCCGCAGCACGGGCTTGCCGCCATAGCCGGCCGAGACGCGGTCCAGCGTGAGGATCGGCGGGGCGAGGCGGCTCGGTTCGGGGAAGGCGAAGCGCGTCGGCGCATCCTCGATCACGGTTTCGACCGGCGGCAGCCGTTCCAGCGCCTTCAGCCGGCTCTGCGCCTGCCGGGCCTTGGTGGCCTTGGCGCGGAAGCGGTCGACGAACGCCTGGATGCGGTCGCGCTCGGCTGTCACCTTCTCGGCCATGCGGCGCTGCTGCGCCGTGCGCTCGGTGCGGATGCGCACGAACTCGTCGAAGCCGCCGGTGCTCAGCGCAATCTTGCCGCGGTCGAGATGGGCGATCGCCTCGACCGACCGGTCGAGCAGGCCGCGGTCATGGGAGACGATGAGCGCGGCGCCCGGGAATTTCGCGAGCCAGCCTTCCAGCCAGAGCGATGGCTTCAAGATCGAGATGGTTGGTCGGCTCGTCCAGCAGCAGCAGATCCGGGTTGGCGAACAGGGCGGCGGCGAGCGCGACGCGCATGCGCCAGCCGCCGGAGAAGGAGCTCACCGGCCGCTCCTGCTTCTCCCGGCTGAAGCCGAGGCCGCCGAGGATGGCGCCGGCGCGGGCAGGCGCGCTTTCGGCGCCGATGGCGCGCAGCCGTTCGTGGACCTCGGCGAGGCGGTGCGCGTCGGCCGTCTCCTGTTCCGCCTCGGCGAGCAGGGCGGTCCGCTCCCGGTCGGCGGCGAGCACGACCGCGAGCGGGGTGAGGTCGCCGCCCGGCGCTTCCTGCGCCACGGCACCCATGCGGGCGCGGGCGGCGAGGCGGATCTCGCCGCCATCGGGGATGAGGTCGCCCGAGATGGCGCGCAGCAGGGTGGATTTGCCGGCGCCGTTGCGGCCGATCAGGCCGATCCGGCGGCCGGGATCGACGCTGAGATCGGCATTCTCCAGCAGCGGGCGGCCTTTGATGGAGATCGAGAGGTCGCGGATCGTGAGAAGGCTCATGCTGCCGTATCTAGAAGGAATCGGATGATGGCGGAACGGTGTGGGTTGCCCGGGAGGGGCGGACCCTCTAAAGGGCCGCGCACCGATCATCACATGAAAGAGACTGTGATCATGGCTACCGAGCGCACGCTGTCCATTCTGAAGCCCGACGCCACGCGGCGCAACCTGACGGGCAGCATCAACAAGATTTTCGAGGAAGCCGGCCTCGCCATCCTGGCGCAGAAGCGTATTCAGCTCACCCGCGCCGAGGCCGAGGCCTTCTACGCGGTTCATAAGGAGCGCGGCTTCTTCAACGACCTCGTCAGCTACATGATTTCGGGGCCGGTCGTGGCCCAGGTGCTTACGGGCGAGAATGCGGTGCTGAAGCACCGGGAGCTGATGGGCGCGACCGACCCGAAGAAGGCGGCCGAGGGCACGGTCCGCGCGCTGTTCGCCGAGAGCATCGAGGCGAACTCGGTGCATGGCTCCGACAGCCTGGAGAACGCGGAGACCGAGATTTCCTTCTTCTTCGCCGAGATCGAAATCGTCGCCTAAGTCGTCAGCCGTCGCCCTCGGGTCAAGCCCGAGGGTGATGGCGGTCGCTCAGACCAGGAAAATCGCCATCAGCGCCAGCACGACGGCGATGACGATCACGTTCCCCAGCAGAAGCTTGCCGAAATCGGCCCAAAGCGTCCGCCGGTCAGCGACCAGCGCATCCGGCACCGGATGCACCTCGCCGGGCAGCGTTTCATGCGCGGCAATGCCATGATCGGACATGCTCAACCCGCCGGTCGTTGCAGCCTGTCATTTAAGGCTTGAGAGTGCCGCCCGACAAGATGGCGCTTGAGACGAAGGCCCGCAGCGCCTCCGGGTAAAGCCGGTGTTCCGCCGCCAGCACCCGCGCCGAAAGCCGCTCGGGCGTGTCGCCGGGCAGCACCGGAACCTCCGCCTGGGCCAGGATCGGCCCGGAATCCAGATCCTCTGTCACCAGATGCACCGAACAGCCATGGCGCGTCTCGCCCGCCGCCAGCACCCGCTCATGCGTGTGCAGCCCCTTATAGGCCGGCAGCAGGCTCGGATGGATGTTCAGCATCCGCCCGGACCAGAGCGAGACGAGGAAGGGGGAGAGCAGCCGCAGATAGCCGGCGAGGCAGACAAGCTCGGCGCCATGGGCGCGCAGCGCCTTGTCCACCGCCGCCTCATGCGCCGCGCGATCACGCCCGAAGGGCCGGTGGTCGATCGCGACCGTCGGTATCCCGCGCGCGGCGGCCACCTCCAGCCCGGCGGCGCCGGGTTCGTTCGACAGAACCAGCACGATCTCTGCGGGGTAGTCCGGCGCGGCGGCGGCCTCCGCCAGTGCGACCATGTTCGAACCACGGCCGCTGATGAGAATGGCCGTGCGGCGCCTGTCCGGCATCGGACGGGTCAGCCCGGCCAGCCGGCGGGTGTCACGATCTCGGCCCCGCCATCGCCGGCTTCGACCCCGCCGATCGCGAAGACCGTCTCACCTTCAGCTTCAAGGATAGCGCGGGCCTCGGCCTCATGCTCTGGCGCCACGATCAGCGCCATGCCGATGCCGCAGTTGAAGACCCGCAGCATCTCTTCGCCAGCGATGCCGCCCGCACGCGCGAGCCAGGAGAAGACCGGCGGCACATTCCAGCGCCCGGCATCGAGCTTCGCGACCGTGCCGGCTGGCAAGGCACGCGGCAGATTGCCGGGCAGGCCGCCGCCGGTGATATGCGCGGCCGCCTTCAGCAGGCCGGCGCGATGCAAGGCCAGCACCGGCAGGACATAAAGCCTCGTCGGCACCATCAGCGCCTCGGCGAGACTCATCGCCCTCGGCGAAGGGCGCCGGCCCGTCGAGCGGCACGCCAGCCTCTGCCGCCACCCGCCGCACCAGCGAAAACCCGTTGGAATGGACGCCCGAACTGCCGAGGCCGAGCACGACATCGCCCGGCGCCACGCCCCGGGGCAGGAGCGTACCGCGCTCGGCGGCACCGACCGCGAAGCCGGCGAGGTCGTAATCCCCGCCGTGATACATGCCGGGCATCTCGGCGGTCTCGCCGCCGACCAGAGCGCAGCCCGAGCGGCGGCAGCCTTCGGCGATGCCCGCGATCACGCGCTGGGCGGCCGCCACATCCAGGCTGCCGGTCGCGAAATAGTCGAGGAAGAACAGCGGCTCGGCACCCTGGACGACGAGATCGTTCACGCACATGGCGACGAGATCGATGCCCACCGTGTCATGCAGCCCGTGGTCGATGGCGATCTTGAGCTTGGTGCCCACGCCATCGGTGGTCGAGACCAGCACGGGGTCGGCGAAGCCCGCCGCGCGAAGATCGAACAGAGCGCCGAAACCGCCCAGGCCGCCGAGGACGCCGGGCCGGCTGGTGGCGCGCGCCAGCGGCTTGATCGCCTCGACCAGCGCATCCCCCGCCTCGATATCGACGCCGGCTTGCGCATAGGTGGCGCCGTTGCCGGGAAATGCCGCTTTGGTCATTCAGGCCCTCGGTCTCTCTTCGTGGTCCAGAGCAGGATAAGCGCTTCAT
Source organism: uncultured Pseudomonadota bacterium (assembly GCA_963745125.1). Classification (GTDB taxonomy): domain Bacteria; phylum Pseudomonadota; class Alphaproteobacteria; order Acetobacterales; family Acetobacteraceae; genus Acidisoma. The sequence continues at coordinate 647,609 of CAVUWB010000006.1, forward strand.
TCCGAGGCGCTGATGCTCTAGTGGTCCGGTTCCGCACTAGGCGTTCGGGCTCAGGCCGCGCGGTGTTGCGGGGCGCCGAACCGGAACAGGGTCAGGGATAGAGTGTGACGAGGCGCGGACACAATCACAGCCGTCTGCGTGGCGCAACCGATCCTGCGGGCGCGGCAGCCAGGATGGCGCGGGCCGAGGCACGATGACGCTGCCGCGTAAGGCTCCCTTGTCGCCTGATGCGCCCGACCCGCCGGTCGTGATGCCGCATTCGACCCGCAACCAGCGCATCGCCCTCATCGTCAGCCTCATCCTGGCGCTGGTGCTGTGCTTCTACCTGTTCTCCTCCATTCTGCTGCCCTTCGTGGCCGCGACCGGCATCGCCTATTTCCTCGACCCTGTGGCGGTGCGGCTGACCCAGGTCGGGGTGCCGCGCTGGCTCGCGGCCGTGCTGCTCGTGATCGGGCTGCTGGCGGCGATGCTGGCCTTCGCCCTGCTGCTATACCCGATCATCCTCTCTCAGCTCGGACTGCTGCTGGAGCGGGTGCCGGATTACGTGGTCGAGGTGCAGGCCTGGGCCAACGGCACGCTGTCCCATCTGCAGGAGCATCTCGGCTCCGGACTTCGTCGACAACAAGCTGCGCGAGATCGTCAGCGCCCATGCCGGGGCGATGATCCCCTTCGCGGTCGGCGCGCTGACGCGCGTCATCGGCGGCGGTTTCGCCATCTTCAACGCGCTGACTCTGCTGGTGGTGACGCCGATCGCCGCCTTCTATCTGCTGCGCGACTGGCCCCGGCTGGTCGCCAAGGCCGATTCGATGCTCCCCCGCCGCTACGCCGTCATCATCCGCGCCCAGGTGCATGAGGTCGACCGCATCCTCTCCGCCTGGCTGCGCGGGCAGCTGATGTGCTGCCTGATGCTCGCGGCCTTCTATGCCATCGGCCTCACGGCGGTCGGCCTCGATCTCGGCCTGATCGTCGGCCTCAGTGCCGGCATGCTGTCCTTCATCCCCTATGTCGGCACCATCACCGGCGCCGTCACCTCGATCGGTCTCGCGGTCGCCCAGTTCCCGAACTGGCACGGCGTCGCCTTTGTCGGCGCCGTCTTCATGCTCGGCCAGATGCTGGAAGGCTATGTCATCTACCCCCGCTTGCTCGGCAACCGGGTGGAGCTGCACGACGTGCTGGTCATCTTCGCACTGCTCGCCGGCGGCGCGGCCTTCGGCTTTCTCGGCGTCCTGCTGGCCGTGCCGGTGACGGCCGCGCTCGGCGTGCTGGCGCGTTTCTGGATCAGGCGCTATCTGCGCAGCCCGCTGTATCTCGATCCGCCATCCGACACCGAGTAGGTTGCAGCCATGACCGCGCCCGGCGACGCTTCGGCGCGCCCAATTTCATTCGGCGACGCTTCCGCGCGCCAAAATTCCTCGGCTGACGCCGCGGCGCGGCAGCTCGCCTTGCCCTTCGCCTATATCCCGCGCTTCCGGGTGGAGGATTTCATCCCCGCTCCATCCAATGAGGAAGCGCGCGCCTGGCTCGGCCGCACGGCGGATTGGCCCGCCGGCCGGCTGGCGCTGTATGGTGAGGCCGGCTGCGGCAAGACCCATCTGCTCCAGCTTTGGGCCGAGCGTCATGGCGCCCTGCTGCTGGATGGCCCCGGCCTGCGCCGCCTGCCCGAACTCGGCGGCAGCCCCGCCATCGCGCTCGATGACGCGGACGCCGCGGCGGACGAGGCGACCCTGCTCCATCTTCTCAACCTGGCCGGCGAAATGCGGCGGCCCCTGCTGATGGCGGGCCGCGCGCCGCCGGCGCGCTGCGCGGGTGCGCCTGCCCGATCTTGCCAGCCGGCTGCGGTCGATGACGGCGGTGGCACTCCGCCCGGCGGAGGAGCCGCTGCTGCGCGCGCTTTTCGCGCGGCTCGCTCTCCGATCGCCAGGTCGTGCTGGCGGAAAATTTGCAGGACTGGCTGCTCGCCCGGCTGCCGCGCCACCCGGCGGCCCTGCGGGAGGCGGTGGCACGGCTGGATCGGGAGGCGATGGCGGCCGGCGGCCGCGTGACGCGCGGCATGGCTGCCGTGCTGGTGGACGCCATCGGCGATGAGCCGCGCGGCTACGGCGCGGGTGACGTTTCGGATAACTCCGCGAAGGACGTCTCTACAAACCATCCCATCCTCCTTTAGTATGGGAGAATGAACGCACCTGATCACATCGCCCCGGCCGCCGACGATGCGGCTGAACCCGCCGCCGTGGGGACCGCGCCGGCGGAATCCGCCGCCGCCGCGACCATCGGCCTCGATTCGCCGGCGCGGTTCATCAACCGCGAACTCTCCTGGCTCGACTTCAACCACCGCGTCGTGGAGGAGGCGGAGAACCGCCACCATCCGCTGCTGGAGCGGCTGCGCTTCGTCTCGATCAGCGCCTCCAACCTCGACGAATTCTATTCGGTGCGCGTCGCCGGGCTGGTCGGGCAGGCGAAGGCCGGGCGTGACCGCGCTCTCGCCCGACGGGCGGACCCGGCGCAGCAACTGGCCGATATCAACGCTCCGCGCCCGGCGCCTGATCGCGGATCAGCAGCACGCCTGGCATCGGGTGAGGGCGGAACTCGCTCGCCGCCGGGCTGGTCGTCGCCGGGGTCGAGGCGCTGAGCGTGGCTGACCGCGAGTGGCTGGAAGCCTGGTTCATGGAGCGGGTGTTTCCGGTGCTGACGCCGCTGGCCGATCGACCCGGCGCATCCCTTTCCCGTTCATCCCCAATATGGGCCTGGTGATGGCGCTGCTGCTGGTCTCGCGACGAGGACGGGCACGTGCATGCGCGCGCTGATCCCGCTGCCAGCCAGGTCGAGCGCTTCATCCGCCTGCCGACCGAGCCCGGCGGCCCCGATCCGCTTCGTGATGCTGGAAGATGTGGTCGGGCTGTTCCTGGACCGCCTGTTCCCCGGCTTCCGCGGTGACGCGGCAGGGCCTGTTCCGCGCTGATCCGCGACACCGACGTGGAGTTCGAGGAAGAGGCCGAGGATCTGGTGCGCTCCTACGAGACGGCGCTGAAGCGCCGCCGCCGCGGGGTCGCCATCCACCTGACGCTGCAAGCCGGCGATGCCGACGGATCTGCGCGATCTGGTGGCGGACGAAGCTGGACGCCGCCCCGCCGGAGGAGGTCTTCGAGGAAGCGGGCTGCTCGGCACTGGTCGATCTCAAGCAGCTGATCGTCGATGACCGGCCCGATCTGCTGTTCCCGCCCTATACGCCGCGCTTCCCCGAGCGCATCCGCGATTTCGCGCGGCGATTGCTTCGCCGCCATCCGCGCCAAGGACATCATCGTCCACCACCCGTTCGAGAGCTTCGACGTGGTCGTGCAGTTCCTGCGCCAGGCGGCGCGGCGACCCCACCGTGGTCGCGGTCAAGCAGACGCTGTACCGCACCAGCCGCGACAGCCCGATCGTCAAGGCGCTGATCGAGGCGGCCGAGGCCGGCAAATCCGTCACCGCCATGGTGGAGCTGCGCGCCCGCTTCGACGAGGAGGCCAATATCCGCCTGGCGCGGACGCTGGAGGCGGCCGGCGTGCAGGTGGTCTTCGGCTTCACCGAGCTGAAGACCCACGCCAAGATTGTCGCTGGTGGTGCGGCGCGAGGGCGGCGTCGCTCCGCTCCTACGCGCATTTCGGCACCGGCAACTACCACCCGATCACCGCGCGCATCTACACCGATCTGAGCTTCTTCACCGTCCGACCCCGACCTGACCCGCGATTCCGCGCGGCTGTTCAACTACATGACCGGCTATGCCAGGCCGGAGAAGATGGACGCGCTCGCGTTCAGCCCGCTGACCACGCGCACACGCTGCTGGAACATCTGATCCGCGAGGAGATCGAGGCTCGCCCGCGCAGGGCAAGCCCGGCCGGCATCTGGCTGAAGATGAACAGCCTGGTGGATGAGCGAACTGATCGACGCGCTGTACGAGGCCTCGGCCGCCGGCGTGAAGGTGAATGGCGGTGGTCCGCGGCATCTGCTGCCTGCGGCCGGGCGTGCCGGGCCTGTCGGAGAATATCCGGGTGAAGTCGATCGTCGGGCGGTTCCTGGAGCATGGCCGCATCTGCGTCTTCGGCAACGGCCATGCGCTGCCGAGCCGCCATGCCAAGGTGTTCATCAGCTCGCGCCGACTGGATGGCGCGCAACATGGACTGGCGGGTCGAGACGCTGGTGCCCGATCCACAACCCGACGGTGCATGCCCAGGTGCTGGACCAGATCATGGTGGTGAACCTGAAGGACACGATGCAGTCCTGGGAGCTTGGAGCCGGATGGCGCTGGCGGCGGGTGCAGAGCCGGGCGCAAGCCGGTCTCGGCGCACGACTATTTCATGACCAACCCGTCTCTGTCCGGGCGCGGCTCGGCGCTGCACGGGCCGGCTCTGTTACAGCATATCAGCCGCAAACTGCCGCACGGCATGAGGGATTGACGCTGACCCTACCGCGCTGCGCCGTCGTCGATCTCGGCTCCAACTCCGTCCGCCTCGTCGTCTTCGAGGGGCAGTCGCGCAACCCGTGGCGATCTTCAACGAGAAGGCGGTGCTGCGGCTCGGGCGCGGCCTGCAGCAGACCGGGCGGCTGAACGAGGAGGGCGTGCATCAGGCGCTGACGGTGATGAACCGCTACGACGCGGTCGCCCGCGCCATGGGCGCCGCATCCGTTCGAGGTGCTGGCGACCGCCGCCGTGCGCGACGCGGAGAACGGGGCCGAGTTCGTCGCCGGGCTGCAGGAGCGCATGCCCGGCGTGCCGATCCGCATTCTGTCGGGCAAGGAGGAGGCGGCGCTCTCGGCCGCCGGCGTGCTGTGCGGCATTCCCAATGCCGACGGCATCCTGCCCGATATCGGCGGCGGCTCGCTGGAGGTGGTGCGGCTGCTGGCGGGCAAGCGCGATCCATAGCGAGACGCTGCGGCTCGGCGTGATCCGCCTGGCCGAGCGCGCGGGCGGCGATCTGCTCCGCGCGCGCGCGATCGTGGAGGAGGATACGGCGCAGGTGCCGTGGCTGGCGCAGGGCGCGGGCCAGGACCTCTACCTGGTCGGCGGCGCCTGGCGGGCGCTGGCGCGCATCCATATGGCCCAGACCAGCTATCCGCTGAACATGGTGCATCACTACACGATCGCGCGTGACGAGGCGCGCGATCTGGCCGGCGTCGTCGCCGGCGCCAGTCGCCGCGCGCTGGAACGTCTGCCCGGCCTGCCGCGCCGGCGCATCGACGATCTGCCTTTCGCCGCCGTCGTGCTGCGCCGGCTGCTGCGCGTGACCGGCGCCGCCGCGTCGTGTTCAGCGCCAATGGCCTGCGCGAGGGCTGGCTGATGGATATCATGCCCTCGGCCGTGCGGGGGGAGGACCCGCTGATGGCGGCCGCCCGCGACATGGCGATGCTCTTCAGCCGCGACCCGACGCTGCCGCCCGCGCTGATCGACTGGACCGAGCGCGCTCGCCCTGCGGGAGACGGCCGAGCAGACGCCTGCTGCGGGAAGCCGCTTGCTGGATGTCGGACATCGCGCAGCCACGACCACCCGGAATATCGCGCCGAACAGGGTTTCCTGCGCGTGCTGCGCCAGCCGGGGATCGGGATCGATCATCACGCCCGCGCCTTCCTCGCGCTGACCATCGCCATGCGCTACGAGGCGGAGCCCGATTCGCCCTTCCTCGCTTCCGCGCGGATGCTGCTCGACATGGCTTCCAACCAGCGGGCCGAGGTGCTGGGCGCGGCGCTGCGGCTGGCCTATACGCTGTCCGCCGGCACGCCGGATCTGCTGGCCGGGACCGCGCTCTCGATCTCGGACGGCAAGCTTATTCTCGATCTCCGCGAGAATGCCGGCGTTTTCGCGGGGGAAAGTGTCATCCGCCGGCTGGCGCGGCTGGCCGCTGTTCTCGGCCTTGAACCCTATACGGGCGAAGAGCGGGTCTATGCCGACGTCCCGCCCTGACGCCGGGGCGCTGTCGGCGAAGCTGACGGGCGCGCTCGGCGACGGCGCGGTACTGACCGAGGCGGCTGATATGGCCGCCTATGCCGCCGATTGGCGCGGGCTCTATCAGGGCCGGCCGCTCGCGGTGGCGCGGCCGTCGACGGTGGCCGATGTCGCGGCCGTCGTACGGCTCTGCGCCGAGGCGGGTGCGACGGTCGTGCCGCAGGGCGGTAATACCTCCATGGTCGGCGGCGCCATCCCATCCGATACCGGCGCGACGGTCGTCCTCAGCCTCGAAAGGCTGCGGCGGGTGCGCGCGGTCGATCCCGTCGAGATGACGATGACGGTCGAGGCCGGGCTGAGCTTGCGCCAGGCGCAGGAGGCGGCGGAGGCCGCCGGCCTGCTGCTGCCGCTCTCGATCAGTTCCGAAGGCAGCGCCCAGATCGGCGGCGTGCTGGCGACGAATGCCGGCGGCAATAATACGCTGCGCTTCGGCAATGCGCGAGATCTTGTGCTGGGGCTGGAGGTGGTGCTGGCCGATGGCGCGGTCTGGGATGGTCTGCGGCATCTGCACAAGGACAATACGGGATATTGCCTGCGCCAGCTTTTCGTCGGCTCCGAGGGGACCTTGGGCGTCATCACGGCGGCGGTGCTGCGGCTCCAGCCGGGGGTGACGGGCCGCGCCGCCGCCCTATGCGCGGCTCCCTCGGCCGAGGCGGCGCTCGCTTTGCTGGCAAGGCTTCGCCTGGCGGAGCCGGCGGCGCTGCACGCCTTCGAGTATATGAGCGCGGCGTCGATGGGCCTCGTGCTGCGCCATATCGCGGGCACGCAACTGCCGGTGTCCGCCGCCGCACACTATGTTTTGATCGATCTGGCGACGAGCGGCCCGGAGGCCGCGCGCGAAGAATTGGAGGCGGCGCTGGAGGAGATATTGGCGGAGGCGCTGGAGGCAGGCGAAATCCTCGATGCCGCGCTTTCCCGCAGTGAGGCGCAGCGGCTCGCCTTCTGGCGTCTGCGGGAGGAGCATGCCGAGGCGCAGAAGCGCGCCGGCGCCTCGATCAAGAACGACGTGTCGGTGCCGCTGAGCGCGATCCCGGCGCTGTTCGCCAAGGCGGCGGCGGCATGCGAGGCGGCTGAGCCCGGGATTCGCCTAGTGCCCTTCGGCCATCTCGGCGACGGGAATATCCATTTCAACCTGCTGCAGCCCGAGGGCGCTGACCCGGCCGCCTTCCTGGCGCGATCCGACATGCTCATGCACGTCGTCAATGCGGTGGTGAAGGAATTGGGCGGGAGTTTTTCGGCCGAGCATGGTGTCGGCCGGCTCAAGACGGGCTTGATGGAAGAGTGGCGCGGCGGGGTTGAGCTGCGGTTGATGCGCGGCATCAAAGCGGCGCTGGACCCGGCCGGCTTGTTCAGCCCCGGGGTGATCTTTCCGGGGTGAGCGTTCGAGCGTGATGACCGTAGGTGGAATCACCGAAGGTCTGAATCACGCGATCAAACAAAGAGTTAGAGCGTGATGACCGTAGGTGGAATCACCGAAGGTCTGAATCACGCGATCAAACAAAGAGTTAGAGCGGAATCGTGAGCGAAGGCGAACTGATCCCGCTCTACCGCTCGGCGAGTTCCCGGCTGTTATAAGGGCGCACGGCCGCGCAGGGACGGCCGTAATGGTTCATGGCGGCGCAGGTCGAACGGGCGCGGGCGGGGCTGACTTCCGCGATCCAGGCGTGCCAGCGCAGACGGGCCCTGACATGGGCGGCAGCCAGGTGCATCACACCACCCCCAGCCGTACGCACGCCGATATGGAGCGCGCGATAGGCGGCGGCCTTGCTCGGGTAGCTGCCGAGGTCGAGGCTCCAATCCGGCACGCTATGGGCGGCGAGGCCGACTTCGCTGCCAACCTGCCGCTCCCCGTCAGGGAGCGTGGCGTCGACCGGGACGACCGGGGCGGTGCCGGCACGAAGCTGCGCCTGGCGCGACGCGGCGGCGGCAGCGGCGGCGGTGAGGGCGGTTGCCGGCCCCAGCTCGGTCGAGAATCCCTGATCCAGCATCAGGGCCATCTGCCGGTCGCGGAACCCGTTGGAGGGCGCGGCCATAACCACGCCGATCAGGCGAAGACCGCCGCGCACCGCGCTCGTCACCAGATTATGGCCTGCGGCATTGGTATAGCCGGTCTTCATCCCGTCGGCGCCGGGGTAGGACTTCAGCAGGTTGTCATGGTTGAAGATGACGCGGCCGTGGAACAGGAAGCTCGGGGTCGAGAAGTAGTGATAATCGTCGGGGAAATCCTGGATCAGCCGCCGGGCGAGGATGGCCACGTCATGGGCGGTCGTCACCTGTGCGGGGTCCGGCAGGCCGGAGGCATTGCGGAACACGGTATCGTCCATGCCGAGCGCATGCGCCTTCAGCGTCATCAGCGCGCCGAAGCGGGTTTCGTCCCCGCCGGCCAGAAACTCGCCCGCCGTCGTCGCGGCGTCATTGGCGGAGAGCGTCACCATGGCGAGGATCGCTTCCTCGACCGAGATGCGGCCGCCGGCGGGCACGCCGAGCTTGACCGGCTCGACCGAGGCGGAATGGGCGGAGACGGGCATGAACTGACTGAGGGCGACGCGATGATCGCGCAGCGCCTCGAACAGCATGTAAAGGGTCATGAGCTTGGTGAGGCTCGCCGGGTAGCGTGGCTGATCGGCGTTCTGCGCATAGAGAATTTGGCCGCTGCCGGCATCCATCATGATGGAACTCATCGGCGGCAGCTGGGCCTGCGCCGGGCCGATCCGAAACATCGAGATACAGACTACGAAAAATCCGACTGCGATAGAACCAAGCCGGCCCCTCATACTCCCACGCTCCCAACCATCCGAGGCCCCCGCCGCTCATCGCCAGCCGCCGCCACGCGCCGCCCAACATAACCCTGCTTTGGCTCAGATCTGTGGGAATTGCAAATGGTTAGAAGCGTCATCTCAGATGAAGGTCCATGGGAGGCAATTCTGTCTCCGAAAACGAATATTGTGCAGCGCACAAAAAACGCTTGAAACCGTCGTCCGGTCTATCTAATAAGAAATTGCTGCACCGCAACACGGACGGTCATGCACTGGTTCGAGGCGCTGTGGGATTTGGAAATCAGGCGCCGGCCACTGCCATGGCTGAGAGGAGCTTATGGCAATGGCGAGGGCGAGACAGAATTTAGGGAGCAAGCCTATGGCAGATACGACGACGGATAGCCAGACGGCAGCCGAAGAGGTTGAGGCCGTGACCGCCACGGCCGTTGAGCAGACGCAGGCGGTGGTGGAGCAGACGAAAACAGTCTCCGCGAAGGCGATCGATCAGACGGTCGCGGCGATGAAAGACACAGTGAACAAGGCCGCCTCGAGGGTCGAGGCGTCCCAGAGCCAAGTTAAAGAAGGGATTACCAAGTCTATGAAGACCGCTGAGGAAGTTGTTGCGTTCAGCCAGGGCAACGTGGAAGCGCTGATCAAGTCGGGCCAGATCTGGTCGACCGGCCTGCAGGACCTGTCCAAGCAGATGGTCACCTCGATCCAGGCCTCCTACGAGGAAGCCGTGTCGGCCTTCAAGGCGCTGACCTCGGTGAAGTCGCTCAAGGAAGCCGTTGATCTTCAGGTTGGCCTCGCGCGGTCCGCCGTGGAGAAGGGCGTGACGGAGTTCGAGCAAGTACACCGACGCCTCCTTCAAGCTGGCCGAGCAGGCGCTGGCGCCGATCTCCTCGCGCGTGACGCTCGCGGTCGAGAAGTTCAGCAAGCCGGTCTGAAACCAGCCTGCTTCACGCGGCGGGTTCGCCCGCCGTGTCAGGACGGATGAGAAAAATGAAAAAGGTTCGGGCCTATGCCCGAGCCTTTTTCTGTTTGGGGCTGCCCCGTGACGGCCATCGAAACGGGATGGCTGCCAAGCCGTGAGGCCGGCGCATTGATGAGATACGGCGGCGGATCTTCCAGTTTGGCTCTGGATTCACCAGATGGATGAGGGGCCAGCAAGCCGGCGCCGCTCTAAACTGGGTCTTTGCCGGGACCGCCTCCTGCTTCTATGCTCTGCCCGGAACCTTATCCCGGCCAGGATGGCGGCACCATCGCTTGGTTGCGCTGCGGTGCGGCGGTAAGATTCGTTTTCTTCATGAGGATTAGCGATAGCGCGATGAGCGATAGCGACAGGCGCAACGGCGGGCGAGACGGCCCTGGTACAGGCGTGGTGGTCAAGGCCCGGCCCAAGACCCGCAAGCCGGCCATGTACAAAGTGTTGATGCTGAATGACGACTACACCCCGATGGAATTCGTCGTGCATGTGCTGGAGCGGTTCTTCCAGAAGTCGCGCGAGGAGGCGACGCGGATCATGCTGCATGTGCATCGGCGCGGCGTCGGCGTTTGCGGGGTGTTCACCTATGAGGTCGCCGAAACCAAGGTGACGCAGGTGATGGACCTGGCCCGGCAGAATCAGCATCCACTGCAATGCACGATCGAGAAGGAGTGAGCCTGAGCGAAAGTTAATGATCCTGCTCGGATTCTTGGTGCAGGATGTCACGTCGTCTGTCTTGCCCGGGCTTTCGGGCGTGCCCGGCGCGTAGAGGAGGCATTCGCTGGCGTGAATAAGCCCGTATCCGGCCGGCCGTCGGGTAAAGGCTGGGGCGCCCGCGATGAGGTAGTTAAAGGAGCGTCGGCATGCTGTCCCGAAATCTCGAACAGACGCTGCATCGCGCCCTGTCTCTCGCCAGCGAACGGCGGCACGAATACGCCACGCTGGAGCATCTGCTGCTGGGCCTGGCCGACGACACCGATGCCGCCACCGTGCTGCGCGCCTGCGGCGTCGATCTCGACAAGCTGCGCAGCGACCTGACCGAATTTCTCGACAAGGACCTCGCCGGCCTCGCCACCGACCGGCCGGGCGACCCGAAGCCGACCGCCGGCTTCCAGCGCGTGGTGCAGCGCGCCGCGATCCACGTGCAGTCCTCCGGCCGCGACGAGGTCACCGGCGCCAACGTGCTGGTGGCGCTGTTCAGCGAGCGCGAGAGCCATGCGGTCTATTTCCTGCAGCTGCAGGACATGACGCGGCTGGATGCGGTGAACTTCATCAGCCACGGCATCGCCAAGGCGCCCGGGCGAGCGCGCGCCGCGGCCGGTGACAGGGCCAGCAGCCGCACGGAAACGCGCCGGAGCAGGAGCGCGAGGAAAAGCCGAGCCGCCGCGGCCAGGACGCGCTGTCCAACTACTGCGTGAACCTGAACAAGAAGGCGCATGGCCGGGAAGATCGACCCGCTGATCGGCCGCGAGCAGCGAGATCGAGCGGACCATCCAGATCCTCTGCCGGCGCACCAAGAACAACCCGCTGTATGTCGGCGACCCCGGCGTCGGCAAGACCGCCATCGCCGAGGGCCTGGCCAAGCGCATCGTCGAAGGCGACGTGCCGGAGGTGCTGGCCAAGTCGACGATCTTCGCGCTCGACATGGGCGCGCTGCTCGCCGGCACCCGCTATCGCGGCGATTTCGAGGAGCGGCTGAAGGCGGTGGTGACCGAGCTGGAGAACCAGCCCGGCGCGATCCTGTTCATCGACGAGATCCACACCGTGATCGGCGCCGGCGCGACCAGCGGCGGCGCGATGGATGCGTCCAACCTGCTGAAGCCGGCGTTGGCCTCCGGCACGCTGCGCTGCATCGGCAGCACCACCTACAAGGAATTCCGCAACTACTTCGAGAAGGACCGCGCGCTGGTCCGCCGCTTCCAGAAGATCGACGTGAACGAGCCGTCGCTCGGAGGACGCGGTGAAGATCCTGCGCGGCCTGAAGACCGAACTACGAGAAGCACCACAAGGTCCGCTACACCGATGAGGCGATCCGCGCCGCGGTCGAGCTGTCGGCGAAATACATCCACGACCGCAAGCTGCCGGACAAGGCGATCGACGTGATCGACGAGGTCGGCGCGTCAGCCGGATGCTGCTGCCCGAGCACAAGCGCCGCAAGACGGTGACGCTGCAGCGACGTGGAGGAGATCGTCGCCAAGATCGCCCGCATCCCGCCCAAAGTCGGTCTCGGCCGACGACAAGGAGACGCTGCGCAATCTGGAGCGCGACCTGAAGTCGATGGTGTTCGGCCAGGACAAGGCGATCGAGGCGCTGGCCGCCGCGATCAAGCTGTCCCGCGCCGGGCTGCGCGACCCGGAGAAGCCGATCGGCAACTACCTGTTCAGCGGCCCGACCGGCGTCGGCAAGACCGAGGTCGCGCGGCAGCTGGCCGTCGACGCTGGGCATCGAGCTGATCCGCTTCGACATGTCGCGAGTACATGGAGCGGCATTCGCGTCTCCCGCCTGATCGGCGCGCCGCCGGGCTATGTCGGCTTCGACCAGGGCGGCATGCTGACCGATGCGATCGACCAGCATCCGCACTGCGTGCTGCTGCTGGACGAGATCGAGAAGGCGCATCCGGACCTGTTCAACATCCTGCTGCAGGTGATGGACCACGGGAAGCTGACCGACCACAACGGCAAGACGGTCGATTTCCGCAACGTCATCCTGATCATGACGACCAATGCCGGCGCCGTCCGACATGGCGAAGGAGGCGATCGGCTTCGGCCGCGAGGTGCGCGACGGCGAGGACGAGGACGCGATCAAGCGGCTGTTCACGCCGGAATTCCGCAACCGGCTGGATGCGATGATCGCCTTCGCCGGCGCTGACGCCGGAGATCGTCGGCCGCGTGGTCGAGAAGTTCGTCATGCAGCTGGAAGCGCAGCTCGCCGACCGCAACGTGACGATCGAGCTGTCCTCGGCGGCCAAGGAGTGGCTGGCGGAGCGCGGCTACGACCGGCTGTATGGCGCGCGGCCGCTGGCCCGCGTGATCCAGGAGCACATCAAGAAGCCGCTGGCCGAGGAGCTGCTGTTCGGCAAGCTGGTCAAGGGCGGCGCGGTCAAGGTGACGATGAAGGACGGCAAGCTCGACTTCGAGATCACCGAGGCAACGGCGCCGATCGCCGGCCGGCCGGGCAGCGAAGAGGGTGGGACCGAGAAGGAGCCCGAGGAGGTCGAGTAAAACTGACCTTCAAACTCTACTCGTGTGCTGAATTTGAAGTTCGCCTCGCTTCGGGAAGCCGGCGGGTTGCGAACTTCAAATTCAAAAAGCACACGAGAATCATAAATTTGCTTGTGTAGCTTTAAATTCCGAAATTCGCTCGCAGCTGGCCGCGAGTGTGGGCGAATTTCGGAATCGCTACACAAGGCTGGGTCTCTGGCGCCGGCTTTCTGCGCTCCGATGCTCACGGCCTCTAATGGCCGCTCCGCTTCGGTGCTCGAAAACCAACGCCAGTTTGAGTGCCGGGAAAACAAAAAGGCTGCCGGGATGACCCGGCAGCCTTTTTGCAAAAAAGGACCGCTTCCTGTTCTTACGACGCGGCCGCCAGCTGGCGTGTCGGCGCCGCGACATTGGCGATGACCTCGCCGAAGGGGCCCGCATGACGGGCTGAGCCCAAATCACGGCCCGTTGTCTTCCGGAGCGGCAGCAGCGGGAAGACCAGCTCCGCGAAACGGTAGCATTCTTCCAGATGCGGATAGCCGGAGAGAATGAAGCGATCGATGCCGAGCGCCATGTATTCCTTCATCCGGTCCGCTACCTGCTGCGGCGAGCCGACCAGGGCCGTGCCCGCGCCGCCGCGCACAAGACCGACGCCCGCCCAAAGATTGGGGCTGATGGTCAGATTGTCCTTGCGGCCGCCATGCAGCCGGCTCATCCGCTGCTGGCCAACGGAATCGAACTTCGAGAAAGCGTTCTGCGCCGTCGCGATGGCGGCTTCATCGACGTACTTGATGAGCGTATCGGCGGCGGCCCAGGCTTCTTCCTCCGTCTCCCGCACGATGACATGCAGGCGGATGCCAAAGCTGAACGTCCGTCCTTCGACCGCGGCTGCGGCGCGGGCGGTGGCGATCTTGTCGGCGACATCGGCCGGCGGCTCGCCCCAAGTCAGGTAAACATCGGCGTGCTTGGCTGCCACCGCCTGGCCATCGGCCGAGGAGCCGCCGAAATAGAGCGGCGGGTGGGGCGTGCTGAACCGGCGGATAGAGCAGCTTCGCGCCCTCGACCTTGATATGCTTGCCGGCGAAATCGAAGGTCTCACCGGCCAGCATACGGCGCCAGACCTGAAGATATTCGTCGGTTGCCTCATAGCGCAGCGAATGGTCAAGCCAGACGCCGTCGCTCTGCAACTCCGTCGGGTCGCCGCCCGCCACCACGTTGATCAGCAGCCGGCCATCGGAAAGCCGGTCGAGCGTGGCGGCCATGCGCGCCGTCATTGAGGGTTCGGAGAGGCCGGGGCGCACGGCGACCAGGTAGCGCAGCCGTTCGGTCAACGGAACCATGGCGGAGGCGACGACCCAGGAATCCTCGCAGGACCGGCCGGTCGGCAGGAGGACGCCGAAATAGCCCATCTCATCGGCGGCGCGGGCGATCTGGCCCAGATAGTTGAGCGTCACGTGCCGGGCGCCGATGTCGGAGGCCAGATGGCGCCCATCGCCATGGGTCGGCAGGAACCAGAGTACATCCGCCTCGGTGGCTGGCGGCGCACCCGAAGAAATCACGCCGTTAGTCGGGGTCATCACACACAGCTCCTCTCGTTACAGCTTTGCAGAGGATATAGTGGAAACGACCGTACATTAGAAGTACGTCCCGACATTCAACGAACGCAGGTCGGAAAACGAGTAACCCGACCCCCGTGACGGTCAAGCGTTATGCTGTTTCTTCAACACCAGACCGAATTGCACCCAGGCAATGCCATGGAAGACCAGCTCAATCGCGATGAGAGTCCCCAGCACCCAGAGGCTTGACCAGGGCAGGCTGGCGTAGAGCAACACGCCCACGACGAGGCTGACCACGCCGCTCAAAATGACGAGCCACAGGCCCGGCATGTAGCGATGCGTCGCCGCCATCACCAGGCGCGCGACGCCGGATACGATCAGCAGCACCGAGATGACGATGGTAATGATCAGGGAGCCGCGAACCGGCTCATCCATCAGCAGCAGGCCGCCGACGACGTAGAGCACGCCCATGAGCACATGGAGGACGAAGCCGCTCCATCCTCGCACGGTGAAGGCGTGCACGACCTGAAACACGCCGCCGAGCAGCAGAAGCACGCCGATGACGACGACGCCGGCAATGCTGGCGGCGACGACGTCGAGCCAGCAGAAAATACCGACGATGATCTGTAGAATGCCGAGACCGACGAACCAGCCCCAGCGGTGGCCGGGCGCCGCGCCGGGATCGGTGGGAACGGAGCTGAAGCCGAAGGCGGACATAGCGGACTCCATAAGAACTGTTGCCGCTGGTTTATTGCAGAAAACCCCAGCGCGCTACCGCGGGCTCCGCGCTTGCCCATCGCCACCCGCCCGGCTGTTGGCAGGTTGTTGCGATATAGCGAGGGTCATCCGGCTGCGGCTTATGGTGCTTGGCGACCGAGAAAAGGATCTCCTCGCAGGTCGCGAGCGGGGTGCTGATCAGCCGCGTGACCTGTACCTCGCCGTGCTCATCCCCGATCGGGATGGAGTGTTCGATCGCCCAGGGCATCACGACGCCCGGCGACAGCGGGCCGGCGACATTGGCGATGGCGGTCTGTTCGGCGTTCTGCCGCGCCCGCATAACGTAATTGACGGCGCTATCCGTGCCGGCGCGCACGCCCACCGCCACGGCGAAGCCGACGACGGGATTGGCGGTGACGGCGCCGGTCGCGGCTCCCGCGACCGCCCCGGCGATACCGCCCGCCGCCGAACAGGCCCCGAGCGGAAACAGCAGACAGAGGCAGAGCAGCGGCCGGCCGACAAACCTCACTGCAACGCGCCCCAGCGGCTGGTCGCGGGCTCCGCCGAGGCCCACTTCCAATGCGTGCCGTCCAGGCAGATTGTCGCGGTATAGAAGGCGCGGGCGGGTTGCCCGTCCTGCTTCGTATCGACGGAAAAGACGATTTCGCGACAATGCAGATCGGCCGCGCCGACATCGCGGGAGACGACGACCTCGCCTTTCTCGTCATCCTCGATCGGAACGGAATGGTTGACGGACCAGGTGCCGACGGTATCGACCGGCAGCGGCCCCGCCGCCTCGGCGATACGGTCCTGCTCGGCGCCGTGGACCGCGCGCTCCTCCGACTTCAGGGCTGACAAGGCGATCGAGGTAACGCCGAGGCCGATCGCCGTCGTCACCGTCGCGTTGCTCGTCACGGCATGGGCGGCGGCGGCACCGCCGACACCCGCAAGATCGGCTGTGCCCTCTGTCAGGAAGTCTGAACATCCGGCGAGCATGAGAATGCTGCCCGCGGCTAGAATCGTTATCCAAGCGAATGGCGGGTGTTGCGTCACCGCTCCGCGTCTCCTCGTTGTTCCTTAACGAAACATGAAAGAGACCCGCAGGAAACGCAATGGATTGTGATGTGATCTTATAGTGAAGTGAAAGCCTATCGTGTCTGCTGGATCGCGGCGAGGACCCAGTGGTTGCCGCGCCTGCGCGTGAAGGTCCAAACCTCCGTCACCAGCGCGCGCACTGTCGGGCTGCCATCCACGACTTGGCCGCGCGCATCCTCGGTCACGTCCAACATCGAGAAGCGCAGCGCGACGGTGGCGAAAGCAGTATCACCTTCGGCCCAGGTTTCGGACAGTTCCATACCATCAACGCTGATATTGGCGACGCGGTTACGGAGCCCCTGGCGGGCGAGCGTCGCGAATTGCTCGCGAAAATAGCCCATCATCTCGGGCGTCACCGCTTGGGCGATGGCGTTGAGATCCCCGGCACCCCAGGCCTGCTGCACATAGACCAGGCATTGCGCGAAGGCTTGCCGGTCGCTCTCCGTCACCTGATAGGGCGCAAGGTTGGGCGCACCGCCGGATTGGGGTGCGGGCGCGTAGATGGAGGGTTGCCCCCCGGTGGCACGGCCGCCAAGGAAACGCCGCATCAGCCAGCGGATGACGAAGAACAGGATGAGCAGTTGCAGCAGCGTACCGAAGAGGCCGCCGAAGCCGAGGCCCATTTGCATGAACCCGCCACCGAAGAGCAGGCCCAGAATACCGGCGCCAATGAGGCCGCCCATCAGCCCTGACATGAAGGGCCGGCCACCGCCGAAGCCTCTGCCGGCCGCGCCTCTGCCGGCCGCGCCGACGCCGGCCGCGCCATAGCCCGAGGCTGGGGCTTGGCTGCGCTGAAACGGCGCGACGCCCGGCGCGAGGTTCGTCTGCCGGGGCGGGCGGAAGGTCTGGCTGCCGCGACTGCCGAGGGAGAAGCCGCCGCCGAGCCGCGCATCGGCCGGGATGGGGCCGAGTGCTGCCATCAGCGGAGCCAGGATCGCGAGCAGGATGAAAAACCGACGCATGACGCGCTTCAAACTCCGTGCGGTGGCAGTACTTCCGGTGCGGCGATGGGATGCGGCCGGTTTACGCAGCAGTCGCTTTACGGGGACGGCCCCCCTTTGCGCCATTGGCCCGTGCCGCCGCGGCTTTGGCGGATGTCCGGGTGCTTCCCGCCTGCCGCGCCATATGGGCCTTCGTGCCGAATATCCCCGCGAGAAGACCGGGCACCGATATATCGACATCGAGGTCTTCCCAGTGCAAGCCATAGCCTGCGCCGAGAAGCTCAACCCTTGCCAGTTGTGACGGGCTTGCGCGCTCAAGACCCTGGGCAAGGGATGGCGGAAACGAGAAGCTGCACCCATTGGCCAAAGTGACCACAACCTTCCCGATGACCAGGTCGTAGTGAGCCATCATGATGGGTTTTCCAAGCCTTTTGACTTGGCGCGGCGCCGTGTCAGGCCCCCGCCATCATCATGCCGTCGATGCGGATTGTGGGGGCATCCGTGCCGCGCACGAACCGCAGATCATCGGCGGGGATGAGACGCGCGAACATCTCCCGCAGATTGCCGGCGATGGTGATCTCGGCCACCGGCTCGGCCAGCGCCCCGTTGCGGATCATGAAGCCCGCCGCGCCCCGGCTGTAATCGCCGGTGATCCCGTTGATGCCCGAGCCGATCAGCTCAGTCACATACAGACCCTCGGTGATGTCGGCCATCAGCGCGGCGGGCGTCAGCGCGCCCGGCGCCATATAGAGGTTGGTGGTCGAAGGGCCCGGCGGACCAGATGTTCCACGCGCCGCATGGCCCGTCGTCGCGAGCCCGAGCTGACGGGCGCTGCGCGTGTCGAGAATCCAGCTTTGCAAGACCCCGTCGCCGATGATGTCGAGCGGCGCGGTCGGCTGGCCCTCGCCATCGAAGGGGCGAGAGCGAAGGCCGCGCCGGCGGCGGGGATCGTCCCGCACGGTGATGCCCTCGGCGAAAATCCGCTGGCCCATGCTTTCACGCAGGAAGCTCGTGCCGCGCACGATGCCGGCGCCATTCACAGCCCCGGCCAGATGGCCGATCAGGCTGGCCGAGACGCGCGGGTCATAGACCACCGTCACCCGCGCGGTTTTGGGCCGGCCCGGATTGAGCCGTGCCAAAGCCCGTTCGGCGGCCCGCTTGCCGATACCGGCCGCGTCATCGAGATCCGCCAGATGCACGGCGCTCGAAAAATCATAGTCGCGCTGCATGGCGGTGCCGGTGCCGGCGAGGGCGGTCGCCGAGATCGAATGGCCGCTGCGGCGATAGGCGCCGACGAAGCCCCGGCTCGTCACCAGCACTGCCTCGCTACGGCTGAAGCCGGCATCGGCGCCCTCGGTATTGGTGATGCCGGAAACGGCGAGTGCGGCATCCTCGGCCAGCGCCGCACGCTCCCCCAGCGCTGTCGCGTCGGGCTCCGCCGGATCGTCGAGGTCGAGGTCGGCGGGCGGAATCTCCCGCAACTCGCCCAGGCTGCTCATCGCATCCGCCGGCACGACGCGCGCCATGGCGACCGCGCGGGCGGCGATATCGCCGAAGCTCGCCACATCGAGGCCGGGCGCCGAGACGATGGCCGAACGCTCGCCGACGAAAACGCGGAGGCCGAGGTCGCGCCCTTCCGACCGCTCGACATGCTCGATTTTGCCCAGACGCCGGCTGACGGACAGCGAGGTGCCGGAGAAGAAGACCGCATCCGCCTCATCCGCGCCCGCGCTGCGGGCATGGGCGAGCAGATCGGCCAGCCGCTCCCGCGCGTCGGTCCGTGTCAGATCGGGGACGGCACTCATGCCGCGAGCTTCTCGGCGATGGTGGTCAGGCCAGGCACTTTGCCCGCCGGGCCGAGCACCGCAAGGGTCGGCTTGGCGCGGAACAGACGGCTCGCCGCGCGGCAGACATCCTCGGTCCGCACCGCCTCGATCTTCGCGACCATCTCCTTCGTCGGCACGATGCGGCCGAAGATCTGGATCTGCCGGGCCAGTTGCTCGCAGCGGCTGCCGGTGCTTTCCAGCGACATCAGCATGCCGGCCTTGGCCTGGGCGCGGGCGCGATGCAGCTCCGCCTCGGTCACGTCATGCTGGACGCGTGCGCAGTTCCTCCAGCGTCACCGGCATCAGCTCCTCCGCCTCGCTCTCGCCGGTGCCGGCATAGATGCCGAAGAGGCCGGAATCGGTCGGCGGGCGCGGTGAAGGAATAGATCGAATAGACGAGGCCGCGCTTCTCCCGCACTTCCTGGAACAGGCGGGAGGACATGCCGCCGCCGAGCAGCGTGGAGAGCATCATCGAGGCGTAGAAGTCGGGATCGGTGTAGGAGACCGAGGGGAAGCCCAGCACGATATGAACCTGGTCGAGGTCCCGCGCCTCGCGGAACTCGCCGCCGCGATAGTCGGCGATGCGTCGGGGCGCCCACCACCGTCGTCGGCAGGTCGGCGAAATGCTGCTCGGTCAGCCGCGCGACCTCGTCATGGTTCAGGTTGCCGGCGGCGGCGACGACCACGTTCCGGGTGCCGTAATGGGCGCGCATGTAGTTCGGTCAGCGCGTGGCGCGGCATGGCGCGGATGCACGTCCTCGGTGCCGAGCGTCGGCCGGCCCATCGGCTGATCGGGGAAGGCGGCTTCCTGGAAATGATCGAAGATGATGTCGTCCGGCGTGTCGTTGGCCTGGCCGATCTCCTGCAGGATCACGCCGCGCTCGCGCTCCAGCTCCTCCGGCTCGAAGCTGCTATGGGTCAGGATGTCGCCGATGATGTCGGCGCCGAGCGCGATGTCTTCCTTCAGCAGCTTGACGTAGTAGGCGGTCTGCTCGCGGGCGGTATAGGCGTTGATATGGCCGCCCACGGCCTCGATCTCCTCGGCGATCTCGGCGGCGGTGCGGCGTCTCGGTGCCCTTGAAGGCCATGTGTTCGAGGAAGTGGGAGACGCCGTTTTCCTCGGCGCGCTCGTGGCGGGTGCCGGCGGCGACATAGGCGCCGAAGGACACGGTTTCGACCCGGGACATCTCTTCGGTGACGACGGTGAGGCCGGAGGCCAGAGTTTGCACGCGGATGGCGTCGCTCATGCGGCAGTCCCCCATGGGTCTTGCGGTTGGGTATCGTTGCGGTGGACGAAGGCACGCAGGAGCGTCTCGACGGCGGCGAGGTCGTTCGGGGCGCGGGCGAAGCGTTCGGTGCCTGTCATCAAATGGGCAAGGCGCGGCGGCAGGGAAGGGCGGGTGCCCGTTGCCTTTTCGACGGCATCCGGGAATTTGGCCGGATGGGCGGTCGCCATGGCCACGACGGGCGCGCACGCCGGGCGCGATCCGCGCGCCGCCGCGATGCCGATCGCGCGTATGCGGGTCGGCGAGGTAGCCGGTCGTGGCATGCAGGCGGCGGATCTCCGCCTCGGTCTCCGGATCGTCGAGGCCGAGGCCCTGGAACAGGCGCGGTCGCCCGCGCGCCAGGCGGCATCGGGCACCGGCATCCGCCCGGTCTGGCGGAAATCGCGCATCAGCGCGGCGGTGGCGGCGGCGTCCCGGTCCAGCAGCTCGAACAGCAGCCGCTCGAAATTGGAGCTGACCTGGATGTCCATGCTCGGCGACAGGCTGGGCTCCACCGGCACGCATCGACATGTCGTTGGCGGCGAGGAAGCGGGTCAGGATGTCGTTGCGGTTCGAGCCGACGATCAGGCGGGCGATCGGCAGGCCCATGCGCCGCGCGGCCCAGGCGGCCAGCACATTGCCGAAATTGCCGGTGGGGACGGCGAACGCGACCTCCCGGTCCGGCGCGCCCAGGGCCAGCGCGGCGGCGACGTAATAGGGGATCTGGGCGGCGATCCGCGCCCAGTTGATGGAGTTGACCGCCGACAGCTGCATTTCCGTGGCGGAAGGCGGTGTCGGCGAACATGGCCTTCACCAGGTCCTGGCAGTCGTCGAAGGTGCCCTGCGACGGCGATGTTGCCGACATTGGCGGCATCGCACCGTCGTCATCTGCCGGCGCTGCACCTCGCTGGTGCGGCCGTCGCGGATGCAGGATCACGATGTTGATGCGCGTCGCGGTCCGGCGGCAGGCCTCGATCGCCGCCGAGCCGGTATCGCCCGAGGTGGCGCCGACGATGGTGACACGGCTCGTCGCGCTCGGCTCAGCACATGGTCGAACAGCCGGCCGAGCAGCTGCAGCGCCATGTCCTTGAAGGCGAGGGTCGGGCCGTGGAACAGCTCCTGCACCCACAGACCGGTCATCGAGCTGGACCAGCGGCACGACGCGCCGGGTGGCCGAACCCGGCATAGGCGTCGCGGCAGAGGTCGCGCAGCGTCTCGAGGCTGAGCGTATCGCCGACGAAGGGGTGCATGACGCGGGCGGCGAGGTCGGGGTAGGGCAGGCCGCGCAGCGCCCGCCAGTCGGCCGGCCGAGCGTTGCGGCCAGGTTTCCGGCATGAAGAGGCCGCCGTCCTCGGCCAGGCCGGCCAGCAGAACGCCGCTGAAGTCGCGCGGCTCGGCCTGGCCGCGGGTCGAGATATAACGCATCAGTGTCAGCTATCTCAAAGGGCTGGCCTTCACCAGCACGATCCCCGCATGGCGCGAAAGATTTCCGCCGTCGCGCCACCACAAATGCGCCGGGTGAGGAATGAGCGCCTAGAGCAGATCCCGATCATATGGAATCATCTGATCGGGTGAAGATGCTCGTAAAAACAAAGAGCTAGAGCGGTGACTGTGAGCGTAAGTGAATAGGAAACGCTCTAGCGGCGGTAGGGGAGCGGCAGGAGTGCCCGGATCGGCATCTTGATGGGTGCGATCACGCCGGGAACGATCACACGCGCATCAGGGTCGTAATCCAGGATCATCTCGCGGCAGGCGCCACAGGGGGAAACGACGGCGAGACTCTGATCCTCCTCGCCCGGCTTCGGGTGGCGGATGGCGACCGCCGTCTCGATCGTGCCGTCACCCTCCAGCACCGCGCGGCCGAGTGCGATAGCCTCGGCGCAGACTTGCAGCCGGCCGACGGTGGCGCCCAGATGGATGCCGGTCCAGATCCGCCCGTCCCGCCCACGAAGGGCGGCGGAGACCATGTGCCAGAAGGGGCGGTAGTGGCGGGACAGAACCTCCCGCGCGGCCGCCAGCAATTCGTGATCCGCCTCCGTCAGCGTCTCGACGGGGATATCCTGCTCCGCAGGCCCGGCCTCATCATTCGGCAGCCTCAAGCTCATCTCCCGTGGCATCCGTCATCATGGCGTTCACCACGATGCCCGAGTGCTCGCGAAGCTTCAATTCCACGGCATCCGCCACGGTCGGGTTATCGAGCAGGAACTGCCGGGCATTGTTGCGGCCCTGGCCGATCCTCTGGCTGTCAAAGCTGAACCAGGAGCCCGACTTGTCGACGATGCCGGCTTTCACGCCGAGGTCGATCAGCTCGCCCATCTTGCTGATGCCCTCACCATACATGATGTCGAACTCAACCTGGCGGAAGGGCGGGGCGAGCTTGTTCTTCACCACCTTCACGCGGGTCTGGTTGCCGATCACCTCATCCTTCTCCTTGATCTGGCCGATACGCCGGATGTCGAGCCGGATGGAGGCGTAGAATTTCAGCGCATTACCGCCGGTGGTGGTTTCCGGGCTGCCGAACATGACGCCGATCTTCAGCCGGATCTGATTGAGGAAGATGAAGGTCGTCTTCGATTTCGAGACGGAGCCGGTAAGCTTCCGCAGCGCCTGGCTCATCAGCCGGGCATGCAGCCCGACATGGCTGTCCCCCATCTCGCCTTCCAGCTCGGCCCGGGGAACCAGGGCGGCGACGCTATCGACAACGAGCACGTCGATCGCGCCCGAACGTACCAGCGTATCGGCGATTTCGAGCGCCTGCTCGCCGGCATCGGGCTGGCTGATGAGCAGGTTATCGACATCGACGCCCAGTTTGCGGGCGTAGATGGGGTCGAGCGCATGCTCGGCATCGATGAAAGCGCAGGTGCCGCCGCGCCGCTGCGCCTCGGCGATGGTATGCAGCGCGAGGGTGGTCTTGCCGGAGCTTTCCGGCCCGTAGATTTCGACCATGCGGCCGCGCGGCAGCCCGCCGATGCCGAGTGCGAGGTCGAGGCCGATCGAGCCCGAGGGGATGACCTCGATCTGCTCGTCCCCCGTTCGCGCGCCCATGCGCATGATGGAGCCTTTGCCGAAGGCCCTTTCGATCTGCACGAGAGCGGCGTCTAGAGCCTTGGTCTTTTCCATCTTCGTCCCTCAGAGGTCAGGGCGGGCAAAGCCCGAACTCGGCGGCCCAACCGGCAATGTTCAGAGTTTGGGCGAACAAGAACAATTTAGCAACTGTCAACCGGAGGCATGCTATCCGGAGAGCGGCATTATCGTTACGATATCGGCACCACTGATGTCCATATTCCGCCGCGCCTGGGCGAGCGATCCGTCCGGCCGAGAGGCGGGCGTTTCAGGCCAAGTGCAGCGCGGCCAGCGCGTCAGCCACGATGCCCGCAGCGGGCTGGTCGATCGACACCGTGACCGCTTCTTCCGGGCCAGGCTCCTCCAGCGTCGCGAACTGGCTTTGCAGCAGCGAGGCCGGCATGAAATGGTGCTGCCGATGGCTCACGCGGGATAGCAGCAGTTCATAGCTGCCCTTGAGGAAGACGAAGCGCACATCAGCATGCCCGGCGCGCAGAATGTCTCTGTAGGCGTGGCGGAGGGAGGAGCAGGTGACGACGCCCCTGGTGCCGGCCTGCCGCCAGAGATCGATGCGCGCGGCGATCGCTTCCAGCCAGGGCCGGCGGTCGTCATCATCGAGCGGAATGCCCTGTGACATTTTCGCGATATTGGCGGGGGGATGCAGATCGTCGCCCTCGATCGAAGGCCAGCCGAGATGTTTCGCCAGCAAAGCGGCGATGGTCGATTTTCCGCAGCCGGACACGCCCATGACGATGAGCGCGGCGAAGGGCGGAGAAGCGGTGGTGGCGTCGGTCAAGGCGATGTTCCGATTGCGTGGCGGGCCATGGCGCCGGGCTTCGGCCATTTCGCAGATAAGGCATCGCGGGGCATTCGGCCAGCGGGTGTTGGCGCGCTCCGCTTCCAGCGCCAAGATACGACATGCGCCTTCTTTTGACCGGCTCCTCCGGCTGGCTCGGCCGGTTCCTCGCCCCGCGCCTCCGCGCCTCGGGCCATACCGTCATCGGCTTCGATGTCGCCCCGGGGGCGGAGACGCAGATCATCGCCTCGGTCGCCGACCGAACGGCGGTCGAGCGCGCCTTCGCCGACCACGCGGTGGAGGCCGTGATCCATGGCGGCGCGCTGCACAAGCCGGATATCGCGCGCTACCAGGCCCAGGCCTTCATCGACGTGAACGTGACCGGCACGCTCAACCTGCTGCGGGCGGCGGTCGCGGCCGGGCATGACCGTTTCGTCTTCACCTCGACGACCTCGCTGATGATTACCCAGGCTATCCGGGAGGAGGCGGGTGACGCCGCCGTCTGGCTCGATGAGAGCACGGGGCCGCTGGAACCCCGCAACATCTATGGCGTGACGAAGCTGGCGGCCGAGGGGCTGTGCCGGCTGCATGCCCAGGCCCATGGCCTCAACTGCGTCGTGCTGCGCACCGGGCGGTTCTTCCCTGAGGAGGACGATACCCATCGTGACCTCTCGGGCGAGAACATGAAGGCGAACGAGTTCCTCCATCGCCGGCTGACGGTGGAGGATGCGGCGGATGCCCATCTCGTGGCGCTCGACCGCGCGCCCGCGATCGGCTTCGGGATTTTCATCCTCTCGGCGCCGACGCCCTTCGCGCCCGCCGATGCGCGGGCGTTGAAGCGGGACGCGGCCGCCGTCATCGGGCGATATTTTCCCGACGCCGCCGCGCTCTACGCGGCTCGTGGCTGGCGGCTGCCGGCGCGGATCGGCCGGGTTTACGACAGCGGCCGGGCGGCGCGGGTACTCGGTTTCCGGTTCGGGACGGATTTCGCCCGCGTGCTGGCAGCGCTGCGGGACGGCGGGCCGCTGCCCTTCGCGCACGACCCAGCCTATATCTCTCCGCAGGAAGGGGTGGGAGTTGCACGATGATCACGACGATCGAGGAGCTGGAGGCGATTTACGGGCCCGCTAATCCGAGATCGATCACCAAGGAAATCCCCTTTCTGAGCGAGGACTACCGCAGCTTCGTCGAGGCAGCGCCCTTCATCATCGTGGCGACGGCCGGGCCGGAGGGGCTGGACTGCTCGCCCAAGGGCGACCATCCGGGTTTCGTCCGCGTGCTGGATGAGAAGACCCTCGCGGTGCCGGATAGGCCCGGCAATAATCGGATCGACAATCTCCGCAATATCATCCGCGATCCCCGCATATCGCTGCTCTTCATTATTCCGGGCGTGGGGGAGACGCTGCGCGTCAATGGCACCGCCAGGATCTCGGATGAACCGGCCCTGCTCGCCAGCTTCCCGGTCGGGGGCAAGCTGCCGAAGACGGTCATCCTCGTGACGATCGAGAGCGTCTATTTCCATTGCGCGAAGGCGTTTGTTCGCTCCGCGCTGTGGGATCCGGCGAGCCAGATCGAGCGATCGCGCCTGCCGAGCGCGGGCG
The DNA here is from genome assembly GCA_963745125.1 of uncultured Pseudomonadota bacterium. GTDB lineage: Bacteria > Pseudomonadota > Alphaproteobacteria > Acetobacterales > Acetobacteraceae > Acidisoma. The sequence goes on from CAVUWB010000006.1 coordinate 673,387, forward strand.
CGATGCTGCAACGGCTGACCCGCGGCGGCATCGACGCCGAAGCCTATGACCGGGAAATGCCGGCCCGGCAGAAGGCGACGCTTTACTGAGAATCAGCCATCAAACGTTGAAGCGGAACAGCAGCACGTCGCCGTCCTTCACGACGTATTCCTTGCCCTCGATCCGAAGCTTGCCGGCTTCGCGCGCCCCGGCCTCGCCCTTGAAGCCGACGTAGTCGTCATAGGCGATCGTCTCCGCCGCGATGAAGCCGCGCTCGAAATCGCCATGGATGGCGCCGGCCGCCTGCGGGGCTTTGGTGCCCTTGAGGATCGTCCAGGCCCGCGTCTCCTTCGGGCCGCAGGTGAAATAGGTGATCAGGCCGAGCAGCCCGTAGCCGGCGCTGATCACGCGATCGAGCCCGCTATCGGACAAGCCCCAGCCCGTCGAGGAACTCAGTCTGCTCCTCGGGCGGCAACTGGCTGACCTCGGCCTCGATCGCTGCCGAGACCACGACATGCGCCGCGCCCTGGCGGGCCGCCATCTCCGCCACCTTGGCCGAGAAGGCGTTGCCGGTCGCGGCCGAGCGCCTCCTCGACATTGCAGACGTAGAGCACGGGCTTCGCGGTCAGCAGTTGCAGCCGCTCGGCATTGCGGCGCTCGGCCTCGGGGATCGCCGTGCGCGCGGCGCGGCCATCGGTCAGCGCCGCGACGATGGGCTCGATCGAGCGCCAACTGGGCCGCGCTCTCCTTGTCGCCGCCGCGCGCCCGTTTTTGCAGGCCGACGAGCCGCTTCTCCAGGCTTTCGAGATCGGCGAGCATCAGCTCGGTCTCCACCACCTCGGCGTCGCGCACCGGGTCGATGCAGCCCTCGACATGGGTGATGTCGCCATCCTCGAAGCAGCGCAGCACATGGATGATGGCGTCCGTCTCGCGGATATTGGCGAGGAACTGGTTGCCGAGGCCCTCGCCCTTCGAGGCGCCGCGCACGAGCCCGGCGATATCGACGAATTCCAGGCTGGTGGGGACGATCTTGACCGATTTGCCGATGGTCGGCGAGGGCGCCGAGCCGCGTGTCCGGCACCGCGACGCGGCCGACATTCGGCTCGATGGTGCAGAAGGGGTAGTTCGCGGCCTGGGCGGCGGCGGTCGCCGTCAGCGCGTTGAACAGGGTCGATTTGCCGACATTGGGCAGGCCGACGATGCCGCAGTTGAACCCCATTACGATACCTTCCGCATGTCTTCGGTGCACGCCGTTCATGAAATCCTCCGGCTGCTCTTCGGCCAGCAGCCGGCGCGCGGTCGGCCACCGCGTCCAGGAAGGGGACCAGCCAGCTTCGGTCGGCGGCCGGAAAGTCGCCCAGCACATAGCCATAGCACCCGATCCTTATGGCCGGGATGGCCGATGCCGAGCCGCACCCGCCAGTAATCCGGCGTGCCGAGCATCTGGTCCATGCTGCGCAGCCCGTTATGGCCGGCCGCCCCGCCGCCCTGCTTCACCCGCAGCTTGCCGGGCACAAGGTCGAGTTCGTCATGGAAGACGGTGACGGCTTGCGGCTCCAGCTTGAAGAAGGCGAGCGCCGCCTGCACCGATTGCCCGGAGGCATTCATATAGGTCATCGGCTTGAGGCCAGGATCTTCTCGGTGCCGATACGGCCCTCGGCGACAAGGCCCTTGAAGCGCGGCCGCCACGGCCCGAAGCCGTGGCGTTCGCGATCCCGTCGATCGCCATGAAGCCGATATTGTGGCGCTGGCGCGCCATTCCCGGCTCGGGATTGCCGAGCCCGACCCAGAGCAGCATGGGCGGACGCGGCCTCCCTTCTGACGCGCGGTCTTACTTCTTCTTCGCGGCCGGCTTGGCGGCAGCCGCAGCGGGAGCAGCGCCCTTGGCCGGAGCCGCACCCTTGGCAGGTGCAGCGCCCTTCGCCGGCGCGCCCTTGCCACCCTTGGTGGCCGGAGCCGCCGCGGCGGCAGCCGCTGCTTCGGCCGCTTCCTCCGCCGCATCGGCGGCGTTCTGCGTCACCGAGGCGACCGTCGCGACCACGAAGTCACGGTCGGCGATGGTCGGGCGCGTGCCTTCGGTGCCCTTGAGGTCCGAGAAGCGCACGTTGTCGTTGATGTCGAGGCCGGCGAGGTCGGCGCTGAAATGCTCGGGCACCGTCTCCGGGTCAGCATAGACTTCGACCGTGTGGCGAACGACGTTGAGCACGCCGCCGCGCTTCAGGCCGGGGGAGGCGCCTTCGCCTTCGAAACACCACGCCGACGGCGACGCGGATCTGCTCGCCCGGTGCGAGGCGCTGGAAATCGACATGCTCGGGCTGGTCGGTGACCGGGTGGAACTGCACGTCGCGGATCAGCGCGCGGGCGGTATCGGTGCCGAGGTTCAGCTCGTAGAGGCGGGACCGCCAGCCGCCGCGATGCAGCTCCTTGAGGACCGCGCGCGGTTCGAGGGCGATGAGGGTCGGCGTTTGCTTCGCCCCGTAGATGACGGCGGGAACCTTCCCCGCCCGGCGTGTCGCGCGCGCTGCCCCCTTACCTGCCCGCTCGCGCAGCTCGGCCGCGATAGTCGTGAAATTGGCCATAACTCGCTCCTTGGAAATACAGAAAACGCCGGCCTCCAGGGGTGCCAGCGTCAAGCGGGGGCGTGTAGCGGAACCGCCCCGTCCCGGCAACACGCAACCGCGCATGCCCGCCCGGTTTTTCGGAACGGGGCATCGAGCGCACCGGGCCGCCAAACAACCTTCACGCCTCACCGTCTGGCGATTTTGGACCTCAGACGGTCAACCTATTGGAGCATCTCAGCCCGCACCTCGTCATGCGGAACACAGGGGCGGCGGTCGGCGCGTGCAGCAGCCACGGCGGTTTGGAGCAGCTTTCGCTCAGTTTCGATGTCGGGCTCGGTCGGTGGTTGGGCAGTCTGGCTCATGGGCGGCATCCTATCACAGATCCTGGGCATAGCCGCCGGGCCGTCTTGCCCCGGGAAAGCAGTTCCGCCATGGTCCGCCGCCTTTAACCGCCGGGCCGCATGACACTCCACGCCTCGCTCATCCATCTTCTGTTCCTCGCGGCCCTGGCCCTGCTCTCGGCCGGCACGGTGCGCGCCATGATCGCCATCGGCGTCATGGACCATCCCGAAGGACGCAAGGCGCATGAGGAGCCGACGCCCAAGATGGGCGGCGTCGGCATCGTGCTGGCCTATCTGCTCGGCATCGCGGCTCTCTACCGCTTCGCGGATTTCGCGCGCCTCGCCGACCCCTACTTCCGGGGCATGATCCTGTCGGCCTTCCTCATCGCGCTCGTGGCGCTGCTCGACGACATTTACGACTATGCCTTCGTCATCAAGCTCGGCGCGCAGGTGGTGGCGGCGCTCGCCGCCGTCGGCAGCGGCCTCTACGTCACGCTCTATCACCTGCCTTATATAGGTGGGGTCGATGTCGGGCCTTTCGCCATCCCCTTCACCCTCTGCTGGATTCTGTTCGCCACCAACGCGATGAACTTCATCGACGGGCTGAACGGGCTCTCCTCGGGCGTGACCTTCATCACCTGCGTCTTCCTCAGCATCTTCTCGGCCCATGCCCATGGCTGGTTCACTTATTTCGCGGCGGCCCTGCTCGCCGCCGGCGTGCTGGGCTTTCTCCCATTCAATTTCCCGCGCGCGCGCATCTTCATGGGCGATGTCGGCAGCCAGTTCTGCGGCTTCGTCCTCGCCATGCTGGCGGTCGCCTCCTCCCGCTTCGAGGGCGCGGAACTCTCCTTCGTCCTCGTGCCTATGATGCTGACGGGCGTTCTCTACGACGTGGCCTTCACCCTCGTCCGGCGGCTGCTGCGCGGCGAGAACGTGACCCAGGCCCATCGCGGGCACCTGTTTCAGGTGGCGCATCGCGCGGGACTCGATGCCCGGCTGATTACCGTCATCTACTGGGGGTTCACCGCCTTCGGGGCCTGCGCCGCCTGGTGCTTCCTGGCCGTGCCCTCCTTCTACAAGCCCATGGTCGTCCCGGTGCCGCTGATCCCGCCGCTGATCTGGACCGTCTTCGTCATTCATCGCAGCCGGGTGGAACAAATCGGGCGCTGGTCGAGCTGAAAGAGGCGGGGACGCGCCGTCGCCCCGAAACGGGTGGTGGCATCCCCTCGGATTCCGCATAGAGTTGGCCTGTCCCGGGCGCGTCAGCCGGGCCAGCGTTCACAACAAGACAAGGGGGAAGACAATGACACGAGTTGCTTTGGTCACCGGCGGCACCCGCGGCATCGGCGCCGCCATCAGCATCGCACTTGAAGGCAGCCGGGCCGCACCGTCGTCGCCAGCTATGCCGGCAACGATCGCCGCCGCCGAGGCTTTCGCACGCCGAGACCGGCATCGCCGTCCTGAAATTCGACGCCGGCGATTTCGCCGCCTGCGAGGCCGCCGTGGCGCAGATCACCGCCGAGCACGGCCCGATCGAAATCCTGGTCAACAACGCCGGCATCACCCGCGACGGCACCATGCCGCGCATGACGCCGCGACATGTGGGACGCGGTGATCGATACCAATCTCGGCTCCTGCTTCAACCTGTGCAAGCTGACCTTCGACGGCATGCGCGCCGCGAAATTCGGCCGCATCGTCAACATCGGCAGCATCAACGGCCAGGCCGGCCAGTACGGCCAGGTCAACTACGCCGCCGCCAAATCCGGCATCCACGGCTTCACCAAGGCGCTGGCGCAGGAAGGTGCGCGCTTCGGCATCACCGTCAACGCCATCGCGCCCGGCTATGTCGATACCGAAATGGTGCGCGCGGTGCCCGAGGATGTGCTGCAGAAGATCATCGCCCGCATTCCCGGTCGGCCGCCTGGGCCATGCCGAGGACATCGCCCGCGGCGTCGTGTTCCTGACCGCCGACGACGCCGATTTCGTCACCGGATCGACGCTGTCGATCAACGGCGGCCAGCATATGTACTGAGCGGCTGGGATCACGCATATCCCTATGTCTACCCGGATCGGTATCGCCGGAATCTCGGGCCGCATGGGCCGCATGCTGGTCGAGGAGGTGGCGGCTGCCGGCTGTCACCTCTCGGGCGGCACCCGCAGCGCCTTCGCGGCGGAAGGCGGCGGTCCGGTCCGGGTTTTTCGCGATGTCGCGGCGCTCGCCGGTGAAAGCGATGTCGTCATCGATTTCACCCGCGCGAGCGCCGCGCAGGGCCATGCGGAGGCCATGGCCTCGGCCGGGACAGCCTGGGTGCTCGGCACATCCGGCCTTTCGACCGCCGATGAAGCTGCGGTGGCGGTGGCGGCAGCGCGAATTCCGGTCGTCTATGCGGCGAACTTCTCCGCCGGCGTGACCTTGGTGGTGGCACTCGCCGAGCGCATGGCGGCCACCCTGCCGCCCGCGCAATACGATGCCGAGATCGTGGAGATGCACCACCGCCAGAAGGTCGATGCGCCTTCCGGCACGGCGATCGCCCTCGGCCGCGCCGTGGCCGCCGGGCGAGGCGTCGATCTCGCGGCCGTCATGCAGAGCGGGCGGGACGGGCATACCGGCCCGCGCGAAATGGGCGCGATCGGATTCGCCGCCTTGCGCGGCGGGCAGGTGGTGGGTGAGCACAGCCTGCTCTTTGCCGGCTCGGACGAGCAAATCATTCTTACGCACAAGGCTTTCGACCGCCGGACCTTTGCCACGGGCGCGGTGCGGGCGGCGCTCTGGCTCGCCGGCCGGCCGCCAGGGCTTTATGGCATGCGGGACGTGCTCGGCCTCACCTGAAGTCCAAGGGTTGACCCCTTTTGAGGTTTCCGCCAGACAGCCATGCCCTCGCCGGCCGGCGAGAGCTAGGTTCTTGGCATCACGGAATTCTCAATGCGCGACACCGGCGACTATCTCTTCACGTCAGAATCGGTTTCCGAGGGCCACCCCGACAAGGTCGCCGACCGGATCAGCGACACGGTGCTCGACGCCTATCTCGCGGCGGACCCCTATGCGCGCGTCGCCTGCGAAACCCTCGTCACCACGAATCGCATCGTGCTCGCCGGTGAAACCCGGGGTCCGGATACGATCACCCCGGAATACCTCGCCCATCTGGCGCGGCTCGCCGTGCATGACATCGGCTACGATCAGGCCGGGTTTTCCTGGCGCAACGCCCAGATCGATGTCCATCTCCATGCCCAGTCCGCCGATATCGCGGTGGGCGTGGATGCCGCCGGCAACAAGGATGAAGGCGCGGGCGATCAGGGCATCATGTTCGGCTATGCCTGCCGCGAGACCGAGGAGCTGATGCCGGCGCCGCTCTACTACGCCCATCTCATCCTGCGCCGGGTGAGCGAGCTCCGCCGCAACCGAGATCTGAGCGTTGAGGGCTTGCAGCCGGACGCGAAGAGCCAGGTGACGCTGCGCTATGTCGACGGCCGCCCGGTGGGTGCTACCAGCGTCGTCGTCTCCACCCAGCATGACGAGGGCGTCTCTCAGGAAAAGATCAAGGGCATGCTGCTCCCGATCATCCGGACGAGCCTGCCCGAGGGCTGGATGCCGGCCGAATCCGAGATCTACGTCAACCCGACCGGCACCTTCGTCGTCGGCGGCCCCGATGGCGATTGCGGCCTGACCGGGCGCAAGATCATCGTTGACACCTATGGCGGCGCGGCCCCGCATGGCGGCGGCGCCTTCAGCGGCAAGGACCCGACCAAGGTCGATCGGTCGGCCGCCTATGTCTGCCGCTACCTCGCCAAGAACGTGGTCGCCGCCGGCCTCGCCGAGAAATGCACGCTCCAGATCAGCTACGCGATCGGCGTCTCCCACCCGCTGTCGGTCTATGTCGATCTGCATGGCACGGGGCACGACGTGGATGAGCTGAAGCTGGAAAAGACCCTGCGGGAGCTGGTGAACCTCTCCCCGCGCGGCATTCGCGAGCATCTGCACCTCAACCGGCCGATCTATGTGCCGACCTCGGCCTATGGCCATTTCGGTCGCGTGCCGGATGAGGAGAAGGGCACCTTCACCTGGGAGCGGACGGATCTGGTGCCGGCTCTGACCTCCGTCTTCGGGCGCTGATCACAGCCAAGCCGCAGCCGGCCCGGCTTTATGGCCGGCAGCGCAGCCACCCGCTGCGGGCGCGACAGTCCTGGCTCATGGAGGCTGTGCTGCCGCGCCTGCGCTTTCCGGATATCGCCATAGCGGCGCCGGCCACCGGCTTCGGCACGCCGCCCGCCGAGATCTGGCTGGAAGTGGGTTTCGGCGGCGGCGAGCATGCGCGCGCCCTCGCGGCCGCGCACCCGGATGCCGGCATCATCGCTTGCGAGGTTTTCGAGAACGGCATCTGCTCGATGCTCTCGGCCCTGGTGCCCGATGACGGGACCGAGGCTATCCCGCCGCCGCCCGGCAATCTGCGCCTCTGGTCAGAGGATGCGCGCGGCCTGCTCGCCCGCCTGCCGGAGGCGTCGCTCTCTCGCCTCTATCTGATGTTCCCCGACCCCTGGCCGAAGAGCCGGCACGTCAAGCGCCGGTTCATGCACCCCGAGAATATCGCGCTCGCCGCGCGTGCCGTCAGGCCGGGCGGGTTTTGGCGGATCGCGACCGACGACCCGACCTATCAGGCCTGGACCGCCGAGATCCTGGCGGGGCAGGAGGCTTTCGCGGTACCTCCGCCGGTGACCGAGCGCCCCGAGGGCTGGCCGCCGACGCGCTATGAGGCGAAGGCGCTCAAGGCCGGACGGCCGCCGATGTATTGGAGCCTCACCCGCCGGGCGTGAAGGAGAGGACCAGAGCGGGTTCAGTCCTTTGCGATGCGTCCGCGCGTGCCCGGCTCCAGCGCCAGCACGGTAGCTCCACCAGGTGATGCAGCGCATGTGCAACGACCACCGGGAGCAGAATCGCGAGCGGACCCCAGAGCAGGGAGAAGCGCGCCCAGCTTCCGCCGGAAGCCGGGGCCACCGCCAGCATCAGCAAGCGCTGGACCGGCAGGTGGATCAGATAGAGCGGGTAGGAGATGCGGCCGAACCATTGCAGCGGCGCTGCGTTCAGCATGCGCGCGAGCGGGCGGAACGGTCGCGGAACCCGGGGCGCCTCGCAGATCAGACAGGCGGTCCAGAGCAAAGGCACGACCATGGCGGTCATCGACGGCTGCTGCCATGGCAGGAAGATCGCGGCCAGTAGCGTCACCGCCCACCACCGGCCGGCGGGCCGGCCGGCCGCGTTCCAGAGCCCATGGCTCGCGATGCCGAGGGCGAAATACCAGGCCTCATGCGGCAGGAAGGCGCGGCCGGGCTGCCATGCCGTCGGCAGCAGATTGGCGGAGAGCCCGGCGAGGCCGAGCAGCATCATCGCGGCGGCATAGGGGCGCCAATCGCCCGGCCGCGCGCCGATGCGGCGGCCAATGGCGAGCATGGCCGCGACCACGAGGTAGAACTGCCACTCCGTGCTGAGGCTCCAGGCCGGGCCGAGGATGGTGAACTCGGCGTCAGGCAGCAGCGCCGGAGGCAGCGCGCCCTGGATGAGGGCGATATGCGCCGCGAGATGGGCGAACCATGGCTGCGGCCAGACGGTTTCCGCGATATCCCGTGCCGCTGGGCTGCCGAGAAGGGATGGCATCGCGACGAAGGGATTGCCGCAGCTCAGCGCCACCACGGCGAGAGCGAGGGCGAGAGCATAGACCGGCAGCAGGCGCCCGGCCCGCGCGGCGAGAAACCGGCCGGCGCTGACACCGACGGTGCCCGCCCCGAGTGAGCGGAGGATGACCATGCCGCTCAATACGAAGAACAGCTCGACCGCACCACGGCCGTGGGACAGCACGACGGCGATCCAGCCGCAGGCGGGTGGCAGCCGGAGAAATGGCGCCGTATGCCCCAGCAGAATATAGAGGGCGAGGGCGCCACGCAGCCCATCCAGCGCCCGCAGACGACCCGACATCCGTCCACTTTCGATACGAAACCGGATTGATATCCCGGCCGGGGGCGTTTGGCGAGGCTATTCCGGGGGGATCGTCAGCGCCCGCCGTAATGCGGCGTCAGGTTCGCATGGCCCAGCGCATGGCGGCGCAGATAGATGGCGACGGTCTGGGCCGAGGTGCCATCCTTAAAGGGAAGGTCGTCCGCATTCAGCGCCCAGACGGTGATGAGGTAGTGATGCGCGATCGTGTCCTTCCGGGGGCAGGGGCCGAGGTAGCCGACGGTATCAAAGCCGTTCCGCGCCTGGGCGGCGGCCGGCGGCCGCAGCGTCGGGTCGGCGGCCGCGTTCTGCTGCAGCGCCGTGACGCTCGCGGGGATGTTGAACATGAGCCACAGCCAGACCACGCCAACCTTCGCGTCCAGATCCGCCATGCTCACGGCATAGCCTCGGGTCCCGTCCGGCGGGTGCAGCCAGACCAGCGGCGGCGACTGGTTGCTGCCCTTGCAATCTCCATGGCCGCCGACATCGATCACCGGCATGGTGGCGCCGGTCCGTACGGTTGGGCTGGCCAAAGTGAAGAGTTTTTGCGCCGCACTTGCCGCGGGCGGGAGGGCCGCCAGCGCGGCCACAAGGCTCGTGGCGAGCAGCGCAGACCAGGACGCATGGCGGCACTGCCGCCAGATCCGCCCAATCGCCGCGCGAGGCCCTTGCAAAATAGTTGGCATAGCGGCCGGTTGCGGGCTATAGGTCACGCAACGATAACTCCCGCGCATAGTGGGGCGAACATCCAAGAGACTGAAAGGGTGGCCCAAAGGCCGCCTTTTTTATTTCTTGTGCCTGGGGTTTAGCGATGCCGGGCGATGCTTGGCAAGGGCGGCGCCATGCGTGCCTGGGCGCGAGCTTCGCGCTTGCACCGCGCGATACTCCCCCCTATATCGGGTCCTTCACTTCATCGATGAGTCGACGGGGGTGGCCCAAAAGGCCGCCTTTTTTGTTTTGAGCAACGAGAACACACCGCACCATACAGGGTTTGACGCTCGCCTGGCTGAGATCATCATGCCTCGCATCGCCGCGATGGGATATGAGCTGGTCCGGGTCCGCGTGCTTGGCCGCGAAAGGCCGACTGTCCAGATCATGGCCGATCGGGCCGACGGGACGCAGATCACCATCGACGATTGCGAGGCGATCAGCCATCAGATCGGCGCCGTGCTGGACGTTGAAGATATTGTCCCCGGCGCCTGGACCTTGGAGGTAAGCTCCGCCGGGATCGACCGGCCGCTGACACGGCCGAAGGACTGGAGCCGGTTTTCCGGCCATGCGGCGAAGGTCGAGATGGCGATCCCGACGCTGGATGGCCGGAAGCGCTTCTCCGGTATCGTCTTGGGCGCCGAGGGCGGGATTGGCCGGCTACGGATGGAAGACGGGTCGGAGGTCGCGGTCACTCTGAGCGATGTGAAATCGGCCCGGCTCATCCTGACCGATGCTTTGATCGAGGCGACGGCGACGCCGCCGAGCACCCAGTAAGCCTTCCCCGAACGGGTGGGCCTGCACCGAGAGACGTTACTGAGAGGCGAGACTTCCCATGGATACCGCGATAGCCCGTCCCGAGCTGCTTCTGGTTGCCGATGCCGTCGCGCGCGAGAAATCCATCGATCGCGACGAGGTGCTGGAAGCCATGGAGCAGGCGATCCAGAAAGCCGGCCGCGCCAAATACGGCCATGAGAAGGACATCCGCGCGACGATCGACCGCAAGACCGGCGATGTCCGCCTCTCCCGCTGGACCGAGGTCGTGGAGGCCGCCGAGAACGAGGATACGCAGATCCCGCTGCATATCGCGCGGAAGTTCAAGCCGGAGATCAATCTCGGCGAATTCATCGTCGATCCGCTGCCGCCGATCGATTTCGGCCGCATCGCGGCGCAGACAGCGAAGCAGGTCATCGTCCAGCGCGTGCGGGAATACGAGCGCCGCCGCCAGTTCGCCGAATTCAAGGACCGCGTGGGCGAGATCATCAACGGCGTCGTCAAGCGGACGGAATACGGCAACCTCATGGTCGATCTCGGCCGGGCCGAGGCGTTGCTGCGGCGGGACGAGCTGATCGCGCGCGAGAGCTTCCGCAACGGTGATCGCGTCCGCGCCTATATCTATGACGTGCGGGAGGAGCCGCGTGGCCCGCAGATCTTCCTCTCCCGCACGCATCCCGGCTTCCTCGCGAAGCTCTTCGCGCAGGAAGTGCCGGAAATCTATGACGGCATCATCGAGATCAAGGCAGTCGCGCGTGACCCCGGCAGCCGCGCCAAAATGGCGGTAATCAGCCGCGACAGCTCGATCGATCCGGTCGGCGCCTGCGTCGGCATGCGCGGCAGCCGCGTGCAGGCCGTGGTGCAGGAATTGCAGGGCGAGAAGATCGACATCATTCCCTGGAGCGCCCAGGCCGCGACCTTCGTCGTCAACGCCCTCGCCCCCGCCGAGGTGACGAAGGTGGTGATGGAGGAGGAAACCGGCCGGGTCGAGGTGGTGGTGCCGGATTCGCAGCTTTCGCTCGCCATCGGCCGTCGCGGCCAGAATGTGCGTCTGGCGAGCCAGCTCACCCGCTGGGACATCGATATCCTGACCGAGGCGGAGGAGAGCGAGCGCCGGCAGGAAGAATTCCGCCGCCGCTCGGGCCTCTTCGTCGAGGCGCTGGACGTGGACGATGTGATCGCCGGCCTGCTCGTGACCGAGGGTTTCACGACCCTCGAAGAGCTTGCCTATACGCCGGTCGAGGAACTGGCCGAGATCGAGGGCTTCGACGAGAATGTGGCGGGCGAGCTTATCCGCCGTGCCGAGGAGTTCATGCAGCGGCGCGACAACGAGCTGGACGAGAAGCGCATCGCACTCGGCGTCACCGATGATGTGGCCTCCTTCGAGGAGTTCAGCCCGCTGGCCCTGGTGGCGCTGGGCGAGAAGGGCGTGAAGACGCTGGACGACCTCGCCGATCTCGCGTCGGACGAGTTGATCGAGATCGTGGGGGCTGGGATCGACGAAGAGGCGGCCAACGACATCATCATGCGCGCGCGGGCGCATTGGTTCGCCGAGGAAGATGACGCTGAGCCCGCAACAGAATGAGCGCGCTTCCGCTTTAGCCGCATCGGCCTTGCCCGATACCGCGACCGCCTCGAGGGCGGCCGCGGGCGTGCCGCCCGTGTGCGACGATGACTTGTCCCATGACGATGCGGATGACGAGCGCGGCCCTTTGCGGCGCTGCATCGTGACACGGCTCCGTCAACCGCCGGAGGCGATGATCCGGTTTGTTTTGGGGCCGGACAGGTCTATTGTGCCCGACCTCAGGGCAAACCTGCCCGGACGGGGAATCTGGTTGAGCGCGCGGAGGGATGTGCTAGAAACCGCCCTTGCTCGAAAGGCCTTCGCACGGGCTGCGCGTGCGGAGGTGCTGGCCCCGGCGGATCTGCCGGCGGTCATTGAGGCAGCGCTCACGCGGAGAGTGATCGAGGTATTGGGCCTGACCCGGCGCGCTGGTCAAGCCGTCTGCGGCTTCGCAAAAGCGCGTGAGTGGCTGGTCGCGAATCGTGCGGTGCTCATCGTCCAGGCGGCGGATGGCAGCGTCGATGAACGGGCCAGATTGTTGGGTGGACGTGCCGTGCCCGTCATCGCTCCTTTGCCCGCCCAAGCGCTTGGACGGATTTTCGGGCGTGACCACGCAGTGCATGTGGCGGTATCAGCCGGACGGCTGGCCACGACTCTGCAGACTGAGACTATGCGCCTGGCCGGTATTCGCCGTACCAGGACCGAGGCTGATCAACCGGGCGGATGACATTGAGCGATACTAAAGACCAAGACGGCAAGGCGAGACTGTCCCTGCGACCGGCGGGGAGATTGGAGCTGGGGCGGACCGTGGATGCGGGCTCCGTTCGGCAAAGCTTCAGCCATGGCCGCTCAAAGGTGGTGCAGGTCGAGGTGCGCAAGAAGCGTGCGCCCGGCACCCCACCGCCTTCGGCACCTACACCCGGCGCGTCTTCCGGCGGCGGCAGGCCCCAGGGCGGTGGCGGTCGTTCCGGCGGTGCGCCTTCGCGCGGGCTGACGGCGAGCGAACTCGCCACCCGCCAGCGCGTGCTGGCCGACCAGCAGCGCGATGCGGCCCGGCGTGAGGCCGAAATCCGTGAACAGGAAAAGATTTCGATCCTCTCCGCTGCCGAGGAAGCCCGGCGCCGCGAGGAAGAGGCGCGTAAAGCCGCCGAGGAGCAGGCCCGCCTCGAGCGCGAGGTGGAGGCCCAGAAGGCGCTGGAGGAAGCTGACCGGCGCGAGGCGGAGGAAGCCGCGAAACGCGCCGCCGAAGCGCCGCCCGTCGCGTCAACGCCGACGCCTGCGGCCGCCGAGCCGCAGCCGCAGGCACCGCAGCAGGCGCAGCCGCGCCCCCCGGCGGGCGAAACGCTGCGGCTGAAAACCGCTGCCCGTCCGGGCGAGGAGGACGAGGATCAGCGCCCCGTCCGCCGCCTGGGCAGCATGACCCTGCCGCCGCGCAAGCCGGCCGTGGTCGCGCCGAAGAAGGGCGCGGATGACCGCCGCCGCACCGGCAAGATCAATGTGCAGGCCGCCATCGAGGGTGATGACGAGCGCGTGCGCAGCATCGCCTCGATGCGCCGCCAGCGGGATCGCGAGCGGCGCCAGGCGGAGCTGGAGCGGCTGCGTGCCGACCAGGTGAAGGTCGTGCGTGACGTGGTGCTGCCCGAGTCCATCTCCGTGCAGGAACTGGCCAATCGCATGGCGGCCCGCGCGGGCGACGTGGTCAAGGCGCTCATGAAAATGGGCGTGATGGCCACCATCACGCAGAGCATCGACGCGGATACGGCCGAGTTGATCGTTCAGGAATTCGGCCATCGCGTGAAGCGCGTCTCCGAAAGCGACGTGGAGCTTGGCCTTGAAGGCGCCGTTGACGAGGACGACGACCTCATCAAGCGGCCGCCCGTGGTCACGATCATGGGCCATGTCGATCACGGCAAGACCAGCCTGCTCGATGCTTTGCGGCGCACCGATGTGGCGGCCGGGGAAGCCGGCGGCATCACCCAGCATATCGGCGCCTATCAGATCACGACCGAGAGCGGTGAGCGGATCACCTTCATCGATACGCCGGGCCACGCCGCCTTCACCGCCATGCGGTCCCGTGGCGCGAGTGTCACGGATATCGTGGTTCTGGTGGTCGCGGCCGATGACGGCGTCATGCCGCAGACGGTGGAGGCGATCAGCCACGCCAAGGCGGCGAACGTGCCGATCATCGTCGCGGTCAACAAGATCGACAAGCCGGGCGCCGACCCCGCGCGCGTGCGCAACGAGCTTCTGCAACATGATATCGTGGTCGAAAGCCTCGGCGGCGAGACGCAGGAAGTGCATGTCTCGGCGCTGAAGAAGACCGGCCTCGACAAGCTGGAGGACGCGATCCTCGTCCAGGCCGAAATCCTCGATCTGCGGGCCAACCCGTCCCGCGATGCCGAAGGTTCGGTGATCGAGAGCCGGCTCGACCGTGGGCGTGGCCCGGTGGCGACGGTTCTGGTGCAGAAAGGCACGCTCTGGACCGGGGATATTCTGGTCGCCGGCGCCGAATACGGCCGCGTGCGCGCGCTGATCGATTGGAATGGCGAGAATGTGAAGACCGCCGGCCCCTCCGTCCCTGTCGAGGTGCTGGGTCTTTCCGCCGTGCCTTCCGCCGGCGAGCCGTTCGTGGTGGTCGAGGATGAGGCGCGGGCGCGCGAAGTGGCCGAATTCCGCCAGCGCAAGATCCGCGACAAGGCGGCGGCGGGTGCCATGGCGGGGCGCGGTACGCTCGACCAGATGCTCGCCCGCATCCAGGCCGGGGTGCAGAAAGAGGTTGGTGTCCTCATCAAGGCCGATGTGCAGGGCAGCGCCGAGGCGATTCAGGCGACGGTGCTCAAGCTCGCCAATGACGAGGTCAAGGTTCGTATCCTGCTCGCGGGTGTCGGCCAGATTTCTGAGAGCGACATTCAGCTTGCCAAGGCGTCGAGCGCTGTGATCGTCGCCTTTAATGTGCGGGCGACCGCCCAGGCGCGGGAGCTGGCGACGCGGGAAAGTGTCGATATTCGTTACTACAGCATCATTTATGAAGTTGCCGACGATATCGAGAAGCTTGTGCGCGGGCGGATGGCGCCGAAAGTGCGGGAGAACTTCCTGGGCTACGCGCAGATCCGGAAGGTGTTCGACATCACGAAGTCCGGCAAGGTGGCGGGTTGCATGGTCACCGAAGGTCTGGTGCGGCGGGGCGCGGGCGTGCGGCTGATACGCGAGAACATCGTCATCCACGAAGGCGATCTGTCGCAGCTCAAGCGCTTCAAGGATGACGTGCGCGAGGTGGCGCGCGGCTACGAATGCGGCCTCTCCTTCGCTGGCTTCCAGGACCTGCGCGAAGGCGACATGGTCGAGTGCTATGAGCGGGAGCTGGTGCCGGCGTGACGGCAGCGCGGGCAGCTTCCGCCAAGGCGCCCTCCCAGCGCCAGCTGCGCGTGGCCGAGGAGATCCGGCATATTCTGGCGGATGTCTTCGCGCGTGACATGGTGCGTGACCATGAACTCAGCGGCGTGCCGATCACCGTGACCGAGGTTCGGGTCAGCCCCGATCTGCGGCGGGCGACCGTTTACGTGACCCGGCTGGGCCGCAGCGACGTGGACAAGCTGCTTCCGGCGCTGCATCGCGCCGGGCCCTTCCTGCGCGGCCAGGTGGCGCGCGCGATCCGCCTTCGCGTGGCACCGGAACTCTCTTTTGCGGCCGATACCTCCATCGACTATGCGGTGAAGGTCAGCACGCTGCTGCACCGGCCCGAGGTCGCTCGCGATCTCAAAGGTGAGGCTGGCACGCCCGAATAGAGTGTGCCGGTAGAGCGTGCCGGCTGGGCTCCGCCGTCTCTTGACAAAGCGAATGACTTCCATGACTTCGGCAGCCCATCGGAACCGATGAGGTCGTCATGAAGGCATGGCTTTGGGCTGGGCTTTTGCTCGCTGTGGCGGGCTTGCCCCGACACGCTTTGGCGCAGGCCAGCGCGACGGCCACCGCCACGCCGGGCGTTGTTCGTATCGGAACCTTGGTGAGCTACCCGCCGTTTGAATACACCTCCTCCGACGGCAGCCCAAAGGGCATGGAGATCGAGCTGGGCAAGAAATACTGTGCCGTGGCCCATCTCCAATGCAGCTGGGTGCAACTGCCTTTCACGCAGCTTATCCCAGCCTTGCTCGATCATCGGGTGGATGCCGTGCTGGCGCAGCTCAGCGTGACCGCCGCGCGCGAAAAAGAGGTGAGCTTTACGGAGCCCGTGACCTTCAATTCGATCGTCGTGCTGGGGCCGAAGGGATCGTCGATCACTGACGATCCGGAGACGATGCGCGGGAAGACGATCGGCGTCGGCGCGGATTTGGTTGAGCTGGACTGGGCGCAGTCTCATCTTCACGGCATCGCGACGATCAAGGTCTATGACGATGGGCAGCAGGAGTTGCAGGATCTGAGGGACCATAAGCTCGACGCGGTGATATCCGACGAGCCGGCGGCCTATGACTTTCTGCGCGAGGGCGGGAAGTTCGACTTTGCCTATCTCGGGCGACCACTCAATGATCCGATGATCCTGGGGGGAGGCAATACTGCGATCGCGCTGCGCAAGGATGACGTGGCATTGCTGGATGCGTTCAACGCCGCGATCCGCACGGTGCGTGAGGATGGGACCTTCGCGCGGGTCAGCGCCATGTACTTTCCGTTCAGCATGAAACCGAAATAACGAGCGGAGTTGCCGCCCGATGAGGGCGGTGGCTGATCAAATTTCCTCCACACTGACAAAGTTGGCGCACATATCAGGGTTCTTCGGCGATCCGCCGGGAGACTGTTAGGACCGTCAGCGCAAGCCGGGAACCGCGCCCGGCTTTTGCCCCGAAGGTTGCGAGGTCCCTGAGCCCGCGATCTTGATACGAAAAAACATTTATTCGGCTGCATCCCAGGTTGACCTCTCGCCGTAAAGGGAGCAGCGGCACTTGGCGCCGCGTTGATTACGCTTGCCCGAAAATATTTTCAGGATGCGGTTTGATGCGATGAAACGTTGAGCCGCGACGTTGAGTTGAATTTTTTGAAAGCAGTGAGTTGACGAAAACCCCATGTTTGGGCGGGTGAATTGCTGGGAGGGGGTCTACGTCGAAGAAAATAAGTCTGGAATTCAGTTGGTTGGTCATTCTCCGGTAATCTTGCAGCGTTAATTTGTCCGGTGATTCGGGTTGTCTCGTGGAAGCGCAATAACCACGGGGAGGGGATACTCGTTACAACCCGATATGAAATGATGTTGAGTTGGATTCTGCAATGAATTTGGCGTATGGTGCGATCATCTGATCATTTTGCGGCCTTAAGCTTTCGGAAAGGGTTTTTGACTTTCCTGGACGGGATTGCAGTGACTGCTAGCGCAGGCCCGGTCTCGGTAAAGTTGATTGTCGACCCCCGCGTGCGGCTTGGATTTATGTTACGTTCCATATAAGTATTGGTGCGAATTCTCTGATCCGACCGATTTGGGGAAGTCGTCAACGCAACACAGGAAGGGGCCATCTCGTGCTCGACCGACAAATGCAGAGATCGAAGCGTGCCGAAACCGCTCGGCCGCTGGAAGTGCAGCCAGTCGTACGTGGGGCCGCGACACCCTTGGTCGCTGCAGATCGGTATGTGCCCGGGCTGGTGAGAGCAGTCGCCAATAAGCTCGAAGGTGGTGCGTCTCGTTTCTATCGGAAGCATTTCGCCATCGGCCTCTCCGAATGGCATATCCTTGTCGCCCTCGCGGCCGATCCCTGGATCACCTCACCCGTGCTCTGCAAGAATGCGGGGCTGGACAAGGCGGCCGTCAGCCGCAGCCTGGCGCGCATGGAAGAGCAGGGCCTTGTCCTGTCACGCGACACGAGCGGCCGGTCCCGCGCGACGGCGCTGACGGCCAAGGGGCGCCGTCTGCACGACCGGATCGCTCAGGCCGCCTTGACGCGGGAGGAGCAACTCCTCGCTGACTTCTCACCGAAGCAGGTCGAGACGTTGATCGGTCTTCTGACGGCCCTATCGAAAGCGGCGGCCACGTTGACGGACGCCGCGCCGAAGGCGGCCCGCAAAACCCGCCTGCCCGCCGTCGCGGCCGAGTAATCTAAAGTATGGGGCGGCGGGATGGTTCGCGATGAGCGAACATATCCCGCCGCTGGCTAGGCGAGACCGGCTAGGTGCGCCTCGTTTTTGAGCGTGTGCTCTAGAATTCGCTGAGGCGAGTCAGAGGCCAAGAAGTGGCCGCCCGGCGTGGCGGGCGAGAACCGGAGCGGAGTGGCCGTCAGAGGCCACCCGCCCCGGAAGCGCAGAAAGCCGCGCCGGATGACCGCCTCAGCAGAATTTAGGCGAGGCGCGGCCGGCATGGCGCGGCAGGCTAGGCGTGGCCGGCGACGGGCGACAGCAGCGCCGGGTCGACATGCAGCTTCTCCATCGCGCGGCGCCAGCGCGTTTCATTGTCCCCCTTGAAGACCAGGGCTTCATCTGCGGACACGGAGAGCCAGGAGTTCTGGCCAAACTCAGCTTCTAACTGCCCCGGCCCCCAGCCGGCATAGCCGAGCGCCAGCAGACACTCCCGGGGGCCATCGCCTTGGGCCACGGCCTTCAGGATATCGAGGCTCGTGGTGAGGCCCAGCCCGTCATCGACGCGCAGCGTGCCTTCCACCATCCAATCAGCGGTATGAACCACGAACCCGCGCGCATTCTCGACAGGGCCGCCGGCGCAGAGCCGGATCTCACGCTGCGGCGGCACCGGCGAGATATCAAGCTGTTGCAACAACCCTTTGAAGCTCGGCCGCTCCAACGTGCGGTTGAGGATGATGCCCATCGCGCCGTCCGCGCTGTGGGCGCAGACCAGAATGACGGTCTGGGAAAAGTTCGGGTCCGTGAGCGTCGGCATGGCGACGAGGATCTGGCCGCTGAGACGGTCAGCCTCCCGATTGGCGAGGTCGAAGGTGCCGATGCCCGGGGCAGTCGCTGAGGGCGCGGCATCGGCGGTCTGCTGGCTGCTGCTGGGCGTGGCGGTGGTCGTGCTTCGGGGCCGGTTGCTCATAGCCAACTATCTGGCGTTTTGGGGGGCGCGCGCAAGAACGACCTGAGATGCGCGGCCTTTTCTATATGACAGGGGGTGGATGCGCGGCGGCGCCCGGAGGTGACAGAAGCAGCCATTGAAGGCTAGGAGTTGTCGCTACTTCCATCCCAAGGGACGAAACCATGATCAAAGTCGGCGACACCATCCCGAATGTCAGCGTGACGGCCGCGACGGCCGATGGGCCGGAGGCGATCGAGACCGACGCCATCTTCAAGAGCAAGAAGGTCGTGCTGTTCGCCGTGCCCGGCGCCTTCACGCCCACCTGCAGCGTCCGCCACCTGCCGGGCTTCGTCGAGAATGCCGAGGCGATCAAGGCGCGCGGCGTGGATACCATCGCCTGCATCGCGGTGAATGACGCTTTCGTCATGGGCGCCTGGGCGAAGGATCAGGGCACGGGCAGCAAGGTCCTGATGCTGGCGGACGGTTCCGGTGCTTTCGCGAAGGCCGTGGGGCTGGAGCTTGACCTGGTTGCCAAGGGCCTCGGCGTCCGGTCCCAGCGCTACGCGCTGATCGCCGAGAATGGCGTCGTCACCTTCCTGGGTGTGGAAGAGGGCGGTGCCTTCGAGGCCAGCAAGGCCGAGGCCGTTCTCGCGGCGCTCTGACACTGGCTATGATGCGACGCCGCCAGCCCGGCGGCGTCGGCTTTCCTACATGCCGAGGGCGCGGCGATACACGTCCAACAAGGTCTCCTGCTCCTCGACATCCGCAGGCTCCTGCTTGCGGATGCGGATGAGCTGGCGCAGCACCTTCACATCGAAGCCGGCCGATTTGGCTTCCGCGTAGATGTCCTTGATGTCGCTGCCGAGCGCCTTGCGCTCCTCCTCCAGCCGCTCGATGCGTTCGATGATGCTGCGCAGGCGGTCGGCGGCGATATTGCCGTGCGAGGCGGCATCGGTCGTCTCGGTGGAATCGAGCGCCATGGGCTTAATCTCCTTCATCGACGGTCGCGCCGCTAGGGGCGGGCGGGGGACCTAACCCGGGCGAGCCGCCGGGTCAATCACGACTATACCTTGTCCGCGACACGGGCTCCCCGTGCAACCCGGCGCCTTCGGGTTAACAATCCCGACATTCGCGGCCTCGGCCGCTCCGGCTTAACTTTTTGGTTATCTGAGCCGGCTAGTTTCCGCTGGAACGGTTCGTCACGGCCCGAGGCCGAGGTCTCGGATGCCATGACGGTACCGGCCATGCGTGCAGACCTTTAGGGAAGCGCCACCATCTCGGCCTTCCTGATCAGTCAACAGATTTCGAGCCGATGCGGAGCAAGGATGACTTTTCAGTTCCTGAAGCGCTGCTCTGAGAGCTGGGGAAGCAGCCGCGTGCTCGGCGCCGATCCGGAGATCGGCCATCATTGCGGTGTCGCCTATCTTCCCTTCGGCAGGGGTGAAAGCTGGGGCATCTACGGCCTTCAGGGAAATCTGGTCACCGACACGGTCGATCTGCACGGGCCGCAGGGCGAGCTTCACCCCGAACAACAACCCGCGCTCGATCCCGCATGCCTCGCCGATCTCGATGAAGCGCCCGACGAGGTCTATATCTACGGCGGTTTCATCAACCCGCACTACGGTCATTTCATCATCAACTCGCTGGCCCGGCAATGGCCGAGGGCGCGGGGGCCGCAGCCGAAGATCAAGATCCTGGGCCACGGGCCGGCAAACCCTGACCATTGGTTCGGCCGCCCTTTCATTAAGGCAATCTTCAACGCGCTCGGCCTGACGCGGGAGGATTTCGTCACCTTCGACCGGCCGACGCTGATTCCGCGCCTCATCGTTCCGCTGACGAGCTTGCGGGAACAGCATTGCGTACACGCGGTCTTCGGCGAGTTATGCGCGCGAATTGGCCGCAACCTGCTGGGCGCCGAGCACAGCGTGCGCGATGCGCGGCCGGTCTACCTCTCCAAGGCCGGACTGAAATCCGGCGTCGGACGAATTGTGAACGAAATCAAGATCGTCGAGATACTCGACCGCGCGGGGGTCGAAATCATCTTCCCCGAGCCGATCGACCTGCGCCCGCAGATCCGCTTGTTTGCCGAGCGTGAGAGGATCTGCGGCATGGGCGGATCGGCTCTGCACACCCAGGCTTTCTGGCCGTCTCCGGGCCGCGTGAGCATGATCAGCCCGACGCCGGGGCCGAACAGCAATTTCTTCCTGATTGATTTGGCGTCGAAACTGCGGGTGAATTACTTCTTTCCACCCGGTTCGCGCGTTGTCGATCAAGGCTCGGGCGCGTTCATCACCAGTATCGAGATGCAAAATCCGGAGATGATCGCCGCCGATATTCTGCGCCTCCTCGCGGTTTAGGCGACGTGACCTCCGGCGTGCGGACTAACAGG
Source organism: uncultured Pseudomonadota bacterium (assembly GCA_963745125.1). Taxonomy (GTDB): domain Bacteria; phylum Pseudomonadota; class Alphaproteobacteria; order Acetobacterales; family Acetobacteraceae; genus Acidisoma. The sequence continues at coordinate 694,680 of CAVUWB010000006.1, forward strand.
GGCAGGGGCGATTCATTGAGAGTGAAACTCTATTCTTGTCATCATGACAGGCCGATCTTCCCGGCATCGGGGGAGCTTTTCATGCCGATCTGGACCGGCGGCGAGGAGGACCCCGCTGGGCGCTGGCTGACCGATCTCACGGGTCTCAATCTCCACGCCGCGCGGGATTTTAACGAGATGCGGCAGGAGTTCTTCGCCTGGCGCAACCTGATGGGCGGTGTCGATTACATCGGCTTCGAGCATTATCGGCGGCTCTTCATGCTCGATCCGCTGCCGGCCTATGAATGCGGGCTGCGCTTTCCGCGTGTGTTGGAAGCGCGCCGCGCAATGGCGGCCGATACGCTGCTCTGGCGCCATGATGCCGATTGCGAGACCTTCGTTCAATACCTCCAACTCAGGAACAGCCTGACGCGCGGTGAAACACAGGCCCTGATCGATTGGGTGGCGACGCACGACATCATCGCCCCCCGCCGGCATACCTTCGCGCCCATCGAAACCCAGTGGAAACAGTGCAGCTTCTCGGATGAGGCCTGGGATGCCTTCATCAAATCGATCGCGCTGTCCTCATTCTGGCGGGGCCGCGCGAATTATATCAATTTCGCCCAGATCGGTGCCCATTACTGCAACATGTTCATCATGAAGGCGGCGCTGTTCGATGAGTATATGCAGTTCTGGTCGGAAGTGATGTTCAACGTGCAGGCGGCCGTCGATCGGTCGTCACGCTATCTCGGCTATCTCTCCGAGCGTCTGTTCAGCCTGTGGGTTCTGCAGAAGCAGATCGAAAACCCGCTGCTGCGCGTGTTGGATTTGCCATACCTCTTTTGTCCCGATGAGGGGTTGGCCGATGCTGTGGCTGCTGCCGGCATAATGCCATGAGTTCCCGCATCTGCTGCGTCGGCGCAGGCTTCAGCGGCGCGGTGATAGCGCGCGCCTTCGCCGAGGCCGGGCATGCCGTGCTGGTTCTGGATGAGCGCCCGCATGTCGCCGGGAATTGCCATACCGAGCGTGATGCCGCGACGGGGATCATGCTACATCGCTACGGGCCGCATATCTTTCACACCTCCGACCAGGAGGTTTGGAATTATATGGGCCGGTTCGCGGAGATGCGGCCCTATGTCAACCGCGTTAAGGCGGTCGCGGCCGACCGTGTCTATTCTCTGCCGATCAACCTGCTGACCATCAACCAGTTCTTTGGAAAGACGCTGTCGCCACATGAGGCGAAGGAGTTTCTGAAGCGTTGCCGGCGGCAGGATATCCAGCATCCCGCGACATTCGAGGAGCAGGCTCTATCCGTCGTCGGCAACGCGCTCTACCGCGCTTTCTTTCGCGGCTATACCTTGAAGCAATGGGGTTGCGACCCGAGGGATCTGCCGGCACAGGTTCTGAAACGCCTGCCGGTTCGGCTCACCTATGACGACAATTACTTCAGCCATCCGTACCAGGGCATGCCGGCGGATGGCTACACGCGCCTGATCCAGGGCATTCTCGACCACGAGAAGATCGAGGTGAGACTATCCACACGTCATGAGGATCAGACGGAGAGCTTCGCACATGTCTTCTGGTCCGGCGCGATCGACCGTTGGTTCGGCTACCGGGCGGGGCGGCTCGGCTACCGGACGCTCGATTTCGAGCGGGTGGAGGTAGAGGGGGATTTCCAGGGCACGGCGGTGATGAATTATTGCGATGAGGACGTGCCCTATACGCGCATCAGCGAGCATAAGTATTTCGCGCCCTGGGAGCAGGATCGGTTCAGCCGCAGCGTTGCTTTTCGCGAATACAGCCGCGCTTGCGGCGGCGGCGATATACCATACTACCCGATTCGTCTGGCGCGTGAGCAGCGGCAGTTGCAGGCCTATATCGACATGGCGCAGGACATTTCAGGCGTGACCTTTGTCGGGCGGCTCGGGACCTATCGCTACCTGGACATGGATACGACGATCCGGGAGGCTTTGGATACAGCGAGCCAGGCACTGGAGGATTATCATCAGGCGCGCAAACTCAGGGCTTTCTACGTCGATCCGATGCCGATCACGCCGGAACGGTGAGCGCGGGCATCCTCATCGGTGCGAAGTGATAGGCGTTGAGGAGCGCGGCCTCCTCCGCGATCGCTGACCGCACATTGTAATTCTGCCCGAGCGGGCGGGTGTGGATGACGCCCGTCGCATCGATAATGGCCATGCGCGCACGCGGGCCGCCGAGCAAGGACGGCCAAAGGTGGTCCAACCCAAAGCCTGAGATGTTATCGCGAAAGGTGGGCAGGCAGAGGCGCAAGGCGCGCAGCGAAAAAGCCGGGCACATGATTTCCACGAAGTCCACGAAGCGTAGGATGCTCGCCGGCCGCTGAGCAGTGATACCATGGGTGATGAAACAACCCGGTACTGGCAGCAACGAAGGCTGGGTCAGATCGAGGCCGTATTTCCGCGCCAGATGGAACATCAGGTTGATATCGCTCCACCGCATCATCAGATCATCATCGGGGAACCAGACACGGTCGTACTGCCAGAGCGGGCTACCGGCGAAAAACAGATCATGGATCGCCGGAAATTTGCGTTGGTATGGCTGGTGGGTGAGGTAATCGGCCTGTGCGTGCAGCTGGGCCACGTCCTGGCCATAGGCGCTGATGCAGAGATCCCAGTTGCGGTCGTCTTCGGCCAGATCCTGTGGCCAGCTCGGATGCAGTGAGGCATCGCCCGCGCGCAGAACGACAAGGTTCGGGCGCCTCGGACGCGCGAGCACCCGCAGAAAACGGGCCTTCCGATCCGCGCCACCGGATGCCGGGTGGGCGGGATGCGCCGCGCGCCGCAATTCGTGGAAAGCGACAGTGCCCGGCAGGCGAACGCGGCCGCATAACGCGGTGACAATGCCGGCCTCGCTCCGCGCATGATCGAAGATCGTGGTCGCGACGCCATGGCTGGACATGAAGGCCAGCCGCCCGTCAACGATCTGCCACAGATCCTCGTTGGCCTGGCAATAATTGCCGATCAGCCCGTCAGGCGCCAGAACCAGGAAGGGCGTATAGGGCTGGCGCCCCAAAGCGCCGAAGCCCCAGAGCGTGCCGGTGAAATCCGCCTCGGCAAAGCGGGGCGCCAAATCCCAGCCCGCCGGCTTTCGCGTTTTTGCCGCCTCGCTCACCGAAATCCCATTCATGACCAATGCATGCCTTTCGCGCCGCAGGATAATGCAGCACGGGGATGGTGAAGATTGCTCTACGAGAAAGAAAATCGATCTTCTTTTTCTGAAGAAAAAGAAGCAAAAAGACTTCTATCCGTTTGAGGGCTCGATCTTCGGCCCGGCCTGATGCAGCGCCTGCCATTCTTTGTAGGGCATGCCGTAAACAATCTCGCGCGCCTCCGCATCCGGCAAAGCGATGCCGCGCGCTTCAGCCGCCTCCCGATACCAGCGCGAGAGGCAGTTGCGGCAGAAGCCGGCCAGATTCATGAGATCGATGTTCTGCACATCGCTCCGCTCGCGCAGATGCGCCACCAGGCTGCGGAAGGCCGCCGCTTCCAGCTCCGTGCGTGTCGTATCGTCCATCATCTCACATCCCGCCGGGATAGTTCGGGCCGCCGCCGCCTTCCGGCGTCACCCAGTCGATGTTCTGCGTCGGGTCCTTGATGTCGCAGGTTTTGCAGTGCACGCAGTTCTGCGCGTTGATCTGCAGATGCGGGCGGCCTTCGTCCACGCCCACGATCTCATAAACGCCGGCCGGGCAATAGCGGCTCTCCGGGCTGCGATACCGCTCCCAGTTCACCGGCAGCCATTTGGCTGGGTCGCGCAGCTTGAGATGCGCCGGCTGGTTTTCCTCATGATTGGTGTTGCTGATGAAGACCGAGGACAGCCGGTCGAAGGTCAGCTTGCCGTCCGGCTTCGGATAGTCGATCTTGCGATCCTCGGCGGCCGGTCTCAGCACTTCGTTATCGGCATGCGGATGATGGAAGGTCCAGGGCGCCTTGCCGCGCAGCAGCACGGTGTCGATCGCCGAATAGACGAAGCCGCCCCAGTCCCGAACTTGGCGAAGGCCGGGCGGATGTTGCGGACCGCGGACAGTTCGGTGTGCAGCCAGCTCGCGCGCAGCTTGTCGGTCAGGCCCGTGGGCTCATCCAACCCGGCGGCCCGCGCTTCCGCCACCGCCTCGGCCGCCATCATGCCGGATTTCATCGCGGTATGGGTGCCCTTGATCTTGGGCACGTTGAGGAAGCCCGCCGCATCGCCGATCAGCGCGCCGCCCGGAAAGGTGAGGCTTGGGATCGATTGCAGCCCGCCTTCGTTCAGCGCCCGCGCGCCATAGCTGATGCGCCGCCCGCCCTCGAAATGCCGGCGCAGATGCGGATGGGTCTTCAGGCGCTGCATCTCCTCGAACGGCGAAAGCCAGGGATTGCTGTAGTCGAGCCCGATGACGAAGCCGTAGGAGACCAGGTTCTCGCCGAGGTGATAGAGCCAGGAGCCGCCATAGGTGCGGCTGTCCATCGGCCAGCCGAAGGTGTGCTCGATCAGGCCGGGCTTGTGCTGCGCGGCCGGGATCTCCCACAGTTCCTTGATGCCGAGGCCATAGGTCTGCGGATCGACACCCTGCGCGCAGGTTGAATCGCGCCATGAGCTGCTTGGACAGGCTGCCGCGGCAGCCTTCGGCGAAGAGGGTGTAGGGGGCGCGCAGTTCCATGCCCGGCTGATGGTTGCGGTCCGGCCTCGCCGTCCTTTCCGATGCCCATGTCGCCGGTCGCGATGCCGACGATCCGGCCGTCTTCCTCCAGCAGTTCGGCGGCGGCGAAGCCCGGATAGATCTCGACGCCCAGCGCCTCCGCCTGAGCCGCAAGCCAGCGAACGACATCGCCGAGGCTGACGATGTAGTTGCCGTGGTTATGCATCTGCGGCGGGGTGGGCAGCTTGTAGGCCTTCGTCTCGGTCAGGAAGAAGAAACGGTCTTCGGCGGCGGCGGTCTTCAGCGGCGTGTCCTCCGCCCGCCAGTCGGGGAGCAGCTCGTCCAGCGCCCGCGGCTCGATCACCGCGCCCGAGAGGATATGCGCGCCGACCTCGCTGCCTTTTTCGACGACGCAGACGCTCAGCTCGGGCGCGAGCTGCTTGAGGCGGATGGCCGCGGCCAGGCCGGCCGGTCCCGCGCCCACGATGAGGGTGTCGAATTCCATCAATTCGCGCTGCATATGCTCTCCCGAGACGGCTGGAACGTAGAGGTCACGGCTCCGTTCGGGTGCAGTGATGCCCTCGGCACCCATCCCGCGCAAGCGGCGGGGACCGTGGTCCGGCCACGCGGCCGCCGCATCCGGCTCACCGGGCGGGGATGCCAGCCAGCAGGCCGTTGAGCCCCTCCGCCATCGTCGGATGGGCGATGATCGCGTCCCGCAGCCCGGTATAGGGCATGCCCGCCAGCATCGCGGTTTGCACCACCGCCACGACCTCGGCGGCCTCCGGCCCCAGCATGGTGAAGCCGAGGATAAGGTCGCTATCGGCCGCCACCACCACCTTCATGAAGCCCCGCGTCTCGGACATGGTGCGTGCCCGCAGCACCGCCTTCATCGGCAGCGTCGCCGTCCGCACCGGCACACCCGCGCGCCGCGCCTCATCCTCGCTCAGCCCCACGCGGCCCAAGGGCGGTTCGGTGAACATGGCGTAGGGGACCAGGCGGTCGCGGGTGCTGCGGCTCCCGCCCGCGAGATTGTCGCGAATGACGCGATAATCGTCGAAAGAGACATGGGTGAATTGGGCACTACCGGCGGCTTCCCCGATCGCCCAGACATTCGGCGCGCTGGTCTCTAACCTGTCATTCACGGCGATGAAGCCACGCTCGGTCAAGGTGACGCCCGCCTGCTCCAGCCCGATGCCATGCGTGTTGGGAATGCGGCCGGCGGCGGCGAGAATATGGGTGGCATCGAACGTGACGGCGCCGGCGGGCGTCTCCGCCCGGACCGAGACCGTGGCGCCGGAACGGCCGCTGACGCCCGTTAGCCGTACACCGAAATGGGCGGTGATCCCCTCATCCTGCAGCATCTCCAGGATCGCGTCGGCCGTCTCGCGGTCCTCGCGGGCGGCGAGCTGATCGCCATGTTCGAGAATGGTGACTTCGGCGCCGAACCGGCGGAAGGCTTGCGCGAGTTCGAGCCCGACATAGCCGCCGCCGATGACGAGCAGATGGCCCGGCACCTCGCCCAGCTCCAGCGCCTCGATATGCGTGAGCGGCTTGGCCTCGGCGAGGCCGGGAACATCCGGGATAGCGGCATGGGTGCCGAGGTTGAGAAACAGCTTGTCGGCGGTCAGGGTGATAGTGCCGCCGTCATTCAAGGCCACGTCGAGCCTGCGGTCGCCGGTGAGGCGCGCCTCGCCCATGATCAGTTCGGCGCCGCTGCTTTTGAAGAGGTCGAGATGGACCGCGATCAGACCATCGACCATCTCGCGCTTGCGCGCCCGCACCCGCTCCATATCGACCGTGACGGCGCCGGTCGAGACGCCGTACTGCCCCGCGTCCCGGACGGTCTGTGCGGCGCGGGCGCTCCAGATCTCATTCTTGCTCGGCAGGCAGTTGATGTTCGGGCAGGACCCGCCGATCCACCGGCGCTCGACGACCGCCGCCTTCTGACCGGACCGCGCGAGGTGCCAGGCCAGATACTTACCGCCTTCACCGCTGCCGATGATGATCGCGTCGAGATGTCTGGGCCGGGCCATAGGGAATTCCTTCCTTCAGCGGGTCTTCGGGCAGGGGCAGGGCATCGCCTGGCGAAAATAGCAGCGGCGGCCGCAGATGACAGGGCAAATAAACGGCCGGCCCGGCTGGCGGGCGCCTCACTCTATCGTGTAGCCCAGCCGCGCCATGGCCGGTGCCAGGATCGGCAGCACCGGCTCCAGCTGCCGCCGGTAATGGCGCCAGCGCCCGACCGAATGGTCATAGAGCGGTTCCGTGACCTGGGCGTAGCTCGCGGTCCGCGCATAGCGGCGATTGCGGTGGAAGGTCAGGCAGGCCGGATCGAAATCCTCGCCCACGAAGCGCAGCATCTCAGTGACCTTGGCCTCCTGGTCCGCAACGACGTCCTCGTAGCGGATGGCGAGGTAGCGCAACGGCATCTCGGCCCGGTAATGCGCCACCAGCTCGGCGATGCGGGCATAATGCCGCGCCGCCGTCTCAAGCGCGCTCGCGCAGTGGAAGCCGTGGGTGAAATGGTTGGAGAAGGCCGAGACCATGATGTCGAGCGGATGGCGCAAGACGTGCAGCAGCGGCGCCTCGGGGAAGAGCAGCGCGATGAGCCCGAGATGCGTCTCGTTCAGCGGCATCTTGTCGGTGAAGCGTGTGGCGCCCGCGCGCAGCACTCCGAGCTTACGCACCTTGCGGAGATAGAGGTCGCGCAGCGTATCCAGCCCCTCCCGCTGGTCGCCCATCCATAGCTCCGCCAGCGCTTCGGGGTAGGTGAGCGGGCTGCCCAGCATGCGGGGCATGATCTGGCTGATTTCGTGGATCACGGGCAACTCGTCCCCCGCCGCGATCCGGGGATGGGCCGAGAGCGTCTGCTCGACGAGCGTCGTGCCTGATCGCGGAAAGCCGAGGATGAAGATCGGTTGCGGCCCGTGGCCGCCGGTCTCCGCGCGCGGCAGCAAAGCGAGGCGGGAGGCGGTGAAGAAGCGCCGCAGCCGCTCGATCTCCCGCGCCGCCACATCATCCATATAGGCTTGGCCGGAGCGCTCCAGCGCCTGGCGCTTCCCCTCGGCGAAGGCGGCCCAGGCCTCCTCGAAACAGCCGAGCCGGTCGAGCAGCCGGCCTTTCTCCAGCAGTTCATTGGGGCCGAGCTGCCCGTCATTCTCCCCCGCCATGCGGTCGATCACGGCGATCGCCTCATGCCGGTCGCCGGTCCGGCCCAGCAGAACCGCGCGGGCGAGCCGGAGCTGAGAATCGCCGGGATAGGCTGCCTCCGCGAGGTCGAGCGCTTCGGCCGCTGCTTCGAACCGGCGGTCCGCCTCCTCCAGCCGCGCATAGCCGAGAAGGGTCTGGCGGATGCGGGGTGCGGCGGCGAGCGACTGGCGGTAGAGGGCGCGTGCTTCCTCCATGCGCCCCTGGGTCTTGAGGTTCCAGCCGAGATTGGCGAGCAGGATCGGGTCCGGCCCGTTCAGCGCAAGCACGCGGCGGTAATGGTATTCGCCCGGCTGCGGCCGGTTGCTCTCGGTCAGGATCATGCCCATCAGATTATGGGCCTGCGGATTTTCCGGCGCGATGCGGATGGCGTTGCGGGTATTGGTCTCGGCCTCGGCCAGATTGCCGCGCCCGAACAGCATCAAAGCGAGGCCCAGCGTCGCGGCGAGCGTGTTGGGGGCGAGCGTGACGATGCGGCGAAGCAGCGCTTCCGCCGCGTCTGCCCGGCCCTGCGCGCGGCGGATCTCGGCGAGGCGGGAGAGTGCCGGGATGCAGTCCGGCCCGAGTTCCAGCACATCGAGACAAAGCCGCTCGGCGCCTGCTGTATCTCCGTCAGCTTCGGCGCGGGCCGCCTGATCGAGCAGCGGCAGAAGATGACGCGCGGCCTCCGGCGCTGGGCGATCCGCCGGCCGCCAGGAGCAGCAGCGCAGCAGGCGCAACCCGCTGCCGCATGGGCACTGCAGGTTCATGGCAATGCCCCATATCATTTCGTAATAGCAACATAAGCGATGCCCATGCGCGTGTCGAGCGATGGCGCATTGACGGCGAGGAGCATGAGCCGGTCGGGATTAAAGTTTCGTTCGTCATCGATATCGATACTGGTCCGTATTGGGGCCATCCGTGCGTTATATCGGTCCGCGGATCCGGGTCAGTCCAAGCTTGCGACTTTCAGGTGGCGGAGGCGGGCTCGGGATGAAGACGGAAGCCGAGCGCCCGAATGACCTTCAGGACCGTGGCGAACTCCGGGTTCCCATCGCTGCTCAGCGCCTTGTAGAGCGCTTGCCGGGTCAAGCCGGTTTCCTCGGCGAGTCCGGACATGCCACGAGCGCGAGCGACCACGCCCAGCGCATCAGCGATCTCGCTGGCGTCACCATCCGCGAAGGCGCCGTCGAGATAGGCGAGTATCGCTTCAGGGCTATCCAGGTAGGCGGCCGGATCGAACGGCCGGGTCTCGATGGTCATTTCATACCGCCTTCACCAGCTTCAAAGCCAAGGCGATATCGTCAGCCTGAGCGCTCTTGTCACCGCCGCAGAGCAGAACGATCAGGAGGCTCCTGGTCTCGCGGACTTCGATCATATGTAAACTATAAGAGACATTTTTCGATTTGTCAACTATAGAAGACAGAATGACTTTCGGAGTCATAGGGCTATGGCGTGGACATAATGCTCAACTTCGCCGCTCGTGCGCCGCTTGCCGAGGGGAGGGGTTGATTATGATCGCGCTATCGTGGCTGATGGCGCCGCCCGACGACCCGACGCGCAAGGCAAGCTCAGGCGCGGGCGCCAAGGGGCCGGCCGGCCCCGCCACCTCAAGCTGGGACGCCCGGAATGTCGCTCACGAGAACGCCGATCGCCTCACAGCGGCTGCGCCGCCGCCGCCGCACCAAGATCATCGCCACGCTCGGCCCGGCGAGTTCCACGCCCGAGGTGCATCACGCCGCCTGTTCCAGGCCGGCGCGGACGTGTTCCGGCTGAATTTCAGCCACGGCAGCGCATGAGGATCACGCCGCCCGCATCGCCATGATCCGCGAGCTGGAGAAGCGGTTCGACCGCCCGATCGGCATCCTGGCCGATGTGCAGGGGCCGAAACTGCGCGTCGGCCGCTTCGCCGGCGGGCGGGTGCATCTGCAGACCGGCCAGGCCTTCCGGCTCGACCTGAACCCGACGCCCGGCGACAGCCGGCGCGTCAACCTGCCGCACCCCGAGATCATCGCCGCCGCCGCCATCGGCACCACGCTGCTGCTGGATGACGGCAAGCTGCGCCTGCGCGTGACCCGCAAGCGCGACGACCATCTGGAGACCGAGGTGATGGTCGGCGGCCCGCTGTCCGACCGCAAGGGCGTCAACGTGCCCGGACGTGGTGCTGCCGATCCCGGCGCTGACGGCGAAGGACCGCGACGACCTGGACTTCGCGCTGAATGCACGGCGTCGACTACATCGGCCTGTCCTTCGTGCAGCGGCCCGAGGACGTGGCCGAGGCCAAGGAGATCGCCGCCGGCCGCGCCTGGATCATGGTCAAGCTGGAAAAGCCGCAGGCGCTGGATAATCTCGACGAGATCATCCGCGCTGTCGGACGCGGTGATGGTGGCGCGCGGCGATCTCGGCGTGGAACTGCCGCCCGAGGAAGTGCCGCTGGCGCAGAAGCGCATCGTCCGCGCCGGCGCGGCAGCTGGGCAAGCCGGTGGTGGTGGCGACGCAGATGCTGGAGAGCATGATCACCGCCCCGGCGCCGACCCGCGCCGAGGCGTCCGACGTGGCGACCGCGGTGTTCGACGGCGCCGACGCGGTGATGCTCTCGGCGGAGACGGCGGCCGGGCAGTATCCGTACGAGGCGGTCAACATCATGGACCGCATCGTCGCGCGGGTGGAGCAGGATGCCGGCTGGCGCCAGATCATCGACGCCTCGCGGCCGGAGCCCGAGGGTTCGCTCGGCCGACGCGATCGCCGCGGCGGCGCGGCAGGTGGCCCATACCATCGGGGCGCCCGCGATCGTCGCCTTCACGGATAGCGGCAGGACCGCGCTGCGCGTCGCGCGCGAGCGGCCGGATGCCCGATCCTGGGGCTGACGCCCCGGCCGGAGCACCGCGCGGCGGCTGGCCGTGGTCTGGGGCGTGCACGCCGTGGTGGCGAAGGAGATCGATTCCTTCACCGAGGCGGCGGAGGAAGCGCGGGACGAGGCCCGGCAGGAAGGGTTGGCGCAGCCCGGCGACCAGATCGTGGTGACGGCCGGCGTGCCGTTCCGCCAGTCCGGCGGCACGAATATGCTGCACGTGGCGAAGGTATAACGCATTCGAGACAGGGCGGGAGGCGCGGCGATGGACAAGCTCGGGACCGTGATCGTGACCGGCGGCAGCCGGGGTATCGGCGCCGCGATTTGCCGGCTGCTGGGCGGCCGGGGATTTCCCGTCGCGGTGAATTACGCCACCCGGCCGGAAGCGGCCGAGCAGGTGGCGGCGGCCATCCGCGCGGGAGGCGGCCGTGCGGCGGCCATCGGCGGCGATATCGCCGATCCGCGTCAGGTCACTGAGATCTTCGCGGCGGCCGAACGATCCCTGGGGGCGATCGGCGGCCTGGTCAACAATGCCGGCACCACCGGCGTTGCCGCACGGGTCGATCTGCAGGAGCCCGAGGACTTGCAGCGGCTCTTCGCCGTCAATGTGTTCGGGGCGATGTATTGCGCGCGGGAAGCTATCCGCCGGATGTCATCCGCGCAGGGCGGCGCGGGTGGCGCCATCGTCAATATCTCCTCGGCGGCGGCCCGGCTGGGCGGGCTGTCGGGCCATGCCCTCTACGCCGCGTCGAAGGGCGCGATCGAGAGCTTCACCCGGGGCTTGGCGAATGAGGTTGCGCGCGAGGGCATCCGGGTCAATGCCGTGGCGCCAGGCGTAACCGCGACGGACATGGCGACCCCCGGGATGCGGGATGCGGTGAAGAACGGCATTCCGATGGGCCGGCTTGGCGAACCGGAAGAGATTGCCGAGGCTGTGGCCTGGCTGCTCTCGCCCGCCGCTTCCTATGTCACCGGGACAATAATCACGGTCTCGGGCGGCCGTTGAGACTGTTTGAGAATGCCACTACGGCGGCCATCCGACGCGGGGTTCTGCGCTTCCGGTGCTCATGGCCCGATATGGCCACTCCGCTCCGGTTCTCGCCCACCACGCCGGGCGGCCACTTCGTGGCCTCTGGCTCGCCATAGCGCATTCTCAAACAGTCTCTAAGCCCCGTTCAATAGCCCCGGCTGAAATCCACCGGCGTCACCAGCGCCTCGCCCCGCTTGAAGGCGGCGAAGTTGGCGAAGAAGATATCGAGCGAGCGGGGAATGTAGCTCACCGCGTCATCGACCGAGACATGCGGCGTCATGATGGCGTTGCGCGTCGTCCAGATGCGGTCGCTCGGGGGCACCGGCTCGGGGTCGAAGACATCGAGCACCGCGCCGCCGAGATCTCCGGCGTCGAGCGCATCGCACAGCGCCTCCTGTTCGATGAGCGGACCCCTGCCGATATTGATCACGCCCGCGCCGCGCGGCAGGAGGCTGATGCGCCGCCGGTCGAGAATCTTTCGGGTCGCCTCTGTCAGCGGGCAGGAGACGAGCAGGAATTCCGTCTCCGTCAGAACCCCGTCCAGTGCATCCATGCCGAGCACCCTTTCGCAAGCCGGGTGGGGGCGCGGCGTCGCCCGGATGCCGGTCACCCGCATGCCGAAATGGGCGGCCTGCGTGGCCGCTTCCCCACCCATTTCGCCAAGGCCGAGCACGGTCAACCGCCGCCCCCGCAAGCCGCGCGTGAAGCGCTGGCCCCAATGCCGGTTCCTCTGATCCTCAAGGCATTCCGGCATGCCGTTGGCCAGCATGATGAGTGCCATGATGACGAATTCGCCGGCCTTCTCGGCATGCGCGCCGCGATTATTGGCGAAGGGCACCGGCGGCATCGATACCGCCGATAAGCTCTCCACGCCCGCGCCCAGCGAGAAGATGAGCCGCAGCGCGGGCGCGCGGTCGGGCTGAAGGGCGGCCGACATCACCTTGAGGACGTAGGGAGCGGCGATCAGCACCTCGATATCCCGGGCGACCGCGTCGAACTCCGCCGCGCTCGCGCCGAAACTCACCTCATGGCCGGTGCCGAGGGCGCCGGCGCGGGCCGCCGCTTCGGCCCACTGCTCGGGGGAGGCGAAAAAGACGGTGGGCTGGCTGCCATCGTTCTGGATATGAATGCGCATGTGCGAGAGTTTGGCCGTTGTCTCAGCCGGAGGCAAGCCGGGCGGAAGATGGGCCGGGGAGGGCGGTATTGCCTGCCGCGAGGCTAGCCCGGAGGATGAGCGCATCCTCGCCATTGGCATAATAGCTGCGCCGGCGACCGACTTCCGCGAAGCCCGTCGCTTCGTAGAGCGCGCGGGCGGCGCGGTTGCGGACGCCCACTTCCAGGAACAGGCTTTGAACGCCGAGGGCGCGGGCATGCGCCAAGACCTCGTCCAGCAATGCGCGCGCGATGCCGCGCCGCCGCATGGGCGGGATCACGCCGATCGTCAGGATCTCCGCCTCATCGGCGGTGACACGAAGAAGGGCGAGCCCGCCGCGCGTATCCAGCAGGGCGATGACGCTGTGCATTTCAAGCTGCACCTGAAACGCGCCGGCACCCCAGGCCTCGGTCGGAAAGGCGGCGCCATGAATGGCGGCAAGCACGGCCGCATGAGCGGGTCCAACCCGCTGGATGGTCATGATGGCTGGGCCGCCTGCAAGGCGGGCGGGGGGCGGAGACCACCCTTCGGCAGCAGGGCGCGCGGCGGATCGATATAGAGCGGTGCGAGGGCCAAGGACGGCAAAAGACCCCGCGCCCGCTGCGCGGCGGCGATCGCCACCTCCCGCGCATGGCAGGATTGGGCCGAGGTGACGATGGCGGAGCAGCCTTCCTCGGCGAGCGCGCTGGCCAAGGCGGCCGCCGCATCCCCGGTCAGGGCGATCGGCCCGTCGGGGCAAGGGGGCTCGCTCAGCCTCGCGACCTCCCACGCCTCCGGCGCGCCGCCGCGATGGAGAAACAGGCGCCCCTGGCGGCCATCGACGGCGCACCACAGGGGCAGCGTCGTTTCCCGCCCGGCCGCGACCGAAACCGCTTCCGCCACAGTGACGGCGATGACAGGCGTGCCCGAACCGGTGCCTGCGGCGAGCCCTTCCGCCAAGGCCAGGCTGGCGCGCAGGCCGGTGAAGCTGCCAGGCCCCACCGAGACCGCGATCGCGGAGAGATCGGCGGCGGCAAGCCCCTGCGCCGCCAGCAACGCGGCCACCATGCCCGGCAGGCGCGCGGCGTCCCCCGTTTGTCCTTCGCGTTCCTCGGCGGCGAGGAGATGGCCCGTGGCCATGCCTGCCTCCTCCCGCCACAGCGCGACGGAGCATCGGCTGGATGAGGCATCCAGCGCCAGGATGAGCAAGGGCGGCGGCTCTGCGGAAACGGGGGGCATGAAGGCGGCGATTCTCTGCTTTACGATTGAGTTTTGCGGGGCGGCGGGTCCTTGCCAATCGGCGGGGAGGCCTGTAGCCGGCTAGCATGCGATTGCCTCTGACTCTAGCACTCCTTCTCGGTCTTATCGCGGCGCTGGCATTACCCCCTCTGTATATCCTTCCGGCGCTCTGGGTCAGTCTCCCCGGGCTGATCTGGCTGATCGGGCGTGCGCGCACGGCGCGCGAGGCAGGGCTGATCGGCCTTGTCTTCGGCTTCGGGCTTAACCTCGTCGGTCTCTACTGGATCACCGAGCCGATTCTGATCGAGGCCGCGCAATTCTGGTGGCTGGTGCCCTTCGCCGTTCCGGGCCTTTCGCTGATGGTCGGCCTGTTTATCGCCGTGCCCTCGGCCCTGGCCTGGAAGGCGCCGGCTGGCCTGCCGCGCATTCTGGTGCTGGCCGGCACTTGGACGATCGCCGATCTCGGCCTGCAATTCGCGTTCACGGGTTTTCCTTGGAATCTCTGGGGCACGGATGTCGCACTCCCCGGCCTTGCCGGCACCGTGCTGATCCAGCCGGCGGCCTGGATCGGCGTGCTCGGCCTCACCTTGCTGGTGGTGCTGGCGGCCTCCCTGCCGGCGCTCGGCCGCCGTGGCGTGGTTGCCTCCCTCATCATGATGCTGATCTGGGCCGGGGTGGGCGGCGCGCGGCTCGCCGCCGCGCATCCGGCGCCACCGACGGCGATGGTGGGCATTATTCAGGGAGACGGCACCGCCGAATTCGCCGCCGACCGCGACGCGGCGCTCGCTTTATTCCGCCGCTACCTGGCCCTGAGCGCCGCCGCGGTCGCCCGGGCGCGGGCCCAGGATGGCGGCCATTTGCCGGTGGTGCTGCTGTGGCCCGAGACCGCCTCTCCCTTCCTGTTGCAGACGGATGCCGGGGCGCGGCAGGCGATGGCCGAGACGGTCGGGCCGGGTGTCACGGTGATCGCCGGGATGCTGCGCTTCGGCAGCGGGGACAGCATTTACAACAGCCTGGGCGCGGTGCAGGGGCCGGGGCCGCTCGCCGCCATTTATGACAAGTGGCATCTGGTGCCCTTCGGCGAATATCAGCCGGCCTGGCTGCCGATGCAGATTCTGCCCGGCCAGGGTTTCTCGCGCGGGGCGGGGCCGGAAACGCTGCATCTTCCGGGCGTGCCGCCGGTCGGCCCGATCATCTGCTACGAATCGCTTTTCTCCGGTCAGATCATCAAGGAGCGCGACCGGCCGGACTGGATCGCGCTCAGCACCAACGACGCCTGGTTCGGCGATAGCAGCGGGCCGCGCCAGCATCTGGCGGCAAGCCGCCTGCGCGCGGTCGAGGAAGGGCTGCCGCTCGCGCGCGCGGCCAATACCGGCATCTCGGCCCTGTTCGATGCCTCGGGCCGGGAACTGGCGCGATTGGGAATAGGGCGGCAGGGGGTTCTGGTGGCGCCGCTGCCGGGCCCGCTGCCGCCGACGATTTTCTCGCATCTCGGCCTGTGGGCGCCGGGGCTGCTGGGGCTGCTGGTGACGCTGGCGGGATGTGCCTTAGCACGCCGGCGGCCAATATAGCCGCGGATCCCTTTCCGGGTGATTAACAGGGACGAGAATGACCGCGCATCGTTCAGGGAAAATTTGCGTATAACGTTCCAGCCTCTCTAGCCTAAGCCCGGAATTTACGGTACGTTATGAGTATTGCTTACGAAATGTTCGGCTTTGCAGATTTGATATCCAAGTCTTCGCAGTCGGATGTAAGCTTGTTCAGTCAACATGACTTGATATTCTAGGTGAGCACGGCAAGCGTGGGCGTTACCGACAGCACCCCGAGTCCGATTGATGTTCATGTCGGCGCGCGCATTCGCCAACGGCGCACATCGCTCGGCATGTCGCAGGAAAAGCTGGGCGATGCGCTGAACCTCACATTCCAGCAGATCCAGAAGTATGAGCGCGGAACGAACCGCGTCGGCGCGTCCCGGCTTTACGACCTTTGCCGGGTGTTTGACGTGACGGCCGATTTCTTCTTCGAGGGGCTGCCCAATTTCGAGCCGGCTGCCCATGCGGGTGTGGGCGGCGCGCCGGCCTGGGACGAGTCCGGTGCGGCATTCGCTGAGAAGCAGCAGCCCTTCGGCACGGATGAGCCGCCCGCGAACCGCGAAACGGCGGAGCTGGTCCGCGCCTATGGCAGGATCGCCGACCCCCGGGTCCGCGCGCGGATACTCGACCTCGTCAAGTCGCTCTCCATGGCCTCGCCGAAGGCCGAGAGCTGAAACGTTACGCTGCTATCCCGGCGCTTGGCCTCGCCGCTTTCTCCGCCTCCCGGCCGAACGTCTCCGCGATGTAATCCGCCAGCGCATCCGTGACCGGCTGCCGTGGCTCCCGCGCTTTGACCATGACCACCTGAAAGTCCGGCAGATCGGGCATGTTGTCCTCATGCCCCAGCACCCGCAGCCCGTGCGGCAGAAGGGTCGCCGGGGAGACGGTGACGGCGAGGCCCGCCATCACGGGCGCCAAGGTGCCGACCTGGGTGGCGGCGGTATAGGCGACGCGGTAGCGCCGGCCCGATGTCTCCAGCCGGTCGAGCGCGGCGCCGCGCCAGCAGCAGGTCGGGACTGGCCAGGGCCAGCGGCAGCGGGTCCAGCCGATGCATGGCATGCCGTTCGGAACCGACCCAGACCAGCGGCCCCCGCCAAAGCTCCAGCGCCTTCATCCCCTCCGGCTGGTGCCCGTCCGAAATCAGAGCGAGGTCGAGCGCGCCGGCGCGGAGCTTGGCCACCAACTCATCCGACGGCGCGCAGACGACTTCGACCTCGACATTCGGATAGACCTCGGCAAAGCGCTTCAGCACGCTCGGCAGGAAGCGCCAGCGCATAATCATCGGGCGTGCCGAGGCAGACGGTGCCGGCGACGGCGGGCGAGTGGAAGGTGCGCCAGATGTCGTCATTCAGCGCCAGCATGTCGCGGGCATGCTGAAGCAGAAATTGGCCGTGGCGCGTCAGCTCCACGCTGCCGCCACGGCCCCGGTGCAGCAACTGCTCGCCGAGCACGGCCTCCAGCCGCTGCACCTGCATGGAGACGGCCGATTGCGTGCGGCCGATCAAGCTGGGCCGCGCGGGTGAAGCTGCGCTCCTCGGCGATGAAGACGAAGGCGCGAAGCAGATCGGGGTCGAGCGTGGCGGGACGGGTCATGCTCATCAACATGACTGATCTTTGCGATCAAAACAATTCGTTTTTCTGATGGGCGGCGAGGGTGCAGGGTCCGCATACGGACATTGCACGGAAGGAGTTCGCCATGTCGCTCTCCCTTGGGACGATTCAGCCTACCGGCTGCGGGCGTTTTCCCTGCCCGGCCTGTGGCGCGCGGCACGGAACGCGCTGAAGCGGGCGGAACGCCGGGCCGCCATCCGGCGTGAGGTGGCGCGCATGGATGACCATATGCTGTCGGATATCGGCGTCTCCCGCGCCCAGCTCTGCTTCCTCGTCGATCACGAAGATTAACCAAACGAACGGCACTCGATAAGCGCGGGGACCGGGGCTATGTTCTCACTATGTCCCAGGTCCTCGCCCGTTCCCCCGCCACTCTCTGCCGCCCTGCTCTTCATGCCGCAGAAGCAGCCGGCCCGCCCGACCGGTCAAACCCTTCAAGCGTCGTCTCGGAATTCGAGCCGAACGGCGACCAGCCGACCGCGATCGCCGATCTGGTGCCGGCGTGGAGGCGGCAGCGAGCGCGACCAGGTGCTGCTCGGCGTCACCGGCTCGGGCAAGACCTTCACCATGGCCAAGGTGATCGAGGCGGTGCAGCGCCCGACGCTGATCCTGGCGCCGAACAAGACGCTGGCGGCGCAGCTCTATGGCGAGATGAAGAGCTTCTTCCCCGACAACGCGGTGGAATATTTCGTCAGCTACTACGACTACTACCAGCCCGAAGCCTATGTGCCGCGCACCGACACCTATATCGAGAAAGACGCGCAGATCAACGAGCAGATCGACCGCATGCGCCACGCCGCGACGCAGGCGCTGCTGGAGCGCAACGATGTCATCATCGTCGCCTCGGTCTCCTGCATCTACGGTATCGGCTCGGTCGAGACCTATGCCAAGATGGTGGTGAAGCTGGAGGTCGGCGGCAAGATCGACCGCGACAAGCTGGCCAAGGCGCTGGTGGAGCTGCAATACCGGCGCAACGACGCCGCGTTCCAGCGCGGCACGTTCCGCCTGCGCGGCGAGACCGTCGACATCTTTCCCGAGCCATTACGAGGACCGCGCCTGGCGCGTGTCGCTGTTCGGCGACGAGATCGAGAGCATCACGGAATTCGATCCGCTGACCGGCGACAAGACCGCCGGACGCTGGAGCAGATCACCGTCTACGCCAACAGCCACTACGTGACGCCGCGGCCGACGCTGACCCAGGCGATCGGCGACATCAAGCAGGAGCTGAAGGAGCGGCTGGACGAGTTGCAGCGCCGAGGGCAAGCTGCTGGAGGTGGAGCGGCTGCAGCAGCGCACCACCTTCGATATCGAAATGATGGAGACGACCGGCTCCTGCAAAGGGATCGAGAATTACTCGCGCTATCTGACCGGCCGCAACGCCGGGCGAGCCGCCGCCGACCCTGTTCGAATACCTGCCGGAAAACGCGCTGCTGATCGTCGATGAAAGCCATGTCACCGTGCCGCAGATCGGCGGCATGTAGCGCGGGCGACTTCGCGCGCAAGATCGATCCTGGCGGAGTTCGGCTTCCGCCTGCCGTCGCTGCGTCGACAACCGGCCGCTGAAATTCGAGGAATGGGAGCGGTTCCGGCCGCAGACCGTGTTCGTCTCGGCAACGCCCGGCCCGTGGGAGATGGAGCGCACCGGCGGCGTGTTCGCCGAGCAGGTGATCCGCCCGACCGGGCTGATCGATCCGGTGGCCGAAGTGCGGCCGGTCGAGAAGCAGGTGGACGATCTGCTGGCCGAGTGCGCCGCGTGCGGCGATGCGGGCGGCCGCGTGCTGGTGACGACGCTGACCAAGCGCATGGCCGAGGATCTGACCGAATACCTGACCGAGCAGGGCGTGAAGGTGCGCTACCTGCATTCGGACGTCGATACGCTGGAGCGGATCGAGATCATCCGCGACCTGCGCCTGGGCGTGTTCGACGTGCTGGTCGGCATCAACCTGCTGCGCGAGGGGCTGGATATTCCCGAATGCGCGCTGGTGGCGATCCTGGACGCGGACAAGGAGGGTTTTCTGCGGTCACAGACCAGCCTGATCCAGACCATCGGCCGGGCCGCGCGCAACGTGGACGGGCGGGTCATCTGCTACGCCGATGTGATGACGCGCAGCCTGCGGGCGGCGCTGGAGGAGACCGAGCGCCGGCGCAAGAAGCAGGCGGCCTGGAACGAGGCGCACGGCATCACGCCGATCTCCGTGCGCAAGCATATCGGCGAGGTGCTGGAAATCGTGTTCGAGCAGGATTACGTGACCGTCGCGCCGGTGAAGGATGCCGGCATGTCCGACTTTGTCGGCAAGGATCTGCGCGCCTCGATCGCCGAGCTGGAGAGGCGCATGCGCGCCGCCGCCGCCGATCTGGAATTCGAGGAGGCGGCGCGGCTGCGCGACGAGATCAAGCGGCTGGAGGCGCTGGAGCTGGGTATCGAGCCGCCGCCCGGATCGGGCGTGCGGACCCGGCGTGACTATATGCCGGAGCCGCTGGGGCCGGGCGGCGGCGGTTACGACCCCGAGAAGCGGCGCGGCCGTGGCGGCGGTCGTGGCAAGCCCGCGACCGGCCGGGGCGGCGCCCGCGCCCAAACGGGCCGGGGTGGCCGATGAGCATCGATGCGCGGCTGCCGCGCACCGCCCTCATCACCGGCGGGGCGAAGCGCCTCGGCCGCGCGATCGCGGAGGTGCTCGCGCGTTCGGGCTTCTCGGTCGCGATCCATTACAACCGGAGTGCGGGTGAGGCCGAGGATTTGGCCGGCCGCCTGAGCGCCGAGGGCACCGTAGGGGCGGTGACATTACAGGCCGACCTCGCCCGGGAGGAGGATGTCGAGACACTCATCGCCCGTGCCGAGCGCGCGCTCGGCCCCATCGGCGTTCTCGTCAACAATGCCAGCGTCTTCGAGCGGGACGAATGGCAGGATGCGACGCGCGAAAGCTGGGACGGGCATATGGAGCCCAATCTCCGGGCGCCTTTCCTGTTGACGCAGCAGATGGCGAGCCGCCTGCCGGAGGCGGCGCGGGGCGTGGTGATCAACATGATCGACCAGCGCGTCTGGTCGCTGACGCCGCATTTCGTCTCCTACACGGTCAGCAAATCGGCGCTGTGGACACTGACGCAGACCATGGCGCTGGCCCTGGCCCCGCGTATTCGTGTCATGGGCATTGGGCCGGGCCCCGCCGTTCCCAGCCCACGCCAGACAGAGGCCGATTTCGCGCGCCAATGCGCCTCCGTCCCGCTCAAACACGGCACTTCGCCGGAAGAGATCGGAGATGCGGTCATGGCGATCCTGTCGCTCCCATCGCTGACCGGGCAGATGCTGGCGCTGGATGGCGGGCAGCATCTGCAATGGGGTGCGTTCAATGCGGGGATCGACGAATGACGACGTCGGGGCCGGAGCGGGGGCCGACACCCGAGCCCGCCCACCCGCCGCGCCGCGTCTTTATCCGCGATCTGGTGCTACCGGCGCGGATCGGCGTCTACCCCGAGGAAAAGGGTGGCCGTCAGCCGATACGGATAAACATTTCCTTCACGATGCGCGACGACGGGTTGGACCATCCGCATGGCATCGGGCCGGATGTCATATCCCGGGTGGTGGATTATGATGGGATGGCGAAGCGCGTGCGCGTCTTGATCGGGCGGGCGCATGTCGAACTGGTCGAGACCATGGCCGAGCAGATCGCCCATCTCTGCCTTGCCGATGCGCGTGTGCTCACGGTGCGCGTCAGTGTCGAGAAATTGACGGTCTTCGCAGATGCAGCATCGGCCGGGGTGGAGATAGAGCGCACAAGAGGAATGGTTTTTCCACCACAGGCCTGAAGGCCCAATAGTTACAACGACATGTCAGCCGAATCTGATCAACGGGCCGCGAATGAGAAATTTTATCCTTTAAAATCATCAATTTATGAAGTGATTGACGAGCCCCCATTCACGTCATTAACAGGGCCGGCGATTGAGCGTTTGTCGCGGCCTTCGACTTCGCTCCACAGAGATATCCACAGGGCTGCGAGAACTCTTTCGTCGTTGCGTGGCATAAGAAAAACCATGGCAAGAGAGCCGTTCCGCTTTCCGTCGCCGTGGCGGCGCGGGGATCAGAGGCGGCACCACCCCGGCGCGTGGTCACGCAATCACACATAGAAATAATGCCGAGCATGAGCGATATCGACGATCCCCCACGTGAATCTCGCCTCAGCCGGCCGCGCCTCAGCCGGCCGCGCCTCAGCCGGCCGCGCCGGTGCTGCGCGGTGTCGGCGTGATCGAAGCCGCGCTGGAGACGATGCCGCTCAGCCCGGGCGTCTATCGCATGCTAGACGAAAAGGGGGACGCGCTCTACGTCGGCAAGGCGCGCAGCCTGAAGAAGCGGGTCGCATCCTACACCCAACTCGGCCGGCTGCCCGAGCGGCTGCGCCGGATGGTGACGGAAACGGTCTCGATGGAGATCGTCACCACCCATACCGAGGCCGAGGCGCTGCTGCTGGAAGCCAACCTCATCAAGAAGCTTCGGCCGCGCTTCAACATCGTTCTGCGAGACGACAAGAGCTATCCCTGGCTGATGCTGGCTGAGGATCACGACTTCCCGCAGGTCGTGAAGCATCGCGGCGCGCAAACGCGGCCGGGAAGCTATTGGGGGCCGTTCGCCTCGGCCTGGGCGGTGAACCAGAGCCTGACGGCGATCGAGCGGCTGTTCCTGCTGCGCTCCTGCGCGGACAGTGCATTCGCCAACCGCACGCGCCCCTGCCTGCTGTTCCAGATCAAGCGCTGCTCCGCGCCCTGCGTCGGCCATATCAGCCGCGAGGACTATGCCCAGCTGGTCGGCCAGGCGAAGGCCTTCCTGACCGGCAAGGCGGCAACCGTGCAGCAGGAACTGGCGGCAGAGATGGAGCAGGCCTCGGCGGCGATGGAGTTCGAGCGTGCCGCCACCCTGCGCGACCGCATCCGCGGCCTCACCCATGTGCAGGGCACCGGCGTCATCAACCCGGCGAGCCTGACGGATGCGGATGTCATCGCCGCCTGGCAGATCGCCGGCCAGACCTGCGTCCAGGTGTTTTTCGTGCGCGGCGGCCGCAACAACGGCAACCGCGCCTTCTTCCCGAGTCATGCCAAAACCGAGGAGGTCGCCGAAGTGCTGGGCGCCTTCATCGCCCAGTTCTATGAGGACAAGCCGCCGCCGCCGCTGCTGCTGCTCAACCACCCGGTGCCGGAGGAGGCGCTGATCGCTGAGGCTCTGAGCCTGAAGGCCGAGCGGCATGTGACGATCGCGGTGCCGCAGCGAGGGGAGAAGCGGGCGGTCGTTGCTCATGCGGAACTCAACGCGCGCGAGGCGCTGGAGCGCAAGCTCGCCGAGACTGCGGGCCAAGCAAAGCTGCTGGAGGCGACGGCCGAGCTGTTCGGCCTGGCGCCGCCGGTCGAGCGGATCGAGATCTATGACAACAGCCACATCATGGGCGCGAACCCCTACGGCGTCATGGTGGTCGCGGGACCCGAGGGGCTGACGAAGCAGGCCTATCGCAAATTCGGCATCAAGGGTCCGCTGGCACCCGGCGACGACTTCGGCATGATGCGGGAAGTGCTGCAACGCCGCTTCGGCCGCGCCTTGAAGGAGCATAGTGACCGGGACGATCCGCACTGGCCCGACCTCGTGATTATCGACGGCGGCGCCGGCCAGCTATCGGCGGCCCGCGCGGTGATGGAAGAACTCGGCGTCGGCGATATCCCGCTGGTCGCGATCGCCAAAGGGCCGGACCGTAATGCCGGGCGGGAATGGTTCCATACGGCGGAGAAGGCGCCTTTCCAGCTGCCGCCACGCGACCCGGTGCTCTATTTCCTCCAGCGCCTGCGCGATGAGGCGCATCGTTTCGCCATCACCTCCCACCGCGCCGGCCGGTCACGCGCCATCTCGCAGAGCGAGTTGGACGAGATCGCCGGCATCGGCGCCGCCCGGAAACGCGCGCTTTTGCATCATTTCGGTTCGGCGCGAGGAGTAAAACAAGCGGGCCTGACCGACCTCGCGGCGGTGCCTGGCATCAACCGGGAGACGGCGCGGCGCGTCTATGCCCATTTTCATCCGGGTGTTCGCATGGAAAGCGTTTCCTGATGTCGCGACCGGGCCTATTCTGAGCCCGCATGATCACTGACCTTCCCAACGTGCTGACTTTGTCGCGCATCGCCGCCATTCCGGTGTTGATCGTGCTCGCCTCCCTGCGGCTTCCCGTGGGCGATCTCGCCGCCTGCATCGTCTTCGCCGCGGCCGGCGTGACCGATTATCTTGACGGCCGGCTCGCGCGGAGCCGGCAGCAGTTCTCCGATCTCGGCCGCATGCTGGACCCGATCGCCGACAAGCTGCTGGTGGGCGCGGTGCTGATCATGCTGGCGGGTGACGGCCGCCTCGGCCCCTGGGGGCTCTATCCGGCGATCGTCATCATGCTGCGGGAGATCCTGGTCAGCGGTCTCCGCGAATTCCTGGCCGAGATCCGGATCGGGCTTCCGGTCACGCGCCTCGCCAAATGGAAGACGACGGCGCAGATCGGGTCGCTCGGTTTCCTCATCGCGGGCGACTCGACGGCACGGCTTCTCCATATCTCTTGGCTGCATCCCTGGCTGATCGGAACGGTGCTGCTATGGATTTCGGCGTTGCTGACGATCGTGACGGGGTGGGATTATCTGGTCGCCGGGCTGCGCTATGCCGAGGTCGGGGCGGCCGGGCGGGGCCAGGGCAAGCCCGGCGCGCCCGACGGCAAGATCAGCCTTTCTTGATGACGAGGCCTCTGGCATGGCATGGAGAGAGAAGAGCGTGACGGGACCCCCGGGTCTGCGGGCGAAATGCTATCCAGGATCAAGGATTTGACCTCCATGCGGCGGATTGCGCTGTCCGGGCTTCTGCTCCTCTCGGGATGCACGGGGTTCTCCAATTTCATTGGCAACACGCATACACTCAACACCAACCCCCATCCCCCCGTGGGCGACAGCGCCAATATGCAGCGCGCCAATGGCGGCGCGGGCGTTCAGGAAGCGCTGATACCGGAGACGGGCCAGGTCTGGCCCACCGCTATCCCAGCGATGCCGACCCTTGGCGATATCCAGAAGGAGATGAACCTGAACGGCAACGCCGCCCCGCAATTGGGGCCGGTGCCATCCGGACCCGGGCAGATTCCTGGCCTCGGCACGCTGCCCGGCCTGCAGGGAACAACCGGCTTGCCACAGGTTCCGACCACCGGTACCGCGCCCGCCACGGGCACAGCACCCGGCGCTTCGCTGCAGCTGCCGCCGCTCTCCGGGCTGACGGGACCGGTGAAAGCACCCTATACCGAGCCGCCTGACCTCGTTATGCCCAAGGTCGGCACGACGATCCCGACGCCGCAGGGCGCGGCCACGATCACCGGCGGCACGGCCAATTACCAAACCCTCGCGCCCATCAACGGGCAGAGCGGCGGCATCCTGATTCCCAATGGCAATGGAACGAGCACGCTGGTCATGCCGAACGGCAGCATCAGCACCGTCAACAGCCCGCACTGAGCGCGCCCGCACTAGAGCGTTTCCTATTCGCTTACGCTCACAGTCACCGCTCTAGCTCTTTGTTTTTACGAGCATCTTCACCCGATCAGATGATTCCATATGATCGGGATCTGCTCTAAGCGCGCGGAGGTCGGCTGATGGCGGTGCGGTTGCTCTATTTCGCCTGGCTGCGGGAGCGGATCGGCGTCTCGGAGGAGCAGGTGGCGCCGCCCGCCGGCACCGCGACTGTGGGTGATCTCGTGCTCTGGCTACGATCCCGGGGGCCGGGCTATGTCGCGGCGCTCGCCGACACGGCACGGGTACGTTGCGCGGTCAATCAGGTCTTCGCCTCCCCGGCAACGGCAGTCGCCGATGGCGATGAAATCGCCTTCTTTCCGCCGATCACCGGCGGCTAGCGGCCCATTATGGCCTTCATCCGCATAGGCGCCGCCGATTTCGATCCTGGTGAGGAGATGGAGCGGCTGCGGATCGAGGCCGGTGACGCCGGGGCCATCGCCTCCTTCCTCGGCATCGTGCGGCGCGGGGCCGATGACCCGATCGAGGCGATGACGCTGGAGCACTACGCGGGGATGACGGAGCGGGCGATCGCCGACATGGCGGCCGAGGCGGAGACCCGCTGGGCGCTGAGCGGTTGCCGCATCATCCATCGAGTTCGGGCGCATTCCCGTGGGCGGGCGGATCGTTCTGGTGCTGACCGCCTCCCGCCACCGGCAGGCGGCGTCGGAGGCGGCGGCCTTCCTCATCGATTGGCTGAAGGTCGGCGCGCCATTCTGGAAGAAGGAGCATCCGGTGTCGGGCGAGGATCGCTGGGTCGAGGCGCGGGGCGCCGATGATGCGGCGGCACAGCGCTGGGGCTAGGTTTCTGATTAAGAACGCAAATCTTCGGATCAGGTGATTCCACCTGATCCGATATTGCTCTAGCGGCGATCCAGCGTGGTTTCGAGATAGGGGCTCCAGACCGCGGGCAGCTTCGGCCCGAGCGAGCGGCGGATTTCCTCGGCCAGCGGGTGCGGATCGACGGTCAATGCCTCGCTGACAACATCTTCCCACTCAAAGACATCGGCCACCCGCGTTGGATTGCGGAGGAGCAACTCGCGCTTGAGGAAGGGATAACCCGCGAGGATGAGCTGGCGCCAAAGGTCAACGGAGGGGTTGAGCGCATGCCGGTCGTCCCGCGCGATACGCAGGATCCGGTCGGCATGGATGGCAGCCGCATGCACGCGGCTGTTCTTGCCGCGCCAAACCTCATCCTCATCGAGGACGCGCTCCAGCCGCTCGATTTCGTGCTCATCCAGCAGCGACGCGCTGGGGAAGATCGCGGCGCAGCGCGCACCGCCCTTCATCATCGCCCCCGTGAATCCGATTTCACAATGGCGGATCACCCAATCCTTGCACGGCACCGGCCGGACCGAGCGCCAGAAATCGCGCCATGCCTGGCTGCGGATCACGGCGTTCCCGCAGCCCAGGAAGAAGGACTGCAAATGGTAGCGATGCTGCCAGCTTTCAGTCGCTCCCCAGACATCCGCGCGGTCGAAATCGATCGCGGCAAGCAGCGGCTTGAGATCGGCGAAAGGCCCGTAGACGCTGTCATTGACCAGGAAGATGGCGCGCGTCTCGGCCCGGGGCAGGCCGAGCGTATCGAGCGCGTCGCGCCAAGCGCCAAAATCATAGCCGATGTTCCGGCGGATCAGGATGGCGGCGCAGTGCAGCTTGAGGAAAGCCTTGTCCTCATCCTGGATATGTTCGGAGTTGGTGACGAAGGCCACGTCAAGCCCGGCCTCGCCCAGCCTCGCAATAAAGTCCCGCGCCTCCGGCGTTACCTGCCCGCGCGCGTCGAAATGAACGAAAAGCGCCACCTTCTCGCCGAGAGCGCGATCGGGCGCCATCCATTGCTCGACCACCTGATGCGGCGAGTGCCGGGCGGCGAAGGGAATGCTGGCCGCGATCTTCGTTTGCACCCAGCTTTCCCGCGCGAGGGCCGCCAGCGGCTGTAGGGTGGTGGAGTGGGTCACGAAGAGTATTCGCGCCCAAAGCGCGCGACAGGCGTGACGGCTGAGGTTTTTTAACGCCAGCCTGCGGTTCTGTGACGTTCGCAGCCGCCTGACCAGGACGCGCCAGGTTATTGGCTCACCCAGCGCATGCCGCTCCAACCGGCTACCGGGCACGGAACCGCCGCCTCAGCCGATAGCCGCATTCATGATAAAACGACTTGAGCACCGCCATGGTGGAAAGATCGCCTGGCATTCGCATGTGCGCAAAACCGTCCGCCCTGGCCACCCATGCGGCGAGGAACGGATTTTCTCCATGGATCAAAATCTCGACCACCCGACGAACGATATCCTCGCGTCCGGCGCCCGTTGGTGATTGCTGCAAACGTCCAATCATCAACGGCACACTCGCATTTCCGGCTGACGCCAGGCAAAGCAATTCTTCGGCATCAGCCACCCAGAGGATCTGGCGGGACTGCATATCGCCGATATTCGCGCCATCCTGCCGTGCGAGGAGCGGCGCGCAAACGGCGCGGATGGCGTGGAAGCGGGGGCGCAAGCCCGGGCGCGGCTCCCCCGCATTCAGCCTTTGATAAGCGCGCCCCAGCATGATGGCGGGCAGGTTGAAGGGCATGGCGGCGCCGATCGCATCCAGAGTCATCGCCTCAATACCGGCGGGAGGTGTCGATATTGTGTCGATATCGATCCGATATCGTGCCCTCAGCGCCGCGTCGAGCCTCACCCAGACCTGTTGCGCGGCCGGCGCATCCATGGCGCAGACGGCGTCGAAAAAAGCACGGCCGGCGAAGCCGATGAAGAGATCGTCTGCCTCCCCGCGCGCCATGGCCCGCCCGCTGAGGTAGCGGGTGACGATGGCGTGCCGCTCGGCCGGATCGTCACGAAGGTCAAGCGGCGCCGCCGAGCCGAAAGCCGTGAGGGTCCAGCCGTTGCTCTCGATCCGGATATGGGGAAAGCCGGCCGCCCTCAAGGCGCCTTCCAGGCTCGTCCGGCTATGCAGGATGAGATGAAGACCGATTGACAGCACGGAGCTGAGCATGGGCTTGGCGATGTCCGGTCGCACCGCCGCCACATCCGGCGTGGTGAGAACGATGACACCGTCTGGCTTCAGGCCGCGCCGTATCTCACGCAGGAAGCCCAGGGGGTCGGGCAGATGCTCCAGCACCTCGGTCGCCATGACGATGTCGCAGCTGGCATCGGCGACGGTCTCCGGGCTGAAATAGGCGAGGGCGATGTCGACGCCGAGCAGGTCCCGCCCGAGTTCGGACAGCTTGGCCGGGTCCATGCCCCGGCAGTGCCAGCCCATGGCATGGGCGCCGATATCAAGGCCGAAGCCGAAGCCGCAGCCGATCTCGACATAGTAGGCGCCGGGCGGTTTGCGGAGATGAGCCAGAATATCGGCGAAGACCGCGACTGCCGCGCCCTGCTGCACGAAATAGGTGGCCGACGCGCCGGACATGCCCTCATCGGCATAATCGGCGATCGCCTGATTTTCGAAGAAGCCGCAGGTGCAGGCCGGGCAACGTAGTAGCCGCCAGGGCAGGGTGGCGCCCGGCGCAGACAGGCAGACCGTCGCTTTCGGCCCGGCATCGCCGCAGGTGGGGCAAGTGCGCGTGAAGGTATGTGTCCCGGGCGCCTCATCGGGCCAGAGAAAGCGCGGCAGCGCCGTCAGCATCGTCAGCTCGTTCCCCCGGCGCCGGTTCCGCCCGAGCGGCAGGCGCGTCTATCCCGCCGGTGCCGCAACGCGACAGCGAGCCGGGTGTATCAGGCTGCGTCCTCGCGACGGTCCCTGATCTTGACATAGGCGAGCTGCGCGTGTTGGGCGCAGTAGGGTTTGCCCTGCACGGCGACGGCATCACAGAAGTGGAAGCTGGGCTTCCCCGGCTCCCCGATCGGCCAGCAGCAGGCGGAAACACGGATGGCGGGCGATGTGACCGCCGCTAGCCGCCGGGGAGGGATCGGCTTGATCGCGGGGGCCGTAGCCACCGGGGCGGGAAGGGGCGCGGGCGCCGGGCGGGCCGGCAGTGGCGCGAGCGTCGGCCCGACCGCGCGGGGTGCGGGGTGTGGTGCGTCGGGCGAGCGTTCATGGCGGCGGATGGGTGAGGGGCGCGGCGACAGGTCGAGACGGTGCGCCTTGCCCACGACCGCATTTTTTGAAATCCCCAGGCGGCGACCGATCTCCGCGGTTGAAAGACCGTCCGACCAGAGCCCCTTGAGTTCCGCGATTATCGTGTCGTTCCACTCCATCTCGTGGTCCCCCGGCCTGTGAACTACTAGATAATGTATATGGTCGGGGCGGCGGCGCCAATGGCAGAACGCGATCCTGGGCCAGAAAGCTGTGGACAAGTTCTGTGATCGGTCAATTCCGCGCGCCGCTGGTGGAAGCGGCGGCGGAGGGGTATGGTGACCGCCGAGGGGGATGTGGGTTGCCGCGATCCCGCCCCCGTGACATCTGAGGCGAAGCTTGGGGGCTTATCCCCGAGGGAGGCAAAATGGGCTCGTTGAGCATCTGGCATTGGCTGATCGTTATCCTGGTCCTGCTCCTGCTGTTCGGTAGCGGCAAGGTCAGTCATCTGATGGGCGACTTCGCCAAGGGCATCAAATCCTTCAAGAAAAACATGGCGGAGGATGACGACGCTTCGATGGCGTCGGACAAGCCTTCGGGCAGCATTTCGGGCCCGTCGCAGGAGGTTCCGCCCTCGGGCACGGCCCGCCCGACCACGACGGTTCATAACCAGGGCTGACCCTGCTGCCGCTGGCGGCCAGGGATAGGACGGCATGGTGATGATGGCGGATGGGCTGGTGGCAGGCGGGCTCGCGCCCGCCGCTGCGGCGAAGGCGGAGATGCCCCTTATTCCGGGCGATATCGCGAATGCGCTGGTCGCCGCCGGCCGGCGCATGGATCAGCGCGGCTGGGTCCCGGCGACCAGCGGGAACCTCAGCGCGCGCTTGGCCGGCGGCGCCGAGCGGATGGCCATCACGCGCAGCGGTGTCCATAAGGGCTTCCTCTCGACGCAGGACATCATCGCAGTCGATTTCGATGGGCGCAGCCTGACCGCCGGCGTGAGGCCGAGCGCCGAGGCGCTTCTGCATTGCCAGATCTACCGGCTGTGGCCTGAG
Organism: uncultured Pseudomonadota bacterium; assembly: GCA_963745125.1. Classification (GTDB taxonomy): domain Bacteria; phylum Pseudomonadota; class Alphaproteobacteria; order Acetobacterales; family Acetobacteraceae; genus Acidisoma. The sequence continues at coordinate 724,586 of CAVUWB010000006.1, forward strand.
GTCGGCTCCGTGCTGCACGGCCATTCGGTGCCGGCGACTGCGCTCACCCTCGCCTTGCCGGATGCCGATGCCATCGTGCTGGAAGGCTATGAGATTCTGAAGGCCTGGAGCGACTTCACGACCCATGCCGTGAAAGCCTCGCTTCTCGTTGTGGACAATGATCAGGACATGCAGCGCCTCGCCGGCCGTCTCGCGCCCGCGCTCGCGTCGGGGGCTGCGCCGATCGGCTATGTGCTGCGCGGCCACGGCGTCTATGTCTGGGGCGCGGATGTGACGGCCGCGCTCCATCGCTTGGAAGCGCTGGAATTCCTGCTGGCGACGGAAATTGAACGGAGGAAGCTCGCATGAGCCGCCTGACCATCTACCATGACGACCTGCCTGACGCGCCCATCCTGCGGACCGAGGATGCGGGGGCGATGGCTGACGAGCTGAAGACCATCGGCGTCCGCTTCGAGCGGTGGGACAGCCCGGTGACGCTCTCCCCCGATGACGATGCGGAGACGATCCTTGCTGCCTACAAGCCCTATCTCGACGCCCTGATGGGCACCTCCGGTGCCGGCTCGGCCGATGTGATCAAGCTCACGCCGGACCATCCGCAGGCCACGCCGCTCCGCGCGAAGTTCATCAACGAGCATAGCCATACGGAGGACGAGGTCCGCTTCTTCGTCCATGGCGCCGGGAACTTCATCCTGCACCTGAACGGCCGCATCTATGATGCGCATTGCACGGCGGGCGACCTGATCAGCGTGCCGGCCAATATCAAGCATTGGTTCGATGCCGGCGAGCGGCCCTTCTTCACGGCGCTGCGCATCTTCACCGATACCTCGGGCTGGGTGCCGCATTTCACGGGTGACGATATCAGCGCCCGCTTCCCGGCGGCCTGACGCCGACCATGGCGGAGCTGACCGAACTGCCGCCGGACGAGACCGAGCCCGCGTTGATCCGGCCGGTCGTGGCTGTGCTGATTGACATCGAAGGCACGGTGACGCCGATCAGCGCGGTGCGGGACGTGCTGTTCCCCTATGCGCGCGCGCGGCTCGCCGGTTTCGTGGCGGCCCATGCCGGGGAACCGGAGGTCGCGGAGATCCTGGCGCAAACCCGCGCTCTGGTGCCCGAGGCCGATCCGGTGGCGAGCCTGGAGCGCTGGAGCGACCTTGACGAGAAGGTGACGCCGCTCAAGACCATCCAGGGGCTGATCTGGCGCGAGGGCTATGCGGCGGGTGATCTGGTCGCGCGCTTCTACCCGGAGGCGCCGGAATGCCTCGCCTTCTGGAAACGCGAGGGCCTGCCCTTATACGTCTACTCCTCGGGCTCCGAGGAAGCGCAGCGCGGCATCTTCGGCCATAGCCAGGCGGGCGACCTGACCGGCCTGTTCGGCGGCTTCTTCGATACCCGGATCGGGCCGAAGCGGGAGGCTGCCAGCTACGCGGCCATCACCGGCCGGATCGGCCTGCCGGCCGGGCTTATCCTCTTCCTCTCCGATATCGAGGCCGAGCTGGATGCCGCCGCCACCGCCGGGCTGCGGACATGCCAACTCGTCCGCGGGGCGGATGGCACCCTGCCCTCGACACGGCATCCGGTGGCGGCGGATCTGCACGAGGTTTCGCGCCTCTTCACCTTGCCCCAACCTGCCTGAGCGACCTTTTCGCAGGGGTGGAATTGCCTCTCGCCCCGCCGAGCCTGCCGGGCGGCATGCTGCTGCTGCTGCAGGCCCGGGCCGAGGCCAGCCTCATCGCGCCGGCGCTGGCGGTGGTCGCAACGGCCGCGCCCTTCCGTTTCATGACGACGCGACGGGGCGCCCGGCTTGCCGCCGCCATGACAAGCTGCGGGGATTGCGGCTGGGTGAGCGACAAGCGCGGCTATCGCTACGAAAGCGCCGATCCCGAGACCGGGCGCCCTTGGCCCGCGATGCCCCTGGATTTTGCGCGCCTCGCCGCCGAGGCAGCGGCGGAGGCCGGTTTTCCGGGATTTCAACCCGATACCTGCTTGATCAACCGCTACGCGCCCGGCGCCGGGATGGGGTTGCATCAGGATGCCGATGAGCGCGATTTCGCGCAGCCGATCGTCTCCGTCTCTCTCGGCCTGCCGGCGGTGTTCCTGATCGGCGGCGCCGACCGGCGGGACCGCGCGCGGCCGCTGCCGTTGCGCCATGGCGATGTGGTGGTTTTCGGGGGTGCCGCGCGGCTGCTGTTCCACGGCCTGCGGCCGGTCAAGCCCGGTGCCGACCCGCTGTTCGGGCCTTTCCGCTACAACCTGACATTCCGCCGCGCGAGGTGAGCCATGGCCGACGCCATCACTCGGATTTCGAGCCGCCTGATCTATGAGAACCGCTGGTTGCGGCTGCGGGAGGATCAGGTCCGGCGCCGGGACGGTTCGGAGGGCATCTATTCGGTGCTGGAGCGTGCTGAATTCGCCGTGATCTGCCCGGTGCAGGATGGCGTGGTTCATATGGTCGAGCAGTTTCGCTATCCCGTCGGGCAACGGTCCTGGGAGTTTCCGATGGGCACCTGGGAATGGCGCGCGGATGTCGACCCGCGCGACCTGGCGGCGGGCGAGTTGCGGGAGGAGGCCGGCCTGGACGCCGGCACGCTCATCGAGATCGGCCGCGTGTTCCAGGCGGCGGGCTATTCGGATCAGGCCGGACGGGTGTTCTTCGCGACCGACCTGCGCCAGGGCGAGACCGCGCTGGAACATGAGGAGCAGGACATGATCCAGGGCCGGTTCCCGCTGGCGGAGTTCGAGCGGATGATCCGCGATGGCGTCGTGCGGGACGTGATCACGATCAGCGCCTTCACGCTGGCCCGGCTCAAGGGATTGCTTTAAGCCTCTCTCACATATTTGCGGCCCGACCCGGTCGGGCCAGAGCACGCGAAAGCTGACCGAGATGAAGCAGACCATCGCCCTGGTCGACGACGACCGCAACATCCTGACCAGCGTCTCCATGACGCTGGAGCAGGAAGGCTTCCAGGTCCGCACCTACACCGACGGCGAGAGCGCGCTGCAGGGCATCACCGCCCGCCCGGTCGACCTCGCCGTGCTCGACATCAAGATGCCGCGCATGGACGGGATGGAGCTGCTGCAGCGCCTGCGCCAGCGCAGCGCGATGCCGGTGATCTTCCTCACCACCAAGGACGAGGAGGTGGACGAGCTGATGGGCCTGCGCCTCGGCGCGGACGACTACATCACCAAGCCGTTCAGCCAGCGCCTGCTGATGGAGCGCATCCGCGCCCTGCTGCGCCGCAACGAGGCCAGCCGCGCCGAAGGCTCCGGCGCCGCGCCCGGCGGCGTGATGGTGCGCGGCGATCTGGTGCTGGACGAGACCAAGCATCAATGCCTGTGGAAGGGCCAGGACATCCAGCTGACCGTGACCGAGTTCCTGCTGGTGAAGGCGCTGGCGGCGCGGCCGGGCATGGTGAAGTCCCGCGACCAGCTGATCGACGCCGCCTATGGCGAGAACATCTATGTCGATGACCGCACCATCGACAGCCACATCAAGCGGGTGCGCAAGAAGTTCCGCGTCGAGCGATGACAGCTTCAACCAGATCGAGACGCTCTACGGCATCGGCTACCGCTACAAGGAAAGCTAGAGCGTGATGACCGGAGGTCTGAATCGCGCGACTAGACGAGGCGCGTGATGCCGGGGCGGGACGGAGGCTGATGCCGGACGGCGTCGTCCTGCCGGAGCGCCCGCCGGCCCGATGGCGGTGTCGGCGCCGGCGCTCGCGCCCAGGCGCCGCCTTGCCTCGCCGTTGCTGCGCCGCATCCTGCTGGTCAACGCGCTGCCGCTGGCGCTGCTGCGTCGTCGGCGCTGCTGTATCTCGACCAGTATCAGAACGGCCTGCTGGATGCCGAGGTCAGCGCGCTGCGCGAACAGGCCCGCATCTATGCCGGCGCGCTGGGCGAGAGCGCCGTGCAGGAGAGTCGGGCGACCATGCCGAGCTGGTGGCCGATCTCGCCCGCCCGCTGCTCGCCGGCTGACCGAGCCGACCCCCAACGCCCAGGCGCGGCTGTATCGGCCCGACGGCAATCTGGTCGCGGATAGCCAGGTGCGCGAGGGCCGGGCGGCGCCATCGTGACCGAGCCGCTGCCGCCGCCCGCCAGTGGCGGCGACCATCAGCAGCATGGTCGAGCTGGTTCTACGACCATCTGCTGGCCTGGGCGCCGCTCGGCCGGCGGCATTCCGGTGCGCCAGGTCGACAAGGCCGACGGCTCGGACTGGCAGCCGGATCTGAAGGCCGTGCTGGCGCTGCGCGGCAATGATACCAGGGCAGGAGATGCCGCCCTATATCCGCCGCACCGCCGGACAACCGGCTGCTGGTGACGGTCGCCGAGCCGGTGACGCATGATAACGCACACCGTCGGCATCGTCCTGCTGACGCGTGAGGCGCGGCGAGGTGGATCAGGCGGCTGTTTCCGTGCGCCTCTCGATCCTCGGCCTGTTCCTGGTCGCGCTGGTCCTGACGGTGATGCTGTCCTGGTATCTGTCGCTGACCATCGCCCGCCCGATCCTGCGGCTTGCCATCGCGGCCCAGGCCATGCGCGAGGGCCATGGCCGTACCGGCGCAGTGCCCGGCGACGCTGATGGATCGCGGCGACGAGATCGGCATCGCTCGCCGGCGCGCTGTCCGATTCCGCGACCGCGCTCTGGGGGCGGATGGACGCGATCGAGCGCTTCGCGGCCGATGTCGCGCACGAGATCAAGAACCCGCTGACCTCGATCCGCAGCGCCATCGAGACGCTGCGCCGGATCGAGGATGCGGCGAAGCGGCGCAACCTGCTGGCGATCATCGCCGAGGACGTGATGCGGCTGGACCGGCTGATCAGCGACATCTCCGACGCCTCCCGCGTCGATGCCGAGATTTCCCGCGTGACGCCGGTGCGGCTCGATATCGTCGCCATGCTCGGCGCGCTGGCCGATATCGACGATGCGACCCGCGCCCCCGGTGCGCCGATGCTGGTGCTGGGGGAGGTGAAGCCCGGCATCGGCGTCGCGGCGGTGGAGGGCCGGCTGGTGCAGGTGCTTGCGCAATCTGATCGGCAATGCCCGGTCCTTCAGCCCGTCCGGCGGCCGCATCGTTCTGGCAGCGCAGGAAATTGCCGACGGAATGGTCGAGATCAGCGTTGCGGATGAAGGGCCCGGCATCCCGGAAGGCAAGCTGGAAAGCGTCTTCGACCGCTTCTATTCGGAGCGGCCGAGCAGCGAGAGCTTCGGCAAGCATTCCGGCCTGGGGCTGTCGATCAGCCAGCAGATCGTGGAGGCGCTGAACGGCCGCATCCGCGCCGAGAACCGATATGACGAAGCCGGGCAGGTCTGCGGCGCCCGCTTCGTCGTGACCTTGCCGAGGGCCTGACGATGACTGCCGAGAGTTTGATCGGTGCCGCCGCCGCCGTGCTCACCAGCGCGGTGCCCGAGGTGACGGAGGCGGAAGCCCGCGCGATCTTCCAAGACACCTATGGTCGCGCGGGTGTCGCCGAACTGCTGGCCGGGGAGCGGGACCGCAATTTCCTGATGCGCACGCCCGATGGGGGCGCCTTCATGCTGAAAATCACCAACCCGGTCGAGGAGCGGGTGGTGACAGAGTTTCAAACCGCCGCGTTTGGCCATGTGGCGCGCGCGGACCCTGCTCTGCCGGTGTCGCGGATCGTGCCGACCACCGCCGGCGAGCTGATCGACTGGCGCGCCGGGGCGGATGGGCGCCCGCATGCCGTGCGGCTGTTCACCTGGCTCGACGGTGCCATGCTCGGCGGCCGGGTGCTGATGCCCGCCGGGCTGCGCGACCTTGGGCGGGTGCTCGCGCGGTTCTCACGGGCGTTGGCCGGCTTCTCCCACCCCGGCGAAAGCCACCCGCTGCTGTGGGACATGCAGCGTGCGCCGGCACTCCGCCCGTTGCTCGCGACGATCCCCGAGGAGGAGCCGCGCGGCTGGGTCGCCCGGCTGATCGACCGTTTCGAGGAACGGGTGCTGCCGGTGCTGCCAGGCCTGCCCGCCGGCGTCATTCACAACGACCTCACAGGCAGCAACCTGCTGATGCGGGCGGATGATGATCAGCGGGTCGCGGGTGTGCTGGATTTCGGCGATATGGTGCGCGCACCCCTGGTTCAGGAATTGGGCGTGACCGGCTCCTACCATCTCGACCTCCATGACGATGCGGCGCTGTTCACGCCGCTGGCACCCCTGCTGGCGGGGTATGAGGCGGTGCGGCCGCTGACCGAACCGGAGGCGCTGGTGCTGTTCGATCTCATCGCGACACGCCTTGCCCTGCGCGGGCTCATTCCGGCCTGGCGTGCCGCGCTCTACCCCGAGAACAGCGCCTATCTCATGCGCAATGCGGGCCGCGCCTGGCAGGTGATGCGGCGCGTGGCGGAGATGGACCCGGAACGCGGACAAGCCCGGCTGCTAGCCTTGTGGCAGGCAGCCCGAGATGAGGTGACATCATGACCGAGCGGACCACCCGCCCCCCGATGATCAACGCCTTCGATGGGGCGAACCTCGGCACCCTGCCGGAAAAGACCCAGACGCTCATCCGCCGCCGGCAGCGCGTGCTGGGCGCTTCCTACCGGCTGTTCTACGAGGAACCGCTGTATGTGGAGCGGGCCGAGGGCGTCTGGCTCTTCGCCGCCGACGGCACGCCCTATCTCGATGTCTATAACAACGTGCCTTGCGTCGGGCATTGCCACCCGCGCGTGGTGGAAGCAGTGCGGGCGCAGGTCGGGCGCCTCAACACCCATACGCGCTACCTGTTCGACATTGTGGTGGACTATGCCGAGCGGCTGGTGGCGATGTTTCCGCCCGCCTTGTCTCAGGTGATGCTGACCTGCACGGGCAGCGAGGCGATCGACCTCGCCCTGCGCATCGCACGCTTCACCACCGGCGGCCAGGGCGTGATCGTGACCGCGAACGCCTATCACGGTGTCACCGCCGCCGCCGCCGAGGCGTCGCCCTCGCTCGGCGCGGGCGTGCCGCTCGGGCTGCATGTGCGCGTGGTGGAAGCGCCGGACAGTTTCCGTGAGGACCCGGAGAAGCTGGGCGAGCGTTTCGCCGGGCGCGTGCGCGCGGCGATCGCCGATCTGCGGCGCCATGGCGTGGCGCCCGCGGCGCTGCTGTTCGACACCGTGTTCTCCAGCGACGGGCTTTGCACCCACCCGCCGGGCTTCATTCTGCCGGCCGTCGCCGCGATCCATGAGGCGGGCGGGCTGTTCATCGCCGATGAGGTGCAGCCGGGCTTCGCCCGCACGGGCTCGACGATGTGGGGGTTTCAGCGGCATGGTGCGGCGCCCGATCTCGTGGTGCTCGGCAAGCCGATGGGCAATGGCATGCCGATCGCGGGTGTTGTGGGGCGGCCGGATCTGTCTCGACGATTTCGCCAGCCGCACGCGGTATTTCAACACCTTCGGCGGCAATCCGGTGAGTTGCTGCGGCCGCGATCGCGGTGCTGGATGTGCTGCGGGACGAGGCGCTGATGGAGAATGCGGCGCGCGTCGGCGCTTATCTGCGCGCGGGGCTGAACGATCTTCGCGGGCGTTTCCCCGCCATCGGCGATGTGCGCGGGGACGGACTGTTCATCGCCCTGGAATTCGTTACCGACATGGCCAGCCGCGCGCCCGATGGCGCCTTGGCCGGCCGCATCGTCAATGCCATGCGGCGGCGCCACGTGCTCATCAGCGCTTCAGGCATTCACGGGAATACGCTGAAGATCCGGCCGCCTCTGCCCTTCACGACGGAGCATGCCGATCAACTGCTGGCGGCCTTGGTGGGCTCGCTGGAGGAGGGCTGAGTTACGCGGTGGGCCGTGTTCGCGCCAGCGCGCGATAGACCGTATTCCGCGAGACGCCCAGCCGGCGCGCGGCCGCGCTGAGATTGCCGCCCAAATCCCGATGTACCGCCACGATGCGCTCCGCCGTCTCATCCTTCAGCCGGGGGGCGGACCGCGCGGCCGTTGCGCCGAGGCTGGCCTCGATGGCGGCGAGCCCGATCTGGTTGGCCCCGCCCGTCAGCGTCAGCCGCGTCAGCAGATTGCGCAGCTCGCGGATATTGCCCGGCCAGGGCTGTGCCGCGAGACAGGCGAGGGCCGCATCCTCGATCTCCGCCCCCGGGCTCACCGATTGGAGGAGATGCGTCGCGATCGCCGCGAAATCCGAACGCTCCCGCAGCGGCGGCAGCACAGCCTCGATCGTGTCGAGACGGTAGAAGAGGTCGGCGCGGAACAGCCCCTTCGCCACATGATCGGCAAGGTCGGCATTGGTGGCGGCGATCAGCAGCACATCGACCGCGCGCTGTGCGCTGCCACCGACGGGGCGCACCATCCAGTCATCCAGCAGCCGCAGCAGGACCGTTTGCAGCGGCAGCGGCATATCCCCGATCTCGTCGAGGAATAGCGTGCCGCCGTCGGCCTGCGCCACCAGCCCGGCCGCGCCGCCGCGCCGGGCGCCGGTGAAGGCGCCTTCGGCATGACCGAACAACTCCGCCTCGATCAGGCTGTCGGGGAGGGCCGCGCAATTCACGGGCACGAAGGCGCCCGGCCGGCCGCTGCTGGCATGGGCGTGGCGTGCCAGCTGCTCCTTCCCTGTGCCGGTCTCGCCCCGGATGAGGATCGGCAGCCGGCGCTGCGCCGCCGCCTCGGCATCGCGCATCGCTTTCACGACGACAGGGTCGAGCGCGACGAAGGCAGGCGCGGCCTTCACCGGATTGCGCGGGGCCACCCGTTTCGGTGTGGCGATCGCGGCCGGCTGGAATGTCTCGATGCTCGCGACGAAGATGCTGCCGACGCGGTCCTGCAACCGCACGCGCGGGTCCCGGCGGCCCGCATCGATGAAATCCGCGAAGCTCGTGCGGAACATGTCCTGGAAGCGCCGTCCGGCCTCGGTCGGCAGGCCTTGCAGGAACAGGCGCGCGCGCATGTTCATGTTCAGCACCGTTCCCGCCGCATCAAAAGCCATGAGGCCCGCGCTCAAGGTACGCAGATATTCGGCGCGGTTGTGGAAGGCGACGAGGGTGGCGCCGCGATGATGCTCGCGAAACAAACCATTCTCGATCTGTGTCGCGGCCATCGATACCAGCGCCTTCGTATGCTGCTGGCGCGAACTGCAATCCGAAGAGGCGTCGAGCACACCTGCGACCACGCCGTCCGGCGCGAAGACGGGTACCGCGGTGCAGGTGAGCTTGCCGTAGCGGCTGAAGAAATGCTCGCCGCCATGAACCGTGATGGCGCGTTGCGTTGCCGCCGCGCTGCCAAGCGCGTTGGTGCCGCAGCCAAGCTCCGACCATAAGCCGCCTGGCTGAATATTCGTGGTTCGCGCCATCGGGTTGAAGGTGCGGTCGGCGATCGTATCGAGGATGAGGCCGCGTGGCAGCGCGAAGGCGATCATGAAGTTGCTGCCGGAGATCTGATCGTACAGCGTTTCCATCTCCGCCAGCACCAGCGGGCGCAGCACGCCGGCGGCTTCACGCGCGCGGCGCAGCTCCGCATCGTCGAGATGATCGATCTGCGGCGGCTGACCCGGATCGAGCCCATGTTCCAAACACCGTGTCCAGCTCGCGGCAATATCCGGGCTGAGCAGATCGTTCGGTGTCATGAGGCGTCTTTCGAGGACCGTCCGGGCACGCCCGAGACGCTCCTCCGTCGAAATCAGCATGGCACTTCCCCAGGGGCCGTATCCGGCCTTGTCTCCGGCCGATATCCGATCAAGAGCAGCTATCGCGGCTTCGTCAAGTGGACGCTTTGCGCGATGGCGCTCGCCTGTTCCGAAACGGAACAGTGCCGCGTGCGAAGTGTTCCGCCGGGAACAGACCGGGCGGTAAAGGCGCTTATGCAAGCCGTTGAATTCGCATGGCTGCCGGCGCTGGCACGGCGGATGCACTGGCAAACACGGCTTGAGCACTCCCCCGATTGAAGGCGGAGAAGAATGGAGGATACGACGCCATGAAGGCAGCCGTGTTGCACGCCTACGATGAGAGCCTCTCTTCCGATACGTTTGTGCATTACGAGGACGTTCCTGATCCGAGGATCGAACGCCCCACCGATGTCATCGTGCGGATCGGCGGTGCCGGTGTGTGTAGAACCGACCTGCACGTTGTGGAGGGGATCTGGCGCAGCAAGGTCGATGTCGTGCTTCCCTACATCATGGGCCATGAGAATGCCGGATGGGTCGAGGAAGTCGGCCCCGCCGTCGATGGCTTCCGCGTCGGCGATCCGGTGATCTGTCATCCGCTCGTGACGAGCGGCCATTGCCTCGCCTGCCGCCGGGGTGATGACATGCACGCGACGGACAGCAAGTTCCCCGGCATCAACACCAATGGCGGCTACGCGCAATATCTGCTGACCGGCCAACGTTCGCTGATCAAGCTGCCGAAATCCCTCGCACCCAAGGATGTAGCGCCTTATACCGATGCGGGCCTCACCGCCTATCGCGCGGCGAAGAAAGCCTCCCGCCATCTGCTGCCCGGCCAGTTCGTGGTCGTCATCGGTGCCGGCGGCCTCGGCCATATCGGCATTCAGGTGCTGGCGGCGCTGTGCGCGGCGGAGATCATCGTCGTCGATCGATCCGAGACCGGCTTGGCGCTCGGCCGTGAGTGCGGCGCGCATCATCAGCTTCGCGCTGATGGCGGCGAGGTTGATGGCGTCATGGCGTTGACGGGCGGGCGCGGGGCCGAAGCCGTGATCGATTTCGTGGGCGAAGGCGAGGCGGTCGCGAAAGGCCTCGCCATGACGGCGAATGGCGGCTTCTACTATGTCGTGGGCTATGGCGGCAAAATCGATCTGCCGACGATCGACATGATCACCTCCGAGAAGACGATCGTCGGCAATCTTGTCGGTACCTACCCGGAACTCGTGGAACTGATGGCGCTCGCCGATCGCGGGCTCGTGCATCTGGCGACACGGGAATACAGCCTGCGAGACGCCAACCAGGCCCTTCATGACCTGCATCACGGAAAGATCCGCGGCCGGGCGGTGCTCATCCCATGATGCGCGCCCACTCATCGCGGGCGGAGGTGCCTCCGTGACGAAGCCCGAGATTTCGGAAGAGGACATCTCGAAGGATCGCTTCTTCGAGCGTGTCGCAGCACTCGCGCAGGAGATGATCGAGGCGCATGGCAAGGAGTTCACGATGGGGACGCTGGTTCTTGCGGCGCGATTTATCGCGGATGGCAAGCGGATCGGCCGCCCCGACAGTCCGCAGGCGTGACCGCGTTGATGTCTCATTTTGGGACAGGAGTTGGCTGACCGTCCCACAACACGTCATGACGCAGCGCAGTATAAAATTAACCCGACTACAAAACCCACGCATTGCCTCAAGTTAAACGACGCTCCGAAGGTTGGCACGGCACTTGCTGAGAGTATGAGTGGCTACGGATATTTCCCCGATTACTTAATTTCTGCACAAATGTCCCCGTCGAGAGACAAAGAACCATAAGAAAGCAGGAGACTCCTAATGCCTGATGGACTCTCGTTAACCAAGATCACCGCCCAGAAAGGAATCAGTATCGGCGAGGCCACTCGCCGCGTCGCCGATCTCGGCTGGACGCCGAGCTACGTTCAGGAAGCGATGACCTTCCCGACGGACTACAAGATCAAGAAGGCGCCGCGCGACCCGATGAAGCAGGTGCTGCGGTCCTATTTCCCGATGCAGGAAGAGAAGGACAACCGCGTTTACGGCGCGCTGGACGCCGCGCTGCGCGGGCGATATGTTCCGCAATGTCGAGCCGCGCTGGGTCGAGTGGATGAAGCTGTTCCTGGCGATCATTCCCTTCCCCGAGATTTCGGCCGCACGCTCGATGGCGATGGTCGGCCGGCTGGCGCCGGGTGAGGAGCTGCGCACCGGCTTCGCGATGCAGATGGTCGATGAGTTCCGCCACTCGACGATTCAGATGAATCTGAAGAAGTGGTACATGGAAAACTATATCGACCCGGCCGGGTTCGATATCACCGAAGCCGCATTCGGCCGGTGCTATGCCACGACGATCGGCCGGCAGTTCGCCGAGGGCTTCGTCACCGGCGATGCCATCACCTCCGCCAATATCTATCTGACCGTGGTGGCGGAAACCGCGTTCACCAACACGCTGTTCGTGGCCATGCCGTCCGAAGCCGCGCGCAACGGCGACTACGCGCTGCCGACGGTGTTCCTGTCGGTGCAATCCGATGAGAGCCGGCATATCGGCAACGGCCATTCGCTGCTGATGTCGCTGATCAACGATCCCGACAACCATCTGCTGCTCGAGCGCGATCTGAAATACGCCTTCTGGCAGAACCACGCGATCGTGGATGCCGCCATCGGCACCTTCGTCGAATACGGCACCACCGATCGCGACAAGAACAAGGAAAGCTATGCCGAGCTGTGGCATCGCTGGATCTACGAGGATTACTACCGGACCTACATGCTGCCGCTGGAGAAATACGGCATCAAGATCCACCATGACGACGTCGCGCGCGGCCTGGGACCGGATCGTCAAGAAGAACTACGTCCATAAGACCGCGCAGTTCTTCTCGGTCGGCTGGCCGGTGAATTTCTGGCGGATCGAGGCGCAGACGGAGAAGGACTTCGAGTGGTTCGAGCATAAATATCCCGGCTGGTATGCCGAGTTCGGCGAATACTGGAAGTGGTACGAGAAGCTGTCCGAAGCCCGGCGAGACCAACATCACTGTTCAACGCCGATACCGGGTATGTCTACCCGCATCGTTGCTGGAGCTGCATGGTGCCTTGCCTGATCCGCGAGGACTTCGTCTGCGACGAGGTGGACGGCAAGGTCTACACCTACTGCTCGGAACTCTGCCGCTGGACCCACAAGGTCGCGTTCGCGGCGGAATATGAGGGCCGGCCGACGCCCGCGATGGGCCGCTTCAGCGGCCGGCGGGAATGGGAGGAGTGCTACCACGGCTGGGATCTGGCCGATGCGATCACAGGATCTCGGCTTCGTGCGCTCCGACGGCAAGACGCTGGTGCCGCAACCGCATCTGCACTTCGACGACAGCAAGATGTGGACGCTGGACGACGTGCGCGGCCATACGCTGGCAAGCCCGCTGACCATGTTCCGCGCGCTCACGCCGGAGGCAGCGGGAGGCGCGGCGGCGGAATACCGCAAGGGCTTCACGATCAATGCCGTGTCAACTGACGCGCGACGATCCGGGGGCCGGCTTCGGCCGGCCCCCGGCTTCCGCTCATGACAGAGATGGAAGAGCGCCATACATGGCCGACGCCACATCGCATCGGGTCCGCTTCGAGCCCGTCGGCATCGAGATGGATGTCGAGGAGGGCGAGACCGTGCTGGACGCGGCGTTCCGCCAGGGCATTTCGCGTGATGCATGGCTGCAAGGAAGGCCAGTGCAGCAGCTGCAAATCGCTGCTGCTGGAGGGCGATATCGAGATGCTGAAATACTCAACCTTCGCGTTGCCGGATTATCGAGCGCGACACCGAGCATATTCTGCTCTGCCGCACGCTTGCCTATCAGCGACATCACGGTCGAACTGCTGAATTATGACGAGGATCTGATGCGCCGTCGATCGCGGTGAAGGAGATTCGCGGCGACGCTGACCGCGATCCGCGCGCTGACGCACGACATCCGGCTGCTGGAGATTGAGCTCGACGCGCCGCTGCGATTCTGGGCCGGGCCAGTATGTCGATATCACCATTCCCGGCAGCGGGCATCACGCGCTCCTTCTCGATGGCCAATCCGCCGGGGGACAGCGGAGGGTGGCTCGACCACGCTGCAATTCATCATCAAAAAATATCCCCAAGGCGCGTTCTCCGCCCTGCTCGGATGGCGGGCTGCAACCCGGCGACCCGCTGATCGTCAAGGGCCCCTACGGCACCTGCTTCCGCCGCGAAGGCCGGCCCGGCCCGATGCTGCTGATCGGCGGCGGGTCCGGCATGTCGCCGCTGCTGGTCGATTCTGCAGGACCATGTCGCGCAGCGGCGAGCAGCGGCCCGTGCGCTTCTTCTATGGCGCGCGGACCCGCGCCGATCTGTTCCATCTGGAGGAATTCGCGGATTTCGCGGCGCGGCTGCCGGATTTCCGCTTCATCCCGGCGCTGTCTCATGCCGAGGCCGAGCGACGAATGGACCGGCGAGACCGGCTTCATCCACGAGGTCGTCGCCCGCACGCTGCGCGCCGAGGGGCTGGACGGCGAGATCGACGCCTATTCCTGCGGGCCGCCGCCGATGATCGACGCGGTGCTGCCGGTGCTGCAAATGGCCGGCGTCGAGCCGGAGCAGGATCTATTTCGACAAGTTCACGCCGGCGACGAGGTAGCCGGCGGCAATCTGCGCCTGAAAGCACAGCAACATAAACTGGGGAAAGTCCAAACGATGAGTGCTACCCAAGAGAACACCGCTTCCGTCAAATCCGGCGCTGCCGGTGCTGCGAAATTCGCCGGCTGGGACAGCCGCAAATACAATTATTTCGACCCGAAGGGCCGCAAGGCGACCCATTACGAGGACATGACGGTCGACGTGCAGCCGGACCCGAAGCGGTATCTGCTGCAGGACTGGATCATCTCCTTCGCCGACGGCACGCCGACCTATGACGAGAACTGGACCGCGCGCGAAAGCAGCGACTGGCATGCCTATCGCAGCGTCGACCAGGAATGGGAGCGCACCCATTACCAGCGCCAATCGACCATCTGCGGCATGATCCAGAACGTGATCGAGAATGGCCGCCGCTCCGGCGCGCCGAAGCGCTTCGACCCAGCCTGGGTGAAGATCCTGCAGGATCATCTCGGCGCCTACAAACATGCCGAGTTCGGCCTGGGCACCTCGACCATGCAGGCGCAGCGCTACGGCTACACGCAGATGATCAACAACGCGATCCTGACCAACTCCTCCTACAAGCTGCGTTTTGCGCAGGATCTCACCCTGTATCTGGGCGAGATCGGCCTCGACATCGACGGCTTCGACGTAGACGCCGGCAAGAAGCATTGGCTGGAGGACCCGATCTGGCAGCCACGCGCCAAGCGATCGAGACGATCAGGGCGCCACCGACTTCCTGGAACAGTATTTCGCCATCAACGTGGTGTTCGAGCCGCTGGTGGGCGAACTGTTCCGCAGCGGCTTCATCATGCAGTCGGCCGCCGCGCAGAACGACTTCATGACGCCCGCCGTCGTCTCGGCGGCCGAAGGCGATTACGAGCGCAACCTCGCCAATGCGGTCGAGCTGTTCCGCATGCTGATGCTGGATGAGGCGCATGGCGACCACAACCGCAGGCTCTTCGCCGGTTGGCTCGCGAAGCACGGCACGCTCGCCCTGAAGGCGGCGCATCAGCTGCAGCCGATCTGGTCGCAGCCGCGCGTGAAGGTCGCCAAT
This sequence comes from uncultured Pseudomonadota bacterium, assembly GCA_963745125.1. GTDB lineage: Bacteria > Pseudomonadota > Alphaproteobacteria > Acetobacterales > Acetobacteraceae > Acidisoma. The sequence continues at coordinate 739,882 of CAVUWB010000006.1, forward strand.
TTCACCGAAGCGCTGGAGCACGCGAAGAACCGGCTCGCGCGCCATCGGCGCCGAGACGAATATCGACGTCCGCGACGATTGTCGACGGCTGATGTCGTCCCCCAACACGCTGACACAGGAGAAGAACCAGATGTCTCAGGCTCATACCGACAATATCTTCAAGTCGATGAAGGATATGAAGTTCGAGGACACGATCTCGCACCAATGCGGCGTAACCATGAACGACAGCGTGGAAGCGCGCGTCATCGCCGAGGTCATGGCGGACAAGCCCGATATCGCGCGTGACCTATATGCCGGCGATGATCCGCATCGACGGCGATGGCAAGATGATATTCAAGATGGATGAAATCTCCGAGAGCGCTGGGCCGCGAGATGACGCCCTACATCTTCGAGATCTCCACCTCGACGCATTACGGCCGCATGGTGATGGTGGATGACAACACCGTCGTGCTGTTCGGCAACATGGACGATGTAAAAGAATATCATCTGACGTGCCAGCGCGAAGGCGGCCATCGGCGCGGACTATAAGATCGTTTGAGGAGGGGAACATGTACAAAACCAAAGACGGCGAAGAGATCTTCATTATCGACGGCCACGTGCATCTCTGGGATGCGTCTCCGGCGAATCAGCGGAACAAGCATGGCGAGGAGTTCATCAACTGCTTCTTCGGCTACCACACGGCGCTGAGCCCGAAGGAAGAGCTGTGGCCGCAGGGCCAAGTTCGAGAAATACGGCGCTGAGACCATGTATGAGGACCTGTTCGTCAAAGGCTATGACGACATGGCGATCTTTCAGCCCACCTACCTCAAGGAATTCTACAAGACCGGCTTCAACACGCTGGAGCAGAATGCGAGCCTCGGCACGCGCTATCCCGATCGCTTCATCCTCAACGGGGCTTTCGATCCGCGTGACGGCGAGGCCGGCCTCGACCAGCTGGAAGAGGATGTCGCGAAGTACAAGCTCAAAGGCGTGAAGCTCTACACGGCGGAGTGGAAAGGGGACAGCAAGGGCTACAAGCTGTCCGACGATCACGCCAAACGCTATCTGGAACGGGCGGAGAAACTCGGCATCAAGAACATCCATGTCCACAAGGGGCCGACCATTCTGCCGCTCAACCGCGATGCCTTCGACGTGGCCGATATCGATGATGCCGCGACCGCCTTCCCGAACCTGAACTTCATCGTCGAGCATTGCGGCCTGCCGCGCCTCGACGATTTCTGCTGGATCGCGGTGCAGGAGCCCAATGTCTATGGCGGGCTGGCGGTGGCACTGCCCTTCATCCACAGCCGCCCGGGCTATTTCGCCCATATCATCTCCGAACTTCTGTTCTGGCTCGGTGAGGACCGGCTGCTCTTCGGCAGCGATTACGGTATCTGGACGCCGCAAATGGCTCGTCGACCAGTTCATGGCCTTCGAACTGCCCGAGGATGTCCGCAAGGAAACCGGGGTCAACCTGTCGCTTCAGGCCAAGAAGAAGATCCTTGGGCTGAATGCGGCGCGGCTTTACGACATCGACGTGGAGGCGATGAAGGCACGGCACTCGGCCAAAGGCCGCGTGGCGGCCGAGTGAGCGCCGCGGCGGCGATCGTGCCGGCGGGCCGGGTCAGCGAGGTGCTGGCCCGGCTCGCGACCGTCAACGACCCGGAACTCGATGAATCTGTGGTGGAGCTGGACTTCGTCACCGAGGTCACGGTCGATGATGGCGGCGCGGTGGATGTGTCGTTCCGTCTGCCGACCTATTGGTGCGCGGCGAATTTCGCTTTCCTCATGGCGGAGGATATGCGGAACGCGATCGTGGCGCTGCCTTGGGTGACACGGGTAAACGTCACGCTCGGCGAACACATGTATTCCGAGACCATCAATCGCGGCATGGCGGAGGCGCAATCCTTCCAGACGGCGTTCGGCGCCGAGGCGGATGGCAACCTGGCGCAAGTCAGGCGAACCTTTCTCGTCAAGGCCTTTCAGCGGCGGCAGGTGGCTTTGGCGGATCACCTCGTCGCGGCCGGGCATGAGCCGGATGCGCTGGCGACGCTCACGATCGGCGCGCTCAGGTGCTGCACGAATACGCCCGAGGGGCAGGCCCTGGTGCAGCGCTATCTCGACCGCCGTGCGGTGGTCGGCAGCGCCGGCGAGGATGATCCGGCCTTCGTCGATGAACACGGCACTGCGGTCGCACCGCAGGCGTTTCGCGCGCATCTGCGCGCGCTGCGGCGCGTCGCGGTGAATGTCGAGTTCAACGGCGCGCTTTGCCGGGGCCTGCTCGCGGCCCGCTTCGCGGAGAGACGGGATGATGACGAGCCAACCTTGCTCGATTTCATCCATGCGGTGCCGGCGGAGAAGCGTGCGGCGATGGGTTGATTGGCCATGCCGTCCGCGCGCGGGCCGCGCGGACGGCGGGAAGACGCTGGAAGGATAAGCCATGGCCAAGATGATGCTGCATGATGATGAGGCGCGGCAGGCGCTGGGGCGCGGTGTGGCGAAGCTGGCGCGCGCGGTGCGCGGCACGCTCGGCCCCAAGGGGATGAACGCGATCATCGATCGCCCGGTCGGCACGCCGATCATCTCGCGTGATGGCGTCAGCATCGCGCAGGAGATCGAGCTGCCTTGCCCGTTCGAGAATATGGGCGCGCAGGTGCTGCGCGAGGTCTCGAAGCAGACAAACGAGATCGCAGGTGACGGGACAACGACAGCGACGGTGCTGGCCGATGCCATGGTGCAGCAGGGGCTTGACCATCTGGCGGCCGGCGCCAACCCGGTCGATCTCGTGGCAGGGCTCGACATCGCGGTTGTGGAAGCCCTGGCGGCTCTGCGGGCGAGTGCCCGGCCGCTGCGCGGCACGGCGGAGACGGTCGCCGTCGCAACCATCGCGGCGAATGACCCGGTGACGGGCGCCATGGTCGCTGAAGCGATCGAGCGTGTCGGGCCCACGGGCATCGTGACGGTCGATTTCGGCAGCACGGTGGAAACGCAGTTGGAGGTGGTCGACGGCATGGCCTTCGACCGTGGCTACCTCTCGCACCACATGGTCACTGACATCGAGAAAATGCAGGTGGTGCTCGATGATCCGCTGATTCTCATGACGGATCTCAAGCTCCAGGGGCCGGAGGATGCGGCGGCAATCGAGGCGCTGCTCAAAGGCAGTGACCGGCCGTTGCTGATCATGGCGGAGGAAGTGGCGCCGAACTGCCTGATGCGCCTTCTCGGGCGGCGGGAGCGTGGGCAATCCATGATCGCCGCGATCCATCCACCGGAATACGGGCATTGGCGCCGTGCGATGCTGGAGGATATCGCCATCGTCACCGGCGGCCGTGTCGTCGCGCGGGAACTCGGCGGCCGGCTTGAGGATATGGGCCTGCGTGATCTCGGCCGGGCTCGGCAGGTGCGCATCAGCGCCAATCAGACCGTCATCAGCAAGGGCGCCGGCGAGCCGGAGATGGTGGCGGCGCGGCGGACTCAGGTCGCGCGGCAATATGAGGCCGCGCCTCAGAACATCGAGCGTGACAAGCTGCAGGAGCGTTTGGCCAAGCTTTCGGGCGGATCGGCGACCGTCTTCGCCGGGGGCGCGACCCCGGCCGAGCAGAAGCGCCGGGCGCAGATGATCGAGGATGCGATCAATGCGACCCGCGCGGCGGTGGAGGAGGGCGTCGTGGCCGGCGGCGGCACGGCGCTGTTCTGGATCGCCCCCGATCTCGCCTCGGCGGTGGCGCGGCTGGACGGCGATCAGCGTCTGGGTGCCAGCCTGCTGCAAAGCGCGCTGGCGCAGCCTCTGTCCTCTATCGTCCGCAACTGCGGGCGCGATCCGGTGGCGGTGCTGGCCCGGCTGGCCGAGGCTGGACGCGGCGCCGGCTTCGATGCGCGAAGCGGCGCCATCCTCGACCTGATGGAGGCGGGGGTGGTCGATCCCGTGAAGGTCGGCATGGCGGCGATCCGCAACGCGGCCTCCATCGCGGCCCTGATCCTGACGACACAGACCCTGATCGCGCAGATGCCTGACGGCGTGGACCCGACGGCCGGCCCGGCTTTGGGCGGCGGCGCCGAGCGGCTGGGTCGCGCCTGACGAGCGACACTAGAGCGTTTCCTATTCGCTTACGCTCACAGTCACCGCTCTAGCTCTTTGTTTTTACGAGCATCTTCACCCGATCAGATGATTCCATATGATCGGGATCTGCTCTAGGAAGCCGCAGCCAAAGCTTCTAATCTCGGCCCCGATCAAGCCGCCGGGAAGGCACCAAGCCCGAGAAGCGGCAGGTCGAGGGAGAAACCGCCATGCGGGAGCCCAGGGCTGAGCCAGGGCGGCCGTTCCAGATCATGCAACGCGCCGGAAGCACACCGACGATGCTCGCCTGGGAGCGTTTTCTCAGCGGCGGTGCCTCGGCGATGATGCCGGGCGCGAGCCTTGTCATCGACTCCTGGCTGCGCAGCCAGGAACTCGGCATCAACCCCAGCGGCCGCGCCGCGCCGCTCGCCGCCCGGGGCGATGCGATGGAAGCGCTGCGCGTCCGCCATGCCGATCTGCTCAGCGCCGCCGCCGATGTCTTTGCCCGGGCGGGGGAGCTGTTCGACGGGTCACGCTCGCTCATGCTGCTGACCAATCCGGACGGGATCGTGCTGGACACGATCGGCGACCATCAAACCCTGGATGACGGGCAGGACATCCATCTGATGCCGGGTGGCGATTGGCGGGAGCATACGGTCGGCACAAACGGCATCGGCACGGCGCTGGCGACCGGCCTGCCGGCCCAGGTGCATGCGGCCGAGCATTTTTGTGAGGGCATCAAGGGGTGGACCTGCGCCGCCGCCCCGATCCGCGAGCCCGGGACCGGGCGGGTTCTGGGCGTTGTCGATATCTCGGGCCCGCCCGCCGACCTATCAGCGCAACAATCTCAGCCTGGCGGTGGTCACGGCGCGGCAGATCGAGATGGTGCTCAGCCAGCGGATGAGCCTGGAGCGCATGCAGCTGCTGGAAGTCTGCCTGGCGAACGGCGCCGCCGTCGATCGCGGCGGGCTGGTGGTGCTGGACCGGCACGGGCGGCTCGTTCACAGCAGCGGGCGCGCGCCCGAGCTTGTGGCGCTCGGCCATCGGCTGCCGGGGCTGGCCGAGGATGCGCCGATCGATGATTGGCCCGGTCAGCTGCCGCAGCCGCTGCGGGCGGATTGGTTCAGCGTGATCCGCAGCGAAGGGCGGACGATCGGGGCGATGCTGCGGATTCCGCCGATGCCGTACTCGGCCTTGGCGCGCCACACCCCGGTCAAAGACGAGGCGGCATCCGATCCCTTCGCCGCGATCCTCTGGCGCAGCACCAGCATGGAGCGTGTGGTGGCCCGGGCACGCCGGCTGGCGGGCAAGCGGGTGCCGGTTCTGATCGAGGGTGAGACCGGCGTGGGGAAGGAGCTGTTCGCACGCGCTCTGCATGGGGACCCGTCGGACGGGCGCCCCTTCATCGTCTTCAACTGCGGCGCCGTGGTGAAGGAATTGCTGGCGAGCGAGTTGTTCGGCCATGTGCGCGGGGCCTTCACGGGGGCGGTCGCGGGCGGGGCGCTCGGCCGGTTCGAGCAGGCGCATGGCGGCACGCTCTGTCTGGATGAGATCGGCGAGATGCCGCTCGACCTGCAATCCTTCCTGCTGCGGGTGCTGGAGGAGGGGGTGGTCTACCGGCTGGGCAGCGGGCAGCCGCATCCCGTCGATGTGCGGCTGATCGCCATGACCAACCGGCATTTGCGGGACGAGGTGGCGGCCGGGCGATTCCGCGCGGATCTCTATCACCGGCTTGCCGTGACGAGCATCCAGCCGCCGCCGCTGCGGGAGCGGGAGGGCGATATCGAGCTGCTGGTCGATGTCTTCAACCGGCAATTAGCGGCCCGGCATGGCGTGGCGCGACGGCGGTTCGGGGAGGCGGCCATGGCCGCGTTGCGCGGCTATGCCTGGCCGGGGAATGTCCGCGAGCTGCGGAATATGGTGGAAAGCCTGCTGCTGATGGCGGAGGGGGAGGTCGTGACCGTGGAGGAGGTGGCGGGCTTCCTCGGCGCCGTGACCCTACCGGCGACGCAGGACGCGACCGGCGAAACCGGAACCAAGGGTGGCGCGAGAGGTGGCACAAGCCTGGAGCAGGCCGAGCGCGCGACGATCACGCAGGCCATTCTGCAATCCCAGGCGAACCTGGCCGAGGCGGCGCGGTCTCTGGGCATTTCCCGCAGCACGCTCTATCGCAAGATGGAACGCTACGGGCTGAGCGTGTAGCGCCGCCGCCATTCCTGTCGCGACATTCGGATATGACAGCTCGATTGCGTTTGGGGGCCTTGATTGGGCCGGCGGGGTGCGCTACCCAGCCGCCTCGGCCGAGAGCCCCTGTGCCCAGGTAGCTCAGTTGGTAGAGCATGCGACTGAAAATTGCAGTGTCGGTGGTTCGAATCCGCCCCTGGGCACCATTTCCAAACAAATCTGCCGTGTTGCGGGAAGTTTGGCACAGTTGAATTTGTGCCATATGCGCGTTGTTACAATCCACTTCTCGCCTTCGGACGGTCGTCCCCGTGAACTCGCTGCACCCGTATGGGAAGAACCGGCATAATATCTCGCCGGTTTGCGGAGCTGTAGACATGCGGTTCTTCTGCGTATCCTTGGCGATCGCCGCCGCTTTCGGTTTGGCCGGCTGCGCCGCGCCCGTGCCCACCGGGCCGAGCGTCCTGGCGGTGCCGGGTCCTCACACGACCTTCGCGCAGTTTCAGGCGGAAGATGCGAGCTGTCGCGGCTACGCCCAGAACATTATCGGACCGACCTCACCGTCCCAGGCGGCGACGCAAAGCGGCGTGGGGAGTGCGGCGGTCGGCACGCTTCTCGGTGCCGCTGCGGGGGCCGTCATCGGCGCTGCCGCCGGCAACCCCGCCGCAGGTGCCGCGATCGGTGCCGGGACGGGCCTTGTGCTTGGCGCGGGTGCGGGGTCCAACAACGCGGCCTATGCGGGGGCTGATGTCCAGCGCAGCTACGACTACGCCTATATCCAGTGTATGGTCGCGAACGGGAACACAATTCAAAGCTACCCGAGCTACGCGGCCGCAGGGCCAGGGCCCTATGCCTATTTGCCCTACCCTGCGGCGTACCCCTATTTCGGCTACGGTTACGGCTATCCCGGATATTACGGCGGTCCTGCCCTCGCGTTCGGGTGGGGCGGCGGTTGGGGTGGCTGGCATGGCGGATGGGGCGGTTGGCACGGTGGCTGGGGTGGCGGCGGCTGGGGCGGTGGTTGGCATGGCGGTGGCTGGGGCGGCGGTTGGCATGGCGGTGGCGGTCGCTGGGCGCCGTGAGTGCAGGCTGTGATGACTGAGCCGATCACGATCTACGGTATCAAGAATTGCGACACGATGCGGAAGGCGCGCACCTGGTTGGAGACGCACGGCGTCGCCTATAGCTTCCATGACTATAAGGCCCAGGGTATTGGGCGCGATGTGCTGAAGGCCTGGGCGGGCGCGGTGGGCTGGGAAGCGCTGCTGAACAGGTCGGGCATGACCTTCCGGAAATTGCCGGAGGCGGAGAAGGCGGATCTCGACGCAACCCGCGCGGTCGCCCTGATGATGGCTCATCCTTCGGCGATCAAGCGGCCGGTTCTGGATGCCGGCGGCGCGCTGACCCTCGGCTTCAACCCCGAGACCTACGCCGCCGCCCTGCGGGCTTTCACCCGCGATTAGAGCAGATCCCGATCATATGGAATCATCTGATCGGGTGAAGATGCTCGTAAAAACAAAGAGCTAGAGCGGTGACTGTGAGCGTAAGCGAATAGGAAACGCTCTAGAGCAATATCGGATCAGGTGGAATCACCTGACCGCCATCAGCCTTCGTTCTGGCTTTTGGTCACGGCAATCTCCGCGAGCTTGGCCGAGAGTGCCTCGACAACCGTGAGCAGGCGCGAAATCTCCTCCTCCCGCATCTTGTCGATCTTCTCGTGCAGCAGTTCGATTTCGAGTTCCGCCTTGATATTCACATCGTAATCGGTTTTGGCGTCGCGTCGGTCGATCGCCGCCTGGCGGTTCTGGCTCATCATGATGAACGGGGCCGCATAGGCCGCCTGGAAGGACAGCGCCAGGTTCAGCAGAATGAACGGGTAGGGGTCCCAATGCTGCATCCAGGCGGTGATGTTCAGGATGATCCATACCATCAGGATCAGGCTCTGGGTGATGATGAATTTCCAGGAGCCCATGGCCGCCGCCACCTTGTCGGCGATACGTTCCCCCACCGTATAGCCGTTTGCCGGGTCCGCCGGCGGCGGCTGGCGCATATGCCTGAGCCGCGCCAGCAGCGCGCGCTCCTCATCCCGAAGGTGGTGGGGGCTCAAATGCATCATCGTCTTTCCCTCGCCGTGGCTGGGCGCGACATGAGAGCGAAAGGCGCTCGCTAGAGCAATATCGGATCAGATCGGATCAGGTGGTTTCACCTGATCCGAAGATTTGCGTTCTTAATCAGAAATATAGATCGGGCTCTAGCGGGGAGGGGGCGGTGGCGGCGGCGCATAGGGGTGGTGGTGATGGTAATGATGCCGGGGCGGCGGTGGTGGCGGCGGCGGCCGGTAGTGGTGGTGGTGGTGGTGGTGATAGGGCGGTGGCGGGGGCGGCGGCCGATAACCGGGCGGTGGCGGCGGCCGGTAGCCGGGTGCCGGCGGCACCTGCGCCATGGCAGGTATCACGGTGCCGAAAGCAAGTGCGGCGGTGAGCGCGAGCGCCACCCAGGGTTTCATCATCAACGGTTCTCCAGTCTTGGCCATGGACGCGAGGCCGGCCGCATCGCTTCGAAAGCGGCCGCGACCCGCACGACGCCCAGATCGTCAAAGCGACGCCCGGTGATCTGCATCCCGATCGGCATTCCGGATGTCGTGTAGCCGCAGTTGATTGCAAGCGCCGGCTGCTCGCTCATGTTGAAGCTGACGCAGTAGCCGATATGCTCGAAGGGCCGGGACGGGTCGTTGAGCGGGCTCGCGAACTCCGCCGGGAAGGAGAGAATGGGCCAGACCGGGGTGAGCACGAAGTCGAACGGGGCGGTCGCCGCCTGCGTCGCCTGGCTCATCGCGAGAATCTGCGCGAAGCCGCGATAGACCGCCTGCCCGGAGAGATTGTCGCCGCTATCGATCCAGGCCCGGATGTAGGGGAGGATTTTCGCCCTCTGCTCCCCCGACATCCCCGCCGTGTCGGAACCGAACCGGGTCCGCCAGAAGTCATCGAGCCCGTCCAGCATCTCTCGCTTGAGGAAGGGGTCGAGTGGCGCCACCGTCGCGCCCGCCGCCTCGATCAGCCGCGCGGCGGCGGTCACCGCCTGCACGACCTCAGCCTCCGGCGCGGAGCCGATCCCCGTATCGAGGCAGAGGCCGAAGGTCAGGCCCCGCAGGTCGAGCGGCGGTGCCGCCCAATCGATGTCGGCGGCCGGCAGGCTCATGAAGTCACGCGCATCCGGCTGGCTGAGAACCGACATCGCCAAGGCGGAATCCGCGACTGTCCGCGTGATGGGCCCGACGACGCGGCCGGGGAAAGGCGGCGACACCGGAACCCGGCCGAAGCTCGGCTTCAGGCCCACCACGCCGCAGAGCGCCGCCGGCAGGCGGATGGAGCCGCCGATATCGGTGCCGAGACTGATCGGCGCGTAGCCGGCGGCGGCGGCCACCGAAGCACCCGCGCTCGATCCGCCGGGGTTCATCGCGAGGTTCCAGGGGTTTCGCGCCAAGCGGTGGAAGCTCGAAAGGCCGGAGGAGAGCATGCCGAAATCCGGCATGGTCGTTTTGCCGAGGAGGACCGCGCCGCTTTCCCGCAGCCGGGCGGCGGCGGGGCCGTCCGCCAATGCCACGGGGTGGTCGACCGCCGCCGAACCCGAGGGCAGCGGCACGCCCTTGGTCGCGATATTCTCCTTGATCGTCACCGGCACGCCGTCCAACGGCCCTTGCGGCGTTCCCCGCTGCCACCGCGCCTCGGCGGCGCGGGCGGCGGCGGTGGCCGCCTCGGCGTCCACCGCCCAAGTGGCGCAGAGCCGCTCATCCCAGGCCTCGATACGGGCGAGGCAGGCCCGCGTCACCTCCACGGGGGAGAGGTCGCCCGCGCGAAACGCGCGGACAAGGGCGGCAGCGGTGAGATCCGGGAGTTCTGTCATGGCGGAAAAGCTAGCGGAGCGCGTCGCCGCTGTCTGCCCCCGGCACCACTATTTTCCGTGCCGTTATTGCATGGTCAACACGAATATGTGTTGTCATAGCAACTTATCCGACATCGTACTGTTTCAGCCAGGCAACCGCCCGGGCCCAGGCAGCCACGGCATCCGTGTGATTGTAGCTCGGGCGGTAGTCCGCATGGAAGCCGTGCCCGGCATCCGGGTAATAGACGATCTCCACGGTTTTCCCCGCCGCATGGGCCTTTGCCTGAGCGGCATAGACATCGGCCGAGGCGATGCTCGGGTCGCGGCCGCCATAGAGCCCGAGCAGCGGGCATTTCAACTGGCCGGCAAGCTCCAGCGGGGTCTGGGGCTGGATCGTGCTCGTGGGGCTGGCGACCGGCCCGTAGAAGGCCACCGCCGCCTTCAGCCTTGGCTCATGCTCGGCGAAGAGCCAGACATCGCGGCCGCCGCGACAGAAGCCGAGCGTCGCGACACGCGCAGCGTCCCCGTGATGCGCGACCGCCCAATCGACCGTCGCGCCGAGGTCCGAGAGCAGCGTCGCGTCCGGCGCTTTCAGGATGACATCGCGGATGATCTCGGCGGGATCGGTCATCTTTGAAAGATCGGCGAGCCGTGCATAAAGCTCCGGCGCGACGGCGAGATAGCCGAGCTTGGCGAGCCGCCGGCAGACATCCTTGATGTATTCGTGAACACCGAAGATCTCCTCGATGACGATGACAACGGGCGCGACGGCGGTGCCGGCCGGCCGCGCGGCATAGGCGGGGAGGGTGCCGTCGGAGACGGGAATCTTCACTTCCCCCGCTTCAAGCCCGACGCTGTCCGTATGGATCACCTGCGCCTCGGCGCGGGCGGTTGCCAGGGTGAAGCCGGTCATCAAGCCGGTCATCACGAACCCCCGGCGGCCGAGGCTGGATGATGGGTCCACTTGTTTCAAGCGCGTTCTCCTGGGCGGTAGGGGCGGTCAGTATCGTCTCCCTCCTAACCTCTTCCGCGCGCTGGCGGCCGTCAGTTTTATGGGATGCTGGTTTGCTGATATTCGCGCGAAGTAGCAGCAATGTGAGCGGGTCAGACACAGTCCAGCAACATCGGCCAGATAGGATCGCCGTATGTTTCGTAAATACGTTACGATATCGGAACCTATATCGAAAAGCTCGGAAAGATGAGCGAGGAGGAGCCGCCCGATAGCCGGCGTGGTGCGCTGCTCGCCCTCGCTTTGCTGATCCTGCTCGCGCTGCTGGGGCTTTGGGTGAGCGGCGCGCTGCGCGGTTCGGGCGTTGTGCAGGATTGCGTGATGCAGGGCCGCTCCAACTGCGGCACCAATTAAAGCGGCGGGCTGTGTCTCAATTCACTGCGCCCATGCCCTGAACGCCCGATCCTGCCGCAGGCAAGGATCGGGAGGGCGAGATGATTCCCTACATCAAGGCGGCGGGAACGGCGCTCGGGCTGTGGCGATCTGGGCGGCCATCGTCCATATCGGCGTCTGACCGCTCATCCCCGGCACAGCCACGCCCTATTTGGCGGCCGGGTTGGCGACCGTTACCTGGGTGGAGATGGGGAATCGGATGCCGTCGGCTCTCCTGAAGATCATCTGAAACTGATCGGGGCCGACATAGCCCGCAGTCGCCTGGTAGCCGACGAGGACGCGCGTGCTCAGCAACAGAAACTTCACCGTTCCATGCTGCGGCTGCGATGTCAGGGTCTCCGTCGGAACGTCACCGCCCGCGATGCGGACCGGGTATGTGCAATAGCCGTTGTTACCGGCGTTCATGGTGTAGGCCACGGCCGTTATCGTGCGGCGCAATTTGGTTTCGAGGTAGGTCCAGGTGCAATCCGCGAGGGGTGTGAAAGCCTGCTGGTAGGCGGCCTGGTCCGCGGCGGAGGCATTATCCCCCAATGGGTTTAGGATGGAAGCGGCGGCGGCGGAGGTGGCTGCGGGCGGGCTCGCAGCCGTGCTCGCGCTTGGGCTCGCGGCGGGCGGTGGGGTGCCGGTTCCGGCGCAGCCGGCCAGCGCCAGCAGGGCAAGAGCACTCGCGGCAGAGGCGGCAGCGGGGGCGAATCTGCGGAGCATGGGCGGTCATCCCGTTGGAAAGGGTTGTTTTTCGTAGCGCCGTCGATACGAACGCTAAGCCGCATGCGCCCCCAGTCTAGTCAGTCTTCCGGATAGTTTTGGCACCCCGAACGGCGATTATTCCCAACTGTCGAGTTTGATCTCGTTTGGCCAGGGCGTGCCCTTGCCGGTTTCCAGAAGCGATTTGAGGCTCAGGAGAAACACGGCCCACTTGGTGCTGCAGTGGTGCATGAACTCGACGGGTTCTCTCCAGCCTTGATGCTTGAAGAGGACGATGGTCCAGTCCGCGTCTTGCTTGAGATCGAAGCTGATCCTGGTGTCGAGCCATTCTTCCGGCCCGTCGACCACTTGCCACAAAACCCGGCGGCCGGGCTCCAGGTCGAGGACCTTCATGTCGAAACCGCCGCGATCGCCGAAGCGGAACTGCACCAAGCCGCCGACCGCGCTCTCGCCCTTCGTGTCGCTCGTCCACCAGCGCGCGAGGCCGTCAATGGTGCCGAGAGCTGCGTAGGCAATATCCGGTGAAGAAGACTTGATTCCGACCTTGTGCAGAATGTCAGGCATATTCGTTTCTCCATCTCGCGTTGTTGATCCCGCGAGAGGCTTAGTGCCGCCGAGTTGGGCGGTGGGAGTTACAAGTTTGGCGGGAAAATCGAGTTCTTGCCGACAGACAATTCCTGCGATGTCGCGACAACCAACTGCCGTACTGAAGACGATGTTTTTCGAGCGCCTTCAGCGCGAGGCTGTCACCCTTGTCTTAGGAACTAGGAACAACCTGTCACCCATGTCTCCGGGTCGGACACGGAGCGGAATGGCGCGCCCTGGTGGATTCGAACCACCGACCCACAGCTTAGAAGGCTGTTGCTCTATCCAACTGAGCTAAGGGCGCATCGCCCGGCCCAACCAGGCCGGCTGTGCCTCGCGGATACGATGAAATCCGTCAATGCGTCCAGTTATCCGCCCGGTCGGTGCGGAAATTATCCGAATAGGCCTTCGGCTTCACGACACGCTCATGAGCGATTTCAACGTCGTAGCGCAAGTCATGCGCCTCGGCATAGGCAATCGCCTCCGCCCGCGTGGGGAAAAGCAGCGTCACCTGCTGCTGCGTCTCCCCGCCGCCGATCCAGCCCATCAGCGGGTCGGGGCCCTGCGGTTCCTGCCGCTGCCATTCCAGCACCCAGTGATGCAGGGTGCCGTGGCCCGACTGCATGGCGGATTTCGGCCGCTGGTAGATACGTGCGCGCATCGGACGTCCTTTTGTCTTCAATCAGGCGAACCGGGAGAGCTGGTCGGGGCGGCCGGACTCGAACCGGCGGCCTCGTGTACCCAAAACACGCGCGCTACCAGGCTGCGCCACGCCCCGTCCGCCGCGATGTATAACGGCCCTGGTGAGATATGCCAGCCTCGCCCATTACGTCACCCGTTATGGGGCGGTGCTGACCTGTGGCACTCCCCCGCCGAACTGCGCCGCCGTCACGCGGTCCCCGACCGAGATGTTGTCGGTCGCGGTGATGCCCGCTTGCAGCTCCAGCACCGCCAGGACCGGGCCGCCGCTTCCCACCGGCGCCAGGCTCTCCGGCACCGTGTTCTCGGCGATCGCCCGGATCGTGCCATCCTGGTTGATGAATACCATGTCGAGTGGCGCGATGGTGTTCTTCATCCAGAAGGTTTCGGGCTGCACCGTCGGGAAGACGAACAGCATGCCGCGATCGGCGGCCACCGTGGGGCGGAACATGAGCCCGGTTTCCTGCTGCTGCGGCGTGGTCGCCATTTCCACCTTGAAGGCATGCGGCTTGCCGTTGTCATCCGTGATGGTCAGCGGCTCCTGCGGCAGGGTGGGCTGCGGTCCTGTCGGGTCATCCTGCGCCACGGCGCGCGCCGCCCCGGCGCCGAGGACGAGGCCCAGAGTAATGGTCAAGGCAGCGAAGTCGCGAAGGCGCATCCCTAATCCTCCTGCAGCGTGATGGCGGCGATCCGGCGGATCTCCGCCCGCACCGGGCCTTCACGCGGCGCGTCGCGCAGCGTGGTGGTCCAATGCACGGGCGGATCGCGGCCGGCGGCGCGGTTGTAGACCAGGCGGCGCAGAATTGTCTGCGCTGCCTCGGGCAAAGTTTCGGGGATGGGAAGGCCGTGCAGCATGGCCCAGATGCCCGCCCAGCAGCGGCCGACCGTGTAGGGGTTGTAGCCGCCGCCCCCCACCACGACGAGCCGGGGGGCGAGCGGCATTACCGTGCTGACGGCCGACCAGTAGGCGTTGTTGGAGAGGGAAAGGCGCGACAACGGGTCTTCCTCCAGCGAATCGGCGCCCGTCTGTATCAGGATCGCCTGGGGCCGGAACCGCGCCGCCAGCGGCAACACCGCCTCGTTGAGGAGAAACCGGGATTCGCTGTCATTGTAGCCGGGCGGCACCGGCAGGTTGCGGGCGCTGCCGCCGGCGCGGTCGGTCGCCCGCCGGTATGCGGCCAGCGCCCGGCTTCATGGATGCTGACGGTCAGCACCTTCGGGTCGCCCGCGAAGGCGTCCTGCACGCCATCGCCATGATGCGCGTCGAGATCGAGATACAGGACCCGCGTCAACCCCTGGTCGAGCCAGGACAGGAGCCCGAGCACGCAGTCATTGAGGTAGCAAAAGCCCGAGGCGCGATCGGCCCGGCCATGATGCGTGCCGCCGCCGGGCACATGGACGATGCCGCCCATCTCGGTCAGCCGCGTGGCGAGCAGAACGCCGCCGGCCGAGGTGGCGGGGCGGCTGAACATCTCGGCATAGACGGGGTTGTTGTCGGTGCCGATCCGATAGCCTTCGCGGTCGGCCGGGCTTACGGCGCCCGTTGTCTCCGCACGGCGGAGCGCCGCGAGATAGCCCGCATCATGGAAGCGGAGAAGCTCGTCATCGCGCGCCATCGGCGCGTCGCGATAGTGCTCGGCGGTGAGCCAGCCCATCGCCCGGCAAAGGTCGATGCAGGTGGAAACCCGGGGCACGGCCAAGGGGTGGCGGGGGCCGTAGGTCGAGAAACGGTAAATCTCGCTGCCGATGAAAAGCGGGCTGATTGCGGAAATGCGCCGGTTCCCCGATAGTTACGGCGGGATGGATGCGCGTCCGCTCACCATCTCGCTCTAACTCTTTGTTTATGGGTTCCGCTTCATAGGCTCCAGCATCGGACGAAAAAAAAGGCGGTGCCGAAGCACCGCCAAGTTTAGGGAGGAAACGTCCAAGAAAGCAGCAACACGATCAAGGACCGCCGTTGCTGCGATGCACAAACTAAGTCTGACGCTTCGGGAATGCAAGTGCGTTTTTGCAGCGCAGCACCGCTTAGTGAACACGCTTCCGCTATAGCGAGGCGCGATCGAACGAGATTTTGCCTCCTTTCCTGCCGTTTGATCATGGCGTTATGCGTTTTGTGCATGGCCAGCCCCGCCGAGGGGCGGATCGCGTGACAGAGCGTGGCCGGTGCGCTAGGTGCGGGGACCCCTCTCAGTCCGAGATCCGCGCCCGCCATGGCCAGCAGCAACGATATCCGCGCCACCTTCCTCGACTATTTCGCCCGCAACGGCCATGCCGTGGTCGAAAGCTCGCCGCTGGTGCCGCGCAACGACCCGACGCTGATGTTCACCAACAGCGGCATGGTGCAGTTCAAGAACGTCTTCACCGGGCAGGAGCGGCGGCCCTACAGCCGCGCCACCACGGCGCAGAAATGCGTGCGCGCCGGCGGCAAGCACAACGACCTGGACAATGTCGGCTACACCGCCCGGCACCACACCTTCTTCGAGATGCTGGGGAATTTCAGCTTCGGCGACTATTTCAAGGAACAGGCCATCCCCTATGCCTGGGAGCTGGTGACGCAAGGATTTCGGCCTGCCGAACGACCGGCTGCTGGTCACCGTCTATAGCGAGGACGACGAGGCCGCCGGCATCTGGCGCAGGATCGCCGGCCTGCCGGATGAGCGGATCATCCGCATCCCGACCTCGGACAATTTCTGGCGCATGGGCGATACCGGCCCCTGCGGGCCGTGCAGCGAAATCTTCTACGACCACGGCCCGTCCATTCCCGGCGGGCCGCCCGGCAGCCCGGATGAGGACGGCGACCGGTTCATCGAAATCTGGAACCTCGTGTTCATGCAGTACGAGGAAGGGCCGCCGGGCACGCGCGTGCCGCTGCCGCGCCCCTCGATCGACACCGGCATGGGGCTGGAGCGCGTTCGCCGCCATCCTGCAGGGCAAGCACGACAATTACGACACCGATACGCTGCGCGCCCTGATCCTGGCCAGCGCCGAGGCGACCGGGCAGGACCCGGACGGGCCGGAGCAAGACCAGCCACCGCGTCGTGGCCGACCATCTGCGCAGCACCTGCTTCCTGATCGCCGACGGCGTGCTGCCGTCCAACGAAGGGCGCGGCTACGTGCTGCGCCGGATCATGCGCCGCGCCATGCGCCACGCCTACCATGATGGGCGCCACGCGAGCCGCTTGATGCCGCGCCTGGTGCCGGCGCTGGTGCGCCAGATGGGCGCGGCCTATCCGGAACTGGGCCGCGCCGAGACGCTGATCGACCGAGACGCTGCGGCTGGAGGAGACCCGCTTCAAGCCCTGCTGGAGCGCGGGCTGCATCTGCTGGCCGAGGAGACCGGGCGGCTGGGCGAGGGCGAGACCCTGCCCGGCGCCGTCGCCTTCCGGCTTTATGACACCTACGGCTTTCCGCTCGACCTGACGCAGGACGCGCTGCGCGAGCAGGGCCGCGCCGTCGATCTGGCCGGCTTCGAGGCCGCGATGGCGGAGCAGCGCAGCCGCGCCCGCGCCGCCTGGGCCGGCATCGGGCGAGGCCGCGACCGAACGCGTCTGGTTCGAGCTCAAGGAAAAGATCGGCGCCACCGAATTCCTCGGCTACGCGACCGAGAGCGCCGAGGGCGAAATCCTGCGCGATCGTCGTCGGGCGGCGCGCCCGTGGAGGTGGCCGCCGCCGGCAGCCGAGGTGGCGGTCATCCTGAACCAGACGCCGTTCTACGCGCGAAAGCGGCGGCCAGGTCGGCGATACCGGCCTCATCACCGGGCCGGACGGGCTGCGTCATCGCGGTCACCGACACGCAGAAGAAGCTGGGCGACCTGTTCGTCCATCTCGGCCACGTCGAGGCCGGCGAGGCGCGGCTGGGCCTGCCGGTGCGTGGCCGAGGTGGATCATCGCGCGCCGGGGCGCGATCCGCGCCCATCACTCGGCGACGCATCTGCTGCATGAGGCGCTTGCGCCGGCAGCTCGGCACCGCATGTGGCGCAGAAGGGCAGCCTGAACGCGCCCGACCGGCTGCGCTTCGATATCAGCCACCCGAAGCCGATCACGGCCGAGGAACTGGCCGTGGTCGAGGCCGAGGTGAATGCGCGCATCCGCGAGAACAGCGAGGTCGACGACCCGGCTGATGACGCCGGAGGCGGCGGTGGCCGAGGGCGCGATGGCGCTGTTCGGCGAGAAATACGGCGACGAGGTCCGCGTCGTCAGCATGGGCGACGGCGACGAGCAACAGGGCTGCCTATTCGATCGAGCTGTGCGGCGGCACGCATGTCGCGGCGCACCGGCGATATCGGGCTCGTGCGGCTGACGGGCGAGAGCGGCGTCTCGGCCGGCGTCCGCCGGATCGAGGCGGTGACGGGCGCTGCCGCTTTCGAGAGCCTGCGGCGAGACTGAGCGGTTGCTGGATGAGGCGGCGGCGGTGCTGAAGGTCCCGGCGCCGAAGTGCCGGAACGGATCGCGGCGCTGCTCGAGGATCGGCGCCGGCTCGAACGGCAGGTGGGCGAGGTGCAGAAGAAGCTCGCGACCGGCGGGGGTTCGGCGGCTGTCGAGGAGGTGGGCGGCGTGAAGCTCTCCGCCCGCAACCTGGGCGATGTGCCGCCGCGCGACCTGAAAGGGCTGGCGGATGCGATCGGCAAGCAGATGGGCGGCGGGGTCGTGGCGCTGGTCTCGACCGCCGAGGGCAAGGCCAGCATCGTCGTCGGCGTCTCGGCGGATCTGACCGAGCGGTTCAGCGCCGTCGATCTGGTGCGGGCGGCGAGCGCGGCGGTGGGCGGCAAGGGCGGCGGCGGCCGGCCGGACCTGGCGCAGGCCGGCGGCCCGGATGCGAGCCAGGCGGATGCGGCGCTGGATGCGGTGCGGACGGCGCTGGCGGCCTAGAGCGTTTCCTATTCGCTTATGCTCACAGTCACCGCTCTAGCTCTTTGTTTTTACGAGCATCTTCACCCGATCAGATGATTCCATATGATCGGGATCTGCTCTAACCGCATCCACTTCACATCAAATCGGCATCGCTGAGCGCGCCCAGCACCTCATCCAGCGGCAGGTCGGCAAGGTTATCCTCTCGCAGGGTGATCATAGTCCCGCCCGTCGGGCTGCGGGGCTGGGTGCGCGACAGGTCGCTCGCATAGGAAAACAGCGTCACGCAGGGGCAGCCCATGGCGGCGGCGAGGTGCATCGGGCCGGTATCGTTGCCGACCGCGAAGCGCGCCCCGGCAGCCAACGCCGCGACACCCGGCAGATCGGTCTGCCCGATGAGATCGACCGCCTGCGGGCATTCGCTCAGGATCGTCTCGCCCAGGGGCGCTTCCTGCCCGGTGCCGATCACGACCGGCGTCAGCTGTCGCTTCGCCAATTCTCTCGCCAGGCGCCCGTAGAGGATTGTCGGCCAGCGCTTGTTGAGCCGATGCGGCGAGGCGCCGGGCACCAGCAGCGCATAGGGGCGCGGGACTGCGGGCGGTTGCGCCGCCGCAAGCAGCCAATCGGTCTCGGCGACGGGAACCTCGGCGATGCCGGCCATGGCGAGCTGATCCCGCTGCCTTTCCCAGGTGTGCATGGAGTCACGGTCGGGATTGGCATGGGGGTGGGAGCAGCCGCGCGCGATGCCCGACCATGGCGGCCGGCCGGCTACGGAGAAATATCGGGAGGACCGGCCGGAGGTCTGGAGATCATAGACGAAATCGTAGCCGCGCAGGTGGGCGCGGAGCTGGAGCAGGCCGCGCAAGTTCCACCGCGGCGCGCGCCGGTCGACGGCGACGCTGTCGAACCAGGGGCTGAGCCGGCCGAGCCGCGCGAAGGGCGCGGTTGTCAGCAGGGTGATATGGGCGTTCGGGTGGTGGGCGCGGATGGCGGCGAAAGGCCCGAAGGACATGACGAAATCGCCGAGCGCGCTGAGGCGGATGACCAGGATTCGTTTGGCGGCCCGGGCGTCAGTCTGTTTGGCCATCGCGGATGCGGCCCCCTTTTGGTGTCGTCATGGGCGATCCTATCTCGGTCAGCGAGGCCAATGCCTGCGCCGAGAAGACAACCCTCACGGTTCTCCGCGCTCGTCAGCCATGGCACCGTAACGAGCTTCCAATTCGTCGAATACATCCTCTGCGTCATGCACCCGACCGGCTTCGCCATCGGCGATGCCTTTTGCAATCCGCGCATCCAAAGCCGCCATCCGTCGCTCGCGTGCTTCCATCAGGCGCAGCGCATCGCGCACCACCTCACTGGCGTTGTTGTATCGCCCGCTCGCGAGCTGTGCCTGGATGAAGGTCTCGAAATGCTCCCCGAGGGTATAGCTGCTCGGCATGCTCGCCTCCGTTGACTATCACTCAATGATACTCGGCCAGCACCTCATCGTAAACCGCCATGGTCGCCTGCTGCATCGCCGACACTGTGTAGTGCTCCAGCACCGAGGCGCGGGCCCGCAGCCCAAACGCGCGGCGCTCGCCCTCCGGCACCGCCAGCAGGTAGCGGATCGCTTCCGCCAGCGCCTGCGCGTCCCCGGGCGCGACCAGCAGACCGGTCTCGCCATGCGAGACCGTCTCTGCCGCACCGCCATGGGCAGCCGCGATCACCGCCCGCTCCATCGCCTGCGCCTCGATCACCGCGCGGCCGAAAGCCTCGGGCTCGGTCGACGCGCTCACCGCGATGTCGGCCAGCATCAGGGCGGCCGGCATATCGGCGCAATGACCGGCGAACCTGACCTGCGCGGTCACGCCGAGGGCCGCCGCCTGATCGAGCAGGCTGCGGACATAGGCATGCCGGCCCTGATCGGAGCCCACGAAGATCACGAAGACATCCGGCCGCTGCAACAGGCCGAGCGCCGCGATCAGGACGCTCTGCCCCTTCCAGCGGGAGACGCGGGCCGGCAGCAGGATGACGGTCGCGCCCTCGGGAATCGACCAATCCCGCGCCAGCTTCGTCACCCGATGCGCAGGGATACCGGCCGGATCGAACACAGCCGGGTCGATGCCGCGCGGGATGAGCCGCAGCCGATCCTCGCCGACGCCATGCTGGCCGCGCAGCAGATCGGCGATGAAGCCGCTGGCGGCGATTACCCGCGCGCCTCGCGCCATGACGCTGTTGTACCGGCGCTTGCCCCAGCCCTTATCGGAATAGTCGCCGTGATAGGTGGTGACGAAGGGCAGGCCCGTTCGCCGGCAGGCGAGCCAGGCGGACCAGGCCGGTGCCCGTGACCGCGCATGAACCAGATCGACACCCTCCCGCCGCAACACCTCGGCGAGGCGCCCGGCATTCCGCCAGATCGCCCAGGGCAGCTTCGTGCGCAGCGGCAAGGCGATGTGCCGGCCGCCGGCGCGCTCCACCGCCGCGACCAGCCGGCCGCCCTCGCTCGCGACCAGCGCCGTCCAGCCGCGCGCGGTCAGCGCCTCGACGATCTCGATCGTGCCGCGCTCGACGCCGCCGCTGTCGAGCGCGGGGAGAACCTGCAGAACGGTCGGCAAGTCAGATCGGAGCGCAGGCGGTGGCCAACCAGGCGGCGGCGGGGCCGGGCAGCTCCGGCCCGACCTCGGCCAGCACGCGCGCGTGATAGGCATCGAGCCAGGCGCGCTCGGCCTCGGTCAGCAAAGCGGGTTCGATCAGCGCGCGGTCGAAGGGGGCGAGGGTGATGGTTTCGAACTCCAGGAAGGGTTTCACGCCGTTCGGCCGGGGCTCGGCCGGCCGGGTGATGAGCAGGTTCTCCAGCCGGATGCCATAGGAGCCGGGCAGGTAATAGCCCGGTTCGTTGGAGAGGAGCATGCCGGGCTTGAAGGGGATCGGCCGGGAATTGCGCGAAAAGCTCATCGGCCCCTCATGTACCGAGAGATAAGCGCCGACGCCGTGCCCCGTGCCATGGTCGAAATCGAGCCCCACGGCCCACAGTGCCTGGCGGGCGAAGGCATCCAGATGGGCGCCGCCGACCCCATCGGGGAAGCGCAGCGTCGCGATGCGATATGGCCCTTGAGAACCCGGGTGGCGTGGTCGCGCGCGGTCGCCGGCGCGGGGCCAGGCCCGGTCCAGATCGTGCGCGTCACATCCGTGGTGCCGTCCAGAAACTGCGCGCCGGAATCGATGAGGTAGATCTCGTCGGGATTGATCGGCCGGTTGCTCTCGGGCGAGACGCGGTAATGCATGATCGCGGCATGCTCACCGGCGCCCGAAATCGCCGGGAAACTCTCCTCGCGGAATTCCGGCAATGCGGCGCGGAAGCCGAGCAGCGCGGCGGCGGCCGATAGCTCGGTCTCCCCGCCCGTCGGCGCATGCTCGTGCAGCCAATGGAGAAAGCGGCAGAGCGCCACCGCGTCCCGCGCATGGGCCCGGCGCGCGCCCTCCTGCTCCACGGCGTTCTTGCAGGCTTTCGGCAGGGCGCAGGGGTCGCTGCCGGCCACTACCTCGGCCCCCGCCGCGCGCAGCCTTTGCGCGAACCAGATGGGGGAAGCGCCAGCATCCACCCGCACGCGGCGGCCGCGCAGCGCGTCCAGCGCCGGCGGCAGCGCTTCCCGTGGCTCGACCGTCACGGCATTGCCGAGATAGGCGCGGACCGTCGCATCGATCTTGGCGGGCGGCATGAACAGCGTCGCCGTCGCATCCGCGCGGGCGATGAGGAAGCCGAGCGCGATCGGCGCGAAGGGCACGTCCGCGCCCCGGATGTTGAGGAGCCAGTTGATCGAGGGCGGGTCGGTGATGATCGCCGCATCCTCGCCCGCCTCGCGCAGGATCGCGGCGATATCGTCCCGCTTGTCCTCGGCGCTGCGCCCGGCAACCTCCAGCGGATAGACGAAGACAGGCGCGGCCGGCGCGGCGGCCCGATCCGCCCAGATGGCGTCCACCGGATTGGCGTCGAGCGGCACCAGCACCACGGACGGGGCGCCCTTGGCCAGCCGGTCTATCGTTTCCTCGCTGATCAGCAGCGGGTCGTAGCCGATCCGCGCGCCGGCGGGCGCCGTCGCCTTCAGCCAGCCGGCCGGGGGCTGATCGGTGATGTGCAGGTATTCCCATATGCTGCCGTCAACCTCGCGCCGGACCTGCAGCACATATCGGCCATCGGTGAAAATCGCCGCGCGTTCGGGCAGCACGATGGCGAGCCCGGCGCTGCCGGTGAACCCGGTCAGCCAGGCCAGCCGCTCGGCCGAGGCGGGGACGTATTCGCCGAGATGCTCGTCCGATCGCGGCACCAGAAGCCCGTCTATTCCGAGGGCGTCGAAGCTCCGCCGGAGCAGCAAAAGACGGTCAGATAAAGGCGACATCGCGTAACTTCCGTGAAAGATATGTGACTAGAGCATAATAGTTCTGTGATCATGCTCCGGGTGCATGCCTGCTTAAGAGTCTTGTCGTTCGATGCTGCGGCGCAGCATTGCTATATCCGTCGTCAACACGGTGTAGCGGAGCGTCTCCGCACCGTTCGGCAAGGAACTACTGTTATGAACGCTTTCGTCAACGTCTCCGCCGCCGCCCGCGCGCCCCGTCGCGCCACCCGTATGAACCGCGTGAGCGCTTCCGTTGTGCGCTTCGGCGGCTGGCTGCGTGAGGCGAGCCGCCGCAGCGCCGTCTTCAACGAACTCGACCGGCTGAGCGACCGCGAGCTTGCCGATATCGGCATCACCCGTGGCGACATCCGCTCTGTCTTCGCCACGGCCCGCCGCGCCGGGTAATCACGCCGCGCCCTGACACGTGTGGCGAGGGCAGGCCCCGAACAGGCCCGCCCTCGTTTTCTGCCATTATGCGCGGCGCAGTAGCAGCGCCGTCCACTGGCCTTCCGGGAAGCGGCGTTCGAGTGCCAGCCCCTGGCGGCGATGGGCGGCGAGCACCATCCGTTCCTGCGTCGCGAGCAGCCCGGCGAGGATCGCCCGGCCCCCAGGCGCCAGATTTTGCGCCAGCGGCCGTGCCATCGCGCAGAGGGGCCGCGCCAGGATATTCGCGAATACAAGGTCGTACGGCGCTCCGGCCCGGGTCGAGGGCATTTTCCAGCCATCCGCCCGAGATACCCGAAGCAGCCGGCCGACGCCGTTGAGCGCGGCGTTCTGCTGCGTCACCCGCACCGACCAGGGATCGATATCCGTCGCGATGACTGGGCGGCGCAGCAGCTTCGCGGCGGCCATCGCCAAAATCCCTGATCCCGTGCCGAGGTCGAGAATGCGTTGAGGCTTGCGGTGCGCGACGAATTCCAGCGCGCGCAGGCAGCCGCGCGTGGAGCCGTGCTCGCCACTGCCGAAGGCAAGCCCCGCATCAACCGTCAGCGTCTGCCGACCGGGCAAGGGGCGCGCCGTCTCATGCGTGCCGCGAACCGCGAAGCGGCGGCCGATGAGCTGTTCGGGAAATTCCTCCAGGTTGCGGGCGAGCCATCCCTCCGCCTCGGTCGGCCGCCGCTCCATCGGCACCTCGATGCCTGAAAGGGCGCCGGCGAGCACGAGCGCGGTGGTGAGGTCGCTGTCCCGGTCGCCCACCGGCTTCACCGCCTCCAGCCGCCAGGGGCCTTCATCCTCGTCGCGAAAGAAGCCGACGGTCGGGCAGATGCTAAGCAGCGCCTGCTCGTAGAAGGGCAGAGCCTCTTCCGGCACCAGAAGCGAGACGGTTTCGAGCGGTGTTGCCCGCCGCGCGACCATCAGGCGCGCCCCACAAAGGTCGCGACCATCAGGCGCGCCCCACAAAGGTCGCCGCCATCACGCCCGCTCCACGAAGGTATCGAGCACGCGCTTCTCTCCGCTCTGCTCGAAAGCGATGTCGAGCCGGTTGTCGTCCACGGCCAACACCGTTCCGTAGCCGAATTTCTGGTGGAACACCCGGGCGCCGACCGGAATGCCCTCGGTTCGGGGCGGGCGGCTCGCCTGTTCCCAGGCGCCGGGAGACGGCCGCGCACGCGGCGCCGAAACCGCGAAGGCGCCGGTGAATACAGGCGCCGCCGTCAGCCGCTGCTGCCGGTCCAGCCGCGCCGCGCCCGTCTGCGCCACATGCTCGGGCGGCAGTTCCTCGATAAAGCGGCTCGGCACGTTGCTTTGCCAATTGGCGTAGACGCGGCGGTTCGCCGCATGGCTGATGATGGCGCGCAGGCGTGCGCGGGTCAGCCCGACATAGGCGAGCCGGCGCTCCTCCTCCAGACCCTTGAGGCCGTTCTCGTCCATCGAGCGCTGGCTCGGAAACAGCCCTTCCTCCCAGCCGGGCAGGAAGACCGTGTCGAATTCCAGCCCCTTGGCGCCATGCAGCGTCATCAGGCTCACCCGGTCGGTCTCGGTGCTTTCCTCATTCTCCATCACCAGGGAGACGTGGTCGAGGAAGGCCGCGAGCGACTCGAAATCCGCGAGCGCGCGAACGAGTTCCTTCAGATTGTCGAGCCGGCCGGGCGCCTCGGGCGATTTATCCGCCTTCCACATGGCGGTGTAGCCGGACTCGTCCAGCATGGTGGCGGCGGTGACGACATGCCCCTCGCGCCCCAGCAGATCCCGCCAGGCGACGAAGTTCTGCAGCAGCTCGGCCAGGTTCTCGCGCACCCGGCCGCGCAGCTCCCCCCGGGCGATGAGCTGCTCGGCCGACTGCATCAGCGGCACGCCCGCCGCCCGCGCATGGGCGTACAGGCTGCGCATTGCCGCATCCCCCACGCCACGGCGCGGCAGGTTCACGATCCGCTCGAAGGCGAGGTCGTCCGCCGGCTGCATGATGAGGCGCAGATAGGCGATGGCGTCGCGGATTTCGGCGCGCTCATAAAATCGCTGGCCGCCGACGATGCGATAGGGGATGCCGAGCGTGATCAGCCGCTCCTCGAAGGCGCGGGTCTGGAAGCCCGCCCGCACCAGCACCGCGATCTCGGCCAGCCTATGGCCGTCCCGCCGCAGCGTCTCGATCCGCGCGCCGACCATGCGGGCCTCTTCCTCCGAGTCCCAAAGCGCGATGACCTCGACGCGCTCGCCTGTCGCGTCGTTGCGGCCAGAGCGCAGCGTCTTGCCGAGCCGCCCCTCGTTATGGGCGATGAGGCCGGCGGCAGCACCCAGGATCTGCTTGGTCGAGCGGTAGTTGGATTCGAGGCGCACGATGCGGGCGCCGGGGAAATCCGTCTCGAAGCGGAGGATGTTCTCCACCTCCGCGCCACGCCAGGAATAAATGGATTGGTCGTCGTCACCCACGCAGCAGATGTTGCGGTGGGATTGGGCCAGCAGCCGCAGCCAGAGATACTGGACGAGGTTGGTGTCCTGATATTCGTCCACCAGGATGTAGCGGAACATGCGGTGGTACTGCGCCAGGACCTCGGGCTGGCCGCGCATGATCTCGGTCACATGCAGCAGCAGGTCGCCGAAATCGGCGGCGTTGAGCGTGCGCAGACGCTCCTGATAGGCGGCATAGAGATCGCGCGCCCGGCCGTTGGCGAAATCCGTATCCTCGGCGGGCGTGATGCGGTCGGGCGTCAGCCCCCGATCCTTCCAACGCTGGATGACGCCCATCAGCCCCTGCGGCAGCCAGCGCTTGGCATCGATTCCTTCCGCCTGCATCACCTGCTTCAGCAGGCGGAGCTGGTCGTCCCCGTCGAGGATGGAAAAGTTCGGCTCCAGCCCGACCTGTGCGGCGTGGCGCCTGAGAATGCGGGCGGCGAGGGCGTGAAAGGTGCCGAGCCACAGCCCCTCCACCGGCCGGCCGAGAATGGCGGCAATGCGTTCCCGCATCTCGCGCGCGGCCTTATTGGTGAAGGTGACGGACAGAACCTGGCCGGGGCCGGCGCGACCGGACATGAGAATATGAGCGAAGCGCGTCGTCAGCACGCGGGTCTTGCCCGTGCCGGCGCCCGCCAGCACCAGAAGCGGACCGTCCAGCGCCTCGACCGCCGCGCGCTGCTCGGCGTTCAGCCGGTCCAGATAGCCGTTCTGCGTCATTCTCTCAGCTTCATCGCACGAAGGGCGATCGGTCTCATTGGGCAGTCTCCGTGGCAGCATCGCGCCCTTCGCGCAAGGTTGTTGATCCGGTCCGGCCGGGTGCCGTAGCATTGGAAACCGGCGAGTTCCTCGGGGATACCAATCCTTTCGGATTTGATCTACGTCTTCATCACACGGCGTCGTGCTATGGGTGTCAGGCTGGCGGATTTCGCATGCGCGATCATCAAGGGGGCTACCGAGTGAAATCGAGGATATGGACCGCCGGCTTCGTGGCAGCCCTGGCACTCATGGGGCTGTCGGGTTGCGCGACGAAGCCGCCGGCCTCAGACCCCGCGGCGCTGGCCGCGTATGAGCAGACGGATGACCCGCTGGAGCCCATGAACCGCAAGCTCTATGCGTTTAACGACACGCTCGACACGTATTTCCTGAAGCCTGTCGCCGAGGGCTACGCCTATGTCGTGCCGCGCTCGGTGCGCAACCATATCGGGGATGTGCTGGCGAACCTGCACACGCCTGTCATCTTCTTCAACGACATTTTAGAAGCCAAATCGCGCCGGGCGGGCGATAGCTTGGTCCGCTTCGTCGTCAACTCGACGATCGGTCTGGGTGGTATTTTCGATGTGGCGGCCGGCTGGGGCTATCCTTCGCATGAGGCGGATTTCGGCATCACGCTCGCGATCTGGGGTGTGGGACCAGGGCCCTTCCTCTATTTGCCCGTGCTCGGCCCGTCTGACCCGCGCGATGCCGCGGGCTTCGGCGTCGGCATCGTCTCCGACCCGTTCTTCTGGATCGGTCAGGGCGCGATCGTGACGGCGCTTGACGATACGAAGACGGCGGTGGGCATCGTCAATCTGCGGGCCGATCTGCTGAAGCCGATCGACGAGGTGAAGCGCGTGGCGCTCGACCCCTATGCGACATTCCGCAGCCTCTATCGCCAGCATCGCGAGGCTGCCATCCAGGACGTTCGCGACGACCACCGGGCGACGGTCCCGGATTGGTTCCCGCAGCCGCCTAGTCCGAGGCCGGCGGCCGCGCCGTGATACAGGGCAAACCCTGACTCTCACGAGAGAGACACCGGACGACAGAGAGCCCAAGGAGACGAGTATGCCGACACGCCGCAGTTTGATGACGGCCTTCGCCGTCGCAGCGCCCATGGGCGCGTTCCTGGCAGCCGCGCCAGGCGCCCGGGCGGATGACCTTTCCGACGCGAAAGCGATGATCCAGTCCACGGGCAACGCGATGATTGCGTTGATCAATTCCTCTGCCAGCCCGGCGCAGAAGCAGGCTGGCTTCCAACAGCTGGTCTTCGCCAATGTCGATGTCGACGGCGTCGGCCGTTTCGTCCTCGGGCGGTTCTGGC
This sequence comes from uncultured Pseudomonadota bacterium, assembly GCA_963745125.1. Lineage (GTDB taxonomy): Bacteria > Pseudomonadota > Alphaproteobacteria > Acetobacterales > Acetobacteraceae > Acidisoma. The sequence continues at coordinate 767,565 of CAVUWB010000006.1, forward strand.
GTGTGGCGACGCCCCAGCAGCAGCAGGACTATATCCAGACCTTCCGCCAGCTTCTGGTCTATGCCGTGAGCGCGCAGACAAGCACCTTCCAGGGGGCGAGCTTCGCCATGGGCACGGCCTCCCGCCAGCCCGTGGGCATTGTCGTGAACACCTTGGTGACTGTGCCGGGCAAGCCGCAGGCGACCGTGCAATGGGTGGTGGCGACGGTGGATGGGCGGCCGAAGATCATCGATATTCTTGCCGAAGGCACCAGCCTGCGGCTGACCGAGCGGAACGACTATGCCGGGGTAATTTCGCAGCACGGGGGCGACATTCAGCCGCTGATCGACGCCATGCGGAACCAGTTGGCGCGGTTCGAGGCCAACCCGACAGGGTGATCAGCGGGAGGGGGGAAGCGCGGTCACCCTTTCTTTTTGTTGCAAAATTGTATGGTGGAATTAGCTTGATCGCGTCCGCGAACGCGCCAGAATAGCTCAGGCCGCGATCCGCGGCATCACAAGGATTTTTCCAAATGGCTTTAGGTCCCGATTTCCGAACCTATCGTGGCGCCGATAGCGCCACGGCGGCCGCGGTTCTCGATGCCGGACTGCGCGCCTATATGCTGCGCGTCTTCAACTGGATGGCCTCGGGCCTTCTTCTCACGGGCGTCGTCGCTTACGGCATCGCGCATACGGACGCGATCAATTACCTGTATCCGACGGTGCAGAGCGCCCAGGGCTTCCTGGTTCGCCGCCCGTCCGGCCTCGCCTATCTGCTCATGTTCGCGCCGCTCGCCTTCGTGCTGGTGCTGAGCTTCGGGGTCAACAAGCTGTCCCGCGCGGCGGCGCAGACGCTGTTCTGGGTCTTCGCGGCGGTGATGGGCGCCAGCCTGACCAACATCTTCCTGATCTATACGCAGACGTCGATCGTCTCCGTCTTCTTCATCTGCGCCGCCACCTTCGCGGCGACGAGCGCCTGGGGCTACCTGACCAAGCGGGATCTGACCGGCATGGGCAGCTTCATGATGATGGGGCTGTTCGGCATCATCATCGCCTCGGTCGTGAACATGTTCGTGCGGTCGAGCGAGTTGCAGTTCGGCATCAGCATCATCGGCGTTCTGGTCTTCACCGGGCTGACCGCGTACGACACGCAGCGGATCAAGACCGACTACATCCAATACGGCTACGGCTATGACAGTGAGATGTCGGCCAAGCGCAGCGTTTATGATGCGCTGAACCTCTACCTCAACTTCATCAACCTGTTCCTGATGCTGCTGCAGATCATGGGCAACCGGAACAGCAACTAAAGCAATATCGGATCAGGTGGAATCACCTGATCCGAAGATTTGCGTTCTTATTCAAAAACATAGATCGGCTGCCCGACAGGCTAGGACGAAAAAAGGCGGGGAGTGATCCCCGCCTTTTTTATTTGCCCAATGCGTTACAGCGTCTTGAGGAAGTCGTTCAGCTTGGTGGCCGCCGTCGTCTTGTCGGTCTGGTCCAGCGCGGCGAGTTCGGCGGCCAGACGGTCCATCGCCGCCTCGTAGATCTGCCGCTCGCGAGAAGCTCTGGTCCGGCTGGCCGGCATTGCGGTGCAGGTCGCGCACCACCTCGGCGATCGCCAGCGGGTCGCCGGAGTTGATCTTCGCCTCGTATTCCTGCGCGCGGCGGGACCACATGGTGCGCTTGATGCGGGCGCGGCCCTTCAGCACCGCCAGCGCCTCGTCGAACAGCTTGCGCGTGGCCAGCTTGCGCAGGCCGGCGCTGCGCGCCTTGGCCACCGGCACCCGCAGCGTCATGCGGTTTTCCTCGAAGGTGATGTGGATCAGCTCCAGCTTGTGGCCGGCGATCTCCTCGATCGCGATCCGCTCCACCTTGCCGACGCCATGCGTCGGGTAGACCACGTAATCGCCCTCGGCGAATTTCTCGGGCTTGGCGGGGGCGGCCGGCTTCGCCGGCTTCTCCACCTTCTCCTCGCGCTCGGTCTGATCAAGCTCGGCATCCATGTCCGGGGCCGCTTCGCTCATGATCTCCGCCGGCTCGACCGCCGCTTCCACGACCGTCGCGACGATCGTTTCATCCTCCGGCGTCAGCGTGTCGGATGCGCCGGGAAAAGATGCATTCATAATCTCAAGCCTTCCGCGAATGAGTGGCGCCGCAAATCAACACCGCCACGCTCCGCTACTGCGGAACATGGCGGAATTGGTTCACGAACGACGGGATATGGTCGGCAGATATACCGGGCACACAGCAAATCTTGCCCGAATCGGCCTAAAACTCTTCATGAATCATGCGTATACCACAGATCTCGGCCAAAGTCATGCCCGATCGCGCCGGCCCCTCATGCATGCGGGCTGCATCTCCCACTCAGCCAACACGCTCAGCGGCCCTCGCGGCGCCAGGCCATGAGCAGGACGCAGAGGAGCAGCGGCAGCGCCGCCCAGCCCGGCAGCAGGGGCGTGAGCGCGATGCCGGTGGTGACATGGGCATCATTCCGCCGGAGGCCGATCCAGCTATCGCCGCCGCTGACATCGCCCGGCGAGACGAGGCGCAGAGCCGGCACGGTAATGGCGGCATTCGCCCCCAGCAGCCAATGCGCGCTGCCCTCGGTCGCGGCGACGAGGGCGCCCGCCTTGGTGGCGGTGGCCCGCAGATCGGCCCATTCGGGCGGATCGGCCAGATCCGATGCGGCATAAGCCGTGCGGGTGCCGTCACTCACCCGCCACAGGCCCGGCGCCACGGCGGGCAACGAGAGGGTCGCATGGCCCGGCCCCTCGGCGTTCATCGGCCATGGCCGCGCATGGCCGTCCGGGTCCGTGACCGTCACTATGGGCGGTGGCCCCGGCAGCAGCTGCCGCCGGTCAATCTCAAGCGTGCCATTATCCATCGTCGCGGTCAGCCGGTTCTCGTCCAGCGCTGGCTCCTTCATCAGCCAGTGGGCGAGCCGCCGCAGCAGCTCGGCCTGCGGGCCGCCGCCGTCATGGTCGCGGGCCCAGAGCCAGATCTGGTCCGAGAGCAGCAGGGCGGCGCGCCCTTGGCCGACATGATCGAGGATCAGGAGCGGCCGGCCCCCCGCGCCCTGCATCAGCACCTGGCCATGCACTTCCCGCGTGTCGATCAGGCGATACCAGCGCCCCCAGTCCGGGGCCTCGGCGCCATCGGTGCCAGGCAGATCGGCCGTCACCGGGTCGCGCAGGCCGAGATCGGTCAGCGCCGGCCGGAAGGCGCCGATGGAGATGCCGGCGCCGCTCGGCGGCAGCTGATCGAAGGGGCTCGGGAAGCCGATGGTGGCGTCCTCCGGGTCCCCGCCCACCGTCGGCTGCGCCGGCAGAATCGCGCCGAGTTCGGTATGGGCGAGCGAGTCGGGGGACGCGAATTCCGGCCCGGCTTCCAGCAGAAGCGCGCCGCCGTTGCGGACATAGGCGGCGATATTGGCGAGGTAGGCGCCGGGCAGGATGCCCTCATTCTGGAAACGGTCGAGGATGATGAGGTCGAAATCCGAGATCTTCTCCTCGAACAGCTCGCGTTCGGGGAAGGCGATGAGGGCGAGCTGGTCGAGCGGCGTCAGATCGTCCTTGTCGGGCGGCCGCAGGATGGTGAAATGCACGAGATCGACGGCGGGGTCGGATTTGAGCAGCCGCCGCCAGGCGCGCTCGCCCGGATCGGGCTGGCCCGAGATGAGCAGCACCCGCAGCCGGTCCCGCACGCCGTTGATCGTCACGATCTGCTGGTTGTTGATCGGCGATACCTCGCCCGGCAGGCCGGAGGCGTTGAGAACGATGACCGAGGGGCCTTCGCGCCGCACCGGCACCGTCACCGTCTGCGGCTGGCCGACGGGCACCCCCGCCACCGAGACGGGCTCGCCATCGCGCTGGATGGAGACCTCGGCCATGCCGCCGGCCGGCGCCGGCCCCGAGATCCTCGACTGCATAGCGCAGCGTCACGCTGCCGCCGACGACGCCGTAGCGTGGCGCCTCGATCAGGCGGAGGCGGCGGTCGGTCTCCTCGCCCTGAGCCGGCAGCAGCAAGTGGAACGGGGCGGTGAAGGGCGGCTTGCCCGGCAGGTCCGCGATCTCCCCGTCGCTCAGGGCGATGACGCCCGCCAGCTGGTCGGGCGGGATATCGCCGAGCGCCGTGCCGATGGCGGCGAAAAGCTGCGTGCCCTGCGACCCCAACTCCGGCACGGTGATCGTGCGCAGTTCGAGGTTGGGGATGGATTGCGCCTCGCGCGCCAGGGTGGCGCGGGCGGCGTCGATGATCGTCAGGCGGTTGCGGATGGTCTCGGAGCCGCTGTGGTCGACGACGAGCAGCGCGATGTCGGGCCGCGTGCGCCATTGCTGGCGGACGAGGTTGGGGCCGCTGAGCCAGCCGGCCAACAGCAGGAGCATCAGCAGCCGCCACCAGCGGCCGGGCGTGCGGGCGCGGAAGGCGGGGATCAGCGCCAGCAGGCCGAGCAGTGCCAGCGCGCCGAGCGCCCAGAGCGGAAGGGTCGGCGCGAACTGCACGCCGGTCACGGTCGAGACGGCGGCGGCCGAGATGCCGTTCATTGCCCGAGCCGTTCCAGGATCGCCGGCACATGGACCTGGTCGCCCTTATAGGTCCCGGTCAGCGCATACATGACGAGGTTCATGCCGAAACGATAGGCCAGGAGGCGTTGCTGCGTCGCCCCCGGGCAGCGTGCCGTAGGGGAAGCTGCCATCGGCGTTCATCGCCCAGGCGGCGGCCCAGTCATTGCCGCCGATGATGACGGGGCTGACGCCGTCATTGCTGGCGATCCTGGTCGCGCGCACCCAGACCGGGGCGCCGTCATAGCGGCCGGGGAAATTCCGCAGCAGATAGAAGCTGTGGGCCAGCACGTGCATGCTCGGTCAGCGGGGCCAGCGGCGGCACGTCAAGACCCGTGACCGCCTGCCGCAGCGCCTCGGTCGCGCCGGGCTGCATGCCGGCGCCCGAGCCCTGGCCGCCGCTGTCGCCGCCCTCGCTGTCGATCACGATGATGCCGCCATTCTCCATGAAGCGGTTGAGCGCGGCGATCGCGTCGGCATTCGGTGGCGGGTCGCCCGGGACGATCGGCCAGTAGATCAGCGGGTAGAGGCTGAGGTCGTCATGGCCGGGGGAGACGCCGACGGGTGCTGCCAGAATGGCGGCCGAGCGGCTGGTCACGAAATCGGACAGGCTGGCCAGCCCGTCCCGCGACAGCCGGTCGACGGCGCTGTCCCCGGTCACGACATAGGCGAGGCAGGTTTGCAAGGCGCAGGCGGGTGCCGAGGCCGGGAGCGGCGCGCTCATCGCCCGGTGCGACAGAGCGAGCGTGAGTCCTGCCAGCAGCATGGCACGGCTGGCGCGGCTGGCGCGGGACAGGGCGCCGCGCAGGGCGAGGCTCGCCAGCAGATCGGCGGCAAGCAGCAGCAGGGCGGCCGCAACCAGCCAGGGGCCGAGCGGCCGCTCCGCATGGGTGCCGCCCGAGATCTTCCCGCGCCGCGTCCGCGATCGGCGGGGCGGCCTGTGGTGCCGGCAGCACGGCGCCGAGGTTGAAGGCGCGCCGGCCGCCCGGCGGGCCGTACGAGGCCCGGGGGCGTCTTGGGCGAGGGCGCGGCCGTCGCGAGGTCGGCGGCCATGACCGGCGCGGCGGCGGCGTTCGGCGCGCCGAGATCGCCGTAGCCGTTCATGATCTCCGCCGGTGCCAGCCGCGCATTGGCGTCGGCATCGGCGGTGCCCGAGGCGAGGCGCACGAGCCTGTCCAGCATCGCAGGGAAAAGGCCGGAGAGCGTCAGGCTCGACCAATCGGCATCGGCGGTGACATGAAACAGCACGATGCGGCCCTGGCCGAGCGGGGCGGCAGAGACGAAGGGCGTGCCGTCGGTGAGCGTCGCCCAGACCGAGGCGCCGGAGAGCGAGGCGGGATCGGCCAGTAACTGCCGGCTGACCGTCACGTCCTTCGGCACCGGCAGGCCGGCGAAGGGGCTGGTCGGCGGAAACGGCGCCAGATGCTCGGGCTTGCTCCAGGAGAGTGCGCCGCCCAGGCTGCGGTCCTGCCGCAGCAGGCGCACCGGCAGCAGCGGGTCGGGTGTCTCCGCCGTCAGTGGGCCGCCGAAGCGGATGAGCAGCCCGCCGCGCTCAACGAAGCGCGTCACGGCATCGAGTTCCGGTCCCGGCGCCAGCGGCCGGTCGCTGAGGATGAGCGCGGAGAGCGGCTGCGCCAGAAGCTGGTCGAGCGGATGGCGGCGGATCTCCACATCGGTGCCGAGGGCGCGGTTGAGATAATCGAGCGGCCCGACAAGGGGCGCGTCATCGGCATCGCCGGCGGCGGAGGCGAGACCGACGATACGGCGCCGCCACTGATCGTCCAGCAGCACCGTTCCCCCCGCCGTCGGGCTGGCCGCCTGTGGGCCGCCCGCGAGTTGCAGCCGCGTCACGCTATTGGCGAGCATGGTGGGCAGGCCGAGCGGCGCCTCCGCCGAGGCCCGGCCCGGCGGCAGGGTGATCGTCACCTTGGTCAAGGTGGGGTTCCCGCCACCCGCATCGGTCTCACCGCCGCTGCTGCCTTGGACGAGCACGTCGAAGCGGCGGCTCACCGGCTCGGGCGCCGCGGCGAGGCGCAGGATCAGGTGCCCGTCGACGGAAACCGGCGTTTGCAACAGCGGCGCGGTGCCCGCCGCGCGCGCATCGGTGGGGATGCCGGCACGGGCCAAGGCGGAGCGGAAATCCGCATCGCCCTTTGCCTCGGCCAGCCCGGTGTCGATGTAGAGCACCGCCGTTCCGGCTTGGTGCCAATCGCCCAGGGCGCGGGCGGCGGCGGCGTGGTCAGGCGGCCAGGGCAGCGGGGCGAGGGCCGCGAGCCGCGCCTGCGCCGCCGCGGGCGCCATCGGCCCTTCGATCACCGGCGCGCGGCCATCGGCGCTCGGCGCCGTCGCGAGCAGCGCCACCGGGCGCGCCGTCCGCTCGGCCGCCGCGATGGCGGCGGTCGCCACCGCGACCCGGTCGGGCCAGTCGGCGGCGGAAGCCCAGCTGTCATCCAGCACGATCAGCAGCGGCCCCGAGCCGGGCAGGCCGTGGCCAGGGTCGAGAATGGGCTCGGCGAGCCCCAGAATGAGGCAGGCGGCGGCGATGAGACGCAGGATGAGCAGCCAGGGCGGCGTCCGCTCGGGCTGCTCGGCGGGGCTGCGCAGATCGGCGAGCAGGCGGAGCGCGGGGAAGATCTGCGTGCGGGGTGCCGGCGGGCTGGCGCGCACCAGCCACCAGATCACCGGCAGCGCCGCGAAGGCGAGAAGCAGCCAGGGCTGGACGAAGATCATCGATTGGCGAGCGCTTCGTAAAGGCCGAGCAAGGCGGCACCCGGCGGATGGTCGGTGCGGTGCAGGCCGGCGCGCCAGCCGGAGGCGGCGGCGATGGCAGTGATGCCGGCGATCTGGTCCTGCAAGCGCTGGCGATAGGCGTCCCGAATATCCTCGACCCGGGGGACGAGAAGGCCGCGAGAGCCGGCGCTGCCACCGCGTGCGGCGCCCGTGCCCTCAAAACGGACCCGGCCGCGAAAGGGCAGCTCCGCCTCGGCCGGGTCGATGATCTGGAGGATATGGCCGGTCACCGGGATGCCGGCGTAATAGCCGATGGCGGCGCGGATCTCCTCCAGCGGCTCCAGAAAATCCCCCATCAGCACGACATGGGCGTGGCGTGCCATGGGGAGCCGGGGCGGCGTCGCCGCTTCGGCCGGGGGATCGCGCTGGAGCAGCGCCGCGACGACGGGCAGCGCCTGGCGGCCGGAGGCCGGATGCGGCGCACCGCCGAGCAGGCGCACATGCTCCCCCGCCCTGAGCAGCAGGGCTGCGAGGGCGAGGGTGAGCAGCACCGCCCGGTCCCGCTTCGGCGGCGCGGCGGCGGAGTGCCAGCGCATGCCCGCGCCGTCCGCGACCCAGAGATAGACCGTCTGCGCCGCCTCCCATTCCGTCTCGCGCACGAAGAGCCTGTCCGAACGCGCGCTCTGCCGCCAGTCGATGCGCCGGCCAGCGTCACCTTCCGCAAAGGGCCGGTATTGCCAGAAGCTGTCGCCGCGCCCGGTGCGGCGCCGCCCATGCACTCCCTGGGCGACCGTGGCGGCGACCCGCTCGGCGGCGACCAGCAGGGGCGGCAGCGTCCCGCCGAGCGCCTCGGCCGCGAGGGCGGCATCCCGAGGCCGGGGCTTATGCGCCAATGCGGGCAACCATCGCCGCGATGACATCGCTGAGCGTGACGCCTTCGGCCCGGGCGCCGAAGGAGAGCGCCATCCGGTGGCGCAGCACCGCCGGGGCGAGGGCCGCGGCATCGCCGAGGCTCGGCGCCAGCCGCCCGTCGAGCAGCGCGCGGGCGCGGGTGGCGAGCATCAGCGCCTGGGCGGCGCGCGGCCCGGGCCCCCAGGCGACATGATCGCGGACGATGCCGAGGCTCGACCCCTGCGGCCGGCCATCCCGCACCATGCCGAGAATGGCATCGACGACGCCGTTGCCGACAGGCATGCGCCGCACCAGGGTCTGCGCCGCCGCCAGCTCGGTCGCCGTCAGCACGGCCGAAGCCTCTGCCGCGATGGCCCCCGTCGTCGCCAGCAGCATGGCGCGCTCATCCTCGCGATCCGGATAGGTGAGGTCGATCTGAAGCAGGAAGCGGTCGAGCTGCGCCTCGGGCAGCGGATAAGTGCCTTCCTGTTCGATCGGGTTCTGCGTGGCGAGGACGTGGAAGGGGCGCGGCAGCGGCCGGTCGCGGCCGGCGACGGCGATATGCCCTTCCTGCATCGCCTGAAGCAGCGCCGATTGCGTGCGCGGGCTGGCGCGGTTGATTTCATCCGCCATCAGCAGCTGACAGAAGACCGGGCCGGGCAGGAAGCGGAACGCCCGTCTGCCGGCCCTCTGCCCGTCGCTCTCCGGCGCCTCGTCCAGCACCTCGCTGCCGAGGATATCGGCCGGCATCAGATCAGGGGTGAACTGCACGCGCCGCGTATCGAGGCCGAGGGTGCGGCCGAGCGTTTCGACCAGCCGTGTCTTGCCCAGGCCGGGCACGCCGACGAGGAGAACATGGCCGCCGGACAGGATGCCGGCGAGGGCTAATTCCACCACCTCGGTCTGGCCGAAGATGACCCGGCCGATCTCGCGGCGGAGCATTGCGAGGCGGCTGCCCAGCTTTTCCGCGCCGGCCAGGATCTCCTCGGCGTCATTGTCGGCGGTCACAGGTGTTCCCATCTCAAAAGGCATGGCATTCCTTGGGTTTCGACGCTCAATATGAGGCGGCGCACCTCACAGAATGATGAACCTACCTATATCTGATGTTGAAGCGAAAGTCGGTTGCGGAAGATGTGTTGAAGGATCACGGAATGCTCACCCAGGGGCGCGCCGGGTCGGGGGGCATGGGCGTGGCGGGCGAGGAGGCGAGGCGCGAGATGGCGAGCGAGGCATGCGGTCCCCAAACCGGCGGCCCCCAAACCAACACCGGCCTTCCGGCCTCGCCCGGCGCCGCGCCCCGACAGGGTGCCGCGCCGGCGCGTAAACGACCGCCACCGGCCGAATGCGGGCCGCTGCCCTTCCTTATCAAGCGCGATGGGAGCTGGCTCTATAAGGGGACGAGGATCGGCCGCAAGGAACTCGTCTGTCTTTTCGCCAGCGTCCTTCGGCGGGAGGCTGACGGCACCTTCTGGCTGGAAACGCCGGCCGAGCGCGGCACGATCGAGGTCGAGGATGCGCCTTTCGTCGTGGTGGAGATGGATTGGACCGGCGCCGACAGCGAGCAGGTGGTGACGTTTCGCACGAACATAGATGAGATCGTGTCCGTCGATCTCGATCATCCGTTGCGGTTCACCGACACGAGCGGCGGCGGCGAGCCGAAGCCCTATGTCTTTTTGCGCCAGGGGGCGGGGACCTACCCGATCGAGGCGCGGATCAGCCGGCCCGTCTTCTACGAACTTGTAGCCCTGGCCGAACCGCAATCGGTGCGCGGGAAGATGATGCTGGGCGTGTGGAGCAGCGGCGTCTTTTTCCCGCTGGGCGAGATGCCGAACGACGAGACGTGAGAGACCCCGACCCAGACCAAACCGGCGTGTCGGCGCCGCCGCACCTGACCGCTGCCTTCCTGCGTGGCCGGCTCGCGGCGCCGCAACCGCCCGAGGCGGCGGCCGAGGTCCGCGCCGCCCAGGCCGAGCGGACGGCGGCGGCGGTGCTGGTGCCGATCATCATGACCGGGGAGCCGGTCATCCTCCTGACCCGCCGTGCCGACCATCTGCGCAGCCATGGCGGCCAGGTCAGCTTCCCGGGCGGCCGTATCGACCCCGAGGATGTCAGCCCGGAAGCCGCCGCGCTGCGCGAGGCGTGGGAGGAGGTCGCACTCGACCCCCGCGCCGTCGAGCTGATCGGGCGCCTGCCGCTGCATGAGACGGGCACCGGCTTTCTGGTAACGCCCGTGGTCGGGCTGGTGGCGCCGGATGTGGTGCTGACGCCAGCGGCGGCGGAGGTCGCGGCGATCTTCACCCTGCCTTTGTCCCGGCTGCTCGACGCCAGCCAGCCCACCCGCAACCGCATCAAGCTCAAAAGCGGTGACTGGCGCGACATGTGGGTTTGGCCCCATGACGATCATCATATCTGGGGCGCGACGGCGGCGATTCTGGTGAGCCTCGCGCGGCGCCTGCGCGGGGGCGAGTGACGGGTGCGAGAAGCGGGCAGGATGCACGGGACGAATGTTAGGGATACCATCGCCCTCGCCGACCGGCCGGAGGACGGGCCGCTGGATGTCGCGATCATCGGTGGCGGCATCATCGCGCTGGCGGTGGCGCAGAAGCTTCAAGCCGCCGGCCGCCGGGTGACGGTGATCGAGCGTCACGGCATCGCGGAGGGCGCCAGCTTCGGCAACGCGGCTGCTTTCGCCTTCTCGGATATTCTGCCGATCGCCGTTTCCGGCAAGCTTCGCCATGTGCCGAAATGGCTGCTCGACCCGTTGGGGCCGCTAAGCGTCCGACCGGCCTACATACTTCCGATCGCCCCTTGGCTGCTCCGCTTCTGGCGGGCCGGCTGGCCCGACCGCATCGAGCGGAGCATCGCCGCGCAAGGCGCCCTGATGCGCGTATCGGCGGCGGAAATGGAATCGATGCTGGCGGAAACCGGCCTCGGCTTCATGGTCCGGCATGGCGGTTCGCTGGAACTCTATGAGAGCGAAGCGGAATTCGCGGCCTCGGAGCCCGGATGGCGCGCGCGGACGGCGCATGGCATCGCCTTCGAGCATGTGCGCGGCGAGCGCATGGCCGAATTACAGCCGGGCTTGTCACCCCGTTTCGTCGCCGGAACCTTCGTGCCGGGCTGGCAGAACGTGACCGACCCTTACGACTTCTCGCTCGCCCTCGCCCATGCCGTGCAGGCGCGGGGCGGCAGCTTCCTCCGGGGCGAGGTGACGGCGGTCACGCCGGATGGGGACGGCGTGGCGATCACGCTCGCGAATGGGCAGCGCCTCGTAAGCGCGGCGGCGGTCATCGCGACCGGCGCCTGGTCGCGCCGCCTCACCGATCCGCTGGGCGACGCCATCCCGCTGGAGTCGGAGCGCGGCTACAACACGACCCTGCCGCTCGGCGCCTTCGATGTGCAACGGCAACTCGTCTTCGGCGGGCATGGCTTCGTCATCACCCCGCTCGCCGATGGTGTGCGCGTCGGCGGCGCGGTGGAATTCGCCGGGCTCGACCTGCCGCCGAACTTCAAGCGGTCGGAGGCGATGCTGGCGAAGGCCGCCCGCTTTCTGCCGGGCCTCAAGCCCGAGGGCGGCACGCAATGGATGGGGTTCCGCCCCTCGCTGCCGGATAGCGTGCCGGTGATCGGCCCGTCCCGCGCCTCGCCGCGCATCGTCTATGCCTTCGGCCACGGCCATTACGGCCTCACCCAATCGGCCGGGACCGGCGGGCTGGTGCGCGACCTGCTCTGCGGGCGGGCACCAGCGATCGACATCGCCGCCTTCAGCCCAGCGCGCTTCCGGTGAGCACGACGCGGGCTGTCCACCCGCGCGCTGCGGCATAAGCGAGGGCGGCGAAGGCGCCCACGAAGAAGCCGACCGGCCAGTTGGAATAGAAGGACAGCGCGATCGCCGCCCAGACGATGACGAGGGCGAGGACGACCGAAAGCGCCATCGCGGCCAGCGGACGGCTGGTGAAGGATCGGGCGGCCGAGGCCGGCCCGACCATCAGGCTGAAGACCAGCAGCGCGCCCACCACCGGCAGCGTCATCGCCGTCGCCAAGGCGAGAATGGTGAGGAAGATGAGATCGGTGGCGCCGGCCGGGATGCCGCGCGTGGCGCCGAGATCGGCCGAGACGGAATTCAGCAGCAGCGGGCGGAACAGAAGTCCGATGGTCGCGACCACGCCCAGGCTGACGGCGAGCACGGGCGGAACCTCGGCCGCGCTGACGCCGATGACCTGGCCGAAGAGCAGGCCATAGACGGCTTGGGCATAATGGCCGGAGAGGCTCAGGCAGAGCGTGCCGAGCCCGAGCAGGGTAATGAGCGTGAGCGCGGTGGCGACATCATTACGTTGTCCTCGGCCCAGCCGGGCGATGCCGATGACGCCCGCGAGCGCGAAGACCAGCAGGCCCCAGAGCACGTTGATGCCGAGCAGGCTGGCGGCGGCGGCACCCGGAAAGGTGCCGAGCGGCAGAGCATGGGCGGCGAAGCTCGCCCCGCGCATGACGACGAAGAAGCCGATGCAGCCGGCCACGACCGCGACGGCAGTCGCCACGATCCAGGTATTGATCATGAAGCTCGCGAACACCGCTAGCGCGTCCGCCGGGCGGCGAGGCCGGAGAGCAGATAGGCCGCGAAGATGATGGTGACGACGAAGAAGCTCACCGGCCAGCTATGGCCGGATGTCCAGTCGTAGCTGTCATAGGCGAGCAGGATGCCGCCCCAGGTGGCGCCGAGCCCGATCAGCATCGCGAGGAGCACGGCGGCCCCTGGGCGGCGCGCGAGCCGCAGCGCGGTCGCGGCGGGGCCGATCAGCAGCGCCGTCGAAAGAATGGCGCCGATCGTCATCGCCGATAGTGTCACCGCCAGCGACAGCACGAGCAGATGCAGAAGCCCGACGAGCCGCACCGGCACGCCGCGTACGGCGGCGAGATCAGGATCGAGCGAGGTGAGCAGCAGGGGCCGGTAGATCGCCGCCGTGATCAGAAGCGCGCCGGCTGCCACGGCCGAGGTGAGGGGAATGAGCGAGGCGGGGATCGCGAACATCGAACCGAACATGACGGAGATGGCGGCGCCCGTGGTGCTTTGCGTCGACATATCAAAATACAGGAACAGCGCGGTGAGGCCGAGCCCGGCGCCGAGCACGATGCCGGTGACGAGGTCACGCTCCCGCGCGCGGCGAAGCCCCGCCATCTCCATCGCCGCCGCCGCCAGCACGGACATGCCGAGAAAGCCGAGCAGCGGGTTGAGGCCGAGCAGAAACGACGCCGACCCGCCGGCGCTGCTGACATCGGCGAGGGCATGGCCGGCGAAGGACTGGCCGCGCAGCACCGTGAAGACGCCGACGAACCCGGAAACGATCGCGGCACCCCCGCCGACGATAGCGGCCGTCAAAACCGGCCCGCTTGCGAAAAAGCCTGGCGCCACCAGGGCGTTGAGCAAGGACATCGGTGCCGGCTCAGGGCAGCGGGGCGAGGTGGGCGGCCGGCCGCTCGACCGCGATGGGGGCTTCATCGGCCTCGCCTGCCGCGATCACCAGCACGCGACCATGGACGCGGATGACATCGATATGATGGCCGTAGAGCGCGCTCAGCACCTCGGTCCGCACCACCTGCTCCGTGGTGCCGGTCGCGGCGCGGCCATGGGCGAGATAGACGATGCGGTCCATCGCCGCGAGCAGCGGGTTCATGTCATGGGCCGAGACGAGAACGGTGACATTCTCGGCGGCGGCGACGCGCCGCAGCAAGGCGACGATATCGGCGATGGCGCGGACATCGAGATTGGCCAGCGGCTCATCCAGCAGCAGCAGGCGCGGTCGGCGGATGAGCGCGTGGGCGATCAGCACCCGCTGCTGCTGGCCGCCCGAAAGATTGCCGAGGCGCTGATCGGCGAAGCCCTCGGCATCGACCGCGCGCAGCATATCATCGACGCGGCGCGCGCGTCCGCGAGAGGGAACCGGCAGGCCGAGGCGGTTGCCATCAAGCCCGAGGGCCACGAGGTCGCGCGCGCGGAGCGGCATATCGGCATCGAAAAGGATCTTCTGCGGCACATAGCCGACTGAGGCGCGGGCGCCCGCGCCCTCGCTGCCGCCGATACGGATCGTCCCGGCATCGGGCCGCTGGAAGCCCAGGATGGTGCGGAGGAGCGTGGTCTTGCCCGAACCGTTCGCGCCGATCAGCCCGCAAAAGGCGCCTTGCGGCAGGGTGAAGCTGACCTCCTTCAGCACCGTGCGGCCCGGGAAGGACAGGCTCACCTTCTCCACCGCCAGCGCTTCGGCCGTCTCAGGCATGATGGACAGGCATGTCAGTGTGATCCGTGCAGCAAGGTCTCGGTCGAGGTCTTGTCGGCTACCGCCTGCCGCATGGCAACCACCTCCGCCGCCATCCAGGACTGATAGCTGTAGCCGGGGGTCGGCATCGTCTCATAGACGCCGACGACGGGGATGCCATTCCGCTTGGCGAGGCTGAGGAAGGATTGGGTCAGCGGATCGGTCACCTGCTGGTTGTAGACGAACACCTTGACCTGATGGCCGGTGAAAAGCGCGTTCTGCGTCGTCACATCCTGCGGCGCGGGGTCGGTGCCGTTCATGATCGCGGCTTGCAGGCTGAAGGGCGTCATGATCGCCGCACCGATGGCGGCGAGCATGTAATCGCCCACGGGTTCGGTGACGGCGACGGCCGTGCCCGGATAGCGCGTCTTGAAGGCAGCGATGGCGGCGAGCCAGGGTTGCAGGGAGGCATCGAATTGCGCCGCGCGGCTCTGGAAATAGCCCGCATGCTCCGGTTGCAGCGCCGAGAGATCGGCGGCGACGGCTTGGGCGACGGCTGGCATCGTCGCCGGATCGTACCAGAGATGCGGGTTCGGCGTGTTGTCGGGCAGGCCGCGCAGATGCTGGACATTGATGACCTGGCGCCCGGGCTTCGGCGCCGCCGCGATCATCTTATCGGCCCAGTCGTCATAGCCGAGCCCGTTTTCGACGATGAGATCGGCGCGGGCGATCTGCCCCGCGATCCTCGGGCTGACCTCGAAGGTATGCGGGTCGGTATTGGGGTCGGACTCGATCGCGGTGACGCGCACGTATTGGCCGCCGATCTGGGCGATCACATCCGCATATTCATTCTCGACGCCGATTGCCTGGATGATGTCGGGTGTGGCGGCGGGGGCACGGGGCGCGGCCAGGCCTATGAGCGCGATTGCCGCGATCGCGAGGACAAAACCCGGCCGCCACTGGCGACGTGCAGGTAGCTTGGACAATCTCATCACGCTCCCTCACCGGCCCGATCGCCGATCCATGTCTGATGAGAGATACGATATAACATAACATAGTCAGCGTCCAGGGGGTCGCGTTATATTATATCGTAGCGCACCCTACTGAGCGTAGTTGACCCGCAGCACGACGAGCCACTGGAAGACCGCAGTTGAAAGCAGCCCGCCGGGGAGTGCCGCGATCTTCGTCATCGTCACGGCGTTGTCCACATTGCCGCCGACCATGTCGATTTCGTAATATCCGCCACCGGTCACGATGCCGCAATGGGCGGGGAAAAAGCCCGCCGTCGGCAGGGCCTTGAAGCGGAGGTTCACGGCCCAGCTTCGCGCGAAACACACGATATCGCCCAGCCTCGGCGCGTACTCCGCCGGGTTCTCCGCCGTCAGCAGCGGCGTCTGCCCGCGCGAGGCGGCGTTGATATAGGTCGAATGTGCGGGCGCATAGGGAAAGGCGCGGCCCGCGCCCGCCAGCCGCATCACGTAGGAGATGAAGGCCGCCGACCAGGCATAGTCGCCCTTTTTGCCGACCGGGATGAGGTTCCCGTCCTCGTCGTAAAGCCCCGTATAGCCGGCCGAACCCTCACCCGCGTTCTGGCCTTCCCACCAGTATTCGCCGACCTTCTGCCAGAAGCCCTCCTGCCGCTCGGGGATGGCGTCGGGCGCGAGCGCCGCCGCGGAGAAGGGATCGTTGTCCACCCGGCTGCCCCAGAGCCGCCATTCATCGAGCGCGATGGTAACGGCGGCCTGGCGTGAGAATGGCGCGAAGCCCTCCCGCGCGAAGGGCGGCGCATGGGCGTCCGGCGCCACGCAGCCCGCCAGTGGTACCAGCGGCACCAAGGCCGCCAGCGCGAAGGAATGCCGCATAGCCTAGTGCCCCGCGAGCGCCCCGACATAGCGGGTGATCGCCTCGGCCCAGCCCATGAGCAGGGCATCCGCCGTCAGCTCATGCCCGATCGAGGCTTCGGCCAGGTTCGGCGCCGCCGCGACCAGGGGCGGAATATTGTCGAGGTTGAGGTCATGCCCCGCGTTCACGACAAGCCCGAGGGCGGCGGCGGCGGCGGCGGTATCGGCGCAAGCCGAGAGCAGCCCCTCATGATTGCCGGCGCGAAAGCACTCGGCATAGCCGCCGGTGTAGATTTCGATACCGTCCGCGCCGACCTGGCTGACGCGGGCGACGACGGAGGGCTCGGGATCAATGAAGACGATCGCGCGGCTGCCGATGCGATGCAGCGCCGCGACCGCTTCCCGCACCACCTGCACCTGCTCGCCATCGAGCTTCCAGCCCTCATCGGAGGTGAAGACGCCCGGCGCGTCCGGCACCAGCGTGCATTGCTCGGGCCTGACCGCCGCCACCAGCTCCATAAAGCGCTGGTCGGGATAGCCCTCGATATTGAACTCGAATGCTGGGCGCCACGGCCGCATCAGCGCGTCGAGCATCAATACGTCGTCGCGGCGGATATGCCGCTCATCCGGGCGGGGATGGACGGTCAGCCCATGCGCCCCCGCCTCATGCGCGAGCGTCGCGAAACGCGCGATACCCGGCACCCCGGTCCGCCGCGTATTCCGCAGGACGGCGATCTTGTTCAGGTTGACGCTCAGCTTCGCCATGCCGGTTCTCCTCAAATTTAGCGCAGGCCGCCGTTATTCCCTGCGGAAGGTGACAACCAGCACATCCCGGAAGGACGGGCGAGACGGGTCGAGCGGGCGAATGGTGGTGACGCCGTGATAGACCCGGCTGTCATCGACGAGCGCCGCATCCATCGGCTCGGCGAGCGTGAAGCTCGATACCGGCGATTTTTGTAGATCGGTGATCGTGGTCTCGCCGCGCTCCACATTTTCGCGCCGGACCAGAAGCACGAGAACCCAGTCCACGCCATCCCGGTGCAGCCCCTCGGGTGTCGGCTGACCCTCCACATCCGGGCGCGCCTCGATGCGAAACTGGTGCATCTCGACATGCCAGCGCTCGGGCCGCAGATCCGGCGGGGTGAGGCCGGTGAAGATCGTGTCGCAGACCGACAGAATGGCGGTGGTGGCGGGGTGGGCGCCGATCGCCTCCGTCACCGGATCGAACCAGCGGGCGATGCCGCCGTTCAGCGCGTTGTAGTCGCGGCTTTGGTAATGCGGCTGGTGCGGCTTGCGCCGGATGGCGCCGCCGCCGACCGCGAAGGCGGCGAAGCGCCGCCGCCGGTAGCGGCCGCCATCGGCCATGAAACGGTCGAGGCCGAGATCATCCCAACTCGCGGCGAAGCCCGGCCAATCCCGCAGCCCGGCCGCTTCCGCCATGGCCCGCATGGCGCCCGCCCCGACCTGGGCGAAGCCCTCGGTCCCCAGCCTCTGCATGACCTGGGCTATGTCACCGTCTTGAGGCCTCCGCTCCGTCTCCATGCTCATATCCTGTCCTCTCGGGGCCTTTGTACACGACCTCGACTAGGTTAGGTGGTGCGTGGATGCACGGGAATCATGTTCATGACGCAGCGACCGCTGGGCATCACCATGGGCGATCCGGCCGGTATCGGCCCGGAGATCATCGCGAAGGTCTTCGCCGAGGGCTCGCCCGCGCCCGCCATCGTCATCGGCGATGCCGGGCTGCTGCGCCGGGCGGTGGCGCTGGTCGGCGCCCCGCTGACGGTCGAGGAGATCGAAACGCCCGACAATGCCTGGGGTGGCGACGGGCGGATCGAGGTGCTGGCCGTGGGCGCGCTGCCGGCTGATCTGCCCTTCGGCCGGATCGACGCGCGGGCCGGTGCCGCCGCCTTCGCCTATATCAACCGCGCGATCGATGAGGTGCAGGCGGGCCGGATCGCCGCCATCGTGACGGCACCGATCAACAAAGCGGCGATGAAGGCCGCCGGCATCGACTACCCAGGTCATACCGAAATCCTTGCCGAGCGCGCCGGCACCGCCGATTACGCCATGATGCTGGCGAACGACGAATTGCGCGTGCTGCTGGTGAGCATTCACGTCTCGCTCGCCGAGGCGATCCGCGCGGTGACGCCCGAGAACGAGCTACGTGCCATTCGCCTCGCCGATCTCGCCGGACGGCAGTTCGGTCTGGCGCGGCCCCGTGTGGCGGTCGCGGGCCTCAACCCGCATGCGGGCGAGGGTGGCATGTTCGGCGCCGAGGATGACGCGATCATCGCGCCCGCCGTGGCACGCGCCTGCGCCGAGGGGATCGACGCGACAGGCCCGCTCCCCGGCGATACCGTCTTCATGCGCGCGCGGCAGGGCGAGTTCGATGTCGTCGTCGCGCAATATCACGATCAGGGTCTGATCCCAGTGAAGTATCTCGGCCTCGACCACGGCGTGAACATCACCGTGGGCCTGCCCTTCGTGCGGACCAGCGTCGATCACGGCACCGCCTTCGCGATCGCGGGCACCGGCCAGGCGAGTGCGGCGAGCCTGCGCTACGCCATCCTCCAGGCGGCGGCGATGACGCGCCGCCGATCGCCGACGGCATGACCCGTCTCGACCCGGCGCCACTTCTGTCCCTGCCCGGGGTTCGCCCCGTTTTGGCCGCCCTGCCGGATGCCCGCATCGTCGGCGGCGCGGTGCGAGACCTGATGGCCGGCCGGCCGGTCAGCGATGTCGATATCGCAACGAAATTGCCGCCCGAGGCGGTGACGGAGGCTTTGAAGCAGGCCGGCTTGCGGGCGATCCCCACGGGGCTCGCCCATGGCACGGTGACGGCGCTCGCCGATGGCGGCACGATCGAAATCACCACGCTCCGCCGCGATGTGGAGACGGACGGCCGCCATGCGGTGGTCGCCTTCACCGAGGATTTCCGCGTCGATGCCGCGCGGCGGGATTTCACCATCAACGCCATGTCCCTGACCCCGGACGGGACCGTCTTCGACTATTTCGGCGGCTCGGCCGATCTGGCGGCGGGCCGGTTGCGCTTCGTGGGCGCGGCCGCCGAGCGGATCGCCGAGGATTATCTCCGCATCCTGCGCTTTTTCCGGTTTCACGCCCGCTACGGCCGGGAGGAGCCAGATGGCGAGACGGCACGCGCTCTCATCGCGGCGGCGCCACAACTCGGCACCCTCTCGGCCGAGCGGCTATGGGCGGAGACGGCGAAGATCCTGGCCGTCGCGGACCCGCGCGACGTGCTGCGGCTGATGGCGGCGCTCGGCGTGCTGGCGTCCCTGCTGCCCGAGGCCGACGCGGGCTGGCCCGCGACCATGGACAGGCTGATGGCGGCAGGCGCCCCGGCCGATCCCCTGCTGCGCCTCGCGGCGCTCGCGGTCACATCCGGTGCGGCCGCCGGTTTCGCGGAGCGGCTGAAGCTCTCGAATGCCGAGCGGGACCGGCTGCTGGCGCTGACCGAGGGTGGGGTGCCGCCACCGGATGCTGATGAGGCGGCGCTGCGCCGTGCCTTGGCGGAGACGCCGGCGCCGATCCTCGTCGGCCGCTCCTTCCTGCGCCATGAGCCGGGAGCCGAGGCCGGCGCGCTGCGCGGGCGGCTTGAGGCGATGCCGCCGGTGGTTTTCCCGCTCCAGGGGCGGGATGGCGTGGCCCTCGGCCTGGCGCCGGGGCCCGCGCTCGGTGCGGCCTTGCGGCAGGTGCGGCAGTGGTGGCTTGCGCGCGGCTGCGTCGATGACGCCGTCGCCTGCCGGGCGGAGCTGGCAAGGGTGGCCGCAGGCCCCGCTTCTTGATACAGGCGCGCGTAATATGAAAACCCTCCCGACCGACGAATCCACCCGCGCGCTCGTCGCCCGCCTCTGGCGCGAGCATCTGCATATCTACAAGGGGCGCATCGTCATCGTCGCCATCCTGACGCTGCTGGTGGCGGGCACCACCGCGCTCTATCCGGCGGTGATCGACCAGGCGTTCGACATGTTCGTGCGCAAGGATCGGCGCATCCTTTATCAGATCCCGATTCAGGTGCTGGTCGTCACCAGCATCAAGGCGGCGGTGCAGTTCGGCCAGTCGGTCGCGACCCAGAATCTCGTCCTCGTCATCATCCGCGATCTGCAAAACCGCATGTTCGGCCATCTTCTGGATAGCGACCTCGCGCGGATGGAGCGGGAGGCGCCGGCACAGCTCGCCGCGCGTTTCACAACCGATGCCGCAACGATCCGCGAGGCGATGACGCGGGCGGTGAACGGCGTCTCCGACGCCATGACCGTCGTCGGCCTCGTCTGCTCCATGATCTACATGGACTGGCTGCTGAGCCTTCTGGCACTCGCGCTCTATCCCCTGGCGGCGGTGCCGATGCAGCGTATCGGCAAACGGGTGCGCCGTGCTTCCGGCAATATGCAGGAGCGGATGGGCGAAACGGCGATGATGCTGAACGAGAGCTTCGCGCAGAGCCGTACGATCCGCGCCTACCGGCTGGAGGAGACGGAGCGAAAGCGGGCCGAGCAGGTCTTCTCGCAACTCTATCGGGCGCTGCTGCGCATGGTCCGCTCCCGCGCTCGCGTCGACCCCGTGCTGGAGGTGCTGGGCGGCGTCACGGTGGCGCTGGTGATCGGCTTCGCTGGCTGGCGCGCGGCGGCAGGCGCGGCGACGCTCGGCAATTTCTCGGGCTTCGTCGCAGCACTCATGCTCGCCTCCCGCCCGCTCCGGGCGCTCGGCTCTCTGAACGCGGCGGTGCAGGAGGGGCTTGGCCGGCCTCGCGCGATCCTTCTCGGTCATCGACGAGCCGCCGGGCATCACCGACAGCCCGGATGCGCCGGCCCTGCCGGCCGGGCCCGGCGCGCTGACGCTTCGACGATGTTGGTTTCACCTATCCTGATGGCCGGCCTGGCCTGCGGGGCTTGAGCTTCGAGGCGCTGCCGGGGAAGACGGTGGCGCTCGTCGGCGCCTCCGGCGGCGGCAAATCGACCGCGCTCGCCCTCATCCCGCGCCTGTACGAGGTGCAGCGCGGCGCGCTCCTGATCGACGGCGTCGATATCCGCACGGTGAGCATGGCGAGCCTGCGGGATGCCATCGCCTATGTCGGCCAGGATTCACTGCTGTTCGACGATACGGTCGCCGCCAATATCCGCATGGGGCGGCCGGGGTCGAGCGAGACCGATATCCTGGAAGCTGCCGAGGCGGCGGCGGCCTCCTTCATCAAGACGCTGCCGGAGGGCGACCAGACCCCCGTCGGCCATAGCGGGACGAAGCTTTCGGGCGGTCAGCGGCAGCGCGTGGCGCTCGCCCGCGCTTTCCTGCGCGATCCACGCATCCTGCTGCTGGATGAGGCGACCAGCGCGCTGGATGCCGAGAGCGAGGCGGCGGTGCAATCGGCGCTGGCGCGCCTGCGCACGGGCCGCACCACCATCATCGTCGCGCACCGCCTCTCCACGGTGCGGAGCGCCGATCTCGTCGTCGTGCTGGCCGAGGGGCGGGCGATCGAAAGCGGCACGCATGCGGAGCTGCTGGTGCAGGACGGTGTTTATGCCCGGCTCGTGCGGACGCAGGGGCTGATGCCGTGAGTTTTGACGACACAATCCGCGCGGCCGTGCTCGCCCGGTTCGCGGAAGAGGTCGCTTTTCTGGCAGCCCTCGTCCGCCATCCCTCCGACAATCCGCCCGGCGATTGCGCGCCCCATGCGTCTCATGCGGCGGCGCTGCTGGAAGAGATGGGTTTCACCGTCGAGCGCCATGCGGTGCCCGAGGCCCTTGTGCGCGCGGCGGGGATGATCTCGGTGACGAACCTCGTCATCCGCCATCGCTTTGGCCCCGAATCACAGGATGGCCCGGTGATCGCACTCAACGCCCATGGCGATGTCGTCGCACCCGGCGAGGGCTGGAGCAGCGACCCCTATGGCGCCGAGATCCGCGACGGCCGGATGTATGGGCGCGGCGCGGCCGTCTCCAAATCCGATTTCGCAACCTATGCCTTCGCGCTGCGGGCGTTGCGCGCGGCGGAGGTGCCGCTTGCCGGCACGGTCGAGCTACATCTGACCTATGACGAGGAGACCGGCGGGCTTCTCGGCCCCGGCTGGCTGTTGGCGGAGGGGATCAGCGCGCCCGATTTCGCCATCAGCGCCGGCTTCGCCTATGGCGTCACCGTCGCCCATAATGGCTGCCTGCATCTGGAGGTGACGGTGCGCGGACGGTCGGCCCATGCGGCCCGGCCGGAGACGGGTGCCGACGCGCTGGCGGCGACGACCGCGATCCTCACCGCGCTCTATGCCTTTCGCGGCGGGCTCGCGGCGCGGATATCGGCGGTGCCGGGCATCGGCCACGCGAACCTCAATGTCGGGCTCATCGCGGGCGGCATCAACACCAATGTCGTGCCCGACCGCGTCACCTTCCGTATCGACCGCCGCATGATCCCGGAGGAAAACCCGCAGGCTGTCGAGCAGGAGTTGCGCGACCTGATCGCGCAGGCGAGTGCCGCGCTGCCCGGCATCACGACCGAGGTCGCGCCGATTCTCGTCGTGCGGCCGATGGCGGTGGTGCCGGGGCAGGAGCGTCTGGTCGCGGCGCTGACCGAGGCGGCGGCCGTCGTTCTGGGCGAGGAGATCGGTGCCGAGGGCACGCCGATCTACTGCGACGCGCGTCTTTATACGGAGCGCGCGATCCCCACCGTGCTCTACGGCGCCGGTCCACGAACGATGCTGGAAGCGAACGGCCACCGTGCCGACGAGAACCTGGCGCTCGCCGATCTTCAGGCGGCGACGCAGGTGGTGGCTTTGGCCATCGCGCGGCTGCTCACCGCGTAAGGTCGGCCGCAGTTCTACAGCTTTTGCTGAACCGAAGTCGCGGTGTTGCTGGTCGCGGTGCCGGCGTTGGAGATATCCTTGCCCGCGCCGTGAACCGTGTTGCAGCCGGAAAGTGCAAGAACACCGCCCGCCAGCAGCAGGCCCATCAGCGCCGCGCGCATAGCGGCGGAATCCAACCGGATCGCTTTCGTCATGACAACATTCCCCATCACATTCCGCGTGAACCACGCGATCAAACGAATATGAGAGGATGTGGGGACAACTTCGCCGCGTGTCAGAACGGCGGCGATACGACGACCATCACTTTCGGGTGAATTCAGTCCGCCTTGGCATAGGCGGCATCCACGATCTCCCGCGAGAAATCACCGTTGGTACCTTCAAGCGCCGTGTTCGTCAGCGCGACGGCACTGAGCTTTGCTGCCGGATCGACCCAGAAACTCGTGCCGTAGACGCCGCCCCAGGCCCAACTGCCGGCCCCGGCGCGGGACTGGGCCGCCTGGGGCTCCCGCAGGTGGGAGACGCCGAGGCCGAAGCCCCAGCCAGGGCCGGAAAGATCGACCTCCATCCCCGGTATCGAATCCGCCACGAAGGCGGCGGCAGCGGCTGGGGAGAGGATCGGGCTGCCGCCGAGGCGGATTGCTTCCAGAAACCGCGCGTAATCGCCAGCGGTCCCAACCATGCCGGCGCCGCCCGAGGCATAGGCTGAAGCATCGGTCGCCCGGCCGTGCGAGAAATGCACCGGCCCGCTGTCAATCTGTGGCAGCACGAAGGGGTCGGTCATGCGGACGGGCGGCAGGCCCGGCGCGGGCGCATCGGCATAGGCGGTGGCCAGACGCTCGGGCCGGGTCGCCACGAATTCGGTCTCGACCATGCCGAGCGGCCCGGTGACGCGATCCGCCACGATCGCCGGCAGCGTCTGGCCGGTGGCGGCGCTCAGCACGGCGCCGAGCACATCGGTCGCCAAGGAGTAGTGCCAGGCGGCGCCGGGCGCGAAGCGTAGCGGTACGGTCGCGATGCGGCGCAGATTCTCCTCCAGCGTGATGCCCGGCCGGTCAATGCCGTCGGAGATGCCGGCCTGGCGATAGACGACCTTCGCCTTCTTGCAGGAAGCCATAGGTCAGGCCGGAGGTGTGGTTCAGCAGGTGGCGGATGGTGACGATCGCCTCCTCACCGCGCGGGCCTTTCGGCGCAAAACCGGGCAGAAAAGCCGCGACCGGATCATCGAGCCGCAGCAATCCGGCATCCGCCAAGGCGAGCGTCGCGACCGAGACGATCGGCTTGGTCATGCTGGCGAGGCGGAAGATGGTGTCGGGCGCCATGCGCAGACCCGCCTCCCGATCCGCGAAGCCGGCCGCCCGGAGATAGCTGGGCTGCCCGTCCTGCAGGATGAGCACAACCACGCCGACCAGGCGCTGGGCCGCGATGGTGCGATCGATCAGCGCGTCGATCGCGCCGGCCGCGGCCGAGAAATCAGTCATAGCGTGTTCTCTCTCAATCTTTTTGCGAATGTCGTGGCTGGCCGCCCGGTGCTGCTGGACGGTCAGAAGTCGGCGTTCTGGTCATCCGCGAAATCGCCGAAGGCGTCCATGATCGCGAGGATCTCGGGTTCCGCCTTGAAGGTCTCTTTCTGCTCCTCGGTCATCAGACGCCAGGCGACGCGGGCGATGTCTTCGAGGTCGGAGATCCATTCATGGGTGTCGGACTCTTCGCCATGGATGCGCGACATCGCGAGGTAGGTCTCGATGTCATCGGGGTCGAGATCGTCAGGATCGAGCTTGGAGTTGTTGGTTGCCATGCCGCCGCTCCCTCATCCCGGTGCCACCCGCCGGGCACCGACCGCCACGCTAACCGCTCTTCACGGCGGCGCAAGCGCCTTCTTGTGACCATGCGCGCCGCTTCATGCTGCACTGCACACAACGAAGTCGTTATAACGGAATACAGTCGCTATCTTGTGGACAAGCGGCTCGGTTCTCACTATGCTGCGCCGCAACATGAGAAGGAACTAATCAGATGGCTTCCTTTGCCAACACCACCCGTGCCCGCCCTGGCCAAGCCGACGCGGCGGACTTCCTGGGCTTCACCATGCTGTTCCGTGGCCTTCACCTGCTGTCTCAGTCCGTGGCCGATCAGCGTGCCGAGCGGCGCGAGCGCCGGCAGATGGCGCGTGAACTCTCGACCTACACGGATCGGGAATTGGGCGAGCTGGGCTTCAGCCGCGCCGACCTGCCGATGATCGCCGCCGGCACCTATCGCCGGTAACATGGAAACCCAAGGGGAAGGCGCCCCGATGCGCCGGGCTGAGATCGAAACGCTTGCCCGGCGCTGGATGGGGCATTGGCAGGATGGCAGCATGGCCGACCTCGATGAGGTCCAGGCCGATGGTGCCAGTCACCAGGCGGTTGCCGGGCGCGAGGCTGACCGGGAAGGCTTCAAGGCCTCCGTCGCGGCGCTTCATCGTGCCTTCCCCAAGCTGGAGATGCGAACCGACCTCATCACCGTCGATGCCGCGTTAGGTGTCGCCACGGTGCGCTGGACCGCGACGGGCCGGCATGAGGGCGAGTTTCTGGGCATGGCGCCCAGCGGCCGTATCGTCAGCTTCCACGGCATCGAAGTGATCCGCTGCAGCGGCGGCGCGGTCGCCGAGCGCTGGGGCGAATGGGATGAAGGCGCGATCCTGACTCAGCTTGGCGCCTTCGCGCTCGCCGCTGACTGAAACGACAACCGGCCGGGTAGAAACCCCGGTCGGTTTCGGCGCGATGCTGTGGCACAATCGACGGAGCCGTTACCACTCCGTCGAAGGTCGCCATGGATACAACTCAGGCCGCCGTTCCGCCTGCTGTCGATGACGACGCTCCCTTCGCCGCTTTCGCGAAAGGGGTAGCGGCCCCGACGGGCTTGCGGGCGGCGATCACCGCCGCCTATCGGCGCCCGGAACCGGACTGCTTGCCGGCGCTGCTGGCGGCCGCTTCGCTACAGCCCGCCTTGGCCGAAGCTGTCTCCGCCCGTGCCCATGCCCTCGTCACCGCGCTCCGCGCCAAGACGCGCAGCGGCGGGGTCGAGGGGCTGGTGCGGGAATACGCTCTGTCCAGCCAGGAAGGCGTGGCGTTGATGTGCCTCGCCGAGGCGCTGCTGCGCATCCCGGACACGGCGACGCGCGATGCGCTGATCCGCGACAAGATCGCGCCTGGGGACTGGCGCGCCCATATCGGGCATAGCCCTTCGCTTTTCGTCAATGCCGCGACGTGGGGCCTCGTCATCACCGGCCGGCTGACCGCCAGTGTCAACGAAACCAGCCTCGCCTCCGCCCTCACACGGTTGATCGCCCGGGGCGGCGAGCCGGTCATCCGCCGGGGCGTCGATATGGCCATGCGGATGATGGGCGAGCAGTTCGTGCTCGGCCAGACCATCGAGGAGGCCCTGTCGCGCGGCGCGCGGATGGAGGCGCGCGGCTTCCGCTATTCCTACGACATGCTGGGCGAGGCCGCGACGACGGCGACGGACGCCGCCCGCTACCTCGGTGAGTATGAGCGGGCGATCCACGCCATCGGCCGCGCCGCCAAGGGTCGCGGCAACCTGGATGGTGCCGGGATCTCGATCAAACTCTCCGCGCTGCATCCGCGCTATAGCCGCGCCAAGATCGGTCGCGTGACCGGCGAGTTGCTGCCGCGCCTTCTGCATCTCGCCGAGATGGCGCGTGGCTATGATATCGGCCTCAATATCGATGCCGAGGAAGCCGATCGGCTGGAGATTTCACTCGACCTGCTGGAGGCTCTTTGCCAGGCGCCCACGCTCGCGGGCTGGAACGGCATCGGCTTCGTCGTCCAGGCCTATCAGAAGCGCGCGCCTTTCGTGCTCGACTGGGTCATCGATCTCGCGCGCCGCACCGGCCACCGGCTGATGGTACGGCTGGTCAAGGGCGCTTATTGGGACAGCGAAATCAAACGCGCGCAGGTGGATGGGCTGGAGGGTTTCCCGGTCTTCACGCGCAAGGCCTATACCGATGTCTCCTACCTCGCTTGCGCGGCCAAGCTTCTCGCCGCACCCGACGCGGTCTTCCCGCAATTCGCGACCCATAACGCGCAGACGCTCTCCGCCGTCATGGCGATGGCGCAGGGCGAATTCCACCCAGGCCAATACGAGTTCCAATGCCTGCACGGCATGGGCGAGCCGCTGTATGAAGAGGTGGTGGGGCCAGCGAAGCTCGGCCGGCCCTGCCGCATCTACGCGCCCGTCGGCACGCATGAGACGCTGCTCGCCTATCTCGTGCGGCGGCTGTTGGAAAACGGGGCCAATTCCTCCTTCGTCAATCGCCTCGCTGACCCCGCCGTGCCTGTCGCCGACCTCATCGCCGATCCGGTGGAGACGGTGCGGGCCGCCTATCCGGGCGGCACGCCGCACCCCGGCATCGCCGCGCCCCGCGCGCTGTTCGCGCCGGAGCGGGAGAATTCCGCCGGCCTCGATCTCTCCAACGAACAGACGTTGTCCTCCCTGGCCGAAACCCTGCGGGCGAGCGCGGCGACAAGGTGGAGCGCGCGGCCGACCGGCGGGGCTGGCGGCGCGGCCCGGCCGATCCGCAATCCCGGCGACCATCGGGATGTGGTGGGCTCTTGCCATGATGTTACCGGGGCGGAGCTGCCGGCGATGCTCGCGCGCGCCGAGGCGGCGGCGGGCGGCTGGGCCGCGACACCCGTCGAAGCGCGCGCCGCCTGCCTCACCCTTGCGGCGGATCGGCTGGAGGCGGCGATGCCGATGCTCATGGGCCTGATCATCCGGGAAGCCGGCAAGACGCTGCCGAATGCCGTGGGCGAGGTGCGGGAGGCTGTGGATTTTCTGCGCGCCTATGCGGCGGGCGCGGTGCGCACGCTCCCGGGCAGCACGCCGCTCGGGCCGGTCGCCTGTATCAGCCCCTGGAACTTCCCGCTCGCCATCTTCATGGGCCAGGTCGCGGCGGCGTTGGCGGCGGGGAACGTGGTGCTCGCCAAACCCGCGGAGGAGACGCCGCTGATCGCGGCCGAGGCCGTGCGGCTGCTACACGCGGCCGGCATCCCCGAAGCGGTGGTGCAACTCGTGCCGGGTGATGGCGCCATCGGTGCCGCCCTCGTCGCGGATACGCGGGTCTGCGGTGTGGTCTTCACCGGCTCGACCGCCGTGGCCCGCGCCATCCAGCGCCAGTTGGCCGGGCGGCTGGCGCCCTCCGGCCTGCCGGTGCCGCTGATCGCCGAGACCGGCGGCCAGAACGCCTTGATCGTTGATAGCTCAGCGCTCGCCGAGCAGGTGGTGGCGGATGTGATCGCCTCCGCCTTCGATTCCGCCGGGCAGCGGTGTTCGGCGCTGCGCATCCTCTGCTTGCAGGAGGATATCGCCGACCGCACCCTCACCATGCTGAAGGGCGCGATGCGGGAGCTGGAGATCGGCCGCCCGGATCGGCTGGAGGTCGATCTCGGCCCTGTCATCAGTGCCGAGGCATTGGCCGGCTTGCGCGACCATGTCGCGGCGATGCGGGCGCGCGGTTTCGCCGTGGAGGAGCGTGCGTTGCCCGAGGGCGCGCGGCACGGCAGCTTCATGGCGCCGGTGCTGGTCGAGATCGGCGCGGTCGCGGATGTGGAGCGGGAGGTCTTCGGCCCCGTGTTGCATGTGCTGCGCTTCCCGCGCGCAGGGCTGGATGCGCTGGTCGAGGCGATCAACGGCACCGGCTATGCGCTCACCTTTGGGCTGCATACGCGCATCGATGAGACGGTGGCGCGCGTTACCAAGCGGATCGCCGCCGGCAATATCTACGTCAATCGCAATATCATCGGCGCGGTGGTGGGGGCGCAGCCATTCGGTGGCAGCGGCCTTTCGGGCACCGGGCCCAAGGCCGGCGGCCCGCTCTATCTGCGCCGCCTCGTCGCCTTGGCACCACCGATGCCGGTGACGGTGGGGAGCGTGACCGCCTTGCCCGGCCCTTCGGGCGAGGAGAATCTGTATCGGCTGGAGCCACGCGGGCTGATCGCCGCACTCGCCACGACCGAGGCGGCGCTGCATGAGCAGTTGGCCGTGATCCTTGGCACCGGCAACAGGCCGGTGGTGGAGCGCGGCGATCCGAGGCTGCCGCCGGAATTCGTGGCGCGGGTGATGGTGGCCGATGACGTGCTGGCGGTGCCGCGTCTGCGCGGCGTTTTGTTCGCCGGTGAGGCCGAGCGGCTGCGGGCGGTAAGCGCGCGGCTGGCGGAGCGGCCCGGCCCGATCCTGACGGTGCAGGCGCGGGGTGCGGCGGGCTATCACTTGGAATGGCTGGTCGAGGAACGGTCGATCAGCACCAACACCGCTGCTGCCGGCGGCAATGCCAGCCTGATGGCGATGGCATAACGACGGCCGGATCAGGCACACTGGCCCGGGCCGCGACGGCCACGAAGGAGACGCCATTTGGCCAAGGCCCGCATGCATCTCGGTTTCGACTTCTCCTATTCCCATATGGGCGGCCGCTGGCGCATGCCCGGCGCCTGGCCCGGTCGCACCTTTCCCGATGTCGAGATGTTCGAGGAGATGGCGCGTATCGCCGAACGCGGCTGCCTCGATATGGTCTTCTCGGGTGACGGGACCGGTGTGCCGGATACCTGGGGCGGCTCGATGGACGCCGCCATCGAATGGGGCATCAGCTGGCCGCGCCAGGATCTC
Organism: uncultured Pseudomonadota bacterium; assembly: GCA_963745125.1. Classification (GTDB taxonomy): domain Bacteria; phylum Pseudomonadota; class Alphaproteobacteria; order Acetobacterales; family Acetobacteraceae; genus Acidisoma. Next base: position 797,289 of record CAVUWB010000006.1, read on the forward strand.
AACCCCATCATGGTCGCGATGTCCCGCGTGACACGGCATATCGGCTTCGGCCTCACCTACTCCTCCACCTTCATGCACCCCTACTACATGGCGCGGCTGATGAACTCGCTCGACCATGTCACCGGCGGGCGCATCGCCATGAACCTTGTCACCTCAACACGAAAATCCGACGCCGCGAATTTCGGCTTCGACGAGCTGATGGAGCACAACAGCCGCTACGAACGCATGGAGGAGTTCACCGATGTCTGCCGCGCGCTGTGGGACAGCGCCGAGCCCGACGCGATGCTGTGGGACCGGGAGACCGGCCGGGTGAGCGACCCCGCCAAAATCCACCCCGTCAAACATGTCGGCCGCTTCTTCAAGGTTGAGGGGCCGTTGAACACGCCACCCTCCCCGCAGGGGCGGCCGGTGATCATCCAGGCCGGCGGCTCCCCGCGCGGCATCCGCGCCTCGGCCTATGTTGCCGATCACGTCTTCGGCCCGGATATGGCGTTGGCCCGGCAGGTGCGGCATCGGCAGGCGCTCGACGAGGCACTGACGGCGCTCGGCCGCGATCCGCAAACGGTCGGCATCCTGTGGCAGACGCCGATCACGGTGGGCGAAACAAGGCGGGAGGCTTTGGCCCAGCGCGACCAGCTGCTGACCGCGATCCCCGACGAGGCCGTCGGCGCCTATCTGTCCTATAACTGCGGGTATGACTTCTCAACCTTGCCGGAGCGCTTCACGCTGCGGGAAATCCAGGAGAAGATTGTCGCCGCGAATGCCTCGCCGATCAACCTCGTCCATGAACTGGCGCTGGAACTGGGCGAGAACACCGAGATCTCGCGCGCGACCTTCTTCGAGCGTGGCGTGCGCAGCGCCACCGCCTTCGACAAGACAATCGCGGGTTCCGCCGCCGAGGTCGCGGATGTGCTGGAAGAGGCCTTCGAGGCGACCGGCAGCCGAGGCGGCTTCATGCTGGGCCACACCGTCTCGGAACCGGACGATCTGACCCGGCTGGTCGATCTTCTGGTGCCGGAGCTACAGCGACGCGGCCGCTTCCGCACCCGCTATGCGACGCGCACTCTGCGCGAACACTTGTCAGAAGGCTGAACAATGGAGTTCCACACCTTCCACTGCATCGACGGCCATACCTGCGGCAATCCCGTGCGGCTGGTCTCGGGCGGCGGCCCGCTGCTGCGCGGCGCCACGATGAGCGAACGGCGCCAGGACTTCATCGCCCATCATGACTGGGTGCGCCGCGCCCTGATGTTCGAGCCGCGCGGCCATGACGTGATGAGCGGTTCCATCCTTTACCCGCCGATGCGGGAGGATTGCGATATCGGCATCATGTTCATCGAGGTCTCGGGCGGCCTGCCGATGTGCGGGCATGGCACCATCGGCACCGTGACCATGGCCTTGGAGAATGGCCTCGCCACGCCGCATGAGGATGGCCGCCTCGCGCTCGATACGCCAGCCGGGCGTGTGGTGGCGGAATTCCGGCGCGAGGGCCGCTTCGTCGATAGCGTGCGCATCCACAACGTTCCCTCCTACCTCGCGGCGGAAGGCGTGGTGATCGATCTGCCCGGCATGGGCGAGCTGGCGGTCGATGTCGCCTATGGCGGGAATTTCTACGCCATCATCGACCCGCAGAAGAACTTCGCCGGGCTGGAAACGCTGTCGGCGGCCGATATCCAGCGCCTCAGCCCTATCCTCCGCCGGCTGATGAACGAGACGGTGGAGGTCGTGCATCCGGAAGACCCGACGATCCGGGGCGTGAGCCATGTCCAATGGACCGGCGCGCCGCGCGACCCGCGAGCCCATGGCCGCAACGCGGTCTTCTACGGCGACAAGGCAATCGATCGCTCGCCCTGCGGCACCGGCACGTCGGCCCGGATGGCGCAGCTGACCGCCAAGGGCCGCCTACGCGTTGGCGATGATTTCGTACACGAAAGCATCATCGGCAGCCTGTTCGACGGGCGAGTGGAAGGCGAGACGGCGGTCGGCAATCTCCGCGGTATCCGACCGAGCGTCTCCGGCTGGGCGCGGATGCACGGCTACAACACGATCTTCGTCGATCCGCGCGACCCCTTCGCGCATGGCTTCCAGGTGGTGTGAGTCTTCTTTTTCTGAAGAAAAAGAAGCAAAAAGACTTCTATCTGTTCAGCGTCACGCCGCCACGCCGCCGAGATACGCAACCTGGACGCGAGGGTCCTGGGCAAGGGCGAAGGCCGGGCCGTCCACGAGAATGGACCCGCTTTCCAGCACATAGGCACGATCGGCGATCCGCAGCGTCTGCCGCGCATTCTGCTCCACCAGCAGCACCGCCATCCCCTCATCGCGCAGCCGTTTCACGATCGAGAAGATCGACCGCACGATGAGCGGGGCCAGGCCCATGGACGGCTCATCCAGCACCAGCAGGCGCGGTTGCAGGATCAGCGCGCGGGCGATGGCGACCATCTGCTGCTCGCCGCCCGAGAGCGTGCCCGCGAGCTGTGCCCGGCGTTCCTGCAAGCGGGGGAACAAGGCATACATCTGGTCGATCCGCCGCCTCAGCTCGGCTGTCTGCGCGCGCATGAGATAGCCGCCGAGCTTGAGATTCTCCTCGACCGAGAGCGGAGCGAAAAGCCGCCGCCGCTCCGGCACATGGGCAAGACCCATCGCCGCGATCCGGTGCGCGGGCGCGCCGACGAGGCTCGTATCGCCGAGCGTCACGCGGCCGCCGCGAATGGGCTCCAACCCCGACAGGGCGCGCAGCGTCGTCGTTTTACCCGCGCCGTTGCTCCCGAGCAGGGCGACGATCTCGCCCGCCCCCACCGTCAGGTCGATCCCGTGCAGAACCTCGACCTTGCCATAGCCGACGCGCAGGCCTTCAACCTTGAGAAGCGTCATGCCAGCGCCCCCAACACGATGCTGCCGACCGGGCCATCCTCCGGGTCGTCTTCCTCCGTGCCGAGATAGGCTTCGATGACGCGGGAATTTGCCTGCACCTCGGCCGGTGCGCCCTCGGCGATGATCTGCCCGCGATCCATGACGATCACGCGGTCCGACACGCCCATGACCAGCAGCATGTCGTGCTCGATCAGCATGACGGTGGTGCCGAGGTCGCGGATGCGGCGGATGAGACCCATGAGGGATTGCTTCTCGGTCGGGTTCATGCCGGCGGCGGGTTCATCGAGCAGCAGCAGGCGCGGCTGGCCGGCAAGGCCGCGTGCGATTTCGAGCCGGCGCTGGTCGCCATAGGGCAGATCCCCCGCGCGTAGTCCGGCCTTGTCGGCGAGGCCCACGAATTCCAGCCAGTTCCGCCCGGCCGCGTAGTGCAGCCCGGTATCGCGCCGCGCGAAGGGCAGCGCCATCAGCTCGGCCGGCAGCGGCACGCGGAAGCGGTGGTCCATGCCCACAAGCACATTCTCGAACACCGTCATGTTGTCGAAGAGCCGGATGCCCTGGAAGGTGCGGGCGAGGCCGCGCGCCACGACACGATGCGGGGCGAGGTTGGCGAGCGACCGGCCATCCCAGAGGATCGCGCCCGAACTCGGGGGCAGGACGCCGGTGAGGCAGTTGAACACCGTGGTCTTGCCGGCGCCGTTGGGGCCGATGAGGCTGAGGATTTCACCCCGGCGCACGCTGAAACTCACATCCGTCACCGCCTTCAACCCGCCGAAGATGCGGCTGACGTTCCGCGCCTCCAGCAGGATCGCGGGCTCGGCGGCCGTGGCTTCCGCGATCTGCTCGGCGGGTTCGGCATGGGGCGTGGCATGCGCCTCGGCCGCCGAGGGCGCGGCGATCCGCCGCAGCCGCGCGGGCCACAGCCCCTGCGGCCGCACCAACATCAGCAGGATCAGGGCGATGGCGAAGACGAATTCGCGCCAGAGGTTGATGAAGCGAAGCGCCTCCGGCAGGCCCGCCACGATGATGGCGCCGAGGAGAACGCCGGGGATGCTGCCGCGCCCGCCCAGCACGACGATGATGAGAATGGTCACGGATTGCGCGTAGGTGAAGGAGGTGGGGTCGATCGTGCCGAAGCGGGCGGCAAAGAGGCTGCCACCCAACCCGCCGATGAGCGCGCCCAGGACATAGGCCAGCATCTTGACGCGAAGCGTCGGCACGCCCACGGCCTCCGCCGCGTGTTCATCCTCCCGCAGGCTCGCCCAGGCGCGGCCGAGGCGCGATCGGCTGAGGCGGATGACGAAGACGAGGACGACGCCCAGAAAAACGAGGCCGAGCGCATAGATGGATTTGGGGGAGGTGAGATCGTGCCCCAGCACATTGGCGGGGTTGATGCCGTAGATGCCGTTGGGGCCGCCGGTGATGTCGAGGTTGACGGCGGTGATGCGCACGATCTCCCCGAAGCCCAGCGTCACGATCGAGAGGTAGTCGCTGCGCAGGCGGAGCGTGGGCCAGCCGATGATGATGCCGGAGATGCCCGCGAAGATGAGCGAGAAGGGGATTGTTTCCCAGAAATTGAAGTTGAGCAACGTCTCTAGCAGCGCCGTCGTATAGGCGCCGATGGCGAAAAAGGCCGCGTAGCCGAGGTCGAGCAGCCCGGCATAGCCGACGACGACGTTCAGCCCGAGCGCCAGGACGCCATAGGTGACGATGGTGAGCGCCACATCGGTGATATAGTTGTCACAGAAGAACGGTACCGCAGCGGCGAGTGCCAGGCCCGCGACCCCGAGCCGGCCGAGAGGAAGGGTGGTTTTCATCCGGTCCTGCGCCCCCACGCTACATACGCTCGACGACGCGCTCACCGAACAGGCCAGTGGGCTTGATGACGAGGGTGCCGATCAATACCGCGAAGACGATCACGTCGGTCCAGCGGGATGAGATGTAGCCGGCGCTGAATGCCTCCAGCAGGCCGATCAGCAATCCGCCCGCCATGGCACCCGGGATATTGCCGATCCCGCCCAGCACGGCGGCCGTGAAGGCGCGCAGTCCGACGAGGAAGCCCATGAAGAAGTTGATCTCGGTATAGTACAGCCCTTCCATCACCCCGGCGACGGCGGCGAGCGATGAGCCGAGGAAGAAGGTGATCTGAATCACCCGCTCGACATTGATGCCCATCAGCCGCGCGGCGTCCCGGTCCACCGCCAGCGCCCGCATGGCGGTGCCGATGAAGGTGTGATGCACGAAGAGATAGAGCCCGCCCATGAGCAGGAAGCTGAAGATGATGATGGCGACTTGGATATCGGTGATGCGCGCGCCGCCGAGCACGAATCCGGCGGAGCCGATCAACTGCGGATAGGTATTGAAACCCGGCCCGAAGATGAGCAGCACGCCGTTTTCGAGGGCAAGCGACACGCCCAGCGCCGTGATGAGGATGGAGAGCGGCGGCGCCGAGAGCAGCGGCTGGTAGGCGAAACGCTCGACCACCACGCCGAGGCCGCCGGTCAGCCCCATCGCGATGATGAGTGCGATCAGGATGGCGATGCCCCAGGGCAGATGGGCGGCGGCAAGCGCGGTCAGCACCGTCCAGCCAAGGAAGGCGCCGACCATGAAGATGTCGCCATGGGCGAAGTTGATGAGGCGCACGATGCCGTAGACCATCGTGTAGCCCAGAGCCACGAGGGCGTAGAATGAGCCGGTCGTGAGCCCGGCAATGACGAGTTGAATGAATTCGCTCATGCAGGGCAGGCTCCGACCGGCCGTATCTCAGCCGCTGACGGGCACCCACTGGCCGGCGGCGTTGAGCTTCACATTGCCCACGAACGCGCCGTTTTTCACGACAACGGTGATGTAGGCGGCCGTGGTGCGGTCGCCGGCGCTGTTGAAGGTGATGCTGCCGGACAGGCCCTGGTAGTCACTGGTCTTGTGCAGCGCGGCCTTGACCGCGTCGGGGTCGGTGGAGCCTGCCTGCTTGATCGCCGCCGCCGCAATGGAGACAGCGTCGTATTCATAGGCCGAATAGGGGCCCGGAGCGACGTTGTACTCCTTCGTGAACGCGATCACGAAGTCCTTGGCGCCGCTGAGGAATTGCGGCAGCGGGGCGCAGGTGGAGATCCAGCCCTCGGCAGCGGTGCCGGCGGTCTTGATCAGGGTCGGGTCGTCGGTCGCGTCCCCGCCCATCATCTGCGGCTTGAGGTGAAGCGCGCCGGCTTCCTTGGCCATCAGCCCGGCTTCGGCGAAGTAGCCGGTATAGTCGATCACGGCGGGGTTCAGCGATGCGACGTGGCTCAACACCGCCGAGTAATCCAACTGGCCCGGGGTTACGGCATCGTAATAGACGACATTGACGCCGTCCTTCTTCAGCCCGGCGACCGTGTTGTCGGCCAGGCCCTTGGAATAGACGGTGTTGTCGTCGATGACGGCGGCGGTTTTCGCATGCAGGTAATTGGCGATGAAGGCGGCGGCGAAGGGTCCTTGCTGGTCATCGCGGCCGATGGTGCGGAAGACGTCGTCATAACCCAGCGAAGTGAGTTTCGGGTTGGTCGAGGCATCGAGGATGTAGGAGATATTGGCGCGGTGCAGCGCGCCCAGCTCCGGCAGGGCCGCGCCCGAGCAATAGCCGCCGGCGACGGCGGCGACGCCGGCATCGATCAGCTTCTGCGCGGCCTGTACGCCCTGCTGGGCGTCGCAAGCGTCATCCTCGGTGATGATCTCGACCTGCTTGCCGAGCACGCCGCCGGAAGCGTTGATATTCGCGGCGGCCATCTTGGCGGCGTTGGCGATATCGATGCCGGCGCTGGCATAGGGCCCGGACAGAGGAACCGGCACACCGATCTTGATGGTGTCGGCGTAAGCTCCGGTAGCCCCGAGGGAAAGCATCAGGGGCACGGCGGCGGTGAGGAGCGGCTTCATCATGCGGGTCTCCGGATGGCGAGTGCCAGGTTTTTGATGGGACGCCGGACGGGCTCTGCACCGGCAGCATGAGCTATGCAAACGGCAGGCCAGCAGTCAACAAAGGGCAGGCCGACAGGCGCTCCGTCAGCATGCGCTTCAAGTTTGAGGATGGCCAGATCTCACCCCTTGCTCTCCACCGTTCAGATCGCGCATCGCCGCGCCCGATGCACTGCACCGAAGGCCGATTGGCGTAGGATTGAAAATACGCCTTTTGGAGTATTCAATGTCACATTCGGACAGGTGTCGGATGTCGCGGGGGCGGTTTAATGGCCGGGGGAACACGTGATCGTAAGCTTTTCGTTGCACCCATCCGATGCGCCTAGCCTCGCGGGCTGATCGTATCATCCAGCCGAAGGTTGAGCAGATGACAGGTTTTCCCCCTGCGATGCGGGCGTTGTTCGGTCTTCGCGCCCGATTCACCCCCGCCCCGGTCGCCGGCCGTGCCGCCTCTCAACCTGATTTGGCACCGTTCACGCCGGCGCCGGCCTGGCCGGGTGGAGTGGTGGAGATCGCGGACCGGCCGGCGATCGCAATCGCCCGGCCTTTCGCGCGCCTCGCGCCGGGTTCGGTCATCGGCATTACGGGCGCAGCCGGTAGCGGCAAGACGGTGTTGCTGGAGCGGCTGGCCGGGCTGCGGGCGACGGCCGAGGCTCAGATCGCGGTGGATGGCGCCGATATCACGACGATTGATCCGGCGACCCTTGGCCGCTGCTTCGCCTATGCGCCGCGCGACGGCGCGCCCCTGGCCGGCACGCCTCGCGAGAGCCTGATGCAAGGTTGCGGGCTAGAAACGACGGAGGCGGCAGTTTGGTCCGCCCTGCATGATGTGGCGCTGGACCAGCGCTTGCGTGCTTTACCCTTGGGGGCCGATACCCCGCTCGGGGTGGATCGCGCCGGCCTGACGGAGGGTGAGGCGCGGCGTTTGTGCCTCGCGCGCGCTTATCTCCAGCCCGCGCCCTGGCTGCTGCTGGATGAGCCGACGGCGGGGCTGGACCCGGGCACGGAGGCGAAACTCATCGCCCGCCTGCGCCGGCGCCTGGCGAGAACGGGCCAGGGCGCTCTGATCGTTTCCCGGCAGGAGGCGGTACTCGCGATCTGCACCGCGAAGCTCTGTCTGGGGCAGCCCGTGGCGGCAGGTCCGGCACCGGTGGTGCTTCAGGCCATTCGTGCCCGGGCGTGAACGAGACGACAGGCACCTGCCTTTGTAAAAGGAACCGAAAACCGCCATTGTCCTGACGGTGGGGCGCGGGCACAGCGCCCCGGATTCGGGGGAGAGGATGCCGACGACGGATCTCTACGCGATCCTGGGCGTGCAGCGCGAGGCGAGCGCGGAGGATATCCGCCGCGCTTATCGCGACCTGGCGAAGAAGCATCACCCTGATCTCAACCCCGGCAATCAGACGGCCGAGGAGCGGTTCAAGGCCGTCGCTTCCGCCTATGACATCCTGGGCGATGCCGATAAGCGCGGCCGCTACGACCGTGGCGAGATTGATGCGGCGGGCGCCGAGACCCGGCCTGAAAATCCCTCCTATCGTGGTTACGCGGAAGGTGCGCCCGGCGCGCGCTATCGCCACTACGCCAATGGCGGCCCGGAGATGAGCGAGGCCGATCTCGGCGATCTCTTCGAGGATCTGTTCGCCGGCCAACGGGAGGCGCGGGAGAGTGCGCCGCGCCGTGGCCGCGACCATGGCTATACGCTGACGATCGACTTCCTCGACGCTGTGGCGGGCGCCAGCAAACGGCTCGCCTTGCCGGACGGTAAGGGGCTGGATGTGCGGATACCGCCGGGCATCGAGGATGGGCAGACGATGCGGCTGAAAGGCCAGGGCAGCGCCGGGCGCCATGGCGGGCCAGCGGGCGATGCGCTGATCGAGATCCACATCACGCCGCATCCCTATTTCCGGCGTGAGGGGCAGGACATTCATGTCGAATTGCCAATCAGCCTGTCGGAGGCGGTCCTGGGCGGTAAGATCGCGGTGCCGACGCCCACCGGCCGCGTCGCGATGACGGTCCCGCGCCGATCGGATACCGGCGCCGTGCTGCGCCTGCGCGGCCGTGGCGTCGCGGCCCATGGCGGGCAACCGGCGGGGGATGAACTGGTGACCCTGAAGGTTGTGCTGGGGGACGCGGATGACGCGCTGGAGACGTTTCTGCGCGGCTGGTCCGCCGACCACAGCTTTGATCCGCGTCGCGGCATGATGGAGGAGCCATGATCACCATCGAGACCTTGACCCGCACCGTCATCGGTCTGACCCACGAGGATCTGCGTCGGTGGATCGACAATGCCTGGGTGCGGCCGGACGGCGAACCCGGCCAGTACCGGTTTCATGAGATCGATGTGGCGCGGTTGCGCCTCATCGTCGAACTCAGGGATGACCTCGGTGTCGATGAGACGGCGCTGCCGGTTGTGCTGTCGCTCCTCGACCAGCTGTATGAGACGCGGCGGCAGATGCGCCGACTATGCGGCGTGATCGAGACTGTCGTGCCGGAGGACCTGCGCGGGCGACTGCTTGACAATCTGAGCGATGGCACCGGCCGCTGACAGAGCTTTCTCGCCGCCGTTTACGTTGAGTTAAGGATGCCCGGCTAGGCTACCTCCTGTGCGAGGTGTCCTGGTCACCTGCGCGCGGGAGGGTCGTGCGTGGGGGCTCGTCATGCGGCTGAAGATATTCTCGTGCCATCATCTTCACCCGCGATTCTCGTGTAATACGGAGATATTTCAGACTCTCGTCTCGAATCTGCCGGCGCCGGCGGATGGCTCGTTCATGTCCGATCTCGGCGCCATCAACATCGCGAATGACAATCTCTACGGGGAGCTTCGCCACCAATACTTTGTATGGCAGAATCTGCGCGACTCTTATGACTATATCGGCTTCGAGCATTATCGGCGTCCGTTCTTCATCGATCCGCTGCCGGCGGCGGATCTGGCTGCACGCTTCCCCGATATCATGACGATGCGGCTCTATTTCGCCGCCTATAACATCGCCGGATTGCGACGCAATTCCTTCGTCTTTGGTGATTATCTCGCGATGCGCCGGTCTCTCCGCGGTGATGAAATGGCCGAGGTGAGGCGCTGGATCGGCAGTTACGATATCGTCGTTCCCAAGGCCAATAACGAAAATATAGAGCGGCAGTGGAAGCAATCCCATGATGCGGAGCTTTGGGATGTGCTGAAAGCAGGCATCCGGGCGAGTGGCTATTTCGCGCATCGGCCGAATTTCGTGTTTTTCGAGTTGGAGCGTTGCCATTTCGCGAATATGTATGTGATGCGTTGCGAGCTTCTGGAAGAGTATCTGCGCTTCTGTTTCGATGTTCTGGATTACTGTCGTTCCAATGCGGCGCTCACCGGACGCGCGCTCGGCTATTTCTCGGAGCGGGTTTTCAGCTTCTGGCTCTATCAAAAACGGATTGAGACTCCAACGCTGCGCGTGCTGGAGGTTCCGTTTCTGTTTCATGACGTGTCGCTCGACCCGGCGCCGCGCGCCGATGTCGTAACAGAGACGTCCATATCCTGAACGAAGGACTCTCTAAACGTCAAAATTTCTGGTGGGCAGGCAATGTTTCGCCGTGGCACGCGAATGATGGGAACGCCCCTTTCAATCGCTGGTCCCGACAGGATAGTGCCCCATGAGTTCAATCACGAGCCTGACCACCACCCAAATCGCGGCTTTGTCGACGGCTGCGATTGCCGGCCTCTCGACCGCGGATGCCGCTGAGCTGACTAGTGCCCAGATGGCGGTGTTCAGCTCGACGCAGTTGGCGGCCTTCGGCGCCGCCAATGTCGCGGCCTTGCAGACCGCCAGCCTCACGGCGATCACCTCTGCCGCCGTCTCCGGCCTGACCTCGGCCGAGGCCTCCGCGCTGACCACGGCGGAGGTGACGGCGCTGAGTTCCACGCAACTCGGTGCGCTGACCACGGCGGCCGTGCAGGGCCTCGGGGCCAATGTCAGCGCCATCGGCACGGCGGCCTTCGGGGGGGGCTGGGCTCGGCGCAGGTCGCGGCACTGACGACGCTGGAAGCGGCGGCGTTGACTAGTGATCAGGCGGCGGCGCTGACGGCGGCGCAGGCGAAGGGCCTCACCACGGCCGACCTCAGCAACCTGACGACGGGCGCGGTCTCCGCGTTGAGCGCGGGCGCGGTATCCGCGCTGAGTTCGGCGCAACTCGCGGGGCTTGGGACCAAGGTTTCGGCGCTGACAACGGCGAGCGTCAGCGCGCTGACCAGCACGGCGATCTCGGGCCTGACCTCGGCTGATACCTCCGCGCTGACGACGGCGGAGCTGACGGCGTTGAGTTCGACACAGCTCAGTGCGCTGAGTTCGGCGGCGACGAGCGGGCTATCGAGCGGCCAGGTGGCGGTGCTGAGTTCCACGCAGCTGACCGGCTTGAGCAATGCGGGCGTGCAGGGTCTCGGCGCCACCATCAGCGCCATCGGCACGGCCGCCTTCGGTGGCTTGAGTTCGGCGCAGATCGCGGCGCTGACGACGCTTGAGGCGTCATCGCTCACCAGCGACCAGGCGGCGGCGCTGGCCAGCGGCCAGATCCTCGGCCTGACCAGCGCCGATGTCGGCAGTCTGACGACGGCGGCCGTTTCGGCGCTCAGCACGGGTGCGGTCTCGGCGCTGAGTTCCGCGCAGCTCGCGGGGCTCGGGACAAAGGTCTCGGCGCTGACAACGGCGAGCGTCAGCGCGTTGACGAGCACGGCGATCTCGGGGCTGACCTCGGCCGACACCTCGGCACTGACCACGGCGGAGCTGACGGCGCTCAGTTCGACACAGTTGAGCGCGTTGAGTTCGGCGGCGACAAGCGGCTTGTCGAGCGGACAGGTGGCGGTGCTGAGTTCGACGCAGCTGAGTGGGCTGAGTAACGCTGGCGTTCAGGGTCTTGGTGCCACGATCAGCGCCATCGGCACGGCGGCTTTCGGGGGCTTGAGTTCGGCGCAGATCGCGGCGCTGACGACGCTTGAGGCGTCATCGCTGACCAGCGGCCAAGCGGCGGCGCTGACGAGCACGCAGGGAATTGGCCTGACCAGCGCCGATATCGGTGACCTGACGACGGCGGCGGTCTCGGCTTTGAGTGCCGGCGCAGTGTCGGTGCTGAGTTCCGCGCAGCTCGCGGGGCTTGGGACGAAGGTTTCGGCGCTGACGACGGCGAGTGTCAGCGCGCTCTCCAGCACGGCGATATCGGGCCTGACTTCGGCCGAGACCGCTGCGCTGACCACGGCGGAGGTGACGGCGCTGAGTTCCACGCAACTCGGTGCGCTGACAACAGCGGCGGTCAGCGGCTTGGGAGCAAGCATCAGCGCTATCGGCACGGCCGCTTTCGGGGGGCTGGGTTCCGCGCAGGTCGCGGCGTTGACGACGCTTGAGGCCTCATCCCTCACCAGCGATCAGGCGGCGGCGCTGACGGCGGCGCAGGCGAAGGGCCTGACCACGGCCGACCTCAGCAACCTGACGACGGGCGCGGTCTCCGCGTTGAGCGCGGGCGCGGTATCGGCTTTGAGTTCCTCGCAGCTTGCGGGGCTCGGGACGAAGGTTTCCGCGCTGACAACGGCGAGCGTCAGCGCGCTGACCAGCACGGCGATCTCGGGCCTGACCTCGGCCGATACCTCCGCGCTGACGACGGCGGAGCTGACGGCGTTGAGTTCGACACAGCTCAGCGCGCTGAGTTCGGCGGCGACGAGCGGGCTATCGAGCGGCCAGGTGACGGTGCTGAGTTCCACGCAGCTGACCGGCTTGAGCAATGCGGGCGTGCAGGGTCTCGGCGCCACCATCAGCGCCATCGGCACGGCGGCCTTCGGGGGCCTGAGTTCGGCGCAGATCGCGGCGCTGACGACGCTTGAGGCGTCATCGCTCACCAGCGACCAAGCGGCGGCGCTGACCAGCGGCCAGATCCTCGGCCTGACCAGCGCCGATGTCGGCAATCTGACGACGGCGGCCATCTCCGCGTTGAGCGCGGGTGCGGTCTCGGCGCTGAGTTCCGCGCAGCTCGCGGGGCTCGGGACGAAGGTTGCGGCGCTGACGACGGCGAGTGTCAGCGCGCTCTCCAGCACAGCGATCTCGGGGCTGACCTCGGCTGACACTTCCGCGCTGACCACGGCGGAGCTGACGGCGCTCAGTTCGACGCAACTCAGCGCGTTGAGTTCGGCGGCGACAAGCGGCTTGTCGAGCGGACAGGTGGCGGTGCTGAGTTCGACGCAGCTGAGCGGCTTGAGCAATGCGGGCGTGCAGGGTCTCGGCGCCACGATCAGCGCCATCGGCACGGCGGCCTTCGGGGGCCTGAGTTCGGCGCAGATCGCGGCGCTGACGACGCTTGAAGCGTCATCGCTGACCAGCGGCCAAGCGGCGGCGCTCCGCACCTGCCGCCGCACATTTCAACCTTGGCGTCGTCTGTATGGAGAGGCAGCGGCCCGGAGACGCCGTTGGTGCGTTTCGTCAAGCCTTGAGCCTGCAGCCCGATATGGTCGATGCTGTTGTCAACCTCGGCACCGCCTTGCTGGGGCTCGGACGGCTGGACGATGCCGTCGCGGCCTATCGCCGCGCCATCGCGATGAGCCCCGACAACGCCATGGCCTACGGCAATCTCGGCAAGGTTCTGCAAGACCTCGGCCGGATGGAGGAGGCTTTCGCCGCCTATCATCAGGCACGCGCGCTGCGGCCGCGGAATGTCGAGGTGCTGATCAATCTCGGCGCCGCTCTGCTCGATCAGCATCAATGGGGAGAAGCGGTGCGGATCACTTCGGAGGCGATCGCGCTTCGCCCGGATTCGGCGATGGCGCATGTCAATCTCGCGGTCGGGCTGCTCGGCTTAGGCGAAACCGAGCCGGCGCTGGCCGCCTGCCGCGCCGCCGTGGCGCTGGAGCCCGAGGGTGCCGCCATCGCCTGCACCCTCGGCGGCGCCTTGCTGGAACTTGGCGAACCGGCGGAAGCCGCTGTCTTCTGCCGCCGGGCCGTGGCACTCGACCCCGGCTCGGCCAATGCCAGTTTCAATTTCAGCCATGCCTGCAAGGCGCTCAATCAGTTGGAAGCGGCGGAGGAAGCGGCGGAGGCGGCTTGCGCTATCAACCCTTCTTCGGCCACCTACCATTTCCACCTCGCCCATACGCTGCTGCTGCAAGGCGACATGGCGCGAGGCTGGGAGGAATATGAATGGCGCTGGGCGCTGCCGGACTTCGCCGAACTCGCGGCATTGCGAAGGGGCTTTTCCCAGCCGCAATGGGCCGGCGAAGATATCCGCGACAAGACGATCCTGATCTATACCGAGCAGGGCCTCGGCGACATCGTCCAATTCGCGCGCTACCTGCCGCTGGTCGCGGAGCGGGCCCGGCATGTCATTCTGGCCGCCAACCCACCTACGCGCCGCCTTCTGGCGCGCATCCCAGGGCTGACGGTCATCGCGCCCGAGGCGATCAGCGGCCAAAGCTTCGATCTGTATTGCCCGCTTCTCAGCCTGCCGCGCGCCTTCGGCACGCGGATCGATACCATACCCGCCGACACGCCCTATTTGCACGCCGAGCCCGCCGAGGTTGCGCGCTGGGCGGCGCGCATCGGCGGCGCGGGGCCGCGCGTCGGCATCGTCTGGGCTGGCAATCCGGCCACGAAGCGGGACCGGCTGCGCTCGCCGCGCCTGCGGAGCGTGGCGCCGCTGTTTGACGTGCCCGGCATCACCTTCGTCGTCTTGCAGATGGGGGAGGGCAGACGGGATCTCACCGAGATGCCGCTACCCGCGTATGTCGTCGATCTGGGCGAGGAAATCACCGACCTCACCGACACCGCCGCCATCATGGGCAGCCTCGATCTGGTGATCAGCTCCTGCACCGCGCCCCTGCATCTGGCCGGGGCCATGGGCCGGCCGACATGGGCGATGATCCCCTTCGCCCCGCATTTTCCCTGGCTCCTGGATCGGGAGGATACGGCCTGGTATCCCGGCATGCATCTCTATCGGCAAAGCGCGCCGGGGTTGGATTGGTCTTCCGTGATCGGCCGCATCGCGACCGATCTTCGGGAAGTCAGGATAGAGAGGGCGTAAGTGGTTCTTTTTTGTAAAAAAGAACCAAAAAACTTTTGTCCGATCAGGCGGCGACGGATTGATCGGTCAGCGCCGGATAGTCGCTGTAGCCCTTCGCGCCGCCACCATACAGCGTTGTTTGGTCAAGCTCGTTGAGCGCGGCGCCCGCCCGCAGGCGCGCGACCAGATCGGGATTGGCGATGTATTTGAGACCGAAGGCGATGGCATCGGCCCAGCCCTCCCGTAACGCGGCCTCGGACTGTTCGACGGTGAACTTCTCATTGGCGATATAAACGCCGCCGAATTCGCGCTTCAGCATGGCGCCGAGCGAATCACCAGCCTGATGCTCGCGCGCGAAGAGAAAGGCGAGGTTCCGCTTCCGCGCCTCGCGCGCCACATAGGTAAAGGTGGCGTGCGGATCGCTATCACCCATCGAATGGGCGTCGCCGCGCGGCGCGAGGTGAAGCCCGACACGCTCGGCACCCCAGACCGAAATGGCGGCGTCCACCGCCTCAAACATCAGCCGCGCGCGGTTCTCGATCGGGCCGCCATAGGCATCCGTCCGCTTGTTGCTGCTGTCTTGCAGGAACTGATCCAGCAGATAGCCGTTCGCGCCGTGCAGCTCCACGCCGTCGAAACCGGCGGCCAGCGCATTCTCGGCGGCCTGCCGGTAATTCGCGACGATGCCGGGGATCTCCTCCGGCCGCAGCGCGCGCGGCAGCGGGTAGGCACGTTCGGGCCGCAGCAGCCTGACAGGGCCTTGGGCGGCGACAGCGCTGGGCGCAACAGGCGGCTCGCCGCCGAGCAGAGACGGGTCCGAGACGCGGCCGCAATGCCAAAGCTGCGCGAAGATGCGGCCACCGGCCTCATGCACCGCATCGGTGATCCTGGTCCATCCGGCGATCTGCGCCGAAGACCACAGGCCGGGCGTGCGTTCGTAGCCGACACTGTCCGCCGTGATATTGGTCGCCTCAGTGATGATGAGGCCGGCGCCCGCGCGCTGAACATAGTAGTCACGCATGATGTCGGTGGGCACCCGCTCATCGGTCGCGCGGGCGCGGGTCAGTGGCGCCATGAAGGCACGATTGGGCAGATCGAGATCCCCGACCCTGATCGGGTCGAACAAAGTCGTCATCGCCGGGATATCCTTCTATAGGGCGAGCCGACCTCGCCCGGATCGGCGCGACGGCGGCTCGAACTCAATGTTTGACATTCGACGAACATCGAATAAAGAAGGCCCTTCGATGACGCAAGAGCCCTACCAGCACCCCACGATTGCAGAGGTCGCTCTGGCCGAGGTCTTGCACGCGTTGAGCGACCCGGTCCGGCTATCCATCTTGCAGGCGCTCACCCCCGGGGGTGAAACCGCCTGGAACGGCTTCATCGTCAACGTGGCGCCCTCCACCCTCAGCCATCACATGAAGGTGCTGCGCAATGCCGGGCTGATCGCGAACCGCAAGGACGGGACGCGATGTTTCGTCTCGCTGCGGCCGGAGCTGTCGGAACGCTTTCCCGGGCTTTTGGAGACGGTGCTGCGCCTGAACCATGGGAGAGGGTGAGATGGCCAGGGTCGCCGTTCTGGATGATTGGCAGGGCGTGGCGCGAAAAAGCGCGGATTGGGCTCCGCTGGAGGCGCGCGCCGAAGTCGTGTTCTTCGGAGAGGCATTCGCCGATGAGGATGCGACGGCGGCGGCGCTGGCGGAATTCGATATCGTGCTGTCGATGCGGGAAAGAACGCCGCTGCCGGCCTCCCTCATCAACCGGCTGCCCAGGCTGCGCATGCTGGGGATCACCGGGCAGCGAAACCTTTCCCTGGATCTCGACGCCTGCCGCGCGCGCGGCATCGTCGTGAGCAATACGACGACGACGGGCGGCGCCTCCGCCGCGACGGCCGAACTCGCCCTCGGCCTGCTGATCGCGGCGGCGCGCGGAATCCCGGCGGGGGACGCCGCCATTCGGCGCGGCGGATTTCAGCGCGGCGTTCCCGTCGGTATCGGGCTCGCGGGCAAGACCCTGGGCATCATCGGGCTCGGGCGGCTCGGCTCGCACATGGCGCGCTATGGCCAGGCCCTCGGCATGGCGGTGCTGGCCTGGAGCCAGAACCTGACGCCCGAGGCGGCGCGCGCGGCGGGGGCCGAATATGTGGACAAGGCGGAGCTGCTCGCACGGTCGGATGCTGTCAGCCTGCACCTGGTTCTCTCACCCCGCAGCCGGGGCATTCTCGGGCGAGAGGATGTCGCGCGCATGAAGCCGAACGCGATTCTCATCAACACCTCGCGCGGCCCGCTCATCGATGAGGCGGCCCTGGTGGAGGCGGTGACGAGCGGCCGCATCATCGTCGGCCTGGATGTGTTCGACCGCGAGCCGCTGCCGCCGGACCATCCGCTGCGACGGGCGGCGAATGCGGTACTGACGCCCCATATCGGCTACGGCGTGGCCGAAACCTGGGCCGAGTTCTATCCGCAGAGCGTGGAGAACGCGCTGGCCTTCCTGGACGGGCGGCCGATCCGGCTCCTTTGACCCGGCCAGACTAGCGGCAGGCGAAGGCGACGGGGGCCTGGCCGAAGCGGGACTTTCCGACCGAGACCTGCACGGCATTCCGGCCGTATTGCGCGCAATGCGCCTGGGCTGCCTGCCGAGCCTGGGGCAGGCCGAGCAGCGCGGAGTCGGTCAGTATGGTGATGCCGCTCGGGCTCGATGTCTGAATCCGGGCGTGGCCGCCGCCGGGCAGCGCGCAGCTCGAGAGCAGCAGGCTCAAGGCGAACAGGCAGGTCCTCTTTGTCATCGTCCCGCGTTTCCTCGTTCTTTCTCTGGCGCGAAACATCGCATGTCTGCGGGCCGTCCGCTCTAGCGTTTTGTAAAGATTGGCGGCGCTAGAAGTGACCGGCATGAGACGTGTATGGGCGCTTGGAGGCTGTTGATGCCGGCCCGCAGGTCGTGACGGGAGAGCGCATGCGCGTACTGGCCGCAACAGCGCTGTTCGGTTTGGGGCTGCTGTTGGCCGGCTGCGCCGCCCGGCTGGACGGGCCTGGCCCGTGGCCAGCGGCGGCGGCTCCGGCCTGGGCGCTGCAAGACCGCTCTGCCTATAACAACCAGCAGGTGGCGTTGTTCGTGAGCCACGATCCCGGCTGGCAGGCCTGGCTGAATGCCTTCCAATCGGCGGATCGGGCGAATGACGCCCTGGTCGGGGCGTCGCGATGGAATACGCCCGTCATCGGGATCATCCAGGCGATCACGGCGGCGCAGGATGCCTACAGGCTCGCTACAAGCTTCAGCCTGCCACCATTCACGGTAACGTCCGGCTGCCGGGATCTGCCCGAGGAAACCCGTGGCTATGTTCGGGCGGTGGACGGCTTGACCATCCGCTACGGCTTTTTCAGGCGCAGGACGAGCGAGTTTGAGAATGGGTCGTCCTGTGCCGTCTCGGTGGGTTTCGTCGATGAGGTGGATTCCTCCGGCGGTTTGCCGATGGCCGCGGTTGTCCGTGGCAGGCGGATCGACTGGGACGGAAGCTTCTCGCGCTATCTGCTGTGGCGCCAGCCGTTCTGGCAGATCGCGACGGGCACGACCCTGTCGTTTCCGGATCTCGTCGATCTGATCGAGAAATGAGACGTTACTGAACCTGCATCCCCAGGTTCTTGCGCGCCGGATTGAGACCTTGTTTGTTCAATAGCTGGAACAGTTCGACCGAAAGCGCCTGCGCGGCGCTCATGGAAAGCACGATGCGCCCGACAACCACCCGCTTATTGGGCACACCCGCATCTTCCCATGACGCTCTGACCGAGGCGAGCGTGAGGGTGACATTGCCGTTAGAGATCGTGTATCCGGTTATCTCGGAGGCGTAAATCTCGGGGGCGTGTAGGTTATCGACAAGCTCGGGCACTTATGAGGCCTCCGGTCAGGGTGGCATATCCAAGAGGGAAGATTCGCAAGGGTAGGGACGCCTCCTCTGCCTTGCTAGTCATACAGAATGGTGAGG
This sequence comes from uncultured Pseudomonadota bacterium, assembly GCA_963745125.1. Classification (GTDB taxonomy): domain Bacteria; phylum Pseudomonadota; class Alphaproteobacteria; order Acetobacterales; family Acetobacteraceae; genus Acidisoma. The sequence goes on from CAVUWB010000006.1 coordinate 816,094, forward strand.
CGGAGCCTATGCCTCAGCATTCCGCTGTAGCTCTTTGCCGCCTCGCGTTACTCAGACATACGGTTATGCCATCCCCGGCCGTCACGCCCCAATGGAGGGCGTTCCGTAATCCCTTTGTATCGTTGTGCCACCACCCGAGATCTCAGAATATCCGGCCGCGAGCGGGAGTTGACGATGGGATATGTGCGAGTGATGCGGCCGTCCGTTGCGTGGCGGCGCGTGGTTATGCTGGTCTGTTTTTGCGCGATTGCGGTGGCAATGCAGTGCGTGAAGCCTGCCGAGGCGCAAACTTACCGGATACAGATCGGCGGCGCGCCGGCGATGGCCGTCTTCAAGGGCCGGGCGTTTATCGCATTCGCGGCCAATGATGTGGGCCGCGCCTTATATGTGACGTCATCCTCCAATCCATCGGACTTTCCGGCGGCAACAGCGTCACCTGATGTCGCATTGGGGAGCGACCCGGCGCTCGCCGTTTTCCACGACAAGCTTTTCGTGGCCTTCCGCGCCCGCGATGCCGGGCATCTTCTCTATGTCAGCTCATCGGCGGATGGCCTGCATTTCCCCAGCGCCACGCTATCTGCCGGCGTGCAGCTCGGCAGCGCGCCGGCGATGGCCGTTTTCCACAACAAGGTGTTTCTAGCCTTTAGGGCCGATGATTTCGGGCATCATCTCTGCATCACGGAATCCGAGGACGGCACCACTTTCCCGGCGCCCGTCGTGGTGCCCTCGGTGCGCATGGGCAGCGGGCCGGCGCTCGCCGTGTTCCGAAACAAACTGTTTGTAGCCTTCATGGCGGACGACCCCGGGCATCATCTCTATGTCACCTCATCCGCGGACGGCATCAACTTCCCGAAAGCGACGATGGCGCCGAACGTTGTGATCGGAAGTTCACCGGCCGCCACGGCGTTTGAAGGCAAGCTCGTTATCACCTTTCAGGGCAATGACCAGACCCGCACCCTATACGTAACCTCCTCAACCGACGGGCTGGACTTCCCGACCGCGCAGATGTCTCCGGATGTGCGGACCGGCAGCTCCCCGGCTCTGGTCGTGTTCCAGCACAAGCTGTTCATTGCTTTCCAGGCCGATGACTGGTCGCATGCCCTCTATTACGCGCAATCGCCGGACGGGGTGAGCTTTCCCCATGCCTTGACGCCGCTGGCTCAAACAGCGTCTCAATAGAGCCGGGTCCGCTACTCCCGGTGATACGACGGTGCGAGGGCATAGACCGGAGTCGGCAGCCCCTCCATCCGCGCCTTGATCTGCAAGGCGAGATACTGCGAGTAATGCCGCGACTGATGCAGGTTCCCGCCCTGAAACCATAGGCCGGACTGTTGCGTGGGCTTCCACATGTTGCGCAACTCACCCTCCCACGGGCCGGGGTCCTTGGTTGTGTTCGAGCCGATGCCCCAGCATTTGCCGACCTTGTCGGCGATGTCCTGGCTGATCAGCTTCGCCGCCCAACCGTTCATCGAGCCATAGCCCGTGGCATAGACGATGAGGTCGGCCGGCAATTCGTCGCCATCGCTCAGCACGACGGAATTCTCGGTGATGCGCGCGACCCCGGCGCCGCTTTTCAAATTGATCCGGCCGTCCGCCACCAGCGCCGAAGCGCCGACATCGATGTAATAGCCCGAGCCACGACGGATATACTTCATGAACAGGCCGGACTCGTCATCGCCATAGTCCAGCAGGAATCCGGCCTTCTCCAGCCGCGCATAGAGATCGGCGTCAGCCGCCCGGATCGCATCCGTCACCGGCTTCAGGATCGCGGGCATCATGGCATAAGGCACGGAAGCGTTGAGCAGATCGGCCTTCCAGGTCGTGATGCCACGCTCCAGCGCATCCTCGGAATAGAGCCGGCTCGTGCCGAATTTGAACAGCGAGTCGGAGGGTGAGACATGCGTTGAGGAGCGCTGCACCATCGTCACCGATGCCGCCCCGTGTTCCCAAAGATCGGCGCAGATGTCATGCGCCGAGTTGTTGGAGCCGATGACGACACAAGTCTTCCCGCGATAGCCCTCGCCGCCGCGATGCTGGCTCGAATGATGCAGCGTGCCGCGAAAGGTGGTGGCGCCCGGCGTGTCGATCACGTTCGGAATGCCGGACATGCCGGTTGCGAGCACAAGCTGCGTCGGCTGCAGCGTCACGCTCTGGCCCTGGCGGTCGACCACGACCTCCCACCCGCCTCGCGCCTCGTCATACCACGCGCCGGTCACCTCGCTCGATGTCCAGTAGGTCAGCTCCATGATGCGGGCATACATTTCCAGCCAGTCGCCGATCTTGTCCTTCGGCGAATAGACCGGCCAGTCGTCGGGGAAGGGCAGATACGGCATGTGGTCGTACCAGACCGGGTCATGCAGGCAGAGCGACTTGTAGCGGTGGCGCCAGCTATCGCCGGCGCGCGCGTTCTTCTCGACGATGATCGTCGGCACGCCGAGCCGCCGCAGCCGCGCGCCGAGTGCGAGCCCACCCTGGCCGCCGCCGATGATGACGGTATAGGGCTGCCGGGCGAAGCCGAGCTGCTCCTCCTCCTCCAGCCGCCGTTCCAGCCAGGTGCTGCGCCCCTGATGGACGCCATGCTCGGCGCCGAAGGCGCGGCTTCGGCCTTTCTTCTCCTCGTGGCCCTTCAACTCCTCCATGGAGGTCAGCAGCGTCAGCGCGAGACCACCGACCAGCCGCAGATGCGCGATGCCGCGCGCCTGCGCCGTTTCAAAGGTGAACCATCCGCTGACGATGCCTTGCTCTTCCGTCGTGTCATCAACGACGCGGAGGTCGTGGGGTGCGGTCTCGGCCAGCCGCGCCTCCAGCATCGCACGGATCGCGGGCCGGCCTTCGCTCGTCGTGATATTCCAGGTGAAGGCGAGGAGATCGCGCCAGTAGGAGGTTTCGGTGAAGAGTGCCGCCGCGGCCATGCTGTCCCCCGCATCGAAGGCGCCGGCCAAAGCGGCTACCCAGGCCTCGACCGCCGCGCGTGGTTCGCTCATTTCCCGTTCCTCCTGTTATTTGCGTCTCTTTTTTGGCGCAGTCACAGCTTCGGCAGGCGGGGTATATTCGTCAAGCGCGGGTCACGCCCACCGGCTTCGCGCTCGCATTCAATAATGCGAGCGCCTCGAAACTCGGTGGAAAACACGGCCGCTCGATATAGCGCCCGGCGCCGCGCACCGTCCGCAATTCGCCCTTGTGCCAGACGACGCGGCCTTGGGAGATGGTTGTGGCGGCAAGGCCGGTCATGGTCATCCCCTCGTAGACGTTGAAATCGACGTTCTGGTGATGCGTCTTGGCCGAGATGGTGCGCTGACCCTCGGCGTCCCACACCACGAGGTCGGCATCGGCGCCGACTTCCACCGCGCCCTTGCGCGGATGGAGGTTGAAGATCTGCGCGGTGTTGGTGGAGGTGATTGCGCACGAATTCGTTGGGCGTGAGCCGCCCGGTGCGGACGCCGTGATGCCAGAGCACGCTCATCCGGTCCTCGATCCCCGCCGGTGCCGTTGGGGATAAGGGTGAAGTTCTCCCGCCCGGCGGCCTTTTGCGGCGCGCAGAAGCAGCAATGATCGGTCGCCGTCGTCTGCAACTGGCCGGAGACGAGGCCCGCCCACAGCGCCTTCTGGTGGTGCTTCGGCGCGGAACGGCGGGCTCATCACATAGGCGGCGGCGGTGGCGAAATCCGTGTTCTGATAGACGCTTTCGTCGATGACCAGATGCTGGGCCAGCACCTCGCCATAGACGCGCTGGCCCTCGGCGCGCGCGCGGGCGATGGCGGCGGCGGCCTCGGCTGTCGAGACATGGACGATATAGAGCGGCGCGCCGAGCAGCCCGGCGATGGCGATGGCGCGCTGCGCGGCCTCGCCCTCCACGTCCGGCGGGCGTGACAGCGCATGGCCTTCGGGGCCGGTGATGCCCTGGCCGAGCATGGCCTTCTGCATGAAGGCGACGGCCTCGCCGTTCTCGGCATGGACGGTGGCAGATGGCGCCGAGTTCCAGCGCGCGGCTGAAGCTGTGCAGCAGCACGTCGTCATCCACCATGATGGCGCCCTTATAGGCCATGAAATGCTTGAAGCTGTTCACGCCGTGCTCGCGGGTCAGGGTGCCCATCTCCTCCGCGCACCTGCTCGGACCAATGGGTGACGGCGACATGGAAGCTGTAGTCGGCCGCCGCCTTCTCGGCCCAGCCGCGCCAGGTGTGAAAACTGTCGATCAATGAGGCGCCGGGCGCGGGAATGACGAAGTCGATGATCATGGTCGTGCCGCCGGCAAGGCCGGCCGCGGTGCCGGTGAAGAAATCCTCGCTGGCGACCGTGCCCATGAAGGGCAGTTCCATATGGGTGTGCGGGTCGATGCCGCCGGGCATCACCAACAGGCCGCCGGCATCCAGCACCTCGGCCCCGGCGGGCGCTTCGAGGTCAGGGCCAATCGCCTGGATCACGCCCGCGTCGCAAAGGACATCGGCCCGGTAGCGGCGATCGGCCGTCACCACCTCGCCGCCGCGAATGAGAAGGGACATCGGCTTTCTCCCTGTCGGAACCAACGCGGCCATGGTGAACTGCCCCCGCGTGCTTGGGAAGCCGGGTCGGGCAGCCCGCTCGGCATCCGTTGACACCCGGTGCCGCTTTCAGCAGCATCCCGCTTTGATGGGCGCGAGGTATGGATGTCGGCTGGGTATCGCGACCAAGGTGCAGGCAGCGGGCTGGCGGCGGCCGAGGTCGCCGCCAAGCTGGGGGAGATGGCGCCGCCGCTGACGCGCGACGAGGCACGGGTCGAGGCCGATCGCTGCTATTTCTGCTACGATGCGCCCTGCATCGAAGCCTGCCCGACCGGCATCGACATCCCGAGCTTCATCCGCAAGATCGCCACCGGCAATCTGCGCGGTTCGGCTGTCACGATCCTGGAGAGCAATATCCTCGGCGGCAGCTGCGCCCGCGTCTGCCCCACCGAAATCCTGTGCGAGGAGGCCTGCGTCCGTCAGGCGCAGCAGGGCAAGCCGGTCGCGATCGGCGCGCTTGCAGCGCGTCGCCACCGATTGGCTGATGGCGACCGGCGAGCATCCCTTCACCCGCGCGCCGCTGACGGGCAAGCGCGTCGCGGTGGTGGGCGCCGGGCCGGCCGGCCTTGCCTGCGCGCATCGGCTGGCGATGCTGGGGCACGACGTCGTGGTGTTCGAGGCGCGGCCGAAACCCGGCGGCCTCAACGAATACGGCATCGCCGCCTATAAGGTGGCGGACGATTTCGCGCGGCGCGAGGTTGAGTTCATCCTTGGCATCGGCGGCATCGCCATCGAATATGCCGCCCCGCTCGGGCGCGATCTCACCCTCGATCACGTGAGGGCGCGGTTTCGACGCGGTGTTCCTCGGCGTCGGCCTTGCTGACCCCAATGCGCTCGTGGTTCCGGGCGAGGATTTGCCAGGCGTGCGGGACGCGCGTCGACTTCATCGCAGACGCTGCGGCAGTCGCCAGCGAAGGCGGCGGCTGCCGGTCGGGCGCCGCGTGGTGGTGATCGGCGGCGGCAATACCGCGATCGACGCCGCGACGCAGGCGCGCATGTCTGGGCGCCGAGACGGTCACCATCGTCTATCGCCGCGGCCCGGAGCAGATGTCGGCGCGACCGGCATGGAGCAGGACTGGGCGCAGACCAATGGTGTGACGCATCCGGCATTGGCTGGCGCCGGTCGCGATCGAGGACGGCGCCATCGCTGCTCGCGAAGACAGTGCTTGAAGCGCGGCCGGCTGACCGTGACCGGGGAGTGCGTGCGTCTGCCGGCGGATATGGTGCTGAAAGCGGTGGGCCAGAGCTTCGCTGGCGATCCGCTCGGCTCGGCCTCCGCGTGGCCGGAACTCACGACGGGCCGGATCGCGGTCGATGACGGCTACCGCACCTCGCTGCCCGGCGTTTTCGCCGGCGGCGACTGCGTGGGCACCGGCCAGGATCTGACGGTCCAGGCCGTCGCCCAGGGCGGGATGCGGCGCTCGCCATCGACCGCTTTCTGTCCGCCTGACACGAACGGAGACACAACATGGCCGATCTCTCCGTCACTTTCGCCGGCATCAAATCGCCCAATCCGTTCTGGCTCGCCTCCGCGCCGCCGACCGACAAGGAATACAACGTCGTGCGCGCGCTTCGCGCCGGCTGGGGCGGCGTGGTGTGGAAGACGCTGGGCGAGGACCCGCCGATCGTCAACGTCTCCAGCCGCTACGGCGCCGTCAGCTATGGCGGCGCGCCGGGTCGCCGGGCTTCAACAATATCGAGCTGATCACCGACCGGCCGCTGGCAGGTGAACCTGCGCGAGATCAAGCAGGTCAAGCGCGACTGGCCGGACCGCGCCATGGTCGTCAGCCTGATGGTGCCGTGCGACGGAAGCAGGCCTGGAAGGCGATCCTGCCGCTGGTGGAGGACACCGGCGCGGACGGCATCGAGCTGAATTTCGGCTGCCCGCACGGCATGTGCGAGCGCGGCATGGGCGCGGCCGTCGGCCAGGTGCCCGAATACGTCGAGATGGTCACGCGCTGGTGCAAGCAGCACACGCGGATGCCGGTGATCGTGAAGCTGACGCCGAACATCACCGACATTCTGCAGCCGGCGCGCGCGGCGCATGCGCGGCGGGGCCGATGCCGTCTCGCTGATCAACACCATCATGTCGATCATCTCGGTGTCGATCTCGACCTGATGGCGCCGACGCCGATGGTGGACGGCAAGGGCACGCATGGCGGCTATTGCGGGCCGGCGGTGAAGCCGATCGCGCTGCGCATGGTGGCCGAGATCGCGCGCGACGCGATATGGCGCGGCCTGCCGATCTCCGGCATCGGCGGCATCGCCACCTGGCGCGACGCGGCGGAGTTCATCGCCCTCGGCGCCGGCACCGTGCAGGTCTGCACCGCCGCGATGCATCACGGCTTCCGCATCGTCGACGACATGATCGACGGGCTGTCGCAACTGGATGGACGGCAAAGGCTATGCGCGGCATCGAGGATTTCCACGGCCGCGCCGTGCCCAACTACGTCCATTGGGACGACCTCAACCTCAACTTCAAAACGCTGGCGCGGATCGACCAGGATCTCTGCATCAAATGCGGCCTGTGCCACATCGCCTGCGAGGACACCTCCCACCAGGCGATCGCCGCGCTGCGCGTCGATGGCGCGCGCCGCTATGAGGTGATCGACGCGGAATGCGTCGGCTGCAACCTGTGCTCCCATGTCTGCCCGGTGGATGGCTGCATCACCATGAACCCGGCGGAAACCGGCCTGCCCTTCGCCACCTGGAAGGAGCATCCGAACAACCCGCTCCGGGCGCGACTGATCCCGGCACGACGAAAGCCGTGGCATGAGCCTCCCCCCTGCCGCTCCCAATCTCGGCATCGACCCCGTGCGGCTCTGGGGCACGATCATGGATACGGCGAGGATCGGCGGCCACGCCAAGGGCGGCATCAAGCGGCTGACGCTCACCGATCTCGATGCCGAGGTGCGGCGCTGGTTCATCGCCGCCTGCGAGGAGGTGGGCTGCACCGTCACCATCGACGATATGGGCAATATCTTCGCCCGCCGGCCGGGCAAGGATGACAGCCTGCCGCCGATCGCCATCGGCAGCCATCTCGATACCCAGCCCACGGGCGGCAAGTATGACGGCGTCATCGGCGTGCTCTCCGGGCTCGAAGTGCTCCGCACGCTGCGCGATGCCGGCTACGAAACGACGCATCCGATCGAGGTCATCGACTGGACGAATGAGGAAGGCGTCGCGCTTCGCCCCGGCCATGCTGTCCTCCGGCGTCTTCGGCGGCCAGTTCACCAGGGATTGGGCCTATGCGCGGGAGGATCGCGACGGCGCGCGGTTCGGTGACGAACTCGCCCGCATCGGCTTCGCGGGCGCGGAGCCCTGCGGCCAGCACCCGCTAGCCGCCCATTTCGAGCTGCATATCGAGCAGGGTCCGATCCTGGAGGCCGAAGACCGGGTCATCGGCGTCGTGACCGGCGTGCAGGGGATGCGCTGGTATGAGGTGACGGTGACGGGCAATGACAGCCATGCCGGTTCCACGCCGATGCCGCTGCGGCAGGACGCGCTGCTCGCCTCCGCCCGGATGATCGAGGCGGTGCATCAGATCGCCCTCAGGCACGCGCCAAACGCGGTCGGCACGGTGGGGCTGATCGAGGCGCGGCCCAATAGCCGCAACGTCATTCCGGGCGAGACCTTCTTCACCGTGGATTTCCGCCACCCCGAGGATGCGGTGCTGGAGGAGATGGAGCGCGCGTTGATGGCCGCCCTCGACAGGATCGCGGCGGAAAGCGCCGTCACCCATACGACCACCCGCATCTGGAATTCGCCCGCTGTGCGCTTTGACGCTGATTGCATCGCTGCCGTCCGCGCCGCCGCCGAGCAAGGCAGCTTCTCCCATCGGGACATCATCTCCGGCGCGGGTCACGACTCCGCCTATATCGCGGCCGTCGCCCCGACCGCGATGATCTTTGTGCCCTGCGCGCGCGGCATCAGCCATAACGAGCTGGAAAGCGCCGAGCCCGAGCATGTCGCGGCCGGTGCCAATGTGCTGCTCCATGCGGTGCTTGCCATGGATGCGAAGCTTGTCGAGCAAGGCCGCCCCGGTCAGTGACGGATGTCGTTGTTGCCGCCGAGAAGCTTTCGGTCCGCTTCGGCGTGGGCGAAGCGGCGACGCTCGCCTTGTCCGATGTCGATCTCACCATCGGGCGGGGCGATTTCGTCTCCCTGATCGGCCCTTCGGGCTGCGGGAAGACCACCTTGCTCCGCGCCATCGCCGATCTGGTGCCGCCGTCCTCGGGCCTGCTGCGGGTTAATGGCATGACGCCCGAAGCGGCGCGGCTGGCACGCGCCTATGGCTATGTCTTTCAGGCGCCGGCGCTGCTGCCCTGGCGAAGCGTGGCCCGCAACATCATGCTGCCGCTGGAGATCATGGGAATGCCGGCCGCGCAGCGGCGGGCGGAAGCCGCGCGCTACATCGACCTCGTGGGTCTGAAGGATTTCGCCCGCAAATTCCCCTGGCAGCTTTCGGGCGGCATGCAGCAGCGCGTCTCCATCGCCCGCGCGCTCAGCTTCAAACCGAGCCTGCTGCTGATGGATGAGCCATTCGGCGCACTGGATGAGATCACCCGCGACGGGCTCAACCTCCATCTGCACGAGCTATGGGCGTGCACCGGCCTGACCGGCGTCTTCGTGACGCATTCGATCCCGGAAGCAGTTTTTCTCTCCACCCATATCGTCGTGATGTCGGCGCGGCCCGGACGGATCGTTGAGGTGATCGTGAGCGATCTGCCCCGTCAGCGAGTGCTGGAGGATCGTGACGGCGCGGCGTTCCTGGCGATCTCCAAGCGCGTGCGGGACGCGCTCCGTCTCGGCTATGGCCATGTTTAGCGAGCGCGGCGCGGGCAGGCTCGCGGGCCGTATCCTGCCGATCCCCACCGTCGTGCTCGTCATTCTGCTCGCTTGGTATGCGGGCGCGGTCTGGCTGAACGCGCCGCAGGCCGAGGCGCTGATGGACCCCGGCCAGCCCACGGGCTTCTGGGCGGTGGTTCAGGCGAGCTGGTCGATGGACCGGCCGGTACTGCCCGCGCCGGATCAGATTGTCTCCACGCTCGCCCGCAGCATCTTCGGCTATCCGTTATCCTCCCCCCGGAACCTTCTGCTCCAGGCGGGGTACACGGCCGAGGCGGCGGCCGTGGGGCTGGTCTTCGGCACGGCTTTCGGCATCGCGCTGGCGATCGGGATCATCCATATCCGCACGCTCGACCGATCGGTGATGCCCTGGGTGATCGCGAGCCAGACAATCCCCATCCTCGCCATCGCGCCGATGCTGGTGGTGGCGCTGGGCGTGATGGGTATCACCGGGCTGACACCCAAGGCGACCATCGTCGCCTATCTCACCTTCTTTCCCGTCACCGTCGGTATGGTGAAGGGTTTCCGCACGCCCGATCCCCTGCAAGTCGACCTTATGCGCACCTATAGCGCCGGCCGCGCCACGATCTTCGCCAAGCTGCGCTGGCCCGGCTCCATGGCCTTCCTGTTCCCGAGCCTGAAGGTCGCGGTGGCGCTCGCCGTGACCGGCGCGATCGTGGCCGAGATGCCGACGGGCGCCCAGGTCGGTCTCGGCGCCCGGTTGCTCGCCGGCAGCTATTACGGCCAGACGCTGATGATGTGGAGCGCGCTCGTCATGGCGAGCCTGCTGGCGGTCTCGGGCCTGCTGCTGGTGTCGCTCGCGGAACGGGGCGTCACGCTGCTGCGTGGCGGCCGGTTGTGAGCGGCGCGGAGGGGCGCGCGCGGGCCGGGCAGCGCGGCGGGTCGCACTGGATCATGGCCGCCGCCGGCTTGCTGTTCTGCACGCTCGCGCGGACGAACTTGAATAGTTTCGGTGCCGTGCCCTGGATCACCGCCGCGATCGGGCTGGTGCTGATGATCACCGCCATGTCGCTGTTCGCGCGCGGGGACAGCCGGGCGGACAAGTTCGCCTCGCCCATCCTGTTCGGGCTGGTCATCCTCTGGCTGTGGGAGATGCTGGTCGTGGGGCTGCATGTGCCCTTCGTCATTCTGCCGCCGCCATCGTTGATAGCCCTCGCCATCAGGCGTAGCCTGCCCATTCTCCGCATCGATTTCGCACAGACCTATCTGCATTCCGTGCTGGTGGGCTACGCCATCGGCTGTGGCGCGGGCTTCCTGCTGGCGCTTGCCATCGACCGTTCGCCGTTCTTTCAGCGCGGGCTGACGCCGCTCGGCAACCTCGTCAGCGCCATGCCCATCATCGGCGTGGCGCCGATCATGGTCATGTGGTTCGGTTTCGGCTGGCCCTCCAAAGCCGCCGTCGTCGTGCTGATGACGGTTTTCCCCATGCTGGTGAATGCGCGGGCCGGGCTTGCCGCGACCGACGCCATGGAGCGCGACCTGATGCGCACCTACGCCGCCGGCTATTGGCGCACCCTGCTGCACCTGCGGCTGCCGGCGGCCATGCCCATGGTCTTCAACGCTTTGAAACTCAACTCGACACTTGCCCTGATTGGTGCTGTTGTTGCCGAATTCTTCGGCACGCCGATCAAGGGAATGGGCTTTCGGATCTCAACCGAGGCGGCGCGCATGAACCTCGATATCGTCTGGGCGACCATCACGGTCGCAGCCCTCGCCGGCTCGTTGAGCTTCGCGTTGATCACGCTCGTCGAGCGGGTCGTGACCTTCTGGCATCCATCCGTGCGGGCCATCGACAAGGGTTGAGGCCGTCACGGCACCAAACTTGCTCCTATCGCGGTCGTGGCCCGGTTCTTTGAGGAGAGATCTGATGATGCAACGATTGAGGCGACGGCTGTTCGGCGCCGCCGTGGCGGCGCTGCTTGGCATGGCACTGCCGATGGTAGCGGGCGCGCGGAGTGCGGCGGCCGCCGATGCGTTGACCTTGCAGCTCAAATGGGTCACGCAAGGCCAGTTCGTCGGCTACTACGTCGCCTTGGCAAAGGGCTTCTACAAGGCGGAAGGGCTTGATGTCACGATCAAGCCGGGCGGCCCCGACATCAACCCGGAACAGGTTCTCGCCGGCGGCGGCGCGGATGTGGTGATCGATTGGATGCCCTCGGCGCTCGCGACGCGGGAAAAGGGCGTGCCCATCGTCAACATCGCTCAGGTGTTCCAACACTCGGGCATGGAGCTGAGCTGCCGCGTCGATAGCGGCATCAAGACCCCCGCCGATTTCAAGGGCAAGACGCTCGGCGTCTGGTTCTCCGGCAATGAATATCCGTTCCTGTCCTGGATGGCGAAGCTCGGCTACTCGACCGATGGCGCCAATCCGGATGTGACCGTGCTGAAGCAAGGTTTCAACGTCGATCCGCTTCTGCAAAAGCAGGCGGCCTGTATCTCGACCATGACCTACAACGAATATTGGCAGCTGATCGAGGCGGGGATGAAACCCTCGCAGCTCATCGTCTTCCAATACCAGGCCGAGCATGTCGCGACTTTGGAGGATGGGCTCTACGTTCTGCAAAAGTCGCTCGACAACGCCGCGATGGTGGACAAGCTCGCCCGCTTCCTCAAAGCCTCGAAGGAGGGGTGGGAGTACGCCGATACCCATCAGGCGGAGGCGGTGAACATCCTGCTGGCGGCCGACACGGCCGGGGTACTGACAAAGCAACACCAGACCCGCATGGTGGCCGAGATCGCGAAACTCCTCGGCGATACGGGCTGGGGCTATCTCCAGCCGGCGGATTATCAGCGGACAGTCGATGAACTTCTGTCGACGAAATCGACACCTGTCATCTCAAAGCCGCCTGTCGGCGCCTTCAGCTATGCCGTTTGGAACAAGGCCTTCGGCCATTGATGCGTCGCCTTCCGGCCTCTGCCGGGCGAATTCCGGAACCGGGATCGGCGAACGGCCGCATGCCATGTCCACAACCGGCGATTTTCGCTGGACTCCTGCGGCGGCCCGATGCTTGCTTGCCAAGGCGAGCATCGGCGCCGGCGCCGCCGTGACAATGCCTGCACGTTCTGACCTGGGAGAATGAAAGATGATTACGAGACGTTCAGCGGCGACACTCCTCGCCGGCACCGCATTGGGGGCGGCGCTGGGCCTGCCACGCATCGCGGAAGCCGATGACAAGGTCATCATCATCGGCATCGACCTGCCGATTACCGGGGCCGATGCCGCCGGTGCGAAGCGTATCATGAACGGCGCGCTGCTGGGCATCACCCAGGCGAACGACTCCGGCGCGGTTCCTGGCTATACGCTGAAGGGCGAGGTCCTGAACGACGCGACCGCGACGGCAGGCCAGTATGATCCCGCGCAGGCGGCGACCAACGCCCGTCGCTTCGTGTCGAACGAGAAGGTTCTCGCCGCGATCGGCCCTGAGATGAGCGGCGCCGCCAAAGCCATGACGCCGATCCTCAGCGAGGGTAATCTGGCGATCATCACGCCCTCGGCCACCAACCCCGACCTGACCAACCCGGAATTCGCCGCCCAATACATGCCCGGCGGCAAGCCGATCTTCTTCCGCACCGTCACGACGGATGCCTTCCAGGGCCCGAACATGGCGAATTTCTACGCCGAGACCTTGGGCCTCAAGGACGTCTATATTCTCGACGACAGCGGCGCCTACGGCGTGGGCCTTGCCGATGCCTTCGAGAAGCAAGCCGCAGCCAAGGGGCTGAAAGTTCTGGGCCGTGACCGGCTGGACCCGACGGCCGCCGATTATTCGGCGGTTCTCACCAAGATCAAATCACTCAACGCCTCGTCTCTTTATTACGGCGGCGTCTCGAACGCGGGCGTGAAGCTCGTCAAGGAATCTTATAACATCGTGCCCACGATCGTGAAGGGCGGCGGTGACGGCATCTATACCCCCGACATCACGGTCGGCGGCGGTTTCCCGGCGGCCGAGGGTTGGTATGTCACCAACGCCTCTCCACATAAGACCGACGATCCCGATGTGGCGAGCTGGATCAGCTCCTACACCACGGCTTTCGGTGAGCCGCCGGACGATTACGCCATCACCGCTTATGACGGCGTGCTCGTGATCGTCGCTGCCATCAAGAAGGTGGTCGCCTCTGGGCAGCAACCGACCCGCGAGGCGATTCGTGCCGCCATTGCCGGCTCAACGACCGACACGCTCCAAGGCACGATCTCCTTCGACCAGTATGGCGACGTGAAGCAGCGCGTCGTCAGCGTGTTCCAGATCGTCCACAACCCGGCCTACCCGCCGGATGACGTAAACCACCAGTATAAATACGTCGGCGTGGCTCCGCAGAGCTGACCTTCTCGCGAAAGGAGAGCGGACCGATCAAAGGTGCGCTCTCCTGCTCCGCGCCTTGCACTGTCCTTCATGGGGCACCCGCGTGCAGGATGCCCGCTATCCGGTGGTCGGGTCAGACGCCGGAGATCGATGGGGAGGCGGGTGCCATCTCATTCTCTTTTAGCAATGTGATTCAGACTTCCGGCTATACCGCCTGCGGTCATCACGCGCGCGTTTTGTTTGATCGCGTGATTCAGACCTCCGGCTATACCGCCTGCGGTCATCACGCGCGCGTTTTGTTTGATCGCGTGATTCAGACCTTCGGCTATACCGCCTGCGGTCATCACGCGCGCGTTTTGTTTGATCGCGTGATTCAGACCTTCGGCTATACCGCCTGCGGTCATCACGCTCTTGCGCCGGAATCGGAACGCCATGTCACCCTTTGACGTCCTCCTCCAGCAGATGATCAACGGCCTGAGCCTGGGCGCGATGTACGCGCTGCTCGCGCTCGGGTTCACCCTGGTCTACGGCATCCTGGAGCTGATCAACTTCTCCCACTTCAACGTCTTCATGGTCGGCTGCTTCGTCGCGCATGGGGGTGCTGCAGCCTGTTCGGCCTCGACGGGCAATCCGTTCTCCTGACCGGCGTGCCGCTGGTCGGCGTCCTGCTCGTGGCCCTGTCGTCACCATGTGCGCCTGCGGCGTGCTCGGCGTGGTGATCGAGCGGCTGGCGCTGCGCCCGCTGCGCAACGTCAAGGGCCGGCGGCGATGATCACCACCATCGGCGTCTCCTACGTCCTGTTCAACATCGTCCTGCTCACCGTCGGCGCGAATACGCAAGAACTTCCCGAACCCGCTGCCGCCGTTGAACTTTCACATCGGCGACGCGGTGTCTGCGTCTGCGCGAGATCCTGATCTGGGTGCTGTCGGTCGTGCTGATGGGCGGCCTCTATGCCTTCGTGCAGCGCAGCAAGCTCGGCAAGGCGATGCGCGCGACCGCGCAGGACCCGGAAGCCGCGCGGATGATGGGCGTGGAGGTCGACCGCGTCATCATGACGGCGTTCTTCCTCGGCTCCGCGCTGGCCGGCGCCGGCGGCCTGATCTTCGGCCTCTACTACAACTTCACCAGCTTCATCATCGGCTTCACCGCCGGCCTGCGCGCCTTCACCGCCGCCGTGCTGGGCGGCATCGGCAACGTTCCGGGTGCGATGCTGGGCGGCATGATCATCGGCCTGATCGAGGCGATGGGCGGCCAGTTCATCGTCGCCGCCATGGACCGACGTGATCATCTTCTCGATCCTGGTGCTGGTGCTGGTGTTCCGGCCCGCCGGTCTGCTTGGGCGCCTCGCGCCGACCAAGTCCTGAAGGAGCCCGGATCATGGACACGCTGGAGAAGAAATCCGCGCCGCCGGACGCCAAGCCCGGGCATGAGAACACGAATGCCCTGCATACCGTGCAGCCGCCGCCGGCACGCTGGGCCTGGCTCGCCGCGCCTTTCGACCGGCCGCAGGTCCGCCGCGGCAGTATCGTGCTGCTCGCGGTGCTGGCGCTGGCCTTTCCCTTCATCACCGACATCGACGCCGATATCGACGCCGCCGCCAATGCCGCCGCCTATGCCATGCCTGGCGCTCGGCCTCAATATCGTCGTCGGCTTCGCCGGCCTGCTCGACCTCGGCTACGCCGCGTTCTTCGCCATCGGCGCCTATGCCTACGGCATCCTGACCTCCTTTCAGGTCAGCCGGCGTGGAGCGGCTTCTGGGAGCCGTTCGCGTCGCTCGGCCTGGTGCAGAAGGTGGCGCAGAACGGCGCGGCCATCGTGCATTTCACCGTTTCGTTCTGGCTCATGCTGCCGCTCTCGGGCGTCATCGCCGCCTTCTTCGGCGTGCTGTTCGGCGCGCCCACCCTGCGGCTGCGCGGCGACTACCTGGCCATCGTGACGCTGGGCTTCGGCGAGATCGTGCCGATCGTGGTGCGCAACTGGACCGGCCTCACCAACGGCGCGGCCGGCCTGAACGGCGTCGCGGCGCCCGACGACTGTTCGGCTACAGCTTCGGCGTCGACGCCACGCCGTATTACTATGTCGGCATTGCTCATGGTGGCGCTGCTGATCTTCGTCAGCATCCGCCTGCGCGACTGCCGGATCGGCCGCGCCTGGATGGCGATCCGCGAGGATGAGATCGCCGCCGGCGCGATGGGCGTCGACCGCACCCGCTTCAAGCTGCTGGCCTTCGCCATCGGCGCGGCGTTTCGCCGGCATGACCGGCATGTTCTATGTCGCCAAGCTGCAGACCGCGACGCCGGAGATGTTCGGCTTCCCGGTCTCCGTCATGATCCTGGTGATGGTCGTGCTCGGCGGCATCGGCAGCGTCTGGGGCGTCGTGCTCGGCGCCGTGCATCCTGCAACTGCTGCAATCCTGGTTCCTGCAGGACCTGACGGCAATGGGTCCACGCGCTCGGCGACCGCGATCGGCAGTCCGACTGGCTGCAGCACGATCGATCTCGCGCAGTCGATCGAGCTGATCTTCGGCATCATCCTGGTCGTGATGATGCTGTTCCGCCGCGCAGGGCCTGATCCCGGCGACGCCGCCAGCGCGGCGCTGAGCTTCGAGCAGCAGCATGCCGACGGTGCAGACGCGGCGGGCCAGCGACGTGACGCTGTCGCGGGTCGGCGGCGAAGGCGACCGGCACGAGCCGGGCGGCGCCGCTGCTGGAGATCAAGGGCGTGACCGTTCGCTTCGGCGGCCTGGTGGCGCTGAACACGGTCGAACATCACGCGTGCCGGCCGGCGGCGTGGTGGCGGTGATCGGCCCGAACGGCTCGGGCAAATCCACCCTGTTCAACGTCATCACCGGGCTGACGCGCGCGGCCGAGCGGCAGCATCCGGTTCAACGGCGAGGAAATCATCGGCCTGCCGCCGCACGAGATCCTGAAGCGGGCATCGCGCGCACCTTCCAGAACATCCGGCTGTTCCCCAACCTGACGGTGCTGGAAAATATCGCTGGTCGGCCAGCACGCGCGGCTGAACACCGGCCCGATCTCGCGCCGTTCTGCGGCCGCCGGCAACGCGGCGCGGAGGAAGCGGCGGCGCGCGCCTGGGCGATGGAAATCTTCGCGCATCTTCGGCAACCGCCTGGTGCCGCGGCTCGGCCAGACGGTGGCCGGCCTGTCCTACGCCAACCGCCGCCGGGTCGAGATCGCCCGCGCGCTGGCCTCGCAGCCCGAAGCATCCTGCTGCTGGACGAGCCGACCGCCGGCATGAACCCGGCGGAGACGCTGGAACTGGCCGAGCAGATCAAGAGCCTGCACGAGCTGGGCCTGACCATCCTGCTGATCGAGCACAAGCTGGATGTGGTGACGCGGCTGGCCGACAAGGTCGTCGTGCTGGACCATGGCGAGAAGATCGCCGAGGGCACGCCGGACGAGGTGCGCCGCAACGAGGACGTGCTGCGCGCCTATCTCGGCCGCGCACGCCAGGCGGAGGGCATGGCGATGCCTGACGCATGCTGCTGAGTTCAGCGACGTCAACACCTACTACGGCGACCTGCACGTCCTGAAGGACGTCAACTACACGATCGGCGCGGGCGAGATCGTCTGCCTGCTCGGCGGCAATGCCTGCGGCAAGTCGACCACGATGAAGACCATCATGGGCGTCGTGCGGCCGACCAGCGGCGACGGTGATGTTCGACGGCGCAGCCGATCGAGAAGCTGCCCACCGCCGAGCGGGTGCGCCGCGGCATCGCCCCGGTGCTGGAGGCGCGGCGGCTGTTTCCGCGCATGACGGTGTTCGAAAATCTGGAGATGGGCGCCTACACGCGCAAGCGCGGCGCCGGAGTTCGACGAGGATCTGGAGCGGGTCTATTCGCTGTTCCCGCGCGTGAAGGAACGGCGCGAGCCAGATCGCCGGCACGCTGTCGGGCGGCGAGCAGCAGATGGTGGCGATCGGCCGCGCGCTGATGGCGCGGCCGCGGCTGATCTGCATGGACGAGCCGTCGATGGGCCTGTCGCCGCTTTTTGTCGAGCAGGTGTTCGACATCATCCAGGCAGATCAACCGGCAGGGCACCACGATCTTCATGGTCGAGCAGAACGCCAACATGGCGCTGTCGATCGCGCATCGCGCCTATGTGCTGCAGACCGGGCAGGTGGTGCTGTCCGGCACCGGCCGCCGAGCTGCGCGAGAATCCGAGCGATCCGCGAGGCCTATCTGGGCGAGATGCAGGTCGCCGCCGAGTAGAATTCCGATTGAGAAAACCCCAAAGCCTTCAAGCAACTTCTCCACCTCACCAACCGAGGAGATGACCGATGAGCGACAAGGATCCGTCTCGTTTTTCCGCGACGAAGGAGGGCATTCAGCCGCTCGGCAAGCTTAGCGAAAAGAGCCGGGAGATGTTGCGGAAGATGAAGGAGGAGGACGAAGCTGAGCGCAAGAAGCTTCGAGATGAACTGAAGAAGGTCGGCTATGAATAGACCCAGCCGACACCCCTGGAGACGATGAGCGTTTGGCCCGCGCGCGATGACGATACTCTATATCGACGGTGACGCCTGCCCCGTGCGCGAGGAGGTGTATCGCGTGGCCGAAAGGCTTGGCCTTCGCGTCTATGTCGTCGCCAATGGCTCACGCCCCATCCGCCCGACAGGGCGCCCGAATGTCGAGATGGTGACGGTGGAAGCCGGCGCCGACGTGGCCGATGACTGGATCGCCGACCGCATCACCGCCGGCGATGTCTGCATCACCTCCGACATTCCACTGGCCTCCCGCTGTCTCGCCAAAGAGGGGCGGGCCTTGTCGCCGAAGGGCCACCACTGGACGGCCGACAATATCGGCAGCGCGCTCGCCGGGCGCGCGGTGGCCGAGCATCTCCGCGCCACGGGCGTCAATACAAGCGGGCCGGCGGCGCTGACCAAGGAAGACCGATCGCGGTTTCTGGCCGCACTCGACGCCGCGATCCAAGCGGCGCGCCGGCCGCCCCGGCCGAAGCTTGCGGTGCCGCCGGGCGGCTTTTAGCGCGGGCCCGTCACGCCGTGCAGGACATGCCTTCGCTCATCTGTGCCCGATCGCGCCCGGCCTGTTTGGCGGCGTAAAGCGCCTGGTCGGCCTGCTCGATCAGCCTGGCCGGTTCGATCGCCCCTGGTGAATGCGAGACGGCGAAGCCGATGCTGATGGTCACGATGTCACGCCCCCAGGCCGCATGCGCGATGTCGAGGTCGCGAACCGCCGCGAGAAGCGCTTGCGCCACGGCGCGGGCGCCCGCCGCATCCGTATCCGGCAGCAGGACCACGAATTCTTCCCCGCCATAGCGCGCGACAAGGTCACTCGGGCGCCGAACCGTGTTCTGCAGTGCCGCCGCGATCCGCTTGAGGCAGAGATCGCCGGCGCCGTGACCGTAATGATCGTTGTAGTCCTTGAACTTGTCGACATCGATGAGAAGCAGCGCCAGCCCCTTCCGCATCCGCGTCGAGCGCTTCATTTCGCCCGCGACCACCGCGTCGAACTGCCGGCGATTGGCGATGGCGGTGAGGCTGTCGGTCAAAGCCAGCTTCTCCAGGATCTGCGCCATCGCATTGACCGTTCTGGCCAGCGTTCGCATGTCGCTCATCCGGATCTGGTTCATATCGACACGGGAACCAAGGTCGCCCTCCGCCAGCCGGGAGGCGACGCCCGTCAGATGGCTCAGTGGCCGCAGGACCCGGGCCTCGACGGCTTTGCGCGTCACCACGAGCACGAGGAGCGCCCAGAGGATGGCGAGGAGAGCGATGATGCCGAGATGGTCGCCCGTACCGCCCTGGCCGGCGGCCCGCAGCAGCGCGGCGTCTCGATACTGGGCGTGCAATGCGGTTGCCAGAAGGCCGAGGAAGGGCAGCACGATCACGGTCATCGCGATCGTGACCCGCAACTGCACGCAGTTCCGGCGGAGTACCCTATCCTGGCCCGAATTCCGCTGAGCGATGCGATCCCGAATCATAAGACTGGCAAATAACATGCCTTTCTTCATTCGGCATCGGCTTTTTTGCAACTAGAGCAGATCCCGATCATATGGAATCATCTGATCGGGTGAAGATGCTCGTAAAAACAAAGAGCTAGAGCGGTGACTGTGAGCGTAAGCGAATAAGAAACGCTCTAGTGGTCCGGTTCCGACATTTGCATCCCGCTCTCGGCAGCCTCTTAAGGCAAATGTCGGAACCAAAGGACCACGAGCAAATCTATGATTCTCGTGGAGCCTCTGAATTTGACGTTTGATAACGAGCGTGCGGGCTGGCAGGACTCAAACGTCAAATTCGCTCCACAGGCCCGGCGGTCACGAAGCTTTCTGGCTCTCCCATAGCCCCACGATGCGGTCTCGTAACATAAGCGCCTCCGCCCAGCGGTCGGTCTGGTCGCGCCCGTCGGGGCCGGTAATGGCATAGGGTGCCGGCCCAAGCTCGCAGGTGAAGGCGAGGGTGGCATTCTCCGCCGCGCGCTCGCGCCAGCTCCGGAAACCGGCGGCCCACCAGGCCTCGAACTGAGCGAGCCAGGGCTGGTGCTGAGGCAATGACAGCTCCACCTGCACCTGGTGCGTCCCCGCGACACGGCCATGAACGGCCCAGCCATGGTCGAGGATGCGGCCGATCATCGCCGCCACGTCGTTGCGAACCGGCAAGTTTATCTCACGCGCGACCACGTAGTGCGACAGGTCAACCGTGAACCGCAGGTTGGGGAAGGCGTCCAGCAGGCCCATGGTGAACAGCAGATCGTTCGTCATGCGGCCGCGATGGGTCTCGATATAGACGGGAACGCCCGCCGTCTCGGCCATGCGCTGCCAATTCTCCAGAATGGGCAGGCACTCGGCCACCGTCATCGGGCAGATATCAGCCTGGATGGTGATGTGATGGCAACCGAATTCCGCCGCCATCTCAAGCGCCGGTGCAAGGCCGGCGATGTCGCGCGGAAAGACCTGGCCCTCGATCGTCAGCCCATGCGCGCGGAGCAGCGCCATCAGCGGCGCGACATGGCGACGGTCGTAGAAATGATCGGTCACGCCGTCGAAGCCCGCCGCCGCTATACGCTCGACCTTTTCGGCGAGCGTCAATTCGCGATCCTCGGATCGCAGCCGCTCCATGCCCCACATCGATTGGAAGACGAGAAGCCGCTGCATCAGGCGGCTGCCCGCTCGGCCGCGAGCAGCGCTTTCAGCTTGACCGACGGATCGGCGAGCGCCGGGGCGGCAGGGCGGGCGCGCGCCTGGATAAGCATTTCGGCAAGCCGGATCTCGCGCGCGACCTGGCCGATGGGGCCGAAGGCGCTGGCGCCCACGAGGCGACCGGCCTTCAGGTGGAAGTGGAGCGTGGTACCGCCGAGATCGCGGGTGACGGTCGTATCGCCCTCATCCGGCAGGCCGGCGATCTGCAAGGTCAGGCCGTGCTGATCGGACCAGAACCACGGGATGGTGTCGAAGGCGGCAGTGGCGCCCAGCATGGCCCGCGCCACATGGTTGCCCTGGTCCTGGGCGTTGCGCCATGCCTCCAGCCGCAGGCGCCTGCCGTCGAAGACAGGATGCGGGAAGGCGCAGCAATCCCCGGCCGCGAAGATATCCGGGTCGTCCGTCGCCAACCGGCCGTCGACGCGCACGCCGTTCTCGATGGCGAGGCCCGCGCGCTCGGCGAGCGCCGTTTCCGGCACGGCGCCGATGCCGGCGATGATCGCATCGCAGAGGATGCGGGTGCCGTCGGCGAGCACGACGGCGGAGGTCTCATCCTCACGCTCGATGCCGGCGATGCCGATGCCGGTGATGAGGCGGATGCCGGCGGCCGCATGGGCCTTATCCACCAGGGCGGCGACCTCGGCCGGCACGGCGCGGCCTAGGATGCGCGGCGCCATCTCGATGACGGTCACGGCGCAGCCGCGCTCCAGCGCGCTCGCCGCGATTTCGAGGCCGATGAAGCCGCCGCCGATGATGGCGAGGCGCAGGCCGGGGGTGAGCCGCCCGCGGAGCGCGAGCGCATCGTCGAAGGTGCGGAGGTAGAGCACGCCCGCCGCTGCCGCGCCGGGTGTGGCGAGCTTCCTTGGCCGGGCGCCGGTCGCCAGCAGCAGCTTCGCATAGGGAAGGCGCTGGCCGTCATCGAGCAGCACGGCATGGCCGGCGCGGTCGATCTCCGTCACCATGGCGTTGGAGATATGGCGGATGTTCTGCGCGGCGAGCTGTTCCTCGGTCAGGATGGTCGCGGCGTTCGGCGCCTCGGCGGAGGTCATCGCCGCCTTGGAGAGCGGCGGGCGCTCGTAAGGAAGGTGGCGTTCCTCGCCGATCAGCGTGACCGGGCCGGCATAGCCCTGTTCACGCAGCGCGGCGGCGGCGCGCGCCCCGGCCTCCCCCGCGCCGATGATGACCATGCCGGCCGTGCTGTCGATGGCCCTGGTGTTCATGACACGCTCAGCCGAGATCGACGAAGACGCGCCCGGCCTCGACTTTGACCGGGTAGGTCTTCAGATTGATGCAGGCGGGCGCTCCCTTGGCCTGGCCCGTCGGGATATCGAAGCGGCCGTTATGCTTGGGGCATTCGATGATCTTGCCCATCACCAGCCCGTCCGCGAGATGGACGGATTCATGGGTGCAGAGGCCGGCGGTCGCGAAGAAGCGGTCATTCCCCAGCCGGTAGATGGCGAGCGTGACGCCGCCATGGTCGAAGCGGATGACATCCTCTTCCTCGATATCATCTGGTGCGCAGGCATCGATCCACTGGCTCATTGTCGTTTTCCCTGGACGTGTTCTTGAGGTTTTGAAAGCGGGCGTCAGGCGGCGTCGGTGGCGGCGTGGCCCGCCGGGGGCAGGGTGGCCGTCGCCGGCAGTTGGCGCACCACATAGTAGCCGGGGTCGCGCCGCTGGCGCAGCACGGCGGGAATGATCTCCCTGTAGGCCGCGAGCAGGCTGGGATAGGCCGGCGGGCATTCGGCCTTGATCGCCTCATGCAGCGCGGGCAGCGCGTGATAGGGCACCATCGGGAACATGTGGTGTTCCACATGGTAGTTCATGTTCCAGTAAAGGAAGCGGAAGACCGGGTTCATGTAGACCGTGCGGCTGTTGAGCCGATGGTCGAGCACATCCTCCGCCAGCCCGGCATGCTGGGTCACGCCGAAGATAATGGTGAGCCAGCCGCCATAGAGCGTGGGCAGCCCGATCAGCATCGCCGGCAGCACAGCTGTGCAGCCCGAAGGAGAGTGCCGCGACGGCCACCAGGATCGCGAGGTAGATGCGCGCCGTGCGGTAGACCTTGTGCCGCTCCATCTCCGGGATGAAGGTCGCTTCCTCGGCATCGAGCCGGCCGCACGGCATGGCAGCGCCAGCTTGCCGCAGTGCGAGGATCGCTCGTCTTGATGGCGAAGAGGTTCAGCAGCAAAGCCGAGGATATCGGGCGGGCGCTTCACGGAGATTTCGGGGTCGCGGCCGACGATGATGGTGTCGGTGTGGTGGCGCGTATGGCTCCAGCGCCAGACCGTCGGCTCGCGCATGATCATGAAGCAGGCGAGGTGATAGACGGCATCGTTCATCCAGCGCGTCTTGAAGGCGGTGCCGTGGCCGCATTCGTGCCAGCGTGAATCCGAGGCCGAGCCGTAGAGCACGCCGTAGGCGATGAAGAAGGGCACGGCGAGCCAGTGGCCCCAGAAGCAGAACGCCCGCGCCGCCGAAGAGGATGAGCGCGCCGAGCCAGAGGGCGGTGTCGCGGATGGCCGGCCCGTCCTTCCGCTTCATCAGCTCCTTGAGCTGCTTGCGGGGGACCGGCGCCGCATACCAGTTGGCGGAGGCGAGGCCGCGCTGCTCGGCCCGGCGGGCTTCTTCCCCGACAAGGCTATAGTCCCGGCGCGTGGTCTTGGGGGATGCGGCGATCGTGGCAGCGGCGCTCATGATGTTTCCTGCTTTCCCTGGCTGCGACATCTTCTTGCAAGCCGCTATAGCCCAGGCTGGGCGCTTGCGGGGCCGCTCGCTTGGGGGTTTTCCCTCATTGCTCTAGTCTCGCTCCGGGGCGTGGGAGTGAGCCGGGTGGATCGTCCGCGATCGCGACTGGGGCTTGAGGATGTCGCGCGGCGCGCGGGTGTCGGCCTCGCGACCGTCGACCGCGTGTTGAACGAGCGCGGCAGCGTCTCGGCCGCGACCGAGCAGCGTGTGATCCAGGCGGCGCGGGAGTTAGGGCTGCGCCGGGTGCTGCCGACGCCGCATGCCCGGCAGATGCGGATCGAGGTCATGCTGGCGCGACAGGAGACGCCCTTCATGCGGCGCCTGACCGAGGCGATGACTCAGGTCGCGGCGACGCTCGACCGCTCGATCGTCATTCTCCGCACCATGATCGACATGCGGGACCCGGCGCAGGTGGGGCCGCGCATCGCCGCCTGCCGGGCCGACGGCATCATCGTCTATTGCGAGGAACATCCGGCGAATGTCGCGGCCATCGCGCAGGCGGCCGGGGCCGGGCGGCCGGTGATCTGTGTGGTGACGGATGTGCCGGATTCGCCACGCGCGGATTATGTCGGGATCGATCACGCCAAGGCGGGCCGGACGGCGGCCTTCTTCGTCGCGCGCATGGGCCGCCCGGCGGGCGCGGCGCTGATCATTTCGACCAGCATCGGGTTCCGCGCCCATAAGCAGCGGATCGACGGGTTTCGCGCGGCCCTCGCGCTGCACAGCCCTGATGTCGCCGTGGCGCCGGTGATGACCTCGGGCGATGATTCCGACCGCGCCTATCACCTGCTCACCCAAGCGCTGCGCCGGCATCCCGGATGCGGTTGCCGTCTATAACACGGGTGGCGCGAACAGCGCGGTGGCGCATGCCATCCGCGACGCGGGCCGCAAGCCGGAGGTGCTCTTCGTCGGCCATGAATTGACCGAGGAGAGCGCGGCTTTGCTCCGCGCGGGGGAGATGACGGTGGCGATCGATCAGGCGCCCGAGTTGCAGGCGCGACGGTCGATCGACCTGATGCTCTGTCGCTTGGGCGTGACGGCGGCCGAGGCGCCGGCAGGCGAGATCGCTTTCACGCTGCACACGGCGGAGAATTGTTGAGCGTGATGCGTGTAGCGTCCGTTACGGCGCCCCGGCGTCCTGCCGGATGGGCCGTGGCTTCCGGTCCTCGTCGATCGCGACGAAGGTGAACACCGCCTTGGTCACAGGAATCGTCGCGGCCTGAAACCGCGTCCGCCGCTCAGCCTCGACATTGATCTTCATCGAGGTCCGGCCCATCGAGATGAGGTCGGCGTAGAAGCTGACCTCATCGCCGACATGAACCGGGGACAGGAAGGCCATCCCGTCGACCGCCACGGTGACGCAACGGCCCTTGGCCATGCGCATGGCGAGATTGCCGGCGGCCAAATCCATCTGCGCCATCAGCCAGCCGCCGAAAATATCGCCGGACGGGTTGGTATCCGCCGGCATGGCGATGACGCGGATCATCGGCTCGCGCGGGGGTGTCGTCATGCCGGTGGCCGTTACAGGCTGCGCTCGATCCAAGCCTTGAGCACGCTTTTCGGCGCGGCGCCGACCTGCGTCGCCGCCGGCTTGCCATCCTTGAACAGGATCAGCGTCGGAATCCCGCGCACCGCATAGTTGTTCGGCGTCTCGGGGTTTTCGTCGATATTGACCTTGGCGATGGTCAGCTTCCCGGCAAACTCCGCCGAGATTTCCTCAAGCGCCGGTGAAATCGCGCGGCAGGGGCCACACCATTCCGCCCAGAAATCGACCACGACGGGGCCGGACGCCTTCAGCACGTCCGCCTCGAAACTTGCATCGGTCACAGCCTTGGTATTGCCAGCCATGGGAACCCCGTATCTGAGGCCGCGCGCATCGGCGCGGCGGGTGAGTGAATTAACGCAAAACTGGGGCATCCGAGGCCATTGAGCAAGCGTAGCCTTGCAAGCCTCAGTTGTGCCGTGGGGGCTGATCATTACATGGCGCAGTGGAGGGAAAGCAGCGGTGCGCGTGACGACCATTCTGAACGGGTTCGGGATCAGCCTGGGGGACGGCATCATCGGCCTCCAGGCGCTGTTCGCCGCCCGCGCGATGGGCGCCATCGCGGGCAAGGTCGTGCTCGGCCGGACGGAGCCGCAGGCCAAGCCCCTGGTGCCCCAGCTCTATCGGCTCGCGACGGATTTCGCCGAGATCATGCCGATGGCGGCGGTACCCGTCTCCGGCCCCGTCTCCGGCCCCGTCTTCGGCCCCGTCTTCGGTAACCTCATCGACATCCGCGATTTCGCCTTCGACCCCTTCTTCGCGCAAGTCCCGATGATCGATTTCTTCCTCACCCGCCTCGGGCTGCGGCCCGAGGCCGTGCCCCCAGCGATGAAGCGGATAAGCTGGCTCGCGCCGAGGGCGGCGCCGCTGGCACCGCTGCCTCTGCCGCCGGGCTACGTACTTGTCTGCCCGAGGGCCTCGATCGCGCTGCGGGACATGCCGGCCGCCGTGCATGAGGCGCTGGTCACGCGGCTGGCGCGGCGGGGTGCGGCGCCGATCGTCACCCAGGGGCCGGCCGTGGCGGGCGCCATGCCGGCGCCGCACTGCACCACGATCCAGGAGCTATGCGCCCTGGTGGCAGGGGCGCGGGCGGTGATCTCCACCGACACCGCTATGGTTCATCTGGCGGATGCCTTCTCGATCCCCTGCCTCGTCTTCATGACGACCCACCGGCCCGAGATGCGGGTCCGCGACTATCCGCTCTGCTGGCCGGTACATCTGCCCGCGCCCGGGTTGCCGGAGAGCATCGAATTCGTCCGCGACGACGCGGACCTCGCGGCGGCAGCGGCGGCTTGGTTCCCCGATGGTCCCGGCCTCGCCTGGCTCGACCGCGCGCTCGATCAGTTCGCGACGCCCTGAGCGATTGGGATGGGCCGATGGGCATCGAGCAGCCCGTCCGGCAGCACCGTCACCGCCCCCGTTTCGGTCCAGACGAGAGCGCAGCGGATGGTTCGCCCGGGAAAGATTGCCGTGAGCAGCGCGCGATAGGCCGCCATCTGCCGCAGATAGAGGATCGGGGTCCGCTCGATCTCGGCCGGTGGCTGCCGTCCGGTCTTGAAGTCGATGGCGACGACCTCCGCCTCGGATACCGCGAGGCGATCGATGACGCCGTTGACCACGACCCCCGCGATCTCGCCGGTAAGCGGCACCTCGGCGCGGCTGCCCGGCGCGAAGGCCATCGCCAGCGCGGGGTGTTCCAGCACCGCCAGGCATTGGTCGAGAATGCGCGCGGCGTCCTCGGCCCCGATGCCGGAACCCATGCGGCCGAGAAAGTGCCGCCCGGCGCGGGCGCGATCGGTGGGCGGTAGCTCCGGCAGGTGCTGGAGCAACCCATGGATCAGCGTGCCGCGCGCGAAGCGGGCGCCGGCGGGGTCATCGCGGCGGGCGGGCGACGATGCCTGCGGGACCGGGCCGAACGCCGCTTCCTCCGGCCGGCTCGGGATGAGCGGTCGTGGCCGGGCTGGCTCCGCTGCCGGCGGCTCGGCACCCCAGTCAGGCGCGCGGCCGAGCCAGGATGGCAGTGTCACGGCCTCCATCGCCTCCGGAGCCTGCGCCGCCGGGGGGGGCCGCTTCTGCGCGGCGGCGAGCACACGCCGCGTCTCGGGCCAGAAGCCTGGTGTTTCCTCGACCGCCACGTCCAGTCGGTCGAAGCCACGCCCGATCAACTCATGCCAGCTTGGCGTGGTACTGCCGGCGGCGCCGCTTTCCCAGCCGCAGGCGATCAGCCGGTCCTCGGCCCTGGTCATGGCGACATAGAGCAGGCGGTGATGCTCCTCGCTGTCCCGCGCCTGCATCAGGGCGTGGAAACGGCGGCTCTCCTCGCAATGCGCGTCGCGGCGCGGGCAGAAGATGGGCAGGTCGAGGCCCGTCGCCGCGTCCCGCATCCAGAAAAGCTGGGTGCGGTCGGGTTTCGGCCGGCTGGCGCTGTCGGCCATGATGACGATCGGGGCCTGCAGGCCCTTGGAGGCATGGACGGTCATGATCCGCACCGCATCCCCGGCGGCGCCCGGCTCCCGCCGGGCCTCGGCCGTGGATTGCCGCAGCCAGTGGAGAAAGCCCTGCAGCGAGGGCGCATGGCTGGCGGCATAGGTGAGGGCGGCGCCCAGCAGTTCGTCGACCGGCTCCGCCGCTTCGGCGCCGAGGCGGCGGAACAGCCGTGCCCGGCCGCCGAGCGCCCCCAGCGCCTGGGAGAGCAGGGCATGCGGGCTCACATAATCGGCGCGATTCTGGAGAGCCTCGAAGAAGGACCAGGCGGCCGACCAGTCGGGCCGCTCCGCCGCGCGGGCGCGCAGCGCCTCATAGAGATGCCGTGGCCCCCGCTCGGTCGCGAGTGCCATGAGGCTGTCATCGGTGACATCGCCTAAGGGGCTGGTCAGCCAGCAGGCGAAGGCGAGGTCGTCCTCGGGCAGGAGCAGGCTGTCGGCCAGGGCGAGGAGATCCTGCACCGCCGCTTGGGCGGTGAGTTCCAGCCGGTCGAGCCCGGCGACGGCAACGCCGGCGGCCTTCAGCTCCCGCACCAGGATCGGGGCGAGGGGTGCGCGTTTCTGGAGCAGCACCAGGATATCGCCGGGCGTCACCGGGCGGCCCTGGCTTTCCAGCCGTGTGCCGCCGCTGGTGAGGCGCGCGATCCATTGCGCGAGGGCACGGGCCAGCCGTCCGGGGCCGGAGGTCTGGCCGAGATTGGTCTCGGGGATCGCCCAAGGCTGCGGCGCGGGCACGGCCTCGCGCGGCATCAGCGGCCATAGCTCGACCTGTCCGCCATCCTGAGGCCGGGCCGATACATGGAGCAGCGGTTCCCCGCCGGGTTCGACCACGCCGCGCGCGGCCTCGGCGTCGGCGAAAACCGCATCGACCAGAGCGAGCACGGGCACGACGGAACGGAAGGAAACGTCGAGCGCGCCGTCATGCCAGCGGCGGCGGCCCTGGCGCACGCGCGCGGCCAGCCGGCCGCGCCAATCGTCGAAGGAGCCGAGATCGGCGCCTTGGAAGCCGTAGATCGATTGCTTGCGGTCTCCGACCGCGAAGACGGTGCGGCCGATGCCGCCTTCCGTATCCCGCGCGCCGCTGCCGGCGAAGAACTCGTCCGTCAGGCTGCCGGCGATCTGCCACTGCTCGGGCGCGGTGTCCTGCACCTCGTCCAGCAGCAGATGATCGAGCCCGTGATCGAGCTTGAACAGCACCCAAGCGGCGCCGGGATCGTGCAGCAGCTTGCTGGAATGGCGGATGAGGTCGCTGTAGTCCATCAGCCCTTCAAGCCGCCGGCGCCCGGCCTGCTGGCGCAGAACGGGGATGGCGAGGCGAAGCAGCGCGGCCGAAAGCGCCGCCAGCCGGCAGGCGGCGAAAGCGTTAGTGAGGGCGAGGATGCGGTTCTGCTCGGCCTCGATCACCGGCCAGAGATGCGGCTCCGCCTTATCAAGTTTTGGGCCGATGAACTTGCTGCGGGCAGTGGGCTCACCCTTCTTGCCGAAGAACCCGGCTACCCAGCGGGACCAGCCCTCGCGCCGCGCTTCATCCGCGCCCGCGAGCCAGTCGAGCAGGCCGAGCGCCTTCGCCGCCGCGCCCGCCGGCCCGCGTTGGGCGATGGCGGCGAGGGCGGCGCAGAGGCCTCTCCTGGTCGCCGCCGGAGATCGCCTCATGCCACAGCTCATCCTCGGTGCGGTGGGCGCCGAGCACGCGCCTTTGCGCGGCGAGAAGCGAAGCGAGGTCGGTGCCGAGCAAAGCCTCCACGCGATCGCGGGCGCTGTCGATCTGGCCGAGCAGACGGTCGAGCTCATCGGTGCCGATCTGCACGGCGAGGGTGCCGACCGCCGTGGCCATCTCCGCCGCCCCATCATGGATGCGGGCGAGGATCGCCTCCTGCGCCTCGCGCAGGCCGAGGCTGCGCGTCGCGCTCCTCGATGAGGCGGAAATGGGGGGAGATGCCGGCTTCGAGCGGGAAGCGCCGCAGCAGCGACTGGCAGAAGGCGTGGATGGTGTCGATGCGCATGCCGCCCGGCAGGTCGAGCACGATGGCGAAAAGCGAGCGCGCGCGGCGGCGGCTGGTCGCGGTCGGCAGCACGGAGAGATCGGCGAGCGCGCGGTCCAGCTCCGCATCGGGCAGGCTGACCCAGCGGCCGAGCCGGTCCTGCAGCCGCAGCGCCATCTCGGCGGCGGCGTTGCGGGTGAAGGTGAGGCAGAGGATGCGGCCGGGATCGACGCCGGCGAGCATCAGCCGGAGCAGCCGGTCGGTGAGCAGCTTGGTCTTGCCCGAGCCGGCGGAGGCGGCGACGAAGGTGGAGACGGCGGGGTCGGAGGCGGCTTTCTGATGGTCGCTGGCTCTCAGCCGCGCATCATCGGCTGAGGGTATCGGCGGCAGCGGAAGGGTGGGTTGTCGCGTGTCCATCGGGCGCGGCTATCCCTCATCGCCAAGGCCGGCCCATTCGGCCATGCGCGCGAGCTGGCCGTAGCCTGACGCACGCGCTGCCCGGCCGGGATGCGGCCGCGCCAGATAGGCCCGGGCGGGATCGTCGAAATCGGCGATCAGCGCCCGCAGCGATGCCTCGGCCTCTGCCACCAGGGCTGCCAGTTCGTCGGGGTCGGTCACGGGCGTCATCACCTCGCCCGGATCGGCTCCGCCGCGCAGCCGCCAATAGGTGAGTTCGGCCGTGGCGCCGGCGAAGTCCGGCCCGAACCCGCCGGCCAAGGCCATTGCCGCCTCCAGCGGCAGTTGCGGCGCATGGCCTTCCCGCATGCGTTTCTGGTCCGGCAGAACGCCCGTCTTGTAATCGATGATGCCGAGGCGACCATCCTGCCGCCGCTCGATCCGGTCGGCGCGGCCGGTCAGGCGGAATGCGCCGCCGGGGGCTGCCAGCGTCCAATCGCCCGAGATCTCGGCGCCGATCACCGTGAGGCCGAGTGCCGGGCGCCGTGCCGCCTCGACCTTCGCGATCCAGTCGGCGATACGCCGCAGGCGCGGTCGCCACCAATTCGCCAGCGCCGGGCGCAGCCGCGCCTCACCCAGCGCGCGTTCCATCGCGACCGCGAGCCGGGCCGGTGCGTCCGCCCGCCATTCGGCCCCCACCTCGGCGAGGAAAAGCTGCAGGCCGGCATGGACCAGCCGCCCGTAATCGGCGGCGTCGGTCGCCTGGTCCAGCGGCTCCAACTCCCGCAGGCGCAGGATATGCTTGGCGTAAATCGCATAGGGGTCGGCGATCCAGGTCTCGATTTCGGTGATGCTCAAGCGCCGGGGGCGGAGCCGCGCGGCCGGGCGAGGCATGGGCGGCGGTGTCGGTCGCGGTGCCGCCGCCGGCTGATCGAGCAGGCGCACCCAGCCTAGCGCCGGATGAGCCGGGAGGCCGGACCCGATGCCCGCGAGCATCGCCTCCAGCCGTTTCAGCCAGCGCGCCGGCACGGCGGGCGCGCCGGCCAGCCGGCGGGGCGCGCTGAGCACGACTGCGGGTGCGGCGCAGGCGGTCGCCACGAAGTCATGCGCCGCCTGGCCGATGATCTCCTCCCGCGACGGCAGGCCCGCCTCCGCGCGCATCTTACGGCTGAGCCAGGGGCCGGGATCGGTTGCGGGCGGCCAGACGCCCTCCACCAGGCTGCCGAGCACGATGACATCGGCGGATTGCAGCCGCGCCTCCACCAGGCCCCAGATGGAGATGCGCGGATGGAGGCTGGCACCCGGTGCCATGCCGCGTGTCGCCCGCCTGCCGCGCACGACCTGCCCTTCCAGCAGCGCATCGAGAAGGCCCGGAAACACGGCCGGACGCGCATCCGGCAGCATCTCCAGCGCCGGCAACGCCTCGGCGATGGCGCTCGCGAGCGCTTCGCCCTCCTCGCCTGACCAGAGCCGCGCCGGGCCGCCCAACTCATCGGCGGCGGCGAGCGCCTCGGCGGTTTCGACGAGGGCGCGCAGCAGCACGGCCGGCTGCTGCACCGCATAGCCTTCCGCCACCCGCAGCAGCGGCAGAAGCGCCTCCCCCAGCCGGTCGAGCAGTGCCTGCGCTTCGGCCGGCGCCCCGTCCCGCACCTGGGACAGAGCAAGCCGCAGCCCGACGAGCCCGGCCGCCGGGCGCGGGCCGCGCAGGCAGGCACGTTCGAGCACGCGCGCTGCCGCGCGGCAGGCGGCGGGCGGCAGGCCGAGTGCCGCCAAGGGGTGTTTGAGCAGCGCCAGCAGCGGCACCGGGGCGAGCCCGTCCGCGACCGCGCGCGCGATCAGGCGGAGGAAGGTCGCGGGCGGGGTCTCGGCCAGCGGTTCGCCGGCGCTGTCATCGGCGATGATGCCGAAGCGGGCGAGTTCCGCCACCACCCGCGCCGCGAGCGCGCGGTCCGGCGTCACCAGCACCGCGCGCGCCGCCGGAACGGCGATCGCATCGCGCAGGATGGCGGCGATCGCGAGCGCCTCATGCTGCTGGTCGGCGGCCGTCAGGCGGGTGATGCCCGTCAGCGCCGGTTCGGCGGGCAGGCGCCAATCGCCCAAAGCCTCGGCGGGCAGCAGGGCACGGGCAAGAAGGGCGGCCCGGCCGCCTGTGGCATCCTCCTCCTCCCAGGGCCGCACGTCCTCGCGCCGGGCGCCGAGGCTCGCGAGCAGGCGCTGCATCCCTGCCTGCGGGTGGCCGTGCTGAAGGTTCTTCCAGACCGGCTCAGCCATGTCCCGGTCGAGCCCCTGGAGGATGACGGCCCCCTGGGCCAGCCCCGCCACCACGCGCGCCATATGGGCGACGGCCGGGCGGCCGGCGGTGATGCCCGCCATCCAGACCGGGAAGGCAGGCGGCGCCGCGCCCCAGGCCTCGGCCTGGGCATGCAGCAGCCGCACCTGCCGCGCCACAGGGTCCATCAGCCCTTGCTCGGCCAGGATCGCCGGCCAGTGCTCGGTGGCGACGCTCAGGAAGGTCAGCGTCTTCTGCCAATGTGCGGCGAGCGCTTCGGGCACGGTGGCACGGAGCGCCGTCGCCAGCGGCACCTCTGCCCGCTCGGCCTCATCCATGAGCGTCGCGAGTTCGCGGGCGAGGCGCCAGGTGGCATCGAGCCCCGGCGAGGTCTGCCCGCCGGCGCGTTCCAGCGCGAGGATCAGCTGCGACAGGGCGGCCAGGCGCCGCATCTCCGGCATGGCCGGCGGCAGGTCGAGCGACAGGCCGCCGAGTGCCAGCGCCGCCTCATCGGGGGCGCCAATCGCGGCGATGCGGGGCAGCAGCAGCGGGCGGCCGTCGGTCGCGCGGAGGAAGGCTTCGCCGAGCGCCCGGGCGGCGCGACGCGTGGGCAGGAGAATCAGCCCCTCGGCCAGCGGCGCATCGCCGAAACGATCGAGCCAGCGGGTCGCCAGCGCATCCAGGAAGGAGAGGCCGGCCGGAACCGACCAGAGGCTGAGACTCACCTCAATTCGCCCGAGACATGCTCCCGCAGCTCGGACTCGGCGCGGGCGAGGTCGGGCGGCGTCGAGAGATGGAACCAGATGCCGTCATGGACGGTGGCGCGGAGCGTGCCGGCGGCGATCGCGCGGTCCCAGATCAGGTTCATGCTGAACGGCGAGGCGGGCAGGTCCTTGAACAGCCGGGGCACGAGGATCTGCACGCCAGCAAAAACATAGGGCACTTGTTCGTTTTCCGCCGGGCGGCGTGGGATGCCCCATTCGTCCAGGGCGAAATCGCCGGCGCCGACCTCACTGATGACCTGCGCGCCGCGATGGAGCAGCAGAACCGCGTCGGCGCCCTCGATCGCCATGGAACCCGCAAGCCGCGCCAAGGCGAGTATCGGCCCGTCCAGCCAGAAGGTGTCACCGTTGACGACGAAGAACGGGTTTTCGCCGAATAGGCCGGCGGCGACCGCCGCCGCCACAGCCCCGCCGGTATTGCGAAGCGCCTCCTCACGCAGGATCGTGGTGCGCGGCGGCGCGGTTCGGGCGGCGAGATAGGCCGCTATCTTCTCCGCCCGCCAATGGGTGTTGACCACGACCTTCTCCACCCCCGTCTCGGCCAGCCGCGCGAGGGCATGGCCGAGCAACGGCCGGCCCTGCAATTCCAGCAGAGGTTTCGGCGTATCCGCGGTCAGCGGCCGCATGCGTGTGCCGAGGCCGGCAGCCAGGATCATGGCGCGGCGGGGATGGGCATTCTCTGACGGCGGGGGCGGTGTCATGCGGGGTCCATGAGATAGGGCAGGCGGTCTGGCCAGCCCGAGAGGCGCGCGCGGCGCGTGCCGCCCGGTTCCACGCTCAGCGCGATGCCGAGGGCATCGGCCGGGGCGTAGCCGCCCAGGCGATCGGGCCATTCGACCAGGGTGATGTCGCGAAAGGCGTCGTCCAAGCCCAGCTCCCGTAGATCCGGCCCAGGCTCGACGCGCCACAGGTCATAGTGATGCACCGTGCCGCGCGGCGTCTCGTAGCTCTGGACCAGGGTGAAGCTGGGGCTCGGCACCTCCAAAGCCGGATCGCCCGCCATGTCCCGCAGCAGGGCACGGGCGAAGGCGCTTTTCCCGGCGCCGAGCGGGCCGCTGAGCAGCACCGCGTCCCCGGGGCGGAGCAGCCGGCCGACACGGCGCGCCAAAGCCTCCGTCGCCGCGAGGGACGGAAGCCGCAGATCGAGCGCGGCGGGCGAGGCAGCATCCATGGGCCTAACCATGCCCGAAGGCTGGACTGACCGGAAGGCCGACGCCTATCACCTCCCGCGTGAAGGTTGCGGCGAGAGAAGGGCAGGCGGCATGGCTGAGATCATCGATACCGATGTGGCGATCGTGGGCGCGGGGCCGGCCGGGCTTTTCGCTGTCTTCGAATGCGGAATGCTCAAGATGCGCGCCGTCCTCATCGACGCGCTGGACGCCGTGGGCGGCCAATGCACGGCCCTCTACCCCGAGAAGCCGATCTACGACATCCCCGCGCATCCCGCGGTCGAGGCCGGCGAGCTGGTGGCGCGGCTGGAGGCGCAGATCGTGCCCTTCGCGGCGCCCCGTCTGCTCGGCCGGCGCGTGACGGCGCTGACCGGCACGGCCGGAGATTTCACGCTCGCGACCGATCAGGGCGACAAGATCACCGCGCGCGCCGTGATTCTGGCAGCCGGTGCCGGTGCCTTCGGCCCCAATCGGCCACCGCTGGACGGGCTGCCCGCCTATGAGGCGACGGGCGCCGTGCAATATTACGTCCGCCGGCGGGAGGATTTTCGCGGCAAGCGCGTGGTCATCGCCGGGGGTGGCGATTCGGCCGTCGATTGGGCGTTGGCGTTGAAGGATATCGCCGGTTCCATTGCCGTCATCCACCGGCGGCCGAAATTCCGTGCGGCGCCCGAGATGGCGGCGCGGCTCGACGAGGCCGCGCGCGCGGGCGCGATCGAACTCGTCATCCCCTATCAACTGCACGGGCTTCAGGGCGAGAGCGGTCGGCTCTCGGCGGTCGAGGTCGCGACCTTGCAGGGCGAGGTCCGTGTGCTGCCGGCCGATGTGCTGCTGCCCTTCTTCGGCCTCTCGATGGAGTTGGGGCCGATCGCCGAATGGGGGCTGGCGCTGGACCGGCACCACCTGCCGGTCGCGCCCGCGACTTGCGAGACGAATATTCCGGGGGTTTTCGCCATCGGCGATGTCGCGACCTATCCCGGCAAGCTCAAGCTCATCCTGCAAGGGTTCTCCGAGGGGGCGATGGCGGCCCATGCCATCCACCCCATCGTTCATCCGGGAACCGCGCTCCACTTCGAGTATTCGACGAGCAAAGGCGTTCCCGCCGGTTCGTGAGTGGCTTTGTCAGCCTATGACAAGCAAGACGATGATGATGATGACGACGAGACCGAGCCCGCCGCCGAGGCCGTAGCCATAAGGGCCGCCGAAACCACCGCCGACGAAGCCATAGCCGCCGCCGAACAAGAGCAGCAAAATCAGAATGATCAGTATGAGGCGCATGGATCTCCCCGCTAAATGACAGAACTGTAACTTAGCTGGGGTGGTTTTCGGCGCCCGCAAGCGGGATCAACGGCCACGTGATCGAATTGTAGCAGCAGCTACGTTTTGCCGTAGCAGCCGAGTCAAAAACACAATGAAGGCGAAGAGCACCCGTTATGCCTAAAATATCCGTACCCGGCTACGAGATCTCAGACGACCCCGCTCGCCTGGATATCGACGTTATCTACACGTTTCTGAGTGAATCAAGCTACTGGTCAAAGGGTATTCCGCGCAGCGTTGTCGAAAAATCGATAGCGCATTCACTGTGCTTTGGAGTTTATGCGGGCAGTGCACAGATCGGCTTTGCCCGAGTTATTTCTGATCATGCCACCTTCGCGCTCCTCGCCGACGTGTTCGTTCTGGAAGGCCATCGCGGCAAGGGGCTTTCGAAATGGCTGATGCAGGCTGTAGTCGCGCACCCCGATTTGCAGGGATTGCGGCGGCTGCTTCTGCTTACATCAGACGCGCACGAGCTATATCGCCAATTTGGGTTCACGGAAATCGGCAACGCCTGGCGTTTCATGGAAGTGCTGCAGCCAGACATCTACACCTGCTGAAGCCGCATTATTTCGGCGAAACTCTTCGACGGACTTGCCTCAGAAAAACGGAGAGCAGGTTTTGATCAGCCGACCAGCCTCGGAGGCGTCTATATCATTGATTAAGAACGTAAATATTCGGCTCAGGTGATTCCGCCTGATCCGATCTTGCTCTAGAGCGTTTCCTATTCGCTTACGCTCACAGTCACCGCTCTAGCTCTTTGTTTTTACGAGCATCTTCACCCGATCAGATGCTTCCATATGATCGGGATCTGCTCTAATCGCCGCGAGAGGCACGCGCCTGCGAGATTCGCCGGCTGTAGCCCCTGATTTGGCGGATTTGTACGGCTGCGTGGGCCAAGCATCCGATCACGAACCAGATGACCCCATCGACGACGCTCGCCCCGTAGGCGGCGGCGAACAGGGCGGCCGCCACCAAAAGACCGCCGGTGACGATGTCCCGTTTTGGTAGAGGGGTGTTTGGCACTGAGTTATCGGGCTGTTCGGCCTTTCGTCTGAGGCTGTCCACCGCCATCCGAACGATCCAGATTCCGAGCAGAAACCCGATGAGCCCGATCTGGAATCCATCAGCCGGCAGCCGCTCCCCGTTCGCGACCGCATTGACGTCGGTGATCACGAACATCATCAGAGCGGCCAGAATGATCAGGTTCTCTACCATCCCCCTGATCTTGACCATGCGTGCCGACCACGTCCCGCGCGATCCGTGACCAGGAGGATACGGGGAGGTTGCGGCCGGGTCTCGTTCTTTTTGGAAAGGAGACAAAAACGTCCGCCCTCTCTGTTGTTTGATCGCGCAATTCAGACCTACGGTGATTCCACCTGCGGTCATCGCGCGCTAGAGCGTTTCCTATTCGCTTACGCTCACAGTCACCGCTCTAGCTCTCTGTTTTTACGAGCATCTTCACCCGATCAGATGATTCCATATGATCGGGATCTGCTCTAATGCGACGGCGCGCTGGCCGTATGCGTCGCCAGAACAGCCTCGGTATCCGTATCGACCTCCTGTAAGCGCACCTCATAGCCCCAGAGCGCCGCGACATGGCGCAGCGTCGCCTCCGCGTCACGCTGAGCCAGCAACTGCCCCGGCTTGGTCCGGTGTTGCAGCATCAGCCGCCGGTCCCCCGCCAGATCGACATCGATGACCTGCACATCGGGGTCATGCACGGCGGGGTCATAGCTCGCCGCAAGGCTGCGCCGGATGGCGCGGTAGCCGGCATCGTCATGAATCGCATCGACGAGCAGGGTCGATTTCGGCGGTGTCGTCCAGCAGCCGGAACATGCGGAACCGCCGGATCACGGCGGGCGAGAGGTATTGCAGGACAAAGCTCTCGTCGCGGAAGTTCGCCCAGGCGTGCCGCAGCGTGCCGAGCGGATCGCCATTGCCGGCGGTATCGGGGAACCAGTGCCGGTCCTCCTCGGTCGGGTCGAGGCAGATCCGCTCGATATCGCTCATCATCGCGTAGCCGAGCGCATAGGGGTTGAAGCCCGGGCCACCCGCCGGATGATCGAAGCCCGGCTGCATGATCACATTGCTGGTCGAATGCAGCACTTCCAGGAAGGCGGCGTCGTTGATCTGCCCCGTCTCATGCAGCCGCGTCATGATCCGCTGGTGAACCCAGGTGGCACAGCCCTTCGTTCATCAGCTTCGCCTGCGGCTGCGGATAGAAATACTGCGCGATCAGGCGGACGATGCGGATGATCTCACGTTGCCAGGATTGCAGGCGCGGCGCCACTTTCTCCAGGAAGTAGAGCAGATTCTCCTCGGGCAGGCCGAGCCGGCGCCTCCGCTCAGCGACCGAATTGATCGTGTTCTTGGCACGCGCACCCGGCACTGTGCGCCAGAGATCGTCGAACATCTTCTCATCATAGTCGCGCCGCTCGCGCTCGCGCTTCTGGTCGAGCTTGAGGTTCAGCGGCCGCGCGCCGCCATGGCGGTGAACGCCGTGGCGGGAGAGCGCATGGGCCGCGTCCAGAACGCGCTCGACCGCCACGACGCCATGCTGATCCTCGCAGGAGGCGACATAGGAACGGGCGAATTCGAGATAGTCGAGGATCGCGGACGCCTCGGTCCACTGACGAAACAGGTGGTTGTTGCGGAAGAAGTGGTTATGGCCGAAGGCCGCATGGGCGATGACCAGCGCCTGCATCGTCGCCGTGTTTTCCTCCATCAGATAGCTGATGCAGGGGTTGGAATTGATCACCACCTCATAGGCGAGGCTGGAATAGCCGCGCCGGTAGCTGTTCTCATGCTGAAGGAACCGCTTGCCGTAGGACCAATGGCGGTAGGTGAGCGGCATGCCGTGCGCCGTATAGACGTCGAGCATCTGTTCCGAGGTGATGATCTCGATGCGGTTGGGATAGACGTCGAGACCGAGTTCTTCGCAGCCGATCCGCTCGATCGCGTCATAGCAGCGCTGGAGCGTGTGGAAGTTCCAGTCCGTGCCGTCATAGAGAAGGGTCGCCTCCGTCACGCCGGCACCTTGCGCGCGAAAAGCTGGCGGAAGACGGAGAAGATGTCCCGGCGATCGGATACGCGGCTCATTGCGAGCCGCGCATTGCGTTGCGACAGCGGGTTGTAGCCCCGCCACAGCTCCGTCTCTCCACGGATGACAGCCATCGTTCCAACTTCGATATAGGCAAAATACTGAACAAGCGGCAGGATATCATTTTCCAGCATGGCGACCGACTTCTGCGTATCGTTGCCGGAATTGTCCCCGTCCGACGCCTGAGCCGCGTAGATGTTCCAGGAATCCTCGGGGTAGCGGGCGCGCTGGACGCGGATGAACTCGGCAAGCGCGGTGGAGACGACGGTGCCCCCGGTGCGCGGATCGCTGAAGAAGGTCTCCTCGTCCACCTCCTCGGCCGTCTCGGTATGGCGGATGAAGACGAGATCCACATGTTTGTAGCGACGCTCCAGGAACACATGGAGCAGCAGGAAAAACCGCTTGGCGAGGTCTTTCATCTGTTCCGACATCGAGCCCGAGACATCCATCAGGCAGAACATCACGGCGCGCGCCGAAGGCTTCGGCACCTGGGCGTAGCGGCGATAGCGCAGATCCACCGGGTCGATCCAGGGCACGCGCTTCTGCCGCTGTAGCGCGTGCGCGAGTTCCGCCCGCATGGCCCGCAGGCGCTCGGGCTCATCCCCGCTTTCCTCAAGCGCCGTGATCGCGGCTTCGAGCGCCAGAATCTCCGGCGTTTTCGGCCGGCGCAGACCGATGCGCCGCGCCATCGACTGGCGCATGCTGCGCGCCATGTCGATCTGCACGGCGACCCGTCCGTGGTGATGCCGGTCCGCATCGGCGCCATCGTCTCCGTGGCGACGATCTGGCTTTTCACCAGATCCGGCAGTTCCAGATCCTCGAAGAAGAGATCAAGGAACTCGTCGCGCGTGAGGACGAAGCGGAAGCCATCCTCGCCGCTGTCGCCGCTGCCTTGCCCGTCTCCGCTGCCGGTGCCGCCTTTGCCGCCGGGCGGCCGCGACAGGCGATCGCCCGTCGAGAACTCCTTATTCCCGGACAGGATGACCTGGCGCTTGCCCTTGGTGAAGACGGTGTGAAAGCTGGGCTCGTGCAGGGCATCAGCCGGGATCGTGACGGTCTGATCGCGGCCGACCTCGCGGATCGTCCCCCGATCGATGGCGGCGCGGGTTGCCCGCACGACCGCCGCCCTGGCGCGCGCCAGCACGCGCTGGCGGTTCTCCAGGTTCTTGCCGTGCGGATTGCGTCTGCGGTCGATGATCTCCAATGCCGTGTACTCAGGCCGATTGCTTCACCCGCATGTACCATTCGACCAGTCTGCGAACCTGCCGCTCGGTATAGCCGCGGGAAGTCATGCGGCTCACAAAATCATTATGCTTCCGTTCTGTCTCATTGTCCTTCTTCGAGCCGAAGCTGATCACCGGAAGCAGATCCTCCACCTGGCTGAACATGCGCTTCTCGATGACTTCCCGGATCTTCTCGTAGCTGGTCCAGGACGGGTTGCGTCCTCCACTGGCGGCGCGCGTGCGCAGCGCGAACTTGACCACCTCGTTCCGGAAATCCTTGGGGTTGGCGATACCGGCCGGCTTCTCGATCTTGGTCAGCTCCGTGTTCAGCAATTCGCGATTGAGCATCTGGCCGGTATCGGGGTCTTTGAAATCCTGATCCTCGATCCAGGCGTCGGCGTAATCGAGGTAGCGGTCGAACAGGTTCTGGCCGTAATCGCCATAGCTCTCCAGATAGGCCTTCTGGATCTCATTGCCGATGAATTCGGCGTAGCGCGAGGCCAGTTCGTCCTTGATCGCGGCGAGATAGGCGGCTTCGGTCTCCGGCGGGAACTGCTCGCGCCTAATCGACTGCTCCAGCACATACATGAGATGAACCGGATCGGCCGCGACCTCCGCCGAGGAGTGGTTGAAGGTGGCGGACAGCACCTTGTAAGCGAAGCGCGTGGAGATACCGTCCATGCCTTCATCGACGCCGGCGGAATCCCGGTATTCCTGCATGGTCTTTACCTTGGGGTCGGTCTCCCGGATGTTTTCCCCGTCATAGACCCGCATCTTGGCGAAGGGCTTGGAATTCGCATGGGGCTTGAGGCGTGACAGCACCGCGAAGCGGGCCAGCATCTCCAGCGTATGCGGCGCGCAAGGCGCCTCGGCCAGTGCCGAGCCCGCGATCAGCTTCTGGTAGATCTTGCTCTCCTCGGTGACGCGCAGGCAGTACGGAACCTTCACCACGCTCACGCGGTCGAGAAAGGCCTCATTGGTGCGGTTGTTCCGGAAGCTCTGCCACTCCGCCTCATTGGAATGGGCGAGGATCACGCCCTGGAAGGGAATGGCGCCGATATTCTCGGTGCCGAGATAGTTGGCCTCCTGCGTCGCCGTCAGCAGCGGGTGAAGCATCTTGATCGGCGCCTTGAACATCTCGACGAATTCGAGAAGCCCCTGATTGGCGCGGTTCAACCCGCCGGAAAAGCCGTAGGCGTCCGGGTCGTTCTGGCTATAGCTTTCGAGCTTGCGGATATCGACCTTGCCGACGAGCGCGGAGATATCCTGGTTGTTGTCGTCGCCAGGCTCGGTCTTGGCGATCGCCACCTGCTTGCGGCGGGAGGGGAAGAGCTTGACGACGCGGAAGCTTTGCAGATCGCCGCCCGCCTCCTCCAGCCGTTTGAGCGCCCAGGGGCTGGCGATGCCCGTCAGCACGCGGCGGGGAATGTTATACGTTTCCAGGAGCATATCGCCCATGGTCTCAGGGTCGAAAAGGCCGAGCGGATTCTCGAAGACGGGGCTCAGCTCGTCGCCGAACTTCAGCACGTAGATCGGCTCTTTCTCCATCAGCGCCTTGAGACGCTCACCGAGCGAGGATTTGCCGCCACCGACTGGGCCGAGCAGATAGAGGACCTGCTTCCGCTCCTCCAACCCTTGGGCTGCGTGGCGGAAGAAGCCGACGATACGCTCGATCGTCTCCTCCATGCCGTGGAAATCAGCGAAGGCGGGGTAGAGACGAATCGTGCGGTTGAGGAAGAGCCGGCCGAGCCGCGCATCACGGGCGCTGTCGAGGATTTCAGGCTCACCGATGGCGCGCAGCATGCGCTCCGCCGGGCCGGCATAGCATTTAGGATCGTTCCGGCAGGCGGTGAGATACTCTGCCAGACTCATCTCCACTTCGCGGGTCTGGTCGCGGAGCATCGTATGGAGAGAAAAGATGTCGTCCGGTCGATCCATAGCAGTTCTCCAGCCATCTATCGGCACAGTTATTGTCGCGTGTCTCACCTCCGGGTGGTGCCGTTGCGGCGGCGCCAGGCGACAGCATAAGCAGCCTAGCGCAACGCCCTCGAACTTTTCATCAACAACATTTTGTGTCAGGCGGAAACAATGGGAGTTTTCCGCCAAAGCAGCGTTTCTTAACGATTTTTAGGGCGGTTATTAGAGCGTGATTGGCTCGCTTTCGCTCACCACCCCGCTCTAACTCTTTGTTTGGTCGCGTGATTCAGACCTTCGGTGATTCCACCTACGGTCATCACGCTCTAGCCGCCCGTATGCCCCCATTGTGATTATGTCACGTCAATCGAGAAAGGCTTTTGGCTGCGACTCGACTATACTGTTGCCGGACTGTTGCCGGTCAGCTCTCATCCGGCTGCAGTACACCCTTTTTCAAGATGAGATTGCCGTAAAGTCGCCGCTCCGCAGTAGCCACCACGGCGTAACAGCTC
Organism: uncultured Pseudomonadota bacterium; assembly: GCA_963745125.1. Classification (GTDB taxonomy): domain Bacteria; phylum Pseudomonadota; class Alphaproteobacteria; order Acetobacterales; family Acetobacteraceae; genus Acidisoma. The sequence continues at coordinate 858,419 of CAVUWB010000006.1, forward strand.
CGCACGCGGTCGTAGAAGGCGAAGCGTTCAAGCGCCGTCATGCTGAACTTGCCCGCGCCGTAGCGCTCCACCAATGCGCCGAATTCCTGGCAGACGGGTGCGATCTCATCCGGCGCATGCACCTGCTGCATGTAGAAAACGCTCTCCTCGACGAAAGTGTCGATCGGCATCAGCTTGAGGATAGCCTCGGCCAGATGGGTGGCTGTCACCCCATCCGCGCGAACGACAATGTCCCCCATGCTGGTGGCGGGGAAATTGGCATCGACGATGGCGATCTCATCGCCATGGCCCATCTCCCGAAGGATCATGAGCAGTTCAGGCGATATGACGGGGTCGATATGACGCAACATTGCTTTTCACTCCCTTGAATTGGCCGCATGTGTGAACTGAGACGCCGGTTGAGTTTATAGGTTCACGCCTCTCCAGCTCAAAGCCGGGTGCTGGCGCCCGCCAGAAGGGCGAGAATGGCCGCGGGGATGAGCAAGCCGATGTCGCCCACTCTCACCGCCGAGAGGGCGCCTACGATGGCGCCGAGCGCGAAGGCGCCCACCGTCAAGCCCGTCATCTTCCCTCGGGCGAGGAGCGCCTGCCGTTCCTCGGCCGATGGTCCCCGCCCGAAGCGCACGAGCAGGCGTGTCCATTGCACCGTGGCCTCCGCCACGTTGGTGGTCATCGCGGTGGTCGAGGGCAGCGCCTTCAGCAACAGCCGCATGGTGGCGTTCTGGGTCGCCATCGCCATGATGAGGATGGTGCCGAGGCAGACGCCGGTGAGATCGTCCGTGGAGCGGCAGGGCGGCAGCGCCTCCCCCGCCGCGAGGCAGAGCAGGAAGAGACCGGCTTCGACGGCCAGGGGCCAGGCGAGCGTCTGCCGGCGGCGCCAGACCCAGGATATGAAAACGGTCGCCGTGCCGACGCCGAGCATGAACAGCGGCAGCGCCAGGATCTTCATGATGACATGGGGGCGGCCCTCCGCCAGCCCCACGGCCATGAAAGCCAGGTTGCCGGTGACATGGGCGGTGAGCAGGCCGTGCAAGGTGAAGTAGCCGAAGGCATCGGCGAAGCCGGCCGTCGCCGCCAGGGACAGGGCGAAATGATGCTCGTGGCCGGCCGCCGGGTCCGGAACAGGGCCATGGGCAGGGGCCGGGCCGCCCTCAGCCATCGGTGCCCTGGTCGAGCCAGGCGCGGACGGTCGCGCGTAGGAAGGCGCGATCTTCCGGTATATCGGCCGGCGCCCCGGCGACATGGCCCCAGATGCTGGGGATCGGCCGCAGCTCCGCCGCGCGGAGGAAGCGTTGCTCCTCCGCATTGTCGGCGACCGGAAAATAGAGATCGGTCTCGCCAGGCATCAGCAGCACCCGAGCCCGGATCGCGCCGAGCGCCGCCGCGAGATCGCCATGGTAGAGGCCGTTCGCGCTGATGTCGCCGGCATACCAGGTGCGGAGCTGGGCGTAGAGATCGGCGGCGGCGAGCTGAAACCCCGGATGCCAATGATCGTCGAGGAATTCGTCGAGCGTGCTCGCCCCCGTCGTGCTGAGATGCAGCCCCGCCCGATACCAGTCCTGGCTCATCGCCCAACCGGCATAGTTGCGGGTGAAGGCGCGGCGGGCGGCGACCGGCTCGGCCGAGAAACGGCCCTGGCCAAGATATTCGGGCGCGGCTTCCAGCACCGCCATGAGGGAGGCCAGGAAGACCTGGTTATGGGGCGAGGTGCGCGCGCTGCCGCAGACGATGCCCGCGCGGTCGACCGCATCCGGCGCCAGGGCCGCCCAGTGATAGGCCTGCTGCGCGCCCATGGAGAAGCCGTAGGCGGCCGCCACCCGATCGACGCCGAACACCTCCCGCAGCAGGCGCCGCTGCGCCAGCACGTTATCCGCGCTGGTCACGAGGCCGGGATAGTCGGGCGTGTTCGACGGGCTGGAGGAGAGGCCATTGCCGAACATGTCCGGGATCACGATGAACCAGCGTTCGGGATCGAACAGGCTGTCCGGCCCGATGGCCCATTCGAGCCCGGGATGCTGCGCCCCGTAGCTCGTCGGGTAGATGATGACGTTGTCGCGCGCGGGCGACAGCGTGCCGTGGCTTTTCCAGGAGAGCCGCGCCCCCGCCATCCGCTCGCCGGAGCTGAGCGCCAGATCGCCGAGGGAGAAAATTCCGCTTTGCGTGGGCCAGCTCATGCGCGTTCCAGTTCCGCCGATTGTCGATGCGGGCCGAGCATCGCCCGGCGGCCCCGGTTTGGAAAGCGGCCACCGGGCGGCGCGGAACGCCCCATCCGCCACACTGCAGCGTGATGCCGGCGGCCCTTGGGTGCCGTTCGCCATGTCCCATCTGCCGTGCATCGGCTGCGGCCGGAATTCGCCCGGAATTCGCAAGGAGTATCGCCATGGACACGATGAACGAACTTTTCCTGCACTTCCTCAAGGACGTGTATTACGCCGAACGTCAGGTCTCGAAAGCTCTGCCCAAATTGGCGAAGGCCGCGCAAAGCCCGCATCTACGACAAGCCTTCATCGAGCATCGCGAGGAAACGCAGCACCAGATCGAGCGTTTGCAGAAGGTTTTCGAACTCCTTGGCAAGCGTGCCCAAGCCGTGACGTGCGAGGCCATCAACGGCATCATCGAGGAATGCGAGGAGCTGCTCGACGAAGCGAAGCAGCCGGGCGCCGTGCGTGATGCCGGGTTGGTCGCCTGCGCCCAAGCGGTCGAGCATTACGAGATGGCGCGCTACGGCGCGTTGATCGCCTGGGCGAAGCTCGCCGGCCAGAAGGAGGTCGTGACGTTGCTGGAACAGACCCTGGCCGAAGAGAAAAAGGCCGATACGCTGCTCAGCCGTTTGGCCAGTCAGGAGATCAACCAGGCAGCAAAGGCGGCCTGATGGCGGCCGGGTGCCGGGGGGATTCCCGGCACCCGATCTGCGATGTCAGCTCTGTTGATCCGTCCACGTCGACGCCAGATCAGGCTTGCTCGCGCAACCCGGGCGGCGCGGAATGCCTCCTCAAAGCGCCTCGGCGTAATCGGCCGTGGCCCGGATGAGAAAATCCGCCAAGACGGCGACGCCGGCGGCGATCGTGTCGTCATTGACAATGGTAAAGACGGGCAAGCCCTCGGGGCGCGGTATATCCCGCGCCAGGCGCGCGGTGACATCGGCCGCCGCCTCGCGCCCCCGGTTTCGCAGCCGCGCGGCGCGCACCCAGTCAGGGACCGTGATCTCGATCACCACCGTCTGAAACCGCGCGGCGGCATCGGCGAGGATGAGGCGGGAGACATTGGCGACGACGATACGGCCCGCGGCCAGATCATCGGCGATGTCGGCCGGAATGCCGTAATGCAGGCCATGCGCCTCCCAATGCAGGGCGAAGCCCCCGGCATCGCGGCGCGCGGCGAAGCCATCCGCGTCCGTCACCTCATGGTCTTCCTCCGTGGCCGGGCGGGTGACGACGCGGCGGACGAAGCGAAAGCGGGGATTGGCCTTGAGCAGCTGTGCCGCGCCGGCCAGCAACGTATCCTTGCCGGAGCCGGACGGGCCGACCACCAGCACCAGCAACCCGCTCATGACACCCGTCTGCCGTCTCGCCAGACCGCGACCGGCGCCGTCAGCCCGCCATGGCGCCGTGCGCGGAGAAGATCGGCGCGCAGGCCGACCGCGATGCGGCCGCGATCCGCGAGGCCCGCCATCCGGGCGGGACCGGCGGTGACCAGCGCCACGGCTGCCGGCACGGAGAGCCCGGCATCGGCCGCCGCGAAAGCGGCCTCGATCAAGGCGGCCGGCACATAGTCGGAGGCAAGCGCGTCCACGGCATCGCCTCCAGCAAGTCGGCCGCCGCGACATTGCCGGAATGCGAGCCGCCGCGCACGATGTTGGGCGCGCCGGCGATCACCTCCATGCCCAGCGCCTTGGCGCCGCGCGCGGCCGCCAGCTGCACCGGGAATTCGCTGATGCGCGATGCCGTCGGCATGGTTCTCGGCGATTTCCTCCACGCGTTCGGTCGTCATGGCTGGCGAGCACGATCGCCCGGCCGCGCACGCATATCGAGCAGCGCCCGGCGGTTCGGCGCGCGCAAGCGGCCCGCTGGTCCTGCAGCGGCGGCGATGCTGCGCGTCGACCTCAGCCAGCGGCATGCCCTCGCGCGCGTTGCGCGTTCGGATAGCGCTCGAGATCGGCGTATTGCCCGACGCCGGGGCTGTGATCCATCAGGCTGACCATGCGCACCAGCGGATGCGCGGTCACCGGCTCGAGCAGGTCCAGCATATCGTCAGCCGGCATCTCGCAGCGCAGATGCAGGAAATGGTCGGCCTTTCAGCAGCCCGGTCTCGGCCAGCGCGTCGAGGTCGGCGACCCCCTCGCGGAAGGTCCGCATGCGATCCTCATTGTCGAAGCCGAGATCGCCGAGGCACAGCGCGTCAAGCACGGTGGTGACGCCGGCGGCGGCGCATTGCGCGTCATGCGCCAGCATGGCGGAGCGGGACGGCCAGCGCGCGTCGGCGCGCGGCTGCACCTGCCGTTCCAGATTGTCGGTGTGCAGGTCGACGATGCCGGGCATCAAGGTATCGCCGTCCAGGTCCATCGGCGCCGGCAAGGGCGGACCGGCCCTCGGCGATATCGGCGATCAGCCCGTCCCGGATGACGAGGGTGCCCGTCATCACACGCGTCGGCGAGCACCAGTCGGGCGTTGGTCAGGATGGTCTCGGTCATGCGGCAGCCTGGATAGGAGTGACGTTGGAACAGCCGGTCGGCGATCGCGTCGCGCACGTCGGCTATCGTGGACAGATGCCGACGATGGCGGTGCCGCGCGCCTTCGCCTCCGCGGATCATGACCCACGACCCGTCGCGGTTGGCGGCATCCAGCGAGGCGGTCGGCTCGTCGAGCAGCAGGATCGGATGGCCGCCGATGAAGCCGCGCGCCAGGTTGACGCGCTGCTGCTCGCCGCCGGAGAAGGTGGCCGGCGGCAGCGCGTGCAGCGGGTCGGGATGTTCAGCCGCAGCAGCATCGCCGCGCGCCCGTGCGCGCGCTTCCTCCAGCCCCGTGCCGCGCAGGGTCAGCGCCTCCGGCCACGATGTCCAGCGCGGGCACGCGGGGCACGACGCGCAGGAACTGGCTGACATAGCCGAGCGTCTCGCGCCGCACCTCCAGCACGATGCGCGGATCGGCGCGCGGCGATATCGACCATCGCGCCGCGATGGCGGACCAGGATGCGCCCGGCCTCGGCGCGGTAATTGCCGTAGAGGCTGCGCAGCAGCGTGGATTTGCCGGCGCCGGACGGGCCGGACAGCACCACGCATTCGCCGGCGTGCGACGTCGAGATCGACGTCGCGCAGCACCGGGATGCGCAGCGCCGTCCTGCAGATGCAGCGTGAAGGACTTGCGCCAGCCCTTCCGTGCGCAGCATGGCCTGGCCGCTCATGCCTGCAACACCGAGCTGACGAGAAGCTGCGTGTAGGGATGCTGCGGATCGTCCAGCACCTGGTCGGTCAGCCCGGTCTCCACCATCCGGCCGCGCTGCATCACCATGATGCGGTGCGCCAGCAGCCGCGCCACCGCGATATCATGCGTGACCAGCACCACCGCGATGCCGAGCCGCGCGACCAGCGAGCGGATCAGGTCGAGCAGGCGCGCCTGCACCGAAACGTCCAGCCCGCCGGTCGGCTCATCCATGAACACCAGGCGCGGATGCGTCACCAGCGTGCGGGCGATCTGCAGGCGTTGCAGCATGCCGCCCGAGAAGGTGCGCGGCAGGTCGTCGATCCGCTCCGGCGTCGATCTCCACCTGCCGCAGCCAGTCGATCGCGCTGTCGCGGATGTCGCCGTAATGCCGCGCGCCCTGCGCCATCAGCCGCTCGCCGACATTGCCGCCGGCGCGAGACGTCCATGCGCAGCGCGTCGCGCGGGTCCTGATGGACGAAGCCCCAGTCGGAGCGATGCAGCGCGCGCAAGCGCGGGCGCCGGCATCGCATGCACGTCGTGCAGGCGCGCCGTCTGGGTCGCGATACCAGCACCGCGCCGGCATCGGGCGCGGCACGCCCGGACAGCACGTTCAGCAGCGTGGTTTTGCCCGAGCCGGATTCGCCGACGATCGCCAGCACCTCGCCCGGCCAGAGATCGGCATCGACCTCGTCCAGCGCCGGGATCGGCGCCGAAGGACAGGCGCAGGTCACGTGCTGCCAGCAGAGGCGCTTCGTCAGTCAGCGGCGCTTCCAGCAAGCGCGTCATGCGGCCGCCATGCGCCGCCGCGGCGCCGTCGTCCGGCGCAGTAATCGGTGTCGGAGCAGACGAACATCCGCCCGCCGCGATCGTCGGTCACGACCTCATCGAGATAGCTGTCGCCGCGCGCCGCACAGCCCGCAGGCATGCGGCGCGCGGATGAGCGCGGAACGGATGGTCGTCGAAATCCAGCGACCGCACGGCGGTATAGGGCGGGATGGCGTAGATGCGCTTCTCGCGCCCCGCGCCGAACAGCTGCAACGCCGGCATCATGTGCATCTTCGGATTGTCGAAGGCCGGGATCGGCGAGGGCGACATCAGATAGCGGTCGTTCACCATCACCGGATAGTCGTAGCTGATGGCGATATGCGCCGAAGCGGGCGATGTCCTCGTAGAGCTTCACATGCATCAGGCCGTATTCGGCCAGCGCGTGCATCTGCCGCGTCTCGGCCCGGCTCGGCTTCCAGCTTGTACAGCGGCTCGGGCTGCGGCACCTGGTAGACGATGATCTGGTCCGCGCGCAGCGGCGTTTCCGGGATGCGGTGGCGGGTCTGGATGACGGTCGCCTCCGCGGTGCGCGTGGTGGTGCGCACGCCGGCGGTGCGGGCGAAGAAGCGGCGGATGGAGACGGCGTTGGTGGTGTCGTCCGCGCCCTGGTCGATGACCTTCAGCACGTCGTCCGCGCCCAGGATGGCGGCCGTCACCTGGATGCCGCCGGTGCCCCAGCCATAGGGCAGCGGCATCTCGCGCGCTGCCGAACGGCACCTGATGGCCGGGAATCGCGACCGCCTTCAGCATGCGCGCGGCGGATCATCCGCTTGGTCTGCTCATCCAGATAGGCGAAATTATAGCCGTTCATCGGCGCCTCTCCTTCGCGTTCCGGCAGCGCGCACCGGCCGTCCGCCGCATGCGCCGGATCGTTTCCAGCTCGCTCTGGAAATCGACGTAATGCGGCAGTTTCAGATGCTCGACGAAGCCGGTGGCCTCGATATTGTCGCAATGGGACAGCACGAACTCGATGTTCTGCGCCGGGCGCCGTCACGTCCTCGCCCAGTTCCTCGGCGCGCATGGCGCGGTCGACCAGCGCCATGCGCCATGGCCTTGCGCTCGCCATGGCCGAAGCACGAGCCCGTAGCCGCGGGTGAATTGCGGCGGCTCGGTCTTCGAGCCGGCGAACTGGTTGACCATCTGGCATTCGGTCAGCGATGATGTCGCCGATCTCGATGGCGAAGCCGAGTTCCGGCGGCACGATCTCGACGGCGACCTCGCCCACGCGGATTTCGCCGACGAACGGATGGTTATCGCCGTAGCCGCGCTGGGTGGAATAGCCCAGCGCGAGCAGAAACCCCTCATCGCCGCGCGCCAGCGCCTGCAGGCGCACGTCGCGCGCGGCGGGGAAGGCGCAGCGGCTCGCGCGTCAGGTCGCCCGGGTCGCCGTCGCCCGGCCGTTCGCGGCTCGATCAGGCCTTCGTGGCCGAGAATATCCGTCACGCGCGGCATGGCATCGCGGCCGGGCGGTCGCCGCGGCTTGGGCGCCGCGTCCGGCGCCGCGTCGGCGCTTCGGCGGCAGCGCGAAATCCAGCAGGCGGTGCGTGTAGTCATAGGTCGGCCCGAGCACCTGGCCGCCCGGCAGATCCTTGAAGATCGCGGAGATGCGGCGGCGGATCAGCATCGCCGCCGGTATCCACCGGCCGCGAGTCGAGCGAAGCGGGGCAGCGTGGTGCGGTAGGCGCGCAGCAGGAACGCCGCCTCGATCAGGTCGCCCTGCGCCTGCTTGATGGCCAGCGCGGCGAGTTCGCGGTCGTACAGCGAGCCCTCGGCCATCACCCGGTCGACCGCGCGGCCAAGCTGCGCCGCGATCTGATCGACACCGAGCGCCGGCACCGCGGTGTCGCCGCGCCGGTCCTCGCGCGAGCCAGGCATGGGCGGCGTCGATCGCGCGCTCGCCGCCTTTGACCGCGACATAAGCCATTGTTAGCCCTCTCCGATCCTCACGCTGCGCGGCAGGGCGAGGAAGGCGTGCCCGGCGCAGAGGAACAGGTCCACGCCGCGCGGGAACAGCGCGTGATTGGCCGCCCACTGCGCGACGAAATCCGCCGGCAAGCCCTGCGGCGCGATGGCGGCCGGCGCTTCCAGCCCTGGCCCGTAGAGCGTCAGCCGGCGGACCGCCGGCGAGCGCCGGCACCTGCAGAATCACGGTGGCGGCGGTTTCCGGCGCGGCATCGGTGCCGGCGAAAACATCGCCGAGCGGCGGCAGCGCGGTCACGCACAGGAAGGCGGCCTGCGTCCGGCCCCGGCGCGCGCAGCACCCCGGCATGGAAGGCGAGCCAGTCCCAGCTCGGTGACAGCGCATCATCCAGCCAAAGCGGTGACATCGGCATCCACCAGCGTCAGCAGCACGGCGGCGGTCGCGGGGTCGAGCGGGGGTGCCGCGATGCTGTGGCGATGTGGTGACGAGGCGTGCCGGGGCGGGACATGGCGCTGAGCACGGAGCGGAAGCAGGCTCTGCGCCTCCGCCACCGGATCGAGCGAAGCCGGGTTTGTCGAGGGTCATGATCGCATCGTCGCCAGGGTGAAGAAATCGACGCGCGTGGCCTCGGCCCGCGCGCGGATATCGGCATCGGCCGCCGCGAGCGTGCCAGCCAGGGGCTGGATGACGGCCCGCTCCAGCGCCGGACCGTGCTTCCGGGTCCTGCAAGGCGGCATCGAGGGCGGCGGCCAGTTCAGCCTTTCCCGGATCGCGGCCGGCGATATAGGCGTGGCCGACGAGGCCCCGCGCGTTATGGACGGTGCAGCGGGTGACGGTCATCTCGCCGAGGTTGAAGGGCGCGCCGCTACCGCCGGCACGGCCCTGGACCATGACGAGCCCGGTCTCCGGCCCGCGCAGCCGGTGATGGGCGGGCAGGGGAGCGAGGGCCGCAAGCTGCGCCTCGATCGCCGGCCTCTCCGCCCGGGCAAGGATTGCCATCCACCTCTGGCGGCGGCTGGTCAGCTCTGGATTGGACATCGGAATGGACATCGTCACCTGAAATTCATCTAGATGTCTGGACAGTACAACTGAACGCGCTAGTGTCAATTGCAATCGGCGTGACACTGCTGCACGCCGAGGAATCGGAGCGAGATGTGATGAACCTGAGCCTGATGGGCGGCCGCGCTTTGCGGGCGGACCGGGGACTGACAAACGCTGACATCCATATGTCGGGCGGCTTGGTCGCGGCGGATAGCGTGGACGGCCGGCGCTTCGACGCATCGGGCCTGCTGGTTCTGCCAGGCATCGTCGATCTGCATGGCGACGCCTTCGAGCGGCAGGTTCAGCCGCGCCCGGGTGTCGATTTCCCGATGGACCTCGCGGTCGCCGAGACCGAGGCGCAGCTTCTCGCCAACGGCATCACCACCGCTTTTCATGGCGTGACGCTCTCCTGGGAGCCCGGCTTGCGCAGCGCCCGCGCCTGGACCGCGCTGCTCGCGGCACTCGCAGCACACCGCCCGCGCCAGCTTTGCGACATGCGGGTGCATCTGCGGTGGGAGGCGTTCAACCTGGAGGCGCTGGATCTCGCGCTCGCGGCGATCGGTGCGGGTGAGGTGCATCTCCTGGCCTTCAACGACCACACGCCCTCGATCGTGCGGAAGCTGGGCGATGCCGTCACCGCCGCGAAATACAGCGACCGCGCGGGGATGACGCTGGAGGCGTTCCGGATCCTCGCCACCGCCGTCGGCGCCCGTGCGGCGGAGGTGCCGGCCGCCACCGCGCGCATCACCGCCGCCGCCCAGGCGGCCGGCATTCCGATGGCCAGCCATGACGATGAGAGTGTGGAGAGCCGCGCCGCCTTCCGGGAAATGGGCGCGCGAATCTCGGACTTTCCGATGAACGAGGCGACCGCCCGCGCCGCGACGGAGGCAGGCGACTGGGTGGTGATGGGAAGCCCCAATGTCGTGCGCGGCGGCTCCCATTTGGGCTGGGCCTCGGCAGCCGCGATGGTGGAGTCCGGGCTCTGCCAGATCCTCACCAGCGACTACTTCTACCCGGCGCTGTTGCGGGCGGCCTTCATCCTGGCCGAGAGCGCCGGCCCCGAGGGCCTCGCCGCCCGTTGGGATCTCATCTCGGCCAACCCCGCCTTGGCGGCAGGCCTCACCGATCGCGGCCGGATCGAGCCCGGCCGCCGTGCCGATCTGATCGTGGTTGCGGCCGAGCCCACGCCGCATGTCATCGCCACCATCGCCGGCGGGCGGGTCGCCTACCTTTCGGCTGAGGGCGCGTCCCGCCTTCATTAAAAGCCTTCTCAGGCGATCCGCTGCCGCAGCCAGGCGGAGATGCGCTCGGCGCCCATGACGATGACGAAGGTCACCACCAGCAGCATCGACGCGGTGCGGTACTGGAAGAGGTTCATCGCGGTCAGCAACTGAAAGCCGATGCCGCCCGCGCCGACGAAGCCGAGGATGAGGGATGAGCGGATATTCTCGTCGAGGCGGTAGAGCGTGATGCCGAGCAGCGACGGCAGCACGCTCGGCACCACGGCATGGCTGAAGACGGCGAGGCGGCTGGCACCCGTCATCGTCAGCGCCTCGACCGGACCCATATCCATATCCTCGATCACCTCTGAAAAGAGGCGGCCCATCATGCCCACGCTATGGACGACGATGGCCAGCGCCCCGGGAAAGGGGCCGAGCCCGACGGCGGTGACGAAAATGAGTGCCCAGACCAGATCGGGCACGACGCGGGCGAGTGCGATCATGACGCGCGTCGCATAATAGACCGGCCGGGCGGGCGTCGTGTTGCGCGCGGCGAGAAGCGCCACGGGCAGGGCGAAGATAAGCGCGACGCTCGTGCCGAAGAGCCCCATGTCGATGGTTTCCAGCGCCGGCTCCATCGCGCCTGGCAGGCCGGAGAAATCGGGCGGCCATGACCGGTGGAGAATATCGGCGATGCCGGCAGCACCGGTGATGAGGTCCTGCGGCCGGGCCTGAACCACGATGGCCGCCTGAATAAACAGCGCGAGGCCGAAGAAGATCAGGACGAAGGTAAGCGCACTCCGCCGCTTGGGCGTGCCGTCCCCCCGACCGCCGTCACTGGGGTTGCGAGCGCCGCCCGGCACCTTGATGGCAACACCGTTCATACCGCGAGCGTCTCCGGCGATTTGACATAGAGGGCGGAAACCTCGGTTTCCTGTACATCCGCGGGCTTGGTGTCGAACCGCACGCGGCCATCCTTCATGCCCAGAATGCGGTCGGCGAAGCGGCGGGCGAGATCCGGCTGATGCAGCACGCAGAGGACACCGAGCCCATCCTCATGTGCGAGGCGGCGCAGCAGGCCCATGAGTTCCTCGGCCGCGTCAGGGTCGAGACTCGCCACGGGTTCATCGGCGAGCAAGGCGAGGGGGCGCTGGGCGAGAGCACGCGCGACGGAGACGCGCTGTGCCTGGCCGCCCGACAGGGTGCCCGCGCGCTGCCCGGCAAAGGTGCCGAGGCCGACCTGATTAAGGCAGGTCATCGCGAAGGGGCGCTCGCTTTCCGGCAGGCGGCCGAGCGTCACCGCGAGACCACGATGGCGGCCGAGCGTGCCTGTCATGACATTGGCGACGACGCTGCGGCGCTTCACGAGATGGGCGTTCTGGAAGACCATCCCGATCGACATACGGGCGGTGGCAAGTTCCCGCCCCGTAAGGCCGCTGATGCGGCGCCCCGCCAGTTGGATAGTACCGGCGGTCGGCGCGAGCATCCCGGCGATACAGCGCAGCAGCGTGGATTTGCCGCAGCCGTTGGCGCCGAGGATGACCACGAGTTCACCAGGTGCGAGGCTCAGGCTTGTATCCGTCAAAGCCATGCGCCCCGTGGGGTAGCGCATGGCGACGCCGGATACCGCGATGAGCGGTTCGCTCATGAACCCAGCTTGGCGAGGTCGAGATTCAGCACGGAGACCAGGCTGCGGATACCGTTATAGGCGCTGTCGTTCGAGGGGAGGTAGCCGCTGCCCGTCAGGCCGACGACCTTGCGCTGGGCCGCCGGAATGCTGCTGAGGTCGAGATTGCCCAGCACCGCGGCGAGCTGCGCCTTGAAGGCCGGCGGCAGATTACCACGGATGGAGATGGGGTCCTGCGGAATGGGGGTGCTGGTCCACAGCGTCACGAAATCGCTGGGGTTGTAGATACCGGCGTATTTCGCGGAGAGGATCTCGGCGCTGTTCATCTCGCCCGCCTGCACCTTGTGATGCAGCAGCGCCTCGTAGCTCGCCGTATGGCTGCCCGCGTAGACCGCGCGGATGCCGTGATCGGGGTCGATGCCGATGCCCTTGAGGGCGTAGGCCGGGAAGAGATGGCCCGAGGTCGAGGCAGGATCGGAATAGGCGAAGGTGTGGCCCGCGACGCCGGCAAGGGTGGTGATGCCCGAGCCCGGCCAGGTCACGATGCTGGCGGTGTAGGTGTCGGGCTTGCCCTGGGCATCGGCATAGGTCGCGACCGCTTCGGCGCCGGCGACCTGATGGGCGAGGACGTAGCTCAGCGGGCCGAATTCGGCGGCATCGACCTTGCCGGAGCGCATCGCCTCGATCGTCGCCGTGTAGCTGGTGCCGATTTCGAGATCGACCGGGCAGCCGAGCTTCACGCTGATGAGATGAGCAATCTGCTTATAGAGCGGAACGAAGGCGGCCGAGGAGTCGCTGGGCACGACACCGTAATGAAGGACGCCGCCGGGGCAGCTATTGGCCGCGAGGGCGGTGCCGCCGCTCGCCACCAGGGCGGCGAGGCCGATGAGCGCCTTGGAGCAGGCGCCCGAAACGATTTTGCGCATTGTGGCGAGTTCCTTCGCGATAGCCGAGGCAGGCTGCCCGGCGCGTGACGCGAAGCTCTCTAGCCCAGGCCGAACCGCCGACTTTTGACATCTAGATGAATATCCGGTGACGGATGGCCTCCGTGTTTGTTTGAGAATTCGCTGAGGCAAGTTCAGAAGCCAAGAAGTGGCCGGATGACCGCTCAGTAGAATTCTCAAACAGAACTCTCAGTCCTCGCGGATGATGGCCGCTTCGATCCGCCGGTCAGGCACCAGCCACATCAGGGCGACGGCCGCGTAGAGGAGTTGGGCGACCGTCGTGCTGACGAAGGCGAGCGCGATCCCCGCGAGGTAGAATGGCGGCGCGAGCTTGCCCTTCACATCGCGGCCGATCGCGGTTGCCAGCGGCGAGCCTTGCCCCTGCGCGGCGATGATCGCGCTTTGCATGATGTACCAGGCGAAGGCTGACATCAGGAGTGCCACGCCGTAGGTGGCGGTGGGCGCGGCTGCCTCCGGATGCTCGCCCATCCACCCCGTCGCGAAGGGGATCAGCGACAACCAGAACAGCAGATAGAGGTTGGCCCAGAGCACCCCGCCGCTGACGCGCGGCACCAGTTTGAAGAAGTGGTGGTGGTTGTTCCAGAAGATCGCGACGTAGACGAAGCTCAGCGCATAGGCGAGCAGCTTGGAGCCGACCGGCAGCAGGCCGGCGAAAGACGTTCCCGCCGGCGTTCGGAGGTCGAGCACCATGATCGTGATGATCACGGCGATGACGCCATCGGTAAAGGCGGTGAGCCGTTCGCTTCCCATGCTCCGGTATCGCTGGCCGCGTTTAGGCCGGGGCGCCGAACTGGCGGCCGGGGGCCGCGCTGATGAACGCCTCATGGCTTGCGCAGGCGGCGAAGATGCGGGTGATGATCGGTATGTCCGCGACCTCGATCTTGAGGATCGGCAGCAGCACCACGATGCTGGCAAGGCAGATATCGGCGATGGTGATCTGCTCGCCATGGCAGAAGCTGCCGGTATCCGCCTCCGTTTCCAGACGCTGCTCGAAAGCCTGTAGCCCGGTGGTGAACCAGTTGACACGCCAGGCGCGGACGGCGGCGTCATCGAAGCCAGCACCGCTCAGATATTTGACGACGCGCGGCGTGATCAGCGGATGCGTATCCGACGCCAGCATGCCCGCGAGTGAGCGAACGCGCGCCCGGCCGGCCGCATCGCCCGGCAGGATCGGCGGTGTGGGCTCAACCTCCTCCAGATAGTCGAGGATCGCGAGGGATTGCGTCATCGGCGGTGTGCCGGCGGGCGCCTCGCGATCGATCAGCGCCGGAATGGCGCCGAGCGGATTGATGCGGAGGAAATCCGGGCTGCGATGCTCGCCGGCATCGATGTTGACGAAGCGCTCCTCGGCACGCAGCCCCTTCAAGGCGAGGGCGACGCGCACCCGGTAGGTCGCCGATGTCCGCCAATAGGCGAATAACTCAAAACGAGGCGTGTTGCTCATCGGGGTCGGGCCTTTCCAGCGTCCAGTCGTGCGGCGATAGTATCACCGATCGCCGCCTCATGAGGAGATGCGTGCCTATGAGTCTCAATTCCGTCCGCGCCTTCCTGGCCGAGAAGGCGCCCGACATCGCCATCATCGAATTGGCGACCAGCACGGCGACGGTGGCGCTGGCGGCGGAGGGCCACGGCGTTCTGCCGGCGCAGATCGCGAAAACGCTCTCGCTCCGCGTGGGCGAACGCAACCTGCTGGTGGTGACGCGCGGCGATGCCAGGCTCGATAACCGCAAGGCGCGCGCCGCCTTCGGCGGCAAGCCGCACATGCTGAATGCGGAGGAGGTGGTGGCGGTCACGGGGCACCCCGTCGGCGGCGTCTGCCCGTTCGGGCTGGCGACCCCGATGGCCGTTTATTGCGATGTGTCGCTCAAGATGTTTGACGAGGTCGTGCCCGCCGCGGGCTCCACCCATAGCGCCCTTCGCATCGACCCGATGCGGATGGCGGCACTGGTCGATGCCGAATGGGTCGATGTGTGCCAGGATGCGGAAGTGCCGTTACCCGCCGAAGGTTAAAGCGGACGCGCCGAAACTTTCGATCAGCGGTGTCACGCCGAGGCCGGGGGCGTCGGGCGCCGTCATGAACCCGTCCCGGCGGCGCGGCGCGCCCGAGGCAATGTCGCGCGTGCCGTAGCTGTTGAAATCCGTCGCCGAGAAGCAGAACTCGCCGGCGTCGAACGGGCGAGATGTGCGATCGTCGCCGTCACGATATCACCGCCCCAGGTATCCTCGATCGTCATCGGAATGCCGTTCTCGACGCAGATGTCGCGGATCAGCTTTGCGCGGGTCAGGCCGCCGACCTTCGAGATCTTGAGGTTGATGATGTCCATCGCATCCTCCTCCAGCGCGCGCAGCAGGGATTCGGCATCGGTGATGATCTCATCGAGCACGAAGGGCAGGGCGGTGCGCCGCCGCACCGAGAGGCACGCCTCGAAGCTCGGGCAGGGCTGCTCGATATAGACGTCGAGATCCGAGACGGCGGCGACCACGCGCGCGGCCTCGGCCCGCGTCCAGCCGGTATTGGCGTCCGCCACCAGGATGTCGCCGGGCTCCAGAATCGCGCGGCAGGCGCGGATGCGGGCGATGTCCTCATCCGCGTCACCGCCGACCTTGAGCTGAAACTTCGTGTAGCCTTCGGCGCGATAGCCGGCGACGGCCTGCGCCATCTGCTCGGGCGGCTGCTGGGAAATGGCGCGGTAGAGGGCGACACGATCCTGCGCAGCGCCGCCGAGCAGCGTGTAGACGGGCAGTTGCGCGACCTTGCCCAGAATATCCCAGCAGGCGATGTCGATCGGCGCCTTGACGAAGGCATGGCCCTTCAGCGCCGCATCCATTCGGCGGTTCATCTCACCGAGATTGGTGGGATCGAGGCCGATCAGCTTCGGTGCGATCTCGGCGAGCCCGGCGCGGACGCCACCCGCATAGGCGGCGAGATAGGCCGAGCCCAGCGGGCAGCATTCGGCATAGCCGGTGATGCCCGCATCGGTCTCCACCGCCACCACGGTCGCGTCGAAGACCTCGACGAAATTGCCGTTGGACCAGTTGTAGCGGCCTTCCTTTAGCGGAAGATCGACCTGCCAGGCCTTGATCGCCGTAATCTTCATGGTCCGCCCCCTCGCGATGACAAAAGCTGTGCCAGGGTCGGCGGGTGCCGTCGAGAGGCCGTTGACAGCGAGGCCGCGCCGCCGCAATGCTTCCCGTCACCAAGGGGGGCCCCTGCAAGGGGCTGAGAGTTCGCTGGTGCGCCCGTCGGGGCGTCACGGTGCGGAGACCCTGCCGGAACAGGCCTCGCAGGAGGCGCTGCCCGGGGAACCTGATCCGGTTAATACCGGCGGAGGGACTGGTACGGAGGAGGCCCCGTTTTCCGCGTTCCCCCGCTCCATCTCCTATCCGAGTCGAAGGAGATGCGCGATGCCTGACGACCTTTCCGCCCCGATTCCCGTCACCGTGACCACCGGCCCGATTGCGGGGTCACGGAAATGCTATTCCGCGCCGGATGGTTTTCCCGAGTTGCGGGTGCCGTTCCGGGAGATCGCGCTCGATCCCTCCGCGCGGGAAGAACCTGTCCGTGTCTACGACACCTCCGGCCCCTTCACCGATCCGGCGGTGGTGATCGACCTCGCGCAGGGCCTGCCGAGCCTGCGGGCGGGTTGGATCGCGGCGCGCGGCTTCCCTTGCGTCGCCGCGCGGGCGGTGCGGCCGGAAGATAATGGCTTCGTATCGAGTGCGGCGCTGGTTCAGCCCTGCCCCGCCGCGCGCGTGGTGCGCGCGGGCGCCGATGGTGTCGCCGTGACGCAGTTGGAATTCGCGCGCGCCGGCATCATCACCGAGGAGATGCGCTATGTCGCGCATCGGGAAAACCTCGGCCGTGCGGCGGCCGTGGCGGATGCGGCGGAACGCCGCGCCGATGGGGAGGATTTCGGCGCCAGCATTCCCGACTTCATCACGCCCGAATTCGTGCGCGCCGAGATCGCTGGCGGCCGCGCCATCATTCCGGCGAATATCAACCACCCCGAGCTTGAGCCCGTCATCATCGGCCGCAACTTCCTGGTGAAGGTGAACGCCAATATCGGCAATTCCGCCGTCACCTCCTCCGTCGCCAACGAGGTGGAGAAGCTTGTCTGGGCCACGCGCTGGGGCGCGGATACGGTGATGGACCTGTCGACGGGCCGCAACATCCACAATATCCGTGGCTGGATCTTGCGCAACGCCGCCGTGCCCATCGGCACGGTGCCGATCTATCAGGCGCTGGAAAAGGTCGGCGGCGAGCCCGAGAAACTGACCTGGGACATTTTCCGCGATACGCTGATCGAGCAGGCGGAGCAGGGCGTGGATTATTTCACCATCCATGCCGGCGTCCGTCTTCACCATGTGCCGCTGACCGCGCGGCGGGTGACGGGGATCGTCTCGCGTGGCGGCTCCATCATGGCCCGCTGGTGCCTCGCCCATCACCGCGAAAGCTTCCTCTATGAGCATTTCGACGAAATCTGCGACATCATGCGGCGCTACGACGTCTCCTTCTCGCTGGGGGACGGGCTGCGCCCGGGCTCGATCGCGGACGCGAATGACGCGGCGCAGTTCGCCGAGCTGGAGACGCTCGGCGAATTGACGAAGATCGCCTGGGCGCGGGGTTGCCAGGTCATGATCGAAGGCCCGGGCCATGTGCCCATGCACAAGATCAAGGTGAATGTGGAGAAGCAGCTCCGCGAATGCGGGGAGGCGCCGTTCTACACGCTTGGGCCGCTGACGACCGATATCGCGCCCGGCTACGACCATATCACCTCGGCCATCGGGGCTGCGATGATCGGCTGGTTCGGCACCGCCATGCTTTGCTATGTCACGCCCAAGGAGCATCTCGGCCTGCCGGACCGTGACGACGTGAAGACGGGCGTCATCACCTATCGCATCGCCGCCCATGCCGCCGATCTGGCGAAAGGCCATCCGGCGGCGCGGCTGCGCGATGACGCGGTCAGCCGGGCGCGGTTTGAATTCCGCTGGCAGGACCAGTTCAACCTCTCGCTGGATCCCGATACCGCGCGCGCTTTCCATGACGAGACGCTGCCGAAGGAGGCGCATAAGACGGCGCATTTCTGCTCAATGTGCGGGCCGAAATTCTGCTCCATGCGCATCTCTCACGATCTGCGCACGGATGCGGAACGCATCGCCGGCATGGAGCAGAAGAGCGAGGAGTTTCGGGAACGGGGCCGTGCGCTCTACGTGCCCGCCCCCTGACGATGTTGGATGACCCGCCGCTAATGCGGCGGGATCATCCAGGGCAGGATGTATTGCTGCAGCAGTGCGAGGATGCCGACAAGCAGGGTCAGGAAGACACTGTGTTTGAACGTGCGGCGGAAGACCGCGCCTTCCTGCCCCACGAGCGCCGTGACCGAGACGCCGGTGGAGATATTTTGCGGCGAGATCATCTTTCCCATCACGCCGCCGGATGAGTTTGTGGCCGCGAACAGCACCGGATTGAGATTGAGCTGATTGGCGGCGACGACCTGAAGATTGCCGAAGAGCGCGTTGCCCGAGGTATCCGAGCCCGAGAGGAAGACCGCGATCCAGCCGAGAAAGGCGGAGGCCAGCGGGAAGAGCAAGCCGCCGAGAGACGCCACCGCCTTGCCGAGCGTATAGGTCATCCCGCCGTAGTTCATCACATAGGCGAGGGCGATGATGAAGGCGACGGTCACGATGGCATAGCGAAGCTGGACGAAGGTGCGCAGGAAACAGCTGATGAAATCACTGAGGCTCACGCGCAGGAAGATGGCCGTGAGCGCGGCCGAGGTGAAGATGGCCGTGCCCGTCGCCAGCGGCTGGAAGTCCCAGATCGCGGCGTAGGGCTTGTTATAGAGCGTGATGAAGACCGCGTCGTTCAGCCCCGGCCAGGGGATCTTGGCCTCGGCGATGGTGAAGATCTTGAAGCTGGTCCAGATGATGACGACGGCGGAGACGAGCGCCCAGGGCAGCCAGCCCTGCCAGCCGGCGATATGCGACAGACGCCCCTGCGCCGCATCGAGATGCTTCATCGCGTAGCGCAGAATCGGGCGCGGGGCGCCACACTTGCAGGAAAGCGATCGACACGATGAGTGAGACGAGCGAAGCGAGCACGTCCGTCAGCCGGTAGCTGATGAAGTTCGACGTGATGAACTGGGTAACGGCAAAGCTGCCGCCGGCCACAAACAAAAACGGCGCGAGCGCGCGCAGGGACCGCATGCCGCCGAAGACGAACATCACGTAAAAGGGCAGGAAGAACGCGAAAAGCGGCAGCTGGCGCCCCACCATCTGGCCAAGCGTCACGTCATGCAGATGGGTGACGGTGCCGAGCACGGTCACGGGCACACCGAGCGCCCCGAAGGCGACCGGCGCCGTGTCGAAGATCAGCGTATAGGTCAGCGCCTCGATCGGGGCCCAGCCGATCATGATGAGCACGGAGGAGATGATGGCGACGGGCGTTCCGAAGCCGGCGATCCCCTCCAGCAAGGCGCCAAAGCAGAAGCCCAGCACGATCAGGACAACACGCCGGTCATCCGGCAGATGTTCCAGAATCCAGTCTCGGAAGGCGTCGAAGCGGCCGGAGACGACGGCGATATTGTAGATCGTGAGCGCCGCGACGACGATCCACATGATCGGCCAGAGGGCAAAGACACCGCCGGCGAAGGCGGCATTCAGCGCGATGCCGGCCGGGACATGCCAGCCGAGGATGGCGACGACGATGCCGGTGATCAGCCCCGCCAGGGACGCTTGCCAGCCCGGCCGCCGCATGACGCCGAGCAGCACGAGCACGACGATGATGGGAAGCGCGCCGATGATGAAGGACAGGCCGAGGCTGCCGCCGATGGGGGTGAGATATTGGTGAAACATCTGTGGTCGTTCTCCCTGGCACGCTCTTGTGCGTCACGGCGCGGCGCCGTTCGTCTCCGTGGGGCTTCACCGCCCCGTCTTGTTGCGGAATCGATTTAGCCTGTCCGGGAGGATACATCCTGTTCGTCACCGTGCAAGCGATCGGCCAGTGCTGTGCCGTCCTTTCCGGCTAGCCCAGAGGCGGCCGAGGGATGTAAGTTTGCCTCACATAGCGTAAGCGGCTCTCATGAGTTGGACCGGACAGAGGCGGGGCTACCACCACGGCAATCTGCGCGAGGCGCTGGTTGAAGCCGCGATGGCGCTCATCGCCGAAAGCGGGCCGGCGGGCTTCACGATCGCCGAGGCGGCGCGGCGTGCCGGTGTCAGCCCCGCCGCGCCCTACCGGCATTTCCGCGACGCGGAAGCGCTGCTGGCCGAGGTGGCGCTGCGCGGTTTCGACCGGCTCAGCGTGAGTCTTGCCCAGGCCTGGCGGGACGGAAAGCCCGAGCCCATTCAGGCCTTCGAGAATATCGGCGGCGCGTACCTTGCCTTCGCTCGCAACGAACCGGCTTTCTACGCGGCGATGTTCGAGGCCCGGATCAATGCCGAGGCGCATCCCGGCCTGCTGACCGCGAGCGAGCGCGCCTTCGCGGTGCTGCGCGGCGCCGCTGACACGATCACGGCTGCCGCGCCCAAGCAGGGGCGGCCGCCGGCCCTGATGGTGGCGCTTCATGTCTGGGCCATGTCGCACGGAATAGCCTCTCTCTTTTGCCGAAGCGATGCGGGGCGCCGAAAACTGCCGATGCCGCCGGAGGAGCTACTGGAAGCCGGTGTGCTCCTCTATCTGCAAAGCCTCGGCCTCGCCGGCGGGCGTTAGAGCGTGATGACCGTAGGTGGAATGAACCGAAGGTCTGAATCACGCGATCAAACAGACACTCAGAACGAGAATCGCATTCCGCTTGACGGCATCTGGCGATCGTCCTTAGATGTAAATGTGACTTACATTCACATGGAGCACCATGATGTCCGGCGCGGCTAATCAAGGGCCCTACGCTCAGTCAGGGATGGGTATGGGCCAGGGGCCCTGGGGCACGCGCGGCGGGCCACCGCCCGGCGGCGGCTGGCGGCGGGACGGCGGGGAACGATCCGGCGGCCCGAACGGCGGGTTTGGCTGGGCGGAGGATTACTTCGCCCTCTGGTCCATCTCCCGCCCGCTGCTGATCGCGGCGACGATCACCGGCTTCATCATCTGGTGGCCGGTCGGTCTGGCGCTGCTCTGCGTTGCAATCTGGAACAAGCGTATGGGGCGATACATGTTTGGACGTGACAGGGCGGGGTTTGGCGGCTGCGGCTGGGGTGGACGCCGGGGCGGAATGGGCATGCGCGGCGGGCAATCCAGCGGCAACAAAGCCTTCGATGAGTATCGGGCGGATACGCTGCGCCGCTTGGAAGAGGAGCAGGGCGAGTTCGCGCAATTCCTCGACCGGCTGCGCTTTGCCAAGGATAAGGCCGAGTTCGATCAGTTCATGGCCGAGCGCCGGCCGCGCCCTGCACAGCCGGACGTCGATCACAGCCCGGAAGGCTGACGTTTAAGGCGGATGAGGGAGGCTGAGCCGCCCTTATCCGCCTTTCGGTTTGCATGACAGTTTTGTGTCGTTTTTCGCTTCCGAAGCCGGCCGCCTGATGCTAGCCAGTAGTTTACGATGGACATCGGCGCCCCGCAGAACACCCCAGCGCATTCACAATTAGCGTCCCAGCGGTGGCAGCCTTCTGCCCCGCCGCCGAAACGTTTGACGCTGCGCAAGCCCCAAGCCGTTCGGCCGCGCGCGATCAACGGCATGTTTGTCATGGCGGATGGCGCCGTGCTTCCCTATCGCGAATGGCTGCCGGCGGGTGAGCCCGATACCGTCGTGCTCGCGCTGCACGGGATCAATGACAGCGCCGATGCCTGGGAAGCGCCTGCGATGCGGCTGGTGGATGCCGGAATCGCGGTGATCGCCCCGGATCAACGTGGCTTCGGAACCGCGACGGGACGTGGCCAATGGCATGGCACCGATGCGCTGGTGACGGATGCGCGGGCGATGGCCGCCGAGATTCGCCGTCGTTTTCCACGCGCGCGATTCTTTCTCGCCGGTGAGAGCATGGGGGCGGCCGTTCTGATGGTGCTGGCGGCGCGGCAGGATTGCCTGACCGTCGACGGCTATATTCTGAGCGCGCCGGCTGTCTGGGGACGGCGGGAGATGGCTGCGGCCTATCGCCTCTCCCTATGGTGGGCCAGCAAGACGGTTCCTTGGTTGAGGTTGAGCGCGCATCGGCTCGGCATCAAGCCGAGCGACAATCATGAAGCACTCAGGCGCGCCATGCACCCCGCGGTGAGGCGGCAGTCGGCCAGCATCACCGTGCTGAAGGGTTTGACTGATCTGATGGATGCGGCCGTGGCGGCGGCGGGGCAGAGGCGCGCGCCCACGCTGTTCCTCTATGGCGGCAAGGATCAACTGGTGCCGAAACGCGCCATGGCCGCCTGTTGGACGCGCGAGCGCGCCGCAAGCGCGGGCAACCGGGTTTTCGCCTTTTATCCGGATGGCTATCACCTGCTGCAGCGGGATCGGGCGGGTGCGATTGTCACCCGCGATGTGCTGCATTGGCTGTCCGATCCGGCCACAGCCTTGCCCTCCGGCGCCGATCGTCACGCGGCCCACTGGCTCAACGGCTTGGCCGCTTAGAGTCTGGTCGAGAATTCTACTGAGGCGGCCATCCGGCGCGCCTCAGCGTCCGGCTCAGGCGATTAGAAGGCGGCCTGTCGGGCGACATGCGCCAACGCCATGTCGAGGGCGATTTCAAGCGGCCGCGTTGACCGTGCCGTTTGCGCCAAGAGCAGCCCCCCTTGGAGAGCGGCGACGATCCCGGTCGCGAGTTCCGGCACATCCGCCGCCGGCGAAAGCTCGCCGTGACGCTGCATCGCCTTCAGCACCTCCGCCAGATGTGACTGCCAGCGCTCGAAACTTCGCGCGAGCGCGAGCCGCGCGGTCTCTGAACGATCCGCCAGCTCGCTCGCGAGCGACCCGATCGGGCAGCCGCCGATGCCCCCGCGCGCGCGGGTGATCTCGACGATCATATCCCGCCAGGCATGCAGGCCTTCAAGCGACCGGATCTCGCCCAGGCAGGAGCTTTGAAAATCGAGGACGCCTTCGGATTGCGCCTCGACAACGGCGCATATCAGCGCCTCCCGGTCCGTGAAGTAGTGGTAGATTTGGGATTTAGAGGTGCCGCTGGCCGCCATGACGTCATCCAGGCGGGTTCCGCCGACGCCCTGCTCCGCCACCAGCCGCGATGCGGCAGCGACGATCCTGGCGCGTGTCGCAGCTCCACGCGCGGTCGAACCCCTGGCAGGTGTCTCAACTCCCATCATCCCGCAGCCTTAGCATGACTGGACTTGACAGTCCAATCACGATCGGGGAAGAGTCTGATTGGACTGAATGGTCCATTCAATGTGGAGCTTCTCATGGCCTTTTTGCGCAACGGTGATGTATTCCCTGCAATCGAGATAGCAGAAGTTGGGGGCGGCACACTCTCCCTGCCAGCTTTTTCGCGAGGAGAGTTTGGCATTGTCATCACATATCGCGGGGCCTGGTGCCCGTTCTGCGTTGATCAACTGGCCGGTTTCGCGGCGGAGAAAGCCGCGCTCGACAAGCTCGGCGTGCGGGTCGCGGCGTTTTCAGTCGATGACGAAAACAAGACGCGCGAGCTGGCAGCGAAGGTGAATTTCACCCACGCCCTCGGCCATAGCGCCTCCGCCGATAACATTGCCGAACAACTCGGTGTTTTTTCAAACGACGAGCCAAAATTCATTCAGCCCGCGGCTTTCATCCTGACCCCTGACAGCCGGGTCCTGGCATCGGTTTACGCGAGCCATGCGGTGGGCCGTCTTCTTGCCGCGGATGCGGTGAAGCTGATCACCTATATGAAATCCAAAATGGCCGCCTAAGGTTAGGAGAGTTACGGATATGGGTAAGCTAGACCAGAAGATCGCTCTTATCACCGGCGGTACGACCGGCATCGGTGCCGCGACGGCCAAGCTTTTTCAGTCGGAGGGGGCGACCGTCATCGCCACCGGTCGCAATCTGGACTCGATCGCCGCCCTCAAGGCCGAGCTTCCGGGGGTGGAGGTCGTGGTTTCCGATCAGGGCGATACGGCGGCGACCAAAGCGCTGATCGAGCAGATCAAGGCGAAGCACGGCCGGATCGACGTTCTGTTCGTCAATGCGGGTATCGCTCATTTCGCGCCATTGGATCATGTCGATGAAAGCTTCTTCGACAAGCAATTCGCGATCAACGTGCGCGGCGCTTATTTTGTCGCCAAGCATGCGGTCAGCATCATGCCTGATGGGGGCGCGGTGATCTTCACGGGCTCGACAGCCGCTTCCTCGGGCCGCGCCGCTATGAGCGTCTATTCGGCAACGAAGGCGGCCGTCCGATCTTTCAGCCGCACCCTGGCCGCCGAACTGGCCCCTCGTGGTATCCGTGTCAACACACTGAGCCCGGGTCCGACAGAAACGCCGATTTTCGGCAAGAGCGGCCTCACTACCGAGCAAATCGAAGCTTTCCTGAACAACGTCAAAACTCAGCTTCCTCTCGGCCGGATCGGGCGGCCGGATGAGCTGGCGGCGGCGGCGCTGTTCCTTGCGGCTGACGCCACCTTCACCACGGGAAGCGAACTGCTTGTGGGTGGTGGGCTCGTGGACGTTTAGAGCAGATCCCGATCATATGGAATCATCTGATCGGGTGAAGATGCTCGTAAAAACAAAGAGCTAGAGCGGTGACTGTGAGCGTAAGCGAATAGGAAACGCTCTAGAGCAATATCGGATCAGGTTGAATCACCTGATCCGATGTTGTTCTAACCGATTTCCGCCGGCCGCTTGAAGAGCTACCCTCGGGGCAGCCTTCTCGCGGCCGGCGGTTCGGATCGGCCGAAGCCGACCAGAGCGGGACCCTTCACGGGGGCTCAAGATCCCGCTCTAACCCTTGGTTCGATCGCGTGAGAGCCCGAGCGATCGGGCTCTAGAGCGGGATGTGTTCGCTTTCGCTCACGATCCCGCTCTATCTCTTTGTTTGATCTCGCGATTCAGACCTACGGTGCTTCCACCTGCGGTCATCGTGCTCTGGCGATCAGGACGCGAGCGCGAGAACGCGCGCAACCGGTCCCCGGCTCGGGGCCCAGGAAAGCATTCCCTTGGCGAGAAGATTGTCGAGGCCGAAGCTGCGGCCCGCCTGCGTCGCGGCGAACATGCCGTGGGCGCAAATAATGCCGACATAGGTCCACGGCCATTCCGTCGGATCGTTATAGAGGCCGATCAACAAATTCAGCGTGAAGAGCGCGGCGAGGATGCCCGTAAACCGCACCATGAAGCCCAGCATCAGCGACGCCGTGAAGAAGACCTCCAGCAAGTAGACCAGCGGCTGAACGATATCGATATGATCGACGAAGATCTGCATGAAGTCCCCGAGCGGGGCGAACGAGGTGTATTTGACCGTCGAAATCAACCAGAACTTGAAACCTGCGGCGACCGGCCATGGCAGCTTCCACAGCGTGCCGAGGTACCACATGCCCGCGCTGACGACGCGCATGCAGTAGATACTGATGTGCTGGGCCGTACGCTGGCTCGGGTCACGCCGCCAGTTCACGGAAAAGACATAGAGGCTCCCGATCAGAATTGCCCAGTAGAGCACCACGGTGAACCATCGCAGCCCGCCGAGGTGAACCTGATCTGGAATGCCGCCGGTCATGAACTGCAGGAAGGTATGAATAGGATTGTCCAAGGGTTCACCTCACCAGTTGTTGTCGACGTGGAGGGGTGTTCGGGGAACCGGGCCGGTTAGTTACGGCTGGGACAAAAATCATCAAGGAACCGCGACGAGGGGCGGCCGAACGCCGTGTAACCTTTTCGCCGCCCCCTCGAATAACCGCCTATCGATTGCACAGGAGATTGGTATGCGCGCCCGGCCTCTCTCGGCTCTCGGCCGGCCCATCCCGGGCCTCCCAGGGGTTCGGACGGTCCAATCATCAAAACCGGTGCGCTCGCCCGGAACGAGATCGGCTGCATGACCCACCGGCGTGCCGATTTCGTTGAACCGTCGCGGCTGGAAACGTTTCTTTCACACCTGCTCCCAAAGGCACGGCATGATCTGAGTACCCTCATATAGTGAGGCTTTGGGCGTCGATACGCTGCTCGGTCTGGGGACCGAAGAGGATCTCGAGACGTGGAAAAAGCTGAGTCTCGGTTACGGCGAGCCCGACGGTTCGCACGAACTCCGGTCCCGCGTCGGGGAACTCTACAAGACGAAAAGCGGTTCCTGTGTCATCTGTTGCACCGGGGCCCATGACGCTGCTGCCTGCGCGGTCGATGCAATCCTGTCCCCGGGAGACCACGCGATCATTATTCTGCCGATCTACCAGCCGCTGGAGTGGGTGCTGGCGGATCGGGCCGAGATCTCGGGCGTTGCCTTGCACCCCGAGACGCTGCGTCTGGACCTGGACAAGGTCGCGGCGGCCATCACACCGCGAACGCGGCTCATTCTGATGAATTTCCCGAATAGCCCTTCGGGCGTTGTGCTGGACGATGAGACCCGGGACGGGCTGGTGGCTTTGTGCAGGCACCACGGGCTTTGGCTTATCAATGACGAGGTTTACAATCATCTCGTCATAGATGAGCCAGCGCTGCCGATCAGTGATGTCTATGAACGCGGCATCTCCGTCGATGCGCTGACCAAGGGATATGGGTTGGCAGGCCTTCGCGTCGGCTGGGTAGCGTGCCCTGATCGCGATATCTTGCGCAAGATCACCCAGGCAAAAGCCGGGCGCGCAAGCTACATTTCGGCGCCGAGTGATTTCCTGGCCAGGCTGGCCCTTGTCAACCGGACCCGGCTACTCGGCCACACGCGAAGCCCGTGCATGGCGAACAGGGCGCGACTGCACCAAATTCTCGCAAGCGTCCCGGAACTTTTCGATCTTGAGTTCGGCGATAATTTTCTGTTCGCCTGCCCTCGCTATCACGGCGCTGACGGCCCGGCGAGCTTCGCGAACAAGCTCCTCAGCCATAGCGGCGCGCTGGTGTTACCGAGCGGCTTGTGGCAATCGCCGTTCGGCCCGACACCTGGAGATCGCATTCGTATCGGCCTTGGCCTTCGTGCCGGCATCCAAGGGTTGGAGGCGATGGAAGATTTTCTGAGCACCCACAGCCGGGCCGTCGCTTAGAGCGTGATGACCGTAGGTGGAATCACCGGAGGTCTGAATCACGCGATCAAATCGAGGGACTAGAGCATGCGGGGTTGTGGGCCAGGACGGAACACATCCCGCCCGACAGACCAAAGAAGGAAACACACAGATGCGCTTCACACATCTTCTCGCCGGGTTGCTTCTGCCCTTCATCGCCGGCCAAACTCTGGCGCAGGCAGCAACGGTCACGAAATACGACGAGAGCGCCTTCAACACTGCACAGCAGCAGAATGAGCCTATCCTGCTCTTTATCGAAGCATCGTGGTGCCCGACCTGCGCTAGAGAGCGGCCAATTCTTAAGCAGCTTTACGGCCAGCCGGATTTTAAAAATCTCCGGGTTTTCGATATCGACTTTGATACGAGCAAACCCCTGCTGCGCCATTTGGGCGTGCAGTTCCAGAGCACGCTGATTGTTTACCACGGGGCGAAAGAGACCGGACGCCTGACAGGCGCCACCGACCCACAGGTCATTGAAAATCTTCTAGAAACGTCAAAGACCTAGACCATGTCGTGGGCAAGCCCTGGGGCGGCGCTGCTGGCCGGCATATTGTCGACCTTGTCGCCTTGCGTTTTCCCCTTGTTGCCATTGGTGATCGGTGCCGCGACCACCGAGCAGCGCTCGGGCGCGTATTGGCTTGCGGGCGGGGTTGCGGTCTCATTCACGGTCGCGGGTCTCTTTGTTGCGACGATCGGCTTCGCGATCGGTCTGGATGGAGGGCTGCTCCGAGAGATCTCAGCCGCGATGCTGCTTGTTCTCGGTGTGACTTTGGTGAGCACGGCGCTTCAGGCGCGCCTTGGCTATGCGACCGGCGGCCTCACCAACGCGGCGGATAAGATCATCCGTCGGCTTTCGCTATCGAGCGGAAGGGGCCAATTCGTCGTCGGGCTGTTGCTTGGTCTCGTCTGGAGTCCCTGCGCTGGCCCGACGCTCGGCGCCGCATCCCTTCTGGCCGCGCAGCGGAAAGACCTGCTTGAGGTTGCAACTGTGATGCTCGCCTTCGGCATTGGCACTACGCTGCCCATGCTTGCGGTCGCGACAGTGTCGCGTGGTGTTCTGGTCCGCTGGCGTCAGCGCATATTGACGGCAGGGCATGTTGGTAAAGTCGCAATGGGAGTCAGTTTGTTGGCCCTTGGAATCGTCATTCTTTCGGGCGCTGACCGCTACGTTGAGGCAAAGCTGGTGAACGCCTCCCCGCAATGGCTCACTAATCTGACCACTCAATTCTAGAGCGTGATGAGAGACCGTTTGTCGCTCGGGCGGGATCGTGCAGCGATTCCGCTCCGAGTGATCGGTTTCTGGCGCGGCATCATGCCACCTCCAACTCACGATGCACGACCGGGTCCTGCGGCATGACGGCAGGAAGGGAGAGAATGCCGATGATCTTTTCGTTGATCATGATCAGACCCTCGACATAGGCGCGGGAGGCCGAGTCCCCCGTATTCGGGGTCATTTGCCGCATATCCTCGGTGACGTTGATGATATCGGATACAGCGTCGACCAGAAGCCCCGCGACCGTGTCGCCCATTTCGATGACGATGACGACAGAGGCGGCCGTTGGCTCACGCGGTTGGAAACCCAAGCGTATGGCAAGATCGATGATCGCCATCACCCTGCCGCGCAGATTGATCATGCCCTTAATATAGGGCGGCGCATGAGGGAGCGGCGTGGAGGCGATCCAGCCGCGAATTTCGCGGATGGCCATGATTGTCATGGCAAATTCCTGATCGCCGACACGGACGGAGATAAGCCGATCGCCCCGATCCACGGCCACGCCCGGAATTTTATAGGTCAATGCTGGCATCGAAACGCCCCCAATCGCTGATCGCCCAGACGCGATCAGACTTATTCCCGTCAGAAGAGATCGACATCGCCGGATTCACCGTAGGCCGGCACGTGCTCCGCGCCCATGAGACGGCTGGCGAGGGCCGAGAGTTTCACCTCGCTCAGCGCGGGCCCCGAACTCACGAAGCAGGACCCTGGAATTGAGAGGTTGAGTGAGGAGACGAAGGCCGAGATCGCCGCCAGCCTTTGCGACATCAGATCCAGTGTCTGGACATTCCTGACATAGTCGGCGTTCTTGGCGATCTCGAACATGGCCGGGCTGAGCGTGGTCTGAAGCTCATCCAGCTCCACCCCGAGATCGGCGAGTTCTCCGGCAATTGCGTCCAGGATGCTGATAAGCCGCGTCGGATGATTCATGAATGCGCTTTCGTTAAAACAGTTCAACGGCGCCGGTTTGAACGGGCACTTTCGACACTGAAACCTGATATTCGGTTTGAAAGACGGTCACCGTATCCGGGCGCAGCAGCACTTGCCGCGCGCGCCCCGTCGTCGGCCAGAATTGGATGCGCCGGCCTTGGTTGCCGCGCAGGCTGCCGCCCGCCAACGGAATCCCCTCCGCCTGGAGAAACCGCTCGGCGAAGGTGGCGTTCATGTGGCCGATATCGGTCAGGCCCCGAATCATCCTGGCGCCACCGAAGAGCTTCGCTTGCAGGCTTTCCCGCCTGGCACCGCGCCGGAGCAGGGCGTTGACGAGTAGCTCCATCGCATACACGCCATAGCGAGCGGAGCTTGCGGGTGAGCGGGGATCGGGGGTTTGGTTTTCCTCGCCCGGCAGCAAAAAATGGTTCATGCCGCCGATGCCGCGCACCGGGTCCCATATGCAGGCGGCAATGCAGGAACCGAGAATCGTCGTGAGCAAGGTGTGGGGGTCGTTATCGACATGCTGCTCGCCCTGCACGACGTGAAACCGGATGGAGCCGTCATCGGCCAATGCGCGGTCCCTCATGCGCGCTGCATCGAGGCGTGATGGGCGTCGGCAATACGGATCAGTGTCTCGCCAATCCGTTCCAGCGACAGTTGTCGCCGCACCGCGCCGAGTTCATGCGCCACGCGCGGCATTCCGTAGACGACGGAACTCTGTTCGTCCTGCCCAATCGTCTCGGCCCCGGTATTGCGGAGTGCCAGCAGACCCTCCGCGCCGTCGCGCCCCATGCCGGTGAGGATGACCCCGATCGCCCGGCCGCCGACGGCGCGGACGACGGATTTGAACATGACATCAACGGAAGGGCGATGGCCGTTGACCTTCGGGGCGTCGCTCAGGCGACAGCGCAAAAGGCCGGAGCCGCCAATTTCGAGGTGAAAATCACCGGGTGCCAGATAGATCTGGCCCGGTGCGATCGGCGCGCCATCCTGTGCTTCGGAGACGGAGGCCGCGCAGAGGCTGTTCAGCCGGGAGGCGAAGCTGCGGGTGAATGTCGCCGGCATGTGCTGGCTGATGACCGTCGGCGGGCAATTCGGCGGAAACTGCGACAGGATCGTGATGAGAGCTTCGACCCCGCCCGTTGAAGCGCCGATGGCGATAATACGGTCATCCGGCGTGAAGGCGGTATCATGGCCCCGCGCGACGGTGCCTTGGCGGCGGAAGCGGCGGCGAGAGTTCGCGGCGGCCTTCACCTTATCGACCAGCAGGTCGAAATCATCGGAGCCGCCCGTGCCCGGCTTGGCAATGCAATCGAAGGCGCCGATCTCAAGTGCCTTCAGGCTGACATCGGCGCCTCGCTGTGTCAGCGTCGATATCATGATCACGGGCGTCGGGCGAAGGCGCATGATCTTATCGAGAAACTCAATGCCATCCATGTTCGGCATCTCGATGTCGAGGGTGATGACATCGGGATTCAACCGCTTGATGGCCTGGCGTGCCTCGTGGGGGTCCGAGGCCTGGCCCACGACCTCAATCAGCCGGTCCGTTTGCAGGCGCGCCGTGATGAGGCCCCGCATGGTTGCCGAGTCATCGACAACGAGAACGCGAATGGTCATGATGCGGCCACCGCCCTGGCGGCGGAGCGATAGGTTGTCACGCCATCGCTGCGCAGCATTTGCTCGGCCACGCCCGAGATACGCTCGGAATGGCCTATATAGAGCGCACCGCCCGGTTCGAGGAGCGGCGCGATACGTGCCCAGACCCTGGCCTGAGTTTCGGCGTTGAAATAGATGACGACATTACGGCAGAAGATCGCGTGGAAAAGTCCCTGCATCGGCCAGCTTCCGATCAGATTGAGTTTTCGGAAGGTGACGAGCGCGCGCAACTCATCCCCCGCCCGCGTGGATCCTTCGCCGTGATTCACGAACCATCGCGCCCGCAGCGCGGGGGGAACCGAATCCATCGCTGCATCGGGATAGACGGCTTCCTGGCCCTCACGCAGAATATTCGGGTCGATGTCGCTCGCCAGGATCTTGATGTCATAGCGCGGGGCATCCGGCATGAGCGAAAGAACGGTCATGCCGATGGAATAGGGTTCCTGGCCGCTGGAGCAGGCGGCCGACCACAGGCGCACGCGGCCGCCCTGTTTTGCCTTTTGCAGA
The DNA here is from genome assembly GCA_963745125.1 of uncultured Pseudomonadota bacterium. Lineage (GTDB taxonomy): Bacteria > Pseudomonadota > Alphaproteobacteria > Acetobacterales > Acetobacteraceae > Acidisoma. Next base: position 889,911 of record CAVUWB010000006.1, read on the forward strand.
AGCGGCGGCAGGACTGTGGTCTTCAGATGATCGAAGTGATGCGGCTCCCGGAAGAAGCGGGTCACATTGGTCGTCAGCGCGGCGATCATCGCCTGCCGCTCCGCCCCGCCATGCTCTCCGGTAATGACTGCGCAATAGTCATGGAAGCTTGTGAGGCCAAGAACGCGCAGTCTTTTAGCAAGGCGGGAATAGACCAGATGGCCTTTGTTTTCGCCGAGCGCTATGCCGGCCTCGGCAAGGATGATTCCGGCGATCGTGTCGAAATCGGCCGTGCTGAGACGAAACTCGCCATCCACGGCGACGGCACTCTGCGTTCCCATCAGGCGACCGCGACGCTGTCGGGAGGCAGGACATTGTCGAGCGTGATCAGGCTGATCATGCGGCCATCGACGGGAATGAGGCCGCGCAGGAAGCTGCCGACCGTCTCCGACGCGATATCCGGCGTCGGCTGAATCGTATTGCTGTTGAGCGTCAGGATATCGGAGACAGCATCGAGAAGAAGGCCGATCTGTTTGTGCTGCATCTGCACGACGATAATGACGTTGCGCGCCGTGGGCTCCGTCGCCGGAAAACCGAGCCGCACGGCGAAATCAATGATCGGCAGAACCGCGCCGCGAAGATTGATCACGCCCCGGATATAGCGCGGCGCTTTCGGGAGCATCGTCGCCGTTGTCCAGCCACGGATCTCTCGCACCGACATGATGTTGATGCTGAACTCCTGCCGGCCCACGCGGAAGGCGATGAGTTTGCGGATATCGGAATTGGCTTGGGTTGCGTGCATGGCTCTGCTTTCCGCCTAAAATGCTTGCACACTGGATCGCGCGAACTCCGTGCGCGCCGACTCACGTGTGGCGGAGACGATCGTATCGACATCAAGGATGAGTGCCACATGGCCATCGCCCATCACCGTTGCGGCGGCGATACCATGAACGGCCCTGTAATTGGCCTCGATGCTTTTGATGACGACCTGCCGCTGCCCCTGAATCTCATCAACCAGCAAAATAGCGCGGCCACCGCCTTCGCTCTCGACGAGTAAGGCAACCGACTGCTCAGGCTCATCGCGCCGCAGCCCGAACTCAAGCACTTCCGCGACATCGACGATCGGCACATAGCCGCCGCGCAAGGCAAGCACGGAGTTGCGGCTGTCCAGCGGATAGATATCCGTCGCATTCGGCCGCAGCGTTTCCAGCACCGCGCCAAGCGGGACAATGAGCGTCTGCCCGCTCGTCTTGACGACCATCCCATCCAGCACGGCCAAGGTCAGCGGCAGGCTGAGCGTGAAGGTTGAGCCCTCACTGGGCCGCGAGGCGATGGAGATGCGGCCGCCCATCGCCTGAACCGACCGGCGCACGACATCCATGCCGACGCCGCGCCCCGATATGTCGGAGATTTTGGCGGCGGTGGAGAAACCGGGCAGGAAGATCAGATTGTCGATCTCATCATCGGTCAACTGCGCGTTGGCGCCGATCAAACCGCGTTCGATCGCCTTCGCGCGCACCCGGGCGCGGTTGATCCCGGCACCGTCATCGGCGACCTCGATCACGATGCGCCCCGACCGATGGAGAGCCGTCAACCTGACCAGACCTTCGGTCGGTTTGCCGGCGGCCAAGCGCGCCTCGGGCGGTTCAAGCCCATGGTCGATCGCATTGCGGATCATATGGGTGAGCGGGTCCGAAATTCGTTCGACGACGGTCTTGTCGACCTCGGTCCCTTCGCCCTCCATGATGAGGCGGACCTGCTTGCCGGTCTGGATCGCGAGTTCCCGCACCAGCCGGGGCATGCGCTGGAAGACGGACCGCACCGGCTGCGCGCGGATCGCCATGACGCTATCCTGGATCTCGCGCGTCAGCGCCTCCAGCTCCTGCAAAGCCGTGGCGACGGCGGAGGTCCGCGCCAGCCCTGCTTCAAGCACGCGCTGATTCAGCATCGCCTCGGTAATCACAAGCTCGCCCACGAGATCGATCATGCGATCGACGCGGTCGAGATCGACGCGGATCGTGGTACTGACGGTCGAAGAAATCTCGGCCTGCGCGGCCATGACATCCACCGGGTGGATAAGGGCGCTGGCATCGGCCAACTGTAGCGGCGGCTCCTTCACTGCAATCGCCGTCGGCGGGGCGGCCGGCTCCGGAACGGCGGCCTGTGCTTCCGGCACCGGATCGTCCATGTCGAAGAAGTTGAATTCCGGCCGCTCGAAAATCTCAATCGCGCAATCGTCTTCAACGAACTCGAAGATCTCCCGGATCGCGTCGGCATCGCGATCCGTCGACAGCGTGACCGTCCAGCTCAGATAGGCCCCTTCGGGGTCAAGATCGGCAAGGCTGGGCAGTAGGCTTGTGTCGATCTCTACCTCGGCCTCGCCCAAACGCACCAATTCGCGGAGGAGTAGCGCGACCTCGTTCGCTTTCAGATAGAGGCTCGCATTAGGCGTCAGCCGCACGATCCAGCAGTGCTTCGGAGCTTCCGGCGGAGCGGCGGCAGCCGCCGGCGCCGGCGCCGGGGGCGGCGCCGATGCCGTGGCCGCCGGTGCCGCGTGCCCGCCGGCGGCAAGGGCGTTGAACTCCGCCACGAGTCCCTGGGTGCGGGCTTCCGCCACGGTCTCGCCATTGCGGGCCGCGCGGACGAGATCCATCAAGGCATCGGCTGCCCGCAGCAGCAGCGCCATGACATTCGGCCCCGCGTTGAGCTGACCACTCCGAATTGCGTCGAGGCTCGTCTCGAACACATGAGCGAAACGCACAAGCCCGTCGAGCGCGAAGATACCCGCGCCCCCCTTGATGGAGTGAACCGCGCGGAAGACAGCGTTGACCGTCTCCGCATCGTTGGTTCCACCTTCCATGCGCAGCAAGCCGTTTTCGAGCTCTCCCAGCTGCTCCTCGCATTCCTGGAAGAATACTTCGCGGATCTCGGCCATCGGGTCCACTGGAACAGCCTTTCGTTAGGCCGCGACGCGGCGAATGGCATCAACCAATTTGGCCGGATCGAAAGGCTTGACGATCCATCCTGTGGCGCCGGCCGCCTTGGCGCGGCGCTTCTTCTCCGCGTCGGCTTCCGTTGTCAGAACAAGAACAGGCATGCCGCGCCTTTCGCTGTCGCGCCGAACCGCTTCGATGAATCCAAAGCCATCAAGTCGTGGCATGTTGATGTCGGTGACGACAACATCCGGCGTCTCGGTCTTGAGAACCTCCAGACCGTCTATTCCATCCTCGGCCTGTAAAACCCTGAAGCCCGCTGCGATAAGAGAATGCTTGAGCATGTCACGCATCGTACCAAAGTCGTCAACGGTAAGAACGGTTAGGGACACAGCCTTCATTCCTCTCGATAATTCAATGCGTGGGGTGCCACGCCGAAGACGCCTAACCCGGCCTCCAACTCCGGCGAGAGAGCATCCACCACCAGCTCTTGCCGATCTTCGGCCCAGGCTGCCCGCGCCGCGATCAGTACCTGCAAACAGAGGCCGCCGAGCCGCTCGACCCGGCTGGCATCGACCCGCAGCGCGGAGCCGCGCCGGCCCAGAAATTCGTCCCGAAGGGTCGACGCCACATTAAGATCAAGCACGGGCGGAAGCTGAAACGTTTCGATGGTCTCTCTCCACTCTAGCTGGCCGGCGCCGCCGGAAGGTTCGCGAGGGTCGCGGCCCAGTCTCGCTCTATTCACATCCGCTCTATTCGTGATCGGGAGCATTTGCTTTCGTCATCTGCTCTCAGTCATCGCTTTATACTTTTTGTCCCCCTAATTTTTCCTGAATCATTCACGGAAGAAATTCACCCTTCGCCGGATCTGTGCCTCGGCGGCGTACATGGCAAAGGCTCGCCCTGATCGGCGAGCCCGCAAAACTCCCTGAGCCGGGGTCGCGTTATTTTGTGGGGAGGAGCTGCTTGACGACGTAGAGCAGCTGGTTGGGCTGGGGCGGTTTGGTCAGCCAGCCCGAAGCCCCCGCCGCCCGTGCCTCATCCCGCTTGCGCCCATCCGCATCGCCACTCAACACGATAATGGGCGTGAATTTCGTCGTGGACGATTTGCGAGCTTCTTTAATGAATTCTATGCCATCCATTTCGGGCATATTAATATCGGTAAGAATAACGGTCGGCTTAAGCCCATTGGTTAGCTCGGCAATGCCTTCCTTGCCGTTGCCCGCCGTCGTGACCTCGTAGCCAGCCTTAGCCAAAATCTGGGCCAGGTTCATCACCATCGCCGGCGAATCATCCAGAATCAAAATCATCGCCATTGGCTTGGTGCCTTTTTACCGCTATTGCGAACCTTCAGCGCGGCAGCTGCTGATGCGCTGGAGGCTACAACATTATTCCTTAAGATTTCTGTGCCGGACCGGCCCACATTCGAGGCCGTCACGCATCGGCAGTCCCTCGGTTTACTAATAAATAATAGATATCTAATCAGCAACCTTATGAACCCGTCAATAAAACGCATGCTATTTTATAGGAAGACCACTTCTGAACCGCAAGTGCAATTTTCCTATGCGGTCGAGCGATAGAGAGATGTGAGACGGGTATGAATATAGGTATCGCCACTGCCGAGGGTAGCCGGACCAGATGACGTTCATAAGCGACGAGCTTGAAATGACCGCGTTGGATCTGCTGGATTCGGCGCGGGCGCCGCAGCTCCGGTCAGTTCTGATGGAGGGGCTGTCCGACCCGATCATGCGCAAGATCGCCTACTCACTGTCGCAGCGGATGCGCTGCCCGGTGCAGGTCCTGAGCTGTGTCACCGGGGTGATCAGCCATGACTCGGCGCTTTCGGCGCTGCCCGATCTGATGCTCGCGGCGATCGCGGATCTGACGCCGCTGCATGGGCGCATCATCATCGCGGTAGAGGGGGACCTGATCGGCGCCGTCGTCGATGCGATGTTCGGCGCCACGAGTTCCGACGAGCTGATGCGGCGTGAATTGTCGACCATGGAGCAGCGCATCGGCAAACAGATGATCGACCTGACCGTCGCCGGGCTCTGCGACGTGCTGAGCAGCTTCATGCCGCTCGAATGGACGATCGTGCAGCACGAGACGGCCGTCGGCATGCTGGCCATCGCCGACAGGCAGGATTGGATGATCTCGATCACCGGTATCTTCGAGACGTCGCTCGGCATCGGCTCCATCCGCGTCATCGCGCCCTATTCAGCCTTCGAGCCGTTCGAGGCGCGGGTCAGCATGCAGACCTGGCTACTCGGCCACGCCATGCTGGACCAGCGCTGGACGGGGACGATGGAGCGGCTGGTCGGCGATACGCAGATCGATCTGCACTTCGACATCATGCGCGGCCATGTTCCGCTCGCGCTGGTGGAAAGCATGTCGGTCGGCCAGACCCTGCCGCTCTTCGTTCTGCCGCAAGCGATCGGCTTCGCCGGCGGCATCGATTTGTTCTATGCCGAATACGGGCAGAGCGACGGTTTCGTCTGCTGCCGCCCGAGTGCCGCCAGCACCGGCGAGAATTCTCTCGCCAAGGCGTCTCGTGAGCTGGAGAGCGTGGCGTCAGTGGCCGCGCTTGCCAAGCCAAGATCGCAGGAGGCGGCGCGGCCGCTTCGCACCTCTGTGATCGATCGGGTACGCGTCGCGCTGACCGTGCGCCTGGGCTGGACCAGCCTGTCGGTCTCGGCCCTGTCCGATTTGCGGCTTGGACAAGTCATCCGGCTGGACCAGACGCTTGATGACCCGCTCGTCATCACCGTCGGCGGCAATGTTTTGGGCTACGGTCAAGTCGTGTCGCTTTCTGACCACCGCTGCGGTGTCAAAGTCATTGGGCTCGCCGAGAAGGTATCGGAGGTTTAGTTGGCGCGGCCGCCTCTCGCCGTCACATGCTAAGCCTCGGCGATCAACCGGCCGCTACCATACAGCCCCAAAGCGTGAAGCATGCGAAGGGAGGCGGTGAGCCCCTTGCCCAGGCCCTGAGCGCGATGGCGGCAAGCGTCGTTGCGTTTCGCTAAACGCTTGAGCGCGGCGCGAAGGGTGTCGGCGGCGGAGGCCGCCGCCCGATCCGACGGTCGAAGCTCAAGCGCCGCGTCGCGCAGCCGCTCCACACCAATCGCGGTCAAAGCATGGGTGATACGCTGGAAGATGGGCTCGGCCGCCGAAAGAGAGAGTTCGAGCGCTGTGGCGGCGTCTGCAATCGCATGGGGGCGCCCGGTCAACAACAGGGCATCAAGGCTTTGGAGGCTTTCTTCGAGCACGGCGAGCATACCGAGACCGTCGCGCAACGCCTCGCTGAGTTCCAGGGCCGGATGTGTTGTCTCCGCCATCATGACTGCGTTTCCGACAATGAGACAATGATCGACGCCGCCAGGGTTTCCGGGGGCACTTGATAGGTGCCCGACGCTATTCCGTTTCTCAGGGACTGGACGGCCTGGTGGTTCACGCCCTCGGCCGTGCGCGCAGCCTCCAGCAGATCCGCGGAGGTTTGCGCGTCGGAGGTGAGGGTCACAGCCTCGCCCGGGGTACCGGCCTCGCCGGCCGATAATGCCGATGACAGTGCGACGGAGGATGCTCCCGGCGGTGTCGCCAGGGACGAGGTATTCGCCGACCCGACCGGGCCGGATGAATAGGAGCTGATAGGGCTTGTCATCTGCGGTCTGCTTGCGGTTTGGAGAGCTTAAGAAAATCTTGATCGATGGTCTGAAGCGCGCGGTCATAGTCGTCAAGCGCCGTGGAGTCATTCTGGATATTTGCTTTCCACAGGCAAAACCGCAGCCGGTCGTAGATACGCATCATGGCCGGCCCCAGCGTCGTTCCAGGACCGGTATCGAGTATGCCGGACATGACGGTCAGCAGCCGGTCGGCGCGTGTAATCATAGTGGCTTTCGCAACGATATCGCCGGCCTCGATCGCGGCTTGCGCGCGCTGGCCGTAAAGCCGCAGGCTGCGCCAGCCCGGCCGCAGCCAGCCGATCCCCGGCTCGCCATCGAACATGCTGGCCCGATATCCATTGATGAAATCTGTCGACATTCCCGGCATCCTTAGATACTACTGGATGATGAGGTATTGGTAATGAGGCCGAGAAAGGTCTCTGTGATCTGCGCGTTTTGGGCGGTCGCTTCCGCCGTCGAATATTCGCTGATGAGGATCTGCAGCGCCTCGTTATTGTTCTTCGTGATCTGAGCGACCTGGGTGGTGATCGAGGTCACGTCGGAGTTCAAGGCGGTCGTCTGCGCGCTGATGGTGCCGCCGGCCGGGTTATCAGCGCTGCCGAGCGCCCCGGTCGTCACGCTCTTGAGCGTCTTGTAGATGTCACTGACGAGTTTCTCCACCGCTGTCGGTTTGCTCGCAAAGGCGCTCTGGAATGTGGTGCTGTTGAAGGAGACAGTGCCGGCGCTGCTGACTGTGAGTCCAATGCTGTTCGCGCTGAGGCCGCTCGCCTGCGCGCCGCTGACCGCCGTCAGCAACTGCGCCTCCAGATTGGTGGCGGTGAAATTGCCGATCAGCGGCCCTGCGGTCGCCGCGGTGCTGCCCGATCCATTCGTCGATGTTGTGGCGGGCGTGAATTTGATCTCCGTCGTGATGCTGGCGATCGCCGCATTCAGGGTCGAGGCGACGGATGAAAAGGCGGCGGTGAGACCGTCCGGCGAGTTGGTGACTTTGATGCTGGTCCCGGTTGTGCTGGATGCGGCGAGCGTGATCGTGAGGCCCGACACGGCGCTGCTGACTGTATTGGTGCTGTGTGACACCGGCACGCCGTTGATATCCAAGGCTGCATCCCGCGCCTTGGTGGTGCGCGTGAACGATCCGCCCGAGGCCGATGGTGAATAGGAGAAGCGTGACAGTCCTCCGGTACCGGTGACGGTGAATGCCCGCGAACTGCCGGTGGCGCTGCTTTGCAGAACCAGCCGTGCGCCGCCTTGCGTATTCACCACGCTGGCCTCAACCCCGCCGTCGGCCGCATTGATGGCCTTGGCAATGCCCGCCGCCGTCAGACTGCCGGAGCCGACATGTACCGTCTCGGTCTTGCCGTTCTGTGCGAAGGTGAGAGAGCCGGCGCCGGTCCCGACCGAGGTGCCGCTGGAGAGCACGCCCGAGAAGATGATCTGCGCTGTGGCGAGCGTGACATCGGTCAGGTTGTAAGTGCCGACGGCGGCGCTGTTGCTGACGGTTGCCGTGGCAACGCTGCTGCTTGTGGAGGTTGCCGCGCGGCTGGTGAGCGTTGAGAGGTCGTTGATGCCGGCCAGCGCGCTCGACAATGACGATACCTTGCCCTTGATGGCGCCGAAGGCCGTGATATCCGCCTTGTCCGTCGTCTCCTGCGTGTTGAGCGCGGCGATCGGCGCGTTCAGTCGGGATTCGTCGGTCGTAAGCTGGCTCTGAATATCGGCGGAACTCAAGGAGCTGATCGTGCTTGTCATCGACACACTCGGAGGGATTTATGCGGGGGTGGCCGGCGGTGGCGCCGCCGGCCGGGGAGGCTGGTTGAGGTTAGCCTAGCAGCGAGAGGAAGGATTGCTGCAGGGTCGTCGAGTCTTTCAGCGCCGCCACACCGGCTTGCGCCTGAATTTGCAATTCGGTGAGGGAGTTGCTGACCTGCGGAATATTCGCATCCTGCACGACGCCCAGTGCCGTGTTCACGTTCTGGCTGGTCGTGTTGAGATTGTTGATGGTGGCTTCCAGCCGCTGCTGGACTGCGCCGATCTGCCCGGCCTGGTTGTTCAAGCCCTGCAACGCGAACTTCACCACGTTGATGGCGGTGTTCGCGCCGGCGGTCGTCGTCACGTTGATGTCGGCGATAGAGGTGAGGGTCGAGGCTTTGGCGAGGCCGATGGCGCTGCCGCCACTGAGGCCGAAGGAAGCGCTCGACTGGAAATGCACCGTGCCCTGAATGAGACCCGACTTATTGGTGCCGGCGGCGGAACCGATGGTCGCGGCGGTCTTCTGGCCCGTCGCGGCGACGGAGAGGCTGCCCGAGGCGGTGCCGGAGGAGGTGAGCAGGATGTTCTTGCCGTCGGCCTGTGTGAGGGTCAGCGTTCCGGTGGTTGCGTTGGAGCTGCCGGTAAAGGTCGCGGAGATCCCGGTGATGTTGGTATCGCCATTGATCTGCGATGCGACCGCGGAGAGGGTGGAGGCGTTGATCGTAACCGCGTCGGTGGAGCCGCCGCTGCCCGCGATCTTGAACTTGAAGCCGTTCGTGCCGCCAACGGCCGCCAGCGTGCTGACATTGGTCGCGGAGGCGGTGAGGCTGGTGCCGGCGGCCTTGTTGATGGCGCTGGCGACGCCAAAGGCGGAGCTGGTCTTCGTGACGGCCACACTGCCGGTGACGCCGTTCGTGCCGGTATATTTCACCGTGCCCGCGGTGAACCCGCCGGTGGCGGCGGCGCTGGCGCCGGTCGTCAGCACGGCCGCCGCGGTGGTGGAGGTGCCGGCATAAATGCCGCTGCCGAGCGCCTTGGACTGGTTCAAGCCGAGCGAATTGGCGCTGGTATCCTCGATCGACAGGCTGATCGTCTGCCCCTCATTGGCGCCGACCTGGAATTGCGTTCCGCTGAAGGTGCCGTTCAGCAGGCTGATGTTTCTCATCTACATTCCCTTCGTGTTGATTGATCTGGCGGTCGCCTCCGTCCTCATGTCGCTCGGGATGATCATGGTGTCGCCGACGCTTATCTCGCTGCCGCTGAAGCTTCTGATGTTCGTCTCGATCCATGGCTGGGTTCTCGTCCTCGGTTCCGTGGCCAATAGTTTCCTGCGCGCGGGCGGGTGAGCGGGGATGCCGCTTTATCTGAGCCTCCTTCGCACGGCGCTGACGACTGAAGTCGCGGCTGTCCTGCCGATCATCATGCTGCTCCTCGCGATCGGAATCACGACAGCCACGTTTCAGGCCGCTTTTCAGTTGGAAGACACGGCGCTCAACCTGGTGCCGAAGACGATCGCCATGATCGTCATCGCGATCTTCGGTGGATTCGGCGCCGTTGATCTCCTCAGGACATTCGCGATGGGCTGGATCAGCCACGCAACGCTGCTTGTCCATCAGCCATGGTCGTGACAGATGGCGAGGTGCTGACCTGGCTCGGTCGGTTTGTCTGGCCCTTTCTGCGGGTAACAGGGCTTTTTCTGACCGCGCCCGTCTACGGGTCCAGCCTTATTCCGGCACGGGTCAAGGCGCTGCTTGCGGCGGCCCTCGCCGGCGCGCTCTCGTTCTGGCTGCCGGAGTTGCCCGCCTTCCCGGGGGACCCCGCAACGGCGATCTATCAAGGTGTGAGCCAGATCGGATTCGGCGCCGCAATCGGCGTCGTCATGCAAATCGTTGTCGCGTCATTCGCCAGCCTGGGAGAGATCGCGGGCCTCAGCATGGGCTTAAGTTTCGCCGAATTGCAGTACCAGGATATATCCGGTTCCACGCAGGTCATGTACGATATCATGTCCTGGACGGCTCTTATGGGTTTCATCGCGCTCGGCGGCCCGATATGGGTCTTTGCCGCGATTGCCCACTCCTTCCAGGGAGGAGTGGGGGGGCTGGCGTCCGGCACCTGGCCGGCGCTTCTGAGCTTTGGTGGCTCCATCATCACGGCGGCGGTCACGCTGGCATTGCCGGTGATGGCAGTCTCGCTCGCGATCAACATCACCATCGGCTTGCTGACGGTCTTTTCGCCTCAACTGAACTTGCTGACCATCGGCTTTCCGCTGCTCATTCTCGGCGGATTATCTATGCTCACCATCTCGCTCGGAACGCTGCCCGCTGGCCTTGAGCATCTGCTCAGCCGTTCAGTCAGAACGATAGCGGTCATGATACCGCATGGCTGAAGGGTCGGACGGGCAGGACAAGAAGCACGCGCCGTCTGAGCGGCGCCTGCGTCAGGCCGCCGAACGTGGAGATGTGGCGCGATCCACGGACTTGCCGAAGGCCGCGGCGATCATTCTGGCAACAACGATCGGGCTGAACGCGGCGGCCGATACGGGCCAGCAGATCAGCGCCATCTGCGCCTCAGCTTTGGCACTGGCGGGGACGGGCAAGCTGTCCTTGGGTTTCGTCTGGAGCCTGGGCATCATCGTCGCCATGGCGCCACTTCTCGTCCTGATCGCCATGCTGTCGACCCTTGTCGGTGTTTTATTCGGGGGCTGGACGTTTTCGGTTTCTTCGCTGATGCCGGACTTTTCCAAACTGTCACCGTCGCAAGGCCTTGGCCAGCTTTTCTCTGTCTCGGGGATCACAGACACGCTGAAATCCGTGGCGAAGTTCGCGGTCATCGGCGGCGTCGGCGCATTCACGATCTTTGACGACAGGGGGTCTTTCGCCGCCTTGGGCACCCCGGCTCAATTCTCCGCCGGCGTCATGGTCATGCTCTGTCTGCATATCCTTGCCGCCATCTGCGTCGCTATCATGGGTGTTGCCGCTGTCGATGTCGGCGTGCAGCTTTGGCTCTATCGGCGGCGCCACCGGATGTCCGATCAGGAGGTTCGGGATGAGATGAAAGAGGTCGTCGGCAATCCGCAGGTCAGGCAACGCCAGCGTGCCATCGCGCGCCGCATGGCACGGTCTCGCCAGATGCGGCGGATACCGGAAGCCTCCGTCGTCATCACTAACCCAACGCATTTCGCTGTCGCGATCCGCTTTCGTCGCGGCGTTGATTTGGCACCGGTCTTGCTGGCCAAGGGCGCCGGCTTTCTGGCGGCGGACATCGTCACGCAGGCGCGGGGATATGGGATTCCCATTATCGAGGCGCCGCCGCTGGCGCGCGCCATTTACCGTTATGTGGAGCCGGACGATACCATTCCGGTGGCGCTGTATCGCGCCTGCGCCGAGGTTTTGGCCTATGTGTGGCGTTTGCAGCAGTGGCGGGCTTCGCGCGATGCGCGGCAGAACCCGGCCTTTCCCAAAATCTCCTCTTTTGAGATCGGACCCAGAGCAAGTGACTGAGCCATTCGCGAATATACTCATGGGTTTACGAGAGTGTGAGAGCATCGGATGGCAGCGATAAAGCCTATATGACTGATCTCGAAATGCCCTCTCGGGTTTGTTTTATCACTGGGATGCGTTCAGGGAGCAGATCATGGCAGTCGTGAGAAAATCATCACCGGGCCAGGCGGGGCGGGCAGGCAAAGCCGCTTCAAAATCCCTAAATAAATCTGATATCGGAACGGTAAAGGATGACGGCCTGCACGAAGGCACGGGCGATGATATGCCGCATGATGATGGGCATGAGGGAAGCCGAGCCAGGCGGCTCAGGCAGGGTGTCGTTCAATTTCCCATGCAAATCCTGGTGCCGGAGGAGACGCGGGAAGCGCTTCGGCAGAGGTCTGAGGATACGGGGGCGTCAATCCGCCATATCATTCTGCGCTCGCTGGCGGCGGATGGCTTTCCCGTTCCCCGCCTGACGCGACGGCGGAGTTGACGAACCGCCGTCCTCCCCCCGAGGGAGGAATGTTGGGAAAATTGGCGCTTTCTTCAGAGGCGAGGGCGCATGACGTCACTGCTTCAGTGAACCGATAGGTCTTGATGATGCTGGTGTTGATGTGGCGCGGTGTCCGGTTACCACGCTTCAGGAAACCGAACGCGAGGCGAGCCGGCGCGATCGCCTTCGCCCTCGTCGCTGGTTTGATGCCAGGACAGCGGGCCTTCGCCTATCGGGACCTGACCTGCGCCCAAGCCATCGGCTTGGTGGCGAACCACCCGGATGTGGAGGCCAGCAGCGTCGTCTCCATGGTTGTGAAGGAATGGGAGGCGATGGATCGGCGGACGGCCTCAAGCGGCCATGCGATGATCGCGCAGCAAATGCTCGTGTCGTCGGGCGCAATCACTGCGCTCAACGAGCAGTGCATTGCCGATCCAGGGCAAAGCCTGGGGGCGGCGGCGGCCCAGGTTTATCGCGTTGCCCGGGAACAGATCGACGGCTTCTGACGCGCCCTGGTGACCGCGAAGCCTCCATATATATGAGGCGGCCGGCAATTCGGCCTGTCAGGTTGCGTTGGCACGCTCCAACGTCTCCGTCGAGGTATGTGTCCCCTCGGCCAGAAGCCAATCCCTGAACAGCCGGGCCTGACGCCTGAGCGGGTGGTCGCGCGGCGTGATGAGATAGAAAATCCCGACCGTCTCCAGGTCAGGCGCGAAAGGCCGGATCAGTCGCTCCTGCTGAAGGAGCGGCGCGACCAGAGAGGCGTGGCCCAGCGCGACGCCCGCACCCTGCTCGGCCAGGACCAGGCTTGTGGACGGTGAGTCGGTATGCAGCAGGGCGGTTTTTGCCGTCAGAGCGATGCCTGCAACGGTGAGCCAGTCGGTCCAGCCACGGCGATTTCCGGTAACATGCAGAAGGCGCTGATGCAGCAGATCGCTTGGCTGTCTCAACCGGCGGCCGAGACTCGGCTGGCAGACCGGAAACACGGCATCGCCCATCAAGGTGATGGCATCCATCCCGCCGATTCGGTCGCTGTTGTAGCGAACCTCCATATCGACGGCATCCCAGACCGTATCGATGCCGTGCAGGATGGTGGAGATCTGGATCGAGATGTCGGGGTAGGCATCCAGGAAGTCTTTGAGCCGAGGGCCGAGCCAATAATCGACGAAGGCGGGGTCGGCGCGCAGCCGTACCACGCCCTCACTGCCGGGACCGAATATGTCCGAGGTGCCCAGGCGCAGCTGCTCCAGGCTGCCGCGGACGACATGGAGATAGGCTTCCCCTGCATCCGTCAGCCGCACGGCTCTCGGCAGCCGCAGGAATAAGGGCTCGCCTAATTCCTGCTCAAGCATACGAATATGCTGGCTGACCCCCGCCTGCGTCAGCGCCAGCTCCTGTGCCGCCTTCGTGAAGCTCAGGAGGCGCGCGGAAGCCTCGAAGCTTATGATCCAATTCAGGTTAAGGGAGCGCCTCACGCGTAATGCTCACCTTGGTTGGCGTTTCGGGCGGTATGACCATCTCGGCCACTAATGCTATCTTTCTGTCAAATCCAAAAGTGCATTTCGGTGAGTGCCGCCGGATTTTGGCCCGGTTCCGGGGCACCGACGCGGCGGGCGGCCCTCCGGAGCGGGATGAAAGACCCCCTCGGGTGCATTCGGCACGGTCGCGGCATGCAAGCCTCTCGATCTGTAAAGTAACGATTTAGTGATATTCGCGCGACCGCAAGCGTGCGTCATAGTGTTCACGAAATCGAGAGGCGCGGAATAGCCGGGTGTTCCACCGGAACCTATCCAGTATTGGGCAACACCAGATCAAACCGGGACTCGGGAGCGATCATTCCCTGACCAGCAAATATCCGCATAGAACGGCATTGAGCAGCGTCGTTATAGGCTTTTCCATCGAAATCTTGAGGGGCTATACGCGACGCCGCAGCGCGCCGCTGCGGGAAACCGCCTTTGACCACGGCCGGGCTCACGGAAGCGTGATATTTACCCCCTCATCTGATGGCAGCTTCACGCACATATGTGCCGTAGCCGGGAACAAAAGATCGCTGTCTGCACCAGCGTAATCCGAAGACCGCCGCGCGGCGCTCACGGCTCTGTGAATTTTGCCACAGCATAGTAGGGCGCTGCGATGCAACATCGCCGGCGCGGGCTCGGATCGTGGCTGACACAATCGTAACTATCCTGAGTTAAGCCCCATTCTCGAGAGCGAACGTAACCATCGATGGCACGCCGCCCTAGTTTGGCCTAAATTCGTCCCTGAGCATCGTTTTGATTACCGCCAATGGAGTACTACGGATTAGTTTACAACGCATTGCGCAACTCATTCAGTTGATTTGTGCATCCAACAAGACCGCCTAAAGGTTTCATTAATCTGCGTTGTATCAAAAGGCTACGTTAAGGACACGGTAATCAATAAACCGTGTTTTTTTAAAGTAGCCCTAAATGAGGCTTCCGAATGGGAAAAGTAGCGTCGAGGAAAGGGGCGTCGGTGGGACAAGCCTACTCGAACGATTTAGGGGCGGTTTCCAGCGAGCGATGGTCGAGGATGTCAATCAGCCCAGGGGTTCGGACGCCGTGAATTCAAAAGCGGATCATGCCACCAGTGCCATGAGCCCTCTTGAGGCTTTTGGCGTCGCCTCTCCCGACCTGATGGGGGCTTCCCGCGGGCTGTGCATCGGCTGGGTTGATGTGTCCCAGCTCACACGTGAGTGTCTGACCAGCTCGGTCATTCGGCTTCAGCCTCTGTTCGTGATCATTCCGTTCGAGTCGGTTCGCGACTGCGCCAGGCACTCCGGCAGACAGCTTGATCTGATCGTTTATCACTCTCACGAGACGGACACCGAGACGGAGTGGCTGGAGGATATCGGCAAGCTGCGCGCGGCTTTCGCCTCCGTGCAGATTGTCGTCCTCTCGGACCTGTCCGTGATTGAGCCGTCTATCGTGCGTGAGGTGCTCAACCGTGGCGCCTCGGGTTTCGTGATGACCGACAGCACGAGCCTGCAGATGGTGGTCTCGGCGATCAGTCTTGTCGGCTCCGGCGGGACCTTCGTGCCGAGGGATTTTCTCTTCATGGACCGGGAGCCGGCACAGATGCCCGCGCCGAGGCCGCTTGCGGAGGTCGGACGGCTGACCCAGCGGGAGGTCGCGGTGCTCGCGCTTATGAAGCACGGGAAGCCGAACAAGATCATCGCCCATGAGCTTGGCATGAGCGCCAGTACCGTGAAGGTCCATGTCCGGCACATTATGCGAAAGATGGGGGCGGCTAACCGGACCCAGGCGGCGCTTAACGCCGACAAGCTTCTCGGCGTGCCGAGTGAGCGGTTGCGCGACCAGAGTTTGTAGGGAGAGGGCGAGGATGCCTTCTCTTGATGCCGGCACGAAAGGCGAATCGGTTGCCTTCGCATCCTACGGTGCGTTGTCATTCGATGGCATCGTGGGGGCATCCGTACAGAGGTGTGAAAAGCCGCTGAAGACGTTCTTTGTTAGCACATCATCCGCCACATAGCTGATTACGGTGGCGAAGGGTGTACGCCTATGAAATTAATCCTTTGGGTTGCTGACATAAGCGTCAACAAAAAAGGTCTAGGTGTGAAATTTGATTGGTAGCAAAGGCAGAAGACCAACTATCTATTGTCTTGCATCTGTTCTTTCGGGGGTTAGTTAAATGGACCAGACGTTTCCTGTCCTCAATCAGGAGTTTTACCACGCTGACAGGTTGGCGCGCGGCCCTTCGCGCGATGAGGCAGGCTTTTCGCTCGATCGGAGAGTAGAGCTTGCCCCGCCTTCCGCCATCTCGGATGAGCCCGACATGGGCGCGCTGCGCATCGCCTGGATCGATTGCTATGCGCTGACGCGCGATTGCATCCTCCGCGCGATCCTGGAGTTGCAGCCGGCCCTGAAAGTCTCCCCGTTCATGTCAGTGACCGAGTTCGTCGGCGCCGGCAGCGACGCCTTCGATCTGATCATCTTCTATTCGCACGCCTCCTACGACGTGTGCTTGCAGGAGATCGCCGCGATCCGCCGCACGGTCGATGCCGCGCCTCTGATTATGCTGTCGGACCTTGAAGATAGTCATCAGCTCAACACCATCCGTGGTGCGCTGAGGGCGGGCGCGAACGGCTTCATCTCGACCCGGAGCACGGGCCTCGCGATGACTTTGTCCGCGATCCGCTTCGTGCAGGCGGGCGGAACCTTCGCACCACTGGAAATGCTTCTGTCGGACGCGAGCACCGCGCCCGCCGTGCAGCCGGCCGTCGCCTCACCCTATCGGCTCACGACCCGGCAGAAGGCCGTTCTGGCCCAGTTGCAGCAGGGCAAGGCAAACAAGATCATCGCGCACGAGCTTGGAATGAGCGAAAGCACGGCGAAGGTCCATATTCGCAACATTATGCGCAAGATGGGTGCCACCAACAGGACGCAGGCGGCGTTCAACGCGCTCAAGCTCTGCTCCGAGCGGGGTGAAGCATTTGCCGTATGAGGTGACGGCTCCTGCTTGTAATCGGATACTTGCATGGCTACCGGCGGCCCCGGCCAAGAGAGGCTTGGGCGCCGCCGCTCATCGTCTGCCTTCCGCGGAGCAACGGCCTAACCCGCCGCGCGCCTAGCGCACATTCGGGTTAGGCCGGCCCGCTTGCATCCTTATGTTTTGCCGGGGCGCGACCGCGCCCCCGCCAGGCCGTCGCCGCCGCGTTTAAGGCAGACGCCACGACGCCCGTAGGCGCATCCTACACCTTTCGGTTCATTGCATCATCGGACGGACGCAGCTTAGTGTGTCGCATTCGCACAGAGCGCCGCGCAGGCGCCTGCGAAATTCGGATAAGCTACGCTGGGCTCTGCGAATCGAGCATCACGTGGAATTTCGTGCGTCTCGATCGCGAGGAAACACGGCCACAAAACAGGCTCTCCCGAGGCTGATCAATCAAAGGTCATCATCTCCATGGCTGAGTAAGAGCATTACGAGAAATAACTCATCTGATCGACAGCCCGGATGTTGATCTGGCTATTGTTGGTATGCGGTTAAGCGTTGGCCTTCTCAAGGAAACGTAATAGGTCAAGCGACAGATATCAGAAAAGGCAGCCGAATGGTTGGCGTTGTCAGAGTCGCGGGCGGCTCCCGAAAAGCGGGAAGGGGTTTCCAAAAAGCAACATGCCCCACAGCAAGAGTTTGATGCCGTGACAAATATATTGTTTTGCGATCCTGACGAGTTCGCCTCCTTCGCGCTGGCAATCGCGGGCGCATCGCGCCCCCGTGGCGGCCGCTTCTGATGTCTGCGTCAATTCATGTAGCCTGGATCGACAGTCACCGGCTCACCCGGGAATGCATGATTGGCGCCTTGGGCGCCGCGCATCCATCGCTCACGCTCTCGGCTTATGAAAGTGTCGAGGATTGTATCGGCGGAAGCGACGCTGGCGCTGTGGACCTGCTGGTCTATCATGTTCACACGATAGGCCCCGCTTTGTCGGAAGACGTTTCCGCGTTGCAGCACGCTATCGAGAAGCGGCCGATCGTATTGCTGTCGGATGCTGAAGATGCCCAACAAATCGCGGCGATTCGCGACGCGCTCAAAACCGGGGCGAATGGCTATGTATCGACCCGCACCAGCACGATGTCGATGGCCGTCGCATCCTTGTTGTTCGTTCAAGCCGGGGGAACCTTCGCGCCGCTCGAACTGCTGTTGAGCGAAGACGCGGGCAAGTCGCTCGGCCGGGACATTATGCCCTCCGATCGGCTGACCGACCGACAGATGACGGTGCTGGCACAGGTGAAGCAGGGCAAGGCCAACAAGGCCATCGCGCGAGATCTCGGCATGAGCGAGAGCGCGGTCAAAGTACATATCCGCAGCATCATGAGAAAGATGGGCGCGGCCAATCGGACACAGGCCGCCTTCGCCTCGATGGATCTGCTGGGGCCGGACGACCCCTCAACCAAGCATGGCACGGGCTTCCCCGGCAGGCCGCCGTTCACCTCCCCCGCGCCGGAGCAGGAGGGCGACGATCGTGATGCCTGACGGCCTGAAGCAGTCATTGCGATCGACCTATCTGCTCGGCAGCGGGCTTTTGATGCGCAGGCTGGTGGGGGGGCGCACCGGCGCGCGCCGATTCGATCGCGTGGTGATCGCGGGCGCGCTCGCCAAGCAGAATGGCATCAGCCGAGGCGCCTATTTGCAGTGGCGGGCTTTGCGTGATCTCGGCGTCGAGGTCGAACTCCTTGACCTGACGCCCGCTCTTCGCAATCCGCTCTTCCGGCTCAAGCACGTCCCGGGATCGGCCTACATCTTCCATTCCGGCGGTCCGCAGACGGCAAGCTTGATCGGTGGCGTGCTACCCCATGCGGCGCGCGCCTATCGCATCGGCTACTGGGCGTGGGAGCTGCCCGACCCGCCACAGGATTGGCACGGCTGCGACGAGATACTCGACGAGATTTGGACGCCGAGCACATTCTCGCGCGACAGCCTGGCGCGATTGCTGCGCAAGCCGGTCGAGGTTGTGCCCCATATCCTGCCGGCGGAACGCCGGCGCCTGCGCGACCGGACGCGCCCCTTCACCGTGCTGGCGATGGCGGATAGCCGCTCAAGCCTCGCGCGGAAGAATCCGGAAGGCGCTGTCAGGGCTTTCGCGGCCGCCTTCGGCGACAGCGACGCGGCGAAGCTTCTGCTCAAACTCACCGGCTCCGACGAGACGGTCGCCGCCTTCATGGCGGGACTCGGCCCTCTCGCGCAAAGCCGCAACATCGAAATCATCCGGGGCCAGCTCGACGACGCGGGGCTGTCCGCGCTCTATGAACGGGCCGATGTGCTGCTCTCGCTGCATCGGGCTGAGGGCTTCGGACTGCCGATGCTGGAGGCGCTGGCGCGCGGCATTCCCGTCGTAGCGACCGCCTGGTCCGGCAACACGGATTTCACGAACAGCGACAACAGCGTCGCCGTTCCCTACAGCCTGGTGGCGGTCGATGATCCCGCCGCGATCTATCACGACAGCCGCTGGGCGGAGCCTGATCTCGCCGCGGCGGCCGAGGGCCTCCGCCGCCTCGCGGATGATCCTGCGTTCTACGATCGTATGGCCGACGCCGCCTATCAGGGCGTCATGACCGCGCCCAAGGCCTTTCCGCTGACCCCGGCTTCGGTATCGACGGCGGCGTAAGCGGGGCTTTGCCGCGACGCCGGTCAGAGGTCGAGAACGCGCTCCGGTGCCATGCGCTGCCGGAGAAGGTCGCCGATTGCCAACAGATTGCCGCGCAGCCGGCCGCGCCGATCGACATAGGGCTCCGGCCGGGGTGAGTGAACAATGTTCATCGCCATGTTGCGCCCGATATGCTCAAGCGCGCGCAGAAGCGGATAGCCGGCGCCCTTGCGCACGAGATAGAGCGGATTGGCGACCTGGGAGTAGCCCATCCGCACACCCGAGTTGCGCCCGTGCTTGACGCCGAGATGGATGCCGAAGGCGGCGGCGGTCTTGACGACCTTGCCGAATGCCCCGAGCCGGCGCGAGAGATCCACATCCTCCTGCCAGCCATAAAGGGGCAGTCGTTCGTCGAACAGCAAGCCATGCTGCCGCATCGTCGTCAGTCGCACGGCCATGTTGCAGCCATAGCCGGAAAAGGTCGGCGTGATGCCGGACGGCCGCGCGCGTGGTTCACCCAGCAGCGCTTCCGCCTCGTCCACGGAAAGCCCCGGCCCGCCGATACCGTCCCGCAGCACGAGCCCGGTCGCCACGACGATAGCGGGATCATCGGTCATGGATTGTTCGATCGCGGCCAAATAATCGGGGTCGGCGAAGAAGTCGTCATCGAAGAACATCATGATGTCGGCGTCGCTTGCCGCCGCGATGAGCGCGTTGCGCTGTCGCGGCAGCCCAGGGGCCGACAGAATGACCTCTATGCCCGGGATGTCGGCCGTGCCCGTGACGTCGGCGGGCTTCGTCGCGCACACGATAACGCGATCGGGCCGGCGCGTCTGCCGCCCGAGCCTGCGCAGGGTCTCGCACAGAATCTGGGCGCGGCCCACGGTCGGTATTCCAATCACGATATTGAGCGCCACAGTCACACTCCTTGGGCACAGACCGGCGCCGCACGCTCTCATTCGGCTCTGATCCGGCGGCTCCTGTCGCTAGAGCAGATCCCGATCATATGGAATCATCTGATCGGGTGAAGATGCTCGTAAAAACAAAGAGCTAGAGCAGTGACTGTGAGCGTAAGCGAATAGGAAACGCTCTAGGGTCAGGTCATCGTGCCGTCGATCTAGCCAAATGGATTAGTCGCCACGCCGAAGAACCTAACCACAGGAATGATCGAGAAGCCGTCGGAATAAATGGTAAGAACGCTCGTCTTCCGCCGAACATCGAAAGGGCGGTTAGTTGAGGTATATTGGCTTATGCGCGATGAAGATTTTCAGCAGCCGCATTCGGTGACACGTCCACGGACCGTCGATCTCATGAATGGTCCGATCGACCCTGCCGCCGGGGTGGAGCCGATCGCTGTTCCGTTCAGCCGTCTGCTGTCGATTTTGCGGCGCCACTTCTGGGTCTTTCTCCTTACCCTCGTTATCGGCGTCGGCACGACCGCGTTTCTCGTCGAGCGGATGCCGAAACAATATACCTCTCAAGCCTCGATCATTATTGAACCGCAAAGAACGCAGGTGAGCGACCTGCAAGCGATCTCCTCGGACGCGCAGGATATCGCCAGCCTCATGCGCACGCAGATCGGCATTCTCAGCTCCCCGTCATTGGCGCTGGGCGTGGTCGACGCGCTGAACCTGACGTCGTCGCCGGATTTCAATCCGCCCCCGGGCGGCATCAAGGCCGGTATTGCGAGTTGGCTTGAGAAACACCACTTCGTGGCCCGGCCGGTGACGGTTCCGCTGTCAGAGGCGGACAAGGCGAACATCGCCGCGGCCATTCTCAGCAGCAAGATAGGCTTCACGAATGATCCGGAGTCGAGCTTGCTCGGCATCGCCGTCACGACGCGCAACGCCGTTCTCAGCGCGCGCATCGCCAATGAGGTCGCGCGGCAGTTCCTTGCCTTTAAGGTGCAGGAGAAATTCGCGGCGATGCAGCGTGCCCATGATTGGCTTCAGGGGCAGGTGGCTTCGCTCGCGACGCAGGTCAAGGCGGATGACGAAGCGGTCGAGGCCTATCGTCTCTCGCACGGACTTGGCGAGCAACTGCCCGACAACTCAGGGAATGACGGCGCGGTGCAGACCGTCAAGCGTCAGCAGCTCAATGACATCAGTCTTCAGCTGATCGACGTGTCGCGGGATCTTAGCGAGAAACAAGGCGAGCTTGCCCAGGCGCGCGCGGCTTTGCACGGCACCATCTCGACGAACGATCTTCCGGCGGTTCTGGCCTCTCCGGTCATTGCCCAGCTTCTCGATGAAACCACGGCGGCCTCGGGCCGGGTGGCGGAGTTGGAAAGTTCGGAAGGTCCGGGCAACCCGGAGCTTCAGTCGGCCCGCGCGCAGGTCGGTGCCTTGCAGGCCCGGACGCGGGAAGAGATGGCGAATGTCGCCCGCAGCCTCTCGGTTGTGGTCGCGGCTGAACAGGCGCAGCAGGTCAGCCTGCAGCAGCAGATGGATCAGCTGCGCGGTGCCGTCAGCAACGAGAACGCGGCCGAACTTGGTTTGAGCACGCTGGAAACACAGGCGCGCGCCACCCGCAATATTTATGAGAGCTTCCTCAGCCGCGCGGCGCAGCTTGCCAATGTCGCCGGCATTCAGGAGCCTGATGCGTCGCTCGTCTCCGCCGCCGAGGTGCCGCTCGGCCCATCCGCGCCGCAGCCGACGCGGCTGCTCGCCATCGCGACGATCCTGTCCCTGATCATCGGCACGGTTCTGGCCATTCTGCTGGAGCGGATTCGCGGTGGCTTCAGCATGCCGGAGCAGATCGAAAGCGTGGCGGGCCTGCCGCTCGTGGGCCTGATGCCAAAGGTTCGTCAGGTTCGCTTCCGGCGCAATCGTGGCGGCCGGGCGGAAATCGCGTTGACAGCGTCGCTCGATCGGTTGCGGGGCCAGATGCGTGTCATGGGCGAGGCTCGGCCGAAGCTCGTGATGGTGACCTCCGCCTTGCCGAAGGAGGGGAAGTCGGTCTTCTCGGTGGAACTCGCGCGGAACATGGCCTCAGCCGGCTGGCGTGTGCTGCTGCTTGAATGCGATTTCTGCTGCCCCAGCATGGCGAATTACTTCGGCGTGGCGCCCGGCCCCGGCCTCTGCGAGATCCTGTCGGGCAAGTCACTGGGCGCGACCGAAAGCCTCGTCCGCCAGCCCGCGCGCAATCTCGATGTCATTCTCGCGGGCAAGATGCGCGGCGACTCGCAGGAAATGCTCGCGTCCCGGCGCATGAGCGCGCTGCTGCAGGATGTGCGTGAGCGCTATGACGTCGTGATCATGGACACGCCGCCCGTGCTGCCAGTGGCCGATGCGCTGGTGCTGGGCCGCCTGGCGGACGCCACCCTGGCGGTCGTGCAATGGGAGAAGACCCCGCGCGATGCGGTGCTCAACTCCCTCCGCCTGCTCAGGGGCAGCGGTTCGGCGATCATGGGCATTGTCATGACGCGCGTCGATCTGCGGAAGGCGTCGCTGGGCGGCGGGCGGATGTCTGTACGCTTTCCGGCACTACGACGGCTATCACCGCGCGGCGCGCGCCTGATCCCTCATGAGCGTCACCGTTCCGGGCCTCGTCCCGCTGCCGCTCGGCCTGTGCCGGGCCGCCAATCCGATCCGGACCAAGAAGGGACGTTCCGCATGATGTCGGGCCCGGTTTTCGTCAACGGCCGCTTTCTGTCGCAGCCGGTCACGGGCGTTCAGCGCTTTTCGGCCGAGATCGTGGGCGCCATCGACACGCTGATGGCCGAAGGCGAATGGCCGGAAACCGCGCTGCTGACACCGCCCCGGGATGGCGAGGCGGCATCCGCTTCGCCGCCCGCGCCCTGGCGGCTGAGGGAGCGCCCGGTCGGGCAGAGGCATGGTCATCTTTGGGAGCAGATCGATCTGCCCCGGGCCGCCCGCGACGGCATTCTGGTGAACCTCGGCAATACGGCGCCGCTGCTGGCGGGGCGCGGGCAGGTGGTGGTGATCCATGATGCCGGCGTCTTCGACACGCCTTCCTCCTACTCCTGGAAGTTTCGTCTCTGGTATAAAGGGTTGCAGCATGGGCTGGCCCGGGCAGGGGCGCGGATCGCCACCGTCTCCGAATTTTCCCGTCAGCGCATCGCAAGCTGCCTTGGCATCGATCCGGCCAGCATCGCGGTCATCTATGAGGGCGCGGATCACATCCTGCGCGCACCCGCCGATGCCGGGACGCTGGCCCGTCACGGGCTGAAGACCGGCCAGTTCGCGCTCGTCGTCGGCAGCCGGGTCGCGCACAAGAATCTGGCCGCGCTGACCGAGGTGGCCGCCGCACTTCGCCACCGTGGGATGGTCATCGCCGTCGCCGGCGGCGGTAACAAGGACGTGTTCCAGGCGGCGAATGATGCGCTCGGCACGCAGCGCCTTGGCCGCACCACGGATGCCGAGCTGCGCGCGCTCTACGAGAACGCGGCCTGTCTTCTATTCCCGTCGCGCTATGAGGGTTTTGGCCTGCCGCCGGTGGAGGCGATGGCCTGCGGCTGCCCCGTGATCGCCTCCGGCGGCGGCGCGGTCGAGGAGGTTTGCGGCGATAGCGCGCTCTATTTCGACACGGACCTGCCGCAGACGATCACGACGGCGATCGAGCGGCTGCTGGAGGAGCCCGGCCTCGCCGACGATATGCGCGCACGGGGCTTGCGGCGTGCCAGCGCGCTGAGCTGGGTGGCTTCCGCCCGCAAGCTCGGCGATGTCGTGCGGAGCGCGTCGTGAAGCCGCTGACGATCGCCCTGCTTCTGCTGGCGGGCGCGGGGGCGGCGCAGGCGGCACAGGCGAATGTCATCCCGGGCGGGCTCTGCGCGGCCGCCATTGAGGCGGCTGAGATCCAGCACGCGACGCCCAAGGGGCTGCTCTACGCCATCGGCCAGGTGGAATCGGGGCGGGCGGACCCGCTGACGCATCGGGCGGTGCCATGGCCCTGGTCCGTGCAGGCGCAGGGCCAGAGCTATTACTTCGCCACCGAGCCCGAGGCCGTGGCCTGGGTTCAGGCGGCCGAACTCAAGGGCATCCAGTCGATCGACGTGGGTTGCATGCAGGTCAACCTGATGTACCACCCAACCGCCTTCCGGAACCTGGACGAGGCTTTCGACCCCGGAGCCAATGCGGACTACGCGGCGCGATTCCTGGTCTCGCTCCATGCCGAGACCGGGGATTGGCAAAAGGCCGCCGGCCTCTACCACTCCCAGACGCTGGCTTTGGCGGTTCCCTATGCCCAGAAGGTCGAGGACGCCCTCAACGGCAAACCCTTCGCCGGTGGCGGACCGCCGCCGAAACCGACAATGCTGGCCTTATTGCAGTCGGCCTGGGGGGCGACACTGGACAGTTCGGCCGCCACTTCCTCGGAGGACGAGACCGCGCTGGAACCGGGCGGGCTGGCAGAACCCCGTCCGCGCAACCGGTTCCACCATGCCCGATTGCGGCAGACGCCCATTCTGCTCAGCTATGAGCATTGACAGGTCTCGAAATCGGAACAGATTGCCGACTGGTAATCGTTCCTACAATCGCGGTGGTTGTGATGAAATTTTTGCGGAGCTTTCTCGGCAGCGTCTCACTTGGCCGTGGGCGAAGACTATCGGCGGTCCCCATCGCGGTCTGCCTCCTGCTGTCGGCCTGCGAGCCCGGCTCCTCCCTCCCGCCTCTGCCTGAGACCACGGCCGCGCCCTATACGCTCGGGCCGGGCGAGGCGGTGCGCGTCGTCGTCTTCGGGCAGACCGAGCTGACGGG
This sequence comes from uncultured Pseudomonadota bacterium, assembly GCA_963745125.1. Taxonomy (GTDB): domain Bacteria; phylum Pseudomonadota; class Alphaproteobacteria; order Acetobacterales; family Acetobacteraceae; genus Acidisoma. The sequence continues at coordinate 915,068 of CAVUWB010000006.1, forward strand.
CGAGTTCACCGTCAACGATCACGGCAATATCGCCGTGCCGCTGCTCGGCAATATCCCCGCCAGCAATGAGACGACGGATGGGCTGGCGAACGAGATATCGGCGTCGCTCGCCGACAAGAAGATCCTTCTCAACCCCAGTGTCTCCGTGGAGGTGGTGCGGTATCGCCCGGTCTTCATCCTCGGTGAGGTGGTCAAGCCCGGCCAGTATCCCTATGAGCCCGGGATGACGGCGCTGACGCTGGTGGCGATTGCGGGTGGTTTCACCTATCGCGCGCAGACGGGGTATGTCTCGGTGCTGCGCAAGGTCGATGGCCAGGTCGTCGAGGGACGTGCGCCGCGCGGCGAGGAAATTCAGCCGGGCGACGTGGTGACGATATTCGAGCGGTACTACTGACCCGGAGACCGATTGCTCGGGGTGGAATCGCCGCGCGATTCCGCCCCGACCGATCGGGGCTCATCAATCTCTGAGAGCGTGATTCAGACCTGCGGTGTTGCCACCTTCGGTCATCACGCTCTACAGCCCCAGATGCAGCGTCAGCATCAGGACATTCTGCGTATAGGCACCGCTGAGTTCGGTGGTGCCCCCGCCATTGGCGAGGGTGACGGTGCTGCCCGGCGCCGTCTGATTGGTGAAATCGTCATTCAGCGAAAGCTGCATATTGCGGTTGATCAGCCAGGTCACGCCACCACCGACCGTCTCATTGTCCTGCGTGCCGCCTTGGATATAGGAGGCGTATTGAAAGCCCGTCCGGCCCTCCAGCAGGATATTGCGCAGCAATTCGTAGTCGATCACGAGGTTCGCCTGGCTGAGGACGAAGCCGTCGCTGCCGGCGGTATCCGAGTCTTCGATGCTGCGTGTCGCGGTGCCGGTGAGCGTCAGCACCCCGGTCGGCGTATAGACCACATCGGCGGAGACGATCGGCGCTGTCTTGCTGCCGAATTCCGCCGCCGCGAATTCGGTGTATTCGACACCGACGAGCAGGCTGTAGCGCCACACGCTTTCCGTCTGATAGTCGAGGCCGGTCAGGAACAAGGCGCTGGTTGAGTTCTCGTTGACTTCTCCCGGCAGTTCATCAACGTAGTCCGAACTCGTGCCGCGCGCGACGAACAGAAGGCCGGCGGCCCCCGTCAGCTCGTAGCGGGTCACGACACCGCCGGCGATGACGTTGCGGTTCAGGTCGCTCTGGCTCACCTGGACGCCGTTCTCGGACAATGGGCCGAAGCGATAGGCGCTGAGATCGAGTTCGGGCGTAACCTCGAATCGGCCGAAATCGAAGGTATAGCTGAGGTTTCCGGTATCCGTCGTGTCGAGCGCCGGGGACTCGGATCTCTGCATGCCGATCGTCGTGCCGAGCTGATTGTATGAAGAATGCGAGTAATTGGCGAGAAGCTGATTTTGGCCGATCGTGTAGCCGCCGCCGAGCCCGACGTTCCAGTTCGTGTAGCTCTCGGTCGGAAGCGCGAAATACTGGTCGTGGTCGAAGCCGACGGTGGCGGAGAGGCTGTTGCGATTCCAGTCCGAGTTGCCCGAAAGCGTGCCGGCGGTTTGAGAGCCCCAACTGCCGGAATTCGACCCGGGCGTGCCGTTGACATTGGTGTTGTCGAAAATCGACTGGTCCAGGTTGGGGCGTATGGTGAAGCCCCCGAACTGGACTCCTGTCTGCTGAAACTCATCGCGGCTACGGGTAAGGACGGTGACGCCCAGATCCTGGTCGTAGCCATAATTCCCGGTCGGGAAATAGGCGGATGTGGTGGTCTGCGCCTGAGCCTGGCTCCCGATCGCCAGCAGCGTGCCGGCGCACAGGATAGGCAAAGTCCAAGCCCAGTAAGGTCCCGACGGCGCGCGGTTGATCTGTAGCGGCAGAATCTGTCTCAAAGGCTGATCCGTCCGACGCCTGCGTTGCAGATAAGGCCCAGCGCGGGGATTCTGAAAATTCGCCGCACTGGCACAGCGATTCTGAAATTCGCGCTCGCTCGCGGCGATCTTTGAGCGAATTGCAGGATCACGGCACTCGTAAACATATGATTCTAATGTGCTTTTCGAATTTGAAGTGCGCTAGGCACGAGCCTCGGAAGAGTAGCCACCTTCATATCCAGCACATTAGCGACGCGAAGCAGTCAATCTCGGCGTCGGTCCATAGGTAAATGAAAATAATGCTTCAACCGCCGGAATCTAGCTGTGAAACGGGGCGCAAGGCAAGGATGGCATAGTGCCTTCGGTCATTGTGCCGGTTTTCCGCATTTCATTCCAAGGCGATCTTCGCTTCTGGCTGGTTTTCGCCGCCGGAATCCCTTGTCCGGCTAGCCTATCGTCGTCATCCGGAGGGCTAGGGGTAGAGCGCGTATGAGCCGCAGTGATGAGGCCGCGACCTAGCCGCCCTGGCCGGGCTTAAACCTCGTGGACCCGGATCGTAAACCGGACGCACCGGAGCGCCCCCTGCGCATGATCCGCGCAGGCCCGGTGTACTGCCTAGGGCGCTGATGGATCATCCTTACCGGGATACGCGGCGGCATCTCCCATCAACCGGGTGCACCCGAACTGCGGCCGTCTCAGAGGGCCGTCTGGGCACCTAAAATTCCCTTCGTAAGCAACTGGTTGTTGTTGGGAGAGTGCGTTGGCAGTTCCGAAAAGTCATGACGCTGTGGTGGCGATGGCGGCTGCCGGTCCGGACGTTCGTGAGCGGCCGGCGCGGCGCATTTCGCCGGTAACCTGTGCGGCGGCTATCCTGGCGGCCGACATCCTCGCGATCGGTCTCGCCGCGATGCTGGTGATGTTCGGCGCCGACTTGCTGATCGGCAATGCCGGGCTCGCGGTCATGGCGGGCGGATCATCCGGGTTCCACGACGTGGCGATCCTCTTTGTTGCCACGGTGACCTATCTCGCCATCAAAGGGCGCTACAGCGAGCGTATCCCCTTCTGGGCGGAGACGCAGCTGATCTTCGGGGCGAGCTTCTGGGCCGTTGTGGCTGAGGGCCTCGTCGGCTGTTTGAACCATGACATCCTCGGCCGCCTGCCCGCGGTTCTGACGATGATGGCATTTCCGGTCTTCGCGACGCTCGGCAATGCCATCGCGAAATACCTTCTCGTCCAGGCTGGCGCGTGGCGGCTTTCTGTCGTCCTGGTGGGCGGTGGCGAAGGCGTCGTCGCGGTGGAGGCCGCTTTGGCCTCCGATCCGGGCCTCGGCTACGCGGTCGCGGGGCGTGTCGATCCGCAAACACTGATGGTTCGGCAGGAGGGGCCGCGCCTTTGGCCGCTGCTGGCCCGCTTTCAGGCCGGCCGCATCCTGTTCGCGCTGGAAGGGGATGGCGCCCTCCAGCGCCAGCTGATCGACTGTGCGCTCCGCGAGCGCGTGCCTTTCGCGATCGCTCCGGAGTCGCAGACCCTTCCGGCCTTCGGCTGGGAAGCGACCCGTTTCTTCAGCCATGACGTGGTGATGCTGTCGTGCAGGGACGGCATCTCGCGGCGCGTGTCGCAGGTCGTGAAGACCGTGATCGACCTTGCCGCCGCCATGATCCTGCTCATTCTCACGAGCCCGGTTTTTCTTATCGTCGCGCTGATGAACCTTGGCAGCGGCGGCCCGATGTTCTTTGCCCATCGCAGGATCGGCATCGGCGGCAACCCGTTCTACTGCCTGAAGTTTCGCACGATGGTCACGAACGCCGATCTCGTGCTGAAGGAGGCGCTCGCGCATGATCCGGCGCTCGCCGCCGAATGGAACGCGACGCAGAAGCTCAGGCACGATCCGCGCGTGACGCGCATCGGGCGCCTCCTGCGCAAGACGAGCCTCGATGAGCTGCCGCAGCTGATCAACGTTCTTCTGCGGCACATGAGCCTGGTGGGGCCGCGCCCCATCGTGGAAAGCGAGGTGCGCTTCTACGGTGACGACATCGCGCATTACTACAACACGCGCCCTGGCCTGACCGGGCTTTGGCAGGTGAGCGGGCGGAGCAACACCTCCTACACGCGTCGGGTGCAACTCGACGTCTGGTATGTCAATAATTGGACCGTGTGGCTGGATATCGCGGTTCTGCTGAAGACGCTCCCGGCCGTGCTGGCCCGCACAGGTGCGCATTGATGGCGGGTTTACTGAATGATCTTGGACTATCTCGGCAGCGTCGTGGCTCTGCTCCTGCTGCCGGCGGCCGTGGCCGCCCAGACGCTTCCGGCGCCGGCGACGCCGCCCGTTCCCACACGGGCGGTGAATGCCGGGGCGTTTCTGGCTTCCCTCGGCGTGAATGCCCACGTCGACCAGGGGTATGATCCCGAGAGCTATATCGCGCCGCTCCGCTATCTCGGTATTCGCGAAGTGCGGGACGGCGAGCGTCACGTCGATGGAGAGGTCGCGATTGCTCGTGCCACCGGCGTCCACTTCGTCATCAACGGTGGGGGTGATCTCAGGGGGCTGATCGCCTCCGCCATGGTTCTGGCCAAGGCGGACGCCCTGCTGGCGGTGGAGGGGCCGAACGAGCCCAACAATTTCCCGATCGTCTATGACGGGCGGCGCGGTGGTGGGCTGGGCCACAGCTGGTACGCGGTGGCGGCATTCCAATCCGCCCTTTTCACTGCCGCCAAGGGGAGTCCCGTGCTCGGCTCCTATCCGGTCTTCGGCGTGTCGGAGACCGGGGCGGAAACCGACAATGTCGGGCTTCAGTTTCGCGAGATCCCAGGGGGGAGTGCCGCGTTGCTTCCGGCGGGAACCCGTTTTTCCGATGCCGTGAATATTCACAACTACGTGTCGGCCGTCCATGGCGGCTATGGTGACAACCAGGCCTGGAATGCCGCAAGCCCGACGCTGGACGGGCGCTGGGACGGGCTTTACGGCAATAGCGGCCTGACCTGGTTCCGGCATTTCGAGGGCTACAGGAAGGCCCGATTGCTGACCGTGCCGAAGGTGACGACGGAAACGGGTTGGGATTCAGTTTCGGACCCGGGCGGCGAGGCCGTGCAAGGCGCCGTTCTGACCAACACCTATCTGGCGCAGTTCAAGCGGGGCTGGCGCTATACCTTCATCTATGAATTGCGGGACGGGGAGGGCGGTACGGGCCACCAGGGCCTGTATCGTGGCGATACCCCCAAACGAGCCGCAATCGATATCCACAATCTCACGACGATCCTGGCGGATCGCGGGGCTGTCGCGCAGCCCCGGCAACTAAGCTTCGCGCTTGAAGACCCGCCGCCGACGGTCCACGATCTTCTCCTTCAGAAGAGCAGCGGGGAATTCGACCTCGTGATCTGGGATGAGCGGGCGCATGGCGCCGATCATGCCACTGTGATGTTTGGTAACGTTCAGCCTATGGTAAGGGTCTACGACATAACGAAGGGCAGTGCGCCGATTGAGAGTTATCAAGGCGTCAGGCGGATAGATCTTTCCTTATCCGACCACGCGGTAATTCTGGCTGTTCCGAATTAAGAAGGTGGGCCAAGGGTCGGAGTGGCGAAAAGTTCAGTCTGCCAAGCCGAATGGCCGGGGTTAGTACTAAAGTTGCGACCGCGTCACTTTTTTGTGGCGATGCACGCATAAGTGACATACCCTTCCGCCTTGTAATTTCGTGGCCAGCAGGATGCACATGATCTTGAGGAGGTTTCAGGCGTCATGAGTGCTCCGCCACATCCAGCCGACTTCTTGAATGATGTGTTGATGCCGGCGATTGGCCGCAGCGACGGTGAAATCGCCCGGCTTCTGGGTATCTCCTTGCCGACATTCTACACGATACTCAACTCGTGAAAAGCCTATTTCGCCGGCGACCGCCGGAATGCTTGGCCGTTTGTTCAACACGGGTGAGGATTTCTGGCTGAAGATGCAGGCGGACTTCGATCGCCACATGGCTCCGCAGAACGTGGTCGATGCCGGGGTCGCCCCGTCCGAGAGCCGGTCGCGGCCTTCACTGACAGGCCCGGGAATGCAGTCGCGCCGCTTGCCTCGGCCGCCGGTCGTGACCTACGCCAACGGGACCGATAGCGGCACGGAAAACGATTTCACCGTCGAAGAGGTGGTACCCTGGGGCCGCCCGTCGCACGACAGCGGCCGGAGCAGCGTCGGCTAGAGCAATATCGGATCAGGTTGAGTCACCTGATCCGAAAATTTGCGTTCTTAATCAAAAACATAGGGCGGGTGGTGGACGAACGTGAACCCAATCCCGCTCTAGCGGTGAGCTAGGCCATAGCGACGGCGGCGGGCGCCCCGGCGGCTTGGAAGCGCGGCTTGATGGTCTTCTCGAAGATCGATAGGGCCGCGCCGATGGCCTGGTGCATATCGAGGTAGCGATAGGTGCCTAACCTGCCGCCGAAGATCACCCGGCTTTGGGCATCCGCCGCAGCCTGGTATTTCTCATACATATCCTTGTCCGTGCCGCGACCGACGGGGTAATAGGGCTCGTCGCCCGCGCCCGCCGAGCGGGAATATTCCCGGAAGATCACGGTTTTATCGTCGGGGTAGCGCCGCTCGGGATGCATGTGCCGGAATTCCAGGATGCGCGTGAACGGCACCGTCTCGTCCGCATAGTTGATGACCGGCGCTCCCTGGAAATCCTTCTGCGCCACGACCTCTCGCTCGAAATCGACCGTGCGCCATCCGAGCTGCCCGAACCGGTAGTCGAAATAGCGATCAATCGGGCCGGTGTAGAAGACCAGCTTCCCCATCGCCTCGATCTGCGGGCGGAGGGTAAAGAAATCGGTATTCAGCATCACTCGGATATCATCGCTCGCCAGCATGCGCTCGAAGATTCGGGCATAGCCTTCCGTAGGCAGGCCCTCATAGCGATCCTCGAAATATCGCGTGTCGAAGGTTTGCCGCACGGGCAGCCGCGTGATGATGGATTCCGGCAAGTCGCGCGGATCGGTCTGCCATTGCTTCATCGTGTAGCCGCGAATGAACGCCTCATAGAGCGGGCGCCCGATGAGCGATATCGCCTTTTCCTCAAGGTTGCGCGGCGCGCGCCCCGCCATCTCGGCGCGCTGCTCCTCGATAAGCGCGCGCGCCTCGGCGGGGGACATGTATTTGCCGAAGAACTGGCAGATGGTCAGAAGGTTGATCGGCATCGCGTAAACCTTGTCACGATAGACCGACAGAACGCGATGCTTGTAATCGGTGAAATCCGTGAACCGGTTGATGTAGTTCCACACCTCCTTGTTGGAGGTATGGAAAAGATGCGCTCCGTATTTGTGAACTTCGATCCCCGTTTCGGGGTCCGGCTCTGAATAGGAATTGCCGCCGGCATGCGAACGGCGTTCGATGATGACGCTGCGAAGACCGAGCACGCTGCTGCAGCGCTCGGCGATGACTGCCCCGGAAAAACCTGATCCGACGATGACGACATCGCAGTCGCTGATCACATCGAGCATGCGTAATCCAATCCTCAAGGGAGATAAGGCAAGGCTAACGTCTCACCCGAGGGGGCACGACTTGTCTGAAAAGAGGAGTATTTGCCTTTCGCGGCACCGCCTCATCTAAATCAATATGATGAGAACGCGGATCTCTGCTTCGGGCTTCAAAAAGAAGCGCGCTTTGTTCTTTGCCGGAGAAAAAGCCGACTGGCACAGAAAAGTTAAGATATCACAGTGACTTGGGCGAAAAAGCCTGTGGCGCACGCGGGCGCGCCCGGGTCCGGTCATCTATTCCGGTGAGGCGCAACCGCCCCAAGGTAGTACTTCGTGGCTAAGCACGATCCTTCTATAGCCTGGGCAGTACGATTGGCGTCATCGCCGTCGACGACACGGCTCCCCGAGCCCCTCCACGAGGTGTCCATGGCCGACCCGGCTTCCGCTAAAGGATTCGTCCGCAACCTGGCGTCAACGACCATGTTCCAGGCCAGCGGCTATATCCTGGCCATGATCAATGTGCCTTACCTGACACGCATGCTGGGCGTCGCGGATTACGGTGTACTGGCCTTCGTCATCAGCATCAACGCCTATATCTTCCTGATCATCGACTGGGGCTTCTCGCTCGGCTCGACGCGCGACATCGCCCAGGCGAATGGTGACATCGCCATCATCCGCCGTATCTTCTGGCAGACGATGACGGCGAAGGCCATTCTCTCTGTGGGCGCGACGCTGGTGCTCTTCGCGGTTATCGGTCTGCACCGCGTGCCAAGCCCGATCTACCTGCTCCTCCCCGGAATGTTGAACATCGTCGGCGCGGTCTTCAGTGTCGATTGGCTGATGCAGGGGCTGGAGCGCATGGCGCTCTTCACGCTTTATTCCGTCGGCGGGCGGGCCTTGGGTGTGCTGCTGACCTTCATTCTCGTGCATGGACCGGCCGATACCTGGATCGCCTGCGCCTTGCAGGGCGTGGGCTCGATCGCTGGCGGTCTCGCGGGCTTTGTCATCGCCTGCCGCGTCCTCGACATGGGGCGGCCCCATATCGCGATTCGCGCCGCCGCCATGCAGATTTGGGATTATCGCCACTACTTCCTGTCGCAAAGCAGCTGGATCGCCTATTCCACCGCGGCGCCGCTGTTCCTGACCTTTGCTTCCGGTTCTACGGCGGTCGGCCTCTTTGCCGGCGCCGATCGCATCGCCCGAATTGTCATGGCGCTCATCGTCCCGCTCAGCATGGTCATGTATCCGCGCGTCAACGCCCTCCTCGTGCGTTCGCGTGAGGCTGCTGCCGGCGTCGCGGGCCCTTTCATGGCGCTGCAGGTTCTCTTCGCGCTCGTGCTGACCGTGATCTTCTTCTTCGGTGCCGGGCCGATCGTGACGCTGGTTCTCGGCCCCCGTTTCGCCGCCTCGGCCGAGGTATTGCGCTGGCTCTCGGCGCTGCCCCTGCTCACGGGGATCGCCGGCACGCTGTCGCGCCAATTCCTCATCCCTCTCGGCTGGAATCGCGCGGTTTCCCAGATCACGCTGATCTGCACCGCGATCTATCTGCTGCTTCTGGCGGGTTTCTGCCGCTCTCTCGGGGCAGAGGGCGCCGCAATCGCGCTCATTCTGACCGAGGCCATCCACTCAGCGGCGTTCTTCATCGTCCTCTACAGGAAGGAGCGCGCCTTCACGGTCAATGCTGTCATGGCGGTCACGAACACGCCCCGGCAGGTGATGGAGGTGTTTGAGAGCCTGGCCGTGAGGCTGCGGTCGAGCTAGGGCGTTCGAGCTGGCGGCAGGCGACGGCATCAGGTCTATGTTTCTGATTAAAAACGCAAATCTTCGGATCAGCTGATTCCACCTGATCCGATATTGCTCTAAACAACGAGTCAGAGCGGGGTGGTGAGCGAAAGCGAACACATCCCGCTCTAATGAGATAAGGGCCGGGACGGCCTCCGCATGTGGAGGTCATCCCGGCCCTTATCTTTGAAGGCGCTCTCAGCCCAGCGCGATTTCGACGAAGCTGCGGATTTCCGCCCGGAACCGCGACCGGGAGAAGCGGAGAGCATTGGCACGGCAAGCGTCGGGCGTGATGTCACGCTCGACACGGTCGAAGCGCGCCAGGGCGTCCAGCACGGAACCCACCTCTTGGCGGTTGAACAGGAGCCCTGTCGGTGTCGTGCTCTCCACATCGATAATGTCGGTGACGCCGCCACGCCCGAAGGCGATCACCGGCGTTCCGCAGGCTTGCGCCTCCACCATCGTGATGCCGAAATCCTCCTCCGCCGCGAAGAGGGCCGCGCGGGCCCGCTGCATGAGGCCGATGAGTTCCGGCTTGGTGACCTGGCCGCGAAACTCGATGTTCGTGGCCCCTTGGGCCGCGGCGCGAACGCGCCCGGCGTCCGGGCCATCTCCGACGACGACGAGCCGGCGCCCCGGCTGCCGCCGGAAGCTCTCAACGATGAGATCCGCGCGCTTGTAGGGAACAATGCGGCCTGCAAGCAGGAAGAAATCGTCCTTGCGGTCGCCGAGGCCGAATTGCTCGACATCGACGGGAGGGTAGATGACAGCGGCATTCCGCCCGTAGGCCTTTTTCATCCGCCGCCCGATATAGGTGGAATTGGCGATGAAGTGGTCAACATGCTGGGCGCTCGATGCGTCCCACTGCCGCAGGCGCGCGAAGAGCCAGCGGACATAAAGGGCTTTCAGGCCCCAGCGGAGCGCGGACTGCTTGAGATACTGGTGCTGCAGATCCCAGATGTAGCGCATCGGGGAATGAACGTAGCTGATATGGATCTGGTCGGGGCCTGTCAGAACGCCCTTAGCGACAGCGTGATTGCTGGAGATGATGACGTCATAGCCCGCCATGTCGAACTGCTCGACCGCGAGCGGCATGAGGCCAAGATAGCTGCGGAACAGGCGTTTGGCGCCCGGCAGACGCTGAATGAAGGACGTATTGACTTTGCGCCCTTGCAAAAACCGGCGATCCTCCGGCTTCATGAAATCCACGACGGCGAACAGGTCGGCATCCGGGAAGCACAGCAGCAACTGCTCAAGCACGCTTTCCGAACCGGCGAAGGTCTCAAGCCATTCATGGACGATCGCAACCTTCAGGCCACGGAGGCGCGAAGGCGCATGGTCGGGCCGTACGGATTGGCCGGCGGCGGGCAGAGGCGCGGCAACAAGTTCGGCAGGCTCCGCCTCGGCATAAGGCATATCGAAATCCTTCGTCATCGCACCCGAACATCCTTGTGCACTGCGGAATTTTATGGCGGTACAGGCGGCCCGCGATGGTGGCTTTAAGATGTACACCCCAGGCCGCGCCCGGCTGGTTCCATCCAGCGCGGGTTTAACTCTCCCGGCCGCATATCGCGCTGCTCGTGTAAACTTCTCAACGCCCGAAAGCGGAGGATGACGCTAAGACAAAAGAGTGACATCTCATCGGCCAATCCCAACTCATTGTGATGCGTTGCTGACGCTGCGCCGCCACAAGAGGATGCGGCATGGCACGATCCTGGAAGGAGCACGGTTTTGAGTGACGCTAGCAGCATGCGGCTGCCGATCATGGGACCAGCCGGTGTTGCGTCCACCTTCCGGCAAGCCAAGGCGCCGCGGGTTCGGACCTCTCTCTCATCCCGTGCCTATAACGCGCTGAAGCGGGGTGCGATCGCCGCGCAAACCTACTCCAAGCTGAACGACCGCATGAAGTTCGACGATCGGCGCACGGGCGCGCGCACCGTTGTGGTGATGCTCGCGGGCTACAAGCAAAATCTCTGGCCGCTCGTCTTTCCGCGCTTCAAGGCGGCTTTGCCCGAAGCTGACGTGTGCCTCGTCTCGCCCGGGCGGCGTGACGAGACTCTGGCCGATCTTTGCCGCAAAGAGGGTTGGAGCTACCTTTCCACCGCGACCAATGACGTTTCGCTGGCGCAAAACGTCTGTTTCCGCCTCCATGATCGCGCGGAGATGATCGTCAAGCTGGATGAGGATATGTTCCTCCTTCCGGACACGATTTCCGAACTCCTGCTTGAATACGATCGGATCAAGCTGGAAGGCCGGGTCGATCCGGGCGTCGTGGCGCCGATGATCCCGCTCAACGGTTTCTGCTACCGCCATCTTCTGGAAATGCTCGGTTGGCTGCCGGAATATGAGGCGCAGTTCGGCACGGCGCGGCTGGCCACCGCCGGCCTTCCACTGCACAACAGCCCCCTCGCGGCGCAGTGGATATGGGAACGCACCTCTCCGCTGGAAGCTCTGGCCGAGCGTCTTCAGGGCATGGAGCGGCGGGAGCTGCTGAGCCCTATTCAGTTCAGCATCGGCCTCGTTGTCTTCGAACGCAGTTTCTGGGAGCAGATCGGATATTACACCGTGTCTCGGCACAAGATCATCGCCAAGCTGAATACGCTGGGGGGCGATGAAGCCCACCTTTGCGCCTCCGCGATGACGCATTCGCGGCCGATCGTGGTGACGACGGCAGCGGTTGCCGGGCATTTCTCGTTCGGGCCTCAATTCTCGGCGATGAGTGCTCTCCTCAAGGCAAAGCCTGAGCTTTTCGCGTGATCCATAAACTTCGATCGTTGGAGCTGCTGCGAGCGATCGCCGCCCTTCTCGTCGTGCTGTTTCACACCGAGACGATCTTCCTCGCCTCCGGCCACACGCCCTTCCACGGGTTGTTCAGCGCCGGCAATCGCGGTGTCGATCTGTTCTTTGTCTTGAGCGGCTTCATCATCGCCTATGTACATCGTGGCGACCTGGGGCGCCCCGGTCGTCTCGGCAACTACCTCTACAACAGGCTTACACGCATCTATCCGGCGGTATGGATCATGACGGCGTTCGCGCTCGCGGTCTATGCCTCGGGCTTTGGCGGCGCGGGGAAGGGTGGCAAGCTCGATCCGGAATCGATTGCGGCGAGCTTCTTGTTGCTGGCGCAACACGGGGCGCCGCTGGTCAATGTCACCTGGACTTTGACCTATGAGATGTTCTTCTACGCCGTGTTCGCCGTCATCATCGTCAATCTGAGAGCCGGGCTCGCTTTGCTGCTGCTTTGGCAGGGGGCCGCCGCCGTGCTCGCGATCACCGGGGTCAATCTCGGTTTGAGCGGCTACTACCTGCGCTCGATCTGCCTGGAGTTCAGCCTTGGCCTCGCTTGCGCCTGGTGGCTGATCCGCAACCCGGTGCCCCGGCGCCTGTGGACGGCCTGGGCGTTGCTGGCACTGGGCGCGCTGAGTTTCGTTGCCGGAATGGCCTTGAACAATACGATCAACTGGGCGCCCGCGCTGTGCGCGCTGGGTTCGGCCATGCTGATCCTGGCCCTCGTGCGGCTGGAGCAGTCAGGCCGCATCCGGGTGCCGGCCATCCTCGTGCGGTTCGGCGGTGCGTCCTACGCGATTTATATCGTGCATTACTCGGTCATCACGATGCTCGGCGTCATCATCATGCACAAGCTGCATCTCCCTGTGACCGACGGGCTCTGTCTTGCCTGCGCGGCCGTGGGGATTACCTGCGGGCTGGTTTTCGATTATGCCATTGACCGCCCGATCCAGCGGTCACTCAAGGCGCTGAAGCAGGCCGGGCGTTCCGCCATCCCGGCCCGGGTCGCTCTTAAGCCGCGTGATAGCCGCCGGGGTTCGCTTCACGCCAGCGAAATGCAGTCGCCACGACATCATCAACATCCGTGAAGCGCGGCGCCCAGCCGGTATCGGCCCGCAAGGTTTCGGCGCCCGCGATCAGCACCGCCGCATCGCCCATCCGGCGCGGCCCCATCACGGCGGGAACCGGCCGCCCCGCGATGCGGCCGACGGATTCCGTGATCTCCCGCACCGAGTAGCCGCGCCCTGTGCCGACATTGTAGCGCACGCTGCGGCGGTCGAGTTGACCCAGCACCCGAATATGCGCGTCCGCCAGATCGGTGACATGAACGTAGTCACGGATGCAGGTGCCATCGGGCGTCGGGTAGTCCGCACCGAAAATCGCGAGCGGCGGCCGGCGCCCCAGCACCGCGTCGATGGCGAGCGGGATCAGATGGGTTTCGGGGTCATGGTCTTCGCCCAGGCGGCCGTTCGGGTCGGCGCCTGCCGCATTGAAATAGCGCAGGCAAGCGCTGTTGAGGCCGTGAATCTCGCTCGCCCAGTGCAAGGCGCGCTCGATCATGAACTTGCTCTCGCCATAGGGTGAGGCGGGGTCGACGCGCACCGCCTCGTCGATCGGCATCCGCTCCGGCGTTCCGAACAGGTTCGCGGTGGAGGACAGGACGAAACGTGGCACCTGGTGGCGCACGCAGGCCTCGATCAGCCGGATGCCGTTGACGCCGTTTTCGAGCAGATACTTGAAGGGCAGCCTGACGCTCTCACCGACCAGAGACAGGGCGGCGAAGTGAAACACGGCGTCCCAGGGGCCGGCGGCGACCACCTCATCCATGGCTGCGGTGTCCGCCAGGTCGCCCACGACGAGTTGCGCCCCCGGCAGCACGGCGGCCCTGTGCCCGATCGAAAGATTGTCGAAAACGACGACCTCCGCTTCCCGTTCGAGCAGAGCGGCAACGATATGGCTGCCGACAAAGCCGGCGCCGCCAGTCACAAGGTAACGTTCGCGAGGCATTCGGGGGTGGCGCCTTCATCGCAAGGTTGAAAAGAATGAATAGTCGAAACAGTTCTCTAGAGTGGGATGTGTTCGCTTGTCGCTCACTATCCCACTCTAACTCTTTGTTTGATCGCGTGATTCAGACCTTCGGTGATTCCACCTGCGGTCATCACGCTCCAATGCGGCCTCTCTGCCAGCCGGTAAGGCGCCTGTCGATGTGCCCCTACAGGAGTACCTATTTTGGCGGTGCCTTCCCGGGGCGGCCCTCAGACTACGCGGTAGGGTGCGGCCGGCGCGCGCGACGGCGGAGGATCGCCTGTTCGAGCGTATAGAGCGGGCGCATGAGCCGCCATACCATCGAGGCGCGCAGAGGCGCCTGCGATTCCGCCACCGCCGCCGCCACCAGGCTGGTGCTCAGGCGATCGAGGTCGCGCAGAAAACCGCGCACATCGTCGAAGATCTGCCGGGCGCCGGCTTCCTGGCCGCGTAACGCTTGTTCCAGCGCTTCGCGGGTGCGCTGGGTGATACCGCTGATGGAGGGTCGCTCCTCGGCCGCCGGCCGGTGCCGCAGACGCGGCTTGATGAAGCCCGCGACGTCATCGACGATCTGTTCCGGCGGGTTCGGCCAGATAAGCCCGAGGTCACGGGCAAGCTTGGCGGCGGCCGTTTCCCAATCCGTCAGTATCGTGTCGAAGCTGAGCCAGGAGCGCAGACAATCGCGGCTCTCGTGTTCTGCCTCGACCACGCTGCGAAGCCAGAGCGTCTCCGCGAGATCCGGGCTCATCCCGTCCCGGCTGACAAGGGATGCGACCACTTCCTGGCATGGCCGGATGGGAAGGATGATGAGCGGTTCGATATTGAGGCTGTCGAGGGCCGCGAGGTAAAGCGGCACGAGGCGCGTGACGCGCGGGTCTTTCAGCACGATGAGGGGCGAGGCCCCGTAATCGGCTTCAATCTGTTGCATGATGCGACGCTGGAAGGCGTAGGCTGCGCGGGAGGAGAACCAGCCGCGCTGAATAGGGCGGGGGTCGTCCCACCGCATGCCCATCGCGGTGAGGATTTCGTCGTTCAAGGCGACCAGCGCTTTCGGCTCCCAGTGGCCTGTCGGGTTGCCATGGCCGGGCCCCAGCAGGCTTTGGGGTGTCGCCGCGCCGAGGGCGTGCAGCAAGCGGGTGAGAACGGAGGTGCCGCTGCGGCTGACGCCCGTGACGAGGAGCGCTCTCCGAACCGGGCTGGCAGAGCCGGGCCGCGTCTGCTGGATGGCGAGACCGACGGGCATGGCGATCTGGCTCATCGGGCTCTAGAACCTTTGCAGCATAGGAGTCCGAACGCGGCTCACGGCCTCGCACCAGCCTGTCGAGGAATGATTGGGAACGCAGAATCAGCCCGAGAGGCTGCAATCACGCGCAGCACCATGTCAAAGCAGCCTTGTCCGTCCAATCCATCGGCAGCATATCAGCACCGATACATGCCCTCTTTGAAGGCCCACAACCGCTATTGTTGACTCGCGTGATCTTTAATTACCAAACTTAAAGAGCTGTTTCAAACTGATGTACGCCGGACATTTTCGAGGGAACGGGAATCCCGGCCTCCGCGAGGAAGCGGAGCCACTGATACTGGGCGGCGGATAGCTGGTCGTTTTCGGATTTGACCTCGACGAATCGGTAGTCGGCGTTGGTCCAGAGGAACAGATCCGGGAAACCGCGCGACCGCCGTTTGATGTCCTGCGCGAGCCGGCGAAGGATGGCGCCAAGGCCGGGCGCTGGCAGGCGGTGGATCATGATGCGGATCAGCGGCAGCAAATCCGCCTGCCAATGGACAAACGGATTGGCGAGCCCGGCCTTCTCCTCATGGTGTCGCGCCATCACGGCAAAGCTCGCGGACGGGTCGTGCAGCAGGCAAAGGCGCTGCTCGATGCCCAGCCGCCGCCGATCGTAGAAGCCGGGCTCGTGCAGATCGGCCGGCGCGAATTGCAGCGGCGAGTGGAAGACACCAGCGTCCGCGTCATAGATGATGTCCCAAAACAGCAGCCCAAAAGCGGCGTTCCAAAGCCAGTTTTCCGAATGCACGCCATGCCAGCCGGCGCGGCGGTAGTGCTCGAGAGTCGCCGACTCGACGGTTTGGCCGGCATCTTCCAGGATGATCTGCCGGCCGCTTTGCTGATACTGGCGGGCCTCGCTGCGCCGGGCGGTTTTCCCGAGTTGGGCGAGCAGTTGACGCGCGATATAGGCTTCCTCGGCATCGCCGGGATGCTCGGTCATCATCTGGAGAATCGTCATCGCCTCGGCTCGGCGTCCGGTTTTGAGAAGGAGCCGCGCCTGACGCTCCCGCGCGGGGGCGACCGGGCTCGTCGCATAGAGGCTGAGCGACGCCTCAAGCTCATTGGCCCTTTCGAGTCGGCGCCCCAGCCGATCGACCAGGCGGTCGAACTGCGCGAGCCCGGCGGTGAGCGCGGCACGATCGACAGCCTGAGCCTGCCACCAGTGCCACGTCTCCAACGCCGGCTGGGCATCCCGGAGGCTGCGAAACCGCGCATAGAGGCAGGCCATGCGATAGGCGTCGACGGCGGCGCGCCGCGTCTCGAACTGAGCCCGCAGCTTCTCCGCCGCCACGCTTTCGGTGACGATGAAACCCAGCTCGCGGGTTACGAAGTCGGCGAGGTTGTCACGCAACTCGCCGAAGAACAGGAAGCGGAAGAAGGGCCAGGGATCGCGCGCCGGCAGACGCAGAACGGGATGCCGCACCAGCAGCCCGCTCAGCCATGCCGCGCGGCCGTCCCACATCTCCAGCCAGGCGAGGAGATCGCCCTTGCGGGACGGGCGCGGCGGGCGGTGATCGGCGAGGCTGGACCGCAGTTCCGCGACCGTGAAGCAGCCATAGAGCCGGGGGCGAAATTCCGCTTCCAGCTCCGTGTCGCAGGGCGTGAGGAGGGCGTGAGAAGATAGCTCGGCGATCGCCGCGTCGAGCCTTGGGATCTCGGGGTAGGAAAGGCGCTCTTGTCGGAAGCAGGGGCCTCGGCGGTTGACGAGCCTGGCATAGAGCATCTGCGCGGGCGTCGAGAGCGCCCCGATACAAGTGAGATGCGCATATTCGACCGAGTCGAGGAGAAAACCGTGGCGCGTCCGGACCGCTTCGAGCACTTGCAGGAAGTGGTCGAGGTAATAGACGGTCGCCGCAGGCCTGTCGGAAGGTATTGGCGTCACGATGGCGCCAGCGTACCGCCCCGGGTCCCATTGCGCAAACCGTTTACAGCGCAATGACGCTTGGGCGAAGCGTGGCCCCTCGGCCGCCGCCGGAAGGCGACCTTCCTCGGCAGCGGCGGCGGGAGCGCGGGCGGCTTAGACTTCCTTTTTAAGGGACGGGCTGGCCTTGAAACGAACCGTCTTGCCGGCCTTGACCTTCACGGGTTCGCCGGTGCGGGGATTGAGGGCCTTGCGAGCCTTCGTCTTCCGGACAGTGAAGGTGCCGAACGACGGGAGCGTGAATCCCCCGGTCGTCTTGAGTTCATGGACGATGGCGTCGATCAACGACGCGGCTGCGCGATTGGCCGCAACGCCAGTGCACTCAAGGGACTCTTGAAGGACCGAAGAGATAAAAGCCTTGCTCATGCCTTTTTTCCTGCAATTAGATTCGCCGCCCCTAATGCAGTTTTTTCTCCGCCGCAAGCCCCAGCCCGCGCTTTCGATGCGCTCTCGACTCCGCCAAAGATAAAGAGGGATCAACGGCGGTCGATAATGATATCGAACCGGAATCAACTTTCACAAACGTAAGATTTGCCCGAATGAACCGTTCTCGAAAGAATTATCACCTGTAAATCCTGTAATAATTGCGCCGAGGCCCGCGACCTTGGGGGCGAGTTCGCCCCCGGGGCTCCCAATAATGAAGGGCTACACGGGGTTTGGCGACCCGTAACGACCTCAATCACATAGCTTCGCCGAATATCGGTCTTCGCACTCCGGCGCGCGGCGGCTGTTGCTTCGTCAAGAGCCGAGTATGCGAGTTCCGCCCAGGCTGAGGGCGATCCGCTCTATCCGATGGCGCAGTCTCTTCGGCTTGTGTGGTGCACAAATTATAAGCAGAGCAAAAAATCACAGACTGCTCAGAAGATCATGACATTTTCTCAGCGCCTTGGCGTTCCGTCGGCTGAAACCGGTTCAATTCGGCCGATGGTCGCGATTTCAACGCTGTCGCAGCTTAACCTTAGCCATGTCAGCGCGCATTTCCGCGAAACCCAGGTTGCGCAGACGCTCTCATGGCTTGACATTTGTCTGGCCTCGCGCGACAAGCGCTCAACGAAAAAACCAAGGGGGCGACGCTTATGCGGGATTGCCGGAAGGCCGGTCAGGGCTGGCGCCTGTGAACAGGATCATCAACGACCCTGAGCAGGTGGCGGATGAGGCGATTCGTGGCGTCGTGCTGGCCTACCCGGACATTCTGGCCGCGACCGATCATCCCCGCGTCCTGCGCGCGACCAAGCGGCGCGGTCTGGGCAAGGTGGGCATCGTCACCGGCGGCGGTTCCGGCCATGAGCCCGCGTTTTTGGGTTTCGTCGGCGCCGGCCTTTGCGACGCTGTCGCCTGCGGCGAGATTTTCGCGTCTCCCACCGCCAAGAGCTTTCATGAGGCTTTCAAGGCCGCCGATTCAGGCGCGGGCGTCGCCTGCCTCTACGGCAACTATGCCGGCGACAATATGAACGTGAAGATGGCGATGAAGCTCGCGGCGAAGGACGGATTAACCGTTCGCACCGTGGTCGCGAATGACGATGTCGCCTCCGCCCCGGCCTCCGAACGGGAGAAGCGCCGTGGCGTGGCCGGCGAGATCATCATGTGGAAGACGGCCGGGGGGCGCGCCGATGAAGGCGGCACGCTCGATGAGGTGATCGCGGTCGCCCAGAAAGCCATCGACAATACCGGCAGCGTCGGTATCGGGCTCTCTGCCTGCACCATTCCCGCCGCCGGCAAGCCCAACTTCACCATCGCTCCCGGCATGATGGAAGTCGGCATCGGCCATCATGGCGAGCCGGGCGTCGCCGTCATGCCCATTCAGCCCGCGCAGGGCATGGCCGGTCTGATGATGGAGCGAATCCTGGCGGATATGTCGCTCGCCCGTGGCGAGGATGTGGCCGTGCTCATCTCCGGCCTCGGCGCCACGCCGATCATGGAACTCTACATTCTCTACGGCCATGTCGATGCCATCCTGCGGGAACGCGGCATCACCTTGCGCCACCGTTTCGTCGGCAACTACTTCACCTCGCTGGAAATGATGGGGGCGTCCGTCACCGTCACCCGCCTCGATGCGGAGCTGGACCGCCTGCTCGCGCTGCCGGCGCATTCGCTCGGCCTCACGGTGATCGCGCCATGAGCCGGAACAGCGTCAGCCTCGCCGACGCCGGTCCGATCCTGTTCGATCTCGTCGCGGTCATCGTGCGCGAGCAGGGCAAGCTCAGCGAGATCGACGGCCAGACCGGCGATGGCGATCACGGCGTCAATATGGGCAAGGGCTTCCGCATGGCCGGTGAGCGCCTGCGTGCCATGGGCGATTTCACCTTTCCGCAAGGTTTGGCGACCCTCGGTGACACGCTGTTGAGCGATATCGGCGGCTCCATGGGGCCGCTCTACGGCACCTTCTTCACCGATATGGCCGAGGTGCTGGCCGATACGGATGCGCTGGACGCGCCGCATTTCGCCCGGATGCTGAAAGCCGGCGTAGCGGCGGTTCAGGGGCTTGGCGACGCCAAGCCGGGTGACAAGACACTGGTCGATGTTCTCGTTCCCGCCGCTGCGGCCTTCCAGGCGGCCCAGGCCGGGGGCCAGGGTTTCGCGGACTCACTTCTGGCCATGAAGGCCGCCGCCGAGGCCGGGCTTGAGGCTACGCGCGGCATGGTCGCGAAGGTCGGCCGTGCCAGCAGGCTCGGCGAAAGATCGCGCGGAACGCTCGATGCCGGCGCCGCCTCCTGCACCATGATTTTGGCCGCGATCGCCGACGGCTTGGTCCAGCGGCTGGGCGCGTCAGCCAGTTCCCTCTAAAGAAAGAAACCCACAATGAGCGACACAAGGCTCCGCAACGATCTGCCCGCGATGATGGATGCAGTCGTGGCCTATGCGCCGGGGGATTACCGTTTCGAGCAGGTTGAGGTTCCCCGCGCCGGCCCTGACGACATCATCATCGAGGTCGAGGCGGTCGGCATCTGCGCCGGTGACATCAAATGCTACCAGGGTGCGCCCTCATTCTGGGGGGATGACAAGGGCCAGCCGAAATACGTCAAGGCGCCGATGATCCCGGGCCATGAATTCCTCGGCCGCGCCGTCGAGATTGGCGAGAACATCGCCCGCGCCGGCCGCTTCAAGCTCGGCGACCGGCTGATCTCGGAGCAGATCGTGCCCTGCGAGGATTGCCGCTATTGCGGCCGGGGCGAATACTGGATGTGCGAGAGGCATGACCTCTACGGTTTCCAGAACAACGTGAACGGGGCCATGGCGCGCTACATGCGCTTTCCCAAGACCTCGCGCACCTATCACGTGCCGGAGGATCTCGGCCTCGCCGCCGCCGCGCTGATCGAGCCCTTTGCCTGCTCGGTTCATGCCGTCAACCGCGCGAAGATCGAGTTGGACGATATCGTCGTTCTGGCCGGCGCCGGCACGCTTGGCCTCGGCATGGTCGGCGCGGCACGGCTGAAGAACCCGACCAAGCTCATCGTGCTCGATACCAAGCCCGACCGGCTGGCGCTGGCGAAGAAGTTCGGCGCCGATCTGGTGATGAACCCGCTGGAGGAGGATGTCATCGCCCGGGTGCGGGAGATGACCGGGGGCTATGGTTGCGATGTCTACATCGAGGCGACCGGCCATCCGTCGAGCGTGCGGCAGGGTCTGCAGATGATCCGCAAGCTTGGCCGCTTCGTGGAGTTCAGCGTCTTCGGCGAAGAGGTGACGGCCGATTGGAGCATCATCGGCGATCGCAAACACCTCGACATCTACGGCGCGCATCTGGGGCCCTATTGCTACCCCTTCACCATCGCCGCGATCGCCGATGGGCGTTTGCCGACCGAAGGTGTCGTCACCCACACCTTGCCGCTGAAAGACTTCAAGCACGGCTTCGACCTGATGAAGAAGGGCGACAACTCGATCAAGACCGTCCTCATTCCTTGAGGTTCCAACCATCGGGTGGGTGAGCTGACGCGACCCCATCTCGCTCTCAAAACGGCCAAGGCGAGTTTTAAAGATGCAGACCGCACGCCGGCCGTGGCAAACGCCGCGGCCCGATGAGCTGAAAGACGCGGAACTCGATGTCATCGCGGATATCGCCGGCCTCTACTATGCCGATCAGGTCACGCAGGAAGAGCTGTCCCACAAGTTTGGGATGTCCCGCGCCAAGGTCGGCCGCCTGCTCAAGCGCGCGCGGGAGGAAGGCATCGTCGAGATCACGGTGCGGCCCCATGCGGGCGTCCATGCCCGGATCGAGCAGGAGTTCATCCAGCGTTTCGGGATCGAGCGGCTGATCGTGGCGGTGGACCACCGGGACCAGGATACGCAGCGCATTGCTTTGGCAAGCCTGGTCGCCGCTCATCTCAATCGTCTGTTGCGGGACGGGATGATCGTCGCCGTCGGCATGGGCCGGAATATCGGTGCCGTGGCCGATGGCATTGTCTCCCCCAATCAGCGCGCGGTGACATTCGTATCCGCGATTGGCGGCTCCCTTCGTGCCGGTGAATTCATGAACCCGGACCATATCTGCCGGCGCCTGGCGGCGCGTTTCGGTGGCGAGAGCGAAACGCTCTATGCGCCGGCGCTCGTCGATAATCCCGAATCGCGGCTGGCCCTTATGCAGAATGAGACTGTGCGGCAGACGCTGGATCGTGCGCGCCGCGCCGATATCGCGCTCATCGGCGTGGGCGATCTCAGTGAGGACAGCAACATGGTCCGCATGGGTTGGTTCACGCCTAAGGAAGTGACCGAGGCACGCCTGTCCGGCACGATCGGCGACATGATGGGGTATGATTTCTTTGACATTCAAGGGCGGCCGAGCAGCCTCGGCATGCAGGGCCGGATCATCGGCCTGACGACACCGGAACTGCGGCGCATCCCCAATGTTATCGCGGTCGCCAGCGAAAATACGAAGGCCGCCGGCATTCTGGGGGCGCTGCGCACGAAGACCATCAACACATTGGCGACGAGCCTCAGCAACGCGCACACCCTGCTGAGCCTTGACGACGCCACGCGGGTGCAGCGCCCGACGGCCCTGAACTGAGACAAGACCATAGCAAAGGACAGGATCTCCGCCATGAGTTCCTCGGCTGCACCCGTGACCCGCAAAACCGCCGGACCCAGGCTTGGCCCGATCGTGATCGCGGTCGTCGTCGTCATTCTGCTCATCGCCATGGGTTTGAGCACCAAGGTCGTCAGCATCAGCTCGCAGGTGGCGGCGCAGCCCGGCGCTTTCGATCCCGTCGCCTATGGGGAGGCGGAGTTTCCAAAGGTTCAAGCTTTGATCGTGAGCCACGCGGTTGATGCGGCGACGCTCGCGGCGGCGATTGCCAAGGACTCGACAGCGGCAGGCACGAAATACGGTGTGCCGGGCGAGATCGGTCCCGAATTCTCCGTGAAGTTCACGGGTGTCGCGCAAAAGGCGGTCTTCGGCGTCTATACCATCAACGTGCCCGGCGTCTCGAACAGTGTCACGCTCCGCGTGCAGACGGGGCCCGCCATCAACGGCACCGATCTGCGCGATGCGACGGGCACCATCAGCTTCGGCCAGTTCATCAACCAGATCGACTATCAGAACGCGGGTTCAGCGCTCAACAAGGAGATGAAGAAGCAGGTTCTGTCGAAGGTCGACACGGCCCATCTCACCGGCAAGACCATTTCGGTCGTCGGCGTCTTCCAGCTGGTCAATCCCGAATAGCTGGCTGTCACGCCCGTGAAGCTGGACGTGCAATGACCATGATGGCACCCGACATCGACGCCGCCGGCCGCCGACGCCGTTCTCTCGGCGCGCAACGTCGCCAAGATCTACGGCAGCACGCATGCGCTGAAGGGCGTGAACTTCGACATCCATCGCGGCAAGGTCACGACGCTGTTCGGCGAGAACGGCGCCGGCAAATCGACGCTTGATGAAGATTCTGTCGGGCGTCGTGACGCCGACCGTCGGGCATCATCCTGCTCGACGGCGAGCGTCGTCAGCTTCGCCGCGCCTCGACGAAGCGCGGGACCGCGGCATCTCGATCATCCACCAGGAACTGAGCCTCGCGCCCAATCTCAGCGTGCGCGACAACATCTTCATGGGGCGCGAGCTGCGCACGCCCGACGGGCGTCGATTTCGCCGAGGAGGCGCGGCAGGCGCGCGCGCTGATGGCCGATCTCGAGGAAGAGATCGACCCGATGACGCTGGTCGAGGATCTGCGGCTCGGACAGCAGCAGATCGTCGAGATCGCCCGCGCGCTTTCGGTCGAATTCGCGCATCCTGATCATGGACGAGCCGACCTCGGCGCTGAGCGCGACCGAGGTGGAGGTGCTGTTCAAGGTGATCCGCGATCTGACCAGCCGCGGCGTGTCGATCGTCTATATCTCGCATCATCTCGAAGAGGCGCTGCAGATCACCGATTACGCCGTCGTGCTGCGCGACGGCGCGATCACGGCGACGGCCGAGGCGCAGCGACATCGACCTCGAATGGATCGTGCGCAACATGGTCGGCGAGAATTTCGATCTCGGTTCGCCGCCGACCGGCTATGCCTTCGGCGAGGTCGCGCTTGTCGATCGACGATGTGAGCGTCGCCGACGCCTCGGGCTCGGACAGTTTCGTCGTCGATCGCATGTCGCTCGATGTCCGCGCCGGCGAGATCGTCTGCATCTACGGGCTGATGGGCGCCGGGCGCACGGAATTGCTGGAATGCGTCGCCGGCCGCGTGCCGATGGTGGGCGGGCGAGGTTCTGCTGGAAGGCGAGGACATCTCCAGCGCTCAGCATCGCCGAGCGCATCGCCAAGGGTCTCGCGCTGGTGCCCGAGGATCGGCAGCGCGACGGTCTGGTGCAGACCATGTCGCGTCGGCGAGAACCTGTCGCTTGCCAGCATCGGCGCGTTCGCTACGCGGCGTGCTGCTGTCCTTCACGCGCGAGCGGGCGATGGTCGAGCGAGTCCATCCGCAACGTCCACGTCAAGACGGCCGGCGGCGGCGCGCCGATCGGCTCGCTGTCGGGCGGCAATCAGCAGAAGGTCGTCATCGGCAAGATGCTGACGACGCGGCCGCAAAGTCATCCTGCTCGACGAACCCAGCCGCGGCATCGACATCGGCGCCAAGGCCGAGGTGTTCCGCCTGCTCGGCCGAGCGCGCGGCGCGGGGCCTCGCCGTCGTGTTTTCCACCTCGGAAGTCGCCGAGTGCCTGAGCATCGCCCATCGGATCATCGTCATGCGCCGGGGCAGGATCTCCGCGCAGTTCGGATCGAACGTCACCAAGGAGGAGATCATGGCCGCCTCCGGCGAAGCCGTGGTCGCCTGATGAGCAAGCAGAGCGGAGTTCCCCGACCATGACCGACACCCCGGCGAACACCGCCGCCTCCCGCCCCGGGGCTGGCGGCGAGGGTTTCGATGTGGCCAGGCTGCTGCTCGAAGGGGCGGGCGTTCTTCGCGCTGATCGCCATCATCGTCGTCTTCTCGTTCCTGTCGCCGTATTATTTCTCGCTCGGCAATTTTCTGACCATGGCGTCGCATGTGGCGATTTTCGGCATCCTCGCGATCGGCATGCTGCTCGTCATCCTCAATGGCGGCATCGATTTGTCGGTCGGTTCGACGCTCGGCTTTTCCGGCGTCGTCGCCGGCTTCTTCATGCAGGGCGTGACGCTGAAATTGTTCGGCGTCGTGCTGTATCCCGCCGGTCTGGGTGGTGGTCGGTGCTCGCGCTGTCGCACTCGGCGCGTTTCGTCGGCCTCGTCAACGGCGTGCTGATCGCGCGCTTCAAGGTGCCGGCCTTCGTCGCCACCCTCGGCGTGATGTATGTGGTGCGCGGCCTCGCGCTGCTGATGACCAACGGTCTCACCTACAACAATCTCGGCGGCCAGGCCGGACCTGGGCAATACCGGCTTCGACTGGCTCGGCTTCAACCGACTGTTCGGCGTGCCGATCGGCGTGCTCGTCATGGTCGTCATCGCTGTTGCCGGCAGCATCGTGCTCAACCGCACCGCCTTCGGCCGCTGGCTTTACGCCTCCGGCGGCAACGAGCGCGCGGCCGAGCTTTCCGGCGTGCCGGTGAAGAGGGTGCAGGTCGCGGTCTATGTGCTCTCCGGCATCTGCGCGGCGGTCGCCGGGCTGATCCTGTCCTCGCAGCTGACCTCGGCGGGGCCGACAGCCGGCACCTCCTACGAACTGACCGCCATCGCCGCCGTCGTCATCGGCGGTGCCGCGCTCACCGGCGGGCGCGGCAATATTCGCGGCACGCTGCTCGGCGCCTTCGTCATCGGCTTCCTGTCGGACGGGCTCGTCATCATCGGCATCTCGTCCTACTGGCAGACGGTTTTCACCGGCGCGGTCATCGTGCTCGCGGTGCTGCTCAACGCCGTTCAGTATCGCCGCCGCGTCAAGCGGCCAGGCGCGACCGACGGCTCCACCGACTTCTCAGGTAACGGGCGGCAACGGCAAAGCTCGCCGATCCGGCCCGTGAGAAGACCGCCGGGTGAAACCGGCGTCAATAGCTCAACAAAAGAGGAAATGACCAATGTCTAACAAGACGAACAGTCTCTTGCTTGCGGCCCTCGCGCTGGCCGCTGCCGGTGCTCGCGGTGGCTTTGCCACTTCGGCGTCGGCCGCCGGCGGTCTGATCTCGATCATCGTCAACGATCCCGCGAATCCCTATTGGCTCACCGAAGGCAAGGTCGCCGCCGCCGAGGCCCAGAAGCTCGGCTACACGGCGACCGTCGGCGCCTCGAAGGGCGACACGAACACCGAGAGCAAGCTGATCGACACCGCGATCACCAACAAATCGGTCGCGATCATTCTCGATCCCGCCAATGCGAGCGGATCGATCGGCGCGGTGAAGAAGGCGATCGCCGCGAATATCCCGGTGTTCCTCGTCAACGCCGAGATCAATCAGGAGGGCCTGGCCAAGGCGCAGCTCGTCTCCAACAACGCCCAGGGCGCGGCGCTCGGCGGCCAGGAATGGGTGAAGGACGTCGGCGAGAAGGGCAATTATGTCGAGCTGCTCGGCAACCCGTCCGACAACAACGCCGCGACGCGCTCCAACGGCTATGAGACGGTGCTCAGCCAGTATCCCGGCCTCGAAGAAGGTCGGCTCGCAAGTCGCGAACTGGGATCGCACCCAGGGCCATGACAAGATGCAGAGCCTGCTGCAGGCGCATCCCGACATCATCGGCGTGATCAGCGGCAACGACGAGATGGCGCTGGGCGCGATCGCGGCGCTGAAGGAGGCCGGCAAGCTCTCGAGCATCAAGGTCGGCGGTTTCGACGGCTCGCCGGACGCGGTCGCCGCCATCAAGGCGGGCGAGATGCAGTACACGGTTCTCCAGCCGGTGGCCGTTTTCGCGGCGAAGGCCGTGGATGAGGCCGATGCCTTCCTGAAGACCGGCAAGACCGGTGCCGCGAGCGAGAAGCAGCTTGTTCGACTGCGTGCTCATCACCACCGCGAATATCGGTGACTACACGGCGCCTTTCACGCTGAAGCAGTAATGACGATCCCGGGGGTGTCCGCGAGGGCACTCCCGCTCCCGGCTTTCAAGGCTTTTGATCGACCATGACCCATCTTCTCGATGCGCCGGAGGATTTCGCGGCCCAGGCCCTTCAGGGCTTCTGCGACATCCATGCGCGGCTGGTGCGGGCGACGCCCGGCGGCGTTCTCCGCGCCACGGCGACACCTGCGGCCAAGGTGGCGGTCGTCATCGGTGGCGGCAGCGGCCATTATCCGGCTTTCGCCGGCTATGTCGGGCCTGGTTTCGCCGATGCCGCCGTGGCGGGCGATGTGTTCGCCTCACCATCCACCCGGCTCGTCCACGATGTCACCGCTCGTGCCCATCGTGGCGGCGGGGTTCTCCTGGGCTTCGGCAATTACGCCGGTGATGTGCTCAACTTCGGTGCCGCTGCCGCGCGTCTGCGCAGCGAAGGCATCGATGTGCGCGTGCTGGCGGTCACGGATGATGTGGCCAGCGCCGGTTCAGGTGAAATCGCGCGGCGCCGGGGTGTCGCGGGCGATGTGGCTGTGTTCAAGATCGCCGGTGCCGCGGCGGAGGCGGGGCTCGGCCTCGACGAGGTGGAGCGGCTGGCGCGGCGCGCGAATGATCGCACGCGATCCTTCGGGGTGGCCTTCGGTGGCTGCACCTTGCCCGGTGCGGCGGGGCCGCTCTTTTCGGTGCCGGAAGGTCAGATGGGTATCGGCCTCGGCATCCATGGCGAGGCCGGGGTGGGGGAAGGCCCCATTGTGCCGGCCGCCGAACTCGCGCGCCTTCTGGTCCACAGGCTGGTGGCGGAAGCGCCGGATGCGGCGGGCAGCCGGGTCGCCCTTATCCTCAACGGTTTGGGTAGCACCAAGCAGGAGGAATTGTTCGTGCTCTGGTGCGCGGTCGCCGCCGAGTTGCGGCAGGCGGGCTTGACCGCCGTGGCCCCCCTGGTCGGCGAGTATGTGACCAGCCTCGACATGGAGGGCTGCTCGCTGACACTGACCTGGCTCGATGAAGCGCTCGAAACCTATTGGCGCGCGCCCTGCGACACGGTGGCGCTTCGGATCGGGTCGGTGGCCGAGGCGGTGCCGCTGGCCGATGACGCGGCGGAGGCAGCCCTCGCCGAGGGTTCGGCCCCAATGACGGCGAAAGCCACACCGGCTTCGCAGGCGAGCGGGCGGAAAATCGCCGCCGGCCTCGCGCGTCTGGCGGCGGTCTTGAAGGAGGCGGAGGCCGAGCTTGGCCGGATCGACGCTCAGGCGGGTGACGGCGATCACGGCCAGGGCATGGCGCGCGGGTCGGCCGCCGGGGCCGCCGCCGCTCAGGCCGCCGCGGATCGCGGTGCGGGTGCGGCGAGCGTGCTCGCCGCGGCGGCCAATGCCTGGGCCGATCGGGCCGGCGGCACCTCGGGCGCCATTTGGGGCCTCGGCCTGCTCGCGGCCAGCCGGGCGCTGAGCGACGACGAAGCGGTCAGCGCGGAGCAGGTGAAACGCGGCGCGGAACAGGCGCTCGACAGCGTCATGGCATTGGGCGGCGCCAGGCCGGGCGACAAGACGCTCGTCGATGCCTTCGTGCCCTTCGTCGAGCGGCTTTCTGCCGAAATCGCGGCCGGCGCCGGTCTTGCCCCTGCCTGGGCGAGTGCCGCTGAAGCCGCGCAGGCTGCCGCCGAGGCGACGGCGCGTTTACGGCCTAAGCTCGGGCGCGCGCGACCCCTGGCCGAGCGCAGCCTGGGGCATCCGGATGCCGGCGCCGTTTCCTTCGCGCTCTGTGCGCGCGCCACCTCTAACCTGTGAGGAGAGACCCATGTCTCATGCAAAATTCAAGATCGTCATCGGTTGCGACGATGCCGGAACCCGCTTCCGGGATGCGCTCGCCGCCGATTTACGCCGGGACGGGCGGGTCGCCGAGGTCATCGATGTCGGCGTCGCGGAAAATGAGACCACGGCCTATCCGCATATCGCGGTGACGGCGGCCCGCATGATCGTGGAGGGAAAGGCCGATCGCGCCCTGCTCGTCTGCGGAACGGGATTGGGTGTCGCCATCAGCGCCAACAAGGTGCCCGGCATCCGCGCCGTGACGGCCCATGACGTGTATTCCGTGCAGCGTGCGATCCTCAGCAATGACGCACAGGTTCTCTGCCTGGGCGAGCGCGTCATCGGCCTGGAACTGGCGCGCGCCCTGGTCAAGGAATGGCTCGGCCACCGTTTCGATCCGAAATCGGCCTCGGCGGCCAAAGTAGCGGCGATCCGCGACTATGAGACGACGCTCTCGATCTGAGCGGCGCCCCTGCGCGCGCGCTCACGCCCGGCCACCTCTGGCGGGCGGCCCGCGTCGGCGAGCCATCGCGCCGTCTGTTCGTCAGGTGATGACCATGCGCTGAAGCTGCCAGATGCAGCGGGCGTACATGGAATTTTGCAACCATTCATGATGCTTGGCGAAATTGAACATGACGAAGAGGGGGCCATAATGCGCCACCGGCATATATTGGCCGTTCATCCTCGTCGCTAGCAGCGGGCCGTCATCGGACATGTCTTCCAAGGGAATTTCGACGACGTAATCGTTCAGGGCGTACAGACGGCGGTCTTTCCGTGGCCGCCGATGCGTTGCAGAAGGGTGGTGAACAGGACGCCCGAAAATAAGGACGGCGGGGTCCAGGGGTTGCCCGTCGTGAAGCTGGCCTGCGGCAGTGATTCGAGCGTAGGCATATCAAAGTCGAGATCGTTTCCTGAATTGTGTACAGTTATATTGCCCGAAATCGTCAGGATGACAGGTCCCTTGGGCGCCGGAATGGCGCTGGTTTGGGCAACTGCCGGCAGGCTGCCTGTGGCGAAGGCGGCTCCGGTCGCCGCGAGGCCCGCGACTACGCCTCGCCGCCCAATAGTAGGTCGCACAATCATCAGATCCCCCATTTTTGGCCGATTACTGACATAGCTGCGTTCCGGTCAGTCATGACGTGACAGATGCGTTTTGTCACCTTATACCCCTTGCCGGCGAAACTGGGGTAAGAATTTCCACATGGTTGCGACTAGCTGTAAGATTTGCGGGGGAAAGAGCGAATTCTTCGCTTCGGTCGATTTCGCTAAGCATTGTAACCTTCAAATCTCGCCAGAATATTCTAATGCCACCGAGATGGTTAATTACTGCCGGTGCTCTCTTTGCGATCTTATTTTTACAACTTTCGTCGATACTTATTCAAATTCAGATTTTCGGAAATTTATCTACAACGAGGACTATGTCAAATTCGACCCGCTTTACCCGAAGATCAGGCCCGAGACCAATGCGCGCTTTCTGCGGGCCTTGCTGAGGGACGCCTTCGGCCCCGCCGGGCGGCCGCGAATTCTCGATTACGGGGCGGGAAGTGGGCTCCTCTCCCGGCTTCTCGCGGATGAATTCGCGGTGGAGAATTACGACGCGCTAAACCCCGCATTCGATGTCCTTCCCGCCGGACCCTTCGACGTCATTTTCAGCGCCGAAGTGGTTGAGCACATGCCCTTTCCCAAACTGTTCGCCGCTG
Source organism: uncultured Pseudomonadota bacterium (assembly GCA_963745125.1). Classification (GTDB taxonomy): domain Bacteria; phylum Pseudomonadota; class Alphaproteobacteria; order Acetobacterales; family Acetobacteraceae; genus Acidisoma. The sequence goes on from CAVUWB010000006.1 coordinate 945,113, forward strand.
AGTGGCGGGCCTGCCTCTCCGATCTTGGCTGCGTCATCTTCTCCACCAAAACGCAGCCCGATGACATCGATGTTCAGAGAGGGGGCTGGTGGTATCTCGGGCCGCGCAACGGCCATGTCACCCTTTATTCCGAGCGGAGCCTGGCGGCGCTTTTCGCGCCTGTGGGCATGGCGTGCGAAAGCCTGTCGGAGGACTGGCACATCGCCTATCGCGATCCCGGCCACGTCGTTGACGTTCAAACCCTGCGGCGCAACATGGCGCTTCTTCCGACCGGCTTCGTTATGGTCTAACGCCGCATCCGCTCGGGTTTTGCCGGTTCCGTCGGCATTTTTTCAAAGCGAACCAGCGACGAGTTCGGCTGGGTGTTAGGTCTTGGCTCCGGTTCCGGCCGACGGAAAGACCGCACAGACCATGAACCTGCCCTTGGAATAACCCTCAGATTGTATAAAAGACTGGTAACATAGGCGAGGCTGCGCCGCCGGGCGCACGAGATCGGGCCTTGGTCACTATGTTGCCGGCGAACGCGGGGGAGAATGAGGAAGAGCATCATGGGATCGCGGCCAGAGCGAATTGTGTTCGCCCGTCGCTCACCATTCCGCTCTGAATGGCCACGGGCCGTTGGCCCGGCCATGGCCTGCCGAAGACGTTTGTCACGATCGTTCGGTTGATGCCGCGACGACAAAAGCAGGCCAGCGACCGCCGGCGGGAAGCGCGGCTTCCGCTCCTGGCTGTCCTGCTGCTGTTTGCTCTGGCCGCAGCCTATACGTCGTTCCTCATTGTCCAGCAGGATACGACGGTCAACAACCTCGCCAGCTACGACGATGCCTTCGACGCGGGGCAGGGTGCGGTCGAACTGCTGCGCCTGCAGGATGAAGTCGCCAACTTCGCCCTCCAGCGCCCCGACGGCTCGGCTGAGATGGTCGATCTGTGGTTCGAGGTTCTTCAGAACCGCCTGGCCGTTCTCGATCGGCGATCGTTTCTCGGCTTCGTCGCCGGCCATGAGGAAGTCCAGAGCGCCGTCGAAGACCTTGCGCAGAGCGTGGCGCAGGTCAATCCCTTGATCCCGAGGCTGGCGGACAAGGGGGTCCCGGAGAAGATCATCGATCTGCTGACCCCGCTCGACCCCGAGATGACGCGGCTTTCCGCCATCAGCAGCACGCTGGTCGCGGCCGATATCGCGGCGGCGCAGGAGCGTCTCAAGCGGCTGCACTTTATCTCCTCCGCCATCAACTTCGGCCTGATCGCCGTGGGCGTCCTGCTGATCATCCTGCTGCTGCGGGACAATCGCCTGATGCTGAGAGCGAATATTAAGCTCACGACGCTCGCGGAAGATCTCAGGCATACGAGTTCCGCTCTCACGGAGGCGCATCGCGCGGTCGCGGACGCGAATGAAAGTCTCGCCACCCAGAACGCGGCGCTGCGCCGCCGGGATGAAACGCTCCGCGTTCAAAACGCGCGGTTCGACGCGGCGCTGAACAATATGTCGCAGGCGCTTCTCCTCGCGGATAACGACCGGCGCGTCATTGTTTGCAACCGGCGCTTCTGTGAGATGTTCGCGCTGCGGCCGGAGGAGGTCGAGCCTGGAACGCGGCTCGACGAACTCTTTTACCTGACGATCGAGCGTCAGAATCAGCCCTTGCTGGTGATCAGCGAGATCCACCAGCGGCTGGCCGATATGTGGCTCGGGGCGGAGCGCGGGCAGTTCTATGCCGAGACCGATCAGGCTTCCATCCAGGTCGTCTATGTTCCCATGGCGGAAGGCGGCTGGGTCATCACCTATGAGGACATCACCGAGCGCCGCAAGGTCGAAGCGAACACCGAATATCTGGCGCATCATGATGTGCTGACCGGGCTTCCCAACCGGCTCGCCTTCTCGCTCCGTCTGAACCACCTCTTGAGCAACCGCAGCGACCGGCGGAGATTCGCCCTTCTGTTTGTTGATGTCGATGACTTCAAGGATATCAACGACACGCTCGGCCATCTGGCCGGCGACATGCTGCTGGTCACGATCGCGCAGCGTCTCCGCGCTTGTGTGCGGGAGGAGGATCTCGTCGCGCGCCTCGGCGGTGATGAGTTCGCGATATTGCAGATGATGCCGCGAGACCGGACCGAAACTCTGGCGCTCGCGCAGCGCCTCGTCGATGCCGCCGACCAGCCCTATGATCTCGAAGGGCGCCGCATATCCTCCAGCATCAGTCTCGGCATCGCTGTCGAGGATGAGGAGACGCGGGACGCCGAGGATCTTTTTCGCAACGCGGATATGGCGCTCTACCGTGCCAAGGCGGCCGGGCGGAATACCTGGCGGTTCTTCGAGCCGGAGATGCAGCAGGAGGTGCAGACCCGCAGCACCATCACCGCCGATCTGCGCACGGCGCTGAAGGAAGATCAGTTCGAGATTTTCTACCAGCCCGTGGTACAGGCCGGCAGCGGCCGGCTGATGCAGTTCGAGGGCCTGCTCCGATGGAATCACCACAGCCTAGGCAGTGTCGCACCTGGGCGGTTTATCCCGATCGCCGAGGAAAGCCGGCTGATCGTGCCGATCGGAGAGATGGTGTTGCGCCGGGCCTGTATCGAGGCCACGCGCTGGCCGTCCCAGATTCGTCTGGCGGTCAACCTGTCCCCGGTGCAGTTCGCGGGCCGTGGTCTTGTGGGCATGGTCAAATCCGCCCTGCGGGACGCGGGCCTTGAACCTTCGCGGCTTGAGCTGGAAATTACCGAAGGCGCCTTGCTCCGCGATCGCGACCAGGTATCGGCCGTCCTGCGGGAGCTGAGGGCGCTCGGCGTCACGATCGCGCTGGACGATTTCGGCACGGGATATGCCTCGCTCAGCTATCTTCGTCAGCTGCCCTTCGACAAGATCAAGATCGACCGGTCGTTCATCACCGATCTCAGCGCGCGGGGGGATGCGGTACCGATAATCGAAGCGGTGGTAGCACTCGCCAAGAACCTCGGCATGACGACGACGGCCGAAGGCGTTGAGACGGCGGAGCAATGGCGCGTTCTCGCGGCCGTTGGATGCACCTATGTCCAGGGGTATCTTTTCGACCGTCCGCAGCCTGCCGCGAATGTGCGGCACAAGATGGCGTGCGGGGAGTATCTGCTGGCGGCGAATGACCGACCGGGCGAGCCGGTCGCGCTCACTCTTGGCTAGAGCGTTATTCACGCTTCAAGGAGACTGGTCATGGATTACGTCAAGCTTGGCCGCACGGGCCTCGATGTTTCGCGCATATGCCTTGGTTGCATGAGCTACGGCGTTGCCGAGCGCGGCAGCCACCTCTGGACCTTGAATGAGGAGGACAGCCGTCCCTTCATCAAGCGCGCGCTTGAGGGCGGCATCAACTTCTTCGATACCGCCAATGTCTATTCAGACGGAACGAGCGAGGAAATCGTTGGCCGCGCGCTGAAGGATTTCGCGACGCGGGATGAGGTGGTGATCGCGACGAAGGTACACGGCCGCATGCGTCCCGGGCCGAATGGCGCGGGGCTCTCGCGCCGCGCCATCATGAGCGAGATCGATGCCAGCCTGCGGCGGCTCGGCACCGAATACGTCGACCTCTACCAAATCCACCGCTGGGACTACACGACGCCGATCGAGGAAACGCTTGAGGCGCTTCACGACGTCGTGCGCGCGGGCAAGGCGCGCTACATCGGTGCGTCCTCAATGTATGCGTGGCAATTCGCCCAGGCGCTCGCCGTCTCCGATCGTCATGGCTGGGCGCGCTTCGTCAGCATGCAGAACTACGTCAACCTTCTCTACCGGGAAGAGGAGCGGGAGATGCTGCCGCTCTGCCAGAAGGAGGGGATCGGCGTTATTCCCTGGAGCCCGCTCGCGCGCGGCAGGCTCACCCGCGATTGGGATGACCGGAGCGCGCGGTCGGAGACGGACGAATTCGGCAAGACGCTCTATGCGAAAACCGCCGATGCCGATCGGCGCGTGGTGGAGCGTGTCGCGGCGCTGGCTGCCGAACGCGGCGTGTCACGCGCGCAGGTGGCGCTCGCCTGGGTCCTCAGCAAGCCGATGATCACCGCGCCGATCGTGGGGGCGACCAAGCTCACCCAGCTGACCGAGGCCTTGGCGGCGGTGGAGGTCAAGCTCAGCGCCGACGAGATCGCCCGGCTGGAGGAGCCCTACATCCCCCACGCGGTCGCGGGTTTCTCCTGACCTAAGTGTCTGTTTGAGAACTCTACTGAGGCGGTCATCCGGGGCGGCTTTCTGCGCTTCCGCGGCGGGCGGACCATCAAGGTCCGCTGCGCTGCGGTTCTCGAAAGTCACGCCGGCCGGCCACTTCATGGCCTCTGACTCGTCTCAGCGAATTCTCAAACAGACACTAGAGCGTGATGACCGAAGGTGGAGAGAACCGAAGGTCTGAATCACGCTCTAAGATATTGATGAGAGACCGATTCACGTTTGGGGTGGGATCGCAAAGCGATTCCACCCCAAACGATCGGGCTCTAAGAGGAGGGGCGCGGCCTTCCCGCGCCGCCACCGCCCCTTATCCCGTTGACAGGCCCTCATCCCGCCCACAAGATCGTATGTGTACAAACGATCTTGCATCGGTGGGGTGATGGGGCTGAGGAGTGGCAGTCAGCAGGCGTCACACGACCGGCCCGCAGCCGCGCGGCCGGTCAGTCTTCGCGTCAATGGCGGCGACCATCGGCTGAACCTCACGCCGGAAACGCCGCTTCTCTTCATTCTTCGTAACGATCTGGCTCTCAACGGGCCGAAATACGGCTGCGGTCTTGGTGAATGCGGCGCCTGCACTGTCCTGATCGACGGTGTCGCCGCCCGGTCCTGCTGCATCCCTGTAGGCATCCTGGCCGGACGAGAGATCACGACGCTTGAAGGGCTCGGCACCGCCGAGAGCCCGCACCCCGTTCAGGCCGCCTTCATCGCCGAGCAGGGCGCCCAGTGCGGCTATTGCCTGAATGGGATGATCATGGCGCTCGTCGCGCTGTTGCGGCGTGACCCGCACCCGACCGAGGCCGCTATCGCGCAGGCGCTGCGCTATAACCTCTGCCGCTGCGGCGCGCATGTGGAGATCATGCGGGCGGCGCTCCGCGCGGCGGCGGCGGTATGACCGCGCCATTCTTCCGGGACTATCTGAGCGGCGGCGATCAGCTTCTCGTCGTGCGTGACGTGCCGGGCGGGGATAAGGTCGAGATCTTCGTCATTATCGGTCGCGATGGCCGGGTCACCGCTTTCAACGGCCATGTCGATCTCGGCACCGGCATCGGCACGGCGCTCGGCCAGATCGTCGCCGAGGAGCTTGACGTGCCCTTCGATTACGTGTCGGTCGTGCTGGGCGATACCGCGCGCACGCCCGATCAAGGGCCGACGATCGCCAGCGAGACCATCCAGGTCACGGCGAAGCCGCTGCGCCAGGCGGCCGCCACGGCGCGGCAGGCGCTCGTCGCCCGCGCGGCGGAGCGGCTCGGCCTTCCGGCCGGCGATCTCCGCACGGAAGGCGGCAAGGTCCTGGCCCCCGCGCCGGACAACCGCGCCCTGACCTTCGGCGAACTCGTCGCGGGCGAGCGTATTCTTGTCCGCATCGACCCCGGGGCGCCGCTTAAGCCGGCCGAGCATTACCGGGTCGTCGGGCAGCCGGTGCCGCGTGTCGATCTGCCGGCCAAGGCAACCGGGGGGCTCGTCTATGTCCATGACATGCGGGTGCCGGGGATGCTGCACGGCCGCGTCGTGCGTCCGCCCTATGCCGGGCTCGATGCCGGCTCCTTCGTCGGCACCAGCCTGGTGGCGGTGGATGAGGCGTCCATCGCTGGCATCCCCGGCATCGTCGCGACCGTCGTCATCGGCGATTTCATCGGCATCGTGGCGGAGCGGGAGGAGCAGGCCGCGCTCGCCGCGCTGCATCTGCGTGTCACCTGGAAACCCACGCCCGCGCTGCCGGACCTCACCGATATCCCGACCGCGCTGCGCGCCAACCCGAGCACGCCGCGCGAGCTTCTGAACCGTGGCGCGGTGGATGCGGCGCGCGCCGGGGCGGCCAGACCGATGGATCGGACCTATATCTGGCCCTATCACCTGCATGGTTCGATCGGGCCGTCCTGCTCCTTGGCCGATTGGCGGCCGGACGGGCTGACGGTCTGGTCGGGCACGCAGAACCCGCATGTGCTGCGCGCCGATCTTGCCCGGCTCCTCGCCATGGATGAAGGCGCGATCGCGGTCATCCGTATGGAGGCCGCCGGCTGCTATGGCCGCAACTGCGCCGATGATGTGGGCGGGGACGCGGCTCTGCTCTCCCGCGCGGTCGGCCGTCCGGTGCGGGTGCAGCTGACGCGGGAGCAGGAGACGGCGTGGGAGCCGAAGGGCACCGCCCAACTCATGGAGATTCGGGGCGGGCTGACGGCGGCAGGCGACGTCGCGGCCTATGATTTCTCCGTCCGCTACCCGTCCAACGGCGCGCCGCTGCTCGCCTCGCTGCTGACGGGCGTGATTCCGCCTGTACCGATGGTCTTCGAGATGGGGGACCGCACCGCCATCCCGCCCTATCGTTACGATGCCATTCGCGTCACCGCGCATGACATGCCGCCGATCATCCGCGCCTCCTGGCTGCGCGGCGTCTCCGCCATGCCGAACAGCTTCGCGCATGAGTGCTGGATCGACGAGGCGGCGGCCGAGGCCGGTGTCGATCCCATCGCCTATCGCCTGCGCTACCTCGAAGACCCGCGCGCCATCGATCTGGTGCGGGCGATGGCCGATCGTGTCGGCTGGGTGCCCCATACCGCGCCCGGCAGCCTGGGCGGCGAGGGCGATATCCTGCGCGGCCGTGGTTTCGCCTATGCCGTTTATGTCCATGGCAAGTTTCCCGGCGTGCCGGCCGCCTGGTCGGCCTGGGTCGCGGATGTCGAGGTCAACAAGGCGACAGGCGATGTCGCCCTGACGCGGGTGACGGTGGGGCAGGATTCCGGCCTCATGATCAACCCGGCCGGGGTCCAGCATCAGATCCACGGCAATGTCATCCAATCCGTCAGCCGGGTGCTGAAGGAGGAGGTGACGTTCAGCACCACCGCCGTCGCCACGCGGGAATGGGGCGGCTACCCGATTCTCACCTTTCCCGAAGTGCCGCCCATCGATGTGCTGATGGTGCCGCGCCAGGACCAGCCGCCGCTCGGCGTGGGCGAATCCGCGTCCGTGCCGAGCGCCGCCGCCATCGCCAATGCAATCTACGACGCGACCGGTGTGCGCTTCCGCGAATTGCCCTTCACGCCCGAGCGGGTACGCGCCGGGCTCGCCGCCGCCGGCGTTATGACTATTGCCGATGTTGCCGAGGCGCCGACGAGGGCGAAGCGCGGCTTCTGGGCCGGGCTTGGCCTCGGCCTCGCCGGGTTGATGGGGGTCGCCGTCACGGGTTTGCCCTTGCGGGCGGCGCTCTCGCCCGTCGCGCCGCCGGACCCTACGCTTTACTCTGCCGCCACCATCGCGCGCGGCCGCGTGTTGGCGGCGCTGGGGGATTGCGCCGCCTGCCACACCGCGACGGGCGGGCAGCCCTATGCCGGAGGTCTCGCGATCGAAACGCCCTTCGGCACGGTCTACGGCACCAACATCACCCCGGATGTCGAGACCGGCATCGGCGGCTGGTCCTATGAGGCTTTCGCCCGCGCCATGCGGGAGGGGATCAGCCGCGACGGCCACCACCTCTACCCCGTCTTCCCCTATACGGATTTCACCCTGACCACGGATGACGACCTCCAGGCGCTCTATGCCTATCTCATGTCGCGCCCCGCCGTGGGCGCGGCGTCGCCGCCGTCGGTACTGGTCTTCCCGATGAATCTGCGGCCGGTCATGGCCGGATGGAACCTGCTGTTTCATCGCCCTGGCGCCTATGAGCCGGACCCCGCGCGGTCTGCGCAGTGGAATAGAGGCGCCTATCTGGTCGAGGGGCTCGGCCATTGCGGCGCCTGCCACACCCCGCGCAACGCGCTCGGCGCCGAGGTGGCGTCCCGGGCCTTCGGTGGCGGCTTGGCCGAAGGCTGGGAAGCGCCGCCGCTGGGTAACCTCTCCCGCTCGCCGATCCCCTGGAGCGAGGCGGAACTTTTCACCTATCTTCGCACTGGCTTTTCGGCGCTGCACGGGCCGGCGGCAGGCCCGATGGCGCCCGTGGTGAGAGAGTTGGCGCAGGTGCCCGATGCCGATATCCGGGCCATGGCGCATTACCTGGCCTCTCTCTCGCCGCAAGTGGTGCCAGAGACGGAGGCGGCGCTCGCCTCCGAGATCAACCTACGGACCGAGGGCCGCGCGATGCGCGCCTCCGCGGGGCCGGGCGCGCGCGTCTATCAGGGCGCCTGCGCCGTTTGCCATGAGCCGGGCGCCGCGCCGCATTTCGGCGTGCAGCCCAATCTCGCCTTCAACAGCAATCTGCGCAGCGCGCGGCCGGACAATCTCATCCGCGTCATCCTCGGCGGCATTCAGGCGCCGGCGGCGGATTCGCTCGGCGCCATGCCCGGCTTCGCGCAATCCTTGAATGATCGCCAGATCGCCGACCTCCTCGGCTTCCTGCGCCGCCACTACGCCCCCGACCAGGAACCATGGGCCGAGTTGCCACGGACGATCGCCCGTCTGCGCGGCGAAGCCCACCCGCTCGCAAACCAGCATGGAATGCCCGATGGTTGATGCAACCACACCCACCGCCGCGCCGGTCGCGGCGCCCCCCTTCGCGACCGTCCGCTGCGACGCCTGCCCGGTGATGTGCAATATCCGGCCGGGCTTGGCCGGCGCCTGCGACCGTTACGCCAATGCCGATGGCGTTCTGGTCCGCGTCGATCCCCTGGTGCTGCTGGAATCGGCGATGGAGCGCGGCGGCCCGATGGTCGCCTTCCAGAGCGAGCCGGATTGGGACGGCCGGCTGGTGCGCGGCGCAGATACCTTTATCACCGCGATCGGCGCGGGGACGACCTATCCCGACTACAAGCCTGCGCCCTTCATCGTCTCCACCGAGGTTGATGGCGTCGATATGGTGACCGTCGTGACCGAGGGCGTGTTCAGCTATTGCGGGGTCAAGATCAAGATCGACACCGACCGCCATCTGGGGGCGGAGCGTGCGCTGGTGCGCGCCCAGGGCGAGCCCGTCGGCCATGTGACGACGGGCGAATACGGCTCGCAGATGCTCTCGCTCGGCGGTGTCGGCCACCTCACCGGCGGCAGCAAGAAAGAGGGGCGCGTGACCTGCGAGACGCTGCTGGCGCTCGCCAACGCGCAGGCCGTGGAACTCGTGATCGATGACGGCGCCACCGTTGTTGTGCAGGCGGGCGCGGCACCAATCGTCAACGGCGTGGCCGAGACGAAGATGCGCGTGGGCTGCGGCTCCGCCACCATCGGCATCTTCGCGCCGCAATGGCTCGGGAAGGTGGATGAGGTGGTGGTGGTGGATGACCACATCACCGGCGTCTTGTCGGAGCATCAGGCCGGCAAGCTTCTGGATATTCCGCCGACCGGCATCCGCATGCGCGGCCGGCGCTCGACCCCCGGACGCTACTTTCAGGTGGCGCATCCCGGCACCGGCTGGGGCGGGACCGATATCTCCGATCCGCTCTCCATCCTCGAACCCTTCGACCCCAAGCATGCGCGCCCGGGTCTACGCATGCTCATGGTCAGCACGACGGGTGAACATGCCGCCTATTTCGAGCTGGACGAGGCGCTGCGCCCCGTGGTGCGCCCGCTGCCCGAACCGCTTGTGGAATCCGTCGCCCGCATCTCCGAGAATTGCGAGCCGGCGCTGTGCAGCGTGGTCTTCATCGGCGGCGCCGGCGGCTCTCTCCGCGCGGGGGTGACCGACAACCCCGTGCGGCTGACGCAATCGGTCTCTCACGGTGTCACGCGGCTGACTTGCGGCGGCGCGCCGGTCTATCTGTGGCCAGGCGGCGGCATTACCTTCATGGTTGACGTGACACGGCTGCCGGAGAATGCCTTCGGCTATGTGCCGACACCTGCCCTCGTCGCGCCGATCGAGTTCACCATGCCGCTCGCGCAATATGAGGCGATGGGCGGCTATATGGATCATGTGCGGCCGGCGGCCTCGCTCGATGTCTCGGCGCCGCATCGGCGGCTGAGCGCCGCCCCCGCCAATCCCTGGCCGCTCACACCCCTGGCCGCGCCATGACGGCCATGGGGCGCGCCGTGGCACGGCTGTTGCCACCGCAACAACGCGATGCCCATCCGCGCCTCCACCTCCAGGATGGCCCGATCGATCTCGTCATCATGGCCGATGGTGAGGCGGGTTGCGTCGAAGCCGCCTTTCGCGCCGCCGCGGGGCATTTCGCGTCGGTGCTCGATGGCCTCTGCGCCGAACTGCCACTGCTGCGTGTGGGTGTCGGCCCCGCGAGCCCCCGGGCCTACGGCGCCATCGCCCAGCGCATGTGCGCGGCGGTTGAGCCCATGGCCCGCTTCGGCTTCATCACGCCCATGGCGGCGGTCGCCGGCGCGGTCGCCGAGGATGTGCTCGCGGTCATCACCCGTGCCGCGCCGCTGCGCCGGGCCGCCATCAACAATGGCGGCGACATCGCCTTCCATCTCGCAGCCGGCGAGACGATCCGCATCGGCATGGTCACGGCGCCGACGCTCGGCGGTATCGACCTCTTCGGCCGCCTCGCTATCCGAGACACGGATGCGGTGCGCGGCATCGCCACCAGCGGCCGCCACGGGCGCAGCTTCTCGCTCGGCATCGCCGATGCCGTCACCGTGCTCGCGGATTGTGCGGCGGCGGCGGACGCGGCGGCCACGGTCATCGCCAATGCCGTCGATCTGCCGGGGCACGCCGGCATTCGCCGTTGCCCGGCGCGGGATGTGCAGCCGGACAGCGATCTCGGCGACACGCCCGTGACGCGCGATGTGGTCGCGCTGACGCCCGCCGAGATCGGCGCGGCGCTTGCGCGCGGGCTGCGCCGCGCCGAGGCGCTGCTGACCGAGGGGCTGATCATCGGCGCCGGCCTGCATCTTCAGGGCGAGACGCGCCTGCTTTCGCCAATTCGACAAAGGGAGAAGGCTCATGCCTGAGATCGAACTGCGCAAACGTCTGTTGACGGTCGAGGAGATCTTTCACGAAGGCGGCCCCGTCGCCGCCGTGCCGCTGCGCCGCGCTGCCGCGATCAGTGTCATCGCCAACCCCTTCGCCGGCCGCTACGTCGCCGAGATCGCCTTTTTCATGAAGGTGCTGGAGCCGCTGGGCGTCGAGATGGCCCAAGCTCTGGTCAAGGCGCTCGGCGGAGACCCGGCTGTCGTGCAGGGCTATGGCAAGGGCGCCATCGTCGGCGCGGCGGGGGAGTTGGAGCACGGCGCGCTCTGGCATGTGCCGGGCGGCTACGCGATGCGGGCCGTGCTCGGTGATGCGAAGGCCATCGTGCCGTCCGCGAAGAAAGTCGGCGGTCCCGGCGCGCGGCTGGACGTGCCGATCACCCATATCAACGCCGCCTACGTCCGCAGCCATTTCGACGCGATGGAGGTCGGCGTGCACGATGGGCCGCGTGCCGATGAACTGGCGCTCGTCCTCGTCATGACGACGGGCGCCCGTATCCATGCCCGCATGGGCGGGCTCGCCGCCGCCGATATCCGGGGCGAGGACGGGTTGCGATGACGGTCACGATCCGCAAGCTCGTCACCATTACGGATGAGGTGCTGATCGAGATGGGCCAGCCGGTCGATCCGCCCACCCGCCGGGCGGCGGCCATCGCCGTGATCGCCAATCCCTTCGCTGGCAGCTTCGCGGCGGATCTGTCGGCGTTGACCGAGACCGGTGCCGCGCTTGGCGAGATGCTGACGCAACGTGCCGTCGCGGCCCTGGGCTTGGCGCCCAATGCGGCGGAGAGCTACGGCAAGGCGGCGATCGTGGGTGAGGGCGGTGAGATCGAGCATGCCGCCGCCATTTTGCACCCCAAGCTCGGGGCGCCGATGCGGGCGGTGCTGGGCGGCGGCGCGGCGCTCGTGCCCTCGGCCAAGAAGCGCGGAACGATGGGTGCGGCCATCGACGTGCCGCTCGGCCATCGCCACGCCGCCTATGTGCGCAGCCATTTCGACGCGATCGAGGTCAGCATCGCGGACGCGCCGCGCCCGGGCGAAATTCTGGTGGCGGTGGTGGTGACGGATAGTGGGCGGCCGCTGGCCCGTGTCGGCGGTCTGGCGAAGGCGGAGATCATCGGCCGGGACGGGCTGCGCTAGTGGCCGTCCCAAAACCCCGGCTAGTCGCGCCGTCTTACGTGCTCGACGACCAGATCGGCTTTCTGCTGCGGCAGGTGACGCAGCGGCATACGACGATCTTTTCGCAGATGATGGGCGACGGGCTCACGCCGATGCAATGGGCGGTGCTGGCCAAGCTGCTCGAAATCGGCCGCACCTCGCAAACCGCCCTCGGCCGTGCCGTTTATATGGATGCGGCGACGGTGAAAGGCACCGTCGACCGGCTGATCGCGCGCGGCCTCGTGCTGCGGTTCCAGGACGAGGCCGATCGCCGCAAGCTGCTGGTCGATCTGACGGAGGCGGGGCGGGCGATGACGCTCCGTAATCTCGACGCGGCCGGCGCCATCACCCGTGAGACTTTGGCGCCGCTGGAGGGTGAGGAGGTCCGGACGCTCGTCGCGCTGCTCGCCCGGATGCGATAGCCGTTACCGCAGCAGCCCCCGCGCGGCGAGGTTGCGCATCAGCGCGCCGATGCCGAAAGCCCAAGGCTCGGCCTCCTCGGCATAGGTTACGGTGTTGACCAGTCGCCCGAGCGGCCGGGCGGCGATCTCCACCCGGTCCCCCTGCTTGTGGGTGAAGCCCTGGCCAGGGTGATCGCGATCCTGGATCGGCGCGAACATCGTGCCCAGGAACAGCAGGAACCCGTCCGGATACTGGTGGTGCCGCCCGATCGTGTGCTGCACAAGCTCGGTCGGGTCACGGCTGATCTCCCGCATCGAGCTTGATCCCTCAAGCGTGTAGCCGTCCTCGGCGCCCGTCACGGTCAGCGACAGTTCAAGGTTGCGCACGTCGTCCAGCCCGAAGGCGGCGTCGAAAAGGCGAAGGAATGGGCCGATGGCCGAGGATGCGTTGTTGTCCTTCGCCTTGCCGAGCAAAAGCGCGCTCCGCCCTTCGATATCGCGCAGGTTCACGTCGTTGCCGAGCGTGGCACCAAGGATCTCGCCACGGCTGTTGACGGCGAGGACCGCCTCCGGCTCGGGATTGTTCCAGACGGATTTGCGCAGGATGCCGATTTCCGCGCCCAGCCCGACCGAGGAGAGGACGGGCGCCTTGGTGAAGACCTCGGCATCCGGCCCGATGCCGACTTCAAGATACTGAGACCAGTAGCCGGCCTCCATCAGCACCGTTTTCGCGTGCGCGGCTTCCGGCGAGCCGGGTTTGAGGTCGCGCAGCTGGCCGCCGACGGCATTGGCGATCTGCTCGCGAATGGCGGCCGCCGCGCGGAAATCGCCCCGCGCGCGTTCCTCGATCACGCGCTCGACCATGGAGCGGGCGAAGGTGACGCCGCAGGCCTTCACCGCCTGCAGGTCGCAGGGGGCGAGCAGATGAGGCTGGTCATGCCGGCGCGCCATGCTGTTCGCCAGCACCGCCTCCAGCGGAAACTGCCGCTTCGCCGGCGCGGCCGTGATGGCCGCCGCCGGGTCCGGTCCTTCGAGCAGTTGCGACACGGTGGGGCCGGCGGCGGTGACATCCACCAGGCTGTCACCGCGCAGATGTACGAGGCAGGGGCCGCCCACCGCTGGGTCGAAGACACGGCCGAGCAGCGTCGCCCGGGCGTGATCCTCCGGCAGAAGGTCGGCGTGATTCATGTGGTTCGCTCCCTGTCCCGCGCCGGCCCTTGGGGGCCTGGCCGGGGGCGAAGCTTGGGTGGCGGCGGGGCGGATGGCAAGACCATAACGGCGCACTTTACTTTCGATTAGTGATGAGTAAAGTAAGCCACAGCTCCGGAACCGGTTCCGGCCATGGGAGATGCCAGCTCGTGCGGTTCGCGACCCGCCTCAATTCCTTCGCCTCTCGGCCGGATCTGTTCTGGCCCGCCGGGTCGGGCAAGCCCGGCACGCGCCAGCTCATGGCCCGTGCCGCAACTGTCGAGGGCCTGTCCGGCGTCGATCTCAACTACCCCGACCATCTCGGCGATGAGCCGCCCGAACAGGTGGCGGCGCAGGCGGCCGATCTCGGCCTCGCCCTCAACGGCTTCGCCATGCGCTATTACGGTGATCCGGCCTATCGCGCCGGTGCCTTTACCAATCCGGACCCGGCAGTGAGGCGGCGAGCCATCGACCTCACCAAGCGCGGCATCGATGCGCTCGCCCGCTGCGGCGGCGATCTGATGACCATCTGGCTCGGGCAGGACGGTTTCGATCATGCCTTCGCCGCCGATTACGGCCAGCTCTGGGCGCTGGAAATCGCCGGCCTCGCCGAGGTCGCGGCCCACAACTCCGCTGTCGCGATCAGCATCGAATACAAGCCGGATGAGCCCCGCGCGCATGCGCTGCTCGCCGATATCGGCACCACGCTGCTCGCCATCCGCGAAATCGGCCTGCCCAATCTCGGCGTCACCCTCGATTTCGCTCATGTGCTCTACGCGGGCGAACAACCCGCCTGTTCAGCCGCCCTGGTGGCGCGGCATAGCCGCCTGCTCGGCGTTCATCTCAATGATGGCTATGGCGCGCGCGATGACGGGCTGATGGTGGGCGCGATCCACACAGTCCAGACCATCGAGCTGCTGCGCCAGATCCGTCGGGACGGTTACGACGGCGCGATCTATTTCGACACCTTCCCCGATATCAGCGGCCTCGATCCCGTCGCCGAATGCGCCGCCAATATCGCGACCGTGCGGGGTATGCTGGCCGTGGTTGACAGGCTGGAGGCCGATAACCGGCTGGCCGGGGTGCTTGACCGGCAGGACGCGGTGGGCGGCCAGCGCATCATTCAGGAGGCGCTGCTCGGCCAGTCGCGCGCCGCCGCGTGAACGGTGCGCCGCTTCGCGATCCGCGCCAGATCGGACCGGCGATCCGCTCCCGCTTGCCCGAGCTGACAGCGCTGGAGACGCGCATCGTTGACCTTATGCTGACCGACCGGCGCTTCAGCGCCGAAACCGCGCTGCGCGATGTGGCGCGGGATGCCGCCGTCTCCGAAGCGATGGTGGTGAAGCTCGCCAAGAAGCTCGGTTTCGCCGGCTTCCGGGAGATGCGGGGCCAGATCGCCGCCTATAACGAATTGCCGACCGCCGAGCTGCATGAGCAGCTGGCGTTGACGGATGATGCCGCCACCATCGTCAAGAAGGTTTTCCGCACTGCCATGCAGGCGTTGGAGGAGACGCTCGCGATCCTCGATATCGCGGCCTTCACGCGGGCGACGGATCTCCTCGCGGGCGCCCGGCAGCGTGATTTCTACGGCCTCGGCGGTTCGGCGCAGATCGCGCGCGATGTCGCGCATAAATTCCTGCGCGTCGGCGTGCGCGCGGCGGTCTTCGACGACAGCCATATGATGAGGATGTCCGCGGCCTTGCTCGGGCCCGGCGATGTCGCCGTCGGCTTTTCCCATTCGGGGGAGACGGAGGCGGTCATCCGGCCGATGGCGCTCGCCCGCGCGAATGGCGCCGGCACCATCGTCATCACCAATCACGCGGCCTCCCGCCTCGCGCGGATGGCGGAGGTGGTGCTCGCCTCCACGGCGCAAGGCTCGCCGCTGACCGGGGAGAATGCGGCCGCGCGCATCGCCCAGCTCAATATCCTCGATGCGCTGTTCGTGGCCGTCGCTCAGCGTGACGTGGCGACGACGGAGGCCAATCTCCGCCGCACCATGGAAGCCGTTTCGCCGCCGCGCGGGCGGCACGCCGTATGACGGCTCAATCGCCCGAGGTCGTCGTCTTCGGCAGCCTCCATCTCGACATTATGGTCCAGGCACCCGGCCGGCCGCGTTTGGGCGAGACGATGGTGGGGCAGGGCTGGTCGTTGAAAGAGGGCGGCAAGGGCGGCAACCAGGCGGTGGAAGCCGCCCGGCATGGCGCACGCACCGCGATGGTCGGCGCGGTGGGGGATGATGATTTCGGCCGGCGGCTGCTCGGCCATCTCGCCCGTCATGGGGTGGAGACGGAGGCCGTACAGCAGGTCGCGGGCGCCGCCTCTGGCATGAGCGTCGCACTCGTCGAGCCGCAGGGCGATTACGGCGCCGTCATCGTCTCGGGCGTGAACCTGTCGCTCGGCCGCGCGGCCGTGGCGGCGGCAGCACCGCTGATCGCCGGGGCGCGCTGGCTGCTGTTGCAGAACGAGGTGCCGGAGGAGGCCAATATCGCGGCCGCCGAAGCGGCGCGGGCGGCAGGGGTTCGGGTCATGCTCAACGCCGCGCCGATGCGGGAGCTACCCCCGGCGCTGCTCTCGCGTGTGGATATCCTGGTCGTCAATGCGGTGGAGGCCGAGGCTCTTTGCGGCTCGCCGGTCGAGAGCGCGGAGGGTGCGGCGCGAGCGGCGGCGGCCCTTCTGGGGCTCGTGCCCTGCGCGGTCGTGACGGCAGGCGGTCACGGGCTCGCCATCGCGGACAGGGATGGCGCACAGCACTCTGTCCCCGCGCGGAAGGTTGTGGTTTGTTCCACCCACGGCGCCGGGGATGCCTTTGTCGGTGCGCTGGCGGCTCGCTTGGCGGCCGGGCAGGCTCTGGCGGATGCGGCGCGTTATGCGAATGCCGCGGCGGCCCTGGTGGTTGCGACACCACCCGAGGGTCGCGCGGGGCTTGGCCGGCAGGCGGTCGAAACTTTGTTGGCGGAGGTGTGACGAAGAAGTTTTGGGGCGAAGGACTCGGAGCGTGATGACCGAAGGTGGAGGCACCGTAGGTCTGAATCACGCTCTCAGAATGAATAAGGGGACGGCAAAGGCCGCAACCCCGGCGTGCCTAACAAGACGAAAAAACGATCGCAATGATCAGTCAGGGAAGCCAAGCAATGACGAAAACCATCATCAATATGCCGATCAGCCGGCGCCGCGCCGCGGGCCTTCTGGGCGCCGGCGCTCTGGCCACCGCCGGCCTGCCGCGTTTCGCGCGCGCCGATGCCGAGAAGATCATGACCACCGTCGTCAAGATTCAGGGCGTGCCATGGTTCAACTTCCTCAATGAGGGCCTCATCGAAGGCGGCAAGAAGTTCGGCATCCAGACCTCCATGGTCGGGCCTGTGGACGTGGATCCCGCCCAGCAGGTGCGCCTGGTTGAGGATCAGATCGCGAAGAAGGTCGATGTGCTCGGTCTCGTGCCGCTCGACGTGAAGGTGCTCGCCCCGGTTCTGGCCCGCGCTCAGGCCGCCGGCATCATCGTCATCACCCAGGAAGGCCCGAACCAGGATGGCCGCACCTGGGATGTCGAGCTGCTGGATTCGGTCCAGTTCGGTGAGATGCAGATGCAGGCGCTGGCCAAGGATATGGGCGAGACCGGCGAATACGTCATCTATGTCGGCACGCTGACGACGCCCCTGCACAACAAATGGGCCGATGCCGCGATCGCCTACCAGCTCAAGAACTATCCGAATATGAAGCTGGCGACATCGCGTTTCCCCGGCGCCGATGAGATCGACACGTCGGAGCAGGTGACGAGCGAGGTGATCGAAGCCTATCCGAAGGTGCGCGGCATTCTGGGCTTCGGTTCCAACGGGCCGATCGGCGCCGGCAACATCATCCGCCAGCGGCATCTGCAGCATAAGATCGCGATCGTCGGCACGGTGATCCCCTCGCAGGCCAAGTCGCTGATCGAGGCTGGCGTCATTCGCCAGGGATTCCTCTGGAGTCCGAAAGATGCCGGCTACGCGATGGTTGCGGTAGCAAGCCTTCAGCTTACGGGCGCCAAATTCTTCACGGGCATGGAAATCCCCGGCATGGGCAAGGCGATCGTCGATGCGCCGAACAAGCTGATCAGCGTCGACCGCATCCTCGCCTTCGACAAGACGAACATCAACAGCATCATCGCCTCCACCGGTCTCTGAAACTGTCTGAGACTGCGGCGGGACGAAATCCCGCCGCAGTCTCCTCTCGCCGCGAGGGCCTGACGCTTGTCAAACTTCATTGAAATGACCGGCATCTCCAAGCATTTCGGCGGCGTTACGGCGCTGGCGGATGTGGATCTGACAATCGAGGCCGGCGAGGTTCATTGCCTCGCCGGGGAGAACGGTTCCGGCAAATCGACGCTGATCAAGATCATCTCGGGCGTGCAGCCGCCGGATGCGGGCGGCGTGATCGTGATCGGCGGGCAGCAATACCCGCACCTCACGCCCGCCGACAGCACGCGCATCGGAATTCAGGTGATCTACCAGGATCTGTCCCTCTTCCCCGATCTCACGGTCGCCGAGAACATCGCCTTTGCGCAGCATCTCGTGGGGGTTCGGGGCGTCAACCGGCGCCGCATCCGCGCGACCGCCGAGGCCGCGATCGGGCGGATCGGGGTCGTGCTCGATCCCGGCGCCAAGGTCGGTGATCTCTCGATCGCGCAGCGCCAACTTGTCGCCATCTGCCGCGCGCTGGCGGGCGAGGCCCGTCTCGTCATCATGGATGAGCCGACCGCCTCGCTCACCCGCACCGAGGTCGATACCCTGCTCGATATCACGCGCGAGCTGAAGCGGCGCGGTATCGCGGTCGTCTTCGTCAGCCACCGTCTCGATGAGGTGCTGGAGATCGCCGAGCGCGTCACCGTTTTGCGGGACGGCCGCAAGCTCGGCACCTGGGACGCGCAGGAGATGACGCCGCGCCGCCTGAGCGCGCTCATGACCGGCCATGAATTCGAGTATAACATCGCCGTGCCCGACCTCGCGGAGGCGCCGGTTATGCTCTCGGTGCGGAACCTCTCCCGCCGGGGCGATTTCGAGGATATCAGCCTCGATCTGCGGCGGGGCGAGATTTTGGGCGTCATCGGTCTTTTGGGCTCGGGACGCACCGAATTGGCGCTGTCCCTTTTCGGCATGCGGCCACCGGACCGGGGCGAGGTCCGCCTCAACGGCGCGCCCGTTGCCCTGCATTCCAACCGCGCCGCGATCGATCAAGGCATCGCCTATGTCTCCGAGGATCGGCTGTCCCTCGGCCTGGTATTGGAGCAGCCGATTGCCTCCAACATCGTGCTCTCCATTCTCGATAAGCTCGCCGGGCCGCTGGGCCTGCTCCGCATGGACCAGAAGCGCGGCGCGGTCGTGGATTGGATCGACCAGCTCGGCATCAAGGTATCGGACCCCGAAAATCCGGTGCGCACGCTTTCGGGCGGCAATCAGCAGCGCGTGGTGCTCGCCAAATGGCTGGCGACCGAGCCGCGCGTCCTCATCCTCGACAGCCCGACGGTCGGTGTCGATGTCAACGCCAAGGACGGCATCTATGCGATCGTCAAGCGCCTCGCCGCCGGCGGCATGGCGGTGATGATGATATCGGACGAGATCCCCGAGGTGCTCTACCATTCGCATCGCATCCTGGTGATGCAGTCCGGGCGCCTGAAGGGTGAGTTCCACCCCGCCCAGACCTCGGAAAGCAAGCTGAGGGAGGCGATCGATGCCTAAGTTTCTCGGAGGTCTTCTCCATAGCCATGAGGGCAAGCTGCTGCTGGTGGTGGTGGCGCTCGCCGTCTTTCTGTCGGTGACAACGCGATCCTTCTTCAGCTTGCAGAACATGGACGATCTGCTGACCTCCTATGCTTTCTCGGGCATGCTGGCGGCGGGCCTGCTGGTGGTGCTGATTTCGGGCGGGATCGACATTTCCTTCACCGCCTCGGCCTCCGTCGCGCAATACGTGGCGATGACGATCGCCAACCAATATAATATAGGCTGGATCGAGGTGATTGCCATTTGCGCGGTCATCGGAATCGCCTGCGGCATCCTCAATGCGCTGCTCATCGGGACGCTGGGCCTGTCCAGCATCATCGTCACCATCTCGACCTTGAACGTGTTTTTTGGCCTGCTGATGTTCGTGACGCATGGCAACGAAATCTTCTCGCTGCCCGACTGGTTCGTGAACGGGGCGAGCTGGGTCGTCTATACGGACAGCCAACAGAACCCGTACGTCTTCAATCTGCAGATGATCGGGTTGATCGGCGCCTTCGTGATGACGGCGATCCTGCTGACGCGCACCAATATCGGCCGCCAGATCTATGCGCTCGGCAGCAATGCCGAGGCGGCGAAGCGCGTCGGCATCAAGGTCTTCAGGCTCAATCTGCTCGTCTATGGCTATATGGGTTTCGTCGCCGGCATGGCCTCGTTGATCCAGGCGCAGTATGCGCAGTCGGTCTCGCCCAATTCGCTGGTCGGGCGGGAACTTGATGTGCTCGCCGCCGTCGTGCTGGGGGGCGCCAGCCTCACCGGGGGCGTCGGCACGGTCTTCGGCACCATCCTGGGCGTCATGCTGCTCGCCTTTCTTCAGAACGGGCTGCTGCTGCTCGGCGTGCCCTCCTACTGGTCGCAATGCTTCACCGGCGCCGTGATCCTGATCGCGGTGAGCGCGCTCGCGGTGGAGCGTCAGCGGCATCGCGCCGCCGCACGGAGGGTCATGGTATGAGCGAGCAAGCGGTCACGCGCGCCACGCCGCCGGTGCCACCCTCCGCCCCCCTGGTCGCGCGCCTGCGGCCGAGCCCGGTCTTGCTCCGGTTGCTCACCTTGCTCGCGGTGCTTCTGCTGCTCTTCGCTGTGTTGCTGGGCGGCAGGCTTTTCAACGGTGCCGCTGTCCGGTCGATGGCGTTCCAGCTGCCCGAGTTAGGGGTGCTGTCGCTCGCCATGATGATACCGCTGCTCTCGGGCGGGCTCGACCTTTCCATCATCGCGACCGCCAACCTGTCGGCGCTCGCCGCCGCCTATGTCTTCACGCATTTCGGCCTGACCGGCGGGGGGTTAAGCGTTCTCGCCTGGCATATCGCCGCCTTGGCGGCCGCCTTCTGCGTCGCCTCCGCCATCGGTCTGCTGAACGGGGTCGTGATCGCCTATCTGGGGGTTTCGCCGATCCTCGCCACACTCGGCACCATGACGATGGTGAAAGGGATTGCGATCGGCCTGACCCATGGCGGCGTCATCGCCGGCTTCCCCGCCTTCATGGTGTTTATCGGCAACGGCTCTATCTTCAGCGTGCCGGTCGTCGTCATCGTCTTCCTGGCCGTGGCCTTCCCGGTGGGCGTGTTGCTGACACGCACACCCTTCGGGAACATCGTCGCCATGCTGGGCTCGAACCAGCAGGCGGTCCGCTATTCCGGTATCGATACACGGCGCGTGCTGGTGAAGGTCTATATGCTGTCGGCGACGCTGTCGGCGATCGCGGGCCTTTTGATGATGGCGCGGTTCAATTCCGCCAACGCGGCTTATGGCGAGAGCTACCTGCTCATCACAATTCTGGCGGCCGTGCTGGGCGGTGTCGATCCGGCGGGCGGCTTCGGCCGCGTGAGCGGGCTCGTTCTCTCGCTCGTTATTCTGCAGCTCGTCTCGACGGCGGCTAATCTGCTCAACATCAGCCAGTTCCTGAGTCTGGCCCTATGGGGTGCGATCCTGCTCGGGGTCGCGGGCGTCGGCCGCGTTTGGGCCTGGCTCAAATCGCATTTGCCGGCGCGGTTGGGGCGGTAAGCGTGATGGCCGGAGGCTGGATAGCAGCCTCCGGCCATCGGGCTCTGAGCTACCCCACAAGCTCCCGATACAGCGCCGCGTAGCGCGCGGCTGAGCGGCCCCAGCCGACCTCGGCCTTCATCGCGTTGCGCTGCATACGCCGCCACGTGTCGGGGTCCCGCCAGACCGCCGCGACGCGCTCCAACACCAGATCGAGAGACGGGGTATCGGCGACCGGCATCTGAAAGCCTGTCGCGACCTCGGACGCCAGCGCCGCCTCATTCGCGTCGATCACCGTATCCGCCAAGCCGCCGACGCGCGTCACCACCGGCAGGCAGCCGTAGCGCATCGCGCAAAGCTGGGTCAGGCCGCAGGGCTCGAAGCGCGAGGGGATGAGCAAGGCATCCGCGCCGCTGTAGATCAGATGAGCAAGGTTTTCGTCATAGCCGAGGAACAGCCCCATCTCGCCGGGGGGGGCCGCGGCCGCGATCGCCTGTTCCAGCTCAGGCTGTCCCGCCCCCAGAATAACGATACTGGCGCCAAGCCGGCTGAGCGTCGGCAGGCTCGCCGGCAGCAGGTCCAGCCCTTTCTGCGTCGTCAGCCGGCTGACAACGCCCAGCAGCAGCGCGTCGGGCTTCAGCCCAAAGCGCGCGCAGAGCGCCGCCTTGTTGGCGCGCCTCTGCTCCAGCGTCTTGCGCGTGAAGGTCTGCGGCAGCGCCGCATCCTTGCCCGGGTTCCACACCGTCGTGTCGATGCCGTTGAGAATGCCCGAAAGATCACCTCCACGGGACCGGAGCAGACCGTCCATGCCGAAGCCGCCGGCCGGCGTGCAGATCTCGCGCGCATAGGTGGGGGAGACGGTCGTCACCCGCTCGGAGAGCCGCACGCCCGCCTTGAGGAAGCCGATGCCCCCGTAATACTCGACCCCGTCGACGGAATAGGAGGTCCAGGGCAGCCCAAGGCTGGGCAGGATCTCCGCCGAGAAGCGGCCGCCGAAGGCAAGGTTGTGGATCGTCATCACCACCGGCACGGTCCGGCCTTCGGTGAAGCGCAGATAGGCGGGGATGAGCCCCGCCTGCCAATCATGCCCATGCACGAGATCGGGCTGCCAGCCCATGAGCAGACCCCGGGCGAGATCGGCGGCGACGCGCGCCAGTGCCGCGAAGCGCTGCGGATTGTCGGGCCAGTCGACCCCTTGGGCATCGACATAGGGGTTGCCGGCGCGGCCATAGAGATGCGGCGCGTCGATCACCAGCAGCCGGGCGCCCCCCGTCCGCCCGGCGAGAAGTGCCGCCGGGCCGCCGAACAGATCGGGGATCGTCCGCACGGGCTGGGCCGATTGCAGGCCCGCGAGCACGGACGGATAGCCCGGCAGCAGCGTGGTGACGGCCACATCCTCCTCATCCAGCGCGGCGGGAAGCGCGCCGGATACGTCGGCAAGGCCGCCGGTCTTGACCAGCGGATAGAATTCGGAGGCGACAGCCAGGACTTGGAGTTTGTTCATCGGTCGAGTGCGTCAATCATTGGCTGGGTGATAAGACAAATACCGGCGGCCGAACGGCGGAACCGCTTCGCGTCAAGCTCCGGGTCCTGCCCGACGACAAGGCCTTCCGGGATGTTCACCCCGGCATCGACGATGACGTTGGTGAGATGCACGTTGCGCGCGATATTCGCGTTGGGCAGCACGACCCCGCCTTCGATCGAGG
>CAVUWB010000007.1:0-52345 GCA_963745125.1 uncultured Pseudomonadota bacterium
AATCCAAACAGCGATCGTCCCAGGGCAGACCGCAATAATCGATCAGCCGCCGGGCTTGCTGCTTCCAGATCGTCGACCACGTCCTCGTAGCGAGACGTCGAGCATGGCGCCGGCCGGCAGAACCGATCGCCAGTGGTCCATCAACTCGTGATAGCCAGCGGTAATAGCGGCCCAATTCGGCCAGGTCGTAGCTGAACGCCTGACCGAAGCGTAAACAGTCTCGAGAAACACGAGACGCACGTATCGACCGGATCGCGCAGGGTGTGAATGATGCGGGCGTTGGGCAGGATCAGGCGGATCAGACCCGACATACAGGAAGTTGCTCGGCAACTTGTCGGTGATCCGCGTCTTGCCCTCGGCAGCGGCGGCAGGCTGGCCAGATAGGCCTGCCCAGCCGCCGCAAGCCGTCGGCGTCGAGCGCTGCGATCGCACTGCGGAAAAGGAATCGGCCGGCCGGCGGAGTCGGATGCCGGCTGGAGCACGCGATCAGATTCGTCAGTTCGCCGGCGGCGTGGACCTGCGGATGGCTGGCCAGAATCTGCTCGACGAGCGTGCTGCCGGAACGGGGCATGCCGAGGACGAAGATCGGCACCGGCGACGGATCGCCCATCGCCGGCAAAGCGATCGAACAACGCCGGCGTCGAAGACCTCGGCAATGAGCCGGAAATTCTGCAGATCGGCCGCTTCGTCGTAATCGATTTGGCCGCGCTTCAGCGCATTGCCCTGCAGCCAATGCTCGAAAGGCGCGCGCTGGTAGTCGCCGACGTCTTCCAGCGCCTTGCCGAGCGCAAAGTGGACGATAGACCTGTCGCCGGGCGACAAGCCGGGCGTTGTCGGCGGCCAGCGCTTCGAGCGCGGCGAGATCGGGATCGCCGGCGCGAAGGTTTTCAGATCGGCGCGATGGTAATGCGCTTCGGCGAGGTCGGGCCGGAGGGCCAGGGCTTGTCGATAATGGCGCCATGGCTTCGTCGAACCTGCCCTGTGTCCCAGCGACATTGCCCAGGTTGTTGTACGCTTCGGCGTAGTTCGGCCGGAGAGCGATCGCTTGCTCATAGCATGCGGCGGCCTCGGTCGAGCTTGGCCTTGCTCGCGCAGGACGTTGCCCAGGTTGTTGTGCGGCTCGGCGAGGTCGGGCTTGAGGGCCAAGTGCTTGCTCGAATTGGGCCGCCGCCTCGTCGAGCTTGCCTTGGCCCAGCAGCACGTTGCCCAGGTTGTTGTGGGCTCGGCAAGATCGGGCCTGAGCGGCGATCGCTTGCTGAAACCGCGCCACGGCCTGGTCGAGCTTGCCCTGCGCCGGCGGAGAATGTTGCCCAGGTTATTGTGGGCCTGAAACAGGTCGGGCTTGAGAGCCGTCGCTTCGCTCGTACTGGGCCGCGGCTTCGTCGAGCTTGCCCTGGCCGAGCAGGACATTGCCCAGGTTGTTGTAGGCCTCGGCGATGTCGGGCCGCAGCGCCAGAATCTGGCGATAGGCCGTCGGCGGCCTCGGCCAATCGCCCCGCGCGATGTGCTCGCTGCGCCAGGGCAACCAGCGCATCCAATTCGGCTTGGACTCGGGCGGCTGGCTGGACGTCGTCATCGGGATTGTTCTCTCCAGGTCGGCCGATCCGATCGGCTGTCGGCAGCTCTCGAGCTCGGCCAACAGCGGCTCGAGATAAGCTTCGTAGCGCCGCCAGCGCGCCACCGAACTGCGATACAGCGGCTGGCGAACCTGCACGTTGCTGGCGGTGGCGACCGGCCGGCTGGTTTCGTGAAAGCTCAGGCAGCGATCGTCCCAGGCAAGACCGCAATAGTCGATCAGCCGCCGGGCTTGCTGCTCCAGGTCGTCGACCACGTCTTCGTACGCGACGTCGAGCATCGCGCCGGCCGGCAGCACCGATCGCCAGTGGTCCATCAGCTCGTGATACCAGCGGTAATAGCGGCCCAATTCGGCCAGGTCGTAGCTGAACGCCTGGCCAGACGGTGAACAGCTGCGAGAAGCACGAAACGCAGGTATCGACCGGATCGCGCATGGTGTGGATGATCCGGGCATTGGGCAGAGATCAGGCGGATCAGGCCGACATGTAAAAAGTTGCCGGGCATCTTGTCGGTGATCCGCGTTTTGCCCTCGGGCAGCGGCGGCAGACTGGCCAGATAGGCCTGCGCCCAGTCGCCGCAGGCCGTCGGCGTCGAGCGTCGGACACAGACTGCGGAAACGGAATCGGCCGGCCGCTCGGGATCCGACGACGCTTCGACTGACATGCGGTCGAGATTCGTCAGTTCGCCGGCGGCATGGACCTGCGGATGGCTGGCCAGAATCTGCTCGACCAGCGTGCTGCCGGAGCGGGGCATGCCGACGATGAAGATCGGCGCGGGCGAAGGATCGCCGGAGCCGGCCAAGCGGTGGAGCAGTCGGCGATCGAACAGGTCGTGGATGAGCCGGCGAATGTGCCGCAGCGACGCGGCTTCGTCGTATTCGACTTCGCGGCGCTTCAGCGCGTTGGCCTGTTGGAAATGCTCGAAGGCCCGTCGGTATTCGCCGATGTCTTCCAGCGCCTTGCCGAGAGCAAAATGGACGAAGAGCATCTCGCTGGGCGGCAGGCGGCGGGCTGCGCGGGCCAAGGCCTCGAGGCGCGGCGAGAGGTCGGGATCGTCGGGCTGAAAGGTTTTGAGGTCGCGCGGATCGTAAAGTGCTTCGGCACTGTCGGGCCTGAGAGCGAGGGCTTGTTGAACGCTGGCCAGGGCGCGGTTCGTAGTCGCCTTGCTCTTGAGGGCTTTGCTCAGGCTTTTGTGGGTCTGGGCCGCATGTGGCTCGACGGCAATGTATTGCTCCAGCGTCGCCACGGCCTTGTCGAGCTTGCCTTGCTTCCGCAGGACTTTGCCCAGGCTGTTGCAGGCTTGGACGAGGTCGGCTTGAGGGTGACTGCCCGCTGGTATTGCGGCGCGCGCCAGTTCGAGCAGGTCTTGCCTTTCGAGGACACCGCCGAGATTGTGAAAGGCCTCGGCATAGTCGGGCTTCAGGGCGATGGCTTGCTGATAAAGCGTTTTGGCCTGATCGAGCTGCCCCTGCTTGCGGCGGCTGTCCGCCGAGTTGATGTAGGCCTGATAGAGGCCGGGGTTGAGGGTCAGCGCTCGCTGGCAGCAGGTGGCGGCCGCGGGCAGGTCACCTTGCTTGGCGAGCACGGCCGCCAGGTTGCTGTGTGTTTCGGCCAGATTGGGGGCCAGGGCGACGGCGTGCCGATAGCAGGCCGCGGCCTGATCGAGCTTGTTTTGGCGGTGGTACAAATCACCAAGCTGATCTGCGGGGGAGCAAGCCTGGCTTGACTGTCACGGCGTGCTCGTAGATCGCCAGGGCTTCGTCGAGTTGGCCACGGGCCGCGAGCAAGGCGGCCAGGTCGTTGGCGACCTCGGCAAATTGGGGCCGCAGCGCGAGCACCTGGCGATAGGCCGCCTCGGCCGCCGGCAGATGGCAGCGGTGTGTTCGCTTTGTGCCAGCGCAACCAGGAGCCGTCTATATCGGGGGCGCTGCTGGGGTGCTGGGCCGGAGGTTGTCATCGAGCTTCGTCCTGCTTGGCCACAATTCCTTGGCCATGGTCGGCCAAGGAATTGTGGCCAACGAATTATAGCTTTCTGATCGTGACGGCGAAAATCGGGCCAATCGCGATCAATCCGCGCAGCGCGCTTATGAATCGGCCGGCCGCGACTTGAGCTCGTCCAGCAGCGGAGCGAGCCACGCTTCGTATCGCCGCCAGCGGGCCAGCGAACCGCGATAGACCGGCCGGCGAACCTGCCGTTGCTGGCGGTCGCGATCGGCCGGTCGGTTTCGTGGAAGCTCAGGCAGCGATCGTCCCACGGCAGGCCGCAAAACTCGATCAGCCGCCGGGCTTGCCCCTCCAGATCGTCGACCACATCCTCGTACGCGACGTCGAGCATCGCGCCCGCCGGCAGCACCGCCGCCAGTGGTCCATCAAATCGTCGGTACCAGCGGTAATAGCGGCCCAGCTCGGCCAGCTCGTAGCTGAACAGCTGGCCCCGCGCGAACGCGTGGAGAAACACGACACGCAGGTGTCGACCGGATCGCGTAGCGTGTGGATGATGCGGGCGTTGGGCAGAATCAGCCGGATCAAACCGACGTGGAAAAAGTTGCTCAACGCCTTGTCGGTGATCCGCGTCTTGCCGGCCGGCAGCGGCGGCAAACTGGCCAGATAGGCCTCGCCAGCCGCCGAAAACCGTCGGCCTCCAGCGTCGCGGATCCAATGCGGATAGCGTAACCCTGGCCGCTTGCGGCGACTGTCCGAGCGATGAGATCGTCCAGATTCGTTAGTTCGCCGGCGGCATGGACTGCGGGTGGCTGGCCAGAATCTGCTCGACCAGCGTGCTGCCCGAGCGGGGCATGCCGACGATGAAGATCGGCAGCGGCGAAGGATCGCCGACCTCGGCAAGCGCTGGAACAGACCTTCATCGAAGGTTTCGGCCGGGCCGGAAACTCCCGCTGGTGGGCCGTTTCGTCGTAGTCGATACTTGCGGCGTTTCAGCGCCGTTGCCTCGCAACCAATGCTCGAAGCGCGGTGGTAGTCGCCGACGTCTTCCAGCGCCTTGCCCGAGCGCAAAGTGGATGTAGACCTGTTGGCGCGACGTGAGGCGGCCGGGCTTAGCGGCCAGCGACTCGAGGCGCCGTCAGATCGGGATCGCCGCGCTGGAACGTTTTGCAGATCCTGCGCGGTCGAAATGCGCTTGGGCATAGTCGGGCCGCAGCGCCAGGGCCTGATCGAAGCGAGCCATCGCCTCGTCTGTCCGCCCCTGCTGATAGAGCAAGTTGCCCAGCTTGTTAAACGTCTCGGGCGAGTCGGGCGCTCGACGATCGCCAGTTCGAGCTGCGCGATGGCCTGATCGAGCTTGCCTTGCCGCCTGAGCACCGCCGCCAGATTGAAGTGCGACTCGAGGTGCGGCGGATCGACTGTCAGCGCGTGGCGATAGACCGTTTCGGCGTCGGTCAGCCGGTCGAGCTGGGCAAGAACATTGCCCAGGCTGCAGACGGGGCTGACCAGGTCGGGCCGTAAGGTGATGGCCTGCTGGAAACGGATGCCGGCCTGAGTCAATTTGCCCTGCCGGCGGAGGACAGTACCCAGGCTGTCGCAGGCCTCGAAATAGTCGGGCTTATAGGTCAGGGCTTGCTCGTAATGGGCCACCGCTTCGTCGAGACGCCCCTGCCCGGTGAGCAGATCGGCCACCAGATTGTGCCCTTCGGGGTGATGCGGCACGATCGCCAGAATCTTCTGGCAAGTCACGGTCGCCTCGGCCAACAGGCCGGCGGAATATTCGCGATCGGCCAGCGCAATCAGCGCCTCGATTTCGGCCTGGCTGCCGGGGGTGTGGCTGTCGGTGGTCATCAGAAAGTGCCCTGAGAATTGAGCCGGCACCGCAGGGGCACCGCCATCAATTATAGGACGATGCCGGTGGCAGCGGAAACCACAGCCATGCCTCTTGTGAATGTGGGGCCTATTTCGCCGCGGCGGGGGATTTGGCCAGGGCGGTGGCACTTTGGCGGGCAATGCCGGCGGCGATCAGGCCGTGATAGACCGCCCGCAGGTGCAGGCCGTCGCCGGTCAGCCAGGTGGCCTGGCCCATGCGAAAGGGAATGGCCGACTCCAGCTCGTGGCCCAGGTCGATCAGGTGGAGCGTCGGCATCGCCGGCCGCCGCGCGGTGCTGACTGCGGCGGTGACGGCATGCGCGATTCTCGCCGTGAAACGGCACGACGCAAAAAATCTCGGCCGTCGGGAAACGCCTGCCGCGCCTGGCCAGCCAGGCGACGATCACGCTCGGTCAGCTTGGCCGGCTCGACGCCGTGATCGTTCGCCCCCAGCGCCACCCAAACATAGTCGGGCTGCAAGCGAAAGATCGCGCGGCTGGCCGGCCGAGTACTCGTTCCACCAGTCGGGCATCGCCGGATAGCCCCCCTGCCCCGGATGGATCCAGCCGGTCGAACCGATGCCGATCTGGCCGAACTCGCAGTCGAAGGCAAACGCCACGTCGCCCGGCCACGACAGCGTGTAGTCGACATATTGGTAATAGGGGCCGACGTTGCGGCTCGCCAAAGTAGGCCTGGATGTTGCTGTCGCCCAGGAACAGCGCCCGCTGTGCGACCGCAACGCCGGCGGCGACAGCGTCGGCGCCGGCGTCGAACTCCAGGCTGTCGATCTTGGTCTGGAACGTCGTGCCGCGCCAGCCGTCGGGCTTGATCTGATTGCCGCCGATCACTTCGATGCGGTAGCGATGCGGCGTCGGGCGTCAAGCGTGGCCAGCGTCACTTGCTTGGCCCCGGGCGGAAACTGCACGAACGCGGCCGGCTGGTCGTCGATCGTGACTTTGAGCGTCGGCATGTCGTCGGCCGCCATGGCCGGCGTTGAGCGAGGTGTCGATATTTGCCCGCAGGGTGGTCGTGCCTTTGACCACGCCTTTCAGATAACTGCCGCCGGTGGGCGCGATGGCCGAGCCGTGATCGTTTCGCCAGGTGTAGGGGGATTGAAAGACAGTCGGATTGGGGAATTGAACGCGGAGCGGTTGATTCGCGTCGCCTTCAGCGGCGCAGGCCAGCGGCGCGACCGCCGAAAACAAAAGCAGCATTGCCAACCCGACGGACAAGAACCTACGTGACATGGTGTACCTCGAAGGACCGTGGGAGGGATCAATGTTGTGCCGAGCGGTTTATCGGCTCGTTTGCTGGCACACGGCAAGAGTGGTGATTCAGCTTGCCATTCGCTCACCTAGTGTAAATCGAACGCCGAACCGTTGCAGCAGTATGGCGGGTATTTGAGTACGATAACGCCCCGTGCGAATCGGCCGTTCGCTTTCTATAATGAGCGGGCTGTCTCGTTCCACTCGCCTACCCCGCGCTGGCTGGCGACATGACGCTCATTTCTCAGCCTGTGCCGGAATTCATCTTGCCGGCGGTTTCGATCGACGCGCCGGATCCGCGGCCGATCGCGCTGTCCGACTATTTCGGCCGATGGCTTCTGGTGATTTTCTATCCACGCGATTTCTCGTTTGTTTGTCCCACCGAATTGACGAGCTTTAGCGGGCGGGCCGCCGATTTTGCCCGGCGCAATTGCGACTTGCTGGGGGTGAGCATCGATAACATCGAATCGCACTCCAGTTGGCTGCGCACGCCGGTCAACGAAGGCGGGCTCGGGCACCTGCAGTTTCCCTTGGCGTCCGACGTCGACGGCGCGGTTGCCCGGCAGTTCGGCGTCTGGATTCCGGACAAAGAGGCGGCCGCACGCGGCCTGTTCCTCATCGATCCGGCGGGGATTTTGCAATATGCCGCCGTGCACAATCTTTCCGTGGGACGCAATGTTGACGAAACGTTGCGGGTGCTCGATGCGCGTGCAGACCGGCGGGCTTTGTCCGGCCAGTTGGACCAATGCCGATGGCACGATCGATCCGGAGCAGGCATTGCGCCCTGGACGCGTGCTCGGGCACTATCGCATCGAGAGGCTGGTGGGGAAGGGCTCGTTCGGCAGTGTGTTCGCGGCCTGGGATCTTCGCCTGCAGCGACGCGTTGCCCTCAAGGTGCTGCGGCGCAATTCCGAAGACTCGCGCGAGGCGATGCTGCGCGAGGCCAGCGCCGCCGCGCCCCTGAGCCATCCGAATGTTTGCACGATCTATGCCGTCGACGAGGAAGACGGCCTGCCGCTGATCGCGATGGAGTTTCTGGATGGGCAGCCGCTCACCAGCCTGATCGCCGCCCGACTGCCGCTCGACCAACGACAACGGATCGCACGCGGGATTGCCCGTGGGCTAACGGCGGCCCATGCCGCGGGCACCGTGCATGGCGACCTGAAGCCGGCAAACGTGATTGTGGGCGACGACCTGACGCCGCGAATCATGGATTTTGGACTCGCGCGTCGCAGCTCGCAGCTTGTGTCATCGGCAGCCGCTCGGTGCCAGCGAGCAGAGCGATCCGTTGGCCACCGCCGACGGCCTGACGGTCTCGAGCAGCGGCGGGCAGAGCGTGATCAGCGGCACGCCCGCCTATATGTCTCCCGAGCAACTGGCCGGCGAACGCGGCGCGACATAGCTGCTGGCGCGGCGGGCTTTGGCCGCGCTGCGCGATGCACAGGGAGAGGATTGATGCCGTTCGCGGTCAGAGACGGGGTTCGCCTTTTCTGGCGACAGGAGGGATTGGCCGAGAAGCCGGCGCTGCTCCTGCTCAATTCCATCGGCACGGGCCTGGAGCTGTGGGATGCCGTCGTGCCAACGCTGCTGCCCGAATTCCGCGTCATCCGGATGGATATGCGCGGCCACGGCGCCTCTGACGCGCCGGCCGGTGACTATGACCTCGCCATGCTGGCGAGCGATGCCGCTGCGGTGCTGGATGCGGCGGGCGCGCCCCGCGCGGCGCTCTGCGGCATCTCGCTCGGCGGCATGGTGGCGATGACGCTGGCGCTGCGCCTGCCCGAGCGCTTCTCCGCGCTCATCGTCGCTTGCAGTTCGGCCGCGATGGACCCGGCGGCCTGGGAGGCGCGGGCGGCGACGGTGCGGGCCGGCGGCACCGCCGCCATCGCCGATATGGCGATGGAGCGGTTCTTCTCGGCGTCCTTCCGGGAGCGGCGGCCAGAGGCGGTCGAGACCACGCGCGCGGCGCTGCTGGCGCAGCCGGCGCATGGCTATGCCGGCTGCTGCGCGGCCATCCGGGATATGCGCCTGCTGGACGCGCTGCCCGTGATCCGCATGCCGACGCTCGTGATCGGCGGAACGCAGGATATATCGACGCCGTATGAGAGCCACGGCGCCGCGATCGCGGCGGCCATTCCGGGCGCGGCCAGTCTGCATATGCCCACGGCCCATCTGCCGGCGTTGGAAGACCCGCGCGGCATGGCGGCCGCCATGCGCCGGTTCCTGACCGGGCAGGCGACGCCCGAACGCGGCCAGGCGGCCACGGCGCTCTATGACGCCGGGCTCGCGCGCCGGCGGGAGGTTCTGGGCGATGCCTGGGTCGATCGGTCGCTCGCCAACCGCACCGAATTCAACGCCGAGTTTCAGGAGATGATCACCCGCATCGCCTGGAACGAGATCTGGACGCGGCCGGGGCTGGATGACCGCACGCGCCGCCTGCTGGTGGTCGCCATCACCGCATCCCTCGGCCGGTGGGAGGAGTTCGCCCTGCATGTGCGGGCCGGCCTCTCGCGGAGTGGATTCACCTCGGCTGAATTGAAGGAGGTGCTGATGCAGACCGCGATTTATGCCGGCGTGCCGGCCGCCAACACCGCCTTCGCCGAGGCCGGCAAGATTCTGAAAGACATCGAGACAGCGCGCTAACTCGCGGGAGAGAAACATCATGGCCGAACCCTGCATCATATCCGTCGCCATCACCGGCTCGGTCCCGCGCAAGAAGGACAATCCGGCGCTGCCGGTGACAGTGCCGGAACAGGTGGAGAGCACCCACGCCGCCTATGAGGCCGGCGCCGCTTTGGTGCATGTGCATGTCCGCAACGACGATGAGTCATCGAGCAGCGA
The DNA here is from genome assembly GCA_963745125.1 of uncultured Pseudomonadota bacterium. Lineage (GTDB taxonomy): Bacteria > Pseudomonadota > Alphaproteobacteria > Acetobacterales > Acetobacteraceae > Acidisoma. The sequence continues at coordinate 9,494 of CAVUWB010000007.1, forward strand.
TCCGGAGAAGTTCGCGCGGTTGCAGGAGGGCATCCGCGCGCATTGCCCCGACATGATCATCCAGTTCTCCACCGGCGGGCGCGGGCGCGCGATGGAGGCGCGGGGCGCGATGCTGCATCTGCGGCCGGACATGGCGAGCCTCGCGACCGGATCGGTGAATTTCCCGACGATCGTGTATGAGAACCCGCCGGATTTCGTGCGCGGGCTGGCGACGGTCATGCGGGATTACGGCACCAAGCCGGAGATCGAAGTTTTCGATCTCGCAATGCTTTACAACACCGCCGATCTGGTGGCGGAGGGGCTGATCCTGGCGCCGCCGCATGTGCAATTCGTCTTCGGCGTGAAGCACGCTTTGCCGGCAAAGCGCGACATATTGGAGTTCGAGGTCGCCAAGCTGCGCGAGCTGCTGCCCGGCGCCACCTGGACCGCCGCCGGCATCGGCCGCCATCAGCTTGAGGTCAATCACTGGGCGCTGGAGATGGGCGGCCATTGCCGCACCGGGCTGGAGGATAATGTCCGCTGGGACAAGACGACGCTTGCGCCCAGCAACGCGGCGCTGGTGGAGCGTGTCGCCGGCCTCTGCGCCGAATATGGGCGCCCGGTGGCGACGGCGGCTCAGGCGCGGTCGATGCTGGGGCTTCCCGCCATCGGCTGAAGGGCGGCAAGCTGGGCCAGCCCCTCGGCCGAGCCCAGCACCGCCGCCGTCTCCGCCTTCGTGAGCGCAGCGAGCGCGGCTTGCAGCGTCTCGGCCTCGCGCAGCTTGGTGAGGCCGACCAGCAGCGGCACGTCGATCGGGTCATGCCCCGGGCGGCGGGGCGGCGGCAGCATCGCCTCATGGGCGCGCAGCAAGCCAGGGTCACGCAGGAGGTGGCTCGTGGCGTTCTCACTTTGGGCGGCCAAGGCCGCCTGCCATTCCCGCGCGTGGACCATCACGCCGGCGGGCGTCTGCTCGGCCGGTGTGCGGAGAAGCCCCAGCCGTAGCAGCCGGAGGCCGAGGCTCTGGCGGCTGGTGACCGCGACCATGGGCACCGCCAGCACGAGCCCGGCCAGAACCGGCGTCATCCACAAAAACAGGGCCGGCGAGACGGCATAGGCGGCGCCAGCGAGGATCAGCCCCATGGCCATGTAGCGCCAATACTGCCGCCAAACCACACGAACAGGCAGGGCCGCCCCGTCCCGCTGCTGGACGTTCCAGCCCGAGTCCCGGCCACGGAGGATCTGCATCACCCCCTCCGTCTGGATCAGCATGGCGACGGGTGCGATGAGCCCGCCGAGCAGCGTTTCCAGCAGCAGGCTGAGCAGGGCGCGGAGGCCGCCGCCGCAGCCACGGCGCAGCGGCCCGTCAAACAGCAGCAGGATGTAGGCCAGCAGTTTCGGCGCCAGCAGCACCGCCATGGTGGCGATGAAGACCCATTTCGCGAGGATCGGGTCGACCTGCGGCCAGCGCGGAAAAAGCGATTTGGTAGCGCCGAAATACTGCGGCGGCACGAAGCGCGATTGCAAAGAGATCAGCACGCCCGCGAGCAGAAAGAGGAGCCAGAGCGGCGCGGTGACGTAGCTGCCGATGCCCATGAGCATATGCAGCCGGCTGACCCAGTGCAGCCCGCGCGCCGGCAGCACGCCGGCATGCTGAAGGTTGCCCTGGCACCACCGCCGGTCCCGGATCGCGACATCGGAGAGCGACGGCGGGCTTTCCTCGAAACTGCCGGCAAGGCCCGGCACCATATGGATGGCCCAGCCGCCCCGCCGCATCAGCGCGGCCTCGACGAAGTCATGGCTGAGGATCGGGCCGCCGAAGGGTTTGCGGCCATGCAGATGGGGCAGGCCGGCCTGCTCGGCGAAGGCATGGGTGCGGATGATGGCGTTATGGCCCCAGTAATTGCCCTCCGACCCGTGCCACCAAGTGATGCCCTGGGCGATCAGCGGGCCATACACGCGGCCGGCGAATTGCTGCATGCGGGCGAAGAGCGTCGTGCCGTTGACGATCACCGGCAGGGTCTGGATCAGGCCGACGCCCGGGTTCCGCTCCATCGCCGCTGCCAGGCGCACGACGGTCTCGCCCTCCATGAGGCTGTCGGCATCGAGCGTCAGCATCTGCGGATAGGCGCCGCCGAAGCGGCGCACCCATTCGGCGAGGTTGCCCGCCTTGCGCTCGGTGTTCTTCGCCCGGCGGCGATAGAAGATGCGGCCGCCGCGATCCCCGGCGCGGCGCGCGGAGCGCCAGGAAGGCGGCTTCCTCCGCGATCCAGATATCGGGGTCCGTCGTGTCGCTGAGGATGAAGATGTCGAACTGCTCGCCGAGCCCGGTGGCGGCGAGGGATAGGTGCATGCGCCAGCACGCCGCCCATGACCCGCTCCGGGCTCTCATTATAGGTCGGCATCAGCAGCGCGGTGCGGCTGGAAAGCTCGGGCAGCGGCCCATCCCGGGTGATGCCGAGGCCGAGGCCGCCACCGGACAGTGCCGCGACGAAGCCGCCGACGGCGCTCATGAAGGCGAGCGCCACCCAGGCGAAGAGCGCGACGAAGAGCAGGAGCACGAGGATACCGAGGATGCTTGGCCCGTTGCTGTTCAGCACGCGGTACATCTCCACCCCGCCGCCGGCCGTCATCAGCACCGCCCCGCCGATGACGAAGAGCCGCCTGAGCAGCAAACCGCGCGGCGCGGTGGCCGGCCGAAGCGGCCGGGCGGGTGCCGAGGCCAGCGACTGCACCGGCATGGCAAGCGGTGTCTCATCCGGCAACGCAGCGCGCGGCAACGCCGGAGACGGACTCACGGCGTCCATCGGTAGAGCCAGGTTTCCGAGACGGCCGTATCGCCGTTCATGAGCGCGCAGCTCAGCTCGATCAGCTGGGCGCTCCCCGGTGTCAGAGTGAACATGATCCGCCAGCCGCCGAGCGCGGGGTTGGGCTCCACCACCACGCGGTCGATCTTGCCGGCATTGGCGCTGACCTCTGCGTGCATCGCCGGGTTCGCGGCCAGAGCCTTCACATCGTCACCGACGAAATCGAGCGCGATCTCCAGCCCCGCATGGTCGTCGGAGTTGCCGATCCGGGTATCGACGACACGGCCGAGCTTGGTCGGCCAGGGGCAGTCCCAGCCCCAATGCATGCGGTAGGTGAAGGCATATTCGCCCTTCGCCGCCAGCTTGTCCTTCGGGCGCCAGAAGGCGACGATATTGTCGTTCACCTCATTGGGGGAGGGGATCTCCACCAGATCGACGCCGCCCTGGCCCCAATCACCGATCGGCTCGATCCAGAGGCTCGGCCGCTTTTCGTATTGCAGCGCCAGATCTTGATAGTCCGAGAAGCTGCGCTTGCGCTGCATCAGCCCGAAGCCATGCGGGTTGGTGTCGCTGAAGGCGCTGAATTGCAGCGTCGCGGGATCGTTCAGGGGCCGCCAGATCTGGTTGCCCGCGCCGGTCCACATCGACAGCCCTTCCGAATCATGCGCGGCCGGCCGCCAGTCATTCACCTTGTTGCGGTTATTGGCGTCGAAATAGAACATGCCGGTGAGCGTCGCGATGCCGGGTTCGGTGATGTCGGTTCTGGGGTAAAGGGCGCTCTCCACATCGAAGACCGTCTCCGCCCCCGGCCGGATGGTGAAGGTGAAGGCGCCCGTGACGCTCTGGCTGTCGAGCAGGGCATGGAGGACCAGGGAGGTCTGCCCCGGCTGCGGCTTTTCCAGCCAGAAGGCGCTGAAGCGGGCGAATTCCTCGCCCTTCGGATCGCCGGTGCCGAGGGCGAGGCCGCGCGCCGAGAGCCCATAGATCTGCCCCTTCGCGACGGCGCGGACATAGCTGGCGCCGAGGAAGACGCAGAACTCCTCGAAAACATCCGGGCTGTTGATCGGATTGAGGATGCGGAGGCCGGAGAAGCCGATATCGCCCGCGACCTGGAGCTTCGGATTGTCATAGGTGAAGAGGTCGGCGCTGTAGGGAATGGCGGTCGCGCGGCCATCCGCGACCTCGAACATCGCGACCCGAGCCTCATAGAGGAAGCCGCGCGGGAAGAACTGGACCGTGAATTGAAGCTTCTGGTCGTGCCACAAGGCCTGGTCGGGCCGGTAGGCGATGGCGCGGAAATCGTCATAGCTCATATGGGCGATCGGCGCGGGCAGGCTGGTGCTCGGCGCCTGGTAGGGCTCGGCCGCCATCCGCCGTGCGAGGCGCCGGACGGTCGACTGGTCGAATGGCCCGGGCGCGGGGCCGGCTGCGGGCGCCGAGGCGGCACGGCCAGCGGTCAGGCCGAGCGAGGAGAAGGCCGCCAAAGCCGAGAGGCTGATGCCGCCTTGGACCAGATCGCGTCGCTGCAAGGGCGCCCCTTTCCATCCGAAACCGATATCGGTGTGACAGTCCGAAAGGTGGTTCCGTGCGGGCGCATGGCAACCGGCGCGAGGCGGGAAAATACAGGCCTCATTCGCGAGGCAAACGGCAAAGTGAGGCGGTTTGGCTCATTTTTGACGAAAAACGGCCATCGTCACGCCCATTACGGTTGCAGTGTCACCCGGAATCGCCGCGCGAGATCGCGCGTGACGGTGAGGCGGATCAGGCGGCCTCGTCCTGGAGCGGCAGACCCGCAAGCGCATCAATGATGGCGCAACCGGATTGTTCGTTGTATTGGCAACGCCGTGCGAGATCGTGCAGCGCCGCCGTGATTTTCTGGATTTCGCGCGCCTTCGCCTCCAGCGCGTCGGCATGGGACAAGGCAAGGCGCCTGACCTCGGTCTTGGAGCGGCCTTCATCCCGCCAGAGGGCGAGAAGGTCGCGCATCTGTTCGACCGAGAAGCCGAGGCCGCGCGCCCGCTTGAGAAAGCGCAGGGTTTTCACGTCAGCATCGTCATACAAACGATAGCCGGCCGAGGTGCGGCTGGCCGGGCGGATGAGGGCGATGCTTTCATAGTAGCGGATCATTTTGGCCGAGAGGCCGGAGAACGCGGACGCCTCCCCGATGGTCATTCCACGATCTGTCATCACTCTCCGCCCGTCTTCGTTCGGTGTCGCCCGAGCGCTTGTGCATGGTCGTGCACACGAGTCTGCAAAATTTATCGTTACCGTTACGAGTCGTCAACTTGATTTGATGTCGTCGCCCGGCGTGGACGGCCGCAAGCACGTTTGCGAATATCGGAATCACTATACTAGAATGAAACACCAGAATGAAACCGAGTCACGGCATGTTTACTCATCGACGGGGCGTGCATTGAAGAGTTGGGAGGAGATCAACGAACGCATGAGTGCCATGGCGCGGCGCCAGCTTTTCTTCATCGGTGGCGCGCCGCGGTCCGGCACAACTTGGTTGCAGCAGATCCTCGACAGCCATCCGGATGCGTCCTGCAAGGGTGAGGGTCTTTTCGCGAAAGACCTCTATGCGCCGCTGGAAGCGGCCATGGCGGAGCGTAGCCGGGCGCTACAATCGAAGAATCACGACTTGTTCCAGCATACGGGCGGCTACCCCCTGCCGAGAACGGAGGATACCGAGTTTCTAGCGGGCACGGCGATCCTTCTCGCGCTCAGCCAGCAGGCCGGAGACCGCGAATGCCACGCCTACGGGGAGAAGACACCTGAAAACGTCTTCTACTTTTCCCGCTTCATGACCTTGTTTCCCCGCGCCAAATTCATCGCCATCGCGCGCGATCCGCGCGACGTGCTGACCTCCGCCTGGTATTTCTTTCGCAAGCCCGCGCCCGGTGATGATGACCGCGAGGCAAAGATCGCTTTCATCCGCAGCGCGATTCCGTCTTTGAACGATGGCGCGCGAACCATGCTCTCCTTCGGGGAGCGTTATCCCGCCGCCTATCGGATGGTGACGTATGAGGCGCTGCGGCGGGAGCCGGAGCCTGTCATCGCCGGGTTGTTCCGCTTCCTCGATGTCGCTGACGACATCGACACAGTGCGCGCCTGTCTGGCCCGGACGTCTTTCGCGGCGGCGACCGGCGGCCGGCCGGCCGGCGTGGCGCAGGATGGCGCCTTTCTCAGAAAGGGTGTGGTCGGGGATTGGAGATCGACGCTGACGGAGGAAATGAACGATCTCATTCTACGAGAGCTGGGCTGGATGTTTCCCTATTTCGGCTGGACGCCCTGAAACCAAAAGAAGGCCCCGGCCGGAGCCGGAGCCTTCTTCATTGCTGACGGCCGCTCGGGCCGGTGCGACGTATCAGCCCCGCCCGTAAACTCCGGCGGTGATCATCCAGGTCGCCGAGCCCTGCGGCATCACACAATGAGACACTGGATCACCTCCTTTCTGTTGTTTCCGATGCCGGCAGTCTGGCACCGGGCAAGGCGTTCCCGCAAGGAAAAACGCCGCTCAGAAAATAAGGGACATGGCGAGCAACAGGTTGTTGCCGCTGACCGGGCTGTTCAGGCTGTAGCCGACGCCCTGGTCTGACGCGCTGGCAACCAGTTGCATCTGCTTCATCCGCAGCAGGCGGTATCGCACCGTGAGATCAAGATTGTAATCGCCCGGGCGGCTCGTCGGCGGGGGTTGCAGCGCCGGGTCTTGAAGCAGGATGACGGGCAGGCCGCCGGTATTGGTCGGGCAGCCGAAGAGCCCGCTTTCCACCGTCATTTGCGGGCCGGAGATCGCGGGCACGCTCAGCCCCAAGCCGGCCCGCACGCAGAGGCGCGATTCCGCGGGCCCATCGGTGACGGGGAGGCGAGCGGCCCCGCTGCCCGGCGGCGGCCCCGGATTATAGGCAATGCCGGCCTGGGCCGAGACCGAGGCGAGCAAGCTCCCCGTCGCCTGGGGCGGCGGCGTGGCGGTTTGCGCAAAGGCGACCGGGGCTGATGCCGATATCGAAGCGAGCGCGAGCGCGGCGGCCCTGAATTACGGCCAAAACATGATGTCTCCTGACATGATTTCGCCTTAATTCGGTCGTTCTGCCGGGAGCGCCACGGATACGCAATTCCAAAATTGCGTAATTCATGATCTAGTTGTGTAGTCTTTCACAAAGCACTGGAATCATTAAGTTAATGATTATAAACTTTTGTTGCAGCGCAGCATGAGCGACGCCCAGGCTCTGCGCAGTCTCACCGCCCGCCTTCTGGAAGCCCGCCGCAGCGGGAGAGTCATTTCCGTGGCGCCGGAGGAGGTTCCCGAAAACGAGGCTGAGGCCTACGCCGTCCAATGGGCGGTCGCGCGGACATTGGGGCCGATCGGCGGCTGGAAGGTCGGTGCCAGCGGCCCCGATGCCAAGCCGAACGCCGCGCCGCTGCCGGCCCCTGGCATCATCCCGGAGCCGGCGCTGCTCTCCCCCGCCTATACGGACCGGCTGGTCGAGGCCGAGATCGCCTTCAAAATCGGCCGGGATCTCCCGCCGCGCGATGCCGCCTATACGCGGGAAGAGGTGCTGGGGGCGATCGAGAGCTGCCATCCGGTGATCGAGGTCGTGCAGTGGCGCATCGCGGATTGGCGTGAGGCGCCGGCCAGGCTGAAGCTCGCCGACGGCATCGGCCATGGCGCGCTGGTGGTGGGAGAGGCCGTGCCGGCCTGGCAGGAGATTGATTTCACCGCCCTCGCGGTGCGGCAGGAGATCGCGGGTGAGGCGCCGACGCAGCGCGTCGGCAATCCGGCGGGCGATATGATCCGGCTCATCGCCTGGCTCGCGGATGAGGGCGCGGTCTGGGCCGGCGGGTTGAAGGCCGGCGAGATCGTGACCTGCGGTTCCTGGACCGGCGTGACCGGGGCTGGGGTGGATGAGCCGGTCGTGGTAACCTTCGCCGGTTTGGCGCCGGTCACGCTCCGCTTCCAATCAGGACAGTAGTATCTCCATCAGCGAGGGGAATGACGTGATCACCCACGAGGTTCGGGTTCATCCCGAGGCCGATCGGCTGGAGCGGCAGAACCAACTCGCCTGGAAGATCGCGGCAGTCGCCGCAGACCCCGTGGAGGTCGAACCCGCGGTCACGGAGATGATCGTCAACCGGGTCATCGACAACGCGGCGGTGGCGATCGCGGCGATCAACCGCCACCCGGTGACCACGGCGCGGGATCAGGCGCTCGCGCATCCCCGCGCGGGCGGGGCGACGGTATTCGGCCACGGGCCGGATGTGCGCGTTCATGCCGAATGGGCGGCCTGGGCCAATGGCACGGCGGTACGCGAACTCGACTATCACGACACCTTCCTGGCCGCCGAATATAGCCATCCGGGTGACAATATCCCGCCCATCCTCGCGGTTGCGCAGCAATGCGGCGCCGATGGGCGGGCGCTCCTCCGGGGCCTCGCGACGGGCTATGAAATCCAGGTCGATCTCGTGCGGGCGATTTGCCTGCACAAGCACAAGATCGACCATGTCGCGCATCTCGGCCCCTCGGCCGCCGCCGGTATCGGCACGCTGCTCGGCCTGCCCGCCGAGGTCATCTACCAATCCGTGCAGCAGGCGCTGCATGTAACAACCGCGACCCGGCAGAGCCGCAAGGGCGAGATCAGCTCCTGGAAAGCCTACGCGCCGAGCCATGCCGGCAAGCTCGCGATCGAAGCGGTGGACCGCGCCATGCGCGGCGAGGGCGCGCCGAGCCCGATCTATGAAGGCGAGGACAGTGTCATCGCCTGGATGCTTGACGGGCCGAAGGCACGCTACGCCGTGCCGCTGCCCGCGCCGGGGGAGGCCAAGCGCGCCATCCTCGACACCTACACCAAAGAGCATTCGGCGGAATATCAGAGCCAGGCGCTGATCGACCTCGCCTTCCGCATGGGGCGGCAGGTGACGCGGTGGGAGGATGTGGAGAGCATCCTCGTCCGCACGAGCCACCACACTCATTATGTCATCGGCACCGGCTCCAACGATCCGCAGAAGTTCGACCCCGGGGCGAGCCGCGAGACGCTCGATCATTCGATCATGTATATCGTGGCCGTCGCCCTGCAGGACGGCGCCTGGCACCATGTGCGCTCCTACGCGCCGGAACGTGCGCGGCGGCTGGACACGGTGGCGCTGTGGCGCCGCATCGCGACCGTGGAGGACCCGGAATGGACCGCGCGCTACCATGCCGAGGACCCGGCGGTGAAAGCCTTCGGCGGGCGGATCGAGATCACGATGAAGGACGGGCGCGTGATCGCCGATGAGATGGCGGTCGCCAATGCGCACAGCCTCGGCGCGACGCCCTGGCAGCGGCCGGACTACGTGGGCAAGTTCCGCACGCTGACGGAGGGCATTCTGGAGCCGTCCGAAGTCATGCGCTTTCTGCAAGCGGCGGAGAGCCTGGCCATGCTGCGCGCCGGGGAACTCGCCGAGCTGACCATCGCCCTTCCGGCGGGTTCGCTGGAGCGTGGCGGTGCCGCCGGAATCTTCGGGTTCAAACGCGGCTGAGCGGGAGAAGACGGGAATGAGTGCGACCCTCGCGACGCCGACTAGGACGAAAAAATCGGTGGCCTTGTCCGGCGTCGTGGCCGGCAATACCGCGCTCTGCACCGTCGGCCGCTCGGGCAACGATCTGCATTACCGGGGCTACGACATTCTTGATATCGCGCCGCGCTGCGGTTTCGAGGAAATCGCGCATCTCCTCATTCACGGCGCCTTGCCGACCGAGGCCGAGTTGCGCGTCTACAAGGCGAAGCTGCGGGCGCTGCGCGGCATTCCGGCGGCGGTGCGCACGGTGCTGGAGGCGATGCCCGCCGCCGCGCACCCGATGGATGTGATGCGGACGGGTATTTCCGCCCTGGGTTGCGTGCTGCCGGAAGCGCCGGGGCATGAGGCGGACGGCGCGCGCGAGATCGCCGACCGGCTGATCGCCTCGCTGGGGTCGATACTGCTCTACTGGCACCACTTCGCGCGGAATGGGCGGCGCATCGATGTCGAGACCGATGACGATAGCATCGGCGGCCACTTCCTGCACCTTCTGCACGGCGCGCCCCCACGAGAGAGCTGGCTGCGGGCGATGGACACCTCCCTGAACCTCTATGCCGAGCATGAGTTCAACGCCTCGACCTTCACTGCGCGCATGGTGGCGGGCACGGGCTCGGACCTGTTCAGCGCGATCGTGGCGGCGGTCGGCGCGCTGCGCGGGCCGAAACATGGCGGGGCGAACGAGGTCGCGCTTGAAATCCAGCGGCGCTACCGCGACCCCGATGAGGCGGAGGTGGATATCCGCAGGCGCGTGGGTGGGCAGGAGATCATCATCGGTTTCGGCCATCCGGTGTATACGATCGCCGACCCCCGCAACGAAATCATCAAGACCGTGGCGCGCGAGCTGGCCGAAGAGGCGCGGTCGCGGAAGATGTATGACATCGCCGAGCGGATCGAGGCAGTGATGATGGATGCGAAGCGCATGTTCCCCAACCTCGATTGGTACAGCGCGGTGAGCTATCATCTCATGGGCGTACCCACCGCGATGTTCACGCCGCTCTTCGTCATCGCGCGCAGCGCCGGATGGTCCGCCCATGTGATCGAGCAACGCGAGGATGGCCGCATCATCCGCCCCTCCGCGAACTATACCGGCCCTGAAGACGTGCCCTTCGTGCCGCTGTCCGAACGGGGCGGATCATGACCTATCTGATCGCCGAGGATCTGCCGGCGGAACCCGCCGGCCTGCGGTTCCGGTCCCTGCTCGCGCGGGGCCGCATCCTCCCCTTGCCCGGCGCGCATAACGGCATGGCGGCGTTGCAGGCGAAGGCGGCGGGGTTTCAGGCGCTCTACCTGTCGGGTGCGGCCATGACCGCCTCGATGGGGCTGCCCGATCTCGGCATGATCACGGTTGACGAAGTGTCCTTCTTCATCCGTCAGATTGTGCGGTCAAGTGCGTTGCCCTTGCTGGTGGATGGCGACACCGGCTATGGTGAGGCGCTGAACGTCATGCACATGGTCCGCGTCTTCGAGGAAGCCGGGGCGGCGGCGGTGCATCTGGAAGACCAGTTGCTGCCGAAGAAATGCGGCCATCTGAACGATAAGCGGCTGGCGGATGCGCATGACATGGCGGCCAAGGTCGCGGCGGCGGCGCGCGGCCGCCGGCACCTCTATGTGATCGCGCGCACCGATGCCGCCGCGAGCGAAGGGATGGACGGCGCGGTCGCGCGCGCGAAGCTGTACATGGAGGCCGGCGCCGACGCGATCTTCCCCGAGGCGCTGACCAGCCGCGCGATGTTCGAAGAATTCGCGGCCAGGATGCCGGGGGTGCCGCTGCTCGCCAACATGACGGAGTTCGGCCGCACGCCGTTCTTCACGGCGGAGGAATTCGCGGCGATGGGTTACCGCATGGTGATCTGGCCCGTCAGCAGCCTGCGCGTCGCCAATAAGGCCCAGGCCGAGCTTTACGCGGCGATCGCGCGGGATGGCGGGACGCATGGGATGATCGACCGGATGCAAACCCGCGCCGAACTGTACGAGACGATCGGGCTGCACAAGTACGAGGCGTTGGATGCGGCCATCGTCCAGACGATTGTCCCCACGGACATGCCGCAGCGCGGCTAACGGCATTAGACTAGAGCGGTATCGGTTCGCTTTCGCTCACGATTCCGCTCTATGCTCTTGATTGAGAACGCAAATCTTCGGATCAGGTGATTCCACCTGATCCGATATTGCTCTAGCGGGTCGAGAGCAGCCAGACGATCCAGAGCGCCGCGCAAAGCCCCGGGCCGAAGGGGAGCCGGGTCACCGCTTGTAGCTTTTGGCCGCGCCACAGCCCATCGATGATGGCGACGGCGAGTGTCAGCAGCGCGCCGCCCAGCAGCACGTCGGAAAGGGCGGTGACACCGACCCAGGCCCCCGCTGCCGCCATGAGCTTGGCGTCACCCTCGCCGAGCCCGTCCCGGCCGCGCAGGCGGCGGTAGGCCCAGGCGATGAGGCGAAACAGCAGATAGGCCAGCGCCGCGGATGCGGCATGGACCGTCAGCGCCTCGGGCTGCAACCAGAAGGTGGCGGCGAGGCCGGCGAGGATGAGCGGCAGGGTCAAGGCATCCGGCAGGACGAAGGCCTGCCAGTCGATCCAGGCGAGGGCCAACAGCGCCCAGCCCAGCACGCAACCGCCGCCGAGCGTCGCGCCATCGGGGCAGATCGCGATGGCGACGACCGCCACGGCGACGGCGGCCAGTTCGACGCCCAGGTGAAACGGTTCGATGGGGCTGTGGCAGCTACGGCACCGGCCGCGCAGCAGAAGATAGCTGCCGAGCGGGATCAGATCCCTGGCGCCCAGAACGCGGCCACAGGCCTCGCAATGGGACCGGGCCAGTACCGATCGGCTCGCCGGCGGGCAGGCGCCGGATGAGAACGCCGAGGAAACTGCCGATGATGGGCGAGACGGCGAGGGCGATCAGCCAGCTGGGCATATGAGGCGGGCGATTTCATGAAAGTTTAGTGAAAGCGGCCAAGGTGCGTGCAACAGGGTGATGGGTGACAAATCATATCCGTATCGCATCGAGATCGGCCTAGCGCCCTGAACCTGAAGTTCCCCTCACGAACAATCCTTCAGCCGCCTGCATGACCTCCGTCTGATACGCCAGGTTGAGGTCCCTTGTATGCGAGTGGTAGTCGCCGATTGCCTGCATGAGATCGCCGTGATCCTCGACCAGATAGGTGCGGAGAATGGCGCCCGCCGCGGCGATATTGTAGCACGGCTCATTGATCAGCCGGGCGCGGACCGTTATGTCGGCCTGCCTCGTGTAAGCCGCCAGCGGTTGGACCCATCGCGTGTTGATCTGCATGACGCCCAGGTCTTGCGAACCGTCGGAGTCATTGACGACGATTCCCGGGCGGCCGCCTTCGATCGCCTGGATCGAGGGAAGAACACGAGGCGGCAGATGGTAAAACGACGCAACGAGTGCCATGCAAGTAAGGAACGGAACCACTGTGGCGGCATCCCGGATGATACGAACCCCGGCTTCTATCCCGATGCGGGGAAGAGGTGAAGCGGGCTTCACGCTTCTCGAACTGCTCGTTGTCATCGTCATTCTGGGTCTGCTGATCGGCTTGGTTGCTCCCGCCGTGCTGCGGCAGCTGGGCGGCGCGCGTGTCTCCATCGCCCATCAGTCGATCACGCGCATCGGTTCCATACTCGACATGTACAAGCTCGATGTCGGCAGTTATCCGAGCACCGAGGAAGGATTGCAGGCTCTGGTGCAGGCGCCCGCCGATGTCAGCAACTGGAACGGACCGTACCTGCAATCCGGTCAAGTGCCGCTCGATCCGTGGAATCATCCTTATGTCTATCATGATCCCTCGACCCGGGCCGGCCGTGATTACGACCTGTGCTCATCGGGGCCGAGCGGAAACGCGACCGGCGACGATATGATCTGCAATTAACACGAGTGGACATCAACGCTGATTGGCACCGTCCGCGCGCTGTCGTGGCGCGAATCGCTAACAGCGGAATGAGTTCGCGTTGCGAATCTCCATGAGCGAAGATGCGAATCATTCGCATTGTGTGCCGCTTTAATAAAACCGTCATCGCTATGATATCGATCCTTCGTCCGCGCTGAATAATAAGGTCGTGAACCGTAGCCCCCCCGCTCAATGTCGTGGTGGCTTTGGCAACACGGCTACCCCCCTGGAGGAATTGCAGTGCAGAAGCGCAAGTGGACGCGGATAAAAAATCGATTTCATTCGGCGATGCTAGCCGCAACGGCTTTGGGCCTGGTCGTCGGCCCCGTGGCGCCGTCACTGGCTCAGAGCACGGCCAGTCAGGGCGTGGACAAGCTGGTCGGGTCGCCGCCCGCCATCACGCCGATCCAGCATCTCATCGTCATCATCGGTGAGAACCGGACCTTCGACCATGTGTTCGCGACGTACAAGCCGCAGCATGGCGAGCGGGTCTTCAACCTGCTGTCCGAAGGCATCATCACCGCCAAAGGCACGCCGGGCCCGAACTTCCGTTTCGCGGGTCAGTTCGCCGCGACGCAGAAGGGCGACTACAATAACGCGCCCCGCGCCAAGGTCCTCTACAACACGCTGCCCCCGCCGGGCACGGGCGGCGCGCCGAGCAAGGCCGCCGACAACGATCCGCCGCCGTTCGCCACTGTCGCGGCTGTCGCGGCTATCGAAGCGGAAATCCATGACGGTCTGCCGGTCGCCGACTACAAGCTGCTGACCACCGGCGCCACGGGCCTTGGCTCGGGTTCCGAGGACACGCGCATCGCCCACGCTTCCAATCTGCCGAACGGCCCGTTCCAGATCACCGGTCCGCATCTGCCGTATGACTCGTACACGGCGAGCCCGGTGCATCGCTTCTATCAGATGTGGCAGCAAACCGATTGCGCCGTCGGCCACATCACCGCGGGCAACCCCTCCGGCTGCTTGAATGATACCTTCCCCTGGACTGAAGTGACCGAGGGCGCCGGGACGAACGGCGAACCGCAGCCGGCCGGCTTCAATGATCTGTCGACGGGCGAAGGCTCGACCTCGATGGGCTTCTTCAACATGGCCGAAGGCGACGTTCCGACCTTCAAGGCGCTCGCCGACGAGTACACCATCAGCGACAACTTCCATCAGTCCATCATGGGCGGCACGGGTGCCAACCATATCGCGCTCGGCACCGGCCTCGCCCTCTACTACACGGACGGTCAGGGCCACGTCGCGACGCCGCCCGCCGAGGAAATCGAGAACCCGAACAGCCAGGCCGGCACGAACAACTGGTGGGTGCAGGACGGTTATTCCGGCGGTTCGTACAGCGACTGCTCGGATGACGCGCAGCCGGCCGTGGCGGTTATCCATAGTTATCTGAAGGCTCTTCCGTCGCACCCCGCCCTGAAGTGCGCGAAGAACGCCTACTACCTGTTGAATAACTACAACCCCGGCTATTTCGGCGACGGCACGGTGAATACCTCGACCTTCACCATTCCGCCTTCGCCCGTTCACACCATCGGTGACGTTCTGAACGAGCATCGAATCTCCTGGAAGTACTACGGCGCCGGCTGGGATAACTTCGTGAAGGACCCGTCGAGCGACCTCGGCGGCATCTACTGCAACATCTGCAATCCGTTCCTCTATGAAACCAACATCATGACGAGCGCGACGCAGCGCACGGAGCATCTGAAGGACGTGCCGGATCTGGTGTCTGACATCAGCGCGGGCACCCTTCCGGCCGTTTCGATCGTGAAGCCCGATGGCCTGCTCGACGGCCACCCGGCCTCCTCGAAGCTTGACCTGTTCGAAGCTTTCGCCAGCAACATCGTCAACGAAGTCAAGGCGAACCCGAAGCTTTGGGCTCATACCGCGATCCTCATCACCTTCGACGAGGGCGGCGGATACTGGGACTCGGGCTACATCCAGCCGCTCGACTACTTCGGTGACGGCACGCGCATCCCGGCGATCATGGTCTCGCCCTACTCGACGGGCGGCCACGTCACCCATGTCTACGCCGACCATGTCTCCGTCTTGAAGTTCATCGAGCGGAACTGGGGCACCGAGACGGTGTCTCGCGTCGGCCGTGACAATCTGCCGAACCCGGTTGCTTATGCGAACAACCCCTACGCGCCCGTCAACAGCCCGGCCATCGGCGACCTGACGGACATGTTCAACTTCTCGCGGGCTCACTAAGCCGCTCGCGGCCGCGATGCGGAACGATACACGATCAGGTCAGCCGGCCTGATCGTGCCGATCCGCACCACGGGCTGAGACCAAACTCGAAAGCGAGTCGGGGCTGCGCGCCGCGCGGCCCCGACTTCCTGTTTAGAGAGCGGGATGCCTTCGCGCGGGGGCTCGTCATCCCGCTCCGGCATTTTGTTGATCGCGTGATTCAGGCCTTCGGCGATGCCGCCTTCGGTCATCACGGTCTTTGTTTGATCGCGTGATTCAGGCCTTCGGCGATTCCGCCTTCGGTCATCACGGTCTTTGTTTGATCGCGTGATTCAGACCTTCGGCGATTCCGCCTTCGGTCATCACGGTCTGGGAATTTTTGGATAATGGGGCGATCTGAGCCGACGACCACTGCCGACGCCGATCTGGCCCAAGACGCGAGCTTCGCGGATGCCGAAAGCGTCAAGCGGCTTATCCGCCGGGTGGCCGGCTGCCAGGCGCTTCTTCTCGTTCTCCTCCTCGTCCCGACAGGCTGGGCACGCTTCCGCACGGCCTGGTCGCCCGTATGGGACGCCTTCGTCCATGCCGGGACCGTCGGTGCCCTCTGCGGCGCGCTGGTCCTGTCCCTGACCGGCTCGCTTGCCTGCCTTCTCCTCGTATCCGCGCGCCACCGAACCTTCGCCCGCACGGATCTCGATACAAGCGTCGAGCGCGCCCCTGTCACGATCGTCGCGGGCTGGCCCCAGGCGATGGTGGTTCTGGGCGGAAGTGTCCTTGCGGCCGGCATCCTTCGCATCTGGCCACCGCTCGCGCCTATGGCCCTGGATGCCACGCTGCGCTGGCCGGTTCTGGCGGCGGTAATGCTCGTCCCGGCTTTCCTGCTGATGGTTCTTGAACGGGCGATCACCGCGACACCGCCCAGCCGGCTTCCGGAAGTCGCGCGCCTTGTGGCGCTTCTGCGCCTGCCGGTGCTGGCCATATTCGCCCATATCGCCACTCTCGTCGCGATCGGCTTCGGTTTTCCGGTCGGCACCGTGCCGGCCACCGCGACCGATATCTTCCTGGCTGTGGTGGCGGCGGAACTCGCGCTCCGCACGCTCGCCGTCTGGTTCCTGCCGCCGCCGGCGCCCGCCGCGGCGCGCGCCCTGGTCGGCAGCGCCGTCGCTTCGTTCCTGCAGCCGGGGGCGCTCCGCCCTGGTGAGATGGCGCGGCGGATGCGGACGCAATTCGGCATCGACATCACGCGGAGCTGGGCGGTGGCTTATGCCCGCGCCGCCGCCGGACCGGTGCTGCTCGCCCTTCTTGCCTTCACCTGGGGGCTGAGCGGCGTCACCCGGATCGATCTCAACCAGCGCGGCTCGTATGAACGTTTCGGCGCCCCCGTCGCCATGCTGCGGCCGGGGCTGCATGTGCTGCTGCCCTGGCCCTTCGGCCGCGTCCGCCTCGTCGAATACGGGGTCATCCATGCCCTGGCGGTCGGCGCGACCTCGAACGGGGCCGGGGAGCCCCCCGATACGTCAACGGCTGACGGGCCGGCACCGCTGAGCGCCAACAGGCTCTGGGATCAGGAGTTCGGCACCGACGACAACTCCTACATCATCGCGAGCGAAACGGCCGACCGCCAGAGCTTCGAGATCGTGAGCGTCAATATGACGGTCCTCTACCGCGTCGGCCTCAACAACGCCGCGGCACGCATGGCCCTTTATAACGAGGCTGATCCGGCGGCCCTCGTCCGCTCGCTGAGCGGCCGCGAATTGTCGCATTTCTTCGCCTCCCGGACCTTGCTCGCGGTTCTCGGCGAGCGGAACGAGGAGATCGCGACCGAATTGCGGGCGGCGCTGCAAGCCGATCTCGATCGGGCGCGAAGCGGCCTCGACGTGGTGGCGCTGGTGGTCGAGTCGATGCACCCGCCGGGTGGCGCCGCCGCGGCCTATCGCGGCGTGCAAACGGAGCAGATCATCGCCTCGCTGCGCTATTCGCAGGAGATGGGGCGGGCGCAGAGCACGCTGAGCGTGGCGGCGGCCGAGGCGCATGACACGCGCGACAATGCGGAGGCGGCGGCGGCCGAGCTGATCAGTTCCGCCTCCGTCGAAAGCTGGCAATCCGGCGCGGACACGCTTGCCTTCCGGCGGTGGGGCAGCGCATTCCTGGTCGAGCGCTACTTCGCCAATCTCCGCTCGGCCTTGAGCAAAGCCTCCCTTGAAATCATGGATAGCCGTATCGGCGCGACCAGCGCGCCGATACTCGACCTGCGGCCCCCTGCAACCGGGGCTCCGGCCGCCCCGGCGGTGTCGCCCTATAGCCAGGACAACGCGCAATGACCGCACAAGACATCGCCATCGACGATCCGGATGCGGCGCCGAAGCCGGCGCCGCGCGGGCGCCAGGCCATGCGCATGGCCTTCGCCGCCATCATTTTGGCCGGTGCCGTCGTCGTCTCCTCGCTGGTCATGGTCTCCGACGGTCAGGCGGTGGTTGTGACGCGCTTCGGCGATCCGATGCGCGTCCTGACCCAGCCGGGCCTCGCCTGGAAGGTGCCGGCCCCGATCGACGGCACGATCAATGTGGACCTCCGTCTGCGCACGACCTCCAGCGGGCTTGAGGATGTGGGAACGCGGGACGGGCTGCGGATTCTGGTGCAGACCTTCCTCGCCTGGAGCGTGGCGCCAGATCCCGCCCATATCCGCCAGTTCCTGCGCTCGGCCGGCAACAATCCGGATGAGGCGGCGCGGCAGCTGCGCAGCTTCGTGGGCTCGGCGCTCCAGATCACCGCCAGCAATTTCGACCTCGCCGACCTTGTGAACACGGACCCCGCCCGCGTCCGCCTGGCCGATTTTGAACGGCAGCTTCAGTCCAACCTGTCCCAGCAGGTGCTCGATATCTACGGCGTGCGGATCGAGCAGGTGGGCGTCGAGCGGCTGAGCCTGCCGTCGGAGACCCTGGCCGCGACTGTCGCCCGCATGCGGGCGGAGCGCGAGACGGTGGCGGCTCAGCGCGCGGCCGAGGGCTTGCGCGTGGCGGCGCAGATCCGGTCGGACGCCGCGCGCGATGCGCGCATCACCGTCGCGCAGGCGCAATCCGACGCCGCCGAGATCGAGGCCCAGTCGCGGGAGAAGGCGGCGCAGATCTACGCTTCCAGCTATGCCCGCGATCCGCAGCTCTACATGCTGCTGCGCTCGCTCGACACTATCAGCGCGGTTATCGGGCCGCACACGCGCCTGATCCTGCGCACCGATGCGGCGCCCTTCAATGTGCTGGTGCAGGGGCCGCCGGTCGATTTCACGATCAAGACCCCGGCGCCGGATGCCCCAGCGGCGGGCAGCGCAGACGGCAAGCCGGAGGCCGACGCGCCCGATACTGGAGCCGCCGCCGTCATGGGCCTGCTCGACGCCCGCCGTGACGGGGCCGCGCCGTGAGCCGGATCGAAGCACGGGACCCCGCGCTGCGCGGGCCGTTGGCGGGGTCGGTGCGGCTCGGCTTCCTCATGCTGTACGCCATGGTGTTTCTCCTCGGCGCAGGCTGGATCACCACCAACATTCGGCAGGTATCGCCGGACAGCCGGGCCGTGGTGTTCCGCTTCGGCCGCGTCAACCGGGTGCGAGAGGCAGGGCTGCTGCTGGCTTGGCCGACGCCGATCGAGCAGGTGGTTCTGCTGCCGGCGGCGGACCGTCAGATCGAATACAAGGTCCAGGCGCAGCAGACGGGCTTCCAATCGGACGAGACCGATATGCAGCTCGCGCCGAATGACGACGTGATCCATCTGCAAGGCGACCGCGACCTGAACAACTCGGCCTATCTCATGACGGGCGACGGCAATGTGGTGTCGCTCGACGCGACGTTGTTCTTCACGATCACCGATCCGACCGCCTATCTGCTGGTCGAGGATCACGTCCGCCCTGCCTTGCAGCGGTTCTTCCTCGCCACCGCCGTATCTCTGGCGGCGTCGCGCAATCTCGACGACTTTCTCGTCGCCCAGCCCGATCAAATCCAGTCGGACGCCAGCGGCGCGAGTGACGCGATCCTCACCGCGCGCCGGCAAGCCCTGCGGAGCGACCTTGTGGCGGCGATGAATACCCGGCTGGTGGCACTCCGCCGGTCCGGCGTGGATCTGGGTGTCGCGGTCAGCCGCGTCGATCTGGTCGCGCTGCTGCCGCCGGTCGCCAAGGCCGCCTTCGATGCCGTGCTGACGGCAGCCCAGATCGCCGACCAGGAGGCCGCTGCCGCCCGCACCGATGCGGCGGGCATGACCCAGGAAGCCGATCAGCAGCATGACGCGCTTCTGGCCGCCGCATCAGCCGCCGCCGATGAGCGCATTCGGACCGCGATGGCGGCGACGGCCCCGGTGGATGCGCTCGAAGCCCAGGAAACGCCGGCCAATCGCGACACGCTTTTGACTCATGCCTATCAGGACCAGATCGGGGCTATCTTGCAGCAGGCGGGTGATGTGACGGCGATCGATGCGCGTGGCCAAAAACAGCTCGTGCTGCCGGGGCCGATGCCATGAGCGGCCTTGCCATGGGCAGCGCCGAGGCGGCCAAGGCTGAGACGGGCGGCGCCGAAGCCCGCAAATCCTCCCTGTTGAGCCGGGCCGAGCGCTGGTCGCTGGCGACGCGGCTGACGCTCTCGATGTTCGCGGCTGGGCTGCTGGGCATCGCCCTGCTCTGGCGGGTTCTGTTCCCGGCCGATGGCGGTGTCGCGGAGCTGGTCGCGGGCCTCGCGGCGCTGCTGGTGGCGGTGCCGGTGCTTTCCGCCGCCTGTACGAGCCTGCGCCACCCCAGCCTGCATGGCATCAGCGATCAGCTCGTCGCCCTCGCCCTCGTCGCCTGCTGGGCGACCGGCGATCTGATGACGGCGGCGGTGCTGCCGATCGTCATGATCATCGGCCATGTGCTGGAGGAACGCAGCCTGCTCGGCTCGCGGGAGGCGATCGACGCTCTCGGCCGGCTTGTCCAGAGCACTTCGATCCGTGTGCGGGCGGACGGGGCGCATGAGGAGGTGCCGACGCAATCGCTGCGCGTGGGCGACCGCATCGCGCTGCGTGCCGGGGACCGGGTGCCGGTGGACGGCGTCATCCGTGACGGCGCGGCCAGCATCGACACCGCCTCGCTGACCGGCGAATCCGTGCCGATCGATGCCGTGGAAGGCGATGTGGTGCTCGCCGGGTCGATCAATCTGGACGGCGCCCTCACCCTGGACGTGACCAAGGTCGGCGGCGAGACGACGCTCGGCAAGATCGTCGCGCTGATGCACAAGGCGGAGCAGGCGAAGCCGCCGGTCACGCGGCTGCTGGAAGCCTATGCCGGGCATTATATGGTGCTGATCCTGCTGGTCGCCGCCGGCGTGTGGTTCGCGACCGCGAATACCGCCGCCATGCTGGCGGTGCTCGTCGCGTCCTGCCCCTGCGCGCTGGTGCTGGCGGCGCCTGCGACGGCGGTCGCCGCGATCGCGGTCGCGGCACGCCACGGCATCCTGATCAAGAGTTCCGCCTTCCTGGAGCAGCTTGCCGAGGTCACGTCGGTCGTGGTCGACAAGACCGGCACCGTCACCACGGGTGAGCTGAGCCTGATCGGTGTGCGCCCGGCCGAGGGCGTCTCGCGCGAGGATCTGCTGGGGCTGGCCGCCAGCCTCGGCGGTGCCAGCAGCCATCCGGTCAGCCGTGCGCTGGCGGAGGCGGCACCCGTGGCGCTTCGCCCTCTGCTGCGCGAGCCGCGCGAGGAAAGGGGGCTCGGCATGCGCGCCTGGCAGGGGGACGAGCCCGTCGCCATGGGGCGGCCGATGCTTCTCGGCGATGATGGGCGCGGTGGCTGACGCCGTGCCCGAGCATGACGGGCCGCTGGTCGGGCTGTGCCGCGGCTCCCGCTTCCTGGGCTGGCTGATGCTGGCGGACGAGCCCCGCGCCGAGTCGCGGGCGGCGATGGAGGCTCTGCGGGACCTCGGCCTCAACCGCCAGCTTCTGCTGACGGGCGACCGGGCGCCCGTCGCCCGCCGTATCGCCGGGCTGCTCGGCATCAGCGACGTGACCGCCGAGGCGCTGCCCGAGGAGAAGATGCAGCGGGTGCTGGACGAGGTGAAGCGCGGATTCCGCCCGCTGGTCGTGGGCGACGGCATCAACGACAGCCTGGCGCTGAAGGCCGGCGCCGTCGGCGTCGCGATGGGCGCGCAGGGCACGGATGTCGCCCTGGCCTCCGCCGACCTCGTGCTGATGACGAGCGATCTGCGCCGCCTCGCGACCTGCGTCCGCCTCAGCCGCCGCTGCCGGCGGACCATTCACGTCAATGTGGCGCTCGGTCTGGGCTGGACCATCATCCTGATCGTGCTCGCGGCCTGCGGCCTGCTCGGGGCGGAGGGCGCCATCATCGCCGCCGTCGTCCACAATTTCAGCACGCTTCTCGGCATGGCGAATTCCGGGCGTCTGCTGCGGTTCGACGAGACGGGGCTGGTGGCGCCGCGCGGCGGCCGCTCGGTGGCCCGTTCGGCGCCGCCGGTCGCGCTTCAGGCGGCGGAATGATGGGATCGCGCCTGCGCCGCCGGCTTTCCTGGGCGGTCGGCGCCCTCGCCGTCGCCCTTACCGGTGCGCTGGTCGCGGAGGCTTCGCCGGGGGAAGGCACCGGCATTGCGCAGCCCGAGGCGAGGTCCGCCCCGTTGCCGTCGACCGCCGCTGCCGAGCCCGACGCGCCCCCCGTCGATGACTGGGCGGCGGTGACATTGGCCCGCCCGCTCTTCGCGCTCGACCGGCGCCCGGAGGAGACGACGGCGCTGCCGGAAGAGGCGCTGCCGCGCCTTTCCGGCACGATCCATCTCGCCGATACCGCGCTCGCGATGTTTGAACCCGAGGCTGGGAGCGGCAGCACGAAGACACTTGTGCTCGGCGATGGCGCGGAGTTGGCGGGTTGGACGATCACCGACATCACCAATGGCGGCGTGACCCTTGTCCGCGATGGCCGGATCGCGACCCTCCGCCTGAGCTATGCCAATCTCCCGGCTCAACCGCGCCGCTTCGGGCTGGTTCCTACCAGGGTGCTGCACAACAAGCGGACGAGCGTGTTCTTTCAGCCGTAGATCGGGCGCCTGGCCTCCGGCGCTACCCCTTTCGGTCATCAGGCTCGGTCTGCGCCGGATGCAAATGGCGGAGGCGGGCCGCGAGAGGCCGCAACCGTCCAATGGGGCAGGCAAACTGTCATCAAACAGTGACAGACAGGCGAATTTCAGGCGCTAGACACTAGCCGGCTAGACGAGACGATTTATGATCAGTGAATTCCTGAGTTGGTGGGGGCGGCAGCTTCTGACGCTTCTGCCCGAGGTGATGCGCGGGCGCGATTTCGACGAGGGACGCGCCATTCTCATCAGCCTCGTTTCCGCGCCGGGCCTCGTGCCGGAAGCGGTCGAAGTGAGTCTGCCGGCGGCCGCGCGCGAAACGCTTCTGCTTGACGATGAAGGCTTGGCGCGCCTGCGGGGCCTGCGCGCGCGCGCGCCGCGCGCCCCGGTGCGCTTGCGCCTGCGGACCGGCAGCCTGTTGGAACGCGATGTCGTGCTGCCCCTGGCGGCTGAGCGCTCGCTCGACCGGGTTCTGCAATACGAGATGAACCGCCTGACGCCCTTTGCCGCCACCGAAACCATCTGGGGTTGGAGGGTCGTCCGGCGGGAGCGCGCCCAGGCGCGGCTCCATCTGCGGCTGACACTCGGGCCTCGCGGCCCTATCGCTTCGGTCCTCACCAAGCTTGCGGTGGCGGGCGCGGCACCCGCTTTGCTGGAAGCGGCCGCGCGCGCCGTGGGCGAGGGGTGGCGGCGGATCGATCTTTCCGGCCAAAGCGAGAAGGCCACGGCATCAAGACCCGCGCTCCGTCTCGGCCTCGCGCTATGCGGTCTGCTGTGTCTCGCCCTGGTCGCGGTGCCCTTTGTGCGGCAATCGATCGAGATGGCGCGCCTCGGCACGCGGATCGCGGCGCTGGAACCGTTGGCGGCTGAGGCCGCGCGCTTACGCGGCGGCATTGAGGCGCGCGCGGCCGGCGGCAGCGTGGTGGCGGCGGCACGCGATCAGGTCGGCGATCCGCTTCGCGCCCTCGCCGCCGTCACGGACGCGCTGCCGGACGATAGCTGGCTGACCGATTTCGTCATGCAGCAGCGGAGGCTGGAGATTGCCGGCGAATCCCGGGCGGCGGTGCAGCTGATCGGCCGTCTCTCGGCCAGCCCGGCGATCCTCGATCCCGCCTTCTCGGCACCCGTCACCCGTGACGATAGCGGCCATATGGATGTCTTTTCCATCAGCGCCACCTTGGCCCCATGAGCGGGCAAGGCGATGAGGCCCTGCCCGAAGGGTGGCGCGGCCAAGCGCTCGCGGTCGCTCTTGTTCTGATTCTGGCGGCCTTCGCCTGGCTGGGCGTCGTGACCCCGTTGGTCGGCTGGTATCAAACCCGATCGGCGGAGCTGGCGGCCCAGCGGTCCCTGCTGGCGCAGCTCTCCGACCGCTCGACGGAACTGCCGTCGCTGAGACGCTGGCTCGCCGCAAGCCGCAGCACGGCCACACCGCCGGACAGCCTTCTCACCGGCGATAGCGACGCCATCGCCGCCGCGACGCTGCAAGGCGTGGTTCAGGACATGGCGACCGGGGCCGGCACGACCCTCTCCAGCGAGGAAGTTTTGCCCGCGGTGCAGCTGGGCGGGTTGCGGCAGATCAGCCTGCGCCTGTCAGTCAGCGGCTCGTGGCCGGTGCTGATCAGCCTGCTTCAGGCCATCGATGCCAGCGACCTTCGGCTTCTGGTCGATGATCTGGAACTTCATTCCGTGGCCGACCAGGGGCCGGGTGGGGATGCCGCCGCCGCTCACCCGGCCTTGGCGGCGAGCTTTGTCGTGACGGCCTTTCGACCGGGGACCGGGGACCGAGGTGCCGTCGATCTTCAGGCACAAGCCGTCGAGCCGTCTCCGTGATTGGATTTTCGCATAATGAGATTGACGTGAGTGGTATTCGTCCGCGTGGTGCGGCTGGGCGGCTCGTTCGCCGCTGGCTCTGCGGTTTTGGTATTGCCTTGCTGGCGGGCTGCGTGCGGCCATCCGCGCCGCCGCCGCTCGACCCGCTGTTGCCGCCCGCGCCGGGCACCGGCGAGGCATCCATCCGCGAGAACGGCTACATCGGCAGCACAGCCTCGCCCAACTATGCGTCGGTCAGCTACGGCTCCGGCACGCCCGCCGATAATGGCGGCGCCGGCGCTCCCGCCGGGGTCGTTGCGAGTAGTGGCGGCGGAGCCGTCCTGAATTTCGCCGATGCCGATATCCGGGACGTGGCCGCCCAGATTCTCGGCGGTATCCTGCACGTCAACTACACGATCGATCCCGCCGTGCATGGCACCGCCACGCTTCATACCTCCGTGCCGATTCCGGGCGATCAGCTCATCCCGACCTTGCAGGTGCTGCTCGGTCAGGCCGGCGCCACGCTGATCAACAACGGTTCGCTCTATAGCATTGTGCCGGCGGGCGGCGCCCAGGCGCCCGGCCTCGCCTCGTCCGAAGCGGATGCCGGTAGCCAGGTCATCCAACTGCAATATGCCTCGGCCGATGAGCTGGCGCGGGTGCTGCAACCCTTCGTGACGCCGGGGACGAAGCTGGCCGCCGCCTCGGACGGCAATTCGCTCATCCTCTCCGGCGACCCGACATCGCGACAGGCGCTGGCGGGGCTGATCTCCGCGATGGACGTGGATACCCTGTCGGGGCAGTCGCTCGCGCTGCTCACGGTCGATAACGGGGACGCGAAAGACCTGGCCGATGCCTTGCAGCAGGCGTTGAACGGCAGCAGCGGCAACAGCGGCGGCGGGTCCTCCACGCAGGGCGGCAGCGGCGCCGCCCGTGTCATACCGATGGAGCGGATCAACGCCGTTCTGGTGGCGGCCAGCCAGCCGCGCACCATCCAGCAGGCGCAGCGGATATTCGCCTTGCTCCAACGCGGGCAGGAGAGCACGACCCGGCACTGGACGGTGTACTATTTGCAGAACGGCCAGAGCAATGACGTGGCCTATATCCTGCAACAGGCTTTCACGCCTGACCACGTGACGGCGCAACCGACGGCGACGCAGCAGCTCAAATCGGATTCAGGCGCTGGCGCCAACAGCGGCGGCGGTATCACGAGCATCGGCCAGGGTGGCGCCGGCGGCGACGGTGTCGGCGGCATCGGCGGCGGCAGCCTCTCCGGCCTCGGCTCCGTCGGCGGCGGCCTCGGCAGCTCATCGTCGTCGTCATCGTCATCGTCCGGCGGTGGCGCGGGGGCGAGTGCGTCCAACCCCTTGCTCGGCGGCTTGGACGCGGGCGGCGGCGGCGGCAGTGGCGACAACTCCAACCCCGACGAAATGCGGATCGTTCCAGATGCCATCAACAACTCTCTGTTGATATACGGCACGTCGCAGGAACTCGACACGGTGATGGCGACGCTGCGCAAGATCGACATCATTCCGTTGCAGGTCAGAATCGACGCCGTCATTGCCGAGGTCGAACTCAACGATGCCCTGCAATACGGGACGCAGTTCTTCTTCAAGGCCGGCGGCCTGAACGGCACGCTCACCTCCGTCTTCAACGCGACCAACAGCTTCACCGGCTATTTTCTCGCCGGCAGCAACGCCTCCCAGGTCGCGCTCAACCTGCTTCAGGCGGTCAGCACCGTGCATGTGCTGTCATCGCCTGAGCTGATGGTGCTCGACAACCAGCCGGCGCGGCTCGAAGTCGGCGATCTCGTGCCCTATCTGACGCAGCAGGCGCAGAGCACGGATACGAGCAACTCGGACATCATCAACTCGGTCGCCTACGAGCAGACGGGTGTTATTCTTGAAGTGACCCCGCGTGTCAGCAGCGAGGGCCTCGTGACGCTCGACATCGCGCAGGAGGTCAGCAACGTGAACACGGCCGCGAGCACGACGATCAGCAACGGCGGCATCGTTTCGCCGACCTTCACCCAGCGCGATGTCGAATCCCGCGTCGTTGTGCAGGATGGGCAGACGATCGGCCTCGCCGGCCTCATTCAGGACAGCGTCACGAAAAGCAATCAGGGCGTGCCGTTTCTGAAGGATGTGCCGGTCATCGGCGCGCTCTTCGGGCAGCAGAGCAATACCCGGACGCGGAACGAGCTTCTCGTGCTGATAACGCCGCATGTCATCCACGACCAGCGCGACGCTCTCGCCTTCACCGAGGATTTGCGCGAGCAACTGCCTTCGGCGGCGTCGACGCCGCAATATCTGCGTAACCTGCCGATCAGCGGGTCCGATGACCCGGGCGCGCCTCTTATCCGGCAGTTGGGCGGGGCGCAGTGAGGCGAGGCGGCGGCCAGGCAGGCTTTGCCTTGCTGATCGTGGTCTGGTCGCTCGTTCTGCTGTCCTTCATTCTCGCGCATGTTCTATCGGCCGGCCGCAGCGAGGTTCAGCTTGCCAGAAACCTGCGCATCGCGGCGGAGGCCGAGCCCGTGGCGGATGGCGCGGTGCAGAACACGATTTTTCACCTTCTGGACCCCTCGCCGGGGCGCTGGCCGCTGCAAGGGCGGCATGACATCGCGCTTCCGGGGGGGGTCGCCGCCGTCGAGATCGAGAATGTCGCCGGAAAGATCAATCCGAACGCGGCGGATGAGCCGCTGCTTGATGCGATGCTGACCCTGTGCGGCGCTTCCGCCACCCAAGTCGCGCGGATCGCGCAGGCAATCATGACGTGGCGCGCGCCGCCGGCGCCCGCGGATAATCCCGCCGCACCCTATGCTGCCGCGGGATTGGGCTATGCGCCACCCGGCGCGCCCTTCGAGACGAATGACGAAATCGGCCTGGTGCTTGGCATGACGCCGCGTTTGCGGGACTGCCTCCTGCCTCATATCTCGATCTATCAGGAGAACGAAACGCCGTCGCTGCCCGCCGCCGATGCTTTCGTTATTCGCACCTTGAGCTTGGTCGCGCAGCAGACAGGCGCCACGAACCTGCTGACGAATGATGAGGCCGGCGACCCCACGGTGACGATCACCGCCAGGGCCGTCGGGCGGGGCGGCGGCCGTTTCACGCGGCGCGCCACGATCCGGCTGGTGCCCGGCAGGCGCGGGCGCCCGTTCCGAATTCTAAGCTGGCAGGCGCTTTAAATGGCAAGTCCAGCCGAGCCGACGCCCTCCCCGCTGGAGGGGCTGATCGAGCTTCTTGTAAGCGAGGGTCATTGCGACGCCAAAGCCGTGGAGCGCGCACGCCGCGTCGCCGAGGAAAGCGGCCAGCGTCTCGACACGGTTTTGAGCCAGTTGGGCCTCGTCACCGAGCGGAGCCTGGCGGCAGCCTACACGACACTTCTGAAGCTGCCGCTGCTCGCGGCGAATGACTACCCCGCCGAGCCCCTTTGGCAGGATAGCCTCTCGGTTCCCTTTCTGAAAACGGCCCGCGCGATGCCGGTGGCGCAGGCCGAGGGTGGGCTGGTGCTGGCGGTAGCTGATCCCTTGGACCTTTTCACGCCGGAGGCGGTGGAGGTGGCAACGGGGCTGCCCGTCCAGCTTGTGGTCGCCGTTCCGATTGAGCTGGAGGCGGCTTTCGCGCGGCTCTACCCCGATGGCGAGGAGACGGCGGAGGAAGACACCGCAACCGCCGCCCCGCTGGAGGAGGATGCGGAGCGGCTGCGCGATCTCGCCAGTGACGCGCCCGTCATCCGGCTCGTCAACCAGCTGATTTCGCGCGCGGTGGAGACACAGGCGAGCGATATTCACATCGAACCGTTCGAGGACCGGCTGCGCGTGCGCTATCGTTTCGATGGCGTGCTGCAAGAGACCGACAGCCCGCCGGCGCAGATGGCGGCGGCCATTACCTCGCGCATTAAGATCATGGCGCATCTCGACATCGCGGAGCGGCGTCTGCCGCAGGATGGGCGCATTCGCCTTCCGGTGCGCGGCCAGGATGTGGATTTCCGCGTCTCGACCGCGCCTTCGCTGCATGGCGAAAGTGTCGTGCTGCGCGTGCTCGACCGCAGCGCGGTCGCCTTCGACTATGCGCGTCTCGGCCTGCCGCCCGCGATCATCCAGCGCTTCAGCGAGACGCTTAATTTACCGAACGGCATTGTGCTCGTCACGGGTCCGACCGGCAGCGGCAAGACGACGACGCTCTATACCGGGCTTCTCGGGTTGAATTCCGTCACGCGCAAGGTGGTGACGATCGAGGACCCGATCGAGTTCCAGCTCACCGGCATCAACCAGATTCAGGTCCGCCCCCAGATCGGGCTGATGTTCGCGTCTCTCCTCCGCTCGATCTTGCGCCAGGACCCCGACGTCATCATGGTCGGTGAGATCCGCGATATCGAAACCGCGCAGATCGCGGTGCAAGCCGCGTTGACCGGGCATCTTGTTCTGTCCACGCTGCATACGAACTCCGCCGCCGCCACGATCACCCGCCTGCGCGACATGGGGCTGGAGGATTATCTGATGACGGCGGTGCTGCGCGGCGTGTTGGCACAACGCCTGGTGCGCCGCCTCTGCCCGGATTGCAGGCGCGCGGCGGAGGCGCCGGCGGAATTGGTGCGCCGCTTTGGCCTCGACCGAGGTTCGGGCGGCCCCGTCACCCTGTGGCATCCGGTCGGCTGTGATCGTTGCCGCCAATCCGGCTATCGCGGCCGGCTCGCGATCTGCGAGTTTCTCGTGCCGGATGATGCGGTCGAACGACTGATTTTTTCCCGGGCCGACCACGTGCAGATCGAACGTGCGGCGGTCGATGCCGGCATGCGGACGATGTTCGACGCCGGGATCGACGCGGCGCTGGACGGCACGACGACGATCGAGGAAGTCATCCGCAGCATTCGCGTGGAAGGCTGATGCCCGCTTTCCGCTATGTGGCGATCGGCGCCGGCGGCAAGATCAGCGAAGGCGTGCTGGACGTGCCGGACGAGATGGCGCTGGTCGAGCAGTTGCGCCGTCAGGGCAATATCCTGATGCGGGCGGAGCCGGAGGGCCGCCGCCGCCTCGCCGCCATCAATGTCGATCTGTTCCGCAGGGGTGGCCTGCGCGCCCAGGAAACCTCGGACATCACGCGGGAACTCGCGGTCATGCTCGGCGCGGGCCAGGATCTCGACCGTGCCTTGCGCTTCCTTGTCGAAACGGCGCCCAATCCCCGTGTCGGCCGGCTTCTCAGCGCGGTCCGGGATACCGTGCGGGACGGCAATACGCTGGCATTTGCCCTGGCGAAGCATCCGTCGAGCTTCCCGCGCCTTTATGTCGGCCTGGTGCGCGCCGGGGAGGCCGGCGGCGCCCTGGCGCTGACGCTGGAACGGTTGGCGACCTTGCTGGAGCGGGAGCGGGCGCTGGCATCGACCATCACCTCCGCGCTGATCTATCCGTCGGTGCTGATGTTTGCGGCTGTCGGCTCGGTCGTTCTGCTGCTGACGGATGTGCTGCCGCAATTCGTCCCGCTCTTCGCCGATAATGGCGCGGTCTTGCCCCTGTCCACGCGGCTGATGATCGATGCCGGCAACCTTCTGCAGCATTGGGGCCTTGCCGGCCTCGCCGCCGTGGGCGTCGCGGGGCTCGGCCTCCGCCAATGGCTGCGTCAACCGGCCGCCCGGCTCGTCTTCGACCGGCTTCGGCTGCGCCTGCCGGTCCTCGGCAATCTCACGCGCGAGATTCTGGCGGCGCGCTTCACCCGAACGCTCGGGACGCTGCTGATCAACGGCATGCCGCTCATCACGGCGCTCGACATCGTGCGTGAAACGCTCGGCAATACGGCGGGTGTGCGCGCGGTCGATGAGGCCGCGGTGGGCGCCCGGGGCGGCGCGGGGCTCGCGCGCCCGCTGGCGGCTTCCGGTCTTTTCCCTGAGCGGACGATCCATCTTCTCCAGCTCGGGGAGGAGACGGCTCAACTCGGTCCGATGGCCTTGCGTGCCGCGGATATTCACGAGGAAAAGACCCGCCTCGCGGTGCAGCGCATGGTGTCGCTGCTCACCCCGGCGATCACCATCGCCATGGGCGGCGTGATCGCGGCGATCGTCGCCTCGCTCGTGCAAGCCATGCTTGGTCTCAATGATCTCGCGCATTGAGGGCAGCGGCGCGGCCGGCGGTGGCGCGGCCGGCTACGGCGCCCCCGGCTTTACCCTGATCGAGCTTCTCGTCGTGATCGTCATCCTCAGCTTGACGGCCGTTCTGGTCATCGCGCGCGGGCCCGCGCGCAATGCGGGGTTGGAGGCGCGTGCATCGGCGAGCGAGGTGGTGGAGACGCTGCGCCTCGCCCGCAGCCGCGCCATCGCGACCGATGAGCAGAGCGCCGTCATCCTCGATCTGCCCACGCATCATCTGTTGCTGGATGGGGCGCCGCGCGCCACGCTCCCCGCCTGGCTGCCGCTGGCCGCCCGCATGACGGACGGCACCGAGCCCCGCCGGGCGGTTTTCGATTTCGCGCCGGACGGCAGTGCGACGGGCGGCGCCGTCGTTCTGGGTGAGCCGGGGCGCCGGTTCCTGATCACGGTGGATTGGCTGACAGGGCGGGTCGACATCGCCAATGCGCACTAGAGCAATATCGGATCAGGTGGAATCACCTGATCCGAAGATTTGCGATCTTAATCAAAAACGTAGGGGGGGATGGCGGGCGAATGCCAACCAATCCCGCTCTGAGTTTCGTGGCGAGGCCGCCGGCTTCACGCTGATCGAGGTTCTTGTGGCCTTCATCATCGCGGCGCTGGCGCTCGCCGTTCTTTTCAATGCCGGTATCGATAGTTTGCGCGCCAGCAGCCTGTCGGGGGAATATCAGGAGGCGGTCGCCCGCGCACGCTCGCATCTCGCCGCCGCCGTCGATGCCTCGCAACCGGGCGACCGCCAGGGGGACGATGGCGACGGCTTTCATTGGCATGTCCGCACCGTTCCGCTCGCGCACATTGCCACGCCCTCCGGCCCGGCGACGCTTCTGGCCGTCAGCGTCGCGATCTCCTGGGGGCGTGCGCCGGGCCGCCGGGTGGAACTCGATACGGAGCAGGTGGCCGGCGGCGACCTGAGACCAGCACCTTGAGCGGTCAACGCAACGCCGGCTTCACTTTGGTGGAGACCCTGGTCTCCCTCATCGTGCTTGGTCTCATCGTGGCCGGCCTCGCGCAGGGGCTGCATTTCGGCATGGCGGTGTGGGATCGGCAGGTCCGGTCCATCGATCGCGACAGCGGCATCGATTCCTCCGATCGCATTCTGCGGATGCTTGTTTCGTGCATGGTGCCCGGTGACGATCCGCATACGCTGGCCGTTCAGGGTGACGCGGCCCGGCTGGCCTTCACGGCCGAGCTGCCGCTGGGCGCGCCATCCTTCCCGACACGCTTGGCCGACCTGACGCTCGATAGCAGCGCGGGACACAGGCTGGTGCTGCACTGGACCCCTCATTTGCATGCGCAACGGCTGACGCCGGCGAAGTCGCAGGAGACGACGTTGCTCTCGGGCATCCGGCAGGTGACTTTCGCCTATTTCCGCCCGCAATCGGGACGTGGGCCCGCGATGTGGGTGGACCATTGGCAGAGTGCGAACCCGCCCAGTCTGGTGCGCGTGCATATCGACCTGAACGACCCGTCGCAGCATTGGCCGGACGTGATCGCCGCGCCGATGTGCGAGGCCAATGACGATTGAATAGCGCGGGCGATACGCATAGAAGAATCCTTGGGCATCTCGTTCACGATCGCTGAAAGACGTCATGGCGCCGCATATTCTCGTCATTGACCAAGGAACGACCTCGACGCGCGCGATCATTTTCGACGCGGCGCTGCGGCCCGTCGCCTCCGCGCAGGAGGAGTTCCCGCAAATCTTCCCGCAGCCCGGCTGGGTCGAGCATAACCCCGAGACATTGTGGGCGACGACGCTCGGCACCGCGCGCGCGGCGCTGGCGGAGGCGGGGCTGCAGGCCGCCGATATCGCGGCGCTCGGCATCGCCAATCAGCGCGAGACGACGCTGATATGGGAGAGGGAGAGCGGCCGCCCGATCCATAACGCGATCGTCTGGCAGGATCGCCGCACGGCTGCGGCCTGTGAGGCGCTGGAATCCGCCGGCCATGGCGAGATGGTGGCCGAGCGCACGGGCCTTCGCCTCGATCCGTATTTCTCCGCGACGAAGATCGGCTGGATACTCGATCACGTCCCCGGCGCGCGTGAGAAAGCCGAGGCGGGTGCTTTGGCCTTCGGCACGGTGGACAGTTTCCTGCTCTGGCGGCTGACCGGCGGCGCCGTCCATGCCATCGACGCCACCAACGCCTCTCGCACGCTGCTTTGCGATATTCGCGAGGCGCGTTGGGATGAGGATCTGCTGCGGCTGTTCCGGATACCCGCGAACATGCTGCCCGAGATCAGGGATTGCGCGGGTGATTTCGGTACGACGCTGCCGAATGTTCTCGGCGGCCCCGTCGCCATTCGCGGGGTCGCGGGCGATCAGCAGGCGGCGCTCATCGGCCAGGGCTGTTTCGCGCCGGGCACCATCAAGGCGACCTACGGCACCGGCGGCTTCGTGCTGCTCAATATCGGTGCCGAGGCCAAACGGTCTCGGCACCGGCTGTTGACCACCATCGCCTGGCAACGGGGCGGGGAGCGGCGCTACGCGCTGGAGGGTTCGATCTTTTCCGCCGGGGCCACGGTACAATGGCTCCGCGATGGTTTGGGCTTGGTCGAAAGTTCAGCCGAGACTGGGCGCCTCGCCGAAGCGTCTGACCCGGCCCAGCCGGTCTATCTGGTGCCGGCCTTCACGGGGCTGGGCGCGCCCCATTGGAACAGCCGGGCCCAGGCGCTTGTCACCGGCATCACGCGCGGCACGACGAAGAAGGAGTTGGCGCGGGCGGTGTTGGAGAGCGTCGGCTACCAGACGCGCGATCTGCTGCAAGCCATGCTGGCGGATTATGGAAAGCCGGGCGCGGATCTGGTCTTTCGCGTCGATGGCGGCATGTCGGCCAGTGACTGGACGATGCAATTCCTCGCCGACATGCTGGATCTGGTGGTGGAGCGCCCGGCCTTTCGGGAGACGACGGCGCTCGGCGCGGCCTATCTGGCCGGTCTCGACGCCGGTCTTTGCCCGGAGCCGGAGGATTTCGCGAGGAACCGGGCGGACGACCGGCGCTTCCACCCGATGCTTGCGGCGGAGGCGCGCGTCCGGAAATATGGCGGCTGGCAAAGGGCGGTTCGCCTCGCCATGACGCCGGAATAGGCGCAGCGCCTCAGAGTTCGATAGACCCGCCGCGCGTTGCGGTGGAACAGCCGCTCGCGCTCATCCTCGCTGCAACCCGCCGTCAGCTGCCGGCTGGCCTCCACCCAGCGGGTGAGGTCGGCATAGAGGGTGCAGACCGGCCAGTCGCTGCCCCAGACCACGCGATCCCAGCCGAAGGCCGCGATGCAGTGTTCGACATAGGGACGCAGGGTGGCAACCGTCCAATCGGCGCCGCCATAGGCGACGATGCCCGAGATCTTGCAGACGACATTGGGGAGCGCCGCGATCTCCGTGATGCCGCCGCGCCAGGAGGCAAAGTCCCCCGCCACGATATCCGGCACGCCGCAATGGTCCAGCACGAAACGCACATCCGGGCAGGCGCGCACCAGCCGCACCGCGATCGGTAATTGCCGGGCGAGCACGCAGAGATCGAAGCTCAGATCATAGGCGGCCAGACGCCGGAGATTCTCGGCGAAAAGCGGCACCTGCCCGACCTCGTCCGGTGAGGTGTGGAGGATGCGCCGCAGCCCGCGCAGCCCCGGTATCGCCGCGACGCGATCGAGATAGGCCGGAAAATCGGCGCGTTCGGGACGGCCGGAGGCGACGGCGGCGAGAACGGGGGCGCCGAGGCTCAACACGAAATCGGTCTCGGCCTGCTGATCCGCTTCCGCGACATCGACTTCCATATGGAGCGCTGGTCCGATGCCGAGCGGCCGGGCCTCCGCCAGGTAGGTCGCCAGAGGGAAGTTTCGGTTCAATGCCGGCACATCCGCGAGCCAGGGGTAGCGCAGCCTGTCCTGATCGATGATGTGGAGATGCGTATCGAGAATCTCTGTAGGCATTCTGCTCATCCTTTTTCGTTTTGACCCTTCCCCTGGGCGGGTGCCTCATTGGCTGGATAGCGGCCTTGGCGGGGGCACTCGTCAAATCGAATACGACAACAGCATGCCGCGAAAACCCTGTGGAGAAGATTTGCCGGGAGCACTTCTTCTAAAGTATGGCCGGCGGTTAGAGGAAGGGCGCGATATGTCCATGCGCGGCGGCCCGCGTTCCCCGACGACCCGTCCACAGGCATGATCACCTCCAGCGACAGGTGGGACGCAGCGTCGGGTGGCAAGCCTCGGCATCCGTGACGGCGAGATCTGGCTCTCGATCATGCTGGCCGTAGCCGATTGTTGCTGAAAACCCTTGACCGGCTACACAGATGCATCTCCTGATGCCGTGGGTTGGGCACATCCTCGCGGCTGGCGCGGAGGTGGGCGCGCTCTGCCTCTCATAGTTTGAATAGAGATGTCTGCCACAGCCACACTGACCGCCGACATCAGCCTCGCCCAGGCCCAACACATGCTGCGGCCGAGCGAGTACACAGCCGCGCTGATCCAGGCTCTGCTGGTGATGCCGTCCCGCGTCGCGGGGGCGGATGCGCTGGAAATGGGTTTCGGCAGCGGCGTGGTTCTGGCCGCACTCGCGCGCATGGGGGCGGTCCGCCTCAGCGGAATTGATTGCGAGGCCGAGGCAATCCTCGCCGCCGGGTCGATGATGCAGCAGATCGGGTGGGAGGCCGACCTCAGGCTCGGCACGCTCTGGGAGCCGGTCCGGGGCCGGCGTTTCAGCCTGATCGTCGCCAACCTTCCGCATTTCCCGACCGATGCACGCCAGATCCCGGACCGCCTGCCGAGCTGGAGCTGCGGCGGGCATGACGGACGGCGGCTGCTCAACCCGTTTCTCGCCGGCCTGCCCGATCATATCGCACCCGGCGGGCATGCCGTGATCACGCATAATGCCTGTGTCGATCTGGAGAAGACGCAGGAGAGCCTCGCCGCGAACGGGCTGCGGGCCGCGATCCTCAGCACCGTCCTGCTGCCGCTGCCGCGCGAAAAGCTCGCCATCCTGTCGCCCGATATCCTTGCGCGGGAGGACGGCAGGACGATCCACCGCTTCGGCATCTACAGTTTCGTGCAGGTTCATATGCTGGACATCAGCGCCGCCGCGCCGGGCGCTGAATGACCATGCGGGCGTGGCCGGCTGTTCGGCTACGCGCATTCATCACGCTCCTTCTTCTCGGCCTCGCTGCCTGCCTGCCGGCGATGGCCTCGGCCGCCGCGAATACGCCCATGGCCGCCCTCTCGCCTGACGCGGCCTTGCAGACACTGCTGACCAAGGCCCGCGCCGCGGCCCATACGTCCTGCGTGGCATCCGCCGACCGGCTGACCGCCATTCTCTGCGCCGGCATCATCCGCATCGGCGTGCGCGACGACTACCCGCCCTTCGCGGCCCTCGGCGACCAGGGCCGGACCGGCTTCGAAATCGCCATCGCCGAGCGTATCGGGCAGACGCTCGGTGTCTCGGTCGGGCTCGTCACTGTCAACCCGGCGGACCGTATCGCGCTGCTCGCGGAGAACCGTATCGACGTCGCCATCGCCACCATGGGCGACACGACGCTGCGCGACAGCCAGGCGCGTTTCATCCGGCCGCACTACTACGCCTCCGCCACCGCCATCCTTGGGCCCGCCGCGCTGCCGGCGATGACGCTGAAGGGCATCGGCGGCCGGACCATCTGTGTCACCGTCGGCGATTCAAGCAATACCGGCCTGGCGGCCGCGGGCGCGCGGCTGCTGCTGTTCGCGAGCCCCGACCAGCTGGTCGACGAACTCAAATCCGGCACCTGTTCGCTCATCGCGCAGGACGACACCTTCTTCGCGCGCTACTTGGCGGACCCGGCCTTCGCCAGGCTCTACAGCGTGAAGTTCACGGTCGACCGGCTGCCCTGGGGCATGGCCGTGCCGCTAGCAGGCGGCGCGCAGCTGGCCCAGGCGCTGTCCCTGATGAGCGAGATCTTCCATCGCGACGGCGTTTTCCTGAAGCTCGCGGAAGCCGCCGGCATTCCGTCCGACTTTCTTCTGGAGCTGCACGGCGTCTGGAACCGGCCTGACTGCGATACCGCCACCGGCTACACGAATGCGGACTGTGTGCTGCCGCCGCGCAGCAGCGACATGACGGCGACGCGCTTCGCAGGCGCGGTCACGGCGCTTGAGTCCTGGGCGGCGAACCGGCTCGGCCTTCATCTCGGTCTGGCAATCTTCACGCTGCAGCCTGCCTGGGACCTGGTGCGGGAGGGTATCCGCACCTCCCTTACCCTCATCTTCGGCACACTGCTTGCGACCCTCGCCTTCGCGCTGCTGATGGGCCGCGCGCTCAGCGCGCGTGCCGCCCTGCTGCGCTGGCCGGCGCGGATCGTCGTCATGCTGTTGCAATCGACGCCGCCGGTGCTCTCCCTCGTCATCGCCGCCTCCGCCGCGAATGCGGTCTTCGCCTTCTCCTCGACCCTCGCGGTCACGGCGGCGATCCTATCGCTTGGCCTCATCAACGGCAGCAACGCGGGCCAGGCGATTTCCGAGGCAGTCGCAAGCCTGCGGGCCGAGCAGCACGCGCGCCCCGCGCCGCTGGCGGACAATGCGCTCTACCTCCACGCGCTCCGCCGATCGATGACGCAGATCATGGCCTTCCTCATCAACGCCACCAAGGCGACACCGATGGCGAGCTTCATCGGCGCGCCCGAACTGCTCAACGCCCTGACGGACAGCAGTTCGTTTTCCAGCGACCGGGAAACGACCTATTGGCTGATGTTGATCTTCTACGTTGTGGTGGTGCTGATCGTGGTCTGGGTCTGCGGCCGCACGAAGCGCATGCTTGAACGCTACCTGAACGCGGCGGGCTGACGTTTGCCCCCGCATCTCCCGCCAAGCTTTCTGCATGACCTGATCCTCGGCATGAGCCGGGATTTCTGGATGGCCGCCATGGCCCTCGGCATGGGTTGCCTGGTGGGCGCGCCGCTCGCCATTGCCTGGACCATCCGTGGCCCCATCAACCTGCTGCCCAACGCGGTGGTGCAACTGCTGCGTGCGGCGCCGACCTTCGTGGTCATGTTCTTCCTGTTCAATATCCTGCCGCACAGGGTCATGCTGTTCGGCGCGAGCCTCGTCATCAGCCGCAAGTTCACGGTCGCCCTGTCACTGCTGCCCTATTCCGCCTCCGTCATCGCCGAGAGCGGGGCGGAGGCGCTGCGGCAATGGCGGCTCGGCTCGCCGCTCGCGGCCCTGCTGCTGCTGCCCAACCTCGCGCGCATCTACTTCGTTCTGGTCATGTCCTCCGGCAGCGCCGCCGCCATCGGCGTGCGCGAGGGGATTTCCACCATCCTGCGCCAGGCCGACCAGTTCCAGACGATCGGGGACCGATTGTGGGTTTTCGCCATCGGGGTTTTGAGCTACGGGCTCATCCTTCAGGGCGGGTTCCTTGGCGTGCAGTTGTTGCGGTCACACCTCGCGGCGCGCATCACGAGCCGCCGGCCCAGGACCTTCCTCGGGAGTAGTGACGTCAATGGCGGATAGAACGCAGTCGACGAGGGGCGAGCGCCGCGCGACGCGCAAGTTCCACATGATTGTCGGCGCCCTGGCGCTCATTGCGCTGGCCGTCGCCGCCTATCACGCCATTCCACCGTCGCAGGTCGTCATCGCCACCGGGCCGGTCGGCGGCAGCTACTACCAGGACGCGCTGGAATACCAGAAGGCCCTGAAGCCTGAAGGTATCAGGGTCATCCTCCGGCCGGTCCCGGACTCTCTCGATATCGCGCGGGATGTCGACGAAAACACCAACGGGATCGAGATCGGCTTCGTAGCCCGGGCGCTCGACGCCGACACCTACCGCCGCACCAAGGCCCTCGGCGCGATCGAGCAGCAGCCGCTGTTCATCTTCACCGCCACCGCGCTCGGCCATCTGGCAAGCCCGGCGGCTTTGCGCGGCAAGCGGCTGGTCATGCCGCCGCTGCGCAGCGCCTCCAGCGAAGCGGCCCTCAGCCTGCTGGCCGGCTATGGCGTGACGCCGGACAACGCCACGATCGTGCATTTGCCGATCGCGGAAGCCGCAACGGCGCTCGGGCAAGGCCGCGCGGACGCCGGCTTCTTCATGCTCGACCCGCAGGACAGTTTCATCGAGACGCTGGTGCGCAACCCGCAGCTGCAGCTGATGGACCTGCATGACACGGCGACCATCGCGCGCCTCAACCCCTCGCTTCATCCCGTGACCCTGCTGCACGGCATTTTCGACCTGGCCGGCGGTATCCCGCCGACCGACGTGCATATGATGGCGGCCAACATCACCGTGGTGGCGCGCAAGCACACCTCCCAGGCCGTCATTTACATGATGCTGCAGGCGATGGCCGAGGTGCATCGCGGCGCCAGCCTCATCAACGACGCCGGCGCTTATCCCAATCTGATCGACACCGCCCTGCCGCCCGACCAGCGGGCGCTGGATTTCGAGAAGAACGGCCTACCCTGGGCCTATCAGAACCTGCCGCGCTGGATGGCCTCGCTCGTCAATTCCTATCTCATCATCGGGCTGATTTTCGTCGTGGTGGTAGAGCTGTGGAGTTCCATTCTCTACTTCCTCGAACTGATCGATTTTCTCTACGTGCATTTCTGGCTGCGGGTGCTGCTGCGCATCGAACAGCGCATGAAGCGCGGGCATGGTCTGCGCCCGGCCGACCTGCGCGTGCTCGAAATGGCTGAGAAGGCCTTGCTGCACCCGGACCGGCGGCGGCGCAGCGAGGACCTGATCGGGCGCATCCGCTCCACCTACCAGTAAGGCGCAGGCGCCGCCTGAACGCCGGTGTAGCCCCTGTCAGGTTGCGCGGCCAAGCGCGACTGCGAGCACGCCATGCCGACCATAAATCGGGCCGCCGAGCCCGCGATTGGCTCGGCAAAGATCAGGCACGGTAGCTCAGCACGCCGACAAGCCGCGCTTCCTGGCTGTCCACTTCACCGAGATCAAGACCGTCGACGACAAGAAGTTCTTATTTTCGAGCTGGAAGTTCCGCTCCGTGTCAGTCGGCGTTTTGAAACGGAATGTCCGTCCGTTATCGAGCGGCCCGAGCATTTCGCCGTTCTCTTGCAGCTGGACTGTAGACTTCTCGGCGAGAGCCGGCTTTTCTGATGCCTTGACATCAATCTGCGCGTTGATTGGCACCTTCATTCTCCTCTTTGCAGCATGTCCGAATCCAGACGGCAGATTGGCAGCCGGAAGGCCGGCAGCAAGACCGGGGCGGAAACCGGCCGAACGACCTCGTTCAACTTCAGGTGCGTTCATGCGTCAATGTAAGAGCGTGCGAGCAATGGTGGGTTCGAGACCGATGCGTTGAAACAGTTTTTGAGTTGCAGCTCGATGCGGCCATCACATGTAACTTCAGCGGCCAGAAGGCCTGCACGTGAAAAAGGGAAGACACATGGCTGAGACAAGTCACAAGGCTGCGGCCAAATCTCATGAAGATGCCGCCAAAGCCCATCACACGGCGGCCGAACATCACGGCAAAGGCGATCATGCCAAGGCGCATGAGCATTCGGAAAAGGCTCACAAATCCTCCGCAACCGCGCACCAACATTCGACGGAGGCACACGGAAAATCGACGAGTGCCAAGCGGAAGTAGTTCTGACGCAAGGGGAGCCTCCATGGCTCCCCTTGCTACCCGCTTATCCGCCAAATACCACGCCGCCAGCTCATCGTCATTTCCGGTCGGTCCCGTCCTCAACGCAACCGCCATCATGCCCGCGGCGGCCGCTAGCCGGACGGCGCCGCGATGCCGGTCCGCGAACATTTCCCAGCTGCTCGATTTGGCCTCGGAATCAAAACGGCCATGTGCGCCAAAATTGCCGGGCACAGGCTCGAAAAGATCAGCCGGTGTTGCGGATTCCGCCGGTTCCGCCGTCATCTGACCGCTATAGCCAGATGATGTTGCCTGGAAGCGAACCGAGATAGCGGGGCCGCCACTGGACCTTCTGCAAGTGGTCGAGAGGAACTATATGCTCTCCCACTTCGAACTCACATCCGAGGCTCGCCATTAGTTTCGCCGTTGCGTCAGCAGACCTTTAATCAGGGGCGCGCTGGTCATGGCGATTTAGTGATGCGGAAAACCTCCGGCACTGCAGCACCAGTCCGATGCCCCCTCCGCCAGGTTCAGTTTGTAACCAGACGGTGGAATGCCGGTCATGACCCCAGTCCCTAACGAACGTGGGCAGCGGCGGATGTCGAATGCATGGTTGCACGATATTATGCAACTACACGCATTGAGTGCTTGACATCACGCATTTGTGTGCATAGCGTTACCGCCAACAAGCCAGAAAAGGGAGGATGCCGGATGCACGGTATGCACGTAGTTACGCATTATTCGTGCAACTGCGCGAATTGAAGGCTGGCCTCACGCGTTCGCGTGCGTAGTCTATGTCGCCTACGGAGGCCGCTCGCGCTGGACCTCGCCTAGAGCCGAAGAGACTTCTGCCCCCAAAATCTGAAAAAGGATGATGCGATATGAACGTGACGCGGCATTTGACCTGCCTCGCGGCCGTCATGGGTTTTGCCTGGACGGGCACGGCCAACGCGGCGGATGTGACGATCAAGGCGCTGTTTATGCAGCAAACGGCCTACAGCGACACCGACGTTCGCAACATGACGGCCGATTTCGAGAAGACCCATCCGGGCATCAAGGTCGATCTGGAATTCGTTGCCTATCCTGCTTTGCACGACAAGATCGTCGCCTCGGAGGGATCCTCTAGTTCCGGTTACGATACCGTACTGTTCGACGATATGTGGCCGCCCGAATTCTCCCAGAACGGTTTCCTCGCCGACGTCACCAACCTCATTCCCGCGAGCGCCGACAAAGGCGTTTTCAGCGGCGCCTGGAGCACCGTGAGCTATCAAGGCAAGCGCTACGGCATGCCGTGGATTCTCGACACCTACTATCTCTACTACAACAAGGCGATGCTGGCGAAAGTAGGCGTGTCCACGCCGCCCAAGACCTGGGACGAACTCGCTGAGGACGCGAAGCTGCTCAAGGCCAAGAACGTCGTGAAGTATCCCATCGTCTGGAGCTGGGCGGAGTTGGAGGCGCTGATCTGTGACTATGCGACTCTCGTGGATGCTTATGGCGGCAGCTTCTATCAGGATGGCAAGCCCGTCTTCGACCAGGGCGGCGGTCTCCAAGCCCTGCAATACATGGTTCAAACGATGAAGGACGGCACCTCAAACCCGGAATCCCTTCAGTTCGTGGAGGATGACGTGCGGCGCGTCCTCGACAATGGCGATGCCGCCTTCGCGCTGAACTGGACCTATAACTACTCCAGCGCCGCCGACCCCAAGCAGAGCCGCGTTGCCGGACAGATCGGCATCGAACCGGCTCCCGGTGTCGCCGGCAAGACGAGCTTTGCCGCCATTAACGGTTCTATGGGGCTCGGCATTCCCACGAATGCGGCGCACCCGAAGGAAGCCTGGACCTATATCACGTATATGACCTCTCAGCCGGTGCAGAACAAATACGCGCAGCTCAGCCTGCCGATCTGGCGGAGTTCCTATGATGACCCGAGCGTGACCCAGGGGCAGCAGTCGCTCATTGACGCGGCCAAGGACGCGATCAACGTGCAAACTCCCCGCCCGCAGCTCGTCGACTACCAGCACCTGTCCGCTATCCTGCAGAAGAGCATTCAGGAGGCTCTGCTCGGCACGGTGACACCGGAAGAGGCCTTGCAGGAAGCTGTCCGCAAAGCCCGGCACCTCCACTGAGGCTTGGACCAGCGGTGCTGCGATACGAATAAAGCGAGACAGTGCATGAGAGCGATGCGGAGCCCTGGCGTGACGGCATGGCTGACGCCATCCACCACATCCGCTGGGCCGAAGAGCCCGTCGCCTTCGTGGTCGCGAACGGGGGTGAGCGGCAACCATTCCCCTTCGCCGAGGCAAAGCGCTTCGCGGTGGGAGGCGGCGCGGCGACCGAGAACGTGGACTATCTCGAAATCGGGTATCCCGCCGCGCTCCTCAAAGAGCGAATCTTGCTGGTCGACACGCCTGGCGTGAATGACCTGTCGCTCGCGCGCGCCGACATCACCTATAGCTACATACCGCGTGCCGACGCGGTTCTCTTTCTCTTGGACGCGGGCCAGATCCTCAAGGAGAGCGAACGCGTCTTCTTGAACGACAAGCTTCTCAAGGCGTCGCGCGACAAGATCGTATTCGTCATCACCCTGGAACCTCCTCCTCCGAGGACGAGCAGAGCGAAGCGCTCGCCTAC
This sequence comes from uncultured Pseudomonadota bacterium, assembly GCA_963745125.1. GTDB lineage: Bacteria > Pseudomonadota > Alphaproteobacteria > Acetobacterales > Acetobacteraceae > Acidisoma. The sequence goes on from CAVUWB010000007.1 coordinate 52,164, forward strand.
GCGAAGCTCCACCTGTCGTCGCTGGTCAAGGACCCCGTCGTGTTTCCGGTCAGCAGCGAGCTCGCGCTCGCGGGCCGCGGCGCCGCGAGCGGACTGCCGCCGCTCATCGCGTACTTGACGACGTTTCTCGCGGAAGAGCCAGGGCGGCATCCTCGCTGGACAACGCCCTGGCGAGGGGGTCT
>CAVUWB010000008.1:0-73384 GCA_963745125.1 uncultured Pseudomonadota bacterium
GGCACAGGGTCCCGCGTCAGAATCCACAAATAGCGGCGGGACGCCTCACCGACGATCGACCATGCGTAATCATCCGCGTGGTCGAGCACCCAGTAGTTCCCGATGAAGAACGGGCCGAAAAAGGAAACCTTCAGCTTGGCATTGCCGGAATTCGGCACGACGCGCGCCCGCGCCTCGGCCTGGCGCGGCCGGCGGCCGGGGCCGCCGCTCAGCCCGGCATTGATGACGCGGATCAGCCCGTCCGGCCCGCGCGAATAATCCGCCGTCACGCCTTCGGCATCGCGCTCGAACCGGTTATTATAACGGGCGAATTCATACCAGCGGCCGAGATAGCGGTCGAGATCGACGCTTCTGGCCGGTGCCGGCGGGGGTAGCCGCCGGCGGGAGCGGCGCGCGCCGCTGACCACGCCGAGACCGGCGATGAGCAAAGCAAGTGCCCCGATCGTGAGCTTCGGAATGCCCGGTGCGGCCGTGGCCGGCACGGGCGGGGCACCCCGCCGCGTCATGAGCCCACGCAGCGCTTCGCCAGAAGCTGGGCCGTGTCGCCGTCGATGATCAGGCCCCGGATCAGCCCGCTGCTGAGAACCGCCTGGATGGCGTCGATCTTCTCCATCCCGCCGCTCAGAAGAATGATATCCCGTCCGCGAATAGCCTCGATATCGACGGCGATGGCGCGGCTGTTGATGTCATGGTCAATCGGGCGCCCGTCGCGCGCAAAGAGCTTGCCGAGCGTATCGCAGACCGCGCCGCTATCCCGCGCCGCCTGCAATTCCTCGACCGTGATCATATCCTGGGTCCGCATCGACGAATGCTCGGAGAGTTCGCCGATGCTGACGATATAGAGATCGGCCGTCCGCGCGATGCTGAGCGCGTCGGCGACGGTGCGCTGGGACATCAGCACGTCCCGGTCGGCCTCTGAGTCGGCGATGAAGGGGACGGGCAGGAAATGCCCTTCCCCGCCGGTGCGCGCGGCCAGCGCCTGCACGACCTCGAAGGGATTCGAGGCGGAATTCCGTGTGAGCGAGCCCATCAGAGAGACGAAGCGCGCCTCGGGGTTGCGGACGCCGGAGAGGTGGAGCGCCACCTGTTCGATGGTGCGGCCCCAGCTGACGCCGATGGTGATCGGCCCTTGGGAGAGTTTGCCGCGCAGGAAATTGGCGCCCGCGCTGCCCACCGCCCGGCGGGCGATAATCCCCTGCGCTGTCGCGAGCGACGGGTTGGAGGTGATGTCCTCGAAACCGATCCGGGGCGTGGCGAGGCAGAAGTCGAGCCCGAAATGCTGCGCGATGCTCTGTTCCGTCTGCAATTCCCGCGCGCTGTCATGCTGGATCGTGATGCTCACGAGCCCGCGCTCCCGCGCCTCCGCCAGCAGCCGGTTGACCCGCGTGCGATGCAGCCCGAGCCGCGTCGCCGTTTCTTCCTGGTTAAGGCCGGCCATGTAGTAAAGCCAGGCGGTGCGCACGATCAGCGCGTCGTCCGACTCATGGGCCAGGTTGACGGTCAGAGGGACTGATTTCGGACTATCGCTTTTCATTCCACCTGCTTTGCAAAACTGGCCAGCCGTGTCCCATTCCGGGGGATGGCGGCCATCCTCCGGAGCCCGATCGCAGAGCACGCGCCACGGCGAGCCGATTTGCCCGGGCGGAAGGGGTGGCCCGGTCGCCTCATCCCGCCGCGGTAGCAGCCATCGTCCTCGCCCTGCGCACCTGCGGAAAGACCGTGGCATCGCTGGCAGGTTTGCGCAACGCGCCGCTGACATCATTCTGTCGGTTTAGCCCCCCGGGCTACCGCCGCGCCGGGCCGTTCATTCCGCGATCGCGGCAAACACGCCTATTCCCTCATCGGGCCAGGAGGCGGCCGTCAGCTCCGGCTCCTCGTAGCGGAGAAGGCTGAGGTAGTGCGCCTCGGCATCCTCCAGGAAGAAATCACGGGCGATGGCGTCCACCAGCCGCCGCACACCGAACTTCAGGCCGCTGATGGAGGCGCCGGAGAGGCCCATGCTCGGTGTCGCGCCGAAGGTGAAGTTGTGGAGATTGGCGAGCGCCGGGGCGCTGCCCGGCACGCGCTCGGTGAAGGCGAAGCTGCGGGCGAGGTAGGGGTAGGAGGCGAGCGTCCCGTCCTCCTCGCCGTCGGGCGGGGTGAAGCGGTCGCCCCATCGGGCGATGAGCGGCGCGAAGCCAGCGAGTTCCGGGCGACGCGCCGCATCCAGCACGAAGCCCGCGCCGATGATGACGTAGTCGAAGGGCAGGTCGCCGGCAGGGGTGGTGATGCGGATCTCCTCGCCTTCCATCCGCGCGTCGAGCCAGGGCGTGCCGGGATGGGCGGAAAACTGCGGGAAGGCCGCGCAGCGGGCCACCGTGTCGGGCGGCGGCGGTTGGTTCATGGTGAAGATATGGCGCATGAAGCGCCAGCGGGCGAGGTCGGGCAGTTCGGCGAACTGGCCGAGGAAGCCCGCCTGTTCCATCCAGCGATAGGGGTTCACGCGCGGCAGCCGCTGCCGGCGCACGCAGAGCGTCACCCGCGCGGCGCCGGCTTCCAGCGCCGTCGCCGCATTGTCGAAGGCGGAGGCGCCGGCCCCCAGCACGCCGATGCGCTTTCCCGCCAGCGCCGTGAAATCAATGGGCGCGGCGGTATGGCCCCAGCGGTCGCGCGGCAGGTTCTTCTCGATGAAATCGGGGATGTGCCAGCCGCCGCTGCCAGCGATGCCGGTGGCGAGCACGATCTTGCGGGCGAGCAGGACCGCGCCGCCATCGGTGGTGGCGGCCAGCACATCTCCTTGGGGCTCGATCGCCACGATACCGGTCTCGTTCCGCACCGGCAGGCTGAGTACCTGGCGATACCAATCGAGATAGTCCTGCCAGGTTTCGCGGGGGATCTTGCCCAGCGTGCCCCAGGCGTCCGCACCAAAGCGTGCCTCGTACCAGGCACGAGGCGTCAGGCTGCCGATGCCGAGATCGGGACCGCAGACATGTTTGGGCGTGCGCAGCGTGATCATGCGGGCGAAGGTGGTCCAGACGCCTTCCTCGCCGCGTGCTGCCTTGTCGACGACCAATATATTCGTAATCTTCTCGCGCAGGAGAGCGAAGGCGGTGGCAAGGCCACCTTGGCCCGCGCCGATGATGAGCACGTCGAGCACGGCCTGGCCCCCATGCCTGCGTTCGGGCACCCAAGGCCGCGCGGGGTAGTCGAGGCAGGCGAGATCGGCGCGGACGCGGGCTTCGAGGTCCGTGAGCGTCATGGGCATACCTTGGCGGAGGAAGGGGAGACACCGATCGCCATGCGATGATGGCGCATGGTGCGGCGCGGTGAAAGCAACATCGCGCCGGAACGAAACAGGGAGCCGTCATGCTGCAAGACCACGACCAGGAGACGAGATCGGCCCGGCTCATCGAGCATGTGGTCGTGCTCATGCTGGAGAACCGCTCCTTCGACACGATGCTCGGCTGGCTTTATCCGGATCGGCCGGAGTTCGACGGGCTGACCGGGAAGGAAGCCAATCCCTGGCACCGCCCGGACGGCAAGGTCATGGTGCCGGTCTGGACCGATCCGGGGCTGAGCCGGGCGCGCGCCGGCGGGCCTGATCCGGACCCTGGCGAGCGGTTCAATGATATGGAGGAGCAGTTCTTCGGCGCCGCCGGCATGACGCCGGATGGGCAGGGGCGTGGCGTGCCGACGATGCAGGGCTTCGTCGACAACTATATGCGCCAGCCCCGCGGCCCGGACGATTCCGAGCCCGATCCGGCGGCGGTCATGCACTGTTTCGCCCCGTCGCAAGTGCCGGTGCTCAGTGAGCTTGCACGCTCCTTCGGCGTCTCGGACCGGTGGTTCGCGTCAGCCCCGTGCCAGACCTGGCCCAATCGCTTTTTCGTCCATACCGGTACCGCCGGCGGCTGGGTCAATAACGATCCACCGCATTTCCCCTATCGGATGCCAACCCTGTTCCGGCGCATGACCGAGCGTGATCAGGATTGGGCGGTCTATTTCCATGACCTGCCGAACACGGCCCTGCTCGCGGATATCTGGTCGCGGCTGCCGACGACCAATTTCCGCCTGTTCGAGCATGAATTCGCCCAGGATGTGCAGGACGGGCTTCTGCCCGCCTATAGCTTTATCGAGCCGCGCTATTTCGTCAGCCGCTTCACGGCGAAGGTCTCGAACGACCAGCATCCGCCCACCAACCTCATCCATGCCGAGCAGCTGATCGCGGAGACGTACAACGCGCTGCGGCAGGGGCCGAACTGGGCCAAGACGCTGTTCATCATCACCTATGACGAGCATGGCGGCACCTTCGACCATGTGCCGCCGCCGCCGGCGACGCCGCCGGGGCCGCCCTATCGGGACGGCTTCACCTTCAACCGTTTCGGTGCCCGCGTGCCGGCGGTGATCATCTCGCCGCTTATCCCGCCGGGCAGCATCATCCGCCCGCCCGACGACACGCCCTTCGACCACACCTCTATCATCAAGACGGTGCAGGAACTGTTCGATCTCGGGCCACCGCTCACGCCCCGCGTGGCCGCGGCACCGTCCCTGCTACCGGCCCTCACGCAAGACATGTCGCTGAATTGGGGCCGGAGCGCATCGCCATCGTGCCCACGCCGCCCTCGCCGGATGAGGTGACGCGGCTCCGCAAGACCGACCGCGCCGATGGTTTTCAGGTACAGCATGAGCGGCCTCGCCGCGACCGTGCTCGGCACGATCGCCCGCATCTCCGCCCATTGCCGCCATGGGGTGCGGCGGGCCGGCCATCATGCTGGCTTCACTCGCCGCCGGCGCCGCCGCAGGCGCGTTGTTTGATCGCGTGATTCAGACCTTCGGTGATTCCACCTCCGGTCATCACGCTCTAGAGCGTTTCCTATTCGCTTACGCTCACAGTCACCGCTCTAGCTCTTTGTTTTTACGAGCATCTTCACCCGATCAGATGATTCCATATGATCGGGATCTGCTCTAGGAATGGATCGCCACGATGAACGGATAGGCGAGATCGAGCGTGGGCGCGTCTTCCCATGATCGATCGGTCAGCGCGGAGCGCCACGCGCCAGGGCTGGGCGGCGCCGGTAGGCTCAGCCCGTCGGCGCTGAGCGCGGGCGCGGTCGGAATGACGACGAGCAGCGTGGCCGCGCCTTCGGCGCGGCTGAAGCCGAGCCAGCCGCGTCCAAGCTCCAGCGGCTTGTAGTCGCCGGCCCTGAACAGATCCGGCCATGCCGCGCGCAGTTTCAGCAGCCGGTGCGTGACCGCAAGCTTCGCGCTCCCCTGGTCATCGGCGGTCAGATCCGGCACGCCGGACGACGCGAGTGCCGCGGCCCGCGCGTCGTAATCGACCGGCCGGCGATTATCGGGGTCGACGAGGCTGAAATCCCAGAATTCCGTGCCCTGGTAGATGTCGGGCGTGCCGGGCAGCGTGATCTGCAAGATCACCTGCGCGATCGCGCTGAGCTTCGCGACGCGATCCAGATCGGCCGCCGCGCCCGCGAGTTCGGCGCGGAAACCGGCCGAGCCAGCATCCTCGATCAGCGCGCGGGCGAAATTCAGCACGGCCGCCTCATGCGCCTCGTTCGGATTGTCCCAGAAGGTATGCCGCTTCGCTTCCCGCATCGCCTTGGTCAGGTATTCGGCGATCCGATCGGCGCCGATCGGCCAGGTGCCGGCGAGGGTCTGGTAGATCAGCCATTCGTCGATCAGGTCCGGCGCGGCGCCCGCCGGCGTCGACGCCCGCAGCGGCGCGTTCATCGCGTGCCAGGTCTCGAAGCGCGCGATCCACCCCTCCGCATCATGGGAGATGGCATTGATCCGTGCCCGCGTCTCCGGCCCGCGCTTCGTGTCATGGGTCGCGAGCGGGATGAGGTCCTGCCGGCCCGTCGCCGCCCGCTCGGTGAAGATGGCGTGGAATGCCGCTGTATCGCGCCACGGATGGTCGAGGTCGCCACCCACCTCATTGGCCGAGGTCAGGGCCACGCTGCGATAGAACTCCGTATCCTCCAGCCCCTTCGCCATGGCGGGGCCGCTGAGCTGCTGAAAGCGCCCGACGAATTCCGCGCCCGCCGAGCCGGGGGCTGTCTGGCCGAGCAGCCGCACCAGGCCGCGCGCCGCTTCGGCGATCCAGGGGTTGTCATGGGCCGCGACCAGCTCGACCGTCTTTTCCCAGAGCGCCCTGTCGGCGGGGTCCGAGCCTGTATCCGCGCCGTAGCTCCGATAGACCGGGAAGCGGACCAGCAAAGCGAGCACGGCCTCGCGCACCGTGCCGGCATTGAACTCGGCGCCCACGGGGTCGGCGGCGTAGACTGCGGCGGCGAGGCCCGAGAGTTTCTCGACCTCACCGACGAAGCTCGTCCGCAGCATGAAGGATTTGGCGGCGGCGAGGCGGGATTGGGGATTCGGCGCCAGGATATGGCGATCCGTCAAATAGCGGTCGAGCCGCCGCCAGCCGTCCCGATGGACGAAAAGGCCGTTGATGTCGTTCAGCCGCTCGTAGCCGGTGGTGCCGGTGACAGGCCATGGCCGCAGGGCCTCGCCTTCGCCCAGGATTTTCTCGATGAGCAGGATGGCGGCGGGTCCGGCCTCCGCGCGCAGCCGGGCGCAGTAGCCGGCAGGGTCGGCCAGGCCGTCGATATGGTCGATGCGCAGCCCGTCCACCAACCCTTCCCGCAGCAGGCGCAGCGGCATGGCATGGATCAGGTCAAAGACCGCCGGGTCTTCCACCCGCACGCCCGCAAGGCCGGTGATGTTGAAGAAACGGCGGTAGGTCAGGCTGTCGCTTTCGGCGCGCCAATGCGTGAACCGCCAATGCTGGCGGCGCAGCACCGCCGATACATCCATCCGCGCCAGCGCCGCTTCCACCAGGGCGCGGCTCTCGGGGGGGAGCGCGACCAGCGCCGCTCGCGCCTCGGCGACGGCCTTCGGCTTCACCGGCGGGCCTTCCTCGAAGCTCTGCCAGCGATGGGAAAGAGCGGCGAGGGCATCGTCGTCCCCGGTATCCGCGATCTGCAGCGCGGCGGCGACCGCTTCGGGCCGCAAAGGCCAGCGATTGCCGAAATAGGCGGCGACGAACCGCCCCGCCGGCCATTCGGCCTGCAGCGCGATCTCGCCATCGGTGACCGCGTGGTGCAGCGTCTTGCCCAAGGCGGGGATGATGACGGGGCCCTCTGCCCAGTCGATATCGAAGATCGCGCCGGCGGGGCCGTGCTCGCCGAATTCCAGCGCCTGCGTCCAGAGCGGGTTGGCGCTGTCCGCCGCCAGATGGTTGGGCACGATGTCGAGGATGATGCCGAGGCCATGGGTCCGGCAGGCCTCGGCCAGGGCGGCGAAGCCGGCCTCACCGCCGAGTTCGGGGTCGATCCGGCTGGGGTCGACGCCGTCATAGCCATGGGTCGAGCCCGGGCGGGACATCACGATGGGCGAGGCATAAAGGTGGCTGATGCCGAGCCTCGCGAGATAGGGGATCCGCGCCGCGCCATCCGCGAAGGTAAAATCCTTGTGGAATTGCAGTCGATAGGTCGCTCGCAGGGGTACGGCCATGGGGGCGGGGTCTCGCTGAGTGACGGGGATGGGGCCAGGCAAACCGTCAGGTGGGGTGGGTTCTCCCGATGAGCTAGTGGTTCGTTCCACCTGAGTTGGAGGGATCGTGCCACGGCATCGTCACGGCCCGGGCGCCGAAAGCCCCTTTTCATTCAGCGCTTTCCTGCGCAAGCTACACAGGCGCGTGATCGGCCCGACCTCTCACGACCGGCCTCCGGGCCAGCGCCCGCCTTCCACCGGCCCCCAAAAGGCCCTCAGACCGCTGAGGAAAAGACTCTCGTGACCCTTCAGGACGAAGCTGAACCCGCCGCCAAGACCGCTGCCGACGAAAGCCCCGCCGATCGCGCGTCCCGTGACGCTGCCGCCATGCGGGACAGCATCGAGCAGAAACTCTACTATCAGGTCGGCAAGAACCGGATCGCCGCCAATAACCGGGACTGGTACGTCGCCACCGCCCTCGCCGTGCGGGACCGCGTGGTCGATGGCTGGCATCGCGGCACCGACATGACCTATGCCTCCGGCGCCAAGCGCGTCTATTACCTTTCGCTCGAATTTCTCATCGGCCGGCAGTTGCGGGACAATCTCTCCAACCTCGGCCTGACCGAGACGGTCCGCACCGCGCTCGACGAACTCGGCGTCGATTTCGACGCCATCCGGGCGATGGAGCCTGATGCGGCGCTGGGCAATGGGGGCCTCGGCCGCCTCGCCGCCTGCTATCTCGAAAGCATGTCGAGCCTGAAGATCCCGGCGATCGGCTACGGCATCCGCTACGAACACGGGCTGTTCCGCCAGATCGTGAAGAACGGTTTCCAGCAGGAATATCCGGAGGATTGGCTCGAACTCGGCAACCCCTGGCAGTTCGAGCGGCCGGAGATCTCCTACGTCATCGGTTTCGGCGGCGCGGTCGAGATGGTCGCGGAATCCGACTTCCTCGTGGAGCACGTCTGGCATCCGGCCGAGCGCGTCTCCGCCATCGCCTATGACATCCCGATCGTGGGCTGGCGCGGCCGCCATGTGAACGCGCTCCGGCTGTGGTCGGCCCGCGCCGTCGATCCCATCCGCCTCGATGCCTTCAACCTCGGCGATCATGTCGGCGCGATCAGCGAGCGTGCGCGGGTCGAGGCGATCTCCCGCGTGCTTTACCCGAGCGACGAGACCCCCGCCGGGCAGGAACTGCGGCTGCGGCAGGAGTATTTCTTCGCCGCCGCCTCGCTTCAGGATCTCATCCGCCGGCATCTGAAATCCTTCAAGACGATCGAGAGCCTGCCCGAGAAGGCGGCCATCCAGCTCAACGACACCCATCCCTCGATCGCGGTGATCGAGCTGATGCGCATCCTCATCGATGTCCACAAGGTTCCGTGGGGCGATGCCTGGGACATCACGCGCAAGACCTTCTGCTACACCAATCACACCCTGCTGCCCGAGGCACTGGAGACCTGGCCCGTCCCGCTGATGGAGCGGCTGCTGCCGCGCCACATGCAGATCATCTACCTGCTCAACCTGATGTTCCTCGACGAGGTGAAGCAGAAGCACCCCGACGACAACGCGCTGATGTCATGCCTGTCGCTGGTCGACGAGACGCATGGCCGCCGCGTGCGCATGGGCAATATCGCCTTCCTCGGCTCGCACAGCATCAACGGCGTCTCCGCGCTTCATACCGATCTCATGCGCAAGACGGTCTTCCACGACTTCAACGACATGTTCCCCGATCGTATCAACAACAAGACCAACGGCATCACCTTCCGCCGTTGGCTGTACCAGGCCAATCCCGGCCTCACCGCGCTGCTGGTGGATGCGGTCGGCCCCGAGATTCTCGACGATGAGACGCGGTTCGCGCAGATCTCTCCCTTCGCCGATGATCCGGCCTTCCAGGACCGTTTCGCGGCCGTGAAGCGGGACAACAAGGAGGCGCTGGCGAAACTCGTGCGGGAGCGTCTCGGCGTCCGGCTCGACCCGCGGGCGATGTTCGACGTGCAGATCAAGCGCATCCACGAATACAAGCGCCAGCTCCTCAACGTGCTGGAGACGATCGCGCTCTACAACGCGATCCGCGCCCAGCCGATGCGGGATTGGGCGCCACGGGTGAAGATTTTCGCGGGCAAGGCGGCGCCGAGCTACCATCGCGCCAAGCTCATCATCAAACTGGCCCATGACGTGTCGCGCGTCATCAACAGCGACCCCACGCTCCGCGACACGCTCAAGGTCGTGTTCCTGCCCAACTACAATGTGAGCCTGGCCGAGGTGGTGATTCCCGCCGCCGACCTCTCCGAGCAGATCTCGACCGCCGGGATGGAGGCTTCGGGCACGGGCAACATGAAGTTCGCGCTCAACGGGGCGCTCACCATCGGCACGCTCGACGGTGCCAATGTCGAGATGCTTGAACAGGTGGGTTCCGACAACATCTTTATATTCGGGATGACGGCGGAAGAAGTGGAGGCGCGGCGGCAGCAGACGATCGACTCTTCCGACTTGATCGCGAAGTCGAGCGTGCTGCAGGAGGTCCTGACGGCGGTGGAGAACGGGAATTTCAGCCCCGACGATCCCGGCCGCTATCGCGGGCTGATCGATGCGATCCGCTACCATGACTACTTCATGGTGTCGGCGGATTTCGATGCCTACTATCAGCGGCAGCGCGACGTGGCGGCGACTTGGCACCGAACCTCGGAGTGGCGTCGCGCGTCGGTGATGAACACCGCCCGGATGGGCTTCTTCTCGGCGGATCGCGCGGTCCGGGAATATGCGTCCAGCCTATGGAATGTGCCGACCTGGCCGAACAGGTAATAAGCGGGAAGGCGTTGTAAGAGCAGATGACGGAGCGAGGTCTCAAGCGCGTGGCGGATTGGCGGGTATCGGATTCTGATCTCAACGCCATTCTCGGCGCGCGCCACGGTGACCCGTTTGGCGTGCTCGGTCTGCATATGACGGATGCGGGCCTCGCTGTCCGCGCCTTCGTGCCCCATGCCGAAGCGATCGACGTGGTCGGGCTGGACGGCGCCCCGCTCGGCGCGCTCACGCGCAAGCACAGCCATGGCTTCTTCGAGGGGCTGGTCACCGGTCTCTCGCTCGGGGGTCTCTACAAGCTGCGGGCGCGCAATGCCGGCGGCAGCTGGGAGATGTACGACCCCTACGCCTTCGGCCCGGTGCTGGGGCCGATGGACGACTACCTGCTGGCCGAGGGCACGCATCAGCGCGTCTATGAGCGGCTGGGTGCGCATCTCATCACCCATGACGGCGTGGCCGGCGTGCATTTCGCCGTCTGGGCGCCCAATGCCCGGCGCGTCGCGATCGTCGGCGATTTCAACGGCTGGGACGGGCGCCGCCATCAGATGCGCCGCCGTCTCGGCGTCGGCGTCTGGGAGATTTTCGCGCCCGAAGTGCCGGAGGGCACTGCGTATAAATACGAGATCGTCGGCCCCCAGGGCGAGCTGCTGCCGCTCAAGGCCGATCCTGTCGGCTTCGCTGCCGAGCTTCGGCCCTCCACCGCCTCCGTCACCGCGCGCATCGACAATTTCGCCTGGGATGACGCCGCCCATCTCACGGCGCGCGCCGAGGGCGACCCGCGACGGAAGCCCACCTCCGTCTATGAGGTGCATCTCGGCTCCTGGCAGCGGGGCGAGGGCAACCGCTTCCTCACCTATGACGAGCTAGCCGATCGCCTCATCCCCTACGTGCAATGGATGGGCTTCACCCATATCGAGCTGCTGCCGATCACCGAGCATCCGCTCGACGCCTCATGGGGCTATCAGCCCATCGGCCTCTTCGCGCCGACGCGCCGCTTCGGCGACCCCGCCGGTTTCGCTCGCTTCGTCGATCGCGCCCATCGCGCCGGGATCAGCGTGCTGCTGGATTGGGTGCCCGCGCATTTCCCGGTCGATATGCACGGGCTGGCTCGGTTCGACGGCACCTACCTCTACGAGCATGCGGACCCGCGAAAGGGCTTCCATCCGGATTGGAACACCGCGATCTACAACTTCAGCCGGCGGGAGGTGTCGGCGACCCTCGTCTCCAACGCCATGTATTGGCTGGACGTGTTTCATATCGACGGGCTGCGCGTCGATGCGGTCGCCTCGATGCTCTACCTCGACTATTCGCGGAAGGCGGGCGAGTGGATTCCGAACGAGGACGGGTCGAACGACAACCGGGAGGCTGTGGCCTTCCTCCGCCGCGTCAACGAACTTTCCTATGCCATCCATCCGGGCACGACGATGATCGCCGAGGAATCGACCGCCTGGACCGGCGTCTCGGCGCCGACCTATACCGGCGGCCTCGGTTTCGGCTTCAAATGGAATATGGGCTGGATGCACGACACCTTGGATTACATGTCCAAGGACCCGGTGCATCGGCAGTGGCACCACGACCGCATGACCTTCGGCATGGTCTATGCCTATACCGAGAACTTCGTCCTGCCGCTCTCGCATGACGAGGTTGTCCACGGCAAGAAATCCCTCCTCGGCCGCATGCCGGGGGATGAGTGGCAGCGCTTCGCCAATCTCCGCGCCTATTACGGGTTCATGTGGGCCATGCCGGGCAAGAAGCTGCTCTTCATGGGGCAGGAATTCGCCCAGACGGATGAATGGAAATCCGATTACAGCCTCGACTGGCACCTCACCCAATACGGGTTCCATTCCGGCGTTCAGTCGCTCGTCCGCGATCTCAACCATCTCTACCGCGACCATCTGGCGCTGCACCGGCGGGATTGCGAGCCGGAAGGCTTCCAATGGATCGTCCATGAGGATCGGGCGCAGTCGGTCTTCGCCTGGCTCCGCTGGGGCGGGGAGGCGGGCGTGCCGCCGGTCGCCGCCGTCTCCCATTTCACGCCGGTGATGCGGGAGGGCTACAGGATCGGCCTGCCCTTCGCCGGGCGCTGGCGGGAGGTTCTGAACACCGATGCGGAGGTCTATGGCGGTGGCGGCAAGGGCAACGGCGGTGAGATCTGGGCGGAGTCGGTGCCGTGCCATGGCTTCCCGGCTTCCGCCCTCGTCACCGTGCCGCCGCTCGCCACGCTCTACCTCGAACATGATCCGGCATAGAGCGCTGGCCCGGATGGCGCGCGTTTCGTCCCGTTCGTCACGAGAACGGGGCGCCGTTTTGCAAAGACTTGCCGCAGCGGAGCAGAGGGGCCGGTGACACCCATAGCCGTCCTCTCGGTCGTCTCCGAGCTTTACCCCTTCGTCAAAACCGGGGGCCTTGCCGATGTCGCGGGCTCGCTGCCCGCCTTTCTCAAGGCCGAAGGGATCGCGATCACCACGCTCATCCCCGGCTATACGCGGCTGATGGCCCGCATCGGCGATGCGGAGACGATCGAGGCCTTCCCTGATCTCTTCGGCGGCCCTGCCCGGCTGTTGCGGGCGGAGGTGGGCGGCCTTGATCTGCTGGTGATCGACGCGCCGCATCTCTATGACCGGCCCGGCACGCCCTACCTCACGCCGGGGGGTGAGAACTGGCCGGACAACCCCATCCGCTTCGCCGCCCTCAGCGCCGTGGGCGCGGCCCTCGGCCTGGGCGAAGTGCCCGCCTACCGGCCCGATATCGCGCATGCGCATGATTGGCAGGCGGGACTCACCCCGGCCTATTTGCACTACCGGAGTGCGGGGGGGCCCAGGGCGGCGACGGTCATGACCATTCACAACCTGGCCTTTCAGGGCCAGTACGGGCCCGAACTGCTGCCCATGCTCGGGCTGCCGCCGGAAGCGATGGGCGTCGATGGGGTCGAGTATTATGGCGGCATCGGCTTCCTGAAGGCCGGACTGCAACTCGCCGACCGGATCACCACTGTCTCACCCAAATATGCCGAGGAGATCTGCACGCTCCAGGGCGGCATGGGGCTCGGCGGGCTGCTGCGGGACCGCATCGGCGATCTCCAGGGCATCCTCAACGGCATCGACGAAAGCGTCTGGGACCCGTCCGAGGATAATCTGATCGCGGCCAAGTTCAACCGGCTGCACATCAAGCCCCGCCGGATCAACAAGCTCAGCCTGCAACGCCGGGTCGGGCTGCGAGAGGATACCGATGTGCTGCTGATGGGCGTGGTGAGCCGGCTAACGTGGCAGAAGGGCATCGATATTCTGCTGGATGCCCTACCCCTGATCCTGGGCACGGGTGCGCAGGTCGCGGTCATCGGCCAGGGCGACCGGGATACGGAGCGCGCGGTGCGTGACGCGGTCGCGGCCTATCCCGGCCGGGTCGGCTGCGTCATCGGCTATGACGAGGAACTCGGGCATCTCCTGCAGGCGGGGGCGGATGCGCTTCTGCTGCCATCCCGGTTCGAGCCCTGCGGCCTCACCCAGCTCTACGCCCTGCGCTACGGCTGTGTGCCCGTCGTCGCCCGGGTCGGCGGCCTGTCCGACACGGTGATCGATGCCAATGAGATGGCGCGGGCGGAAGGGATCGGCACCGGCATCCAGTTCCATCCGCCGACCGTCGAGATGCTGGAATCCGCCGTGCTCCGCCTCGCCGCGCTCTGGCGCAAGCCTGCCCTCTGGCGCCGCATCCAGCGCAATGGCATGCGCACCGACGTTTCCTGGCGCCGCTCCGCGCGGCTCTACGCCGAACTCTATCGTGAGCTGACCGCCGTGCCATCAACCATGACCTCGCTTTACGCCCTCCGCGCATGAGCCCCCGACGCATCGCGGCCGGCAGGCCGGAGCCGCTCGGCGTCACGCTCGACGCCGAGGGCATCAACATCGCCGTCTTCTCGGCCCATGCGACGGCGATCGAACTCTGCCTGTTCGACGAAACCGGCGAGACAGAGACCGACCGGATTCTGCTGCCGGCGCGGACCTTCGATGTGTTTCATGGGTTCGTCGGCGGTGTGGCCGCCGGCACCCGCTACGGGCTGCGCGCTTACGGCCCCTGGGCGCCGCGCGAGGGGCATCGCTTCAACCCCTCCAAGCTGCTGATCGACCCGTATGCAACGGCGCTCGACCGTCCTTTCGTGCTGCATCCCGCGATGTTCGACTGGCCGCCCGGCACGGAGATCTTCAGCCCGCCCAGCCAGACGGATAGCGCGCCTTTCATGCCGAAGGCGATCGTTGAGCCGCCCGAGAACGCGCCGCGCCTGCCGCCGCTGCCCTGCGCGGCCGAGGCCATCTATGAGATGCATGTGCGCGGCTTCTCGAAGTGCCGCGAGGATATCGCCGAGCCGCTGCGCGGCACCTACAAGGCCCTGACCGAGTCGCCCTTGTTCGATTATCTGCGTGGGCTGGGCCTGGCGGCCGTGGAGTTCATGCCCTCTTCTGCCTGGCTGGATGAGCGGCATCTGCCGCCGCTCGGCCTGACCAACTACTGGGGCTACAACCCGGTGGCTTATATGGCGCCCGATCCGCGCCTCGCCCCCGGCGGTTTCGCCGAAATCCGCGCCGTCACCGATGCGCTGCGCGCCTCGGGCATCGGCGCGATCCTCGATGTGGTGTTCAACCACACGGGCGAGGGGGACATGATGGGCCCCACCGTCTCAATGCGTGGGCTGGACCATCGGAGCTATTACCGGCTCGATCCGCGCGACCCCTCGGTCATGGTCAACGTGACCGGCACCGGCAATACGCTGGCTGTCGATCACCCCATGGTGCTACGGCTGGTGATGGATACGCTCCGCCTCTGGGCGCGGCGCGCGGGGCTGTCCGGCTTCCGCTTCGATCTCGCCGCCACCATCGTCCGCAACCCCTATGACCATGATCAGCGCGCGCCCTTCCTGCAGGCGGCGGCCCAGGATCCGGAGCTGCGGGACCTCGCGCTGATCGCCGAGCCCTGGGATATCGGTATGGGCGGCTACCAGCTCGGCCAGTTTCCGCCGCCCTGGACCGAGTGGAACGACCGCTACCGGGACACGATGCGCCGCTTCTGGCGCGGCGACGCTGGAATGCTGGGCGAGGTCGCGACCCGCTTCGCCGGCTCCAGTGACGTCTTCGGCGACCGGCAGACCCGCAGCGTCAACTTCATCACCGCGCATGATGGCTTCACCCTCGCCGACCTCGTCTCCTACGCGGGCAAGCATAACGAGGCGAATGGCGAGCAGAACCGGGACGGCACGACCAATAACTGCTCCTGGAACCATGGGGTCGAAGGCCCGTCGGCTGATCCCGCGATCATCGCCGCGCGGCATGCCGATATCCGCGCCCTGCTCGCGACCCTGCTGCTGTCGCGGGGCGTGCCGATGTTGGCGGCGGGGGATGAACTCGGCCGCAGCCAAGGCGGCAACAACAATGCCTATTCGCAGGATACGCCGGTCTCCTGGCTCGATTGGGGGCGGGCGGAGAGTGGGCTTTCCGCTTTCACCAGCCGTCTGATCCGCGCCCGCCGGGCCTGCCCGGCGCTCGGCGATCTCGCCCATCTCACGGGGCAGGCCGTGGATGGCTCGCTCAGGCCCGATGTCACCTGGCGCCGGCCGGATGGCCGCGCCATGGAGGTGGGTGACTGGAACGACCCCGAACACCGCGTCCTGATCGCCGATCTCTACCGCCCGGGGGCGGATGGGGCCGCAGCCAGCCGCGCCCTGGTCGTGCTCAATGCCGGCTGGTCCGGCTTCCCCCTGACCTTGCCGGAGCCGCGCCCCGGCCAAGTCTGGCGCCGGGTGATCGACAGTGCGGCGCCCGAGGCCGAGGCGATGCTCGCTGGTGCCACGCTGGACGTGGAGGCGCGGACCGCGCTCCTCTGCGTCGAGGAGCCGTCATTCCTCGCGCCCGCCATTCACGACATGGGCGCGCTTTCCGGTCTCGACGGTGCCGCCCGGCTCTCCCGTCTGGCGACGGCTGCCGGGCTCGCTCATGACTGGTGGGATATCGCCGGCACCAACCATCTCGTGCCGGATGACAGCAAGCGCGCGCTGCTCCGCGCCATGCGCCTGCCGGCCGATAGCGCGGCCGATGTCGATGCCAGCCTGCACAGCCTGAGCGTGAGGGGCGCCTTTGCGCCGCTGCCTGGCTGCCTCGTCGTGACGGAGGGTAGTGCCATCAGCCTGCCGCTCGGCCCGGCGCTCGCCCTCCTTGCGCGCGCGATCGCGCTGACCGTATGGCGGCAGGATGGCAGCCGGCAGCGGGTGGTCGTCACTCCGCAGATGGGCGCGTTGAGCAGCACGACCACGCCGGATGGGCGCACGGCGACGATCCGCACCGTGGCTCTGCCCGCCCAGCCGGTCGGCCGACATCGGATCGTCTGCGAGGACGGGGCCGAGGCCTTCACCTGTCTGCTGACGGTGGCGCCCGCGCGCTGCTACCTGCCGCTCACGCTGGGGCCGGATGGCCGCTGCTTCGGGCTCGCGGCCCATCTCTATACGCTGCGCCGGCCGGATGATCAGGGCATCGGCGATTTCTCGACGCTCGCCGCCGCCGCCGCCCGTACGGCGGCGGTGGGCGGCGCCGTCATCGGCCTCAACCCGCTGCACGCGCTCTTCCCCGGGAACCGGGAGCATGCGAGCCCCTATTCACCCTCCGACCGGCGGTTTCTCGACCCCATCTACACGGATGTCTCGGCAATCCCGTTTCTCGCCGATCTGCCCGGCGTCCGGGCGGTTCTGGCCGCCGAGGGCGCGGCCTTCGCCGCCGCGCGGGAGACGACAGCCGTCGACTATCCCGCCGTCTGGGCGGCGAAGCGCCGCGTGCTGGCCGCCGCGGCCGCCGGGCTCGCCCGCCTGCCGGCCGGCCACCCCGCTGCCATTGCCTTCACGGCCTTCCTGGCGGCGGGTGGCGAAAGCCTTCAGCGATTTGCTACCTTCGAGGCGATCAGCGCCGCCTATCCGCAAGGCTCCTGGCATGACTGGCCGCAGGCGCTGCGCCAGCCCGACAGCCCCGCCGTGGCCGATTTCGCGGTGCGGGAGGCTGAGGCCGTGCGGCTGTCCGGCTTCATGCAATGGATTGCCGACCATCAGCTTGCCGAGGCTGACGCCGCCGCGCGGGCGGCGGGGTTGAGTCTCTGGCTTCTACCGGGACCTGGCGGTGGGCACGGCGCCCATCGGCGCCGAGGCCTGGTCGGAGCAGGAGCTGCTGATGACGGGCATCTCCGTCGGCGCGCCGCCCGATCCCTTTTCGGTCGAGGGTCAGAACTGGTCCCTACCGCCGCCGAACCCGGTCGCGATGGCGGAGGACGGCTACAGCGCCTTTGGCGACCTGCTGCGCGCCAATATGCGCCATGCCGGCGCGCTCAGGATCGACCATGTCCTCGGCCTCAACCGCCTGTTTCTGATCCCCGAAGGCGCGCGGGCGGCGGAGGGCGCCTATCTCGCCTATCCGCTGCATGACCTGCTGGGCGTCACCGCGCTCGAAAGCCAGGCCGCGCGATGCCTCGTCGTCGGCGAGGATCTCGGTACCGTGCCCGATGGTGTGCGGGAGGCGATGGCCGAGCGCGGCCTGCTATCCTACCGCGTGTTGTGGTTTGAGCGGTCGGGCGCGGCGTTCAACCCGCCATCCTCCTATCCCGGCCTCGCCGCCGCCTGCGTCTCAACGCATGACCTGCCGACCCTCGCGGGCTGGTGGATCGGCGCGGATATCGAGGAGCGGGTGGTGCTCGGCCTGTCCGACGCCGAGGCGGCGGCGGCCGCGCGGCTGGAGCGGCAGCGTGAGCAGCACGCGATCCTTGCCGCCTTGGTTCGCGAGCGGCTCATCCCTTCGGCTGAGGCTTATGACGTGGCGGGGCCGCTGAGCCCGGAACTGGCCGGCCGCATCCATGCCTTCATCAGCGCGACGCCCTGCCTGCTCGATCTTGTGCAGGCGGATGATCTCGCGGCCGAAACCGTGGCGGTGAACCTGCCCGGCACGGATGCCGAGCGGCCGAACTGGCGCCGCCGCGTGGGCGTCGAGGCGAAGCGGCTATGGGACACGCCGACCGGGATTGCGGTGCTCAGGGCGTTGCAGGCGCGGTCACGCACGGCTTCGTGAAGGGCGGATTCAGGACGGCGGGCCGCTTTTCTGATTTCATAAATTTCCTGCATTATCCGCTTCGTCCGCACTTTATTTCGGACGGTGCCCAAGCGCTGAAAGTAGCCGCATGTCGCCAAGCACTCGTCCCGCGCGCCCGCTTGCTCATCGCCATGCGGCATGGGTGAGTTTGGCGTTGGGGCTTGGTCTCGGCTGGTGGGTACCGGCGGCCCGGGCGCAGTCAGCGCTGCCGCCCGCCGATAACGGCAGCATCTATACGATCCGCCTGGAAAACGACGTAACGGGCGATACCGACGAATACTACACTGGCGGCGAGCAGCTTGGCTGGACCGGACCCACCGGGCTCGTGCCCGGTTTCATCGCCAATGCCGGCCACGCCCTTTTTGGCGCGGGCAATCAGCGGCTGAGCATCGACATCAGCCAGCAGATCTTCACCCCGTCCGACACGCAGCTCAATCCGCCCGACCCGAACGACCGTCCCTATGCCGCCACCCTGCTGCTGACGGGCCAGCTCATTCAGGACACTGAGCTGTATCGCACGCGCCTCGGCGTGCAGGCGGGCGTTCTCGGCCCGGATGCGGGCGGCGAGATCGTGCAGAACGATTTCCACTCCATCATCGGCAATACGAGCAACAAGGGCTGGGACTTCCAGCTCGACAACCGGCCCGTGCTGAATTTCTTCATTGACCGCACCTACCGGCTGCCGCTCGTCAATCTGGTCAGCCTGCCGTTTCTGAACACGGCGCCGGTCGGCATCGATGTGCTGCCCGACCTCACGGGCTTTGTTGGCTCGGAGGAGATCTATGCCCAGGTAGGAGCCGTCGTGCGTATCGGCCAGGGTTTGCAGGATGATTTCGGGGCGGGGAAGATCATGCCGGGCTTGACCGGCGGCGACGCCTATACCCCGGATTCCGGCTTCACCTGGTATGCCTTCGCGGGGGTCGATGGGCAGGCGGTCGCCTATAACACGCTGCTCGAAGGCAATTCCTTCTCCAGCAGCGGCCCGAGCGTCGACAAGGTGCCCTTCGTCGGCGAGTTCGAGCTTGGCCTCGCCGTGATCTATCACGGGGTGCGGGTGACGTTCAGCCAGACCTGGCAGAGCCACGAGTTCATCACCCAGGAAGGCGGCTGGTTCGATTACGGCTCTGTCGCGGTTTCAGCCCGCTTCTAAGGGGGCTTCGGCCCGCTCACGCACGTTCCGCACGACCTCGCTGAACATCGCATCCGTCAGCCGCCCGGTATTCGTGTTGTAGCGCGACACGTGATAGCTGTCGCAGAGCAGCAACCCGTCGGGCAGTTCATGGGTCGCGCCGTGGCGGAAGCGGACATGGCTTTGCGGGATGCCGCAAGCCTTCAACACCGCCGCATGGGCCAGCACGCCGAGCGCGAGTGCCACACGCAGATTGGGCATCCGCTGTAATTCCATCGTCAGGAAGCGGTTGCAGGTAGTCGTCTCCGCCGGGGTCGGCAGATTGGCCGGGGGCACGCAGCGCACCGCGTTCACGATCCGGCAGCCGACCAGCCTCAGCCCATCATCCGGCCGGGCGTCGTACTGGCCTTCAGCCAGGCCGAAGGCCAGCAATGTCGAGTAGAGCAGCATACCGGCGTGATCCCCGGTGAAGGGACGTCCGGTGCGATTGGCGCCACGCACGCCCGGCGCCATGCCGATGATCACGACCGGCGCATCGATGGGGCCGAAGCTTGGCACCGGGGCGTTGAACCAATCCGGATTGGCCGCCCGATTGGCCGCCCGATAGGCGGCCAGCCGGGGGCAGAGCGCGCAATCGGGCGGGGGGGCGGCCGGTTCCGCCCCACTCTCGGTCAAGCTTTGGGTCATTATGATCTGCAACTCATGCGTGTATTCCCGGTGCCGCCTCTTCTTGGCACAGGCCGGCGGGATCAGGAACGGCTATTTCCGCGCGCTCGCCCTTGCGCGCGGGCCGGTGCCGGGGCAGGGAGCGTTCATGATCATCCTCGCCTTCGGCGCCAACCTGCCGGGACCGGACGAAACTTCGCCACAGGAGACGTGCCGCCGCGCCATCGCCGCGATCGCGGCCATTCCGGGCATCACGGTCGAACAGGTCTCGCCCTTCTACGTCACCGCGCCGGTGCCGGTCTCCGACCAGCCGCCCTATGTCAACGGCGTCCTCCGCGCCTCGGGCCAGGTCGATCCGGCGGCGCTGCTCGGCGCGCTTTTGGAGATCGAAAGCCGGTTCGGGCGGCGGCGCGCGGGCGCCAATGCCGCGCGCAGCCTCGACCTTGACATCATCGCGATGGGCGATCTCATCCGCGCGGCGCCGGACCCCGTCCTGCCGCATCCGAGAGCGCATGAGCGGGCCTTCGTCCTCCGCCCGCTGGCCGATATCGCCCCGGGCTGGCGCCATCCGCGCCTCGGCCGGACGGCGGTGGAGCTTCTGGCCGCCCTGCCGCCCCAGGCGATTGAGCCAATGAACACCGGAAGCGCAGAAAGGCACGTCGGATGGCCGCCGTAGTAGCAGTCTCAAACAGTCTCTGAACCATGCCAGCCATGACGGCCGGCAGGTCGGGAATCCTTGCGTCGCCAGGCCCGACCCGCTAGGTAGCCCGTTCACACATCTTTCACGCGGAGATTGAGCGCATGGCGCGCGTCACCGTCGAAGATTGCGTCGAAAAGGTCCCCAACCGCTTCGAGCTGGTTCTGCTGGCCGCCCAGCGCGCCCGCAACATCAGCCGCGGCGAGGAGCTGACGGTCGATCGCGACAACGACAAGAACCCCGTCGTCGCCCTGCGCGAAATCGCCGAGGAGACGATCGAGCTCGACCGGCTCGAGCAGGACCTGATGCAAGTCGCTGTCCCGCGCGCCGGAGCCGGAGCCGGCGGACGAGGAGGTGCTGGACCTGATCCCGACCGACCAGAACATCTTCGGCCTGCAGGATGTCGCGGCCGAGGAGGAGAACGCCGCGACTGCCGGTCGAGCGACGAGCACTGTCGCCCGAGGACCTGGAAGCGGCGATCGAGGCCGAACTCGGCGGCCGCGGCCGCGCGGTAGGCCGCAGATGGTGCATCGGACGACGGGATAGCGCCGTCCATCGCCTGAACGCCCCCGCCTATGCGCCGGACGGCGCACGCTCCGGCCCTGCCGGGGCGCGAGGCTGCCGAAGCCCGCGCTGCCCTGTGCCGCTCGGGAGCGGCGAGTTGACCCGCCGAACGATCCACGCCTACGACCCGCAGCGCCGATACGGCGCTGATCGACGCCGCCTATGAGCTGGCCGCCGAGGCGCATGGCCAGCAGCAGCGCGACAACGGCGACCCCTACATCACCCATCCGCTGGCGGTGGCCGACATCCTGGCCGGCTACCGGCTCGATATCGCCTCGCATCGCCACCGGCCTGCTGCACGACGTCGATCGAGGACACGCGGCGTCAAGCTGCCGCGAGATCGAGCAGCAGTTCGGCAAGGAGATCGCCGGGCTGGTCGACGGCGTCACCAAGCTGACCCGGCTGGAACTGCAATCGGACCGCACCAAGCAGGCGGAGAATTTCCGCAAGCTGGTGCTGGCGATGAGCCGCGACATCCGCGTGCTGCTGGTCAAGCTCGCCGACCGGCTGCACAACATGCGCACGCTGCATTTCGTCGCGCGATGCCGGACCGGCGCAAGCGCATCGCCCGCGAGACGATGGAGATCTACGCGCCGCTCGCCGAGCGCATCGGCATGGATGCGATGAAGACCGAGCTGCAGACGCTGGCCTTCGCGCAGCTGGAGCCCGAGGCCTACGACACCATCCAGGCGCGCCTGAACTTCCTGCGCGGCCAGGGCGCCGACGTGATCGAGGAGGTGCGGCGCGAGCTGATCCGGGTCTGCCGCGACGCCGGCGTCGAGGTGATCGAGGTCACCGGCCGCGAGAAATCGCCGTATCTCGATCTGGGAGAAGATGCAGCGCCGCAACGTCGCGTTCGAGCAGCTGTCCGACATCATGGCGTTCCGCATCGTCGTGCAGACCACGCGACGATTGCTACGCGGCCTGGGCGCGGTGCATTCCGCCTATCCGGTGATCGCCGGGCGCTTCAAGGATTACATCTCCACGCCGAAATCGAACGGCTACCAGAGCCTGCACACCGGCGTCACGCTGCGCGAGCCGCGCAACCAGAAGATCGAGGTGCAGATCCGCACCGCCGAGATGCACGACGTGGCGGAGAACGGCGTCGCCGCGCACTGGGTCTACAAGGATCGCCGGACAAGAAGGTCGACGGCACCGATGTGCAGCGCTTCCGCTGGGTGCAGGATCTGCTGGAAATCCTGGAAAACTCGCCAGGCGCCGGACGAGTTCCTGGAAAACACCAAGCTGGAACTCTACGCACGACCAGGTCTTCTGCTTCACGCCGAAGGGCCAGCTGATCCAGTTGCCGCGCGGCGCGACGCCGGTCGATTTCGCCTATGCCGTGCACAGCCAGGTCGGCGATACCTGCGTCGGCGCCAAGATCAACGGCCGGCTGATGCCGCTGCGCCACGAGCTGCAGAACGGCGACCAGGTCGAGATCATGACCGCGCGCGGCGGCACGCCCTCGCCGCAATGGGAACGCTTCGTCGTCACCGGCAAGGCGCGCGCGCGCATCCGCCGCTTCGTCGCACCAGCAGCAGCGCCAGCAGAACCGCGATGCCGGCCGCGCGGAGCTGGCCAAGGCGTTCCGCCAGGACGGGCGTGGACGGGTCGGAGAAGGTGCTGGAGCCGGCGCTGAAGGCGCTGAAGATCGCCGACGCTCGACGACCTGTACGTCGCCGTCGGCAACGGCAATATCGGCGCCCAAGGACGTGGTCCACGCGGCCTATCCGGAACTGCGGCAGGCGCGCGCGCGCGCCGCGCATGATGCCCGGCCGCTGCTGCCGCGCCGGCGCGGCGCGGCCGCCCGGCCGAGGCAGACCGGCCGACATGCCGGTCACCGGCCTGGTGCCCGGCATGGCGGTGCACTACGCCGGCTGCTGCCATCCGCTGCCGGGCGACCGCATCGTCGGCATCGTGACCACCGGCAAGGGCGTCACGATCCACACCCGGGACTGCCCGACGCTGGAAAGCTTCGCCGCGACGCCGGAGCGGTTCATCGACGTGGACTGGGACTCGACAGCGTGCCGCCGCAGGCGCGCGAAGCGGCCAGGGCCATACCGGCCGGATCAGCGTGATCGCCGAGCAATGAGCGCGATCTCGCTGCGCCAATATCACCAACGCCGTCGCCAAGCAGGACGGCGCCGTCGCTCAATCTGCGAGATCGTCAACCGGCAGCAGGATTTCATGGAAATCCTGGTGGATGTGGAGGTGCGCGACCTGCGCCATCTCGTCGACCGTCATCGCCGGCCTGCGCGGGCGACGTCGGGCATCAAGCAGGTGGAGCGGGCGAAGGGCTGATGAGCATCATTGGGATCGGCTCGGATCATCTGCGACATCCGCCGCATCGAACGCGCGATCGAGCGTTTCGGCGCCCGCTTCCTCGAACGCGTCTTCACCGAGACCGAGCGCGCGAAAGCCGCTGCGGCGGACGGAGAAGCTGCAAGCGCCGGCACCTTCGCCAAGCGCTTCGCCGCCAAGGAGGCCTGCGCCAAGGCGCTCGGCACCGGGTTCCGCGGCGGCGTGTTCATGTCCGATCTCGGCGTGGTCAACCTGCCGGGCGGCCAGCCGACGCTTGCTGCTGACGGGCGGCGCCGCCGCGCGGCTGGCGGCGATGACGCCCGCCGGGCATGGCGGCGCAGGTGGCGCTGACGATGACCGACGAATATCCCTATGCCTTCGCCCAGGTGATCATCTCGGCCGTCCCGCTCTAGAGCAATATCGGATCAGGCGGAATCACCTGATCCGAAGATTTGCGTTCTTAATCAGAAACATAGAGCGCGATGGTGAGCGAACGCGAACCAATCACGCTCTAAGCCGCGTCAGGCGGCCAGGCCCTTCAAATAGCGCTCGGCCGCCGCCCAATCCTCCCCGCCGGTAGAGAGGCCGATATAGCCGTCGGGCCGCAGGATCAGCAGCCGGCCCGGCTCGGGCGGCTTTCGCGGTGCCGTTTCCAACAGGGACGGGAAGGCGGCGGCGAGGGTGGCCGCCCGCTCACCCGCCGCGAACAGCACGAAGCGCGGCTCGGCCCCGGCGCCCGGCGGCGCGCCGCCATACAGCTTCGGCGCCAACCGCTCCCCTGGTGCCAGGCCATGCGGCGCCTGCTTGCCGCCCACGGAGAGCGGGCTCGCACCATAGGCGATGCCCGTCTCGCTCATCTCCGCCGCCAAGCGATCCCGCACGGCGTGGAACCCCATGACGAAGCGCATCGCGAAGTTGCGAACCGCCTGGGCGGCCGGGTTGGCGAGCGTCGCCATATCCGTCAGCCGCGTCGCATTGCGCAGCACCATATCGCCGACGGCGCTGCGCTCCGGCGTATAGCTGTCGAGCAGCCCCGGCCCTGCCGCGCCCTTCGTCACCATGGCGAGCTTCCAGGCGAGGTTGATCGCGTCCTGCATCCCCGTATTCATGCCCTGGCCGCCGGCCGGGCTATGGATATGGGCGGCGTCGCCGGCCAGAAAGACGCGGCCCTGGCGGTAGCTCTCCACCTTCCGCTCCTGCACATGGAAGTTGGAGAGCCAGACCGGGTCGGTGAGACGAAATCCGCCCGTCGTGCGGCCGTCGGCCAGCGCCTGTACTGATTCGAGCGTCGGGTCGGGGCGCGTGCGGCCCGGATCGGCCTTCCCGATCGTGCCGATGACACGGGTGCGCCCGCCGGGCATCGGGAAAGTGACAAACAGCCCGTCCCGATGCAGATAGACTGTCACCTCATCGGCCGGCGGGGCGCCGTCCCCCTCCAACCGGACATCGGCGAGAACCCAGTCATCACCATCGGCCTGGCCGTTGAAGGGCAGGCCGAGACTGTGCCTGACCGTGCTATGGGCGCCGTCGCAGCCAATGAGCCAGGCCGCCTGAACGCTCTCCTCCCGGCCATCTGCGTGCCGCAGCGTCGCCTCGACCTGGCCGGGCGCCTCGGCGAAGGCGGTCAACTCGGTCTCGCGTTCGACTTGGGTGCCGAAGGTGCCGAGATGCGCCGTCATCAGGCGCTCGGTATCCCGTTGCGGGATCATCAGCGCGTAGTTGTAGGTGCTCGGCACGGTATCGAGGCGGGCCTGGCCGAGAATGGCGGCGCCATGGCGCATCGAAACCCCGTGTGTCCGCAGGCCGGCATCGAGGAAGGATTGCGTGCAGCCCATCCGCTCCATGAGTTCCAAGGTTCGGCTCCAGACCACCAACGCCTTGGAGGTGGTGGTCGGCTCTGGCGCCTTGTCGATGATGCGGACGGAGAGGCCGTAGCGCGCTGCCTCCGCCGCCATCGTCAGGCCCACGGGGCCGGCGCCGATGACGAGCACGTCGATCATGTGGTTGTCCCCCCAAATCGCGGTTGCGGTATCGTGCTTGCCGTTACGTTATGCGACGCTGGCCGGCGCGCAACATCTCCTCCCGGCCATTCTCCTTCATGACCCCATTCCTTCATGACCATGACTGCAGCGCTAACGCGGCCGCCTGCATCGGCCCCGCCATCGCCGTCATGGCCGGCGGGCGCGGTGCGGCCGCCACCATCGCCCGATGCAGCGCCTGAAAGGCGGGAAGGGCGGTGCCGGCCTTGCCGCGATGGTGGCGCAAGGCAGGCTCAATCAGCGCTTTGATCGGTGCCGGCACCCCTGGCTCCCGTCGCGGCAGCCCGAGTGCCGCGCCGAGATGCTCGGCGATCGCCTCGGGGTGCGGCACGAACCAGGCGTCATAATCCACCACCGCCGTCAGCTCGGGGCCGACCTCGTCCAGAACCTCCAGCATGTTGAAGGCCCACAGCGCCTCCGCGAAGTCCCGGCTCAGCCGGTTGCGCTGCATGAGACTGTCGGCGACGGCTGCGGGCGCGCGGGCGCCGAGGACATAGACGGGCGCGAGCCCCAGCTCGGCCGTGATCGCCCGCCACAGCGGCAGGAAGCGCAGCGTGCGCGGGTCCTTGAAGCCCCAGAGCCCGCCGGCCTGGGCGACCTCACGCCCCGCAATCGCCGCGAGCCTGGTTTTCGCCGTCCGCGCGGCCTCACCGTCCAGCCAGCCCTCCGGCATCGGCCGCAGCCCGTTCGGCCCGCGCCAGGTGCGGTCATGCCCGTCGAGCAACGCCTCGTGGATGGCGACGATCTCGCCCTGTTCCCAATAGCCGTGGTGATTGTCCTGCGCGCGGTGGGTGAGGAGCCCGCCGCCGAGCGGCAGGCCGAGTGCGGCCAGCAGCCGCGCCAGCATGGAGGTGCCGCTGCGGTGCATGCCCAGGATCAGGACGATACGGCCACGGCATGCGGTCATCGGGCGGATCGTCCTCTGTTCGCCGCCCATCTTGGATTGCCTGCGGCGGCGTGACTACCTCAAGATGGACCGCAGAAGACGGAGCTATTCGCATGACGCAAAGCCCGATCACGCCTATCGATTCCGCCCGTGCCCGCCGCGGCGCCGATATGCTGTTGGAGATCCTACGCAGCGAGGGGGTGGAATACATCTTCGGCAATCCCGGCACGACCGAGCTGCCGTTGATGGATGCGCTGACCGGCGCCAGGGATATCCAATACATCTGGGCCTTGCAGGAGGCGAGCGCGGTCGCCATGGCCGATGGCTATGCCCAGGCGGCGCGGCGGCCGGGCTTCCTCAACCTGCATACCGCCGGCGGGCTCGGCCACGGCATGGGCAACCTGCTCAACGCCCAGGTGTCACAGACGCCGCTGGTGGTGACGGCGGGGCAGCAGGATTCCCGCCACACCATCACCGATCCGCTGCTGTTCGGCGATCTCATCCAGATCGCGCGCCCGGCGGTGAAATGGGCGCAGGAAGTCGCCCATGCCGACCAGCTTCCCATTCTCGTCCGCCGCGCCTTCCATGACGCGAGCGCCGCCCCCGCCGGCCCGGTTTTCCTCTCGCTGCCGATGGATGTGATGGAGGAGATGAGCGCGGTCGGCATCGCCGACCCCTCGGTGATCGACCGTCGCACCGTCGCCGGCTCGCTGGACGCGCTGGCCGCGCGGCTCGCCGCGATCACGCCCGGGCGGCTGCTGATCATCGCGGGCGACGAGGTCTATGGCAGCGACGCGGCGCCCGAGGTCGCGCGCGTCGCGGAGATGCTCGGCGCGCCGGTCTATGGCTCGTCCTGGCCGTCCCGCCTGCCGTTTCCGACCGCGCATCCGCTCTGGGCCGGCAACATGCCGAACAAGGGTCGTGAGATCTACGACATGCTCACGCGGTATGACGCGATCTTCGCGCTCGGCGGCAAGTCGCTCATCACCATCCTCTATTCCGCCGGGCCGATCATGCCGGCTGAGTTGCGCGGTCTACCAGATGTCGACCGATGTGCGCGATCTCGGCCGCACCTATTCCACGCAGCTATCGGTGGTGGGGGATATCCAGGCCTCGCTTGCGGGCGTTGATGCCGCATCTTCGTCGCCGCGACCGCGCCGCGCGCCGAGGCTTATGCCGCACTCCGCCGCGCGGCGGAGACGGAGCAGGCGCGCCGACGTGCGGCGCGGGAGGCGCGGGCCGAGCAGGAATGGGGCGCGCCCGTGATCACGCCCTTCGTCGCGGCGCGGGAGGCGGCGCGTGCCATCGGGCCGGACATCCATATCGTCGATGAGGCGGTGGCGACGGCGCTGCATCTGCGTGGATTCCTCAACAGCCAGTCCTCGACGCAATATTCGTTTCTGCGCGGCGGCGCGCTCGGCTGGGGCATGCCGGCGGCGGTCGGCTGTTCGCTCGGCCTCGGCCGGCAGCCCGTCGTGTCCCTGGTGGGGGATGGTGCGGCGCTCTATTCGCCGCAGGCGATGTGGACGGCGGCGCATGAGAGGCTGCCGGTGACCTTCGTCATCATGAACAACCGCGAATACAACATCCTGAAAACCTTCATGAAGGGGCAGGAGACTTATCTTTCGACGCGCAGCAACCGTTTCATCGCGATGGATATCGTGGAGCCTGCGATCGACTATGTGGCTATGGCGCAATCGATGGGGCTGCCGGCGCGGCGGGTGGAGCGCGCGGCGGATCTGGCCCCGGCGATCGAGGCCGGCATCGCCTCGGGCGGAGCCAATCTGGTCGAGGTCATCATCGGCGTGGAGTAGCGCCGGGCGCCTTGCGCATTATCGTTGCGAACTCGTATTCGTTGTGTTAGTGAAAATAACGCAACGAGGCGGTGGGCGATGGACGATATCGACAGGCAGTTTCCCTACCCGCGCTACCTGAAGGTGCCGTTCATCTTTTGGGCCGATGGAACGCCCGAGCCGCCGGAATGGGCGCAATTCGAGCGGGACTATCCCGGCTGGGTGGTGTTCCGGGGGTGGTTCGTGCCGGAGCAGCCGGCGGCGAGGCCCAGTCAAATCCGGCGAGGCAAGTTGGAGACCCGAACAGGGTCATCCACCAGGGACGTAAGTTCACAGATATGGATACGGGCAACACTACCTACGTTGATGGCAACCGTGTTACCGTGACCGATGCTCACGGCAATCTGGTGACGGTCTTCACAAATAGCCGGGCTAACACCCAAGCGCGAATCGCGTCCGGCCGATGGGTTCCACAATAGAAAGACAATTGAATATGTATGAAAGAATTGAAGTGTGGAAAAGAACAGAGGGCGGATACGCAATTCGATTTCAATGCGTCATGCGTCTGTCCGACAGGTTGTTCGCAGTGCAAAACGCCGATTTTTTTCGCCAACCAATTTCAAAATCGATGATGGCGTCGAGCGATCAGCGATTTGTCGAGTTGTTTTTGGACGATGATCCCTCGGAGCGTTGCGAAGTTTGGTGTGCCTCGCTTGCCGAAGCCATATCCGAACAAGAGAGCTTATTTTCCGGTATCTCTTAGCCACGTGCAAGTGAGGACAATGCAAAATCCCACGAGGCCGCGCGAAAGAACGCCCGCTGCAATCGAGACACGTTAGTGGGAAGCGAAAAATTCGGAACGTTGTGCTGCTCCGGCTTCGGCGAACCATCGATACCGGAGCGTGGCCGGCAACTTGGTCGCACACCAGGGGATCGTAATACATTCATGGGCGCGCGCCGGTAGAGCTTTCGCCGGCTCATCATAGCCGACAAGCAGACATCGAACGGCCACTTGGAGGTCAAAACTGGCGCTACTCGCGAGCCGACCAACATCCCTCGATTCTTCAAACGAGTGACCCAAGAACCACACATAGCCCATTTTCCCGTCCAGATGGCGCCGTTGATCGACAGGGTCAAAGATCTACGGTGTGGGTAGATACCCGAGCAGCGTGTAAATTTCCGATCGCCCGCGCCCGAAGCGTGGGGGAATGAGTCTTATCTTTTGACGATCCTTCGACAGGACGGACTGAACTTCTTCAAATAACGAAACGAGAAGTGTCAACGGTAACGACGCATGATTCATATTCAAGACTGTCATCCAAGATCGCTATTGTTTCCCCTCCAGAGAGCCTAAGCGATAGTATCCTCCCGTTGTCCGACTGCGACGACTCGACGATCTCTTTGCCGAGTAGAGACAATATCGCGCTCGATAGTTTTACAAAATCAGCTTCAAATAACGAGGTCCCAACAGATACCGATGACATAACGAGAATTGACACGTTTCCCGAGAAATTCAGAATTAGGTCATTTTCGCCAAAGCACACTTGGAGCAGTTGCGCCCCTGGGAGAGAGGAATGCGGAAAGTTGTCCGGAATGCCATGCATGATTTTCACCATTTTTATCTAAAGAACGGACTGTTCAGCGTTGTAATATCAGTAAGACGATACGTCCTTGGAAGACGGGAGTTCAACATGGGTCATAGCTCGGCCTTCATGCTTCGTCACGTTAGACGGGGGTTTTCCGGTCGATGGATCGACAGGCTGTTTCGAACTCATTTAGTTGCCTCCAATAACCGTTAGGGTATTGGGCCGTCGGCGACATCACCCGCACGGTGTGGCCGGCTGGAAGGTCTTGTTGGTTCGGCGGTTCGCGAGGCCGATTTGTAGGTGGTATAAATTTCGGAGACGGCTTCGGACGTCGGGTAGCGCCCATCGACCCGGTTGGCAGGGCGCCCAACGGGTTGATTGGCTGCCGGTGTTCCACTCGTTCAGCGTCGGTCTCATAATCATGCTCATCTTCGAGCTTCGACGCCTCCGATTCTTCGGATGGAGTTTCTTCCGCCTGCGCCGCCCCGATTGGATCGAGGTTCTGGAACATCCGATCGGCCCGATTGACGAGCTGATGAGCCTCCGCCCCAAGCGGCTGCGAGCGCGGCAGCGACATCGCCATGATACGCGGCGATATGCGCCGCCGAGGCGTGAATGGCAGCCGACAGACCTTCGGGGGTCCAAAGCTCCTTCCCGTCGATGCGCGCGGGTCCGCCGCCGAACCCGGCGCCGGAATTGCCCATTAAGTTTGGAAGAACCGAAGGCACAGTATCGGAGTTCTGCCAGGACACAGGCTCCGTTTCGCCCCTATCCCCGGATTGGGCGTCGTGATGCGCCCAATAGTCGGCTTCGGCCTCTGCTTCGGTCACATGTCCCGTATGCGGATGTTTTCATTGCCTTAATATCTTCGTCCCCGCGCGCATTACGACGTGGATCGATGACGGAAGAACCGCCCTTTGTCCTGAGCGCGGGATCGATTCTGTTATCGGATCACTGACGCCTCGGCGACCGAACCGGAGGATTTCGTCAACGATACCTGGCACCGGAGGCTAAGCGATCCTCACCCCGGTGGGGCGACCAGATCCACGTCGCCCGAAACGGTGGCGGAGATCGTCACCACATCCGCCTGCGCGCTCGGCGGGGGCGCGGCGGCGGAGACGGCCAAGGACATCATCCGCATGCCGCCCATCGGCTGCGGCTGAATGCCCGCATCCTCACCCACCGTCACGCTGCGAAATCCCTTCACGCTGAGATGCAGCAGCCCCGCCACGGTATTCGCCCGCGCGGTCAGCAGATCGACCGCGCGGCCGATCGCCTGTTCGTACGTCTTCTCGGAGGCATCGGGGGAGAGTTGCCAGCTCAAATCACCCACCGCCAGCCCGCCTTGCTGCAAACTGCCGACCAGCGTCAGCAGCCCGCCGCCGTCATGGGAGCGCAGTGCGATGCCCTGGCTCGCATGCCAGATGTCGCGCGGCTCGGTCTCGTGCCAGACGGAATAGGCGGTCGTGCTGGCGGTGATGGCGGTGAGCGGTTTCGCGGCAGCGAGCGCCGCCGCGACCATCTGGTTCACCCGCTGCTGCGCGGCGCCCGCGCTCGGCGCATCGGCCTGGGCCGAAAGCTGCGCCACCATCTCATCCGGCATCGCGGTGACGGTCGCGGTGACGGTCAGGTGGAGGATGGTATCCGCCTGCGCGGCAGGCGCGGCCAACAGCGCCGCCGCGAGGATGCCCACGCCCAGAGAGCCCATAAACCGCTTCACAGCCACCCCCACTTTCCCCCGGTCCACGCGCGAGGATGAAGGAAGCGGGGCGTGGCGGTTTTGTGGCCGGTCAGCTCCGCAGCGCGTCGTTCGCCGGGTCGAAGGGGCTGTCCGCGATCACGACCGCGCGATGGCGCTCACCGAGGATCGCCACCTCCAGCGTCTGGCCCAGCACGGCCAGGTCCGGCCGCACCATCGCGAGGGCGAGGGATTTGCCGACGCGCCAGCCGAACCCGCCGGAGGTCGTGCGCCCGACCAGTTCCTCCCCGACATAGATCGGCTCGGAGCCCCGGGCATCGGCATCCGTCACGTCCAGCACCTCAAGCGTCACGAAGGCATTGGCGAGGCCCCGGTCGCGCCAGTCCAGCAGCGCCTGCCGGCCAAGGAAATCGCCCTTCTTCAGGGAGATGAACCGGCTGAGGCCGGATTCGAGGGCGGAATACTCGATCGACATCTCGCGTGGGATGAGCTTGTAGGATTTCTCCAGCCGCATGCTGTCCATCGCCTTGATGCCGAAGGGCTTGAGGTCGAATTCCGCCCCCGCCTCGAACAGCAGATCGAACAGGTAGTTCTGCATCTCGATCGGGTGATGCAGCTCCCAGCCCAGCTCGCCGACATAATTCACCCGCATGGCGAGCGCGGTCGCGGCGCCGACCGAGATCATCTGGCCGGTGAGCCAGGGGAAAGCGGCGTTGGAAAGATCGGTTTCGGTCAGCTTCGCCAGCAGGTCCCGCGCGCGCGGGCCGGCGAGCACAAACACGCCGTATTGCGTCGTCACCTTTTGCAGCGTCACGCTGCCGTCCGTCGGCAGCAGCTTCATGAGGTAGTCGCTGTCATGCCGCTCCAGCGCGCCGGCGGAGACGAGGTAGAAGCTGCTCGGCCCCATGCCGAAGACGGTGAACTCGGAGCGTACGCCGCCGCGCTTGGTGAGCAGGTAGGAGAGCGAGACGCGGCCCGGCTTCGGTACCGCGTTGGTCAGCACGCTGCCCAGCCATTGCGCGGCACCGGGGCCGGAAACCTCGAACTTGGCGAAGGCCGACATGTCGAGCAGACCGACCTTGGTGTTCACATGCCGGCATTCGGCGCCGACATGCTCAAAAGCGTTCGAGCGGCGGAAGCTCCATTTCTCGCGGATCACGCCGTCGCTGTCCGGCTTGGCGTGGTTCTCGTTCAGCAGCACATCGGGCCGGGCGAGGTCGGCTTCGGTCAGCGCGTAGCCCGGCGGCGCGAACCAGCCCGGCCGCTCCCAGCCATAGACGGTGCCGAAGACCGCGCCTTTCGCGGCCATGCGGTCATAGCAGGGGGAGCGTTTGAGGCCGCGCGCGGCACCGCGCTCCTCTTCCGGATAGTGGATGGTGAAGACCTTGGCATAGGCTTCCTCGGTCTTCCGGCGCAGATAGCCGCGCCCGGCATAGGGGCCGAAGCGGCGCGGATCGACGCCCATCATATCGACCGTGGGCTCGCCCTCGACGATCCATTCGGCGAGCTGCCAGCCGGCGCCGCCGGCGGCGGTGATGCCGAAGCTATGGCCCTCATTGAGCCAGAAGTTCCGGAGGTTCCAGGCCGGCCCGACGATGGGGTTGCCATCGGGCGTATAGGCGATGGCGCCGTTATAGACCTTCTTGACGCCGACCTCACCGAAGGCCGGCACACGCTCGATCGCGGTTTCGATATAGGGGGCCAGCCGGTCCAGATCCTCCTGGAACAGCTCATATTCCGAATGGGGGGAGGGGCCGTCGACATAACAGCAGGGCGCGCCGACCTCGTAGGGGCCGAGCAGCAGCCCGCCCGCTTCCTCGCGCATGTACCAGGAGCTGTCGGATTCGCGCAGCACGCCCATCTCCGGCAGGCCCTGCCGCCGCCGCTCCATGATCAGCGGATGCTGGTCGGTGACGATATACTGGTGCTCAACGGGAATGACGGGGATGTCGAGGCCGACCATCTCGCCGGTCTTGCGGGCGAAGTTGCCGGTGGCGGAGACGACATGCTCGCAGGTGATTTCGCCCTGGTCGGTGGTGACGACCCATTCGCCGTTGGGCTTCTGCGCGATGCCGGTGACGGTGGTGTTGCGGTAGATCTCGGCGCCCCGGTCGCGCGCGCCGCGCGCCATCGCCTGGGTGAGGTCGGCCGGCTGGATATAGCCGTCTTCCCGGTGCTGAATGGCGCCGATGATGCCGTGGGTTTCCATCAGCGGCCAGATCTCGCGGACCTCTTCGGGGGTGAGGAACTGGACATCGACGCCGATGGTCCGCGCGATGCCCGCGTAATACTTATACTCGTCCATCCGGTCCTGCGTCCGCGCCAGCCGGATGTTGGAGACGGTGCTGAGGCCGGCGTTGAGGCCGGTCTCCGCCTCCAGCGATCTGTAGAGATTGACCGAATACTTATGAAGCTGGCCGACCGAGTAGCTGAGGTTGAACAGCGGCAGCAGGCCGGCGGCGTGCCAGGTGGAGCCGGAGGTGAGTTCGCGGCGCTCGATGAGGACAACGTCGCTCCAGCCTTTTTTGGCGAGGTGGTAGAGCGTGCCGACGCCGACCGCGCCTCCGCCGATGACGACAACGCGCGCCTGGGTCTTCATGCGGCACCTTTTGGGCTGTTCGGCCGCAGGATAGGGAGGCGCGGGGCATCGGTCACAGAAGCTTTTCGCCGCCGGGTTTGAAGTTTTCCGCCCTGCTCGCTGCCACGGGATTGTCTCTTGCCGGCAGACCCGCCCGCTTGATAACCGCCGCCCGCAGGTTTTGGAGGCGCAGACCATGATCGTTTCACGACGCGGGGTATTGGATCTCGGGCTGGCGACAGCCGCCGCCGTGACCCTGCCGGGCGCGGCGATGGCGGACGGCGCAGGCGGCCCCCAACTGGGTGACGTGCTGGTCGCGGTCGATGACCAGACCCATACCCCGCTGCGGGCCGAGATGCTTCAGCCGGGCGCGGCACCCGTTATCACCTGGCCCATGGACGGCGCGACCCGCGCCATCCGCAATCAGTCGCGCAATAACCAGATACTGGTCCTCCGCCTCGCGAAGGGTGGCACGGAAGAACCGGCCGGCACGCTGCTCGCTTATTCCGCTGTTTGCCCGCATGCGGGCTGCCTCGTGACCGGGTGGCTGGCCTCGGCCAACCGGCTGCTCTGCCCTTGCCACGGCTCCGAATACGATCCGGCAAAGGCCGGCGCGGTTGTCGGCGGCCCGGCGCCGCAGCCTTTGCCGTCGATTCCCGTGCGCGTCGTGGACGGCATCATCACCGTGGCGGGGCCGTTTTCCGCGCGGCCCGGTGGCCATACCAGCCGCACGATGTGAGGCGTTTAGAGCAGATCCCGATCATATGGAATCATCTGATCGGGTGAAGATGCTCGTAAAAACAAAGAGCTAGAGCGGTGACTGTGAGCGTAAGCGAATAGGAAACGCTCTAGAGTGCTGGCCGCCGGTCCGGCCAGCGCGTCGCCAGATCATAGGCCTGCCCGACCTGCAGGCAGCTTAGCTCGTCCTGGAACCGGCCGATGATCTGCATGCCCATCGGCAGGCCAGCCTCGTTGAACCCCACCGGCACGTTAAGGGAAGGCAGCCGCGCCATGGTGGCGCCGATCGCGACCTCCATCCAGCGATGGTAGGTATCCATCTCCCGCCCCCCGACGCTCCGCGGCCAGTGCAACTCGGCCGGAAACGGGAATACCTGCGCGCTGGGCAGAGCCAGATGGTCGAACCGCTCGAACAGCCCGAGCAGGTGCAGATACCACCGCGTCTGCACCGCCAGCGCCCGGGTGATCTCGGTGCCGGAACGGCCGAGCCCGCGCGCGATCTCCCATTGCGCCTCGGGCTTCAGCAGCGCCCGCTTCGTGGGGTCGGCATAGGCTTCGCCCAGGTTCCCGGCGATTTCCCAGCCGCGCAGCACGGTCCATGCCTCCCACAGCTCGGCCATGGGGAAGCCGATGGCAATGGGCTCGACATGGACGCCCAAACCCTCGAACACGCCGAGCGCGCTGTCGCAGAGCGGCAGGATGCCCGGCTCAATGGCCAGATAGCCGCCGAAATCGCCGAGCCAGCCGATCCGCCGTCCCGCCACCGGCACATCCAGCGGTGCGGTGACGGCCGCCGCCGTCTGGCCGGCCGCGAGCGGCGCGCGCGCGTCCGGCCCCACTTGCACCGAGAGCAGCAGCGCCAGATCGGCGACGCTGCGCGCCATGGGGCCGAGCACGGAGGCTGCCGCCGCAAAGACATCCGCAGCCTCGCTCGGGATGCGCCCGAAGCTCGGGCGGAAACCGAAAACATTGTTGAAGGCGGCGGGGTTGCGCAACGAGCCGCCCTGATCGGTGCCGTCGGCGAGCGGAACCATGCGGGTCGCGAGTGCCACCGCCGCGCCGCCGCTGCTGCCGCCGGCGGTCCTCGTCCGGTCGTAGGCGTTCAGCGTCGTGCCGAAGACCGTGTTGTAGGTCTGCGAGCCGAAGCCGAATTCCGGCACATTCGTCTTGCCGATGATGATGGCGCCCGCCGCGCGCAGCCGGGCGACCATGATCGCGTCGGTCTGCGGCACCTGGTCGCGGAACAGCGGCGAGCCCATGGTATTGGGCAGGCCGGCCGCCGCCACCAAATCCTTCACCGCGATGGGCAGCCCGTGCAGCGGACCCATCGGGCCGTGCTCAGCCAGGATGCGGTCATGAGCCGCCGCTTGGGCGAGCAGCGCGGGCCGCTCCACCCGCGACACGATGGCGTTCACCGCCGGGTTGATGGCGTCGATGCGATCGAGGAAGGCTTCCATCACCGCGACGCTGGATAGCGCCCCATCCGCGATTGCGCGCGCAAGCTCGGTGGCCGAGGCGGCGGTCGGGTCGGCCGCCACCGCGCTCATGCCGTGTGCTGCTTCGAGAGCCGGTCGAAGGCCTGCAACCGCGCCAGCACCGCCGGCATGTCGGCGAGCGGGATCATGTTCGGCCCGTCCGATGGCGCGTGGTCGGGGTCGGGGTGCGTCTCCATGAAGATGGCGGCGCAGCCGACGGCCAGCGCCGCCCGTGCCAGAACCGGCGCGTATTCGCGCTGCCCGCCCGAGGAACCGCCCTGGCCGCCAGGCTGCTGCACCGAATGAGTGGCGTCGAAGACGACCGGGTATCCGGTCCGCGCCATTTCCGGCAGACCGCGAAAATCCGTCACCAGCGTATTGTAGCCGAAGCTCGCGCCGCGCTCGGTCAGCAGGATGCGCTCGTTGCCGGTGCTCGCGATCTTGGCGGCGACATGCTTCATGTCCCAGGGTGCCAGGAACTGGCCCTTCTTGACATTGACCGCCGCCCCCGTCTCTCCGGCGGCGAGCAGCAGATCGGTCTGGCGGCAGAGGAAGGCGGGGATCTGGATCACATCCACCGCTTCCGCCGCCGGCGCGCATTGCGCGGCATCATGCACATCCGTCAGCGTCGGCACGCCGAAGCGCCGCCCGACCTCGGCGAGGATCGCCAAGCCCTTCGCCATGCCCACGCCACGCTGGGCGCCGCCGGAGGTGCGGTTCGCCTTGTCGTAGCTGCTTTTGTAGATCAGCGGGATGCCGAGCGTCCGGCAAATCCCGGAGAGTTCCTCGGCCACTTCCATGGCATGGGCTTCCGACTCGATCTGGCAGGGCCCGCCGATAAGGACGAAGGGCAGATCATTGCCGACCCTGACGGAGCCGATCGTGACGACCTTTGCCATCAGACCAGCCGTGCCTGGCGCACGCAGGCGCCGATGAAGCCGCTGAACAGCGGGTGCGGCTCAAACGGCTTCGACTTCAGCTCCGGGTGATACTGAACGCCGATGAACCAGGGATGGTCCGGGTATTCGATGATCTCCGGCAGGATGCCGTCCGGCGACAGGCCGGAGAAGCGAAGGCCGGTCGCCTCCAGCGCCTCGCGGTAGTGGATATTGACCTCGTAGCGGTGGCGATGCCGCTCCTCGATCGACGGGGCGCCGCCATAGACCTCCCGCACGAGGGAGCCTGCCGCGAGGCTCGCGGGGTAGGCGCCCAGGCGCATGGTGCCGCCGAGGTCGCCGCCGGCTTCCCGCCGCACAAGCTCGTTGCCCTGGGCCCATTCGGTCAGCAGGCCGACGATCGGCGTCTCGCACGGGCCGAATTCGGTGGAGGAGGCGTTCGGCAGCCCGCCAAGGTTCCGCGCCGCCTCGATCACCGCCATCTGCATGCCGAAGCAGATGCCGAAGAACGGCAGCTTGCGCTGGCGCGCGAACCGCACCGCTTCGATCTTGCCCTCGGTCCCGCGCTCGCCGAAGCCGCCGGGGACAAGGATGCCATGCACATCCTCCAACCGCTGGACCGTGTCCGGCTGTTCGAAGACCTGGCTATCCACCCATTCCAGCCGCACGCGCACCCGATGGCTAATGCCGCCATGGGCCAGCGCCTCCGCCAGCGACTTATAGCTGTCGAGCAGGTTGGTATATTTGCCGACCACGGCGACGCGCACCTCGCCCTCGGGCGAGTGGATGGCGGACATGATCCGATCCCAGCGCCGCATATCGGGTTCGGGGTCGAGCGGCAGGCCGAAATGCCGCAGCACCTCGCGATCCATGCCCTCCGCATGGTAGCGCGCGGGCACGGCATAGATGCTGTCCACATCCAGCGCCGGGATCACGGCTTCGGGCCGCACATTACAGAACAGCGCGATCTTGCGGCGCTCATTCTCGGGGATGGGGCGGTCGCAGCGGCAGAGCAGCATTTGCGGCTGGATGCCGACGTTCAGCAGCTCCTTCACCGAATGCTGGGTCGGCTTGGTCTTCAGCTCGCCTGCGGAGGCGATGTAGGGCACCAGCGTCAGATGCACGAACATCGAGCGCGCCGGGCCGAGTTCGTTGCCGAGCTGGCGGATCGCTTCCAGGAACGGCAGGCTCTCGATATCGCCGACCGTGCCGCCGATCTCGATCAGGACGAAATCCAGCCCCTCGGTCTGGTTAAGCACCATCTCCTTGATGGCGTCGGTGATATGGGGAATGACCTGGACGGTGCCGCCGAGGTAATCGCCCCGGCGCTCGCGGGCGATGACCTCGGAATAGATCCGCCCGGTCGTCGCATTGTCACCCTTGGTCGCATGCACCCCGGTGAAGCGCTCGTAGTGGCCGAGATCGAGGTCGGTTTCCGCGCCGTCATCGGTTACGAAGACCTCGCCGTGCTGATAGGGGCTCATCGTCCCCGGATCGACATTGAGGTAGGGGTCGAGCTTGCGGAGTCGCACTGAGTGGCCGCGAGCCTGGAGCAATGCGCCCAGCGCGGCGGCGGCGATGCCTTTCCCCAGAGAAGAAACCACGCCGCCCGTCACGAAGATGAATTGCGTCATGGGCGTTCCTCATACAGGGTCATGCCCGGCCGGGGGAACCCCGGGCAGGCGATTTCGCTCAGATGCAACGGGCTCAAGGCGTCGCGGGAACGGCGGGCTTGGCGGGTGCGGGCGGGGTGCTGGGCGTCGGCAGCGTGGTCGGCACGGGTGCCGACATCGGTGCGGGCGCGTTGAAGATGGAACTCGCGCTGTTCGAGGAATTGCGGGTCATCAAAGCGAGGACGAGCGACAAGGCGAGGAAGACGGTCGCCAGGATGGCGGTGGTCCGGGTCAGCAGGTTGGCGGTGCCGCGCCCGGTCATGAAGCTGCCCATGCCCTGGCCGCCGCCGATACCAAGGCCGCCGCCTTCGCTGCGCTGGATCAGGACGACGCCGATCAGCGCCAGGGTGACGAGAACATGGATGACGAGCAGAACGGTGAACATGCGCAGCCTTTATGCAGGGCCCGGGTCGATATGGCCCGCGGGCCTTCTACCGAAGGCGCGCCCGGATGCAAAGCGGAGCGGCTGCTCCGTCAGAGCGTGATGACCGTAGGTGAATTAACCGGAGGTCTGAATCACGCGATCAAACAAGGCGTTAGAGCGGGATGGTGAGCGACTGCGAACCAATCACGCTCTAATCGTCGCGATGCACACGTTCCATGCGTTCATGGCGCTCCTGCGCCTCGATCGACAGGGTCGCGATGGGCCGCGCCTCCAGCCGGCGAAGGCCGATCGGCTCGCCCGTATCCTCGCAATAGCCGTAGATCCGTTTTCGACCCGCTGCAAAGCCTGGTCGATCTTGGAGATCAGCTTGCGCGCCCGGTCCCGCGTGCGAAGCTCCAACGCCCGGTCTGTCTCGACGCTTGCGCGATCGGTGATATCGGCTTCCATGATGCCGCCTTCGGAAAGGCTGGCCAGGGTGCCGTTTGCTTCCTTGCAGCAAGTCATCCTGCCAGCGGAGCAATTTGCGCCGGAAATACTCGACTTGCAGGGGGTTCATGAATTCTTCGTCCTCGCTCGGACGATAGTCCTGTGGCAGCGTAATCATCATGCGGCAAGGCTCTCCGCTATCTCGCATCGTACCCACAAGACTGTCCTTGGGGCGATCGGGCGGCTTATAGCGTCCGACTTGGAGGACGCCAAGCAGATTGCAGTAAGTTCAAGGTTCTGCAACGTGGGTGCGGATTGACAACCACACCCAGCCTTCAAACTTCCTGTTCCGCCATGAAGGCGGCAAGTTCCGCGCGTGTCGGCATCGCATCCATGCCGCCGGGCTTCCTTGCCGTGATCGCGCCCGCGCCACAGGCAAAACGGCCGATCGCCGCCAGATTATCGGCCGAGAGATCGAACGCCGAGTCGAGCAGCCCGGTCAGGAAAGCCGCCATGAAGCTGTCGCCGCAGCCCGTGGTGTCCACAACCTTTACCGCGATCCCCGGCACGTCGACGCGGTCCGCCCGCGTCAGGATGGTGGCGCCGGCCGCCCCCCGGGTGATTGCCACGACCCGCAGCCCGTCATGCCAGACCTGCGCCAGTGCCGCCGCCGTATCGGCGATGCCGGTGATGATCTGCAACTCATCCTCCCCGACCTTGAGGATGTCGGCGGCCGCGATCACCTCGCGCGCGGCGGCGATCATCGCCTCCCGGCTTTCCCAGAGCAGCGGGCGGAGGTTGGGATCGACCGAGATCAGGATGCCCGCTTCCCGGGCCACCGCCATCGCATGGCGCTGCGCGCTGCCGGAAACCGGGCTCGCCAGCACCAGGCTGTTCACATGCAGGATGCGGGCGCCCCTGATCAGGTCTTCGCG
This sequence comes from uncultured Pseudomonadota bacterium, assembly GCA_963745125.1. Taxonomy (GTDB): domain Bacteria; phylum Pseudomonadota; class Alphaproteobacteria; order Acetobacterales; family Acetobacteraceae; genus Acidisoma. Next base: position 40,868 of record CAVUWB010000008.1, read on the forward strand.
GACCTCATCGGGCGCGTAATTCACGTCGGCGCAGTCCTGCCGGTAGAAGAGGAAGTCCCGGTCGCCCTGCGCGTCGAGGGTGACGACGGCGACGCCGGTCAGATGGTCCTTTGAGACCACGATCGCCTCGACCGAGGCGCCGGCGGCCGCGATGGTGCCGGTGAGCAGGCGCCCGAAGGCATCGTTGCCGACCTTGCTGAGCATGGCGACGGGCCGCCCGAGCTTGGCGAGGCCCACGGCCGCATTGCCCGGCGCGCCGCCGGGCTTCGCCGCGAAGTTCAGCGCGCCGGCCGGGGCCGGCAGCGGCACCATGTCGATCAGCAACTCGCCCAGCGCGACGACATCATAGGCCATGGCGGTTCCTTCCCTCTGGTATCGCCACGTTTTTGTCACGAACCGGGGGCGGTTGCTACCGGCCGGGATGCCGGCCGGCCAAACCCGCCCACAGCCCCCGCCGCCCGGGCCAGACGTTTCATTTTCGTTTGTATTTCCTGGCATAGAGTGTACAAGAATGCCATGCCAGACCATGTTGATCCGTCACAGAGTGAGCCGGCCGATGTTCACCCGCGCCATGCGCAGCTGGCGCAGAGGATCGTCGATGCGGCCGTGACCGGAAGCTGGCCCCTCGGCATGCGGCTGCGGGAGGAGGAGCTGGCGCGGCGGCTGGCGGTCTCTCGCACGCCCGTCCGTGGCGCGCTGCGGTTCCTGGCACAGCTCGGGATCGCGGAGGCGGCGACGGGTCGCGGCTTCGCCCTCGCTTGTGCCGGTGAGCAGCTCATCGGCATGGCCGTCCTTGTTCCCGGGCAGCCGGACGGTGAATTGCGCGCCGCTTTGATCCGGGACCGTCTCGCCTCCCGCATCGACGCCGAACAGTCCCAGGTCGCGCTCGCGCGGCACTACGGCGTCGGTCTGCCGGTGTTGCAGCGGGTGCTGCACGCGATGGAGCAGGAGGGGCTGGTGGTGCGCCGGGGCTGGCGCTGGGCCTTCGTGCCGACGCTGGCCGACGGCCGCTCCCAGGAGGCGAGCCATCAGCTTCGCCTGATGGTGGAGCCGCCGGCGCTGCTGCTGCCCGGCTTCCAGGCGGAGCCGGCGGCGCTGGCGCAGCTGGCCGGGGAACATCGGGCCGTGCTGGATCAGCTGGAGGTGGGAACGCCCGAGGCTTGCTTGATATTTCAACTGGACGCGAAGTTTCATGAGCTGCTCGCGGGCTGGAGCGGCAACCCCTTCGTGGAGAATGTCGTCCGCCAGCAGATCGCGCTGCGGCGGCTCATCGAAATCAAGAGCTATGTCGATCGGTCGCGCGCGCAGGCCCGGCTCGGCGAGCATCTGGAGGTGCTGCATGCGCTCCGCCGCGATGATCGGGAGGAGGCGAGCCGGCTGCTTGAGCGGCATCTGAACCGGGCGCGCGCGGCCGAGCTGCGCCTGCCCGGAAGCGTGCTAGATTAGGTTTTTGGGGCATGTAGCTAGAGGGGGAGTGTCATGCCGATAGACTGGAGCCGCTGTCCATCCGTACGTGTGCGCCCTGGCTATTTGGCCGGCCGGCCGGCGCTGCGCGACGATCCGCGCGTGCCACCCGAGACCATCGTTGATAACCTGGATGCGGGAGAGACGGCGGAGCAGGTGATCCAGAATTACAGCTTGCGGACGCCCCTGCGGGACGTGCTGGCTGTCTACGATTATGCCCAGAGGCAGCGTGTCGCGCGTCCTGCTTGACGTAAACGTCCCGCGCCCCTTTGCGCGATTCCTCGCCCACCATTCGGTCGAATTCGCGGATCAGCTCGGCCCGCTCCGACGCCCTAACAGGCTGACCGATCAGCCGCGCCCCACGAGGCTGACGGCCAGCAATGCCAGCCGTTGCGGGCGGGGACGGCCGCAAAGGCCGCGCCACAGCAGCGGCCGGGCCGCGCCCCTGTTGCCACGCCGCAGCAACTCGCGACCGAGTGTCCAGAACAGTTCCAGCTCCGCCCGCCGCAGCAGCCGCGCGAACCGCTCGGCACCGAGGCGCGCGGCGATGGCCCGGTTCCCGGCGATGGCCGCGAGCGCCGGACGATAGGCGCCGATCCGCGTCGCCGCCCCATCCATCAGGCTCCCCGGCCGCCGGCGGACAAACAGAAGCGGCGGCCCGCCGAGCGCCTCGAACGGCCCTTGCAGTGCCAGCCGCAGCCAGAACTCCCAATCCTCGGCGAAAGCGATATCGTCACGAAACGGCCCGGCGGCGGCCCAAGCGCCACGGCGGATCAGCACATGGCCGCCATTCGCGAAGAGATTGCCCAGCACCAGCAGCGGCAACAGGTCGCCCGCGCCGGGGGCCGCGCGGCGGTCAAGCCGCCCGGGCGAGCCGGGCTCCGCCTCGGCGGCGACGAAGGCGAAGGGCGCATGGGTCGCGACCGCCCCGCGATGCCGTTCCAGCCCCGCGACCAGGGCACGGAGAGCATCGGGCGCCAGCCAGTCATCGCCGTCGAGGAAAAGAAGCGCGCCGGCCTCGGGCGGGCCCAGGGCCGCACCATGGTTCCGGGCGGCGGAGACACCCCGGCCGGGCAGGCTCGTCAGGTGGAGGCGCTCATCCCGAAATGCGGCCGCGATCGCACCCGTGCCATCGACGGAGCCGTCATCGACCACGATGAGGGACAGGTCGGCATGGGTTTGGGACAGCACCGACCCGATCGCGCCGCCGATATAGGGCGCCACGTCACGGCCCGCGATGATGACCGCGACCCTCATACTGAGAGAAGCGGGAAGGTTAAGCGGCGACCGAGTGGGTGATGCCGTGCTCGCTGAGCAGCGTGGCGAGTTCGCCGGTCTGGAACATCTCGGTCACGATGTCGCAGCCGCCGACGAACTCGCCCTTCACGTAAAGCTGCGGCACGGTCGGCCAGTTGGAGAAGCGCTTGATGCCGTCGCGCAGCTCCGGGTCCTCCAGCACATTCGCCGTCTTGAAGGGCACGCCCATGTGGCTGAGGATCTGCACCACCCGGGCGGAAAAGCCGCATTGCGGGAACATGGCTGTTCCCTTCATGTAGAGCATCACCGGGTTTTCGGTGATGTCCTGGGTAATACGCTCGGCGACCGGGTCTTGAGCCATCGTCAGTCTCCTTACTCGGGCGCCGAGGTTTGCAGGGCGAGCGCATGAAGCTCTCCGCCCATCCGCCCCTGCAGCGCCGCATAGACCATTTGATGCTGTTTCACTCGGGACAAGCCGCGAAACTGTTCACTCACCACTGTAGCAGCGTAATGGTCGCCGTCGCCGGCCAGATCCTCGACCGTCACCCGCGCGTCGGGAATGGCGGTGCGGATCAGCTCCTCGATCTCGCCGGCTGCCATCGCCATACCGTCTCTCTCCCTCAGATCCTGGTCTGACCCCAAGCCGAACTTTTGTCCAACCGCAGTCGGACAACCCTACCCCATCCAGCCGAGGAAGAAGCGCCTCATGGGCCTCGCGCAGCTCCGTTAAGGATAGCGAAACTATCCCGGGGCATGTCAAATCATTCCCGCCGCTGCGGCCGAGCAGCCGGGCAGGCACGCCCGCAGCAGCGTGCCGCCGACAGCAATCCGCTCGCATCGGCGGCGGCGATCAGGTAGCGGGCCTGGTCCTCGCCGAACCAGAAGCCGGGCGCGGCTCCTTCCGGCGGCTCCTCCAGCGCGAAGCCGGTATGCGCCGGCCAGCGCCATCTCGGCCAGGGCCACCAGCAGCCCGCCATCCGACACGTCGTGGCAGGCGCGATGCCGCCGGCCACGATCTGGGCGCGGACGAAATCGCCGTTGCGGCGCTCGGCGGCGAGGTCGACCGGCGGCGGCGCGCCGTCCTCGCGGCCGGCGATCTCGCGCAGCCAGAGGGACTGGCCGAGCCAGCCGGTCGTCTCGCCGATCAGCACGAGGTCGAGGCGCGGGGCGAGCGCGAGGCCGACGCGCCTGCGCCGCATCCTCGAGCACGCCGAGGCCGCCGATCGCCGGGGTCGGCAGGATCGCCGCGGCCCTCGGTCTCGTTGTAGAGGCTGACATTGCCGCGACACGACCGGGAAATCCAGCGCCTCGCAGGCCGCGGCCATGCCGCGGATGGCGGCGGCGAACTGGCCCATGATCTCCGGCTTTTCCGGATTGCCGAAATTCATGTTGTCGGTGATCGCCAGCGGCCGGGCGCCGGCCGCGGTGAGGTTGCGCCAGGCCTCGGCCACCGCCTGCGCGCCGCCCGTCTCGGGGTCGGCCAGGCAGTAGCGCGGCGTGCAATCGGTGGTCAGCGCCAGCGCGCGGTGTGAGCCCTCGATGCTTGACCACGGCGGCGTCGGCGGCGCCGGGCCGCTTGACGGTCTGGCCGCCGACGGTGCTGTCGTACTGGTCCCAGACCCAGGCGCGCGAGCAGAGATCCGGGCAGCCGATCAGCCGCAGCAGCGCCTGCGCCGACCGGCGACGGGGCTCTCGATGGCCGCGTGATCCAGTGCTGCCGGCGGCTTCGGCGCATCGCGACGGGGCGGCGATAGAGCGGCGCCTGGTCCGCCAGCGGCTGCAAGCGGGATATCGGCCTCCAGCGCGCCGTGATGGCGGACGACGATGCGGCCGGTGTCGGTGATGCGGCCGATGACGGCGAAATCCAGGTCCCATTTGTCGAAGATCGCGCGGGCGATGCTCCTCGGCGCCGGGGCGCAGCACCATCAGCATGCGCTCCTGGCTTTCCGACAGCATCATCTCATAGGCGGTCATGCCGGTTTCGCGCTGCGGCACCTCGTCGAGGTCGAGCTCGATGCCGACGCCGCCCTTGCCGGCCATCTCGACCGACGAGCTGGTCAGGCCGGCGGCGCCCATGTCCTGGATGGCGACGATCGCGTCGGTGGCCATCAGTTCCAGGCAGGCCTCGATCAGCAGCTTCTCGGTGAACGGGTCGCCGACCTGCACGGTCGGGCGCTTCTCCTCCGAATTGGCGTCGAACTCGGCGCTGGCCATGGTCGCGCCATGGATGCCGTCGCGGCCGGTCTTGGAGCCGACATAGACCACCGGGTTGCCGATGCCGGCGGCGGCTGAGAGGAAAATCCGGTCTTTCGGAGCGATGCCGACGGTCATGGCGTTGACCAGCGGGTTGCCGTCATAGGCGGCGTGGAAATTGATCTCGCCGCCCACCGTCGGCACGCCGACGCAATTGCCGTAGCCGCCGATGCCGCGCACCACGCCATCGACCACGCGCTTGGTGCGCGGGTTCTCCGGGTCGGCCGAAGCGCAGCGCGTTCAGGTTGGCGATCGGCCGCGCGCCCATGGTGAACACGTCGCGCAGGATGCCGCCGACGCCGGTCGCCGCGCCCTGATAGGGCTCGATGAAGCTCGGGTGGTTGTGGCTTTCCATCTTGAAGATGGCGGCCAGCCCGTCGCCGATATCGACCACGCCGGCATTCTCGCCCGGCCCGTGGATGACCCAGGGCGCCTTGGTCGGCAGTTCCTTCAGCCAGACGCGGGAGGATTTGTAGGAGCAATGCTCCGACCACATGACGCTGAAGATGCCGAGCTCGGTCAGGCTCGGCGTGCGGCCCATGATGGCGAGCACGCGGCCGTATTCCTCGGCGTTGAGGCCGAAGTCGCGGGCGAGCTGCTTCGTCGACGGGGCGGCGCGCTCATGCCGCCAGTGCCTCGACGAGGCCGTCGAACAGCGGCTTGCCGTCGGTGCCGCCCATCAGCGGGTCCACCAGATCCTCGGGGTGCGGCATCAGCCCCAGGATGCGGCAGATCGGGCCGAGAGATGCCGGCGATGTAGCGCGCGCTGCCGTTGGGGTTGGCCTCCGGTCATCGACCGTGCCATCCGGCGTGGCGTAGCGGAAGGCGACGAGCCCTTCGCCCTCCAGCCGGTCCAGCGTCGCGTCGTCGGCGAAGTAGTTGCCGTCGCCATGGGCGAGGACGGCGCGGATCACCTGCCCCCGCTGCGTAGTGGCGGGTGAAGGCGGTGTCGGCGCGCTCGACCCGCAGATGGCAGTCCAGCGCCAGGAAGCGCAGGCCGGCGTTGCGCAGCAGCGCGCCGGGCAGCAGCCCGGCCTCGGTGAGGATCTGGAAGCCGTTGCAGACGCCGAGCACATGGCCGCCGCGCGGCCGCGAAGTCGCGCACCGCGCGCATGACCGGGGATTGCGCGGCCATGGCGCCGCAGCGCAGGTAGTCGCCATAGCTGAACCCGCCGGGCAGCACGACCAGGTCGAGCGGCGGCGAGGTCGGTCTCCTTATGCCAGACCATGCGCCGGCGCATGGCCGCTGACGCGGCTGCAGCGCGATCGCCATGTCGCGCTCGCGGTTGGTGCCGGGGAAGATGACGATGCCGGCCCGCAGGCTCATCTGACTGCACCCATTATTGCGCTACATTTTCCGCGATACGAAAGGCGAGGCATGACCACGGTCCGTATTGACGATGGTCTCAAACAGACACTCAGACGACCTCGACCCGGTAGCTCTCGATCACCGTATTGGCCAGCAGCTTGCGCGCCATCTCCTCGGCCGCGCGCGCGGGCGCGGGCGGCATCGGTCTCGGCCAGCTCGAGCTCGATCACCTTGCCGGCGCGCACCTCGCCCACGCCGGCGAAGCCCAGCGTCGTCCAGCGCATGGCCGATCGCCTTGCCCTGCGGGTCGAGCACGCCCGTCCTTCAGCATGACGGTGACGATCGCCTTCACTGCATCATCTCCGGTCCCTTCAGGTCGCGCATCCCGGCCTCCGGCAGGATGCCCAGGCGCTTGGCGACTTCCTGATAGGCTTCCTCGACCTTGCCGAGGTCGCGGCGGAAGCGGTCCTTGTCCATCTTCTCGTTGGTCTTGGTGTCCCACAGGCGGCAATTATCCGGGCTGATCTCGTCGGCCAGGACGATGCGCATCTCCTCGTTTTCCCACAGCCGGCCGAACTCCAGCTTGAAATCGACCAGCGTGATGCCGACGCCCAGGAACAGGCCGGTCAGGAAATCGTTGATCCGCAGGGTCAGGGCCACGATGTCGTCCAGGTCCTGGCGTGTGCGGCCCAGCCGAAGGCGGTGATGTGCTCCTCCGCCACCATCGGGTCGTTCAGCGCGTCGTTCTTGTAGTAGTATTCGATGATCGAGCGCGGCAGGCGGGTGCCCTCCGGGATGCCGAGCCGCGTCGACAGGCTGCCGGCGGCGACGTTGCGCACCACCACCTCGAGCGGGATGATCTCGACCTCGCGGATCAGCTGCTCGCGCATGTTCAGGCGGCGGACGAAATGGGTCGGCACGCCGATCTCGGCCAGCCGCAGCATCAGGTATTCGCTGATGCGGTTGTTCAGCACGCCCTTGCCGGTGATGACGCCCTTCTTCTGGCGCGTTGAACGGCGGTGGCGTCGTCCTTGAAATACTGGACCAGGGTGCCGGGCTCGGGCCCTTCGAACAGGATCTTGGCTTTGCCCTCATAGAGCTGTCGGCGGCGGGCCATGGCGCGATCCTTGGGGTCTCTGCCGCGCGGCCGCTGTGCGGCCGGGCGGGGATGCGGAGGTTGTGCGCTGCGCTATAGCAGCGGCGGCTTCGTCTCGGTAGGCCGCATCGGCGCGGGGCTGGAAGCACCCCGCGCATCCGTGGATTGCGTCAAGCCGCGCGAATGATGGCCAGGAAATCCTCGGCCACCAGGCTGGCGCCGCCGACGAGCGCGCCGCCGACCTCGGGCACCGCCAGGATCTCGGCCGCGTTCCCTGGCTTGACCGAACCGCCATAGAGGATGCGGATGCCCGCGCCCTCGGGCTGGGCCCGTTGCAGCTCGGCGCGGATGAAGGCGTGCATGGCCGCGATATCGGCGAGCGTTGGCACCTTGCCGGTGCCGATCGCCCAGACCGGCTCATAGGCGACCACGCCGGCGAATTCCGCGCCGAGGCTGCCCGCGAGCTGCCGCCCGACCACGGCTTCCTGCTCGCCCGCTTCACGCTCCGCCCCGGTTTCGCCGACGCAGACGATAGGGACCAGCCCCGCTTCGACCGCCGCCGCCAGCTTGGCGGCGACCAGCGCATCCGTCTCGCCCTGGTCGGCCCGGCGCTCGGAATGGCCGAGGATCACATAGCGCGCCCCCGCATCCCGCAGCATGGCGGCCGAAATCTCCCCGGTATGGGCGCCTAGCCGCTTGGAATGGCAGTCCTGGCCGCCGACGGCGATGCCGCAGCCTGCCAGAACGGTGGCGACCGCCGTGATCTGCGTCGCGGGCGGGCAGACCAGGACCTCGGGCGAGAGATCGCCGAGGCCGCTGCGTATCGCCTGGGCGAGGGCTGCCGAATCCCCGGTCAAGCCGTTCATCTTCCAATTGCCGGCGATCAAAGGCCGCATCATTCCCTCCCGTACAGGCGTCCAGCACGGCAGCACTTACCCGCCAGGAGACCGCAGATCCAGCACGCGCATGGCGGAACTGGCAAAGTCGCGGCTCTCTGCCTATGGTGCGCCCCCTTCATTGATCAGGTCCTCCGGTTCCGATGCTCGCACTGCTCCGAAGCTCGCTTAACACCTGGCCCGTCCGCATCCTGTTCATGCTGTTGATCGCGGCCTTCAGCGTCTGGGGCATCGGCGACGTCGTCCGCAATCTTGGCGCGAATGACGGTTCCGCCGCCCATGTGGGCGGGGTGGCGATCAGCCCGCAAGACGTGGACAGCGCCTTCCGCCAGCAAATGCAGCAGACCGCCCAGCAGCTTGGCAGCCCCGACCAGATCACGCCCCAGATGCGGATGTTGATCGCGGAGCAGGCTGCGGCGCAGCTGGTCGCGCAGACGGCGACCGACCTGATGGCGAACCGCATGGGGCTGGCCGCGCCCGATGCCGATGTCCAGCGGGAGGTTTTCGCGATGAACGCCTTCCAGGACCAGAACCACCAGTTCAGCCGCGCGCAGTTCGACCAGCTTCTCCAGGCCAACGGGATGAGCGAGACCGAGTTCCTGCACCTCATGCAGGCGCAGATCATCCGCAACCAGCTGCTCGAACTCGATCCGGGCCGCCGCGACCGCCCCCGCCGTCATGGTCAAGACGGTCTATGCCTATGAGAACCAGAGCCGGGTGGCGCAACTCGTGCAACTGCCCTTCGCCGCCGCCCCCCAGCCGGCGCCGCCAAGCGATGCCGTCCTTCAGCGCTGGTACAAGAACCACCCTGTCGAGTTCAGCGCGCCGGAATACCGCCGCGTCACGCTGGTGATCCTGAGCCCGGACGTGCTGGCGCGGGATGTGCAGGTGCCTGACGCTGATATCCGCGCGGCCTACGCCAACCTCGTCGCCAATACCCCGGCTCTGCCGGAAAAGCGCACGGTCGAGGTGGTGGTGGCGCAGGATAAGGGCGTGGCCGCGACCATCGCCCAGCAATGGTCGGGCGGCGCCGATTGGGCGGCGGTTCAGAAGGCGGCCAACGCCGCCGGTGCCACGCCGCTGCAACTGCCGAACATCACCCCCGCTGATCTGCCGAGCCCCGCTCTGGCTCAGGCGGCCTTCGCGGCGACGGCCAACACGGTCGTCGGGCCGATCGCGAATGGCGCCACCGGCTGGGCCGTGCTGGAGGTGACGGCGGTGACGCCCGGCAGCGGCGTGCAGGGTTACGCTGTGGCCGCACCCTCCCTGCGGGACCAGATCGCGCGCCAGCGGGCCATCTCCCTCGTCAATCAACGGGTGAACGCGCTGCAGGATGCCCTGGCCGGGCGCACCCCACTGGAGCGTTTGCCGGGCAATTTGGGCCTCGCCGCGCTGGAAGGCTCGATCGACAGCGACGGGCTGACCGAGCAGGGCCAGCCGGCACCCATTCCCGGCTCGGCCGCGCTGCGCCAGGCCATCGTCGCGCAGGCCTTCAAACAGGGTGTGAATCAGCCCGCAGCCCTCATCGACGGGCCGGATAACAGCTATTTCGCCCTGACGGTGGACGGCATCACCCTCGCCACGACGAAGGCTTTCGCCGATGTGCGGGCTCAGGTGCTCGCCTCCTGGACCCAGGCCCAGATGCGGCGGGAGCAGGAGATCGTGGCCACCCGCATGCTCACAGACATGCGGGGCGGCCGCACGCTGGACGGTGTCGCCGCCCCCTTGGGCCTGATGGTGACCGAGACGCCGCCGCTGACGCGGGAGGGGCAGGCCCCGGCCGGCGTGCCGCAAAACCTGATCGCGCCGCTGTTCAGCCTTCAGCAGGGCGAGAGCACCATGATCCAGACGCCGGACGGCTTCGTCGTCGCGCAACTCGCCGAGATCAATACGCCGAACCCCGATTCCGATCCCGTCGGCTATCAGCAGTTGAAGGCATCGCTGAGCGGCGCGCTCGCCGATGACATGCAGGCCGTGTTCGCCGGGGTGGTGACGGCTCGCGACAATCCGCGCATCAATCAGGCCGTCATCCAGCAGATCGCCCAGCCGTGACGTCCAATCTTAACCTCAAGCGAAAGACAGAATCCCGATGACCGCCGACGGACCCAGCAGCGCCTTCCGTGCCGCCTACGAGGCAGGGCAGGGCGCGCTGGTTTGGCGGGACAGCCCGGCCGACCTGGAAACGCCCGTCGGCGCCTTCCTGCGGGTGGCCCATGGCCAGCCCTACTCCTTCCTGCTGGAGAGCATCGAGGGCGGCGCGTCCCGTGGCCGCTACTCCATCATCGGCATGGCGCCCGACCTCATCTGGCGCTGCGAGCGCGGCCGTGCCGCCATCAACGCCACCGCGCTTGCCGAGCCGGACGCCTTCATCCCCGAGACGGAATCCCCACTCGACAGCCTGCGCGCGCTGCTCGCCCGCAACAAGCTCGACCTGCCACCCGGCCTGCCGCCGATGGCGGGCGGCCTCGTCGGCTATCTCGGCTACGACATGGTGCGGCTGATGGAGCGGCTGCCCGACAAGAACGAGGACGCGCTCGGCCTGCCCGAGGCGATCCTGATCCGGCCGACCGTCTTCGTGATCTTCGACAATGTGAAGGACATGCTGACCCTCGCGGCGCCGGCCTATCCGCGCGCGGGTGTTTCGGCTGAGGCCGCGCATGAGGCGGCGCTCGCCCGGCTCGATGCGGTCGAGGTGGCGCTGCTTCAGCCTTTGCCGCTGCCGGGCACCGTCATTCCGCCGATGGCGCTGGCGGAGCCCCGGTCCAACATGCCGAAGGGCTATTTCCTGGAGATGGTGGACCGGATGAAGGACTACATCGCCGCTGGCGATGTGTTCCAGGTGGTGCCGAGCCAGCGTTTCTCGGTGTCCTTCCCGCTCCCGCCCTTTGCCCTCTATCGGGCCTTGCGGCGGATCAACCCCGCGCCCTTTCTGTTCTTCCTCGATTTCGGCGGTTTCGCCGTGGTCGGCAGCAGCCCCGAGATTCTCGTCCGCCTCCGGGATGGGACGGTGACGATCCGGCCCTTGGCGGGCACGCGGCCGCGCAACCCCGACCCGGCCGAGGATGCGCGGCTGGAGGCGGAGCTGCTCGCCGACCCGAAGGAGCGGGCGGAGCATCTGATGCTGCTCGACCTTGGGCGCAACGATGTCGGGCGGGTGGCCGCGCTGGGCTCGGTTCGCGTCGTCGAGAGCTTCGCGATCGAGCGGTTCAGCCATGTCATGCACATCTCCTCCACGGTGCAGGGCAGGCTGGCGGAGGGGCTTACCGCGCTCGATGCGCTGGCGGCGGGCTTCCCGGCGGGCACGCTCTCCGGCGCGCCGAAGGTGCGGGCGATGCAGATCATCGAGGAGCTGGAGCCGACACGGCGCGGCATCTATGGCGGCTGCATCGGCTATTTCGCGCCGGATGGCACGATGGATACCTGCATCGGGCTGCGCACCGCCGTCGTGAAGGATGGCGTGATGCATGTGCAGGCGGGCGGCGGCGTGGTGGCCGACAGCGTGCCGGAGCTGGAATACGAGGAAAGCCGGCACAAGGCGCGCGCCCTGTTCCGGGCGGCGGAGGAAGCCGTGCGCTTCGCCGCGACACCGAAGCGGAACCGCCTGACCTGACCGCTCCGCTCGGGGTGAGCCGCCGCCCCGCGCGCGAGCCCGGTTCTTGCATCGCCGCCTTCATCGGCGAGGGCGAAGGCCCATATGCCCATCTGCCTAGAGCGTGATGACCGAAGGTGGAGAGAACCGAAGGTCTGAATCACGCTCTAAAATATTGATGAGAGACCGATTCACGTCTGGGGTGGGATCGCAAAGCGATTCCACCCCAAACGATCGGGCTCTAGACGCTGCGGGAAACTCGGCGGGCGCGCGATAACGCCGCCCGATACGGAAAGAGAGCGGAATGCTGATCAGGATCGGCTACGAGATTGCCTTCGAGGTGCCGCAGCCGACGCCCATGGTTCTGATGCTCAATACGCGGCCGGAGCGGGTGGCGGATCTGCTGGCGCCCGATTTCATCCAGACCAGCCCGAGCCTGCCGATCCAGCAATATCACGACCTCTTCGGCAACCTCTGTAGCCGTGTGATGGCACCGGCGGGGCTGGTGACCTTCCGCACCGATACGGTGATCCGCGACCCCGGCGTGCTCGATGACGAGAACCAAAGCGCCGTTCAGCACCCGGTGGAGCATCTGCCGCCGGACACCCTGATTTATCTTCTGGCCAGCCGCTATTGCGAGACCGAGAAGCTGCTGGCTTTCGCCTGGTCGCAATTCGGGCATCTGCCGAACGGCTGGAGCAAGGTGCAGGCGATCATCGCCTGGACGCATAACCACATCAGGTTCGACTACCTGCAGGCTCGCGCCACGCGAACCGCTTTCGAGGGCTGGCAGGAAGGCATGGGCGTCTGCCGGGACTATGCCCATCTGGCGCTCACCCTCTGCCGCTGCATGAATATTCCGGCGCGCTACTGCACCGGCTATATGGGCGATATCGGCGTGCCGCCGGACGCGGCGCCGATGGATTTCAGCGGCTGGTTTCAGGCCTATCTCGGCGGCCGCTGGTACACCTTCGATGCGCGGCACAACCGGCGGCGCATCGGGCGTATCCTGATCGGCATCGGGCGCGATGCCGCCGATGTGGCGATATCGACGATCTTCGGGCCGAATATCCTCAAGACCTTCGTGGTGGTGACGCAGGAAGAGCCGGCGGCCTGATACCAGCCACTACGTTCCCGTGCCGTCTTGCTGTAATGTGCCCCGATGGTCGCTGATCTCTATCGGGGCAAGATCGCCGAGGACGGAAAAACGGCAGGGCTGCGCGCCCGCCCGCCGCTTTCGGTCGGCTTCATCCTGGCGGACAATTTCACGCTCTCCGCCTATTCGCTCTTTGTCGATTTCCTGCGCCTCGCCGCCGATGAGGGCGACCGCAGCCGCCGCATCCTCTGCCGGTGGACGATCATGTCCGGCCGGCAGACGACCGTGCGGGCCAGCTGCGGCGTGCAGATCAACCGCGACAGCGGTTTCCTCGACCCGCGGAATTTCGACTACATCGTGGTCGTCGGCGGCCTGCTCCATACCGGCCCGCAGATCGATGACGAGACCAACGCCTACCTCACGGCCGCCGCGCGCGATGGCGTGACGCTCGTCGGTCTTTGCACCGGCGGCTTCGTCCTCTGCCGCGCCGGGTTGATGAAGGGCCGCCGGGTCTGCGTGAGCTGGTACTGCTACCAGGATTTCCTGGCCGAATTCCCGGACCACCGCGTGATCGCCGACCGCATGTTCTTCGTCGACGGCAACCGCATCACCTGCTCGGGCGGGGCCGGCACCGCCGATCTTGCGAGCTTTCTCATCGAGCGGCATCTCGGCCGTGCCATCGCGCAAAAGGCGCGCCATATCCTGCTGCTTGACCGGGTACGCGCGGGCAGCGAGGCGCAGCCTCATCCGCCGGCCGCCGATGAGGTGGTGGGGGATGAGCGCGTGCGCCGCGCCCTGCTGCTGATGGAGCAGCACGTCGCCGATCCGCTGCCGATCGCGGAACTCGCCGCGCGGCCTCCATCTCTCGCCCGCCAGTTGGAGCGGCTGTTCCAAGGCGTCATGGGCGTGCGCCCGGCCTAGCATTATCGGCTGCTGCGGCTGCGCTATGCGCGCTGGCTGCTGGACAACACCGATCTTTCGATCACCGAGATCGCGCTCGATTCCGGTTTCGCCGACTGCGCGCATTTCTCGCGCAAGTTCAAGGCGCTGCACGGCTTCACGCCGACCGACGCGCGCCACAAGGAGCGCGGCCTCGTCGCCGAGGAAGAGCCCGCGCCCGCAGGCATGGCACAGCCGGCCAAAGCCCCGCCGCATGACGCGCATCTGGCGGCGATGCGCATCTTCGAGTGAAGGTTTTCGGGCCGCGCGGATTCAGGCAAGGCGCGTGTCGCATCGGGGCAAAGGCCGGAATGGCTGCCCGAGGAGTATGCGTTCCGTGCCGGAAGGGGAGATCGAGGGCATGGCCACCCTGGGACAGACAGGCTTGAGCGGAGAGACGGCGGCCGCACTACGCTCGCTGATCGCGCGGCGGCAGCCGGGCTTCAGCCTGGAGCAGCCGTTCTATACCAGCCCCGAGATCTTCGCGGCGGATATGGAGCTGATCTTCGGCCGCCACTGGATTTACGTTTGCGTCGAGCCCGAGGTGCCGGAACCCGGTGACTACGTGACGGTCTCGATCGGCCGCAACTCGGTCGTGATCCTGCGCGACGACGACCACGGGCTTCGCGCCTACCACAATGTCTGCCGTCATCGCGGCTCCAAGCTGGTGCATGAGGAAAGCGGGGCCGTCGGCAACATCGTCTGCCGCTATCACCAATGGACCTACAATCTCGAAGGCAGTCTGATCTACGCCGAGCATATGGGCGCGGATTTCGATACGAGCTGCTTCGGGCTGAAGCCGGTCCACGTCCGCTCCGTCGCCGGCCTGGTCTTCATCTGCCTCGCGGCCGAGGCGCCGGCGGATATCGACGCGATGGAGGCGGCGATGACGCCCTATCTTGCCCCGCATGATCTGCGGAACTGCAAGGTCGCGGTCTCCGCCGACCTTATCGAGCGCGGCAACTGGAAGCTGACGATGGAGAACAACCGGGAGTGCTATCATTGCTCGGGCAACCATCCGGAGCTGACCATTCCGCTGTTCGCCTACGGCTTCGGCTTCGCCCCCGGCCAGATGGATGAGGTGGAGCTGCAACAGGCCGCGCGCTACGAGGATTTGGTTGTGCAGTCCACAGAGCGGTGGGAGAGCTGCGGCATCCCCTCGGCCGAGCTCGATCATCTGGATGACCGGGTTACGGGCTTCCGTACCCAGCGCCTGCCGATCGACCAGAGCGGCGAAAGCCAGACGCTGGATACGCGCGTCGCTTCCAAGAAGCTGCTGGGGAATCTGACCGACAGCCAGCTCGGCGGCCTGTCCTTCTGGACCCAGCCGAATTCCTGGCACCATTTCATGAGCGACCATATCGTGACCTTCACGGCGATCCCGATCGATGCGGAGTCAACCCTGGTGCGCACGAAATGGCTGGTTCATAAGGACGCGCGTGAGGGGATCGACTACGATGTCGAGAACCTCACCAGCATCTGGAACGCCACCAACGCCCAGGACGCGGCGCTGGTGGAAATCGCGCAGGCCGGCGCACGCACGCCGGCCTATGAGCCCGGCCCCTATTCGCCCTACACCGAGATGCTGGTTGAGAAATTTGCCAAATGGTATCTCGAACGCCTCTCGGCCGGGCTGGCTTGATGGCGGCCGCGCCCGTGGCCGCCGAGGAAGCGCCGCACCTCCTCTCCGCCCCCCGGCTGCTCGCCGGCCCTGAACTCGGTGAAAGCCTGCCCGAATGGAATGCGGAGGAGGATGACGTGCTCGTCTGCCGCGCCGTGCGGCAGGAGACGCATGACGTGAAAACCTTCGTCTTCTCCGGGCGGTCCCCACGCCGGCACAGCTACAAGCCCGGGCAGTTCATCACGCTCGACCTCACCATCGGCGGGCAGGCGGTCAACCGCTGCTATACGCTCTCCTCCTCGCCGACACGGCCGCATCTCATCTCGATCACGACCAAGCGCTTCCCCGGCGGCGTTGTCAGCCCCTGGATGCACGACACGATGAAGCCGGGGGTCGAGATCCGGGCGATGGGCCCGATGGGCGAGTTCAACTGCGTTGATCACGCCTCCGCGAACGGCAAGTATCTGCTGCTCTCCGCGGGCAGCGGGATCACGCCGCTGATGTCCATGGCGCGGAGTTTCCACGACCTCGCACTCGGGACGGATGTGCTGTTCCTGCACAGCACGCGCAGCCCGGAGGACATCATCTTCCGCGACGAGCTTGCCATCATGGCGCGCTCTCCCGGCTTCCGCGCCGTGCCGATCTGCGAGCATGACAGCGCGGGCGAAAGCTGGACGGGCCTGCGCGGGCGACTGAGCCTCCCCATGCTGGAGCTGACGGTGCCGGATTTCAGGGAGCGTGAAGTCTTCGCCTGCGGCCCGGCGCCCTATATGGCCGGCGCACGCGCGATGCTGCGGCAGGCGGGTTTCGACATGGTCCGCTACCACGAGGAGAGTTTCAACTTCGAGGATCTGGCGCCGGTCGATGCGGCGGTGGCGCCGCCCGCGAATACCGATGCGGTGCCACGCTACAAGGTGGAGTTCACCAAAAGCCGTCGCGTGATCGAGGTTGCAGGCGACACGCATGTTCTGGCGGCGGCGCGGGCGGCGGGGATGCGCTTGCCGTCTTCCTGCACGCGCGGCCTGTGCGGGACGTGCAAGAGCCGCCTCATCTCCGGCGAAGTGGCGATGCAGCACCAGGGCGGTATCCGCCAGCGCGAGATCGACCAGGGCATGGTGCTGATCTGCTGTTCCAAGCCGCTGAGCGATCTCGTTATCGAGCGGTAGGGCTACTTTATGATTCTCCCCGGGGAAGAGAACCCGAACGCGTGGGCGTTGGCCCCCTGTGTGGCATTGTTGACCTCTGGGATCAGGGGAACGTCGTCCAGACGCGCGACCACTTCGGCCGTAGGCACACTGAAGATTGGCGCGCTGAGCAGACGTTGCACCTCGCTCTGATCCTGTGCTCGATAAGCTTGAGCAAGCGCCAGCATCGTATCCACCACCGCTTGGGAGGGCGCGGTTGGGCTGATCCCCACAAACTGCCGCAGGATTATTCGGGCCTGCAGCATTTGTGCGCGATAGAGAGACGGCATGATAACCCAGCGCGGAGAGGTGTTCAGCTTTCCGCCCATGTAGTCGACGGCGGCAATAGCCTCGGCCGCCTCTGCCGGGTCATCCTTGATGGGATATGCGAAATCGTAGGCAGCGACATTCAACGATCGAATGTCGATGTCGCCGTTGGTATTCAACGCGCCATACGGCATGGTTGCCGTATCGGGGAGGGTCTCGCTCGCGCAAGCTGCCACCATCACGACAATGGCAACGGCGAGGATTTGGCCTGGAAAGCGTTTCGTCACCGCGAGAGCTCCCGTTGTTCGAACGTGAACACCTCTGCGGTACGGATTATTCGCGGTGACTGACTGCGTTATGGGTGTTTCCACCTGTTTCGGTGGAAGGTAATGGCTTGCCGGCGCTCAGAACGCGCTCTTTACCACCCCGCCATCCACCCTCAGTGCTGCTCCATTGGTGGCTGAGGAGAGCGGGCTCGCCACATAGGCAACCATCGCCGCCACTTCTTCAGGCTTTGCGAAACGTCTGATGAGCGAGGTTGGACGCACCTTCTCGAAGAACTCGACCTCTAACTGCTCGAAGGATTTTCCTTCCGATCCCGGCAGCGCCTCGACGAAATCGACGACGCCGCGTGACCTGGTCGGACCAGGCAACACGCTGTTGACCGTGATAGCGGTACCGGCGACGGATTCGGCAATGCCGCGTGCCGCAGCAATCTGCGCCGCCTTTGTCACGCCGTAATGCGCCATCTCCGCCGGAATATGCAGAGCGCTCTCGCTCGAGATGAAGATGATACGGCCCCAGTTGCGCTGGCGCATCGACGGCAGATAGAGGCGCGCGAGGCGAACGCCCGAGAGCACGTTGACATCAAAGAAATGGCGCCAATCAGCATCATCAATTTCCTCGAACGGCTTGGGTTCGAAGATGCCCAGATTGTTGACCAGGATCTCGACGCCCGGGAAGCGCTCCACGAGCGCTTCGGCGACTTCCGGCGTCCCTAAATCTCCGGCAAATCCTTCGACGCCGCCGCTGCCAGTCCCGGCCAATTCGGCGACCACACGGTCCACTGCCTCCTGGGTCCGGCCGTTGACAATGACATGGGCGCCTTCGCGAGCGAGAGCGGCCGCAATCGCATGACCGATGCCAGCGGTGCTGCCGGTAACGAGGGTAAGCTTGCCGTTGAGCCCAAGATCCACGATGTCTCTCCTTTGCTTTCGATGTTCGTTCTTAAAGCTCGCTCGTGTCGCGGCCGGCGATGATCTCGGCGCCGACGATGAATGCCGACCCGGGCGCGGCATCGATGCGTTCGGATGAGAACCTCGTGGGCGTGGAACAATCCGAAAGAAATGCGGGCGCTAGACGAGGAGCTAAACCCCGCAGCACCCCTCAGATTGGATGGGCGGACACGGCACCGTTCCATAGGAGCAGAACACGCAGCAATCGCCTGCTTTCGGGCGCAACACCATGCCGCAGCCACGACAGTCGTAGAAAAACTGGCAGGCGTCGGTCGGCATTGTCTCTGTCTCGGCGTGACCGCATCGCGGGCAGGTAATGACGGACACCAGCACCATCATCTTGCTGAGGCAGGGAAATCCGTGGCGAGACCCGCCTCGCTCCAGGCCTCAACCTCGGCCAGGCGCTCCCGCAGCTTGGTCGTGACCGCATTCACCCCGAAGCCGCCGAGCACCAGATGCCGGGGCGGATTCTCCTCCTCCGTCACGCGGATCATCGCCTCACCCGCCCGCACCGGGTCGCCCGCCTGGTGTACCGCTGATCGCCGCCGTCGCGGCCATGCGGGCGGCCACCGTATCGGCATAATCGGCGATCTGGCTCTTCGTCTGCCGAAGCGAACGCCCCGCCCAATCCGTGCGGAAAGGGCCGGGCTCGATGCAGGTCACCTTGATGCCCAGGGGCTTGCCCTCGGCGGCGAGCGCGTCCGAGAACCCCTCCACCGCGTGCTTGCTGGCCGCGTAATAGCCGGAACCCGGAAAGCCGATGAGGCCGGCGACCGAGGTGATGTTGATCACATGCCCCCGGCGCCGCGCCCGCATGCCGGGAAGCACCGCCCGCGTCAGCGCGAAGAGGCCGAAGACATTGGCGTCGAACTGCGCGCGGATCTCGGCTTCGACCCCCTCCTCGATCGAGGCCTGGTAGCCGTAGCCCGCATTGTTGACGAGGACATCGATTCGGCCGAACCGCGCCTCCGCCGCTTCGACCGCCGCCGCCACCGCCGCGCTATCCGTCACGTCCAGGCTCAGCGCCAGCGCATGATCCTCCGCGCCCGTCACCAGATCGGCGACGCGGTCGCGATCCCGCGCTGTCACCACGGCGGGCCAGCCGCGCGCGAGCACGAGCTTCGCGAGTTCCAGCCCGAAGCCGGTTGAGCAGCCGGTGATGAACCAGACGGGAGAGGATGCGGGTGCCATGGCGTGTACTTTCAGACCGTGTTGAACGCCCTGGCCATGGCGCAGCCGCAGGTTGGACCAGAACGGCTTGGATGGCTATCCAGTCAGGCGCCCTTGCCGGCCGAAATCGCCCGAAGGTCTTCATGCTCACCACCTTCTTTGTCGTGCTACCGATCTTCGCGCTGATCTTCCTGGGCTTTGGCTGCCGCCGCGCCGCGGTCCTCGGCCCCGGCGCGACCACGGAACTCAACCGCTTCGTCGTCTATCTCGCGCTGCCCGCCTTGCTGTTCGACATCATGGCGCATACCGGCTGGGCAAAGCTCGATCAGCCGGCCTTTGCCGCCGTCTTCACGCTCAGCACCTTCATCATTTTCGCGCTGACGGTGCTGCTGCGGCTGCGCGGCGGCCTTCGCCATCTTGCCGATGTGAGCATCGACGGGCTGAACGCGGGCTACGGCAACACGGGTTTCATCGGCTTCCCGCTCAGCCTGATCGTATTCGGGCGCGGCGTGCTGGGCTTGACCACCATTGCCGCCATCATCACCGTTTGCCTGCTCTTCGCGGTCGCCATCATCCTCATCGAGATCGGGTTGCAGGCGGAGGCGCATCCCGCCCATCTGCTGCTGAAGGTGGGCCGTTCGCTCATCCGCAATCCGCTGCTGGTGGCGCCGGCACTCGGGGCCTGCTGGGCTGCCACCGGCATTGCCGTGCCCGGCAGCGCGGAGACCTTCCTCCACCTCCTCGGCGATGCGGCATCACCCTGCGCGCTGGTGGCGCTCGGGCTGTTTCTGGGGGAGCGGCGCGGCCCCGCGCCCGACACCGCCGGGGGGAGCGACCTGCCCGGCACGATCTTGCTCGTCTGCCTCAAGCTGATCGCGCAGCCGGTCATCACCTGGGTTTTGGCGACCCAGCTGTTTCGGTTGGCGCCGCCGCTGACCCATCTCGTGGTGGTGCTGTCCGCGCTGCCGACCGGCACCGGCCCATTCATGCTCGCGGAGTTTTACGGGCGGGAAGCGACCGTCACGGCGCGCGCGATTCTGCTCTCGACGGTGGGCTCGCTGGTGACGGTGTCGGCCTATCTCGCCTGGATTCGATAGAGCGCGAGTCGCGATTTTTTGACCCTATTGAGGCCAGGGAGGAGTATAATATGGCTTCGTAAGGCCTCGGGCAGGCGCGTGAAAAGGACGAGGCCAGAGCGGGAGGGCTGAGAGATGCCCAGAGGCTTCGTCATCGCTTTATGCCTGATACTCGGCTCCTCCGGGCCGGCCTTCGCCCAGGCCAGCCCCAATTCGGCGGGGCCGATGGGAACGCCGATTACCCCGAGCGATCTTGGGGGCTGGAACTTCGCGCCGACGATGAGCGCGGAGGAGGCCGCGCGAGACGCGAGCGACCAGGGTTTCGGGCATGTGGTTCGATTGCGAGAGGATAATTACGGAGACTGGATTGGCCTCTCCCGCAAGGGCGAGCTGATCGTCTTTCCGGACGGGCAGGCGTTTCCGCTCTAGAGCGATATCGGTTCGCTTTCGCTCACGATTCCGCTCTATGCTCTTGATTGAGAACGCAAATCTTCGGATCAGGTGATTCCACCTGATGCGATATTGCTCTAACAGTCATCACCAATCGAAACAGTGCGGCCTATCGTGCCACTTCCGGCACGAGCAACAGGCCGATTGCCCAGCCGCAATAGAAGCGGGCGTCGATCCAAACCTCCGGCACGCTGTAGAACTCGAACCGCGCGAGATGCAGCAGGCCCAGAGAATAATGCATGAGCAGAGCCGCTAAGAGCCAAATGAGGGCGACCCAGGCAATGCTGCGCGCGCATCGGGCGAGTATGTCCGTGCCATGGTGGACGGCTATGACGCGATAGCCGAGCAGGAGGATCGTAATGCACGGCACTGCGGTCGTGAGGGTATCCTCCAGGGCCCAAGAAAAAACGGCCCCCGAGATCAACGGCGAGAGGGCGGCCGCGACGCCGAGCGGAATTCTCAGGCGTGGGCGGTCCACGCTCAGCCAGGCGAGGCTGGTGAAAAATGGCACGATCGTCCAGCCGGCGGCGATCGCGATGCCTGTGGCAAGCCCGACGTGCCGATGTGCTTGATCCCCGTCACCCGTCGATAGAAACGCCGTGATGGCATCGTGCAGGCACACCGAGGCGAATGCGAAGGCAAGCCCCATCGCCGCCGCGAAGAGCGGGCTGGAGGTGGAAACATGGTGGGTGCCTGCCCCTGCGGCTTTGGAGAAGCGGTGCCGCAATCGTTCCATCCCCGGCTCTATGCAGAAGGCGAGGATAAGGCCGATGAACAGGGCCGAGGCCAGATCGCTCCAGCTCAGGTGATGGGCGACGACGCGCGCCCCTCGCCAGATGAATTCCGGCGTCGCCGCGCAAACCGCGATCCACGTCGACGCGATCAGGGCGTTCAGGGCCCAGCGCCACAGAGCGGAACTCCGGATTAAGTCTTCCTGGGTCTGCGGCGCGAGCATGCACGGCCATCCTTGATGAGAGGTGGCGCGCAACTCGGGGCAGGTGCGACAGTCACCGGATGAGCCGGATCATCCCGCCTGCGCAGTGACAATACAATCCTGGACTAAAGCGGGATGACCGCAGGTGGAATCACCGTAAGTCTAAATCGCGCCGACCGGGCCGGGCGACGTCACACCCGCCCTCGGCCCGGCGCCGCCCTTCACCCCTGTGTGGCGACCCGGAAAAACGTGGTCACGATCCGCGTTCCGGCCTTGAGTGTCCCCTGCATTGAACCGGCAACCTTGGAGTCTCCGCCCGCGCGCCGGCGATAGGGCATGGGCAGTTCGCGAATGCGCAGCCGGGCCCGCGCCGCGCGCATCTGCATCTCGATATTCCAGCCATAGGTCATCTCGCGCAGGGAAAGCCCCTGCAAAGTGTCCCGGCTGATGGCCCGAAACGCGCACATATCGGAGTAGCGAACGCCATAGAGGGCGCCCATCCCGAAGCCCGCCAGCCGCCCGGCGAGGACCTGATGCCACAGCATCGCGCCCGGCTCGCGCTCGCCCCGGGTGCGGGAGGCGAGAACCAGGTCGGCGTCACCAGCGAGGACCGGGCCGGCGATCCGGCCGATGAGATCACCGCGATCCGCGCCGTCACCATCCATGAAGACGATGACGCGGCTGGACGTCAGGGCGGCCTCGGCACCGAGCGCGCAGGCGCGCCCGTAGCCGCGCCCGGCATCGAGCACGCGCGCGCCGGCGGCACGGGCGATGTCCTGCGTGCCGTCACGGCTGCCGCCATCGGCGACGATGATGTCGCCGGCATAGGCGGCGGGGATTTCCCGAATGACGGCGCCGATCGTCTCGGCTTCGTTGAAGGTCGGGATAACGAGGCTTACAGGCTCCATCGCATTCCACAATTCTGGCAGGGGGCGGGTGGCGTATCGGAAAGCAGATTGGACCGGAAATCGCGATAGGCGTCGCTGTTCCAGATCTCGCGCAAATCCTGCTGGGTTGCGTCGCCCAGCGTGTAGTTGCTGTAGCCGCGTACCGAGAAGGGCGCGATACAGCAGGGCAGGGCACGGCCATGCGCGGTGAAATACATCAGCGACCAGGGGCGGCGACAGGTCGCCCAGGCGCGATCATCCTGCTGCTTGAGGCTGAGCCCAGGCTCCGTCGCGCCGGAGGCATCGAGCGTGACGCCAAGCCCGGCGGCGACCGCCTGCGCGGCGGCGATGGCCTCCATCTCAATCCCCTGCGCGCTCTCAAAAAGAGACTGCGCGGCGCTCGCCATGCCGTAGCCCTTTTCATCGAAGACCAGGCGCTGGAGATGCACCTCCGTGATGCCCATCTGCGCCGCGACGCGGACGAAGGCCGGCAGCTGCTCGATCGTTTCCTTGAGGCCGGTGAGCCAGAGCGAGACGCGCGGCGTCGTCGCGCCGACCTGCTTCTGATAGGCGACGAACTTGCCGACATCGCGCACGATGCGGTTGAAGAAGTCCTTGCCCCGAACCTTGGCATAGGATTCACGGTCAGCGGCGTCGAGCGACACGCGCAACTCATCGAGCCCGGTATCGATCAGCTCCTGAAAGCGCTTCTGCTGCAACAGCGTGCCGTTGGTGTTGAACAGCACATAGGTTCCGCGCGCCTTGAGGTAGCGGATCATCTCGGGCAGGTTCTTGACGAGCATCGGCTCACCCACGCCGTGCATGACGACGCGCGCGATATTGGGGACCTGATCGACGATTTTCGTGAAAAGCTCCCAGCTCATATCCGCCGGGGGTTCAAGCGTCTCGAAGGTGCGCGGGCAGGTTTCGCAGAGCAGATTGCAGCGATTCGTGACCTCAAGATAAAGGCAGACGGGCGGCCGCTCGGCGACAGAGCTGCGCCCCGCGCCGATCTCCTCGAAATAACGGCGCGGATCTTTCAGCGCGACTGAAGCGGACATGAGATTTCTCCTGTTTTGACGGGCGGGTTGCGCGGCAGCGCGCGCCGCCAGCGCAATTCCGCCAGCAGTAGTGCGGCGGCGGGAACGTAGATGAGCGACGGCCAGATAAAGCGATCATGCGGGATTGGCCCGATGATGAGCAGCATGGGCGCTGTGGCGAGCCACAGCAGCGCGGCCGAGGGCGCGACCACCGCCGGCAGAGCCAGCCAGGCGAAATACCAGTGGTAATGCGCGCTGATGGCGACCATCGCGACGGCGCCGAGCATGCCGGCATCCTGGCACAGCCGGTAGGCG
Organism: uncultured Pseudomonadota bacterium; assembly: GCA_963745125.1. Lineage (GTDB taxonomy): Bacteria > Pseudomonadota > Alphaproteobacteria > Acetobacterales > Acetobacteraceae > Acidisoma. Next base: position 64,946 of record CAVUWB010000008.1, read on the forward strand.
TCATTGGCGGGCGCCGGCCGGCGCAGAACGGCGATGGACGACCCCAGAAACACCGCCGCAGCGGCGGCGGCATAGAGGGCACCGGCCGAACTCGGCAGTGGCACGACACGGCCAAGCCCTGCGAGCAGCCAGTAGCCCTGGCCGGTGTCGAACCCTTCCTCGGAGCCGTAGGTGGGCAGGAAACCGAGGACATGCCGCCCGGCGCCGCTATAGACCGCGTAGCTCACGATGATGACGGCAAGCCCCGCGACAACGGGCCGCCAGAGACGGCCGCCGCGCAGAAAAGCAGGCGCCACCACCAGGGGCAGGAATTTCGCCATCACGGCACCGGCGAGGGCCGCGCCGGCCCATCCATCCCGATGCCGGGCACGCAGAAGCAAAGCGAGGCCGACAAACCCGACCGCGATCGCATCGACATGCCCGTCACTGGCGAAAGACCAGAGGGCAAGCGGGTTCCAGGCATAGATCAGGATACGTTCGCGCGGCAGCCCGGCGAGCGGCAGCAGCGCCATGAGCGCGGCGATGCCCAAAGCCTCGAAGGCCAGGGCGGCGAGGCGGAAGCTGTTGACGTTATCCCAAATACGGCCGGCCAGGGCGAACACCATCTCGGCAACCGGCGGGTAGATCGTGCGCGCATATTCCTTGCGGTTGATATGCGGGTAGACCACGCCGTCCCGCAGAGATTGCAGGGCGGGATCGGCCGGGATGTAGCGGTAGGGGTTGATACCGGCCGCCTGCACGCGCCCATCCCAAACGTAGCGGTAAATGTCCGAGGAGAGCATGGGCGGTGTCGTCAGCAGCGAAACACGCAGAAGAGCCGCGATGATCAGCACGAGCCAGACGGTTTGCCTCGGCCAAGAGGCGCGCAGCACCACGACCACCGCGGCGAAATAGACCGCGGCGCTGACGAACATCAGGATGGCGAGCCAGCCCAGTCGCGCAACGTGTACGCGGGCCAAAGCCGGCGGATCGACGACAAGGCCCGTGATCGTCAAAGCGAGAAGGGCGGCGCCCAGGGCCAGCAGCAGGCCGAGGCGTTTCGTCATGCGGCGGCAGCCTCCAGGATGTGCGCGACGCCGAGTGCCGCGATAGCCCGGCGGGTGAACGGCGCGGCATAGCCCTCGGTCTCGGCGAGAAGCTGGCAAAGCGACGCGGCGTCATCGATATCGTACCAGGCTGGAAGCTCGACAAGGTCCAGCCCGAGCTGAGCCGCGCGCTCGCGCGTTGTTGCTGCGACGCTTCCGGTGCTCCAGGCGATATCCGCGAACAGGCCCGCATGGGGGGCGTTCATGCCGAGAAGATAATATCCGCCGTCATCACAGGCGCCGAGCACCACGCGCCGCTCATCACCCCGCAGCAGGAGTTCGGCGGCGGTGATGAGGAAGGCGCGGGGCAATGTGGGTGTATCGGAGCTGAGCACGCAGGCGGCGGCATGCCCCTGGTCGAATTGGCTTTTGATGGCGTGATAGAGGCAGCGGCCGAATCCCTCCACACCTGCCGGCGTGGGCAGCGATCCGTCCGCCAGAATACATCGCGTCGTCGGCGCGACATGCGGGAGTAGCGTCTGCTCGGTGCCGAGGGGCGCATAAGCCGCATAGCTGACGATGGGCGCATCGACGGCGACGGCGATGAGATTCTCGGTTGTGTCGCGCAGGAAAGCCGCGCTCAGCGCCGCCGCTTGCTCATGGGTGAGCGGCGGGCAAAGCCGGGTCTTGGAATATCCAGGGCGCGGCGATTTCGCCATGACGCCAATAGCACAACTTTTCGGCATGTAACCCAGTGCTTGTGAGGAGGCGCCGTCAGGCTCGCGGCTCGGGCGTTGGGTTTCGGGATGCAGATGAGCCGCCATAACTGATTCCCCCAAAAATTCGTTGCAAATCGACGCGACACGCTCGGCCTCATTCGCTGGAATGGGCCGAAAGGTTACAGCGGGGTCAGAAAAGCGCCTTGCGCAGCGTCAGACCGAAGGTGAAGAGAACCGGAGGTCTCAGCCACGCATACAGCCAAAGAATTAGAGCGAGATTGTGAGCGAATTGCGAAGCAATCGCGCTCTAATGTGACGGTTTCGCTAATCCCATCCGGAGCACCGCATCGTCGGAAACAATGGTGGTTCCGGCGGAAGCGAATGTCGGCAAGGTCGCGAGCTGCTGTGGCGTATAGGCGATGACATCGATGTCCTCGCCGAGCAGCGCCATCGCGTTGATCGGAACGGCGATCAGCCTGCCGCCGAAGCCGTAGAAGCCACCGAAATTCATGACGATCATGACCGTGCCACTCGCGTCTTGAACGACGGACTGAACGCGCCCGAGAATAGTCTGACTTTCGACCGGGCGAAGGATCAGGCGATGCAGAAGATCGCCGGCACGCACCGGCTGCGGAAACCGCATGGCGGTGGATTGCGCGAGTTGAGCGGCCGAAGGCGGCGGCATGCCGCCGGGCGGCGGGCTTTGCGCCGCCACGGGCGTGGCGATCAGCGCGGGCAGCAAGGCGAGGGGGAGCAGCCGGCGGGTCCTCATCATGTCTAGATCCCGCCGAACCATGGGAAGCCCTTGGATTCCCAGAAACCGCCCGGATAGGTATTGGTGACTTCGATGGCGGTGACCCATTTCGGATTTTTGTATCCAAGCTTGGTCGCCATGCGCAGCCGCACCGGAAAGCCGAACGGATCGGCGAGCGTCTGGCCGCCATATTGAAGTGCCAGCAGCGTTTGCGGGTGCAGCGCGGTCTCCATGTCGATGCTGCTGGGGTAGTTGTCCGCCGTCTGGAAGGCGACATAGGGCGCTTTCAGATCCGCCCCCACCCGTTCCAGGAACAGGCGCAGCGGAACGCCGGTCCAGCCGCCGATGTAGCTCCACCCCTCGACGCAGATATGCTTGATGACCATCGAACGTTGCGGAAGCGACTGCAGATCCTGCAAGGTCCAGGGCCGCTTGTCCTGTATCAGCCCGCTGAGTTCCAGCCGCCAGGTGGCACCATTGACCGGCTTCACTTCCGTCACGTCGTAGTAGGCGTTGAACTTCGGCGGCCTGAGAATCATCGATGCGGGATAGGTCGGCGCGAGCTTGTCGGGGTTGAAAATCAGCGCCTGCACCCTGTCGTTCAGCCGCGATATCGCGAGAAGCGCGGCCTCCACCGATTCGGGGCGTTTCACGTCGCAGCCGGTCAGCATCACGAGCGAGCCAAGGGCGAGGCCGCCGCGCAGCAACCCCCGCCGTTCCAGCGACCGGATGAGCGGGCGGTGAAGATCGAGGACGGATGCGTCAGGCGCATCCTCCGGACGGAAGGGTGACTTCATGGCTTGGGGACTGCCCGGCCGTGGAGCCGCGAACGGATGCGCGGCCCGCCGGAGAGCATCGCCCAGATGGTTTTCGGCACGAGCAGCGCCAGAAGCACATGGACGATGACGAAGCCGACAATGACGGTCATGCCCGCGAAATGAAATACCCGTGCGGATTGGAAGCCGCCGTACAAGGCGACGAGCCCTGAGAACTGGACAGGCTTCCATATGGCGATGCCGGTCAACGCCTGATTGATGCAGGCGAGAATGGCGACGATGTAGAGGATTTTCTGGACCGCGTTATAGACGGTCAGATCCTCATGCGCGATCTTGAAATGAAGCGTGTCCACAACGGTTCGCAGGACATCGCTTGGCCGGATCGGCAATAGCTGCTCACGGAAGCGGCCGGTCAGCAGCCCGTAGCCGAGATAGAACAGGCCGTTGATGCCGAAGAACCACATGCCGGCGAAGTGCCAGTTCAGGCTCCACGCCGCCCAATCACCCAGCCGCAGCCAGCCGGCGAAATGCAGCCCGTGGATGATAACATCATCGTTATAAATCCCCCAGCCGGAGGTGATCATCACCATCATCACGGCGGCATTGAGCCAGTGCATGATCCTGACCGGAACGGGATGCAGCCGGCGACCGAGTGACGGTCGGGCGGGAACCTCGCCGGGACTCGATTGTTCCTGCATGTTTACGAGCAACCCCGATTGCTGTGGAACGGCCGTCTTCGTCACCGATTATGCGGCAGCGGACGCTATCACCATCTGAACAACCGCGCGAGGATAACCTGCCCGATCAGCGTCGCCACACCACAGCCGACGGTGTACCACACCGCGATATAGAGCGGATCGTCGAACGGGCAGGCGAAGACGAAGACGAAGGCACCCCAGCCGGCGGCGGCCAAAGCGGCGGCAAGGGCTGTTCCGGCGCGATCGGACGGGGCGCCGCGCCGGATGAGAACCCCGAGTGTGACCGCTGGAGGCACCGAGAGGGCGATCATCTTCCAAGCGCATTGAATGCCGTCCCGCCAGTGAAGGCGCGTGACAAGCTGGTCCAACCCTGCCTGGCCGGCATCGATCAACCACCCCGTCGCGAAGACGACGGCGATCAGGATGAGAATCCAGCGCAGGCCGCGACGCGGCGACTGGACAGGGTCGATGGAAACGAGCGCGATGCCAGCGCCGAGAACGGCGATGAGCCCGAGGCTGACCAGCTTCCACCAAAAGGACGGCGTTCCCATCGCGAGCGGCATGTCCGACCGCATGAAGCCCAGACTCAGGAATATGCCGATCTCGACCACGCCCAGCGTGAGGAGGACCAAAGCATCCCGCAGCAGGCTGCGCGGACGGACGGGGCGGAGATCCTTGCTGAGGCGTTGGACGAGCGATTCAGTCCTCATCGGCGGCATCCCGGACGGCAGTCGCGAGCCGTTTGAGCCCGCGATGGATGTTTACTTTGACCAGAGCGGCGGACTGGCCGGTCGCCCTCGATGCTTCTTCCACGGTGTAGCCTTCGATCTTGACCAGCCTGATCACATCGGCCTGGCCCGGCTTGAGTTGAGCAAGCAGCCGCTGGAAAGTGGCGCCCGCCACCACGGCATCTTCGTGATCGGGCACGCCGAGGTCATCGCTCAGAGCTTCGTCCGCATTCCCCTTCATCGACCGTATCCGGTCGATCCATTTATAGCGGGCGATCGCGGCGAGCCACGGCCCGAACGGCCGTGACGGATCATAGGTATGTCTCTTCTCATGAACGGCCAGCAGCGCGTCCTGAACGGCATCTTCCTTCATCGCGAGCGGCAGCCGCCGATGATAATAGCGGCGCAACCAAGGAACGAGTTCCGCGAGCAGTTTACGATAGGCATCCGCATCTCCCGCCAAGGCCGCCGCCATCATACGGTCCCAGCTTCCTCTCGATGTCTCGGAGGCGCGGTACCTCTACCCTTTCAGGCATGACGGCCCCGGGGGACAAATGAAACGCCGCTGAGTTTGCCACGCGCCCGCCTTGATGGCTTCCGGGTCTCTATTCGGTCCTCCCCAGGCTTTGGTTACAAAGCCGTTCATACGGCGTCCTTTCAAGCCTAAACCGGCCGTGCCTTGAACCCGCCATGACCCCGGCCGGGCGGGGTGCGAGCAGCCCTAAGTGTAACCTTGCCCCTGCTTAGTCCGTAAACGGAAGAGGGGCGCCTGTCGCGCCTGATGAAGGAGCGGATCATGCGGCCATGGCTCGTCGGTCTTATCGGGTTGCTCATTCCGGCCGTCGCGGTCGCGCAAACGCCGCCGCGCCCGATCGTGGGTGAGCTTTTCACGTCGGAGGGCTGCTCCTCCTGCCCGCCCGCCGATGAGGAGATCACCGCGCTGGCCCGCAGCCGCCCCGATCTGCTTCTGTTCACCTTTCATGTCACCTATTGGAACTACCTCGGCTGGCACGACCCTTATTCTCTCGATGCCGCGACGGCGCTTCAGCAAGCCTATGTCTCCCTCGGCGTCAGCCCGGAACTCTATACGCCCGCGCTTGTCGTGGACGGCCAATTCGATGCAATCGGCTCCGACGTGGGTGCCGTTTCGGCGGCATTCCAACAGGCGGCCGAGACGCGCGCCACCGCCGCGCAGATCAGCCTGCGGCACCTCGGCACCGGCATCGATGTCGTTTTGAGTTCCGGCAGCGGTGCGGCGAAGGTCGTTTTGATCGGCTATGATCCTTCGCACAGAACACCCGTGACCGCCGGGGAAAATGACGGGCAGACCCTTCTCGAAGCGAATATCGTACGCTCGATCGCCGTGATCGGCACCTGGAGCGGCCAGCCGCTTCACCTGACGGTTCCCGCCCCACGCGGCCAGGATGTAGCCGTTTTGTTGCAGCGCGATGATGGCGCGATTGTGGGTGCAAGCCGGCTGACTGATGGCGGCTAGCCGCGCGGCGGATGGGTAGTGGCGGCGGCTGATTGGCCAAGGCGGCGGGTATCGACTAGATAGAGCCGATGCCTGCCAGGAGATCGCATGCCTTCGGCCATATCCGTGTCCGCCGCCACGAAGACCTACAAATCCGGACACACTGCCCTCCATGCGATCGATCTCACCGTTGAGAAAGGCGAGATCTTCGCGCTGCTCGGGCCCAATGGCGCCGGCAAGACGACGCTGATCAGCATCATCTGCGGCACGGTCTCGATGAGTTCGGGCAAGGTTCTCGTCAATGGGCGCGACATACTGACCGATTACCGCGCGGTTCGCGCCAGCATAGGCCTGGTGCCGCAGGAAATCGCGCTCGACATCTTCGCCACCGTCCATAATACCGTGCGCTTCAGCCGTGGCCTGTTCGGCCGCGGCGCCGCACCTGACTATATCGATCAGCTCCTGCGCGATCTCTCGCTTTGGGACAAGCGCGATGCGCGCATCATGGAACTCTCCGGCGGCATGAAACGGCGCGTGATGATCGCCAAGGCGCTCAGCCACGAGCCGGAGATCCTGTTTCTCGATGAGCCGACGGCCGGTGTCGATGTCGGGCTGCGCCGCGACATGTGGGACCTTGTGCGCCGCCTGCGCGAGCGCGGCGTGACCATCATCCTCACCACGCATTATATTGAGGAGGCGGAGGAAATGGCGGACCGCGTCGGCGTGATCGATCGCGGCCGCCTCGTGCTGGTCGAGGAGAAGGCCGCGCTTATGCGGAAGCTGGGCAAACGGCACCTCACCATCGCGCTGCGGCATCGGCTACCGGCGATCCCGCCCGCGCTCACCGGTTGGAATCTGCGGCTGGAGGAGGACGGTGGCCGCCTCGTCCATGAATTCAACGCCAACGAGGCGGATACCGGAATCCCGCGATTGCTGCGCCAGCTCGATGCCGAGGGGATCGAATACGGGGACCTTGAGACCGGGCGGACCTCGCTTGAGGATATTTTCGTCAGCCTCGTGGAGAATGGGGCATGAGCCGCATCAATCTCCATGGCATGTGGGCCATTTACCGCGCCGAGATGGCGCGCATGCGGCGGACGGTGTGGCAGAGCGTCGCGACGCCCGTCGTCACCACCGCGCTCTATTTCGTGGTGTTCGGGGGCGCCATCGGCTCCCGCATCCATGAAGTGGATGGCGTCCAATACGGGGCCTTCATCGTCCCTGGCCTCATCATGCTGACCTTGCTCACGCAAGGCATCACCAACGCATCGATGGCGATCTACTTTCCGAAATTCACCCGCACGATCTTCGAGCTGCTGTCGGCGCCACTTTCGAGCACGGAGGCGGTGCTCGCCTATGTCGGCGCGGCGGCGACGAAATCCGTCATCATCGGCCTGATCATCCTGGCAACCGCGACCTTGTTCGTGCCGGTGCGGATCGCGCATCCGGGGTGGATGGTGGCCTTCCTTCTCCTGACCTCGATGACCTTCGGTTTGTTCGGCTTCATCATCGGTATCTGGGCTGAAAGTTTCGAGCAGCTTGCGATCATTCCCTCCCTTGTGGTGACACCGCTCACCTTCCTGGGCGGCGCGTTCTATTCGATCGGTATGCTGCCGCAACCCTGGCGGGCGGTCAGCCTGTTCAATCCGGTCGTCTATCTCGTCAGCGGGTTTCGCTGGAGCTTCTTCGGCAGAGGCGATGTCGGGGTGGGGACGAGCCTCGCCTTCGTCGTCGCGTTCATGTCGCTGTGCCTCGCGCTGCTCTGGTGGATCTTCAAGACGGGGTATCGGCTGAAGCCGTGACCGCGAAGGCCGTGCCCCGCGCAATTGCTTCCCAGGTGCCGAGATCCCCGAGCAGCGTCTCCGCATGGGTTCGGATGGCGTCCACCGCATCAGCACCGAGCTGAAGCCTCAGCGGCGTGTTCGGGGCATCCAGCGCCGCCTCGATCGCGGCAGCGGCTTTCATGGGGTCGCCGGATTGCGTGCCGTCCATCCCACGCGCGAAGTCCCGCGTGCCGCCGACGACATCACGATAGGCTTCGATCACCGGCATGTGGCGCAGCCCGGCACCCGCGAACGCCGTACGGAACTGACCCGGCTCGACGATCAGCACTTTGACGCCGAAGGGTGCCACCTCCTGCGCCAGCGCCTCGCTCACGCCTTCGAGCGCGAACTTGCTCGCCGAATAGGCGCTGAAGCCAAGGAAGGAGAGCTGGCCGCCAAGGCTCGATATATTCACGATGGCGCCACCGCGTTGCGCCCTCAA
>CAVUWB010000009.1:0-2500 GCA_963745125.1 uncultured Pseudomonadota bacterium
TTTGGTTGCGGGGACAGGATTTGAACCTGTGACCTTCAGGTTATGAGCCTGACGAGCTACCGGGCTGCTCCACCCCGCGGGGGTGATCGGTGATCGGTGCCATATCTACTTCTTGTACATCAGGTCTGATGTGGTGCTGGGTGGGTTGGAAGACCTGGCGGCGACCTACTCTCCCGTGTCTTGAGACACAGTACCATGGGCGCTGGGGGTTTTCACGGCCGAGTTCGGGATGGGATCGGGTGTGGGCTCCCCGCCAAGGCCACCAGGTCGTCCAACCCACCCTGTCAGTTGCCGGGCGATGCTCGCGGACGGGTTGACGATGGTGTCTGGGTGTTTGGTCGCGTGCGATGATTGATGCTGAGCTTGAGTGGATGTGCGTTTGATGCGTCGGGATGGCTGGTTGGATGATTGCTGTGCATGGATGGTGTGGATGTATCGAGCCTATCGGGCGATTAGGACCGGTTAGCTGCGGGCGTTGCCGCACTTCCACACCCGGCCTATCGACGTGATGGTCTATCACGGCCCTCAGGGAGACCTGGTTTTGAGGTGGGTTTCCCGCTTAGATGCTTTCAGCGGTTATCCCGTCCACACATAGCTACCCGGCGGTGCCACTGGCGTGACAACCGGTGCACCAGAGGTATGTCCATCCCGGTCCTCTCGTACTAGGGACAAATCCTCTCAAGTCTCCAACACCCACGGCAGATAGGGACCGAACTGTCTCACGACGTTCTAAACCCAGCTCACGTACCACTTTAATCGGCGAACAGCCGAACCCTTGGGACCTGCTCCAGCCCCAGGATGTGATGAGCCGACATCGAGGTGCCAAACCTCCCCGTCGATGTGGACTTTTGGGGGAGATCAGCCTGTTATCCCTAGAGTACCTTTTATCCGTTGAGCGATGGCCCTTCCACGCGGGACCACCGGATCACTATGGCCGACTTTCGTCTCTGCTCGAGCTGTCACTCTCGCAGTCAGGCGGGCTTATGCCATTGCACTCAGCAGCCGATGTCCGACCGGCCTGAGCCCACCATCGCGCGCCTCCGTTACTATTTGGGAGGCGACCGCCCCAGTCAAACTGCCCACCATGCAGGGTCCCGGACCGGGATGACCGGTCGCGGTTAGACATCAGAAGAGGTCAGGGTGGTATTTCAAGGGTGGCTCCACCCAAGCTAGCGCCCAGGCTTCAAAGCCTCCCACCTATCCTACACAGCCCTCTCCTAATGCCACTGCAAAGCTGCAGTAAAGGTTCATAGGGTCTTTCCGTCTGACCGCGGGTACCCCGCATCTTCACGGGGAATTCAATTTCGCTGAGCCGATGCTGGAGACAGTGGGGAAGTCGTTACGCCATTCGTGCAGGTCGGAACTTACCCGACAAGGAATTTCGCTACCTTAGGACCGTTATAGTTACGGCCGCCGTTTACCGGGGCTTCAATTCAGTGCTTGCACACCTCCTCTTAACCTTCCGGCACCGGGCAGGCGTCAGACCCTATACGTCGTCTCTCGACTTCGCAGAGCCCTGTGTTTTTACTAAACAGTCGCTACCCCCTGCTCTGTGCCACCCGCCCATGGTTGCCCACAAACGGGTCTCGCTTATCCCGAAGTTACGCGAGCAATTTGCCTAGTTCCTTCAGCATCGTTCTCTCAAGCGCCTTGGTATGCTCTACCAGTCCACCTGTGTCGGTTTCGGGTACGGTCTATACGCTAGAGCTATTTCCTGGAACGATCAGAAAGCCGGGACAATCCGATAAGCCCCGACAACACCTTCGCATTCGTCACTTCTAGCAGGCCCAGGAATATTCACCTGGTTCCCATCGACTACGGCTTTCGCCCTCGCCTTAGGGGCCGGCTCACCCTGCGCGGATTAACCTTGCGCAGGAACCCTTGGACTTTCGGCGACAGAGTTTCTCACTCTGTTTGTCGCTACTCATGTCAGCATTCGCACTTCCGATACCTCCAGGAGCCCCTCACGGGTATAGCTTCACAGGCTTACGGAACGCTCCGCTACCGCGCATGATCACTCATACACCCACAGCTTCGGTACGTGGCTTGAGCCCCGTTACATTTTCGGCGCAGGATTTCTATTAGACCAGTGAGCTATTACGCTTTCTTTAAAGGATGGCTGCTTCTAAGCCAACCTCCTGGTTGTTTTGGAATTCCCACATCCTTTCCCACTTAGCCACGATTTGGGGACCTTAGCTGGTGGTCTGGGCTGTTTCCCTCTCGACGACGGACCTTAGCACCCGCCGTCTGTCTGCCACGCTATACTTCTCGGGTATTCGGAGTTTGGTTAGGTTTGGTAAGTCTTTGGGACCCCCTAGCCCATCCAGTGCTCTACCCCCCGGGGTAAACACCTGACGATCTACCTCAATAGATTTCGCGGAGAACCAGCTATCTCCGAGTTTGATTGGCCTTTCACCCCTAGCCACAGCTCATCCCCGACTTTTTCAACAGGCGTGGGTTCGGCCCTCCAGTGGGTGTTACCCCACCTTCAGCCTGGCCA
>CAVUWB010000009.1:7500-276155 GCA_963745125.1 uncultured Pseudomonadota bacterium
CCGGTATTAGCCAGCTCGATTCCCGCCACCTTCGTGATGCCGAGAATCCCGTGCTTCGCCGCGACATAGGCGACCTTCTGCCCGCTTGCCACCAACCCATGCGCCGAGGCGGTGTTGATGATCCGACCCCAGCCGCGCGCCTTCATCCCGGGCGCCACCGCCTTGATGCCGTGAAAGGCGGAGGAGAGGTTGATGGCAATGACCGCGTCCCACTTCTCCTCGGGGAAATCGACGATATCGGCCACGAACTGAATGCCGGCGTTGTTCACCAGGATATCGACCCGGCCGAAGAGCGCGGTCGTCTCCGCCACCATCTGCCGCACCCCGGCGCCGGAACTGAGATCGGCACCCGAATAGCCCACGGCGACGCCGAAATCGGCTTCGATCGCCGCTTTCTCGCGGTCGATATCGGCTTGTGCCGCAAAGCCGTTGAGCATGATCGTCGCCCCCGCGCCCGCCAGCGCACGCGCGATCCCGAGCCCGATGCCGCTGGTCGAACCCGTCACCAAAGCCACTTTGCCTTCAAGGCTCATCACCATTCTCCTCGCGAAGGAAAGTTTTATTTAAAACCAGAAACTTGCTGCATTGAGTTGAGAATGATTCACGCGCACTCAGGCGAGGAAATCATGCAACACCCGCCCGTAGGGCAGCGTCAGGTCAGCTTTAAGATGCTGGCCGTAAAGGATTTTCCGCACCGGCAGATCAGCGACGCGGGCGTTCACATGCGGCACCAGCTCCAGCCGCGCCTCGCCGCCGAAGGCGAATTTCAGCTCGGCATCAATCATATTGAAGCCCACGAGCTGCGCCACCTTGGGCGAGCCATCGACATCCGGAATGAACTTCAGGTTCACGCCAAGCTTGCCAAGCTGCTTCACGATCCTGTCGTGGTCCGCCTGCTCACGGATGAGGTTGTATTCCTTGTAGCACATGGTGCCCATGGCGACCCGGATCTCGTCATAATGCAGGGTCCCGGTCAGCGTATCGTGGATCGGGCGCAATTCGGGCAGGCCGTATTTCTTCGGGAAGCCCCAGATCTCGCGCCCGCCCGTCGTCGGCGGCTCGTCATCCAGATACATCTGCACCGTGAAGTTGCAGGGCTCGCCCTGGAACCGCGCGCAGATGCCACAGCCGCTCTCCTGATAGCTGCCGAAGCCCGTCGAATCGGGCATCCGCATCCATTCGTAGAAGACATGGTTGCCGTCCGGCTCCAGCGGCTCGGGCAGCAGGCGGCGGATCGCCTCCGGATCGGTCTCGTAGTGAATCAGCAGGTATTCGCGGTCAAAGAAGCGGAACGGGCCGCGCGGATAGCTGGGACTGGCAAAGGGCATCGACGTCATGCCGAGGACATCGTCACGGTTCATCCGGCTATCCCTTCCGCAGGCGGTCCTGGTCACGAAATGGAAGCTTGAACAGCCACGCGCTCCTGTCCAGTGATCTTTGCGCTAACAGCTTGTCCCGTCGCGCTCAAGGATCACGCCATGGATTCCGCCCCCCGCTCCCCCGACACCTGCAACCGCTGCGAGCATGTCGCCCTCGTCCTTCAGGGTGGCGGCGCGCTCGGCGCCTATCAGGGGGGCGTGTTCCAGGCGATGGACGAAGCCGGCATCGCCCCCAACTGGCTCTGCGGCGTCTCCATCGGCGCCATCAACTCGGCCATCATCGCCGGCAACGCGCCGTGGGAGAGGCTCGCCAAGCTGCGCGGCTTCTGGGAGAGGATCACGACGGATCGCCTGTCCTGGCCGGCGCCGGATGGCGATCTGCCCCGGCAATGGGCGAATGACGCTTCCGCCTTCGGCGCCTTGATGCTGGGCCAGCCGGGCTTCTTCAAGCCGAACCTGCCCGGGCCGCTGCTCAGCCTGCCCGGCGCCCGCCAGGCGACCGCCTTCTACGACACGACGCCGCTGCGCAAGACCCTGCTCGAATTCGTCGATTTCGACCGCCTCAATAGCGGCCGGGTCCGCTGCGCGGTCGGCGCGGTGAATGTCGCCACCGGCAACTTCGCCAATTTCGACAATGCCGAGATGGTGCTGACGCCGGAGCACATCATGGCCAGCGGCGCCCTGCCGCCCGGCTTCCCCATGGTCCAGATCGGCACGGACTACTATTGGGATGGGGCGCTCATCTCCAACACCCCCCTTGCCCATCTGCTGCTCAACATCGACGCCTGCAACGCCCTGGTCTTTCAGGTCGATCTGTTCAGCGCGCGCGGGCCCATCCCCCGGGACATCAAAGATGTCGGGCTGCGGCAGAAGGAAATCGGCTATTCCAGCCGCACCCGGCTCGTCACCGACTATTTCAAGCGCGAATTCGCCCTCAAGAACCGCCTGCGGAAGCTGCTGGAGCGGGTGCCGGCCGAGTTGCTGACCGCCGAGGATCTGGCCGAGCGTGAGCGTCTGCGGGACCTGCCGCAGCTCAGCATCCTCGAACTCATCTATGAGCACACGGCCTATGAGGGCGAATCGCGTGACTATGAGTTCAGCCGCCGCTCGATGAACGAGCATTGGACGCGCGGCTATAACCAGACGCGGCAGACGCTCGCGCGCCGCGACTGGCTGGAGATGCCGGGCGAGGCCGGCATCGTCAGCCACGACATCGAGCGGACGTAGCTTGGCGTCTTGCCCCGGCCAGCCCCAGGCGCCTATCGTGCCCGCCATGAACGGGAACAAGACATGAACGATCTCTTCGGCGCCAAGCCGGCCGAGGCCGCCTATTCCGCCAAGGACATCGAGGTCCTGGAGGGGCTGGAGCCGGTCCGCCGGCGGCCCGGCATGTATATCGGCGGCACCGACGAAGCCGCGCTGCATCACCTGGCCGCCGAAATCCTCGACAACGCCATGGACGAGGCGGTGGCCGGCCATGCCAGCTTCATCGAGGTGTCGCTGGAGGCCGGCAACTGGCTGACCGTGCGGGACAACGGCCGCGGCATTCCGGTCGACCCGCATCCAAAATTCAAGAATCATCAGCGCGCTGGAGGTCATCCTCACCACGCTGCATTCGGGCGGCAAGTTCGGCGGCAAGGCCTATGCGACCTCGGGCGGCCTGCATGGCGTCGGCAGTTCGGTCGTCAACGCGCTGTCGGAGATGCATGGAGGTCGAGGTCGCGCGCGACCGGCGTGCTGTGGAAGCAGAGCTACGCCAGGGCAAGCCGACGACCAAGCTGATCAATGCGGGCCCGGTGCAGAACCGGCGCGGCACCACCATCCGCTTCAAGCCGGACCCCGAGATCTTCGGCGACCTCGCGTTTCAGCCCGGCGCGGCTTTACCGGCTGTGCCGCTCGAAGGCCTATCTGTTCCGCGGCGTGCGAAATCCGCTGGTCCTGCGACGCCGGCGCTGCTGACGGGCCAGGACGACATCCCGGCCGAGGCGGTGCTGCATTTCCCCGGCGGCCTGCGCGACAGCCTGGAGGCCGATATCGGCGATCGGCCACGCGTCCTGCCGCAGATCTGGGCCGGCGAGGCCGACGCTGCCCGGCGAGGCCACCGGCAAGGTCGAATGGGCGGTCGCCTGGCTGGAGGAGGGCGACGGGTTCCTGCACTCCTACTGCAACACCGTGCCGACGCCGCAGGGCGGCACGCATGAGGCCGGGTTTCGCGCCGCGCTGCTGAAGGGCCTGCGCGCCTGGGGCGAGCAGCGCGGCAACACGCGCGCGGCGCAGATCACCGCCGAGGACGTGCTGGACGCCGATGGCGGCGAAGCTGTCGCTGTTCATCCGCGAGCCGCAGTTCCAGGGCCAGACCAAGGAGAAGCTGACCAGCGCCGAGGCGACGCGGCTGGTCGAGACGGCGCTGCGCGACCGCTTCGACCATTTCCTCGCCGGCGACCCGGCGCCGGCCGACAATCTGCTGGCCTTCGTCGATCGAGCGCGCCGAGGAGCGCATCCGCCGCAAGGAAGCGAAGGACACGCCGCGCAAATCGGCCACGCGGCGGCTGCGGCTGCCCGGCAAGCTGACCGACTGCACGCGGGAGAACGCGGCCGAGACCGAGATCTTCCTGGTCGAGGGCGACAGCGCCGGCGGCTCGGCCAAGCAGGCGCGCAACCGGGAGACCCAGGCGGTGCTGCCGCTGCGCGGCAAGATCCTGAACGTCGCCAGCGCCTCGGCCGACAAGCTGCGGCAGAACCAGGAGCTGAAGGACCTGATCGAGGCGCTGGGCTGCGGCGTCGGCGACCGGTTCGACCGCGCCAAGCTGCGCTACGGCCGGGTCATCATCATGACCGACGCCGATGTGGACGGCGCGCACATCGCCTCGTTGCTGATGACGTTCTTCTATCGCGAGCTGCCGGAGCTGGTGCGCCACGGGCATCATCTATCTGGCGCAGCCGCCGCTGTACCGGCTGACCCAGGGCGCGAAGTCGGTCTACGCGATGGACGACGCGGACCGCGAGCAGAAGCTGACCAAGAGCGCCTTCAAGGCCGGCACCAAGGTCGAGGTCAGCCGCTTCAAGGGCTTGGGCGAGATGCCGCCGGCCGCGCTGAAGGAGACCACGATGGACCCGGCGAAGCGGACGCTGCTGAAGGTGGTGGCGCCGCCGGAGACGCGGGCCGAGACCGAACGAGCTGGTCGAAAGCCTGATGGGCCGCCGGCCGGAACTGCGCTTCCAGTTCATCCAGGAACGTGCGGGCAGCATGACGGTGGCCGAGCTGGATGTGTGAGATAGGTCCTCGGGACAACGCCCGGGGACGACTCAGCCCGGCTCTTCCAGCCGATACCTGAAATCGCAATGGCTGGCGCCCTGCATCAGGGTCTGCGTCCGCTCCAGCTTGATGCGCGGGTCGTAGCCGATGCAGAAGGCCGCATCGCGGTTGCAGGACAGAAGATGCCCGATCGCGCCGAGCCCCATCGCGCGATAGGTCTCCGCATAGCGGCAGCGCGTCACGTTGAAATTGAACTCCGTCGCGGTCGCCGTCAGCGGCTCGATGGTGAGCGCGTCATCCTGGGTCCAGAGGTGCTGAATGTCCTGAAAACTCGTCAGGCTCGTCCCACCCGGCGTCTTGGCGGCGAATGACTGAGCGGCCGCGATCGCGGCCTGCCGGATGGCGCGGTCGAGGATCGCGCGCGCTTTCTCCTCCCCGATCTCCGCGCACATTTCGGCATAGATCGGCGCGATGATACCGGCCTCGATCTTCCGGCGCGCGAGGATGCCGATTTCGCCGGCGGCAGCATCGGCCGGCCGGCTTTCATCTGTCATTGGCATGGCGGCGGCGTCCCTCCCGCACAGACTGATTCCACACCGCCCGGCAGAACATAACGCCCATCGGAGGTCCGGCCAGGCACCGGCGCCGGCCTGTGATACGTCCGGTGCTCCTCGTGATGATAGCCGTGCCGATAGAGTTTCCCATGGTGATGGGAATAGGAATGCCCGTAGCTGTGTTTCGGATAGGTATACTCGTGCTTCGGCTTGGTATGGCTGGAGGCGCATCCCATCAGCGCCGCCATGATGACGCTCGTTACGAGAGCGACGCGCAGCCCCATCATCGCCACGTCAGCCGTTCGATCCGCGCCCAGACCGCACGGCCCCGCTCGATGACGGCCTCTGTCTCTCCACAACCGACGACGGCATCGCCGGCCGTCACAACGCTTCGCTCAGCCCCTACGCGCAACCCAACCTCCTCTAGGGCGTAAAGGACGACCGTCTCGCCCTCCGCCGCCACAATCCGCCGGCCCTCCCCGCCCGGCACCAGCCGTGCGACCCGCCGATCGACCATCAGGTTGAGATCGCGCGTGGGGCCTGCCACCAACGCACAGCCGATAGCAGCCTCGCCCGGGAACTGGATATCGTCCCCGGGGTGGAGGAGTCGAGGCTCGGCCCCGTCGATCGTCAGCGCGATCCCCGCGCCCTCGACCACCGTCAGCAGCCGGTCGATATGCGGGAAGACCGAGAACGGCCCGTCCGCCGCGATCTCCGCCAGGCTGAACCGCCAATGCCAGGCGGTGTCATCATCCTCGGCGCCCTGGCTGTCGATCCGCCCGCGCGCGATCTCCCAGGTCGTGCCGCCGCCGTTACACCAAGGCATCGCTTGGAAATGCACCGCCGGCACGAGCCGTCCGAGGCTCATTCGGCCACCCGCCTGAGCGCCGCCAGGAAGGCGGCACGGGCGGGGCCCTCGGCCGCATGCCGCCCGGCCGCCACGCGCCAGATGCCGGCGACCATCACATCCCGCACCGGCGGCGAAGCGCTGCCGAATACCGCGCTGTCGAGGATATCGTCCTCCTCGGCTTCGGGCTGCGCCAGCCGGTCCCGGTCCAGCACCAGAAGATCCGCGCGGAAGCCGGGGGCGATCACGCCCGCCGGATGGCCCAAAGCCGCCGCCCCGCCCGCCAGCGCCGCGCGCAGCAGCGCCGCGCCGACCGAGCCCGCGCGATCCTCCGGCAGCGACAGGCAGCGCCGCCCATGCACCAGACGCTGGCCATATTCCAGCAGCCGCAACTCCTCCCAAGGGTTGAGCGCCACATTGCTGTCCGAGCCGATGCCGAACCGGCCCCCCGATGTCAGGAATTCAGCGAGTGGAAACACGCCGTCGCCGAGATTGGCCTCGGTGATCGGGCAGAGACCTGCGATGGCGCCGCTGGCCGCGATATCCGTGAGTTCATCCTGCTCCACATGAGTCGCATGGACCAGGCACCAGGACGGGCCGACCGGCGCTTCCGCCATCAGCAACTCCACCGGCCGGCCGCCGGTCGCGGCGATGCAATCCTCCACCTCCCGCATCTGCTCGGCGACATGGATATGGATCAGCGTATCCTCGGGCAGCGCGCCGGCGATGTGCCGCACCACCTCCACCGGCACGGCGCGCAGTGAGTGCGGCGCAATGCCCACGCGCAGCGTCGTCCAGTCGCGCCCATGCCAGCGCAAGGATTCCAGAATGGCGAGCAGCTTTTCCTCATCCGCCGCGAAGCGCCGCTGCGCTGGCTCCAGCGGCGCGCCATCAAAGCCCGCGCGCATGTAGAGCACCGGCATCACGCTCAGCGCGATCCCGGTTTCGGCCGCGGCATGGATGAGGCGCGCGGCCATCTCGGCCGGGTCGGCATAGGGCGTGCCGTCGCGGTCGTTGTGCAGGTAGTGGAACTCGCCGACCGTGGTGTAGCCGGCTTTCAGCATCTCGATGAACAGGTAGCGGGCGATGGCGAAAAGCTCGTCGGGGCCGACGGCATGGGCGACGCGATACATCGCCTCCCGCCAGGTCCAGAAGCTGTCCGACGGATCGCGGCGCTTCTCGGCGAGGCCAGCCATGGCGCGCTGAAAGGCATGCGAATGGAGATTGGCCATGCCCGGCACCACGGGGCCGGCCAGCCGCTCGACCCGGTCGCCTCCGTGCCAGGGAGCGCCCGGGGTGACGCCTGTGATGGTGCCGTCGGCCGCGATATCGATCCGCACATCCCGCGCCCAGCCGTGAGGCAGCAAGGCAGATGGTGCGAGCAGGCTAGGCATGGGCGAAACTCCTTAGGGGGCACGAAATTATGCACACTAGCGGTTCATCACCGCGCAAGCACGCTCGCCTCGGAACATGCGGTCTCCTTGACGGCCTCGATGTTACAGCGACCTCAGAAACGCCTCGGCGAGCGGTAGCGCGCCCTCGGTATAGGCTCGGCCCAAGGCCTGGGCGGTCGGGGCCTCGGGGTGGCTCGCGACCCAAGCCAGCAGCAGCATCCGCCGCAGCAGGATGAGCGCGGGCAGTATCGCGACATCCTCGGCCGAGAGCGGTGCGACGCGGCGGTAGCCCCGGCACCAGGCATCCATCAGCGCCGGCACCGCGGGCGCATGCTCGAAGAAGCTCACGGCGGCGGCGAAATCGTAGAGAAACCAACCGAAGCCGCAATCATCGAAGTCGATCACGCTGAGGCGGGTGCCGTGCACCAAAAGATTGGCGAGGCGGAGATCGCCGTGAATGAGACCGAACCGCTCAGCGCCCATGCCGTAGCCGGCGAGCACGGTGCCGATCGCCACGGCCGCGCGCGTGAGCAGAGCCTCGCCGGCAGGGTCGAGCCCCACGGCCGCCCGCCAATCGCCCCAATGGCCGCCTCCCCCGCTGCCTCGTTGGCCGGGGCGGCCGAGCGTGGTCTCCACCGTCCAGCTTTTCCGGCGAAAGCCGGGCGGCCGCGCCCAATGCCGGGCATGGCGGTGCAGCAGGGCCGTGACCGTGCCAAGCGCCAGGAACCAGTCGCTGAGGTCTTCGTGAGGTTCCGGTGAGCGACCCGGCACCCAATCGAAGGCGGTCACGATCGGCTCGGCCATGCCGGGCGTGAGGCGGCGCATGAGCCGCCCATCCACGCCCGCGATGGGCGCGGGCGTATCGACCACGCCCTCGGCCCGCAGGGCGGCGATCCAAGCGAGTTCCGAGGCGATCTCCTCCGAGCGGTGATAGCCCGGGCGGTGGACGCGGAGGATAGCGCGCCGGGCGTCCTCCTCCGCGAGGAAGACGGTGTTCTCGGACAGGTTCAGCAGCCGGAGGCGCGCGGCGGGGGAGAACCCCCACTCGCCGAGGCGATCGGCCAGGCCGTCCCGCAGCCGCCGCGAGGTATCGTCATCCTGGGTCATCGTGGCGGGATCAATCAGGCGGCGTGGCCGCCCCGTCAACCATGGGCGCGGACACGCATCGTTTCGTTGCTATATAGCATCGTATATGTTAGTAACAACTAACACAGCTGAGCGACTGGAATGAGCGGCAATGACGAAACGAATTTTTCCTATACGCGGATGCCCTCATCCTCCTCCTCCGCAACGAACCCTGAACCGTCCGATCCAGAATTGCGCGATGTCAACCTCCCTAGCATATTTGACCTTTAGATGCCTGCAAAGAGAGTTCTGTCATGTCGATGACAAAATATCTTTCAGTTCTTTTTACGACCGACTAACCCTTGCGGAAGTGGAAGCCTCCTACAATTCAATCGAGGTCGCCTATTTATTTATGAATCGTAATGTATATCTCAACGAATCCGAGGATTCCGACATCCCCGAGATCAAACTTGCCCATATCATCGCCGATGCCTGGGCCGACAGGCTCAAACGCCTCTACCCAGCCAGAGTCTTCAAGGTTCCAGTCCTCACACCCGAGGAAAGCGGCAGCGTCCATAGCGTCGAGTTCTACGAAATCCGCTGAGTCATCTTCCTGAACGGCGGCCGAGCTTTCGGGCGCGCCGTCCCGACAATCATCGCGGCCGATCCGCGCGGCGCCGCGAAAGCAAAAGCCGCGTCGCCGAACCCTTGAGCCGGCGCCGCCACGCCCTATGTCCAACGACGAAGTCAGGAACAAAGGGAACCGGCCGCCATGGCCAAAATCGCCCCCCGACGACGTAGAGCCAGCAGCGAACCCCCGGCCTCAGCCGGCCGCCCCATCTGGTCGGGCTCGCTACGCCTCGCCCTCGTCACCGTTCAGGTTCAGCTCTTCTCCGCCATCAAGACCGGCGCCCGTCTCGCCTTCCACCAGATCGATGAGACAACCGGCAAGCGCATCCGCTACGAGAAAGTCGCCCCCGGCTCCGGCCCCGTCGATGCCGAACACATCGTCAAAGGCTATGAGATCGCCAAAGGCAGATACGTCCTGCTGACCGACGAGGAACTCGATTCCGTCAAGATCGAGGCGCGGCACACCATCGACCTCGTGCAGTTCGTCGACCACTGCGAGATCGACCCGATCTATTTCGACCGGCCCTATTACGTCCTGCCGGACGGGGACCTCGCAACGGAAGCCTATACCGTGCTGCGGGACGCGCTGCGCAAGACCGGCAAGATGGGCCTCGGCCAGTTCGTCATGCGCGGGCGCGAATATGTCGCCGCCCTCAAACCCTGCGGGGACGGGCTGATGCTCGAAACCCTCCGCTTCACCGATGAGGTGCGCGCGGCCGCACCCCTCTTCGCCGATATCGGCGACAGCGGCGCGGATGCCGAGCTGCTCGACCTCGCGCAGGAGTTGATCGCGCGCAAGACCGCGAAGTTCAACGCCGCCGCCTTCCACGATCGCTACACCGAGTCTCTGCGCGACCTCATCGAGAGCAAGGCCCGCACCGGCAAGCCTCTCGCCGTCGATGAGGCCAAGGACGAGCATGAGAGCGGCAAGGTCATCGACCTCGTGGCCGCGCTGAAGCGCAGCCTCGCCCAAAAGACCGAAACCGCGAAAACGGAAGCAGCGCCTGCACGGAAAACGCCCGCCGCCAAGCCCGCCGCGCGCCGGCGGGCCGGCTGATGGCCTCGCCGCCCCTCGCCGCCTATCACGCGAAGCGGCGATTTAGCGATACGCCCGAGCCCAAGGGCCGCGCCCCGAAGCGGCGCGCGAAGGCGCGGGCCGAGCCGGGCATCGGCATCTTCGTCGTCCAGAAGCATGACGCCACTCGTCTACACTACGATTTCCGGCTGGAGCTGGACGGCGTGCTGCTGAGCTGGGCGGTCACGCGCGGGCCGAGCCTCAACCCCGGCGACAAGCGCCTCGCCGTGCGGACGGAAGATCACCCGCTGGAATATGGCGGGTTCGAGGGCATCATCCCGAAAGGCAATTACGGGGCCGGCACCGTGATGCTGTGGGATACCGGCCGCTGGGAGCCGATCGGCGACCCGCATGCGGAACTGGCGAAAGGCAAGATCGCCTTCAACCTGTTCGGGGAGAAGATGCGCGGCCGCTGGGCGCTCGTCCTTATGCGCAAGGCGAGCGAGAAGCGCGAGAATTGGCTGCTGATCAAGGAGCGGGACGAGGAGGCGTCAACCGAGCGCGATCTGGTGGCCGAGGCGCCCGACAGTGTCGCAAGCCACCGGGACCTCGCCGCCATCGCCGCCGAGGGCGGTATCTGGCGCAGCGGCGCGCAGGGCGGCCGCGCCCCGAAGGCGGCACGGGCGAAGCGTCGCACGCGGCCAGGCTTCGTGGCACCGCAACTGGCGACGCTGGTGGAGGCGCCGCCCACGGGCGAAGGCTGGCTGTTCGAGGTGAAATTTGACGGCTACCGCACCGAGATCGCCGCCAGCGGCGATGACGTGCGCGCCTATACCCGCTCGGGGCTCGATTGGACCGGCCGCTTCCCCGGCGTGATCGCGGCGGTGAAATCGCTCGACCTCGACGGCGTGCTGATGGATGGGGAGATCGTGGCGCTCGACCAAGAAGGCCGCAGCAATTTCGGCGCCTTGCAGAATGCGTTGCAGGCCGGGCGCGGCAATCTCGTCTACGCGGTCTTCGACCTGTTGCGGGAGGGCGGGCGCGACTGGCGCGCGGCCCCGCTGCACGAGCGAAAGGCTCGCCTCGCCGAACTGCTGGCACCCGCGAAGGCGGACGGGGTGCTGGTCTACAGCGATCATGTCGAGGGCAATGGCGACGCCATGCTGGCGATGGCGCGGGACCGCGGGCTGGAAGGCATCATCGGCAAGCGCGCCGACCGCCCCTATCGCTCCGGCCGGGGCGCGGCCTGGGTCAAGATCAAGGTTGGGCATGCCCAGGAATTCGTCGTGCTCGGCTACCGGCCATCGGAGAAGGCGCGCGCCTTCTCCTCGCTCATCCTCGGCGTGCGGGAGGGCAAAAAGCTCCGCTATGCCGGGCGCGTCGGCTCCGGCTTCTCGCAGCAGGTTTTGGATGAGCTTGGCGCTGGCTTTCGCCGCAGCCGGGTGCAGGCACCGCCGGCGATCGCCATCCCGCGTGAGATTCTTCGTGAGGCGGAATGGGTAAAGCCCGAATTGGTGGTAGAGGTCGCCTTCAACGGCTGGACGCGCGACAATCAAATCCGCCAGGGGCATTTCATGGGCGTGAGGACCGATAAGCCGGCCCGCGACATCGTGCGCGAGGAACCCGCCAAGGCCGAGGTCGAAGCCGACCTGCCGCCGGCATTCATGGGCGTGCATCTCACCCACCCGGACAAGGTGCTGTTTCCGGACCAAGGCATCACCAAGCAGGACCTCGCGCATTACCTGGAGGTCGCCGCCACCCGCATGATGCCCTTCGCCGCCGGGCGGCTGGTCAGCCTGGTTCGCTGCCCGGATGGTATCGGCGCCGACAGCTTCTTCCAGCGCCACCCCGGCCGTGGGATGGACCCCGCCTGGCTGCATGAGCGGGTCAAGACCGCCCATGGCGCCGAGGAATACCTTTATTTCACTGAGCCGCGCGCCATCGTGGCGGCCGCCCAGATGAGCGCCATCGAGTTCCACATCTGGGGCAGCGCCTTGAAGACGCTGGAACAGCCGGATCGGATCGTCTTCGACCTCGACCCTGACGAAGGTCTCGGCTTCGATAAGGTAAAGGAAGCCGCCTTCGCGATGCGGGAGGTGCTGCAGGCCCTCGGGCTGCGCAGCCTGGCGCTGCTGAGCGGCGGCAAGGGCGTGCATGTCGTGGTGCCGATCCGCCCGCAGCAGGATTGGCCGATCGTGAAGCGCTTCGCGGCCGATCTCGTCAGCCGCATGGTGGAGGCGCAGCCCAAACTCTATGTCGGCACCATGAGCAAGGCGAAGCGGCACGGCCGGCTGTTCATCGACCATTTTCGCAATGAGCGCGGGGCGACCGCGATCGCGCCCTTCTCGCCCCGGGCGCGGCCGGGCGCGCCTGTCGCCTGGCCGGTGAGTTGGGAGGCGTTGAAGGATACGCCTGCGGCGAATGCGATGACGCTGCCGAAGGCGATCGATCAGGTGGCGAAAGCCGATGCCTGGGACGGGGAGGACCTAGCCTCCCAGGCGCTGACAAAGCCGGTGATGGCGGCCGTGACGCGTTAGGCAGGCTGAAGTTTGACGTGGGAAAATGTCCCACGTATGGTCCGCTGACACTTTGCTTAGGAATGTCGCTGCCATGCGTCTGAACGGAACGAACCCGCCCGGCCTTCGCTGGTTTGAGCGGTCGGCCGCCTGCCTGTTGGGGGCGGCGTTTATCGCCTGCCTGATGGGGCTCGCCCTTCTCGCCTCCTGTTCGGGGGCGGATGACGGCGGCCAAGCCCAATCCTTCAACGCTCATATCAACGGCAGCTACTCCGGCTTCGCCGCCGTGTCCTCCTCGCCCCGCTGAAGCGGGGGCGGGCTCCCCAGCGCCCGCCCTACCAGACCGAAGCGTCCATCCTGTCGGCCCGGCGGTAGCCGTGGGACCAGGCGGCCGATCGCTCCTTGTCACGATACGGGCAATCCCGTTCCGATGCCCCGCCCGCATAGGCGGCAACCCCCTCCGCCTCCACCTTCGCGAAGACGGATGACAGGCGGCTGCCGTCACGATGCGCCCGCAGCCTCAACATCAGCTTTCGCACATCACGCCTCCCTGAGCTGGACATAGCTTGACGTGGGAAATATTCCCACGCAAGGTCCGTGAGAATTTTTCCCACGACAGCGTTGCGCAACCGGATTATGATCGCCGGCAATGGACCAGGGACCGCCCTCCGCCGAACGCCTTTTGAAGGCGTCGATGTATTTGCTGCGTCCGCTCGTGCGGCTCCTGCTGCGGGCCGGGGTCACCTTCCCGGTCTTCAGCGACTGGCTGCGGGTGCTGTTCGTCGATACGGCCGTGGCGGAGCTTGAGGCGGATGGCCAGGCACGCACGGATAGCCGCCTCAGCCTGCTGACCGGCGTTCATCGCAAGGAAATCCGCCGCTTGCGGGAGATCGAGCGGGAGCCGGTGCGCGAGCCGGCCGTCGTGACCCTGGCCAGCGAGATCATCGCCCGCTGGCTCGTGATCCAGCCTCGGGCCGCCAATCTCAGCCTGCCGCGATCTGCCGATCAGGGGCCATCCTTCGAGGGCCTCGTCCGCAGCGTGACGAATGATATCCGCCCCCGCGCCGTGCTCGACGAATGGCTGCGCCAAGGCATTGTGCGGATGGATGGCAATGACCGCGTGACGCTGACGGCCACCGCCCACGTCCCCAACCCCGGCAGCGAGGCGCAGCTTTTCTACTTCGGGCGCAACCTCCATGACCATCTCGCGGCGGCGGCGGCCAATGTCCTGGCGACGGGCACGGCGCCCTATCCCGATATCAGCGTTCACTATGACGGTCTGGGGCCAGATGCCGCCCGCGCGCTGGAAGCCACCGCGCGCCTGGCGGCGGAGACGGTCACGCGCGATGTCAACGCCGCCGCGGTCCGGCTGGTGGACGGGCAGGACCAGGATGCGGCGCCGCCAGCCAGTACCCGCCGGGTGAATTTCGGCGTCTATCTCTATGTCGAGAATGAGCCGCCATCGGGGGCGGCACCGTGATGCGTCGTCTCCTCAAGTTCCGCCCCCTGTCTATAGGCCTCGCCCTGTGTCTCGGTGCCCTGGAAGCCTGCGCCCCGTCGCGTCCTGGCGCGCCGCCGCCGGCGGCGGATTGGCTCCCCGGGATCGCGCCCGCCGTACCCGGCGGATGCCACGTCACGGTCAGCGGCGCGCCGGATCAGCTGGCCGAGCGCGGCATCGGCGGTACCGGCGGCGCCGCGCTGCCGCCCCCACCCGGCTCGATTGCCGCCAGCCTCGGCGTCGCTGGCCTCATCGATGGTTTCGGCAGCGTTTGCCTCAACGGGCTGGAGGTTGGCCTGCTGCCCGGAACCACGGTCACGACCGACGGCGTCCCGGCGGGGACAGAGGATCTTCGTATCGGTCAGGAGGCAGTTCTGGCCGCGGGCTGGGCCGGCGGCCGGCCGGTGACCGACCGGCTGCTCATCCGGCATGCCGTCATCGGCCCGATCGAGGCGGTGAACGGCAGCCGCCTGACCGTCGCCGGGCAAACGGTATGGCTGTCGCGCGCGGCCTGGATCGTGGCGCCTCTTCGTGCCGGAGAGTGGGTGTCCGTCAGCGGGCTGCACACCCCATCCGGCTCGATCATCGCCAGCCGCGTCGATAGCGCCGCCGGCCCCACCGAGTTGCTGACGGGCCGCGTTCAGGGAACGCTGGCCGACCCACGCCTCGGGTCAATGGCTCTCATGGTTCCGGACGGGCAGATGAAACCAGGGGCCGATGTCATGCTGCGCGGTGTCGAGGATCAGGGCAGGCTAAGGGTGATCGAGATCAAACCCGATTTGCTGACCGACGATCCGGGCGCGCTGTTCGGCGGCGGCATCCGCCACTTCCTGATCCAGACCCTGATCGGTTCGCACTCCGGCCAAGCTCCGGCGGCCCCGCCCGGCTTCGCCCCGCCCGCCACCATCTCCGCGATCATGAGCGTTACCGTAACCCCAACCGGCGTGGTCAGTGCCCAGATGCCGAACGCCCCCGCCTCAGCACCGCCTGGGTCACCCGGACCGCCTGGGGGTGGAAACCCGCCGGGCGGCTTTGGGCACGGCGCCGGCGGGGGCCGCGGCGCGCCAGGTGGTCCGGGGACGCATGGCGGCCCCGGCGCGCCGCCCTAGAGCGTTTCCTATTCGCTTACGCTCACAGTCACCGCTCTAGCTCTTTGTTTTTACGAGCATCTTCACCCGATCAGATGATTCCATATGATCGGGATCTGCTCTAAGCCGTCAGCTCTTCACCGCCTTGGGCGGCAGGGCGATCGCGAGCGACAGTTCCTTCAGCCGCGCCGGCGTCACTTCGGCCGGCGCGCCCATCATCAGATCCTCGCCGCCCTGGCTGAGCGGAAACAGGATGACCTCGCGGATATTGGGCTCATCCGCCAGCAGCATGACCATGCGGTCGATACCCGGGGCCGAGCCGCCATGCGGGGGCGCGCCGTAGCGGAAGGCCTGCAACATGCCGCCGAACCGCGCCTCGACCTCGGACGCCGGATAGCCCGCGATCTCGAAGGCCCGCAGCATGATGTCGGGCCGGTGGTTGCGGATGGCGCCGGAGGACAGCTCGATCCCGTTGCAGACGATGTCGTACTGATAGGCGTTGATGGTCAGCGGGTCCTGGCTGTTCAGCGCCTCCAACCCGCCCTGCGGCATCGAGAAGGGGTTGTGGCTGAAATCGACCTGCCCGGTCTCCTCGTTCAACTCGTACATCGGGAAGTCGGTGATCCAGCAGAAGCGGAAGGCGTTCGGCTCGATGAGGCCGAGATCGGTGCCGAGCTTGGTCCGCACGCTGCCGGCGAATTTCGGCGTCACGTCCGGCATGCCGGCGGCGAAGAAGACCGCATCACCCGCGCGCAGCCCACAGGCCTCGGCGATGGCGGCGGCGCGCTCGGGCTCCAGATTGCGGGCGATCGGGCCTTTGGGGCCTTCGGCGTCGAAGGTGATGTAGCCGAGGCCGCTCGTCCCCTCCGCCCGCGCCCATTCATTGAGCTTGTCGAAGAAGGAGCGCGGATTGCCGCCCGCCCCGGGTGCCGGGATCGCGCGCACGATGCCGCCCGAGGCCGCGATGCTGGCGAAAAGGCCGAAGCCGGAGCCCGCGAACTGCGCGGTGACATCGGTGATGCGCAGCGGGTTGCGGAGATCCGGCTTGTCGGAGCCGTATTCCAGCAGCGCCTGGGCGTAGGGGATGCGGGGAAAGGGTGTCGGCGTCACTGCCCGGCCGTCGCCGAACTCCTCGAACAGCCCCGCCATGACGGGTTCGAGCGTCGCGAAGACATCTTCCTGCGTCACGAAGCTCATCTCGAAATCGAGCTGGTAGAACTCGCCGGGGGAGCGGTCGGCGCGCGGCGGCCTCATCGCGGAAACAGGGCGCGATCTGGAAATAGCGGTCGAAGCCCGCGACCATGCAGAGCTGCTTGAACTGCTGCGGCGCCTGCGGCAGCGCGTAGAACTTGCCCGGATGGTTGCGGGCCGGCACCAGAAAGTCCCGCGCGCCCTCCGGCGAGGAGGCGGTCAGGATCGGCGTCTGGAACTCGACGAAGCCTTGCTCGACCATGCGGCGGCGGATGGAGGCGATCACCCCGGCGCGCAGCAGCATGTTGCGATGAACGCGGTCCCGCCGCAGGTCAAGGAAGCGGTATCTCAGCCGGAGGTCGTCCGGATAGTTGTGCTCCCCCGCGACCTGGATCGGCAGGACATCGGCGGCTGACTGCACATCGAGCGCGCGGACGCGCAGCTCGATCCCGCCGGTGGGCAGGCGCGGGTTGATGGTGGAGGCTTCGCGCGGCACGACCTCGCCGGTGACGGTGATGACGCTCTCGACGCGGAGCGCGTCGGCGGCGGCGAAAGCCTCGGACCCTGCCGGGAAGACGCATTGGGTGAGGCCGAAATGATCGCGCAGATCAATGAAGAGCAGGCCGCCATGGTCCCGCTTGCTATGGACCCAGCCGGAGAGGCGCGCTGTGCTGCCGGCGTCGGTGGGGCGGAGCGCGCCGCAGTCATGGGTGCGGTAGGTGTGCATGGGCGAAATCCTGGTCATCGGTCGAGGTCAGCGGCGGTGGGTTGAATGGGCGAGAGGGCCGGCACACAAGGCCGCACCCCCGGCGCTGTCAAGGCGGTGGGCGCGGATTAGGTTCAGGAGGGCGCAGAATGGCGAAGAAAGAAAATATCGTCAGCTATACGGATGACGAGTTGGAGGCGATGCGCCTCCGTGGCGAAACGAAAAGCGATCGGGCGCGCGCGGGCGCCATGACCCAGGCGGAAATCGAAGCCGCGATCGCCGATGACCCAGACGAGGCGGGCCTGGAGTTCGATTGGTCGCGTGCCTCCTTCGAGATGCCGCAACCGAAGGCCGCGCTCAACATGCGGGTCGACCGGGACGTGCTGGACTTCTTTCGCCGTGAAGGGCGCGGCTACCAGACACGCATCAACGCCGTGCTTCGCTCCTATGTCGAGCAGATGCGGGGTCAGAGGTAGGACCCACGCAGCCGAACCTCCTCACCCCCCAAGGTTTCGCTGGCCCCCATCCGCCGACCGCGCCTATCGTCTCGCCACACGGTCGAGGAACGCGGATGGACAATGACTCCGGCTGGGGCGCCAAAGAGATCACCCTTATCGCCCATGACGCGCACGAGCATCGGGAGCGGCTGACGCTGCCCTGCCGTTGGGTCGAACTCGTCCAGGCGTGGGATGGGCAGGCCGGCGCCTATTTCCTCATCTCCGGCGTGGAGGTCGGGCAGGTTTCCGACAAGCCCTGGGACGTCGTCAGCTTCAAGGATGTGAGCGGGAAAGCCCATCGCTATCACATCGGCGCGGTGACACCGATCGGGACTGGCGCGCTCCGCCTCATGCGCGCGCGCTGAGCGTGCCTGCATCGGTTGCAGAGCCGCCGGCAAACCCCACCTCTGCGGCTGCATCCTTGGATCGGGACTTCGCATGGCAGTTTTCGGCGGCAGCGTGCGTGAGGGGCTGCCCTATCCGCTCGGCGCGACCTGGACCGGATTGGGCGTCAATTTCGCCCTTTTCTCCGCCAATGCCACGAAGGTCGAACTCTGCCTGTTCGACGACGAACGGCGAGCAGGAGTTGGAGCGGATTCCGCTGCCGGAATACACGAACGAGGTCTTCCACGGTTTCATCCCGGATCTCCGCCCCGGCACCTTCTACGCCTATCGCGTCCATGGACCCTACGAGCCCGAAGCCGGCCATCGCTTCAACCCGCATAAGCTGGTGCTGGACCCCTATGCCAAGGCCGTCGTCGGCGAGCTGACCTGGGACCCGGCTTTGTTCGGCTACACGATCGGCCACCCTGACGCCGACCTTTCCTACGACACGCGCGACAGCGCCCCCTTCATGCCGCGCTGCCGGGTGATCGACCCCGCTTTCACCTGGGGCCGGGACCAGCCGCCGGCGATCCCCTGGGAACGGACCATCCTCTATGAGGCCCATGTCCGCGGCCTGACCAAACTCCACCCCGAGGTTGCGCCCGAGTCACGCGGCACCTTTCGCGGCCTCGCCTCCCCGCCCATGATCCGGCATTTCAAGCGCCTCGGCGTCACCACCATCGAAATCCTGCCGATCCATCGTTTTGTCGACGATTCCTATCTGGTCGAGCGGAACCTCACTAACTACTGGGGCTACAACACGCTGTGCTTCTTCGCGCCCGCCCGGCGCTATGCCCAGACGCCGGAGACGGCCTATTCCGAGTTCAAGGAGATGGTGGCCCGCCTGCATGATTCCGGGCTCGAGATCATTCTCGACGTCGTCTACAACCATACCGCCGAAGGCAACGAGCTTGGCCCGACCCTCTCGTTCAAGGGCATCGACAACGCCAGCTACTACCGCCTGCTGCCGGACCAGCCGCGCTACTACATCAACGACACCGGCACCGGAAACACCGTCAATCTCAGCCATGCCCGCGTCATCCGCCTGGTCACGGACAGTCTCCGCTACTGGGTGACGGAGATGCATGTGGATGGGTTTCGTTTCGATCTCGGCACCATCCTGGCCCGCGAACCCCATGGCTTCGACGAGCAGAGCGGGTTTCTCAAGGCCGTGGAGCAGGACCCCGTGCTCGACGCCGTTAAGCTGATCGCCGAACCCTGGGATTGCGGGCCGGGCGGCTATCAGGTCGGCGGCTTTCCGCCCGGCTGGGCCGAGTGGAACGACAAGTTCCGCGACACCGTCCGCGCCTACTGGAAGGGCGATGACGGGCAGATGGGCGCGCTCGCCTCCCGCCTCACCGGCTCCGCCGATGTCTTCGGCAGGCGGGGGCGCAAACCCTGGGCTTCCGTCAATTTCATCACCGCGCATGACGGTTTCACGCTCGCCGATCTCGTCAGCTACAATGAGAAGCACAATGAGGCGAATGGCGAGGAGAACCGCGACGGCCATTCGCACAATCTGAGCTGGAACTGCGGCGCCGAGGGGCCGACCGACGACCCCGGCATCAGCGCGCTGCGCGACCGGCAGCTCCGTAACATGCTGGCCACACTTCTGCTCGCAAAGGGCACGCCGATGATTTTGGCGGGCGATGAGCTTGGCCGCACCCAGCAAGGCAACAACAACGCCTATTGCCAGGACAACGAGATCAGCTGGATCGATTGGAACGCGGGCGCGCGTGGCGAGGCGCTGACCCGCTTCACCGCCCGGATCTCGGCGCTCCGGCGCCGCTTTCCGCTGCTGACGCGCGGGCGCTTTCTCAACGGCGAATGGGACGAGACGCTCGGCCTCAAGGATGTGACCTGGCTCGCGCCGGACGCGACCGAGATGGCCGAGGAACAATGGTCGGAGGGCCACGCCCGCTGCATGGGCGTGCTGCTCGACGGGCGCGCCCAGGCCACGGGCATCGTGCAGCGCGGCAATGACGCCACCCTGCTGGTGATTCTGAACGCCCATCACGATGTGGTGGAGTTCATGCTGCCGGAGGTGCCGGGCGGGCGCCAATGGCGGCTGCTGATCGACACCAATCTGACGGATGAGGATACGGCCGGGGAACCGGCCTTCGCCTTCGAGCACGTCTATTCCGTGACCGGGCGTTCCTTGCTTCTCCTCGAACTGGTGCTGGAGCCGACCTACGGCATCACACGGACGAAGCGGCGCGCGGTGCATAGCCTGGCGCGGCCGGCGGCGGTGGAGCAGAGCCGCGCGGTGATGATGGCGATCGCCGAGGCGGAGATGACGGCCGAGGAAGCTTGAGGGGGCGCCGCCATCGCCGCCCCCCTCGATCTATGTTTCTGATTAACAACGCAAATCTTCGGACCAGGTGATTCCACCTGATCCGATATTGCTCTAGCTCAGCTGGCCGGCTGGAAGCCCGCGCTGTCTGCTTCCAGCTTGCAGGCATAGAAGCCGTGGCTCGCGGTGCCCGCGGTGCCGGCCGTGACCACATGATAGGTCAGGTTGACACCGTTCGACCAAACGATCGTGTCCCCCGGGCAATGCGCCTCGGCGGCGGCGATGCTGGGGAAGCGGTGATGCGTGCCGAGGCCGGTGGTGGCACCGGCATCCTCGCTCGCGGTGGAAGGCGCCGTCGACTGTGCCCGGGCGGCGGAGGCCATGCCCAGCCCACCGATCAGGGCAAGGGCGGGCAGCACGCCCAGCAGGCGATTGTATTTCGACATCGTTCTGTCTCCTGTCTCAGTTGCGGCATCCGGGCCGCGAACGGCGCCGCCCGGGAAGCTGAAAGCTTGGACCGGAGGTGGCGCCGCCTCGCCTCTTTGCAAGGCCCCGGGCGCCCGGCTGGCCGCCGCCCGGCCTTCAGCGCGGCTTTGCCAACATCCAGCGCAGATGAGCACGAATGGTCGGCCATTCGGCGGCGGTGATGCTGTAGACGCAGGTATCGCGCAGGCTGCCGTCCTTCGCGCGCTGATGGCAGCGGAGGATGCCGTCGAGCTTGGCGCCCAGACGCTC
Organism: uncultured Pseudomonadota bacterium; assembly: GCA_963745125.1. GTDB lineage: Bacteria > Pseudomonadota > Alphaproteobacteria > Acetobacterales > Acetobacteraceae > Acidisoma. Next base: position 28,549 of record CAVUWB010000009.1, read on the forward strand.
GATCGCGCGCCGGCTCTGGTGGTTGAGGAAATGGGTGCGGAATTCCACAGCGATGCAATCCAGCGTCTCGAAGGCATGGCCGAGAAGCAGCAGCTTCGCCTCCGTGTTCAGCCCGCTGCGCTGAACGCGGCGCGCATACCAGGTGGAGCCGATCTCCATTCGCCGGTTCACGGCGTCGATATTCATATAAGTGGTCATGCCCGCGATTCTGCCGTCCGGCTCCGAGAAGACGGTGAAGGGCGCCATCGACCCGGCCTGCTGCAACCCGAGGCGGCGGGCGATCTCGCCGGCCATCGCGCCGGGCTCGGGCACCGAGGTGTACCAGAGGTCCCACAAATCCCCATCCTGAGCGGCGGCGACCTGCCCGTCATGATGCTCGGGAGCGAGCGGTTCGAGCCGGACATGGCGCCCGGCCAGCGTCACCGGGCTAAACGGGTGGGCGGCAGGCATCGTCATGCGGATTGCTCTCCGTGGCGGGGCGCGGCGATGCGCCTGCCCTCATGCTCGGCCAGCGCGGTCGGGCGGGCAAGCCCCCCGCGCGATCTGTTCCGCGTGATTTGGGCGCTGTGATCTGGTCCGGGCGGATATCGCCGTATAGAAGACAGGAATGCCGCGCCAGCCACGGGCCGAGTTCCCGTCCCCCGTCTTCATCGCCGATACCGCCTCGCTCGCAGCGCTCTGCGCGCGCCTCGCGAGCGAACCCTTCGTCACCATCGACACCGAATTCATCCGCGAGCGCACCTACTGGCCCGAGCTTTGCGTGGTGCAGCTCGGCGGCGCTTCTGATGTCGCGGTCATCGACGCGCAAGCGGAGGGGATGGACCTCGCGCCTCTCGGCGCTCTCCTGGCCAATGAAAACGTGGTCAAGGTTTTCCATGCCGCGCGCCAGGATGTGGAGATCTTCCTGCTTCTGTTCGGCGCGACACCGACGCCCATCTTCGACACGCAGATTGCCGCCATGGTCGGCGGTTTCGGCGATCAGGTCGGCTATGACGCGCTCGTCTCGGCGCTGACCGGGGCGCAGATCGACAAGTCGCACCGCTTCAGCGACTGGTCGGCGCGGCCGCTTTCGGCCTCGCAGCTCGCCTATGCCGCGGCCGACGTGACCCATCTGCGCCTCGTCTACGAAAAGCTGCTGGAGCGGCTGACGCGAGAGGATCGGGCGGATTGGGTGCGGGAGGAGATGGGCGCGCTGGGCGATCCCGCCCTCTACCGCGCCGATCCGGAGACGATGTGGCTGCGGCTGAAGCTGCGGCCCAACAGCCGGCGGCAGGCGGCGCTGCTGCGCGCCATCGCCGCATGGCGGGAGCGGGAGGCGCAGCGTGTGAACATCCCGCGCGGGCGGCTGCTGAAGGATGAGGCCATTCCCGAAATCGCGGCCCTGGCCCCCGACACCGCCGATGACCTCGCGCGCGCGCGCGGCATGAGCCGAGGGTTTGCCGAAGGCAAAAGCGGTCTGTCGCTGCTGGCGGCCATCGCCGAGGCCAAGGCGCTGCCCGATTCCGCGCTGGCGGAGACGGCCCCGCGCCCCGATCGGGACGGGCCGCGCCCCTCACCGGCGCTCATCGCGCTTCTGCGCGTTCTTCTGGCGGCGAAGAGCGAGGAGCATGGCGTGGCCCCCCGGCTGCTCGCCTCGTCGGACGATCTCGACCGGCTGGCGACCGAGGATGAGCCGGCGATTCCGGCGGCGCAGGGCTGGCGGTGGCGCATGTTCGGGGAGGACGCGAAGGCGCTTCGCGACGGGCGCATCGCGATCGCGGCGCGTGGCAAGCGCATCCGGCTCGTCAGGCTTGGCGGAGACGACACGCCGGACGAGCCGCAGCCATCACCTGCGGGCGGCATGCCCGAGCCGCTTTAACAAAAGCCAACCGATCGAGACGCGGCGATTACATCCGCGTCTGAAGCGTGGTGGCCGCACGGCGAGGCCGCACAAATCGCTCGCGTCCCGGGCGTGACGACCGCAGGCGGAGACGCTCACGCCTCAATCACCCCAGCAGACAGCCAGTTAGTGTGGCGGGATAGTGAGCCCGCACCACTCTCTCTGGTCGCGCAAACAGCCGTCCCGCAGCCGAGGCGATTACGCCCGACGGCTCTCACACATCCGCGTGATCTGACGCACCCCAGGCCGCACGACTGTCACTACCCGCGTCGTCATCGTCCTGACGATCGTCGGCGGAGACCGCGCCGCGCGCCTTGCGCCTGCCGCGAGCCGGGCGAACAATCTCCCGTGTGGCCACGGCCTCGGCCGGCGCCTCGTGCCGCGCGTTCCGTCCCGCGCGCCGCTCGCTGTTCGCGAGCTGAACGGTCAGAGCGTCCACCTGCTCGGCCGCCTCGACGGCGACGACGCGCAGCTCTTTGTTCTTCACCCGCAACGTCGCGTTCGCACGCTCCAGCTTCTCGACCCGAGCCCGCAATTCGTCCTTGCTGGCCGAAGCCGCGGCGGGAGCCGCCTTCGACGCCGCACCCGCCCTGCCGGGGCCGGCCTTCGCACCAGCCGACCGTCCGCTAGACGGCCTCCCGGGCGACTTCGATTTACCTGTTGTTGCACGCGCCATAGCATTTCCTTTTTTTGGCTAGCGGGACCGGCCTACCTGCAACCCATCCCTTTTAACTGGATATGTGTAGTCGATCCTGCCGGTTCGAGGGTATCGGTGCAGAAATTATCGTCCCGCCCCTTTTGTCTGAGCACGTCCCGGCGAATCCGTATCCTGCCGCTGTAATTGAATATGAGGCAGAAACATCGCCAGTAGTCCTATCACCGGTAAGATTGAGCACAACCGATACGTCACGACAATACCGTAATGATCCGCAATTTCGCCGATGGCGGCGGCGCCGAGGCCGCCCATTCCGAAGGCCAAACCGAAGAAAAGCCCTGAAATCAACCCGACGCGACCGGGCACAAGCTCCTGCGCGTAGACGATCATCGCAGGCATGGCCGACGAAAGAACAAATCCGATGATAAACGAAAGGATGAGTGTACCACCTAGTCCAACGAAGGGCAGCGCGAGGGTGAAAGGCAGCACACCGAGAATCGAGACCCATATCACAAGCTTGCGACCAACCAGGTCACCGATCGAGCCGCCGATGACGGTGCCGAGCGCGGCCGCGCCCAGGAATACGAAAAGCATGAGCTGAGCATGCTGGACCGAAAGCCCGAAGCGATGAATCAAGTAGAAGGTGTAGTAACTCGATATGCTCGCCAGATAGAAAAATTTGGAGAAAACGAGCGCGACCAGGATGGCCATTGTCACAAAGATTTTCTTACGCGGCAGGGGCTGATGCGGATGCATCGCGGCACGCGGGCGCTTCCGCAGAAGCGCCATCCGGTTCTGATACCAGCGACCGACGGCGCTCAACACGACCATGCCGAGCAGGGCGATGGCCGAGAACCAAAGGATGCTGCCCTGGCCGTCAGGCACGACGATGAATGCCGCCAGCACAGGCCCGATCGAGGTTCCGAAATTGCCGCCGACCTGAAAGACGGATTGCGCGAGGCCGTGACGCCCACCCGAGGATAGACGTGCGACGCGCGACGACTCGGGGTGAAAGATCGATGAGCCGACACCGATCGTCGCCGCCGCCACCAGCAGCATGGCGAAGCTGCCCGCGTGAGACAGCGTAATCAGCCCCAGCATCGTGCAGCCCATGCCGACCGCCAGCGAGTACGGCTGCGGACGTTTGTCCGTGATCATACCTACAACGGGTTGAAGTAACGATGCCGTGACCTGAAAGACGAAGGTGAGCAGGCCGATCTGCGCGAAGTTCAGGCTGAACTTCGCCTTCAGCGTCGGGTAGATCGCCGGCAGCAGGGATTGCATGGTGTCGTTGAGGAAGTGGGAAAAGCTGATCGCGAGCAGCACCGCGAAAACCACGCCCTCCGGCCTGACGACCGGCCCCGCCTCCACCCTTGTGCTGCCGCTCATGCGATCATTCCCCCGGCGATTCCATCACGCGCGCCCGGCCAGCCCAACAACCGCGCTGACCACGCATTCCACATTACCCTTACGCGCACGCGCTTTTAGGCGGTATTGCCCGCACCGCATGGAAACCCCGCTTATCGTCATCGCCGGCCGGCCCAATGTCGGCAAAAGCAGCCTCTTCAACCGTCTCGTCGGGCGGCGGCAGGCGCTCGTCGCCGACCAGCCCGGCCTGACGCGCGACCGTCAGGAGGCGACCGCGACGCTCGGCGGCCGCCTGGTGCGGATCGCCGATACGGCGGGGCTGGAGGAAGCGCCGCCCGAAAGCCTCTCCGGCCGCATGCGCGCGGGTGCTGCCTCCAGCCTGGAACAGGCGGACCTCATCCTGTTCGTTGTCGATGCCCGCGCCGGCATCCTGCCGCCCGACGCCCATTTCGGCGCCTGGCTGCGCCGCCTCGGCCGGCCCGTGCTCCTCGTCGCCAACAAAACCGAGGGCCGCGCCGGCTACAACAACGCGCTCGATGCCTATTCCCTCGGCCTCGGCGAGCCGCTGTCGGTCTCGGCCGAACATGGCGAGGGGTTGAGCCATCTGATGAGCACGATCGCCGAGATGCTGCCGCCGCCACCGGCCACGGCCGGGGAAACGGATGAGGACGACGCGGAGGACAGCACCAAGCCCCTGCGGTTGGTGGTGCTGGGGCGCCCGAACGCCGGCAAATCGACCCTGGTGAACCGGCTTCTGGGCGAGGAGCGGATGCTGACCGGGCCCGAGCCCGGCATCACCCGTGACGCCATCACCTTGCCGATGCGGGATACGGATGGGCGGATGTTCCAGCTCGTCGATACCGCCGGCCTCCGTCGCCGCGCCCGCGTGCAGGAGGAGGTGGAGAAGCTGTCGACCGGAGCCACCATCAATGCGATGCGCTTCGCCGAAGTCGTCGTTCTGACGGTCGATGCCGTGGACGGGCTGCATGACCAGGATCTGCAGATCGCCCGGCTGGTGGAGCGCGAGGGCCGCGCCTTGGTTCTGGCCTTAAATAAGTGGGACGCCGTTCTGGATCGCGACGCGACGCGGCGCGCGGTCTCCGACCGGTTGGAGCGCAGCCTGGCACAGCTTAAGGGCGTTCCCGTCGTGACGCTGAGCGCCATGACGGGCGCCAATGTGCAGAAGCTGCTGCCCGCCGTCCGCGCCGTGCATGATACTTGGAACAAGCGGGTGCCGACCTCCGCCCTCAATCGCTGGTTCGAGGATGCGGTGAGCCGCCACCCGCCGCCGGCGGTGCAGGGGCGCCGGCTGAAGCTGCGCTATGTGACGCAGGCGAATGCGCGTCCGCCGACCTTCGTGGTCTTCGGCACCCGGGCAGAGGCAACGCCCGAGGACTATCGCCGTTATCTGGTCAACGAGTTGCGCGAGGTCTTCGGCTTGCCCGGCACGCCGATCCGGCTCGATTTTCGCGGCACTGTTAATCCCTACGACGATAAAGAATAATTTTCCGTCCCAACTCGTCGTCGCGGCTGCTTTTTCGCCATTCCTTCGCTTGACGCGGCGCGAAGCGAGCACCTAGAACAGGCGAAGTTGCCGCTTTGTTCGCCCTTGTCACGAGAACGTTACGACAGTTTTTACGTCGTGATCGTGTTTCGTTCCGGGATTTGGGGCTGGCGGGCCGCGCCGAGCAGGGGTTCAGCATGTTGACGCGCAAGCAGCACGAGTTGCTGATTTTCATCGACCGCCATCTCAGAACCTCGGGCTATTCACCGAGTTTCGATGAGATGAAGGAGGCGCTGAAGCTCCGGTCCAAATCCGGCATTCATCGCCTGATCTCGGCGCTGGAGGAGCGGGGCTTCCTCAGCCGCCGGCACCATCAGGCGCGGGCGCTGGAGGTTTTGCGGCTTCCCGGTGATGACAGCTCGGCGATGACGATGGTCGGCGGCCAATCGGGCCTGCCGCGCCCGGCCACCCCGCCGCGCGATCTGCCGAAGCGGCCGGAGGGTGCGGCCGGTTTCGCGCCCAGGGTGATACAAGGCGATTTCTCGTCCCGCCTCGCGGGCGTGCAGGCGGCGCCGGAAGTCGGCGCCGTGCAGCTTCCGCTCTATGGGCGGATCGCCGCCGGCCTGCCGATCGAGGCGATGCGGGACACCACGACGCATCTGGACGTGCCCGTCGCTCTGCTCGGGCCGGGTGAGCATTACGCCTTGGAAGTGGCGGGCGATTCGATGATCGACGCCGGCATTCAGGACGGCGACACCGTGATCATCCGCCGCGCCGAGACCGCCGAGAACGGGCAGATCGTCGTGGCTCTAGTGGATGAGGAGGAGGTCACCTTGAAGCGCCTCCGCCGCCGGGGGAACTCGGTGGCGCTGGAGCCGGCCAATCAGCGGCATGAGAGCCGGATTTTCCCTGCCGAGCGGGTGCGCGTGCAAGGCCGGCTGGTCGCGCTGCTCAGGCGGTATTAAAGCAATATCGGATCAGGTGGACTCACCTGATCCGAAGATTTGCGTTCTTAATCAAAGTCATGGAGCGGGATTGCAAGCAAATGCGAGCCGATCCCGCCCTAGAGCGTTTCCTATTCGCTTACGCTCACAGTCACCGCTCTAGCTCTTTGTTTTTACGAGCATCTTCACCCGATCAGATGATTCCATATGATCGGGATCTGCTCCAGGCGCCGTCACCAGATCGTCCGGAGATGAGGGTATCCCCGGATGCGTTCATCCGCGGTGACGAGGGGGACGGCGTATTTCCGCGCCGTCGCGACGATGATCCGATCCGCCGGATCTTTGTGAAAGCTGCCCGGCAGCGTGACCGATTTCGCGCCGACCTCGTTATCGACAGGAATGAAGGTGAGCGAGGGTATCGCTTCGACCAGTGCGAGCCACGCCTCCAGATCGGCAGACAGGTCTATGCGGCCGCGATCCACGAGCTGGGCGATTTCCCAAGCGGTGATCGAAGACAGGATGATCGAGCCACCATCGTTTTCGATCGCGATGGCTTCGGCCGCGGCCGCCGATAGTTTCGCGTGATCGCCGGACACCCACCACAGCAGGGCGTGAGTGTCGAGCATGATCACTTCAATACATCCCATTCCTCTTCACCCACGGGGTCGGTCGGGCGGTCGTAGCGCAGGACCGAGCCCCGCAGCGCGGCCAAAGGGTCCTGCATCGGCCGGCGATATGGACTCAGTTCGAGCTTCGGCTGCCCATGATCCGTGATCACGATTGATTTTCCGGTGGCTTCCACCTGCCGGAAAAACTCCAGCGCCCTGGCCTTGAATTGGGATTTCGATACTTCCATCGTCATAAAATGACCCTGGTCATTGGACATAGTCATATCTTAGCCCGCCACGAATGGCGGAAGCAAGCCCACCTTGACGCGACGGGCCGGCTTGGCGGACAGACCTCCCCATCGCTTACCCACCCCATGCCTTCCGGAGCCTCGATCATGGCCGGCCATAGCCAGTTCAAGAACATCATGCACCGCAAGGGCGCGCAGGATGCCCGCCGCGCCCGGCAATTCGCCAAGCTCATCCGCGAGATCACCGTCTCCGCGCGCCAGGGCCTGCCGGACCCCGCCTCCAACCCGCGCCTGCGCGCCGCCGTGCTCGCGGCCCGGAAGGCGAACATGCCGAAGGATACGGTGGACCGCGCCATCAAGAAGGCCGCGGGCAGCACCGCCGGCGAGGATTATGTGGAAGTCCGCTACGAGGGCTACGGCCCGTCCGGCGTCGCGGTCATCGTCGAGGCGCTGACCGACAATCGCAACCGCACCGCCTCCGACATCCGCTCCGCCTTCAGCAAGCATGGCGGCGCGCTCGGCGAAACCAACGCGGTGAGCTTCATGTTCGACCGGCTGGCGGTGATCCGCTACCCGGCGGCGGCGGCGGACGGCGACGCCATGCTGGAAGCCGCCATCGAGGCGGGCGCCGACAATGTGGAGAGCAGCGCCGAATGGCATGAGGTCACGGGCACACCGGAAAGCTTCTTTGCCATGCAGGATGCGCTGGAAAGCCGCTTCGGCGCCCCTGAGAGCGCCAAGCTTGACTGGCGGCCGCGCACCACGGTGCCGGTGGATGAGGAAGCCGCCACCTCGGTGCTGAAACTGCTCGACGTGCTGGACGAATCGACGATGTGCAGAACGTCTATGCCAATTTCGACCTGCCCGAGTCGCTGCTTCAGAAACTCTCCGCCTGACACCGCCGCCCGCGGGTCGGGCGGCCACCGGATGACACGCATCTCTTGATCCGCATTCTCGGTATCGATCCTGGGCTTCGCGTCACCGGTTGGGGCGTGGTGGAGGCCGAGGGCAACCGCCTGCGCCATATCGCCGACGGCATCGTCACGACCGATGGCGAGGCGGAGGTGCCCGAGCGCGGCTGCGCACCCTGCACGAGGCGCTGACGGCGCTCATTGCCGACGTTCGGTCCGCATGAGGCGGCGGTGGAGGAGACCTATGTCAACGCCAATGCCACGGCCACGCTCAAGCTCGGCTATGCGCGGGGCGTGGCGCTGCTGGCGCCGGCGCTCGCAGGGCTCACCGTCGCCGAATATGGCGCCAAGACCGTGAAACTCTCCGTGGTCGGCACCGGGGGGGCCGACAAGGTTCAGGTCGGGCTCATGGTCCGCCGCCTGCTGCCGGGCGCCACGCTCAAGCGCGCGGATGCGGCCGATGCGCTGGCGGTCGCCATCTGCCACGCCCACCATCGCGGCACACGCGCCGCCTGGAGCCGCGCCGCCGCCGCCATCGGGGGTGGCCGATGATCGGCAGCCTGCGCGGAACGGTGGAAGCTCAGGAGGATGGGCGCTGCGTTATCGAGACCGGCGGCGTCGGCTACGTTGTCCATGCCTCGTCGCGCACCCTCGGCGCCCTCCCCGCGCCCCCGGCTGAGGCGCGCCTCCTCATCGAAACCTTCGTGCGTGAGGATGCGATCACGCTCTACGGCTTCGCGACTGGCGCCGAGCGCGCCTGGTTCCGGCTGTTGACGACCGTGCAGGGCGTCGGCCCGCGCGTGGCGCTTGCCATCCTCTCGGCGCTTTCGGCCGATGAACTCTCCTTCGCCATCGCCTCGGGCGATCGTGCCTCGCTCGGCCGCGCCTCGGGCGTCGGGCCGAAGCTCGCGGCGCGGCTTGCGCTGGAGTTGAAGGAGAAAGCCGGCTCGCTCGCGCTGCCGGTGACATTGGCGGAGGGCATCGCCGCACCCGTCATGCCGGCCGGGGCCATGGGCGATGCGCTCTCGGCGCTGATGAATCTCGGCTATCGGCGGCCGGAGGCGCAGGCGGCGCTCAACCGCGCAAGCGCAAAGCTCGGTGAGGCGGCGGATGTCGCGGCGCTCATTCCGCGCCGCCCTGCGGGAGCTTGCGCGATGAGCACCCGCCCCACACGCCGCAAACCGGCGCCTGTTGCCGACGAGCCCGAGACCGACCGCACCGTCTCCCCGGCCCGCGCCGCCGAGGATAGCGGCGAGGCCAGCCTCCGCCCGCAGACCCTCGCCGAGTTCATCGGCCAGGAGGGCAGCCGCCGGAACCTCGCCATCTTCATCGAGGCCGCGCGCGGCCGCGGCGAGGCGCTGGACCATGTGCTGCTGCACGGCCCGCCCGGCCTCGGCAAGACCACGCTGGCCCAGATCGTGGCGCGCGAACTGGGCGTCGGCTTCCGCGCGACCTCCGGCCCGGTGATCCAGCGGGCCGGCGACCTCGCCGCGATCCTGACCAATCTGCAGCCGCGCGACGTGCTGTTCATCGACGAGATCCACCGCCTGCAGCCGGCGATCGAGGAGGTGCTCTATCCGGCGATGGAGGATTTCCAGCTCGACCTGATCATCGGCGAGGGGCCGGCGGCGCGCAGCGTGCGCATCGATCTGCCGCCCTTCACCCTGGTCGGCGCCACCACCCGCGCCGGCCTGCTGGCGACGCCGTTGCGCGACCGCTTCGGCATTCCGCTGCGGCTGGTGTTCTACACGCCCGAGGAACTCGCGCGTGATCGTCGCGCGCGGGGCGCGGCTGCTCGGGTTCGACCTGACGGACGACGGCGCGGCCGAGATCGCCCGCCGGTCGCGCGGCACGCCGCGCATCGCCGGCCGGCTGCTGCGCCGGGTGCGCGATTTCGCCGCGGTCGCAGGGCCAGACCCGCGTCGATCGCGTCGATCGCCGACGCCGCGCTGACCCGGCTGGAGGTCGACGGGCTCGGGCTGGACGCGATGGACCGCCGCTATCTGCGCCGCATCGCCGAGCACCATGGCGGCGGCCCGGTCGGCGTCGAGACCCTGGCCGCCGCGCTGGCCGAGGCGCGCGACACGCTGGAAGACGTGATCGAGCCGTATCTGATCCAGGAGGGGCTGATCCTGCGCACCAGCCGCGGCCGCATGCTGGGCGAGCCGGGCTGGCGGCATCTCGACCTGCGGCCGCCACCGCTCTCCGCCGATCAGCGCGACCTGCTGGCGCCGGATCTCTTCACGCCCCCGGCCGCCGGCAATGACAAGGATACGGCCGAATGAGCGAGGAATCGGGCCGGAAACGGCCAATGGCATCCATTTCTACCGCCTCCGCGTCTATTACGAGGATACCGATGCCGGCGGCGTCGTCTACCACGCCAACTACCTGCGATTCGCCGAGCGGGCGCGGACCGAAGCCCTGCGTGCCATGGGCATGCCGCATGCCGAGATGATGTTGCAGCACGGCATGATCTTCATGGTGCGACGCGCCGAAATGGACTATCAGCGCCCTGCCCGCCTGGACGACTCGCTGACGATCGAGACGACCACGGTTTCCGTGGGTGGCGCCTCCGTCCGGCTGCGCCAGACGGGTCAAGCGCGAGCGAGGAGACCCTCGCGGTCGTGGAATTGACGCTGGTGAGCCTTCGCCTCCAAACGGGGCGCGCGGAGCGGATGCCGGCGGCCTGGCGTGTCGCACTAACGGCTGCGGCTCGGGCTGTGAACATGCCCGGGCCGGAGCCCGATTGAAAAGGGGTTTCGAGAATTGGATCAGGCTGTCAATGCCACGCAGCTGGCGGCGCCCGGGAGCAGACCTGTCGCTCTGGGGCCTGTTCATGCAGGCCGACATCGTCGTCAAGCTGGTGATGCTCGGCCTGCTGCTGGCGCCAGCGTCTGGGTCTGGGCGATCGTGTTCGAGAAGGTGACGCAGCCTGCGCCGCGCCAACCGGGACGCCGACGGCGTTCGAGGACCGGTTCTGGTCCGGCGGCAGCCTGGACGAGCTGTACGACCAGGAAGGCGCAGAAGCCCGACCACCCGATGGCCGCCGTGTTCGGCGCCGCGATGGGCGAATGGCGCCGCACCGCCCGCGTCGCCGGCGCCGACATCAGCCACACCGGCCGTGCGGGAGCGGGTCGACCGCGCCATGAACGTGACCATCCAGCGCGAGATGGAGCGGATGGAGCGCTGGATGGTCTTCCTCGCCTCCGTCGGCGCGACCGCCCCGTTCATCGGCCTGTTCGGCACGGTCTGGGGCATCATGCACAGCTTCTCGGCCATCGCCGCCATGCACAACACCAACCTGGCGGTCGTCGCCCCCGGCATCGCCGAGGCGCTGTTCGCCACCGCCATCGGCCTGGTCGCCGCCATCCCCGCGGTGCTGGCCTACAACAAGATCAGCACCGACCTCGCCCGCTTCGCCGGCCCGGCTGGAGGGTTTCGGCACCGAGTTCAGCGCCATCCTGTCGCGCCAGACGCGAGGAGCGGGCCTGAGCCATGGCCATGGGTGGAATAGGCGGCGGGCGCAACGGCAACGGTCGCGGCCGCTACCGGCCGCTGGCGGAGATCAACGTCACGCCGCTGGTCGACGTGATGCTGGTGCTGCTGATCATCTTCATGGTCACCGCGCCGCTGATGACCTCCGGCGTCACGGTCGATCTGCCGAAGACCAGCGCCAACCCCGTCAACGCCGACAGCGAGCCGCTGACCGTCTCGATCAACGCCGAGGGCAAGGTCTTCCTGCAGGACGAGGCGGTCGACATCGGCGACCTGGTCGCCAAGCTGCAGGCGATCGCAACGGACAAACCGGACCGCCGCATCTTCGTGCGCGGCGACAAGGCATCTGCCTACGGCCGGATCATGGAGGTGATGGGCACGATCTCCCAGGGCGGCTTCACCAAGGTGGCGCTGCTGGCGGAGCAGCCGAATGGCGGGGCGCCCGGTTCAGCGTCCGGCGCCGCCGGCGACGGCGGCGATAACGGCGGCGCGGCGCCCGCCGGCAGCGGCCAATAGGCCGCGCCAGCGACGAATCTCCGGCACATGATGGATCGCCTCTTGTCTTCGCTCAGCCTGCCCCACCTCGCGCGGCCCCGCGCATGAACCCGCCGATGCGCCGTGCGGCTACAGTCTCCGTCGCCCTGCATGTCCTGCTTCTGGCGGCGCTGATCGTTTCGCTGCCGTCCAGAAAGCCGGACGACACCCAGGATCTGGCGGCGGTCTCGGTCGATTTCGTCGGGCCGCCGGCGCCTGCGCAGCAGGCCGAGCATGAGGCCAAGAACGCCGCCCCGGCGAATACGCCGACGGTGGTGCATGCGCCCCAGGCGACGGAAGCCCCCAAGCCGACCGAGCTTGTGGACGCGCCGCCCCCACCGCCACCGCCACCGCCGCCGCCATCTGAGGTGCCGGCGAATCAGCCGCCCACACCCACGCCGCCGCCACCGGCACCCACGCCGCCGCTGCCGACACCGCCGACACCCACGCCGCCGCCACCGGCGCCGCCCACACCGACGCCGCCGCCCCCCACCCCGGCGCCCGCGCCATCGGTGCCTTTGCCGCCGCCGACACCCTCGGCCGAGCCCTTGCCGCCGCCACCACCCCCGGCGCCGCCGCAGCCTCAGCCGCCGGCCCCGACACCCAAGCCGGTGCAGCAGCCGAAGCCGCCGAAGCCGACGCCCGCGAAGCCGGTGCATAGCGAGGCACCGCCGGCGCCGCCCACACAGCCCACGCCGCCGGCCCCGCCCTCACCGCAGCAGACGGCCGAGGCGACGCCTGCCTTGCCGATGCCGCCGCCGCCCGCGCCACCCGCGCCACCCGCGCCGGTGAGCCCGACGACGCAGCCGCACCCGACGACGAATCCGGCAGTGCTGAGCCAGACCGTGCTCAACACGCTCGCGAAAATTCAGTCGCTGAACCCCAACCAGAAGGCGCCGACCGCCCGCTACAACCCGGCCCAGGGAGGCGCGCCCGATGCCGGCGGCAGCCGCGTCGGCGATGTGACGGCGCAGCTGAGCGCGGCTGAGCGTGGCGCCATCGGCGATCAGGTCCGCCAATGCTGGACGATCGACAGCGGCGCCGAAGGCGTTCAGACCCTGCAGGTGCTATTGAAAGTCCAGACCGACGCCACGGGGACGGTGCGCGTGGTCCATGTCGCCGGCTCCGATGTCGGTCGCTACGAGTCCGATCCCGTCTTCGCCGCCTTCGCGGATCGCGCCGTCCGCGCCTTGCTCGATTACCGCTGCTCCGCGCTTCCTTTGCCGCCCTCGCTTGAAGGACGGCCGCAAACCTTCACCTTTCGGTTCAGCCCATGACACGAAAGCAGGAACTACTCATGAACGACGACCTTCTCATTTCTGGACCGCGTGACGTGCCCGGCACGGTGCGCGCCATCACCCGGCGCGGCATGATCGGCACCACGCTCGCGACTGTGCTCGCGGCACCTGCCTTCGCGCAGAGTGCGGCCCCGGCCTCAGCACCTTCCGACGCCAACCCGACCAGCGCGGTGATTGACGTGAACCGCGCGCGCACGGCGCCGATCCCGATCGCGATCCCGCCGCTCGCCGGCGGCACCAGCGCGGGCGATCTGGTCAGCGTCATCTCCAACGATCTCAGCAACTGCGGCCTGTTCCGCATCGTCGATGGCTCGGGCGTCGCCGCGACCCCGCCTGGCGGCGCGCCCGATTTCGACGCCTGGAAGGGCACCGGCGCCCAAGCGCTGGTGACCGGCAGCATCACCCAGAACGGCGATCAGCTGCGGGTGGAGTTCCGGCTGTGGGACATTCTGCCCGGCACCCAGCTTCAGGGCACCGCCTACACGACCTCGCCGGCGAACTGGCGCCGCATCGCCCATATCATCGCCGATGTCGTCTATCAGCGGCTGCTGGGCGAGAAGGGCTATTTCGACACGCGCATCGCCTATATCTCCACCATCGGGCCGGCCAACAACCCGACCAAGCGGCTCGCCATCATGGACCAGGACGGCGCCAACAACCGTTTCCTGACCGATGGTAACTGGACGGCGATCGGCCCGCGCTTCAGCCCCACGCGCGACCAGATCGCCTTCATCAGCTACATCAACAAAGCTGTCCGGGTTTACCTGTTCGACCTCGGCACCGGCACGCGGTCTCTCGTCGGCAATTTCCGTACCATGACCTTCGCCCCCCGCTTCACGCCGGACGGCGGCAGCATCGTCATGTCCCTCTATCAGAATGGCGGTTCGGACATCATCACCTGCTCGCTCGACGGCAGCAACGTGCGGATGCTGACCGAGCGGCGGCTCCATCGACAGCTCCCCCTGCTTCAGCCCGGACGGCAGCCAGATCGTCTTCAAGTCGGATCGCGGCGGCGACCAGCAGCTGTACGTCATGGGGGCTGATGGCTCGAATGTCCGCCGGATCAGCTTCGGCCCTGGCCGCTACGGCGACCCGGTCTGGTCGCCGCGCGGCGATCTCATCGCCTTCACCCGGCTCGGCGATACCTTCGCGATCGGCGTCATGGCGCCGGACGGTTCAGGTGAACGAATCCTTTCCGAAAGTTATGATGTGGAAGCGCCGACCTTCTGCCCGAACGGCCGCGTCATCATGTTCCAGCGCGGGAATGGCAGCTCTTCCCGGCTCGTCACGATCGATATCACCGGCTTCAACGAACAGGCGATCCAGACCTCGACCAACGCCTCCGACCCCGCCTGGTCGCCTTTGTTGTCTTAAAATGCTGCCCTTTCCCCCTCGAAAGGCTGCATTTCGCAGAATGAACCCCACCTTGCTTGACCTGTAACGGCGGCACGCGGTAAGCGCCGCCCAACCTGATGATCCCTTGGCTACGCAGGTTGAATATCCGCCTGGCCTCCCTTTGTTGCCGTACTCGACATCTCGTGAACACGAACCCCTGTAGGGATTAATTACAATGAACATCAAGTTGCTCGGCGCCTTCGCTGCCGTCGCTCTTCTGGCCGCTTGCGCCAAGCCGGCGGCGACGGCCGTTTCCAGCGGCAACGGCGCCGCGATCACGACCGGCCCGGCCCCGGGCAGTGAGGAAGATCTGGTTGCCAATGTCGGCGACCGCGTCTTCTACTCCTTCAACGCCTCCTCGCTCAGCTCCGACGCCACCACGACCCTGTCGCATCAGGCGTCCTGGCTGCAGAAGTATCCGCAGATCGCGGTGCTGGTGGCCGGCAACTGCGACCCGCGCGGCACGGAAGAGTACAACCTGGCCCTCGGCCAGCGCCGCGCCGACGCCGCCCGCGACTACCTGGTCGCCCAGGGCGTCGACGGCTCGCGCGTCCAGACCATCAGCTACGGCAAGGATCGCCCGGTGGCGCAGGGTGACGATGAGGGTTCCTACGCCCAGGACCGCAACGCCATCACCTCCGTCCAGGGTCACAACCCGCAGGAAGGCACCGGCGCCTCCTCCTAATCGGAGCGGCATCCGGCGTTCCGCCGGATTTCGGATGAGAAAAGGCGGGCGCCTCTGGTTGCCCGCCTTTTTCATGACGACCGCGATGGCCGTGTGAATTTCGGAATCGCCATACCAGTGCTAAAAGCGCCCCGCGTCGTGTCGCCGAGGAGAGAGCTGACCCCATGAAGAAAACCCTGCTGGCCGGGCTTTGCGCCGCCCTTTGCCTCTCGCTCCTTCCAGGCTTCGCCCAGGCGCAGTCCGACAGCGTGACGAGCCGCGAGGGGATCGCGCTGCAGGACCAGATCCTCTCGGTGCAGAACCAGGTGCAGCAGTTGCAAGCCCAGTTGCAGCAGGTGCAGGCCAATGGCGGCGGCGGTTCCGCCCCGTCCTCCGGCGGCGGCGGCGGCGCCCCCAGCGGCGACCTCGTCACGCAGCTTCTGCAACGGGTGAGCACGCTGGAAGACGAGGTGCGGAGCCTGACCGGCAATCTCCAGCAGCTTCAGAACCAGGTCGATACCCAGAACGCCCAGCTCAACAAGCAGCTCGGCGACCTTACCTTCCAGGTTCAGAACGGTGGCGCTGGCGGCGGCGGCGGCGCGGGCAACGCGGGCGCGGGCGCGGCGGCGGGGATCGCGGCGCCCCCGCCGGCTGCCGCCACCGCGCCGGAGGCTGTGGTCGCGCCGACGCCGGAGGAGCTGATGCAGCGGGGGGTGATCGCCCTCCATCAAGGCCACTATCAGGAGTCCGAAGGCATCGCGCGGGAGATTCTGGCCAAACACCGGGCCTCACCGCGCGCCTATGACGCGCAGTATCTGCTCGCGCAGTCTCTCCAAGGGGAGCAGCGGTATCAGGAAGCGGCGCTGGCCTTCGATGACGCCTATAATATGAACCACAAAGGGTCTCGCGCGCCGAACGCCCTGCTCGGCCTTGCCATGACGCTCGACTCGATCAATCAGAAGACGGCCGCCTGCGACACCCTGCGGACGCTGCATGCGCAGTTCCCGGCGCCGCCGCATTACCTGGTCGCACCGATCGCCTCGGCCCATCACCGGCTGGGCTGCTGAGAGACGAGCAGGCGCCGAGACTGCCCCGCCAGCCGCCGATCGGCGGCGCCGAATTCGCGTCCCTGCTGCGCCCGCTCGGCCCCTTCGGCAAGCCGCCCTGCCTTGGCCTCGCGGTCTCGGGCGGCGCCGACAGCCTGGCGATGGCGGTTCTGGCCGCCGATGGGGCGCGGGCCGAGGGGGGCGCCGTTCTGGCTCTCATCGTCGATCACGGGCTGAGGGTGGGCTCCGCCGCCGAGGCGGCGGGCGCCGCGGCGACGCTCGGCCGTCTTGGGATTCCGGCGCGCGTGCTGACGCTTTCTCATCTGGCGGCGGGCGCTGGCCTGCCCGCCCGTGCCCGCACCGCGCGCCTCGCCGCCCTGGAGCGGGCCTGCGAAGAGGCCGGCATCCTGGACCTGCTGCTCGCGCACCACGCGGCCGATCAGGCCGAGACGGTCCTAATGCGGCAGTTGCGGGGCAGCGGGCCGGACGGGCTGGCCGGCATGGCGGCCATCAGCGAGACAAGCGCGATACGCCTGCTGCGCCCCCTGCTCGGCATGGCGCCGGGGCGGCTGCGCGCCACCCTCGCCGCACGCGAGCTGGCCTGGGCCGAGGACCCGACCAATGCCGACGGCCGCTTCACCCGCGCCCGGCTGCGCGCCGCGCGTGCGGATCGCGCGGGTGCTGGCCCCGCCACGCGCGCCCTCGCGGCGGCGGCGGCGGCGGATACGCGGGCGCGGGCGGAGGCAGAGGCCGCAGCGGCGGCCTGGCTCGCCGCGACGGTCACGATCCGGCCCGAGGGGTTCGCCTGCCTGCCCTCGGCCGGCGCCTGGCCGCCGGCGGCGCTCGCGGCCCTGGTGCGGATGGTGGCGGGGGCCGACCATCCGCCGCCGCCGCAGGCGATCGCCGCCATCGCCGCCGCGCCAGGCGAGACCATCGGCGCCGGCATCTGCCTCGCCGGAGCGCGGTTGCGGCCGGCCGGGCGGCTCGGCCCCGGCTTCCTGGTCGCCCGCGAAGCCGCTGCCATGGCCGGACCGGTTGCCGCCGGACCCGGCGCGATCTGGGACGGTCGCTTTCGCCGGCCACAGGGCCTGCCCGATCTGCCGGGCGAGACCATCGGCGCGCTGGGCGCCGAGGCGCGGCGCTTGCGGGACATGTCTGACCTTCCGGCTATGGTGCTAGAGACGCTGCCCGCCTATTGGTCGGCCCAAGGCGGGCTCATTGCCGTGCCGCCTTTAAACTGGCCGGATGAGGCGGCGGTTTCGGCACGAAGGTTGCTTTTTCACCCGCGCCGCCCGGCGGCCGGAGCCACTTTCGGCGCGGTGCCACCAGCCGTTTACGGCGGCTGATCGGGATAGGTATTCGTGTCAGCGCCGCAAAGCTGTCATGACGGGAGCGTCAGCCCGGCATGAACAAGGGGATGCGTTGGCCAAAAAGACTTCCTATCTTTAAGGTGACAATGCGGAATATCATGCGCTCTCTGTTCTCGCCCATCGGGGGGGCAGATAAGTGTGACCCCCATGCTGTTTTCGCTTCTCGGATTGAGGAAAGCAGCAGTGGCGCGGACGTTGGATGCCTGGATGCCGGTTAGGAACTGGATGACGTAATGAGCAATTTCGGTCGCAACCTCGCTTTGTGGGTGATCATAGCACTGCTGCTGGTCGTGCTATTCAGCCTGTTCCAACCGGGCGGCATCCGGGGCAACGGCCAAGCGTCGAACGTGACGCAGATGGCCTATTCCGAATTCCTGGACTGAAGTGAAGCAGGGCCAGGTCAAGGACGTGGTCATACAGGATCGCAACATCAGCGGCGATCTGAAGGATGGCCGCAGCTTCGCGACCTATACGCCGGACGACCCTTCCCTGGTGCAGACGCTGACCGAGCAAGAACGTCGAGATCGTGGCGAAGCCGGCTGACGCCGACAGCAACCCGCTGCTGCACTACCTGCTCTCCTGGTTCCCGATGCTGCTGTTTGTCGGCGTCTGGATCTTCTTCCTGCGCCAGATGCAGTCCGGCGGCGGCCGGGCCATGGGCTTCGGCAAGTCCCGCGCCCGCCTGCTGACCGAGAAGCAGGGCCGCGTGACCTTCGAGGACGTCGCCGGCATCGACGAAGCCAAGACCGAACTCGGCGAAGTCGTCGAGTTCCTGAAGGACCCGCAGAAATTCCAGCGGCTCGGCGGCAAGATCCCCAAGGGCGTGCTGCTCGTCGGCCCGCCCGGCACCGGCAAGACGCTGCTCGCCCGCGCCATCGCCGGCGAGGCCAATGTGCCGTTCTTCACCATCTCCGGCTCCGACTTCGTCGAAATGTTCGTCGGCGTCGGCGCCAGCCGCGTGCGCGACATGTTCGAGCAGGGCAAGAAGAACGCGCCCTGCATCATCTTCATCGACGAGATCGACGCCGTCGGCCGGCATCGCGGCGCGGGCCTGGGCGGCGGCAATGACGAGCGCGAGCAGACCCTCAACCAGCTGCTGGTCGAGATGGACGGCTTCGAGAGCAATGAGGGCGTGATCCTGATCGCGGCCACCAACCGGCCGGACGTGCTGGACACCGCGCTGCTGCGGCCCGGCCGCTTCGACCGTCAGGTCGTGGTGCCGAACCCGGACGTGAACGGGCGCGAGAGGATCCTGCGTGTCCATATGCGCAAGGTGCCGCTGGCGGCCGATGTCGACCCCAAGACGATCGCCCGCGGCACGCCCGGCTTCTCCGGCGCCGACCTCGCCAACCTCGTCAACGAGGCCGCGCTGCTGGCCGCCCGGCTCGGCAAGCGCGTGGTGGCGATGAGCGAGTTCGAGGATGCCAAGGACAAGGTGATGATGGGCGCCGAGCGCCGCAGCCTGGTCATGAGCGACGACGAAAAGAAGATGACCGCCTATCACGAGGCCGGCCACGCGCTCTGCGCCATGCAGGAGCCGGAATGCGACCCGGTCCACAAGGCGACCATCATCCCGCGCGGCCGCGCGCTGGGCCTGGTGATGAGCCTGCCGGAGGGCGACCGCTACTCCAAGAGCAAGTCCAAGCTGCTGGGCGAGCTGACCATGGCCATGGGCGGCCGCGCGGCGGAGGAGATCATCTTCGGCGCCGACAAGGTTTCCAACGGCGCGGCCGGCGACATCAAGATGGCGACCGACCAGGCCCGCCGGATGATCACCGAATGGGGCATGAGCGACAAGCTCGGCATGATCGCCTATGGCGACAACGGCCAGGAGGTGTTCCTCGGCCATTCGGTGACGCAGCACAAGAACGTCTCCGAAGTGACGGCGCGCGAGATCGACAGCGAGATCAAGAGCATCATCGACGCCGCCTATTCCAAGGCGAAAGCGATCCTGACCGAGCATATCACCGCGCTGCACGCGATCGCCCGCGGCCTGCTGGAGTTCGAGACGCTGACGGGTGACGAAATCCGTGGCGTGCTGCGGGGCGAGCCGGTGGTGCGGAAGTCGGTGGACGATCTGCCGCCGCCGGAAAACCGCCGCGCTTCGGTGCCTTCGGCCGGTCGGCCGGTGCCGCCACTCCCCGGCGGCATAGGTCCCTCCCCGCATCCGGTCTGACACGCCCGGACTGGCCTCTTTGCAAACCCCCCGGCGATGAACCGGGGGGTTTTTGCTTTCGGGAACGAACGGATGGCGGCGACTGATCTTGTGGAGTGGGCGGGATTCGAGTCTTGAGCGCCCGCTGATCATGGGCATCCTCAACCTGACGCCCGACAGTTTCAGCGATGGCGGCCATCTTCCGGCGCTGGATGCCGTCCTGCCGGCGGCGCGGGCGATGCTGGCGGCGGGCGCCGATATCCTCGACATCGGCGGTGAGAGCACGCGGCCCGGCGCCGAGCCCACCGCCCCGGAGGAGGAGCAGGCGCGCATCCTGCCCGTGATCCGCGCTCTGGCCGAGGCGGGCGCGGTGATCTCGGTCGATACGCGCAATGCGGGCACGATGGCGCTGGCGCTCGATGCCGGGGCGCGGATCGTGAACGACGTGACGGCGCTGACCCACGACCGGCTCTCGGCGGGGCTCGTGGCGGCGCGGAGTGCCCGGTCGTGCTCATGCACATGCGCGGCACGCCGGCGACGATGAACAGCCTCAACCAGTACGAGGATATCGGGCACGAGGTCGCGGCCGAGCTATCCGCGCAGATCGGCGCCGCCACCCGGGCGGGAATCGCGCGGGCCGCGATCGCGATCGACCCCGGCATCGGCTTCGCGAAGGTCGGGCCGCAGAACCTCGCCTTGCTGCGCGAACCTCGCCCCGCTGCAGGCGTTGGGGCTGCCGCTGCTGGTCGGCGTGTCGCGCAAGGGCTTCATCGGCACCTTGTCGGGCGAACCGGTGGCGGCACGGCGCCTCGGCGGTTCGATCGCGGCGGGCCTTGTTCGCGCTAAGCCAGGGGGCGCGCGATCCTGCGGGTGCATGACGTGGCCGAGACGGTGCAGGCGGTGCGGGTATGGCGGGCGCTGGCCAACTGTCAATAACATATCAGGGGCGGGTTTGCCTGCCCGCGCGGGCGCGGCTACACCAGCCGGATCTCGGACCGCAATCGCGAGGCGCAATATCCATGAGCAACGGCACACCAGGCCCCACGGCCGCACCGCCCCGCCGCTCTTCGGCACCGACGGCATTCGCGGCACGCGCCAATATCGACCCCATGACGGCCGAAACCGCCCTGCGCCTCGGCCAGGCGGCCGGGCTGCTGTTCACCCGCGGCGGCCACCGCCACCGGTGGTGATCGGCAAGGACACGCGGCTCTCCGGCTACATGATCGAGCCGGCGCTGGTCGCCGGCTTCATCGGCGCCGGCATGGACGTGGTGCTCGTCGGGCCGCTGCCGACGCCGGCCATCGCCATGCTGACCCGCAGCCTGCGCGCCGATCTCGGCGTGATGATCTCCGCCTCCCACAACCCGTTCGAGGATAACGGCATCAAGCTGTTCGGCCCGGACGGCTTCAAGCTGTCCGACGCGACCGAGGCGGAGATCGAGGCGCTGATGGGCAGCCGACCTCTCGGCCGCAGCTCGCGACCCCGGCAGCGCTCGGCCGCGCCGCGCCGGCTGGAGGACGCCGCCGGCCGCTACATCGAGGCGGCGAAGGCCACCTTCCCGCGCGGCCTGCGGCTCGACGGCCTGCAAGATCGTCGTCGACTGCGCCAACGGCGCCGCCTACCGCGTGGCGCCGACGGTGCTGTGGGAGCTCGGCGCCGAGGTCATCCCGGTCGGCGTCTCGCCCGACGGCTTCAACATCAACCGCGGCTGCGGCTCGACCGTGCCGGACCATCTCTGCGCCGCAGGTGCGTCGAGCACGGCGCCGATCTCGGCATCGCGCTGGACGGCGACGCCGACCGCCTGATCCTGGCCGACGAGCATGGCGAGATCATCGACGGCGACCAGATCCTGGCCCTGATCGCGCGGTCCTGGGCGAAGACCGGCCGGCTGACCGGCGGCGGCGTCGTGGCGACCGTGATGTCCAATCTCGGGCTGGAGCGCTTCCTGCGCGGCCGCGGCCTCGACCTGCACCGCACCCAGGTCGGCGACCGCTACGTGGTCGAGCGGATGCGCGCGCGCGGCATCAACCTCGGCGGCGAGCAGTCCGGGCCATGTCATCCTGTCCGATTTCGCCACCACCGGCGACGGGCTGGTCGCGGCGCTGCAGGTGCTGGCGGTGCTGGTGCGGCAGGGCGCGCCGGCCAGCGAGGTCTGCCGGGTGTTCGAAGCCGCTGCCGCAGCTGCTGCGGAACGTCCGCTTCGCCGGCGCCTCGCCGCTTGCATGACCCGCGCGTGAAAGCCGCCATCGCCGAGGCCGAGGCGGCGCTGGAGCCGGCAGGGCCGGCTGCTGATCCGCGCGAGCGGCACCGAGCCGCTGATCCGCGTCATGGCCGAGGCCGAGGATGACGCGCTGGTCGCGAGGATCGTGGGCGAGTTGTGCGAGGTCATCGCCGCCGTCGCCCGCACGCCAGAGACCGCCGCTTGAGCCCAGCAGCTGGGCCGCGTTCTCGTCGTCGCCGGGTCCGATTCCGGCGGCGGCGCCGGCATCCAGGCCGATATCAAGGCGGTCATGGCGCTCGGCGGCTTCGCCGCGACGGCGATCACCGCGCTGACCGCGCAGAACACGCGCGGCGTCTCGGCCGTGCTGCCGGTGCCGCCGGACTTCCTGCGCGCGCAGATCGAAGCGGTGCTGGCGGATATCGGCGCCGACGCCATCAAGACCGGGATGCTGCCGGATACCGCGAGCATCGAAACCGTCGCCGCCGCTATCGCCGGGCTCGGTGCCGGCCTGCCCTTCGTGATGGATCCGGTGATGGTCGCGACCAGCGGCGACCGGCTGCAGAGCGAGGCGGCGCTGCATACGCTGAAGACGCGCCTGATCCCCCTCGCGACGCTCATCACGCCGAATATTCCGGAAGCCGAACTGCTGCTCGGCGAAGCTATCGCCGATGAGGCCGCCCAGCGCCGTGCGGCGGAGGCGCTGCTCGCGCTCGGGGCCGGCGCCGTGCTGGTCAAGGGCGGCCATCTGACCGGCGCCGTGGTCACGGATATCCTGGCGACCCCCGCTGGGCTGGTGGCGATGACGGGCGAGCGCATCGACTCCACCAGCACCCATGGCACCGGCTGCACACTCGCCAGCGCCATCGCGGCCGGGCTCGCCCAAGGTATGCCGCTCGTCGATGCCGTCCGCCGGGCGCGGGCCTATGTGGCAGCGGCCATCCGCGCGGCGCCGGGCCTCGGCAGCGGCCACGGGCCGCTCGGCCATGGGGTGACGATCGATCCGGAGCGGGTCGAGGCGCTCGGCCGCTCTTGAGCGATGATGCCGGCGCCGCGCCGCTGCGGCATCACAACCTGCCGCTCACGGCCATCCGTGGCTTCGCCGCCCTCTGGGTCGTCGGCCATCATCTCCAATTCGAGCTTGGCTATATCGGCTATCCCTTCGCGGGGTGGCTGTTCCGGCCCGGCTATGTCGCGGTCGATATCTTCTTCGTGCTCAGCGGCTTCGTCATCACCGCCGTTCATCGGGATCTGACGCGGCCCGGCCTGCGGGACTTCTTCCTGCGCCGCATCTTCCGCGTCTATCCGCTGCATCTCTTCGTGCTCGCCCTCATCCTCGGCCTTTGGATCTGGGGGGAGCTGCGCTTCGGCGCCCATGACCCGACCGAGCGGCTGCGTGACCTGCCGATCGTCATCCTTCTACTCCAGCCCTATCTGATCCACGGGCTGACCTGGAATACGGTGAGCTGGTCCATCGGTGTCGAGCTGCTGTGCTACGCGCTGTTCCCGCTGCTCATCGGGGAGCTCCGGCGGCTCGAACCCATCGGTTGCGCGCTCATCCTGCTGATGATGGCGGCACTCGTCCGCCATGTGCATTCGGAACTGGTCTGGGGCTGGCCCGCTGTCGCGCGCGGCCTCGCGGGCTTCGGCCTCGGCATGGCGGTGCAGCAGATGGTGGTGTTGGCGCCACGGCCCGGCGCCCGCACCGCGAGCCTCATCGAAGCCGGGGCGCTGTTCATCATGCTGCTCGCCGTTCTGCGGGGCGATCTCAGGATCATCCCCCTTTGCGGCGCGGCGCTCATCGCCGGTCTCGCCGCTGAGCGGGGGATTGTGGCGCGCGCGCTCGGCGCCGGATGGTGCGTCTGGCTCGGGCGGATTTCCTTCTCCGTCTATCTCCTCCACCCGACGCTGATCGGCATCCTTTTCGTCTGGCTGCCACCGGCCCGGCTCGGCCTCGGCCATGCCGCCGATGGCGTGGTCTGGGCACTGCTCGCGCTGGCGCTACTGCTCGGCGCGGCGACGCTGAGCTGGGCCTGGGTCGAGGAACCGGCCCGGCGCTTCGGCGTCCGCCTCGCCAAGCCGAGGGCGGCGTGAAAAGACGGTGCTGATCACGAGATCCTTGCGCGGCCCGGTGATGCGCCAACTCAGGCTCCAGCAATCGGGATCGCGAAAGCGGTAGCGGCCGCGATAGGTGTCAGGCGCGCAATCATGCGTGACGGGCGCGGTGCACGATACGATGGCGGCGTGATGGAAGAAGCGGCCATCGGCGAAGAAGACGCTGAAGGCATCGGCGCTTTCGATGACGAATCGATAGGCTCGCCGCGCCTCCGTCTGCCCCTGCGGCAGCGTGAGGACGCCCTGTTCCGCGAAGTGCCGCCCATCCCCATCAGGGGTGAACGCCGCCGTGCCGTGCAGACGCCCGAGAACGCGGCCGCGAAGGTCGCGAATGCGGCGGGTGAGAACCCAGCCGCCGGCGAAGAGTTGAGCTAGATCAGGATTGGTTCGCATTCGCTCACAATCCCGCTCTATCTCGCTGCTTGATCGCCTGATTCAGACCTCCGGTGATTCCACCTACGGTCATCAGGTTCTAGAGCAGATCCCGATCATATGGAATCATCTGATCGGGTGAAGATGCTCGTAAAAACAAAGAGCTAGAGCGGTGACTGTGAGCGTAAGCGAATAGGAAACGCCCTAGATCGGCAAATCCGCAGCACGAGGAGGCAATCGCCTCAGACATCCTCGCCGCCCCCCACGGTCGGGCTGACGCCCAGCTTTCCCCGCAGCGCCTTGATGGCCCGATGCAGATTGACCTTGAGGGCCACCTTGGTTCGGCCGGTCTCGGCCGCCGCTTCCTCCAAACTCTGTTCCCGGAGCGCCAACCGCTCAACCGCTTGGCGTTGGCCGGGCGACAATGTGGCGATCGAGGCCCGCAACGCCCGGGACCGCTTCGCCGTGTCGAGAAGATCATCCGCCGAGGTCAACTCCTGCGGATGGCTTTCATAGGCGATCGGGTCATGAACCTCCCGCACCGCTTGCCGCCCCTGGCGGCGAAGCCCGTCGATCGCCCGGCGCTGAGCGATCGCCCGTAGCCAGGGCAGGAAGGGTCGCGCCGGGTCATAGGTTGCGCGGGCGCGATGAATGGTGATCAGCACCTCCTGCACCACATCATCCACACGGTCCGGCGGCACGCCCTGCCGCAGCGCCACGGCGGCGATCACGCCCACGCAATCGCGCAGCAGCGTCCGATAGGCCGGGGCGTCACCGCGCTGCGCCGCGACCATCAGCGGCGCGAGGCGCTGTTCCAATTCGTCGGTCACGGCCGGGGGCGCGCCATCGGGGTCATGCTCGCACGGTATAGAGCGTGACGACTGAAGGTGGAATCACCGGCGAACCGCCGCTTGCGGGAAAGCGGCTGATCCGCTAGACGCGGCGGCGGGTCACGCCCCCCCACCGGGGCGCTTCTCTTCTGAAAGGGAGAGCCAGTATGGCACTCGCCACGAAGCCGGACGTCCGTCCGCACAATCCCAATTTCTCCTCCGGCCCCTGCGCCAAGCGTCCCGGCTTCACGCTGGACGCGCTTGCCGGCGCCCTGCTCGGCCGCAGCCATCGCGCCAAGGAGCCGAAGGCGCGCGCTGGCCGAGGTCATCGAGCCGCTCGCGCGCCATCCTCGGCATGCCGGCGGACTGGCAGCTCGGCATCGTCCCCGCCTCCGACACCGGCGCGGTCGAAATGGCGCTGTGGTCCCTGCTCGGGCGCGCGGCCGGTCGATGTCCTGGCGCTTCGAAAGCTTCTCGCGAAGGCTGGGCCACCGACGTCGTCAAGCAGCTGAAGCTCGCAGGACGCGCGCGTGCTGGCGCGCCGCATACGGCAAGCTGCCCGATCTCGGCGCCGGTCGATCCGGCGCATGACGTGGTGCTGGCCTGGAACGGCACCACCTCCGGCGTGCGCTTGCCCGAACGGCGACTTGATCGCCGCCGACCGCGAGGGGCTGGTCGATCTGCGACGCCACCTCGGCCGCCTTCGCCATGGACCTGCCCTGGGACAAGCTCGATGTCGTCACCTGGTCCTGGCAGAAGGTGCTGGGCGGCGAGGCGGCGCACGGCATGCTGGCGCTCTCGCCGCGCGCCGTCGAGCGGCTGCTGAGCCTACAAGCCGCCCTGGCCGCTGCCGAAGATCTTCCGCCTGACCACCGGCGGCAAGCTGATCGAGGGCATCTTCGAGGGCGAGACCATCAACACGCCCTCGATGCTCTGCGTCGAGGACGCGCTGGACGGGCTGCGCTGGGCCGAAAGCGTCGGCGGCCTGCCGGCGCTGATCGCGCGCAGCGAGGCCAATCTCGCCGCCGTCGCCGATTGGGTCGCGCGCAGCGCCTGGGCGGCTTTCCTGGCCGAGGACGCCGGCGACGCGCTCCTGCACCTCGATCTGCCTGAAGATCGCCGCCCCCTGGTTCGCTGGCCTCGACGCGGAGAGCCAGGCGAAAGCGGCGAAGCGCCTCGCGGCGCTGCTGGAGGCGGAAGGCGTCGGCCTACGACATCGCCTCCTATCGCGACGCGCCGCCGGGCCTGCGCATCTGGGGCGGCGCCACGGTGGAGACCGCCGATATCGCGGCCCTGCTGCCCTGGCTCGACTGGGCGCATGCAAAGGTCGCGGCCGAATACCCATCCATCCAGGCGGCGGAGTGACGCGCATGCGCCCAAGGTTCTGATCAGCGACAAGCTGTCGCCCGCCGCTGTCGAGATCTTCCGGGCATCGCGGCATCGAGGTCGATGTCAAAACCGGCCTCGCGCCCGCCGAACTGCGCGCCATCATCGGCGACTATGACGGGCTCGCCATCCGCTCCGCCACCAAGGTGACGAAGGAACTGCTGGAGGCCGCGACGAACCTGAAGGTCGTCGGCCGCGCCGGCATCGGCGTCGACAATGTCGATGTCAAATCGGCGACCGGCGCGCGGCGTCGTGGTGATGAACACGCCGCTTCGGCAACGCCATCACCACGGCCGAGCACGCCATCGCCATGATGTTCGCGCTCGCCCGGCAGATTGCCGGAGGCCAGCGCCTCCACCAAGCGCCGGCAAGTGGGAGAAGAACCGCTTCATGGGCGTGGAGCTGACCGGCCAAGACGCTCGGCCTGATCGGCTGCGGCAATATCGGCTCGATCGTCGCCGACCGCGCCGTCGGGCTGAAAATGAAGGTGCTCGCCTACGATCCGTACCTGACCGAAAAGCGCGCGATGGAGCTGGGCGTCGAGAAGGCCGACCTGCCGGAGCTGTTCGGCAGCGCCGACTTCATCACGCTGCACACGCCGCTGACCGAGGCGCACGCGCAACATCCTCTCGCGCGAGGCGATCGCCGAACACGAAAAAGGGCGTGCGCATCATCAACTGCGCGCGCGGCGGCCTGGTGGACGAGGCGGCGCTGGCCGACGCGCTCGAATCCGGCCATGTCGCCGGCGCCGCGCTCGATGTGTTCGAGACCGAGCCCGCCACGAACAGCCCGCTCTTCGCGCTGGAGAACGTGGTCTGCACGCCGCATCTCGGCGCCGCCACCGCCGAGGCGCAGGAGAACGTGGCGCTGCAGGTGGCCGAGCAGATGAGCGACTTTCTGCTGACCGGCGCGGTCGCGAACGCGATCAACATGCCGTCGGTCTCGGCCGAGGACGCGCCGCGCGCTGCGGCCCTATATGGAACTCTGCGCGGCCTGCTGGGCGCATTCGCCGGCCAGCTCACCCAGGCGCAGGATGGCGTCGATCGACGCATGTGACGATCGAATATCGAGGGTGCGGCGGCACAGCTGAACCACAAGCCGCTGACCGCCGCGGCGCTGGCCGGGCTGATGGCGCCGATGATGGACGGGCGTCAACATGGTCAACGCCCCCGTGCTCGCGCGCGAACACGGCATCGACGTGGCGGAGACGGTGCATGACCGCGCGAGCGAATATCAGACGCTGGTGCGCATCACGATCGACCACCGACTCGCAGACCCGCTCGGTCGCCGGCACGCTGTTCGCGGGCTCGAAGCCGCGCCTCGTCGAGATCAAGGGCATCCCGGTCGAGGCCGATTTCGGCCGCCACATGCTGTATGTCACGAACCAGGACAAGCCGGGCTTCATCGGCCGTTTCGGCGCGACGCTCGCTGGCGCGGGCATCAATATCGCCACCTTCCATCTCGGCCGCGCCAGCGCCGGGGGCGATGCGATCTGCCTCGTCTCGGTCGATGAGCCGGTGTCGGAGGATGTTCTGGCGATGGTCAGGACGCTACCCCTTGTCATGCAGGCGACATCCCTCTCTTTCTAAGCGGGGTGACCGGCTAAGCGGGGTGACCAGGCTCTTCGGGGACTGACAGATGGGCGACAACGGCAACGTCTTCGCGATCATTGTGCTGGTGGTGGTGGTGGCGCTGCTTGTCGGCGGGTGGCTCGTTTTTCCGACGATCACCCATTTCATGCAGAATCAGGAATGTATCGCCGGCGGGCATACGAACTGCTGAAACCGGCAGGGGCAGCTTCCCGAAAGGGTGTTGGCGCAACATCTTTCCATCACGACGGAAAAGGTGTTTGATTGGGTTGACGTGCAGGGCGGCAGCGCGGGCGGTTCTTCGCCCCGCGCGATGCCACCCTCGTTTTTCACGCTATTTCTCCGCCAAGTTTAAGGACATCCCATGCTGGAATGTGTCGGCTATGGCGCGACCTCGGCCTCAACGCCGGTCGCCCCTTTCTCGTTCAACCGCCGCGACCCCGGGCCGGATGACGTCGTGATCAAGATCGCCTATTGCGGCGTTTGCCATTCCGACCTCCACCAGGTTCGCAACGAGTGGCGGAACACCACCTATCCCTGCGTTCCCGGCCACGAGGTCGTCGGCCATGTCGTCGCCGTCGGCGCCAACGTCACCCGCTTCCAAAAGGGCGAGGCGGCGGCCGTGGGCTGCATGGTCGGCTCCTGCCGCACCTGCTCCGCCTGCAAGCAGGGTCTTGAGAACTATTGCGAGAAGGGCCTGAACGGCACCTATAACGGGGTCGAGCCGGTCATCGGCGGCCCCACCTTCGGCGGCTATTCCGAGTGGATCGTGGTCGATCAGCATTTCGTGCTGAAGGTCCCCGCGGGCATGGATCTGGCCGCGACCGCCCCGCTGCTTTGCGCCGGCATTACGACGTATTCCCCGCTGCGGCATTGGAAGGTCGGCCCGAGCCATAAGGTCGGCATCGTCGGGCTGGGCGGCCTCGGCCATATGGGCCTCAAGATCGCGCATGCGATGGGGGCGCGCGTCGTGCTCTTCACCACCTCGGCCGGAAAAACCGAGGATGCCCGCAAGCTCGGCGCGGATGAGGTCGTGATCTCCAAGAATGCCAAGGAGATGGCGGCTCATGCCGAAAGCTTCGACTTCATCCTCGACACGGTCGCGGCCGACCACCCGATCGACAGCTATCTGGGCCTGCTCAAGCTCGACGGCACGCTCTGCCAGGTCGGCGCGCCCGAGAATCCGCTTTCGGTCTCGGCTTTCAGCGTCATCTGGCGGCGCCGGAACTTCGCCGGCTCGCTGATCGGCGGCATCCCCGAGACGCAGGAGATGCTGGATTTCTGTGCCGAGCACGGGCTCACCGCCGATATCGAGCTGATCGCGATCGATCAGATCGAGCAGGCCTATGCGCGGATGCTGAAAAGCGACGTGAAATACCGCTTCGTCATCGACATGGCGACGCTGCCGAAGGCGGCCTGACCGCCCTCACCCGCGCCCGCCGGGTGGCTCTCACCCGTCGGGCGGCGGCTTGAACCGCCGGGGCTCGCGCGCCCACTTCCATCCCCAGGCTAACCCACCAGCGACATACGGCCAGGCCGGCGATAGCCTTCGCCCGCTTCTCGGGCCGCCCCGATCGGTCTATGGACCATTCTGGATGTAGCCCGAAAGAAGCTGCGGAAAACATTTACTATTTGCCTGATGCGTTAAGAAAGTTCATACTTTTTGCTATCTTGAAGAGAGAAGTGCCATTGAAATGAGCCGGTTACCGCCCGTCGTTCAGCTATGTTGTGGGCTCCGAACGCGGCTCGGCCCGCAGGCTGATGTGGCGCGTACCCCCTCGTCTCGCCCCTCCCCAAGCTGAGGACACTGACACTCGTGTTCTCGTCTCGCCGGCAATTCTTTGGGCGCAGCATGGCCGCCGCCGCCATGGTCAGCCTTACATCCGGCGCCGCGCGCGCTGCAGCATCCTTCTCGCCGGACGACCCGGATTGGCTCTCCTTCAAAAGCCGGTTCCTTCTGTCCGATGGGCGCATCGTCGATACCGGCAACGGCGACGTCTCCCATTCCGAGGGGCAGAGCTACGGGATGCTGTTTTCCGTGGCCTTCGGCGATCAGCGGAGCTTCGACCTGATCAGCGGCTGGACCGCGCGCAACCTCTCCCGCGGGACCGACACCCTTCATATCTGGCGCTACCTGCCGAACCAGCGCGACCACACACCCGACCACAACAACGCGACGGATGGCGACCTGCTGATCGCCATGGCGCTCGGCCGGGCCGCGCGGCTTTGGAACAGGGCCGCTGACGCGCAGGCGGCGGTGGCGATCGCCCGCGATATTCGCAGCCTTCTGATCGTCAATGACGGCAGCCGCCTCGTTCTGCTCCCCGCCGTGAACGGCTTCACGACAAAGACCTCTACCACCATCAACCTCTCGTACTACAATTTCGTGGCGTTTCGCGAACTGGCCGCGATCGATACCTCCCCGCTTTGGCAGTTGCTGGAACTCGACGGCCTGGCGCTGATGCAAGCGGCGCGATTCGGCCGCTGGCAGTTGCCGCCGGACTGGCTCTCCGTCCCGCCGAATGGCGGAGCCGTGACGGTCGCCTCCGGCTGGGCGCCGCTCTGCTCCTATGACGCGATTCGCGTGCCGCTCAACCTGACATGGGCGCAAGCGCTGTCGCCGGAGGTGAGCCAGTCCTTCGCGAGTTTCTGGACAACGGCGGCGCCTTATCAGCCTGCCTGGGCCAATCTGGAGACGAACGCGGTCTCACCCTATGCCGCGCCGAGCGGGCTGGTCGCGGTCAGGGACGTAACCTTGGCCAGCGCGACCCAAATAGGGCTACCCACGCTGCCGTCGGTACAACTATCTGCCGATTATTATTCTGCGGCATTAACATTGTTGTCCCGAATTGCTTGGGCGGAAAGTCGTGGCGGTGGCTGATAGCGAAGGACCCGTGCCATGACGACATCGCAGTCTGATGTTGACAAGGTCATGGCCGCGTTTGGGGCGGCGCCAATAAGATATCGGCCGAACCAGGATGTGGCGGCGGAATCCGGGGCGGCCGCCGAGCCCGTGGCCGCGCCCGCAAGCGCGGAGCGCGCAGCCCCGGCGGCATCCTCCAATGCCCGCGCCACCGATCGCATTCTGCCCGGTTCCGGCGGCAAGGTGCGCGAGATATTTCCATTGCTCTGGCGTGCCGTGCCCGTTGTCGGCGACCTCAAGATTGGAGCGATCAAGCGCGCGGGGGACGAAGTTCCCGAACCGCAGGAGCCGGAGACGCCGGCCGATGTTCTCCTCGCCCAGCGAATCCAGGCCGCGGCGGCCGAGCCCGCGCCGGAAGCAGCGCCGGTTGAACGCGCCCCGCCCCCGGCGGCCGTCGGAGCCTGGCGCGAAACGGTGGCCCGGGCGGAGACAAGACAACAGCCGGTGCTTGCGGTGCTGCCCACGCCGCCGGCGGCGCCAGCGAGCGCGCTCCCGCCGCTCCGTTCGCATGCGGAACTTATCCGGCCGGTGGCCACGCGCGTGCAGGAGCCCATGCCCGGCCCGATCGCCGCCCAGCCGATCGCCCCCCAGCTGATCGCCCCAGCGCCGCACGTGGCGCAGATGCCACAGCCACAGCCACCGCAGGTCTACGCGCCGCCACCGCCCATGCAGCAGCCGCCGCAGGTCTACGCGCCGCCGCCGCCGATGCAGCCACCGCCGCAGGTCTACGCGCCGCCGCCCATGCAGCAGCCGGCCATGCCGCCGCCGGGCTATCCGCCCTATTACCCGCCCCAGGCGATGCCGCTACCCCCGATGCCTCCGCCGGCCGCCCCCTGGCCGCAGCCTTCCTATCCGCCAGCCTACGCGCCGCCCTATCCGCCCGCCTATCCGCATCCAGGCGCCGGCTACCCGCCCGGCTACCCCCCGGCCTATCCGCCCGCCTATCCACCCGTCCACCCGTACGGCTATCCGCCGAGCTATCCGCCCGGTTACGGGGCACCGCCGCCCTATCCGATGCCCCAACAGGCGCCGCCGGAGCAGGCCCCCGCGCCGCCACCCGCCCAGCAAGCCGCCCCCACGCCGCCAGCGCCCCAGAACCTGTCGGCCATCTTCGCGGCCCTGCAACGCGCGCGCGGCACCGACCGGGGTGAGGAGACGCCGTGATGACACCCATGACCCGCCCGCGCCACGCAGCCTGGGGGTGGCCATGCCGCTGATCGCCTTCGCATCGCCCAAGGGCGGCGTCGGGAAGACCACGCTCGCAGCCAACACGGCCCATGAATTCGCCCGCCTCGGCCATCGTGTCGTCGTGCTCGATCTCGACGCGCAGAACGCCCTCGGCATGCATTTCGGTGCCGATCCGTACGAGCGTGCCGGTTTCATCACCTCGCTCAAGGAATATTCCGATTCCCGGCGGGCCTGGCAGGCGCATTTACAGGAGACGCCGTCCGGCATCTCCCTGCTGCCGCACGGCCACTCCACCTTCGCGCAAACCTTCGCGATCAACGCGGACCTTATTGACCAGCCCGAACTGCTGCTCGCGCCTCTGCGCGATATCCTCAAGGACCCCGACGTCGTCATCATCGCCGACACCCCGCCGGGGGCGGCGGTGGCATCCTCGGTGATCGCCTCGATCGTCGATTACATGGTGGTCGTGCTGCTGTCGGACGCGGCCTCGATCGTCCAACTGCCCAAGATCGACGGCAAGGGCATGTATCGCGGCGCATCGGGCACGCCCTTCCCGATGGAGCGGATCGGCTTCGTCGTGAACCAGATCGACATGCGGAGCCGGCTGTCCCGGGCCGCGGCGGAAGCAGCCGAACGCCATCTCGGCACCCGCCTTCTCGGCCGCGTCTATCGCGATGAACATGTGCCGGAAGCCCTGGCGCGCCAATCCTCCGTCACCGATTACGCGCCGGCCAGCAAAGCAGCGCAGGACATGACCGCCATCGCGGCCAAAATCGTCGCGGCCGTGGGCCCGGGCGCGGCGAGACGAGAGCCGAGCGACGTGGCGGGGCCTGACGGCCATCCGTCCCCCAAAATGACCGTGCATTCATAACGATCGATGATGGAGTTGGCGGTACTGTGATGCGCGAGGTGTTCAGCGGCAGGATCGGGGGGATTATCTGCTTCGTCGTGGGGGTGAGCGTATTGGCCGCCATCGCGACGGTGCCACTGTCGGTCGGGCAGCAGGTCGCGGTCGGCGTTTCCACGGCGGCGCTCTTTATCGTCGCCAATCGCTTCAGCGACCGCCGCGTGACGATCTTTCTCTCGATCCTGTCGCTCGCCATGTCCGCCCGCTATATCTATTGGCGCGCCACCGAAACCCTGACCTTCCAAACGCTTCCGCAACTTCTGCTCGGCAGCCTGCTCGTGATCGCCGAGCTTTACGCGGTCGTGGTCCTCGTCCTCGGCTATGTGCAGACGATCTATCCGCTTGACCGGAAACCGGTGCCGCTGCCGCCCGACCCGCATGACTGGCCAACGGTCGATGTCTATATTCCGACCTATAACGAATCGCTGACGATCGTGCGGGCGACCGTTCTTGCCTGCCGCGCGCTCGATTACCCGGCCGACAAGTTTCGCGTCTATATCCTCGACGACGGCAAGCGCGAGGAGTTCCGTCGCTTCGCGGCGGAGGCCGGTGTCGGCTACATCACGCGCACCGACAACAAGCACGCCAAAGCGGGCAACCTCAACCACGCGATGACGGTGACCCGCGGCGAGTTCGTCACCATTTTCGACTGCGACCACATCCCTGTCCGCGCTTTCCTGCAGCTGACCGTGGGCTGGCTGGTGCGGGATAAGAAAATGGCGATGGTGCAGACGCCGCATCACTTCTACTCGCCCGATCCGTTCCAGCGGAACCTCGCCGCCGGCAGCCGCGTACCGCCCGAAGGCAATATGTTCTACGGCCTGCTGCAGGACGGGAATGATTACTGGGACGCGACCTTCTTCTGCGGTTCCTGCGCGGTGATCCGGCGCGCCGCCCTCGACGAGATCGGCGGTATCGCCACGGAGACGGTGACCGAGGACGCCCATACGATGCTGAAGCTGCATCGTCTCGGCTGGACCTCCGCCTATCTGAAACTGCCGCTCGCCGGCGGCCTCGCGACCGAGCGCCTGATCCTCCATATCGGCCAGCGCATCCGCTGGGCGCGCGGGATGATGCAGATTTTCCGTCTCGACAACCCGCATGCTCGGCCCCGGGCTCGGGCTCGGGCAACGGCTTTGCTACCTCAATGCCATGGTCCATTTCTTCTTCGGCATTCCGCGCGTTGTCTTCCTCGCCTCCCCGCTCGCCTATCTGCTGCTGGTCCAGAACATGATCGCGGCCTCGCCGTTGGCCATCGCCGCCTATGCCTTGCCGCATATCTTCCACTCTGTCGCGACCAATTCCCGTATCCAGCGCAACTGGCGCCATTCGTTCTGGAGCGAGATTTACGAGACGGTGCTCGCCCTGTTCCTGGTGCGCGTCACCATCGTCACCATGCTCAGCCCGCGGCGCGGCAAGTTCAACGTGACGGAAAAGGGCGGCACGCTGGCGCGCGGCTATTTCGATCTGCGCTCGGTCTATCCCAATATCCTGCTGACCTTCTTCGTCGTCCTCGGCATTCTGCGCGGGCTGTTCAGCATGATCTTCCAGCCGACGACGACGCTGCAATTTCAGGCGCTGCTGCTGAACACAATCTGGGCCACGATCAGCCTGCTCATTCTGCTCGCCGCCCTCGCGGTCGGGCGGGAGAAACAGCAGTTGCGCGCCCGGGCGCGCGTCAAAGTCGATCTGCCGGCGATCATCCACCTTTATGACGGCCGGGTGTTGGCCGGCCGCGTCCAGAACCTTTCCCAGAGCGGGGCGCGCACCGTCGTTCCCCGGCCGGAAGACCTGCCCGAAGATACCGAGATCCTGCTTGAGATGCCCTTGCCCAGCGGCTCCGCGCTGATTCCGTCGCGCTATCTGCGCTGGACTGAAAAAGAGATGCTTTTGAACTTTGAACCGAAGACCCTGGCCGACGAAGCAGCCATCATACAGAGCGTCTTCGGCCGTGCCGACGCCTGGGTCGATTGGAGCGATTTCCCGAAAGACAAGCCGCTGACCAGCCTATGGCGCGTTCTCGTCAGCATCGGCGGCCTGTTTAGGCGGCCGGATGGCGAAACAGCCGCGAGCCCCGCCGAGCGGGCACAGATCGAGGAGACGATCCGCGCCTCGCTCGCCCGCGCCAATCGCGGCCTGGCCCAGGGCGAGCCCGAGACCAAGCCGCGGGCGCAGGCGGCGGCGGCGGTCATCGCGCTGCTTCTGCTTCTGCTGCCGGCGCTTCTGATCCCCGTCGCGGCGCGAGCGCAGACGACGATCGTGCGCCCGCTGCCCGAGACTGCGGCCGCCGTACCCGATACGGGCAGCGTGCCGCTTCCGAACATCGTTGTGCCGAACGCGCCCGCACCCACCCCCGCGCCCGCTACTGCACAGCCGGCCGTGGCGCCCGCCCTCGCGGCAGCGACGGAGGTGCCCACGGGCAGCACCGACACGGATACGCTCTCGCTCAAGGATCTCGGCGCCGTCGGGCAGATCGCGCTACGTGGCACCAGCGCGCTTCAGGGCGTGCAATTCGGCGTGCGCAGCGACGAGGTCGTGACCAATGCCTCCCTCAGCCTGACGGGCGCGATCTCGCCGGCGCTGATCCCCGATCTCAGCAATATCACCGTGACGCTGAACGATCAGTATATCGGCACCATTCCGGTTTCGCCGAACCAGCCGAACTTCAACCTGACGCTGCCGGTCAACCCGGTGTTCTTCCAGGGCGACAATTCGCTGAACTTCCGCCTGACCGGCGCTTATACACGACAGTGCAACGATCTGCTCAGCGGCCTGATCTGGGGCACCGTCTATAATAGTTCGAGCCTGAGCATGACCGTGCAGCGGCTGCCGCCGCAGCGCGATCTCAGCGCAGCTGCCGCTGCCCTTCTTCGATCGTCATAGCAGCCGTGGCCTGCTGTTGCCTTTCGTGCTGCCCAACCAGCCGGATGACGACACGTTGCGGGCGGCCGGCATCGTCGCCTCCTGGTTCGGCCAGCTGGCCGATTTCCGGGGCGCCAGCTTTCCCGTCACCAGCTCCGCGCCATCCGGCGACGCGGTGATGATCATCAGCAGCGCCACCACCACGGTTCCGGGCCTGCCGCCGATTTCGGGCCCGGGCATCGCGCTTATTCCCAACCCGTCCGATCCGCTCAGCAGCGTCCTGGTCGTCTACGGCCGCGACGGCGCCGAAGCCGCCCAGGCGGCGGATGCACTCGCGCTCGGCTACCGTACGCTCGGCGGCACCGTCGCCCAGGTGTCGCCGCCCAGTATCCCCGTCCGCCAGCCTTATGACGCGCCGGCCTGGATACCGTCCGACCGGCCAGTGCGCCTTGGCGCCGTCACCACCGATGTGCGTAACCTCGACGGCGCCGGCTATGACAATCTGGTCCAGGTCGCATTCCGCACCGCGCCTGACCTCTACACCTGGCGCGAGCGCGGCTTCCCGCTCCGCGTCGCCTTCCGCGCCCCGCCCGGGCCGATCGAGAACCTTGCGGTCTCGCGCCTCGATGTCGGCATCAACGGGCTCTATCTGCAGTCCATCCCACTTGCGGACGCGAACGCGAACGCCTGGTGGCGGAACTGGATTCCGGTCATTGGCGCCACCGGCCCGTTCCACACGATCTACATTCCCGCCCTATGATGTCTTCGGCAACAACGCGCTTCAGTTCTTCTTCGATACGCGCCCCCTCAATCGCGGCGCGTGCGGCGCCGTGCCCGCCGACCCGACCATGGGCATCGATCCCAACAGCACGATCAGCCTCGCGCGCGGCTATCATTTCGCCGAGATGCCGAATCTCGCCTTTTTCGTCAGCGCCGGCTTCCCCTTCACGCAGATGGCCGATCTCTCGAACACCACCATCGTCTTGCCCGACACGCCCAATACGGGGGAGATCAGCGCCTATCTCGGCATGATGGGCCGGTTCGGCTTCCTCACCGGCTATCCGGCCATGCAGGTGACGGTCGCGCGGCCCGAGGAAGAGGCGACCCTGCAAAAGGGCGATATCCTCGTCATGGGCACCTTCGACCATCTCGGCAGTCTGACCGATATCCTCAAGAACGTGCCGATTTCGATCGGCAGCGACCAGATCTCCATCAAGGTCGGAGACCAGCCCCTGGCCGGCGTCTATCGAGATCTTCACCGGCGGCCACACCAATGATCAGCGCAAGGCGGCCGCCACCCTTTCGGCCGCCATCAACCAGAATACGGCGGTCATCGGCAGCGGGCAGTCGCCCTGGAATAGCCAGAGCACGGTCGTCGCCTTGCTGGCCGGCACGTCCCAGGGCTTGGGTGACATCATCTCGACCTTCCGCGACCCGGTCCAGAACCCGCTGATCCAGGGTGATTTCAGCGTCGTCTCCAGCGGCCAGGTCTCGTCCTTCCGGATCGGCTCCACCTATACCGTGGGCTGGATTCCCTTCTGGATCTGGCCCAGCTACCTGCTGCAGGACCAGCCGGCGACCATCGTCGTTATCATGATCCTTGGCTGCGTCATCCTGACCATCGCCCTGCACCTGACGCTGAAGCGCCGGGCCTTGAACCGGCTGCGGTCCCGGGGAGACGTAAAATGACCGGACGCTCCGCGCTCGGCGCCGTCTCGCTCACCGCCATCGCCGCCGCCCTGTGGTCTTCCGCGGGCTTCGCGCAGAGCGCGACGGCGCCGACACAGCCGGGGGCGCCGGCCTCGCTCTACCTCGCCTCGGGAACCCAGCCGACGCCAGCCGATGCGGCGGTGGCGGCCGCCCGGCAGGCGGCGGTAAAGGCTGCTACGGCGCAGCCGGCGAAACCACCCCCGACAGCCGCGCCGGCCGATCCGTCACCATCGGCCCCGGTCGACCAGGCCCTCGCTGTCCTGCTGCGGCAGGCCGTCTATTGGCGCGACCAGGACAATCCGCCGCGCGCCATCGAAGCGGCGCAACGCGCTCTCAGCATCTCGCCCGACAACCCTCAGGCGCTCGCCGTCATTGCCGAGGTGCAGGCGAGCAGCGGCAATGTCACGGAAGCTCAGCAAACTCTGGCACTCCTGCAACAGACCCATCCGGGCGCGCCCGAACTTCGCCAGGCCGAGGAGGCCGTGCGCGTCGGCGCCATAGACCCGACCGCGCTGAGCAACGCGCGGCAGCTCGCCCAGCAGGGCAACGACGCGGAGGCCGTCAGCGCCTATCGCCAGCTTTTCGGCGGTGGCGCGCCGCCCGATTCTCTCGCAACCGAGTATTACCAAACGCTGGGCGGCACCACAGGCGGCTACCAACCCTCGATCGCGGGGCTGGCCGGCACCGTCCGCAACAACCCGAACGATTTTCGCGCTCAGCTCGCTTATGCCCAGGCACTGACCTACCGGCAGGATACGCGCCTGGAAGGGATCGACCGCCTCGCCGTCCTCGCGAACATGCCCTCCATCGGCCCGCAGGCGCGCGAAAGCTGGCGCCAGGCGCTCGGCTGGCTGCCGGCGAACCAAACCGCCATCACCGCCATCAAGGCCTATCAGGCCCGCTACCCCGATGATCCCTCCGCCGCCACGCTTCTCGCCAATGCGCTCAACCCGCCCAACCAGGCGCCCGGCGCGCAAGCCGCGAGCGAAGGGTATGACGCCTTTCATCGCGGCGACCTCGCCCAGGCGCAGCAGCTCTTCCAACAGGCGTTGGCCGCCGACCCCAAAAACGCGAGCGCCACCGGCGGCCTCGGCCTCGTCATGCAGCGGGAAGGCCGGTCGGCGGAAGCGACCACGCTCTTCAACCGCGCCATCGCCCTCGACCCGACCCAGGCAGCATCCTGGCGGCAGGCGCTGTCCGGCGCGGCGGTCAGCAATCAGTTCGCCGCCGCCCAGGCCGCGAGCAATCGCGGTGACCTGCCGGCCGCCGAGCAGGCCTATCGCGCCCTTCTCGCCCGGCAGCCCGATAATTCAGGCATCAAGCTGGCGCTGGCCGGCGTGCTGGCCCGCGAAGGCAATCAGGCCGAGGCGAACAGCCTCCTCGCCGAGGTCGAGGCCAGCGGCGGCGCGCTCTCCCAGCAGGCGCGCGCGCAGCTTCTCGCTCAGCAGGCCCAGGGCATGCCGGATGCCGCCGGGCAGATCGCGCTCTACCGCTCGGCGGTCGATGCCGACCCGTCAGACCCCTGGCTCCGTCTCGACCTCGCCCGCGCGCTGGTGAAGAACGGCCAGCCGGGTGACGCGCAAAGCGTGATGTCGGCAGTGACCGACGTATCCCGGCCCTCAGCGGCCGCCCTTCAGGCGGGCATCATCTTCGCCAACGAGACCAATAACAGCGCCGAGGCGGTCAACCTCATCGAGCAGGTGCCGCGCCGGCAGCGAACCGCCGATATGCGGGCGATCCTGGATCAGGCGCAGGTGCAGGGCCAGATCGGCGCCGCCGAGGCCTATGCGGCGTCGGACCCCG
Source organism: uncultured Pseudomonadota bacterium (assembly GCA_963745125.1). GTDB lineage: Bacteria > Pseudomonadota > Alphaproteobacteria > Acetobacterales > Acetobacteraceae > Acidisoma. The sequence continues at coordinate 68,526 of CAVUWB010000009.1, forward strand.
CCGCCGCGCGCCAGCAACTGCTCGCCATCGCCTCCCAGCGCGACCCGAGCGGCGGCCGTGGCCTGGCGGTCGCGAAGGCTTTCATCGCGCTGTCGGACCCCACCGACGCGCAGACGGCGATCGCGACCGCCGCCGCCGCCAACCCCTCGGCCGGCGGCGGCGCCCGGCTGCTCTGGGCGCAGGGGCTGCTCTCGGCCGGCGATACCGCCGGCGCCTCCGCCTTGCTGGCCTCGATTCCGGCTGGCAGCCTCACCCCAGACCAGGAGACGAGCCTCAACGGCCTGCGCAACGGCATCGCCATCCGCAGCTCGGACACGCTGAACACGGCGGGGCGGACGGCGGATGCCTATGACCAGCTCGCCCCCGCGCTGATCCAGAGCCCGGATGACCCGGCGCTGAATGTCGCCCTCGCCCGGCTCTATCAGACCGCCAATGACCCGCAAAAGGCGCTCGCCATCAACGAGCGGATTTTGCAGAACGACCCCAACAACCCCGATGCGCGGCAAGGGGCCGTCGCCGCCGCGATCCAGACCGGCGACTACGCGCTCGCTTCGCGCTTCGTGAACGACAATCTGATCCAGAACCCGAACGATCCGCAGAACTGGATTTTGGCGGCCGACATCGCCCAGGCGCGCGGCCTCAACGCCGACGCGCTGCACGATCTGCGCCAGGCCCGCGCGCTGCGCCAGCAGCAGCTTGGCTATGCCGCCGTCCCCGGCGGCGCCAATCCGAGCTTCCAGGTCGCGAGCAACGGTCCGGTGGTGACACCGCTCGGTGCCGTTTCCGACAACCCGTTCCGCAATGCGCCGACCGACGATGACAATGTGACCGCCAATGCGCCCGTCACGACCCCCGTGGGCATTCTGGCCGGAACCGGCCTCGTTGGCGGTAGCACGCTCGCCAGCAGCGCGCTCGGCAGCAGCCTCGCCACCGGCGGCACGCTGGGGGCCGCACCCGTGGCCGCGCCCGATCCGATGATCGCCGACCTCGACAGCCGGATCTCGGCGATCCAGCTACAGATCGCGCCCTATATCGGCGCCAGCACGGCCTTGCAGCTCCGCTCGGGCAGCGCCGGCACCAGCCAGCTCGCGAATTTCGGCGTGCCGCTGGAGGGGAGCTTCTCGCCCGGCGGCGTCGGCCGCCTCACCTTCGACGCGACGCCGACCTATCTGAACGCCGGCACCGTCGGCTCCTCCATCTTCGATCAGGAGAATATCGGCTCCGCCGTGCTCGGCGGCCCGGCGGCCGGCACGCAGACGGCAACCGGCGTCGGCCTCGATCTCAGCTATGTGGAGAAATGGCTGAGCGTGGATGCGGGCACCACCCCGCTCGGCTTCACCGTCTCCAACTTCGTCGGCGGGATCGAGATCGCGCCGTCAATCGGCCAGGATCTCATCCTGCGCCTGACCGGCGAGCGCCGTGCCGTGATTGACAGCCTGCTCGCCTATTCCGGCTCGGTCGATCCACGCACCGGCGTCACCTATGGCGGCGTCACGCGCACGCGGGTGCATGGCCAGCTTGAATTCTCCCCAGGCCAGGCGAATTTCTATGCCGGCGGCGGCTATGATTGGCTCGACGGCCAGAATGTGGTGAGCAATACCGAGCTTGAGCTGGGTGCCGGCGGCAGCTACCCGGTTTATAAGACCCCGGCCGATGAGGTGCGCGTGGGCCTCGACCTCATCTACTTCGGCTATGGGACGAATGAGGACCACTTCACGGACGGCTATGGCGGGTATTTCAGCCCGCAGGATTACGTGGCGGCCGTTATTCCGGTGACCTGGACGGCTAACCGTGGGCCACTGACCTTCAAGGTTGGCGCCTCGCTCGGCCTGCAGAGCTTCACGGCCAATGCCGGGCAGGTCTTCCCCAATGACCAGGCGATGCAGGAACAGCTTGAAAGCCTCGCCGCGTCAAACACGACGCTACAGACAAGCTATCCGAGCCAGAGTGTCACCGGCATCGTCGGCGGCCTCAACGGCAGCTTCGAGTATCACCTCACGCCGGAACTGCTGGTGGGTGGCTCGCTCGGCTATCAGAAATCCCCTGATTGGAACGAGACGGATTTCTTGGCGTTCGCGCGCTATACGTTCGTGAGTGCCGAGTAAGGAGGTTGAGGTGACAAAGAGTGGCGCGTCGGGTTTCGGTGGTCATGCGCCAGCACAACGGGACTCGGCCGCGCCTCAGCCGGCCGCGCCTCCGCCGGCCGCGCCTCAGCCGGCTGCCCCTCAGCCGGCTGCCCCGCCCCGGGAGCAAACTGTCGCGGCGCCGGATTGGCGGCCGTTTCTGCGGGCGCTCGCGGCGGAGATCGACGCGGTGGCGGGCAGCGCGGGGCGGGATGCCCTGCTGCACGGCGTGGGGCTTCATCTCGCGCGCATGTATCCCTTGCCGGTTCGGGAATCGTTGGACGGGCTGGCGATGGAGATGACCGAGACGCTGGATGGTTTCGGCTGGGGCTCGGTGGGCATCGCGTTTTCCGAGCGCGAGGAGTGTCTGTTGCTGACGCATCACGGCTTGCCGCGCGTCGGTGGCGGCGGCGATCCGCCGGGCACCTGGCTCGCCGGGGTGCTGGTGGGTCTGTATGAGGGCTGGATGTCGCAGCAGCCCGGGACGGATGCGTCCCTGGTCGCGCGGCGGGTCGCCTCCGCCCAGCCGGAGGAGATCACGATCCGGTATGGGAAGGAGTAGCGGCGCCGGCTGCTACGCCGATGACGCGACAGCCCTGAGGCTACCCCACCAAGCCACCGTCCATTCAAAGTAAGTTAAGCAGGCGGGCCGTATCGCTTGCGCTCATCGGAGAGCTTCATGGCGAATATCGTCGATCTTTCGCCTGAGCATACGATGGGTACCATGCCATCTCCGCGATATCAGCTCAGCTGTCCGGACTTGGTCAGCCCGGATCTGGCCCCTGCCCATATCAGAGATCATCGCGAGCACCTACTTGCCGGCGTGCAGGCTCCCGCACCGATTCGTTGGTTCGTCATCCCTGATGCGATCGTCGAAGGACCCGGCCTTGTGTATGATCGGGACCTGAACCTTATCCGTGACAGTATTCACCAGACGCCCGAGCAGGATGCGAATCAGTTCACCTGGAGCGTGACGGAAAACAAGCGAGCCGGAAGGATATCACGCCAACAGGGCGTGACCTTGCTCTGCGAAAAAGCAGGCGTCGGCAATTACGGCCATTGGATCGTGGAGATGCTTCCGATTGTGCATCTCATGCTTCCGGAGATTCTGCGCTGGGGATGGAATGTGCGGCTCCCGCTCGCCGGCCCCAAGATGAATGCTGTCATGGAAGCATCTTTGGAACTGCTCGGCATTCCAAAAGAACAGGTGAAATTTCGGTCTCCCGGCCCCGACGCTTACGATCGGCTCGTTATGGTGAGCGGCATGACCCGTCATGGACAGTTTTATTCGCCGTTGGTCGTCGACGCGGCAGAGGCGGTGGCGGCAGCAATTCGGCCGGGGCCCGCCGCGGACATTTGGGTGACACGCGCCACGGCCAGCCGGAAACTGCTCAACGAAGATCAAATTGTCGCAGAACTTCTCGGCAAGAACTGGATGATTGTGGACCCGAGCCAAATGACATTGCGGCATCAGATCGCAGTGTTCAAAGGCGCTCGCCGGATCGCGGGGGTCGCAGGGGCCGGGCTGACCAATCTTGTTTTTGCCCCGAGCGGCTCGCAGGTCATTACCTTCATGCCCTCCCAAATGCCCGACATATTTTATTGGACGCTATCCGATCTGAAGGAACACCGTTATCGAGAGATACGATGCCCGGAGGCAACCGAGCACTTCGTCGAAGGCAACTGGGATACGCCGATCAGGATGGAAATGTCGGACGTTCTGCGAAATCTGGCTGACTGACATTCAACGGCAGGACTACATTGAATGAAACGGCTCGCCGTCTTCTACCACATCTGGAGTCCTGCAAACACGGACGTCTGGAAGCTTCTCGTCGATGAGCAGCTCAAACTCATTCAGCATTGCGGCCTGCACGAGCAGGCGGACATCGCCTGCTGTATCAGCGGACCACAGCATGCGGCGATCCGTGAATTCGTCAGGCACGTCAGTTGGCTTGAAGTGATCGAGCACACCGAAGACGAGAGCGAGTTCGAAGGACTCACACTCAAGCATGCCTATCAGCGATGCCTCGATGACCGTGAACGGCGCATGCAGGCGGTCGCCTATCTTCATACGAAGGGAATCCGCCATCTAGCCTCGAACCACGACGGCTACAGACCCATGCAGAACGTTAACAGTTGGCGACATCTGCTTGAATATGGCGTCTTAAAATGCTGGCGGGATTGCGTCATTCAGTTGATGACGAATGATCTGGCCGGAATCAACTACCATGAAATTCCGGCACGGCATTTCGGTGGAAACTTCTGGTGGGCGGCGCCCGACTATTTAAGACGCCTACCTCATCCCGTCTCACCCGACTTCGCGAGCCCGCAATTCGCAGATCCCCAGAACCGGGAAAGAATTCGCTACGAAATGTGGGTGGGCTCGGGGCAGCCGCAGAGTCTTCGATATCGGCGCCGGGGGCGGATTCGGCCACGATCTTTACAGCAACGACATCTTCCCGTTCATCAAAAGATCACCGCCCTGACGGCGAAGCGGCCCCGGCGCCCCGGCGTGGGGCGCGCGGTTCAGGCCCGTCCCTCACCTGGCAAGACTGGCGGCGTTCCACGCTTCCATCAGGGCGCGATCCCTGGCCGCCCAGCTCAGCGCGGAGGGATCATAGACCTCATTCCGATCATGATGCTGCCAATCCGCCTCGGATCGCCACACGGCGCCGATGCGTTCCGACAGCTTGACCTTGTCGATCCAGCGGCGGCGCCACCGGCAAAAGTAATGATTAACACGCCAGCCTTCAATGCTGGGGTCGTTTTCAGTATAGGCGAAGGGATGTACAGGTGTGCCGTGGACCATGGTTCGCCAAACGATGATCTCACCGCGGGCATTGTAATAGGGTGCGTCCAGACTAAGCCCATGGGTGTGATGAACACCCTTCGCCTGTTTCGGTCTCACAATGGACTTTATATGCCGCTGAACGTCAAAATTGGCCTCGGCGCGGCGCAGGAATCAACTCCTGAATGAGGCCATCCGGGCGCTCCATAATCCCATCGCTGCCAAAGATTGCCCAGTTCAACCCGATGGCGGCATGCTCCCTATGCCGGTCCAAAAACTGCCGAAACGTCCCCGCGCCTGCTCCCTCACCCGAGCCGATGAACTCATCGGCATCCAGAAAGGCACACCATTCAATATCCTCTGCCTTCATCATCGCGAGGCCACGCTCGAAAGCGCTCGTCTGCGTCTCGGACGCGGATGAAGCCCAGGACTCGACGGTCACGCCCTTGACTTTGCCGCAGATCGTTTCGATGCGTGCTCGGGTGCCGTCCGTGCTGAAATTGTCGAAGATGTGGATGCGCTCGATCCCTAACGCCAGGTGATGCGCGATCCACTCCTCGATGATGTCTTCCTCATCGCGCACACAAGTGACGGCGGCAATCGTCATGCAGTCGGTCCTTCCGCCGATGGCGCTCCGTCAGGCGGCGCATCCTCCCCTTCTCACGAAGGGCTGCATCGTTGCAAGAGTGGCGCTTGAGCGTGATGACCGAAGGTGGAGAGAACCGAAGGTCTGAAATCACGCGATCAACGAAACAGCTAGAGCAGATCCCGATCATATGGAATCATCTGATCGGGTGAAGATGCTCGTAAAAACAAAGAGCTAGAGCGGTGACTGTGAGCGTAAGCGAATAGGAAACGCTCTAGAGCGGGATTGAGCGCGAATGCGAACCAATCCTGCTCTAACTCAAGCCCTCGCGGCCCATGGCAAGAAACTTCTCCCGCCGGCGCACTTTCAGCGCCTCGGGCGTCTGACCCAGAAGCGGCGTCAGCACCATCTCGATCGCATCGCCCACGGCCGCGATCACGTCCTGCGGGGCGCGATGCGCGCCACCCAGCGGCTCAGGAATAACGGCATCCACCAGATCGAACCGCCTGAGGTCATCCGCCGTCAGCCGCAGCGCTTCGGCGGCGAGCGAGGCGGACCCCGCATCCCGCCACAGGATGGAGGCGCAGCCCTCCGGCGAGATCACCGAATAGATCGCATGCTCCAGCATCAGCACCCGGTCGGCGGCGCCGAGCGCGATGGCGCCGCCCGATCCGCCCTCCCCGATCACCGTCGCGATGAAGGGCACGGGTGCGGCGAGCCCCGCCTCGATCGAGCGGGCGATCGCCTCGGCCTGGCCCCGCGCCTCGGCATCGATGCCGGGATAGGCGCCGGAGGTGTCGATGAAGCTGAGGATCGGCAGGTGGAACCGGCCGGCCAGTTCCATCAGGCGATGGACCTTGCGGTAGCCCTCGGGGCGGGCCATGCCGAAGTTGTGCTTGATGCGGCTGTCGGTATCGGTGCCCTTCTCGGTCCCCACCACCATCACAGGCCGGCCCCGGAAGCGCCCGAGGCCACCCACGATCGCCGCATCCTCGGCGAAGGCGCGATCCCCGCCGAGCGGCGTGAACTCGGTGATAAGGGTTGCGATGTAGGATAGCGCGCGCGGCCGGTCCGGGTGGCGGGCGACCTGGCTCTTCTGCCAGGGCGTGAGCTTCGCATAGAGCGTCCGCAGCTGCCGGTCTGCCTTCTCCGACAGGCGGGCGACTTCATCGGCGATGCTCAGGCCTTCCGGCCCGGACATCCGCCTCAGCTCCTCGATCTTGCTCTCGAGTTCGGCGAGTGGCTTCTCGAAATCCAAGAAATTGCGCATGGGCTGTGCTTAGCTGAAAATGGTTGGGGGGCAAGGGCGCGTGCGGCGATGGCTGATAGGTGGCGGCCCCGCCGCTGCCTGGCTCACCGCGTTATACCTCAGCTCAGCGCTGCCTCGGGGAACAAGGCTGGCGCGGTATCGACACCTGAGAAGGCATCCATCACCGCATCGACCGGACCATCCGCGCGGACCCGGCCTTCCTCCAGCCAGATCACCCGGGTACACCAGGAGCGAACGATGTCGTTGAGATGGGTGGACAGGACGAGGATATCGGCGCCGCGCACCATCCCCTCCAGCCGGTCCCGCGCCTTGTTCCGGAAGGAGGCATCGCCCGCCAGGAACCACTCATCCATCAGCAGCACCTGCGGCCGGATGGCGGTCGCCATCGCGAAGGCGAGGCGGACGACCATACCCGAGCTGTAGATGCGGACCGGGAGGTCGAAGAAGTCACCCAGCTCGGCGAAGCTCTGCACATCCTCCTGCAAGGCCTGCACCCCGGCGCGGTCGAGCCGGTGGAAGCGCCCGCGCAGAGAGACATTCTCCCGCCCGGTCAGTTCGGGGTTCATGCCCTGGTTGGGGTCGAGCAGCGCGTTGAGCGTGCCCTGAATCCGCACACGGCCGCCCACCGGCTCATAGACCCCGGCGAGCGCCCGCAGCAGCGTGGTTTTGCCGGCGCCGTTATGGCCGACGAGGCCAAGGCGCTCACCCGGCCCGAGCGAGAAGCTGATCTCGCGCAGCGCCTGCACGACGAGGCGATGCTTGTCATTTTCCTGCAGCCGGCGGCGGCCTTTGGCGCGCAGCAGCAGGCTGCGCTTAAGGCTGCGGGACTGGCCATGATAGAGCGGAAAGTCGATCCGCAGGTCTTCGACTTCGATCCGGGCTGGCATGCGGTTCATACCCAGAAAGCGATGCGGTGGCGGACGCGGAGGAAGACGAACCAGGATATCCCGCAGAGCACGCCGGAAAAGGCGAGCGCGCTGATATAGACATGCGCCGAGGGGATGGTGCCGAGCAGCGGCGACCGCAACACCTCCAGCACCGTGAAAAACGGGTCGTAGAGCAGGAAGAAGCCGCGATGGCCGAGCATCTCCGGCCGGTACATGACCCCGCTGACATAGAAGGCGATCTGCACGACGCTGGCGACGATCGGCGGAATATCCCGGAAGCGGGCGCAGAGCGCGCCGAGAACCAGCGCGATCGCGGCACCATCGACAAGCCAGAGAATGAAGGCCGGAATGGCGGCGAAGACGGCGCCCGTCACCGGCACCTGAAAGGCCAGGAACACCACCACGATCACGATTATGTTGTGGGAGAGGATCAGCACGTTACGCGCCAGCAACTGATAGATGTAGAGCGAGAAGGGAATCCGCATGGAGCGGATCATGCCCTCCGCCGCCGTGAACGCGGTACATCCATCGCTGATGATGGTCGAGAGGAAGCCCCAGAGGGTCAGAGACAGCGCCAGAAAGGGCAGGTAGTTCCGGATCGGCGTATGGAACAGAAATGCGTAGAGGAAGCCCAGCGCGGCGACCATCACGGCGGTCGAGAGCGTGAGCCAGAACGGCCCCAGCACGGAGCCACGGTAGCGCAGCCGGATATCCAGCCAGCTCAGCGTCAGCGCCAGCCGCCACAGGCCGATGCCACGGATGATATCCTGGATCGCCATGATATTCCGCGCCCCGAAGCCGAGACCGTGGCGAAGGTCGATCGCGAAGCCGCGCTCGGCCTCGGATAGGACCAAAGTCTGAGGATCGGAAATGACGTTCATATGGGGCCGCCGATAGCCGATCCGTCCCGCCACTGCAACTGCGCCGTCCGGCGGTGGTAGCGCCCGGTCAGCTCGCGGGCGCGGGCACCAGGCGCGGCTGGCCGCCGGGCACGACCACCACCCTTTCGCCGGGGGTGAAGCCGGCGCCGCCCGTCTGGACGATGGACAGGGTATCGCCGCCATCCGTCCGCACCACGATTTCGGACGGCGCCGCCTGCCCGGAGGCGGCCACGGGAGAGACGCCCATCGCGGCGAGAATATCCGCACGCGGGTCGCCCCCCGGCGCGGCACCGCCGCCGCCCGATCCTTCGTCATTGATCGGCCGGACCGCGGCGACGGTCGCATAATCGGGGCCGGTCGGCGCCGCCACGGTCGATCCCGCCTGGGGAGCAGGCGGCCTGCCGGTCGCGCAGGCCGTCAGCGCCAGCAGCGCGCCCATGAGGAGCGCAGGCCTTTTCGCCCGCGAAAACGTGATCAAACCGGCGCCCCACACGCCACCGCGATCTTCCTGAGCTGCACGCAATCTTTCTGACATCCCGAGCCTCGGTTTCCTCACTTCATATTGCACGAAACTTCGCTTTCCATTAAGGCGTTAAGGAGCATTGCTGACCGTGAACGTGAAGCAATGTCCGGAAGCGACGGCGCGGGCCGTCGTGACTCAACGGCCTATGGGGCCGCGCCACGACGGAGAGGCTGCTCTGATGCCGCAAAACACTCCCCCAGATGTGACCATCCCCGTTCTTGCGCGCGCGAAGATGCCGGCTCGCCGAGGGATGCGTCAGCTGCGGCTCCTCGCCGGTGTGGCTCTGATTGGCCTGCTCGCCGCCTGCGCCGCCCATTCGCCCCGCCTTTCCGCTACCCAGCAGGCGGCCGAGTATAAGGACAATGCGAGCGGGGACTACCAGCCGCCAGGGCCGCCCGATGACCCTTGGGGTCCCTATATCGCCCAGGCCTCGCGGCGATTCGACGTGCCGCAGAGCTGGATCCGCAACGTGATCCACACGGAATCCGGCGGCCAGCTCTATGTCAACGGCCAGCTCGTCACCTCGCCCGTCGGCGCGATGGGCCTGATGCAGCTGATGCCCGAAACCTATCAGGAGCTTGAGGGCGAATACGGGCTGGGCGACGACCCCTACAGCCCGCGCGACAACATTCTGGCCGGCACGGCCTATCTGCGCGAGATGTATGACCTGTTCGGGTCGCCCGGCTTCCTCGCCGCCTATAACGCGGGTCCGCAGCGCCTGAACGAATACCTGACGGACGGACGGCCCCTGCCCGACGAGACAACCCACTACGTCGCGATGATCGCGCCTTACATTCAGGGCGATATGCCGGAGGGCCGCTCGCCGGCCGACGCATTCGCCATGAACAGCCTGACCGCGCCGAGCGCGCGGCCGTATAACGGCGGCAGCGATAGCAATAGCCTGGCGGAGACCGGCGGGGGCCTGGTTTCGGGCGGCGGATTCTGATGAGAGCCTGGCCGAAACCGGCGGCGGTCTCGTTTCCGGCAGCGGAGCGGGCGCCGTGGTGGCCTTGAACGAGTTGCCGAATGATTCGAGCGCCGATGCGCTCAACTCCCAACAGGTCGCGATCCACAGCAACCAGCTCGTTTCTGACGGTGGCGGCGCGGTGCCGGCGGGCCTGATCGTCGCCGATAACGGGCCACGGCCGACACCGGCGGAGGTCGATCAGGAGGAGGCGGACGCCGATGCGGGCCAGACAGATGCGCCCCCCGCTCAGGAACAGGCCGCCTATCAGCCGGCCGTGATCGAGCAGACCCCGATCGTCGCGGCTCAGGCGGCACCGCCCCTTCCCGCCGCTCGCCCGGTGTTCCAGGTCGCGCCCTCCTACCAGCCGAGCTACGCCCGCGCGGCCGCAGTGCCGGCCGGAGCCCGGCTTGCGCAGAATTATTTGCCGCCGCCCCCGCCGGCCGCGCCGGCCTACGCCGCCTACACGCCGTCTGCACAGCGCCCGAGCTACTACGCGCCGGCGCCCGTTATCGGCCCGGGTGGCATGCAGAACCTGGCCACGGAGGCGGACGAGCCGGCGACAAGCTACCGGCCGAGGAGCCGGGGCCTGCACTTCATCTCCCCGGCCGAGGCCGATACGCTGCCGCTCTACTCCGGCGGGCATAGCGGCGGCTGGGCGATCCAGGTCGGCGCCTATGGCAATGCCGGCGATGCGCGCGATGCCGTCGAATCCGCCCGGCGGCATGAGCGCTACGAGCTGGCTTCGGCCCGGACCATCGTGATGCCGGTGCATGTGTCCGAGCGGCTGCTCTATCGGGCGCGGCTCGGCGGCCTGTCCGAGGATGCGGCGGTGAACGCCTGTGACGCGATTCGTGGCCGTTCGCCCTGCATGGTCCTGTCACCGGACGCGATGGGCGAGTAAACCTTCACACCCCACTGGCGAAAGCCAAGCCGTGAAGAAGCTCGTCAACAATCCGCGTGACGTCGTCCGTGAGATGCTGGAGGGTCTGGCCGATCTGCATCCGGGCCTGGCGCTCCTAGCCGAGGAGAATGTCATCCTCCGGGCCCATCTGCCGCCGACCGCCGACCGGCCGGTCGCGGTTCTCTCCGGCGGCGGCGGCGGGCACGAACCCGCCCATGGCGGCTATGTCGGCCAAGGCATGCTGACAGCGGCCGTCGCGGGCGATGTCTTCACCTCTCCCAGCGTCGATGCGGTGCTGGCCGCTATCCGCCATGCGGCGGGCCCGCGCGGGGCCGTGCTGATCGTCAAGAACTACACCGGGGACCGGCTCAATTTCGGCCTGGCGGCGGAGCTTGCCACCGCCGAGGGAATCCAGTCGCGGGTTGTCATCGTCGCCGACGACGTGGCGCTCCGCGATACCGTGGCACCGGGCCAGAGGCGCGGCATCGCGGGCACCGTATTCGTCCATAAAATCGCCGGCGCCGCCGCCGCTTCCGGCCTCACCCTCGATGCCGTGGTCGCGGAGGCCGAAGCGGCGGCCGTGGCCGTGGGCACGATGGGGGTGGCACTCGGCGCCTGCACGGTTCCGGCGGCCGGCAAGCCCGGCTTCACCCTGGGCGAAGATGAGATGGAGCTTGGCCTCGGCATTCACGGCGAGCAGGGGGTGCGGCGCGCCCCGATCGCCGCCGCCAACTCGGTGGTGGATACCATTCTCGATACCGTGATCGCCGATATGGCGCTCGGCGGCGGCACACGGGTTGCCCTGCTGGTGAACGGGCTCGGCGGCACGCCACCCATGGAACTCGCGATCGTCGCCCGGCACGCGCTCGATAGCCTCGGTAAACGCTGCCTCAAGGTCGAGCGCGCCTGGGCCGGCAATTTCATGACCGCGCTCGAAATGCCGGGCATGTCGCTCTCCCTCCTGAAGCTGGATGACGGGCGGCTCGCGCGGCTCGACAGCATCGTGACCGCACCCGCCTGGCCGGGCGGCGGCCATGTCTCGGCACGCAAGGTCGTTCCCACGACCGGGACGAAGCCGCCGCCATCGGCTGGGACCACAGCTCCGGCGATGCCCGAATTGCAGGGGGTCGCGCTCGCCGTCGCCGCCGCTTTCGAGCGGGAAGAGGGATCGCTGACGGCGCTGGACAGCCGCGCCGGCGATGGCGACCTCGGCATCAGCATGGCACGCGGGGCCGCCGCGATCCGCGCCCTGCCCGAGTCCGCCTGGGCCGATCCGGCCACGGCTTGCGCGGCGATGAGCGACGCGCTGCGCCGGGCAATCGGCGGCAGTTCGGGGCCGTTCTACGCGGCGGCCCTGCTGCGCGCCGCCCGCATGCTCGACGAGCCCCGGCCGCCGGCCGCCGGCTGGTCGCGCGCCTTCAGCGCGGCGGTGGCATCCGTCGCGGAACTGGGCGGCGCCAAGCCCGGCGACCGCACGATGCTCGATGCTCTGAAGCCGGCGGCGGATGCCTTCGCGGCGGCGATCGACGCCGGCACCGGCCAGCGAGACGCCTGGGAGGCAGCCGTCGGCGCGGCGGAACAGGGAACCGCCGCCACCGCCGGCATGCGGCCGAAGCTCGGGCGCGCGGCCTATCTCGGGGACCGGGCGCTGGGCGCGCCGGATGCCGGGGCCAGCGCCGTGCTGGTCTGGATGCGGGCCATTTTGGCGGCCGCTCGGCCGGGGTGAGGCTTCAGCTTGCCAGAAACTGGTTCCAGCGCCTGACCAGATAATTATGCTCCCGCATCGTTGTGTTCCACAGCACAATGCGGGAGATGCGGTCGAGGACGGAGCCGCCGCTGCGCACCGCGCCCGCCGCGATCACCAAACCGCCGTCGGGGCCGGGCAAGGCCACAGGCGCGGGCTTGCCCTCATACCAGAAGCTCCATTCGGCCTCGGACAGGTGCGGCCGCACATTGTCCGATGCCGAGACATAGAGGCCGTATCGCGTCATCTGCGCGCCGGCCCAGCCCGAGAGCCACCAGTTCATGTAATCATAAGCAGCGTCGAGGACACGCCCCTCGCAGCGGACCGACAGCCCCATGCAGCCATGCCAGCCGCGATAGCCCTCCACCGGCACGGCGTTGCGCACATCGACCCCGCGCGACCAGAGGTTCGACAAGGCCGAGGCCCAGAGGCTGCCGAGCACCACCGTCCCGGCCTCCATCAGCGGCACGACGTCGGAGACGGATTGCCATAGCGAGTGAAAATGACCCGCCTTTTTCTGCTGGATGAGAATCCGCGCCATCGTATCGATCTCGGCGATGGAGAGATCGGCCGGGTCCTCGAACTGCGCCATCCCCCGGGCCGTGAGGGCCAGCGCCGCCTCGGCGGCGCCGATGGTGGGGTCGGCCACCAGGGCGACCTTGCCCGCCAGGCGCGGATCGAGCAGCCAGCCCCAGCTCTCGGCCTCCCTGTCCATGCAATCCCCGATCGCGGCGGGAAGGTAGCCGAAGGCATCGACATTGTAGACGCCCGGCAGCGCCGTCACCGCCTCGGTCCGATGAATGCCCAGGCGCCGGTCCGGGGAGACGTAAAGCCGCGAGAGCGGCATGGTCTCGGACCGGTCGGCGCGCCCTGTCATGCGCAGCGCATGGTCGCGATAGATGATCTGATCCCAGGCGAGAATGCGCCGCGTGTCCACCGGCTGCAGAACACCGGCCCACCAGACGACGTCCAGGCTGTGAAACCATTGATCGTAGATGTCGAAACTGCCGGGGCTGCGCACCGCGACCTGTTGCGCCGCAACGCCATCGAGCGTCGTGAACGCGATATCTATACCGAGATCGGCGCTGGCCCGCGCACGGATCATCTCATTCAGCGTGACCTCCGTGCCCAACACGCGCAAGACCGGCCGTGGCGGCAGAATGGCGGGGGCAGGCGGCGTTACGGAAGCGGCCATCCTCGTCCTCGGCACCTCATCGTCATTGGGCCCTTCGCCAGCGGCGGGGCAGCGGAGATTGCGACATCGACCCCCGCCACGGCAGTTACGTCGAAGGTTCGGTCCTCACCGTCAAGGCTAGTGGAACGAATTTGACATTTGAGTTCCCGCCGGCCGCACGCTCGCTTTCAAATGTCAAATTCAGAAGCTCCACTAGAATCGTAAAAATGCTGCTGGTCCTTTGGTTCCGACATTTGCCACAGTGGCCAACGCGAGCGGGATGCAAATGTCGGAACCGGACCACCAGGTTTCATAGCGAATGCCCGAGAGACACCCTTCCATGAGCGAGACGTCCTCGCCGACAAGCCTGGAGCAGGATGTCGCGATCGTGGCCGAAGCCTGGGCCGACAGCACGTACTACGATGACGCGGAGCGCTGGACCTTCATCTTCTGGCAGAAGGGCTCTCCGTTCCGCGGCCTGTTCGACCGCATGGATTTGTCATCGGTCGTCGAACTCGCCTGCGGCCACGGCCGGCATACGGAGGTGTTCGTCGCCCAGGCCGGTCATGTCGTCATGATCGATATCTTCGACAACAACCTCATCGCCTGCCGCAAGAGACTCGGCGAGAACGCCAAGGTTTTGTATCTCAAAGGCGACGGCAGTTCCTTCCGGCCGGTGCCCGATAGTTCGGTGACGGCCATCCTCTGCTACGATGCCATGGTCCATTTCAGCCCCGCGATGGTGCGCGCCTATATCCAGGATGCGGCCCGCATTCTGCGGCCGGGGGGAATGGCGCTCTTTCATCATTCCAATCTCGTGGCACCCCCCGACCGGCATTATGGCCTGAACACGCACGCCAGAAACCACATGACAACGGCGCTTTTCGCCAGCTACGTGGCCGAGGCGGGCCTTGCTATCGCGGAGCAGCGCATTCTCCCCTGGGGCGGCATTCCTGACATCGACGCCCTTTCCTTGCTCCAGAAATAGATCGTTCCCATGCCGAAGGCGTGATTTCGCGCCGGTTGACAGGGCACAGCTCCTTGCGTTGCCTAGACGCCAAAGCCAAGGAGCACGTCCCTGAGCGGGAGATTGCATGAGAAGGTGCATCAGGTGCTGGAGCAGCACCTGCTGGAACATCGGCTGACGCCCGGGCTCGTCCTGCTGGAAAGCACCATCGCCGAGGCTTTCCGGGTCAGCCGTGCGCCCGTGCAGATGGCGCTGCGGCGCCTGCACGAGAAGGGCTACATCCAGCGGTTCGAGGGCCGGGGCTATGTCGTGCCGATGGGCGTCGGCGCGCCCTTGGTGCCTGTCCGCGCCAACCCGACGGTCGCCGGCCTCGATGTCAGCCTGGCGCGCGAGAATGGCGAGGAGACCGCCCGCGGCGGTTGGGCCCGCATCGCTGCGGAGACCCAGCGCACGATCGAGGGCGCAGGACCCTTCGGCCGTTTCCGCCTCAGCGAGACACTGATGGCGGAACATTTCAACGTCAGCCGCACCGTGGTGCGCGATGTGCTGAGCCGCATTCACGAGCGTGGGCTGATCACCAAGGACGAGCGCTCGCATTGGCTGGTCGGCCCGCTGACCGATGGCGGCCTTCGGGACATGTATGAGGCGCGGATCATTCTGGAGCCGGCCGCTTTGCGGCATGCGGCGGCCACGCTGGATCGGGCGACCCTCGGCGCGATGCTGGAGCGCGTGTATTTCGCGCGCGCGCAGCTCCCCAGGCTCGAACCCGCGTTGATGGAGGAGATCGACCACGATCTGCATGTCAGCTGCGTGCAGAACATCGGCAACCGCTACCTGGCGGACCTCATTCAGCGCACGCAGGGGACCCTCACCGCGAGCCGCATCCTCACGCGGCATCTGGAATGGGGGATCGAGTCCGGATCGGTCACGGAGCATGCGCTGGTCTTCGAGGCGCTGTTGCAGGGTGCGACGGAAGCGGCGGCGGCAGCGTTGAAGACGCATCTTGAGCGATCGCGCGACCGGACGCTGACGCAGCTCAAGGTTGTTTCGGTCATCCCACTGCCGGAATTGCCGAGATATCTGGTGCCCTCGCCGCCCTGAAAGCGGCGCGTCGTTACGTTTTCAATATGTTGCGGCGTTACTCGTTGCGGGCGCTTTTGGCCTCAGCCGATGCGCAGCAGGCGCGGGCCGTCATCACGCAGCCAGGCGGAGGCCAAACGCCAGTCCGGGCATAGCGTCTCGACCAGCGCCCAGAAGGCCGGACCGTGATTGAGGTGGCGCAGATGCGCCGCCTCATGCGCCGCGACATAGATCTGGACATAGGCCGGGGCCATGACCAGACGCCAGCTAAAGGACAAGGTGCCGTCCGGCGCGCAGCTTCCCCAGCGACTCCGCGTATCCTTGATCATGATGCGCCGGGGCTTGAGGCTGCCCTCGGCCGCCTTGGCCCAGGCATAGGCCGTCAGCCGTCGCCGCGCCTCATGCTTCAGGCAGTCCGTCACCCGCCGGCGAAGGAAGGCGGCCTCGCCGGAAACGATGATCGCGCCGTCTTCGATCCAGGCGCCGCCCTGACCGCCGGGCCGATGCCGAATAGCGTGCGGCACACCGTCGATCGGCACCGAGGCGCCGTCGGCGAAGGAGACGCCGCTCGGCAAGGCCGCCAGCCGGCGTGAGACCCAGCCGCCATTCTCCATGAGCAGCGACATGCCGGCGCGCTTGGAGGAGCGCGGCGGCAGCGTTATCACCACGGCGCCGGTGCGGGCATCGATGCGGAGGCTGACGCGGCGGGCACGGTCGCTGCGGCGCCAGATCACCTCCGCGACCCCCCCTGGCAGGGCCAGGCTTTCGCGGCTGAGATCAGGCATGAAGGTCTCGGCTGAGCATGTCCGGGTCAGTCTGCCCCGGACAGCGCGCCCACTCAAGGAACTTCGGCTTGGGCCGGGCTTCAGCGCCCAGTCGTGATCCGCTCGAAGAGCTGCTTCACGGTCGGGATGAAGCCGTTGGAGTAGAAGGGGTCGAGGGCGAAGCGGAAGCCGTTATGGCCGCTGAACATAAGGTTTTCCTCGGCCGGGGCCTCGCCTTCCTCATGCCCGATCGTCTGCAAGGTCTTCTGGATGCAGAAGCTCCTGGGATCGGCCTTCTTGCCGTTGGAGAAATCAGGCTCCTCCTGGCTCCAATTCGAGAATCGGCACTGGCTGAGGCAGCCCATGCAATCCACCTGGTCCTGGTAGATCTGGCTCGCCTTCTCGGGGGTGACGAAGATCAGCGTCGTGTCCGGGGTGCGCAGCGCCTCGGTAAAGCCTTGGGCCAGCCATTGCCGCACCCGCACGAGATCAGGCTTCGTCAGATAGACGATTCGCTTGCGCGGGCCGACACCGAATTCCGCCGTATGCTCGCCCACCACCTCGGTCGTGTAGGCGACCTGCCGCTCACTGCGGCCGCGCAGCTCCTGGATGAAGCCATTGTTCACAGCGCTGGAGTAGAAGCCGGTCGGGCTGAAGCGGTTCAGGAACACGTCCCCCCGCTTCAGGGTCAGCAGCTTCTGCTTCCAGCTCGTGCCGATCGGGCTTTCCTGGGTCAGCAGCGGCCGGGTGCCGAACTGGAAGGCGATGGGGCCCAGCTCCGGGTTGTCGATCCAGTCCTCCCATTCCTCCAGCCACCAGACGCCGCCCGCCATGATGATGGGGGTATCGTCCAGGCCGAAGGCCCGCATCTGCTTGCGCAGAGCCAGCACGCGGGGGAACGGGTCTTCCGGCCGGGCCGGGTCCTCGCTGTTGGACAGGCCGTTATGCCCGCCGGCGAGCCAAGGGTCCTCATACACCACACCGCCGAGGAGGTTGGACGCCTTATGATAGGCCCGCTTCCACAACGCGCTGAAGGCGCGGGCGGAGGAGACGATGGGGTAGTAGTGGATGCCGAACTTCGTCGCGATGTCGGAGAGGCGGTACGGCATGCCGGCGCCGCAGGTCAGCCCGTTGATGAGCCCCTTCGCGCCTTCCAGAACCCCGGTGATGACCCGCTCGGCCCCGCCCATCTCCCAGAGGATATTGGCGTGGATGCGCCCGGTCCCACCGTTGATCTCATGCGCCTGGCGCGCCTGGGCGATGCCGCCCTTGATCGCGTAATCCACCAGCTCCTCATGCCGGTCCCGGCGGGTACGGCCGTGATAGACCTGCGGGATGCGGTGCCCTTCCTCGTCATAGCTGTCGGCATTGACGGCACTGAAGGTACCGACGCCGCCGGAAGCCGCCCAGTGCCCGCAGGTCATGCCGTCGGTCACCGCCACGCCTTTCCCGCCTTCAACGAGGGGAAGAATATCCACCCCGCCCATCCGGATAGCATTCAGCGCCTTCATGGTTCCATTTCCGCTACGCGCGACCCGCCACGCTGGTCACGTATCGTTCTTGTCTTACGGCACATCTGCCCTACAGATGGGCAGCCGCGGCTGCCGCCGCCTCTATTCGTCCCCAAGTCTCGTGTCATGGTGCTGTAAACTATGCCCGGCCACCCGCCCAGTCCGTCCGACACCGGAAATGCCCCGGCCGGCCGGCCCAAGATAGCCCCCATTACCCTGTCCGGGGATGTGGCGGAAGCGTTACGGTCGCATAGGCCGATTGTCGCACTTGAATCGACGATCGTCACCCATGGCATGCCCTATCCCCAAAATCTCGCCATGGCGAGACAGGTGGAAGCAGATTGCAGAGAGCATGGCGCCGTGCCCGCGACCATCGGCGTTCTGGATGGCGAAATCCTCGTCGGCATGGCCGAGGCGCAGTTGGATGCCTTGGCCAATGCCCCGGCCCCGCTCAAGCTCAGCCGTGCGGATCTCGCCCTTCGCCGTCGCTATGGGCCGCAGCGGCGGCACCACGGTCTCCGCCACCATGATCTGCGCGGCCCTCGCCGGGATCGAGGTCTTCGCCACCGGCGGCATCGGCGGGGTCCATCGCGGGGGCGAGACCAGCATGGACATATCGGCCGACCTCGAAGAACTGGCGCGTACGCCGGTGACAGTCGTCTGCGCCGGAGCCAAGGCGATCCTGGATCTGCCCCGCACGCTCGAATACCTCGAAACGCGGGGCGTGCCGGTCGTGGGTTTCGGCACCGACCAGCTGCCGACGTTCTGGAGCCGTGACAGCCCCTACCCCGTGCCCATGCGGGCCGACCGGGCCGAGGATATCGCGGCGCTGATGGCGGCGCGACGGGCGCTGGGCCTCGGCGGCGGCGTGCTCGTCGCCAACCCAATCCCGGCGGCCGACGAGATCGGCTATGAGACGATGGCGGCGCTGGTCGATCAGGCGCTGGAGGAAGCAAGGCTCGAACGGATCACGGGCAAGGCCGTCACGCCCTTCCTGCTCGCGCGGCTGCTGGCCTGGAGCGGGGGTGCCAGCCTCACCGCCAATATCGCGCTGGTGCGCAACAATGCGAGGGTAGCGGCCGAGATCGCCCGCGCGCTCGCCCAATCCTCCCCATCATCCCCCCCGATTGGAGGATGACAGCGGCCGTGCGGGGCGCTTCAATGACAGCCATGGATTATGCCGAGATCGCGCCACCGCTCAGCCTGATCGCGCCCGAGGTCCAGACCTCGCCCGTGGTATTCTCCTCGGCCCATTCCGGCGCGGATTATTCGCCGGAATTCCTGGCCGGCACCCGGCTGGAACCCCGCGCCCTCCGCCGCAGCGAGGATTTTCTGGTCGACCGGCTTTTCGCCGCCGCCCCTCAATACGGCGCGCCCCTGCTCAAGGCCGCCTTCCCCCGGGCCTATTGCGACGCCAACCGGGAGGCATGGGAACTCGACCCCGGGATGTTCGAGGAAGCCCTGCCGCCCTGGGTCAATACCAGCAGCCCGCGAATCGGCGCGGGCCTCGGCACCATTCCCCGCATCGTCGCCTCGGGGGAGGCGATTTACGCCCGCAAGCTGCGCTTCGCCGAGGCGGAGGACCGCATACGCCGCTGCTGGGAGCCGTACCACGCGGCGCTCCGCGCGCTGCTGGGACGGACCGTGGCGCAACGCGGGATTTGCCTGCTGATCGACTGCCACTCGATGCCGTCGAGCATCGGGCCCGGCGGGCCCGATTTCGTGCTGGGGGATGCGCACGGCACCGCCTGCGGCGCCTATCTCGTCACCCGGACGGAGGATTGCCTGCGCCGGCTCGGCTATCACGTGCGGCGGAACGACCCCTATGCCGGCGGCTATGTGACGCGGCAGTACGGCCGCCCGCGCGAGGGGGTGCATGCCATCCAAATCGAGATCGCGCGCGGCCTTTACATGGATGAGCGGCGGATCGAGCCGCATACTGGCTTCGCCCGGCTCCAGCGCGACATCACCGACCTGATCGCCTTCATGACGACCGAGGACTTCGTTCTACCGTAGGGCCGCCGATGGCGGCGGGAGACTGACCGGATACCATGCAGCTCGGCATCTACAGCTTCGGCGAGACCCGGGTCGATCCTGACACGGGCCGCCCCATCGACGCCGGGCAGAGGCTGCGCGACCTGATCGAGGAAATCGAACTCGCGGATCAGGTGGGACTCGATGTCTTCGGCCTCGGCGAACATCACCGCCCCGACTATGCGATATCGACGCCCGCACTGGTGCTGGCCGCCGCCGCCGCCCGCACGCGCCGCATCATCCTCACCAGCGCCGTCACCGTGCTGAGTTCGGACGATCCTGTCCGCGTTTTCCAGAGCTTCGCGACCCTCGACCAACTTTCCAGCGGGCGCGCGGAAATCATGGCCGGGCGCGGCTCCTTCGTCGAATCCTTCCCCCTCTTCGGCTTCGACCTCGACGACTACGATGCGCTGTTCGCCGAGAAGCTGGGCCTGCTGATCGAGCTGCGGGATCAGGAGCGCGTCACCTGGTCGGGCCGCCACCGGCCGGCCCTGGAAGGCCATGCGATCTACCCCCGCCCTCATCAGGCACGCCTGCCGATCTGGGTCGCCATCGGCGGGACGCCGGCGTCAGTCGCCCGCGCCGCTCGTCTCGGCCTGCCGATGGCGATCGCGATCATCGGCGGGGAACCGGCGCGATTCGCACCCTTGCTCGACTATTATCGCGATCAGGCCATCCGCGCCGGGCGGGACGCCGCGACGCTGCCCATCGGCATCAACAGCCACGGCTTCGTCGCCGATACCACCGAAGAGGCGGCGGAGCTTTTTTTCGGCCCGCTGACAGGCGTGATGAACCGGATCGGCCAGGAGCGCGGCTGGCCGCCGATGACGCGGGCGCAATACGAGGAGCAATGCGGCCCACGCGGCGCGCTCATCGTCGGCAGCCCGGAAGCGGTCGCGGAGAAGATCCTCTTTCAGCACACCATCTTCCGCCACCAGCGCTTTCTTCTGCAATTAAGCGTGGGGCCGATGCCGCATGCGCAGGTCATGCGCGCGATCGAGCTATTCGGCACCAAGGTCGCCCCGATCGTGCGCGCAGGGCTCAAACCCGCCCGATCCGCTTGACGGCTGCCGCCCGCACGGACCTATAGTGAAATTGATAGCGATAACACGCATGGCACATCGTCACGAGGGTCTGGGGTTATGACGCAGCAAGGCCAAGCGACGGATTCGCCCGCCCCGGAAACGGGCGCCGCCCCCGGCACGGCCAAGCCCGGGCTGCTGATGACCGGCGCCCTGCCGAAATGGGATATGGAGCCGCTCGCCGCGCAGTTCCGGCTGCATACGCTCTGGGATGCAGCGGACAAACCCGCCCTCCTCGCCGGCTGCACCGAGGTGCGGGCGCTGGCCACACGCGGCGATCTCGGCGCCGATGCGGCGCTGATCGCCGCCCTCCCCGCGCTTGAGATCATCGCCAATTACGGCGTCGGCATCGATGCGATCGATCTCGAAGCCGCCCGCGCGCACGGCATCCATGTGACGAACACGCCCGATGTGCTGACCGGCGATGTCGCGGATATCGCGATCGCGCTGGCGCTTTCCATCATGCGGGAGATCCCGCGCGGCGACGCGCATGTGCGCGGCGGCGGCTGGGCCACGGGGCCGCTGCCGCCCACGCGGCGCTTCCACGGCTGCAAGGTGGGGGTGATCGGACTCGGCCGTATCGGTGCCGCCATCGCCCGGCGCGCCGCGGCCTTCGATTGCGCCATCGGCTATTTTAATCGGTCGTCCCGGCCCGATTCCCCCTACCAGGGCTTCGCGACGGTCGCCGATCTGGCCGCGTGGTGCGATGTGCTGGTCGTGGCGCTTGCCGGTGGGGCGGGTACCCGTGCCTCGGTCGATGCCGGTGTCCTCGCCGCACTCGGCCCACGGGGATTCCTGGTCAATATCTCGCGCGGCAGCACGGTGGATGAGCCCGCTTTGCTGGATGCGCTGGAGAAAGGGACGATCGCAGGCGCGGGGCTGGATGTGTATCTCAACGAACCGCATATCGACCCCCGGTTCCTCGGCCTGCCGAACGCCGTGCTATACCCCCATCACGGCAGCGGCACGGAGGAGACGCGCCGCGCCATGGGCAAGCTGGTGCGGGACAATCTCTCAGCCTATTTCGCCGGCCAGCCGCTGCTGACGCCGGTCACCTGATTTTCCGGGAATCTCGCCGCCATGCGCACGATCGTCATTCACGCGCCGAAGGACCTCCGGATCGAGGAACGCGCGGTGGAGGCGCTGGGGTTGGGCCAGGTCGCCATCCGCATCCAGGCAGGCGGCATCTGCGGCTCCGACCTGCATTACTTCAACCATGGCGGTTTCGGCACCGTGCGGCTGCGGGAACCGATGATCCTCGGCCATGAGATCGCCGGCACTGTTGCCGAGGTGGCGCCGGACGTGACGCGGGTCGCCGTCGGCGCCCGCGTGGCGGTCAACCCGAGCCGGCCCTGCCGCGCCTGCCGCTTTTGCTACGCGGGCCTGCCGAACCAATGCCTCAACATGCGCTTCTACGGCAGCGCCATGCCGATGCCGCATATTCAGGGCGGTTTCCGCGATGTCCTCATCTGCGACGCCACGCAATGCGAGGTCGCGACCCGCGCGCCGGTGACGGAGCTGGCGCTCGCCGAGCCCTTCGCCGTGGTCCTACACGCACTCAGCCGCGTCGGTTCGTTACTCGGCGAGCGGGTGCTGGTGACGGGCTGCGGCCCGATCGGGGCGCTCGTCGTCGCCGCCGCGCGGTTCCACGGCGCGGCCGAGATCATCGTGACCGATATCGTCGATGAGCCGCTGGCCGTGGCGAAGCGGCTGGGCGCGGACCGGGCCATCAATACCGGTGCGGAGCCCGGCGCGCTTGCCGAATACGGCGCCGACAAGGGCCAGATCGGCGTGATGGTCGAATGCTCGGGCAATGAGCGCGCCTTGCGCGGCGGCATGGAGGTGCTGCGGCCGCGCGGCACCCTCGTGCAACTCGGCCTCGGCGGCGATGTGTCCATGCCACAGAACGTAGTGGTCGCGAAGGAGCTGGCCATTCACGGCTCGTTCCGATTCCACGATGAATTCGCCCTGGCCGTACGGCTGATCGATGAGGGGCGTGTCGACCTCACGCCCCTGCTGACGGGCACCTTCCCGATGGAGGCGGCGATGGCGGCCTTCGCGGCGGCCAATGACCGGCGCAGCGCGATGAAGGTTCAGCTTCTGTTCGAGGCCTAACCTCGGGGTCCTCGCCCGATTCGGACCTTTAATAATAGCACCTCCGGTCATCAAGCTCCAGCCGTGGAAATTGAAGGTGTGTCGTCAAAAAGCCCGATAATAGGGCAGGATGATCGGCAAACGAGACACGACAGTGACGGGTGCGGCGGCAATCACCTCTTCCGGCTTCCTCGGCCAAAGCGGCGCATGGTGGGAGTTTTGGCTGGTCATCGCTCTGGTCGTGACCGTGCTCGCGGCCGGAGCCGTGGGCGTGACGGCGGCGGGGTCGATCGTCGCCCGCAAGCGTGAGGCCTTGGCCGCGGGCGCCGCTCTCGTGGAGTTCAAACTCGAATCGGATACCGATTTCCGGCACCTCGACGCCGAAATGGCCGAGAAGGTCGCCGAGGCGACGACCGCCGGCATCAGGGCCGGTGAGGCCGCGGCCGCCGCGCGGGCCGATCTGCTGGCGGCTCAGGTCGAAATCGCGCGCCAGAAAACGATCGCGGCGGCCTGGGAAAAGGATGCCGCGGGGGCACGGCTCGACACGGAACGGCTGCGCCAGCAACTGGCCTGGCGGGCGCTGTCGGCGGAGCAGATGACGGCGCTCATCCACAGCCTGTCGGACAGTCACCTTTCCCTGTCGCTGCTCGCCGCTTCCGACCCCGAGACGATCGAACTGGGCCATCAACTGCTGCGCGGGTTCAAGGATGCCGGCGTGAAGGTGACCTCCGCGAAAAGGTTGCTCGACCCGCCCATCGACACGAGCGACGCCATCGTCTCGGGAGAGGAACCGGAAACAGGCATCGTGACAAAGGCGCTGGAAGCCGCGGGGCTGACCGTCTGCCACCGCCCGTCCACGATGGCGCTCAAGGTGACTATTCTGCCAAAGCCCCGGGCGTAATCGGCTCGATCTTGTAGCAGGCCGAGGCCAGGCCGTCGGTCGCCAGCGCTTGACGGAGGGAGGCCTCGCCCGAAGGGCCGGCCGGCACCACGCCAAGGCGGGTGAAAAACGGCAACTCGCCCACCGCCCGGGCGCGAAACAAGCGCCCCAGCGCCTCGGCCACCGGGCTCCGCGTCACGCAGCAGGCGCAGCCGGCGACATGCCCGCCGTCCCGGGCATCCCACGGCGCGGCCGCCGCATCCTCCACCAGCCAGGCGACGCCGGCCATCTCTTCCGCGACGGCGGCGAAGAAGACAGGAATGCGGGCATCGACACGGGCACTTGCCATGCACTAGACATAAACATATCTTTATGTCACTTCAAGCCCACGGGCACGCGCTCCCCGAGACGCTGGCCCTTCGACCTTGTGGCTTCCAGGAGAGGCGAATGCGGGCGATGCTGGACCGGCCATCCCGGACCGCGCCCGAGCCCCGACGCACTAGGACACCTTCATGAGCCGCCGCCCGCATCTTCTCGACGCACTCCGTGACCAGGTCCTGCTCTGCGACGGCGGGATGGGCAGCCGTGTCCAGGCGCTGACGCTCGATATCGAGCGCGACTTCTGGAACCGCGAGAACTGCACCGAGGTCTTGAACCTCTCCCGCCCCGATATGGTGCGCGAAATCCATCGCGGCTACTTCGAGGCCGGCGCCGATATGGTGGAGACCAACACCTTCGGCGGCAGCCCGATCACGCTCGCCGAGTTCGATCTTCAGGACCGCACGATCGAGATCAACCGCGTCGCCGCCGAGCTGGCGCGCGAGGCCGCCGAGAGCTTCGCCGATGGCCGCCACCGCTATGTGGTCGGCAGCATCGGGCCCGGCACGAAACTGCCGAGCCTCGGCAATATCGCCTACGATCCGCTGGAAGAAGCGTTGGCGGAGCAGAGCCGAGGGCTGATCGCCGGTGGCGTGGACGCGATCCTGATCGAAACCTGCCAGGACACTTTGCAGATCAAGGCGGCCGTCAACGGCGCCAAGCGCGCGCGGCGCGAGGCCGGCACCGATACGCCGATCTTCGTGCAGGTGACGGTGGAGACCACGGGCACGCTGCTCGTCGGCCCCGATATCGCCGCCGCCGCGACGGTGATCGACGCGCTGGACGTGCCGCTGATCGGCCTCAACTGCGCGACCGGCCCGCAGGAGATGGCGGAGCATATCCGCTGGCTCGCGGCCAACTGGCGCGGCCTGATCTCGGTCCAGCCCAATGCCGGCCTGCCTGAGCTGGTGAACGGCCAGACGCATTACCCGCTCGGCGCCGAGGAGATGGCGAGCTGGGTGGAGCGCTATGTCGGCGAGGACGGCCTCAACCTTATCGGCGGCTGCTGCGGCACCTCGACCCCGCATATCACGGCGCTCGACGCCATGCTGAGGCGCCGCGCCGGGTCGGGCCTGCGACCGGCGCCGGTCGCCCGCCGCCCCCTCTGGATACCCTCGGTCGCCGGTCTCTATGGCCAGACGGCGCTGCGGCAGGAGAACAGCTACTTCTCCATCGGCGAGCGCTGCAACGCCAACGGCTCGAAGAAATGGCGCCAGTTGCAGGAGACGCAGGATTGGGACGGCTGCGTCGGCATGGGCCGCGAGCAGCTCGCCGAGGGTTCGAACGCGCTCGACGTCTGCACCGCCTTCGTCGGCCGTGACGAGGTCGCCGAGATGAGCGAGGTCATCCGCCGCTTCACCGGCAGCGTGAACGCACCGCTGGTGATCGACAGCACCGAGCGCGTGGTGCTGGAGGCGGCGCTGAAGCTGCATGGCGGCAAGCCGATCATCAACTCCATCAACTTCGAGGATGGCGAGCAGCCGGCCGAGGATCGCATGATCCTGGCGAAGAAATTCGGCGCGGCCATGGTGGCGCTGACGATCGACGAAGCCGGCATGGCGAAAACCGCCGAGGACAAGCTGCGCGTCGCCCGCCGGCTGGTGGCCTTCGCTTGTGACAAGCACGGCCTGCCGCAATCGGATCTGCTGATCGACCCGCTGACCTTCACCATCGCCACCGGCAATGAGGATGACCGCAAGCTCGGCCTCGCGACGCTCGACGGCATCCGCCTGATCCGCGAAGCCTTCCCCGAGATCCAGATCGTCCTCGGCCTGTCGAATATCAGCTTCGGTCTCAACCCCGCCGCGCGGGCGGTGCTGAATTCCGTCTTCCTCGACTACGCGCTGAAGGCCGGCATGACGGGCGCCATCGTCCATGTCAGCAAGATCAAGCCGCTGCATCTGATCCCGCCGGAGGAAGTGACGGTCGCCGAGGATCTGATCTTCGACCGCCGGCGCGAAGGCTACGATCCGTTGCAGAAGCTGCTGGAGATCTTCGCCGAACGTAAGCTCGCCGATGTCGGCGCCAAGACGCGCGCCGCGACCGTGGAGGGGCGGTTGAAGGACCGCATCGTCGATGGCGACCGCAAGGGCATCGACGCCGACCTCGCCGAGGCGATGCAGACCACTCCGCCGCTCGACATCATCAACGGCATCCTGCTCGACGGGATGAAGGTGGTGGGCGAGTTGTTCGGCGCCGGCAAGATGCAGCTCCCCTTCGTGCTGCAAAGCGCGGAAACGATGAAGGCGGCGGTCGCCTATCTCGAACCCTTCATGGAGAAAATCGAGGGGCAAGAGAAAGGCACCATCGTCCTCGCGACCGTGAAGGGCGACGTGCATGACATCGGCAAGAACCTCGTCGATATCATCCTGACGAATAACGGCTATCGCGTCGTCAACCTCGGCATCAAGGTGCCGCTCGCGGACATGATCGCGGCGGTGCGCGAACATCGCGCGCATGCCATCGGCATGTCCGGGCTGCTGGTGAAATCGACTGTCGTGATGCGCGACAATCTGGAGGAGATGACGCGCCAGGGCTTGGAGATTCCCATCCTGCTCGGCGGCGCCGCCCTCACCCGCAACTTCGTCGAGGAGGATTGCGTGCGCGCCTATGCCTCCGGGCGCGTGGCCTATGCGCGGGACGCCTTCGACGGGCTCGCGCTGATGGAGAAAGTCACCGGCAACGGTTTCGACGATTACATGGCGGCGATCCAGTCCCGCCGCGCAGGCAAGGCGCGCAATACCAGCCGCACGCTCGGCCAGGCGGATGCGCGGGCGTTCCAGCCCGTCGATGTCGCCGCCGTCCAGGCGCGGCGGCGGCGCTTGACGGCGGATCAGCCCGTCATCAGCCCGCCCTTCTGGGGACCGCGCGTGGTGGAGGCGCCGCCCCGCGCGATCGTCCCCTTCCTCAACGAGCGCAGCCTCTACCAGTTCCAATGGGGCTTCCGGAAACAGGGCCGTTCGCTCGATGACTTCCTCGGCTGGGCGAAGCAGGAGCTGCGGCCGATCATGCGGCGCATGCTGGCGCTATGCGAGGCCGAGGACATCCTGAAGCCCCAGGCGAGCTACGGCTATTGGAAAGCGGCCGGCCAGGGCAACGACCTGCTGATCTTCGCTGAGGATGGCGAGACGGAGCTATGCCGTTTCACCCTGCCCCGCCAGCCACGCGAGGATGGCGACTGCATCGCCGATTTCTTCCGGGACGTGGACGATGCCGAGCGGGACGTGATCGGGCTGCAGGTCGTCACGGTCGGGCAGAAGCCGTCCGACATGGCGCGCCTGTGGTTCGAGGAGAACCGTTATCAGGACTACCTCTATCTGCACGGGCTGTCGGTGGAGATGGCCGAGGCGATGGCGGAATACACGCATAAGCGCATCCGTGCCGAGCTTGGCTTCGCCGGCGAGGACGAGCGCGAGATGGAGAAGATGCTGGGCCAAGGCTATCGCGGTTCGCGCTATTCCTTCGGCTATCCGGCCTGCCCGCGGATCGAGGATCAGGAGCCGATCCTCAAGCTGCTGGAGGCCGAGCGGATCGGCGTATCGCTATCGGATGAGCATCAGCTGCACCCGGAACAATCCACCAGCGCGCTGGTGGTGTTAAACGCGCGGGCGAAGTATTTCTCGGTCTGAAGCGTGATGACCGGAGGCGTTCAGCCGAAGGTCTGAATCACGCGACGAAACAAACAACCGGGACGCCCTCCCTTGATCTACTGGGACAGCATGAACATGATCGCCGTGGCGCTGGCCATGGCGATCGCGGCGGCCATACCGGCGCTCCTTCCCCGCCTGCCCGTGCCGGGCGTCGTCATCGAAATCCTGCTCGGCGTCCTCATCGGGCCGCAGGTGCTCAGCCTGCTCCACCCGGGCGTCACCCTCAACGCACTCGCCGATTTCGGCCTCGCAATGGTGCTGCTGATGGCGGGGTTCGAGATGGACCCGGGCGTTCTGAGCGGGCCGCCGATCCGGCTGGCGCTCATCGGCTGGGCAATCACGTGCGTGCTGGCCTTCGGCGCCGCCCTGGCACTGTCCGCCTCGGGCCTCAGCATGGCATGGCCCTTCACCGGCCTCGTGCTGACCACCACCGCCATCGGCGTGCTGCTGCCGATCCTGCGTGATTCCAGGCTGCTCGCACCCCCGTACGGGCCGCTCATCCTCGCCGTGGGCGCCGTGGGCGAAGCCGGCCCGATCGTCGTGCTGTCCCTGCTCCTCGCCGGGACCGGCGCCCCGATCCAGGCGCTGGTGATGGTGGGTTTCGGCCTCGCCGTCATCGCGGCCGTCGCCCTTGCCGCCCGCGCTAGCAGCGGCCGCTTCACGGGCCTCGTCGCACGGACCCTCCACACCTCCGGCCAGCTACCCGTTCGCCTGATGCTCTGCCTGCTGGTGCTTTTCGCAGCCCTGTCCGCCGTGCTGCATATCGAGACCGTTCTCGGCGCCTTCGTCGCCGGCGCCGTAGTGCGCGCCGGCCTGCAGAAGCATCACCATGAGAGCTTCGCCGCGCGGCTGGATGGCGTGGGCTCTGCCTTTCTGGTGCCGATCTTCTTCATCACCTCCGGCACGCGGCTGGATCTGGCCGGGCTTGCCGCCCATCCGGCGACGCTTGCCCTGGTGCCCCTCTTCGCGGGGCTGATGCTCCTCACACGCGGCCTGCCGGCGCTGCTGCTCTATCGCGGGCTGCTGCCGGCGCCGATGCGCTTCGGCCTAGCACTCCATTCCGGCACGCAGCTTTCGCTCGTCGTCGCCATCACCGGCATCGCGGTGCAGCAGCACCTGATGCCCGGCCCCCAGGCGACGGCGCTCGTCTTCGGCGGCATCCTCACCGTTATTCTGTTTCCGAGCCTGGGGCGGCTTTATCTCACCCCGCCACTGGAATCGGCCGGCGCCGTGCCTCTATAGGAAGATATGAGCACCACTGCCGCCGCCCGGCTCTCCGACCGGCAATTCGCGCTGATCGCCCGCGCGCTTGCCGAGCCGCGCCGCTACCAGATCCTCAAGGAGATCGGCTGCCGCGCCGAGCCGATGCGCTGTAGCTGCCTGACCCAGGCGCATGACGTCAGCCCCGCCACAATCTCCCATCATATGAAGGAGTTGGAGAATGCGGGCCTGATCGAGATCGTGCGCGAAGGCAAGTTCGCCAATCTCGTCCTTCAGCGGGACGTGCTAGCCGCCTACCTGGAACGCCTCTCCGAAATCTGAAACCTGCCCCGCGCCAGGGGCGCGGCCCCAGCCCCTGCTGCTCTTGTGTTAGTTCGATGATTATCTAATTATTAAACAATCAGAACAACAGGAGCTATTCCATGGGCAAGCTTGCAGGGAAGGTCGCGCTGGTCACCGGCGCATCCAAGGGTATCGGTGCCGCCATCGCGACAGCACTCGCCGCCGAGGGCGCCGCCGTCGCCGTGAACTATGCGTCGAGCAAGGAAGGCGCTGAGAAAACCGTGGCGACCATTACTGCCGCCGGCGGCAAGGCGGTCGCGGTCGGCGGCAGCGTGGCCGATGCCGCGCAGAAGATCGTCGATGAGACGGTCGCATCCTTCGGCAAGATCGACATCCTGGTCAACAATGCCGGTGTCTATGCCTTCGCGCCGCTGGAAGCGCTGACCGAGGCGGAGTTTCACCGCCAGTTCAATACCAACGTGCTCGGCCTTCTGCTCACGACGCAGGCGGCGGTGAAGCACTTCCCCGCCGAAGGCGGCAGCGTGATCAACATCAGCTCGCTGGTCACGCGCGTCACGCCGCCGATGGCCGTCATCTACAACGGCACCAAGGGCGCGGTCGATGCGATCACCGCGACGCTCGCCAAGGAACTCGGCGCGCGGAAGATCAGGGTGAATGCGATCAACCCCGGCGTCGTCAACACCGAGGGCGCGCGCGAGGTCGGCGTGATCGACGGGGACTTCGAGGCGATGGCGGTGGCGCAGACGCCGCTCGGCCGCGTCGGCGTGCCGGAGGATATCGGGCCGATCGCGGTCTTCCTCGCCTCCGCCGATGGCGGCTGGGTCAATGGCGAAACGATCCTCGCCGCCGGCGGCATGCGGTAAGGTCAGTTACGGCCGCAGGGCCCGCCGGAACAGCCGCAGGGCCGCGTCATAGCCGAACCGTGCCAGTTCGGGATCGTAGCGCGGCCCCTCATCCCGCATGAAGGCGTGGGCGGCGTTCACCTCATGCCACTCGAAAGCGGCGCCCGCCGCCTCCAGCCGCTCACGGATCATCAGCCGCCCCTCGGGCGGCACATGCGGGTCCTGCCGCCCGAAGACCATCAGCAGCTCGCCCTTGATCTCCCCGGCGCGGTCCAGGCTGCCATCCGCCCCGCCCGCACCGAGGCTGTGCGTATGCAGGTCGGTCGCGTAGAAGCAGGCGGTCGCCTTCACGTCCGGCTGCAAAGCCGCGCGAAAGGCCAGATGCCCGCCGAGGCAGACGCCGAAAGCGCCGAGCGCGCCGGTCGAGGCCGGATGGTCTCGCAGATGGTCCAGCGCCGCCCGGCAATCGGCATCATAAGACGGCACCGGCTTCTCGAACTTCAGCTGATTGCCGCGCGCCGTGCCCTCGGTATCATAGGCAAGCACGGTCCCCGGCGGCTCATACTCGTGATAGACCTCGGGCACGCCCACCAGAAAGCCGTGGCCCGCGAGATAGGCGGCCGTGCGGCGAATGGGCGCCGTGACCTGGTAGATCTCGGAATAGAGCAGGATCGCCGGAAACCGTCCGGGCGCGGCCGGCCGCAGCAGATGCAGCCGCATGACGCCGCCGCCCATCGGCAGATCGTCGAAACTATCCGCTTCCAACCGCATCGCAGATCCCCTCCATCGCACCGGCCCTGCACTTATCACCCGCCTCGGCTGATCGCGCGATAGGTTCCTTCGCCCGGCCGTTCTTGCTAAGCCCCCGCCCATGACCCCCAACGAAGACATCGCGAGCGAGATCGCCCGCCGGCGCACCTTCGCCATCATCTCCCACCCCGACGCCGGCAAGACCACGCTGACCGAGCGTCTGCTGCGCGCGGGCGGCGCCATCCAGCTCGCCGGCAATGTGCGCGCCAAGGGCGAGCGCCGGCGCACCCGCTCCGACTGGATGGGGATCGAGCGCGATCGCGGCATCTCCGTCGTCACCTCGGTGATGACCTTCGAATATCGGCGGCTGCGTGTTCAACCTGCTCGACACGCCGGGCCACGAGGATTTCTCCGAGGACACCTACCGCACGCTGACCGCCGTCGATTCCGCGGTGATGGTGATCGACGCCGCCAAGGGGATCGAGGCGCGCACGCGCAAGCTGTTCGAAATCTGCCGCCTGCGCGACATCCCGATCATCACCTTCATCAACAAGATGGACCGCGAGGCCCGCGACCCGTTCGAGCTGCTGGACGAGGTCGGCGCGCACGCTGGCGCTGGACACCGCGCCCGTCACCTGGCCGGTCGGCCGCGCCGCCGAGTTCGCCGGCACCTATGACCTGCGCACGCGGGAGATGCATCGGCTGACCACGCCGCTCGGCGCAGTCCGACCCGCGGATGCATCGCGCTCGGCGAGGAGATCGACCTGGTGCGCGCCGCCCTGCCGGAGTTCGAGCTGGACGAGCTTCAACGCCGGCCACCTGACGCCGGTCTATTTCGGCAGCGCCATCAAGGATATCGGCGTCGCCGACCTGCTGGACGGGCTGGCCGCCTACGGGCCGCAGCCCCGCGCCCAGCCCGCCGATAAGCCGCGTGGTGCGAGGCGACGGAGCCGGACCTGACCGCGCTGGTGTTCAAGATCCAGGCGAACATGGACCCGAACCATCGCGACCGCATCGCCTTCGCCCGCGTCTGCTCCGGCCGGCTCGTGCGCGGCATGCGGCTGAAGCAGGTGCGCACCGGCAAGCTGATCCCGCTGCACGCGCCGCAATTCTTCTTCGCCCGCGACCGCGCGCTGGCCGAGGAGGCGTTCGCCGGCGACGTGGTCGGCATCCCCAACCACGGCACGCTGCGCATCGGCGACACGCTGACCGAGGGCGAGGACGCTGAACTTCATCGGCGTGCCCTATTTCGCGCCGGAAATCCTGCGCCGGGTGCGGCTGGACGACGCGATGAAGGCCAAGAAGCTGCGCCAGGCGCTGCAGGAGCTGGCCGAGGAAGGCGTGGTGCAGCTGTTCCGCCCGCAGGACGGCTCGCCGCCCATGGTCGGCGTCGTCGGCACCTTGCAGCTCGATGTGCTGCAGGCCCGGCTGGCCGGGGAATACGGCGTCGCCGATCGGCTTCGAGCAGACGCCCTATACCCTGGCGCGCTGGGTCTCGCGGCGAGAAGACGGCGCTGGCGAGATTCATCGCCGGCCAGCGCGAGCGCCATGGCGGACGATGTGGACGGCGACCCGGTCTTCCTCGCCACCTCCGCCTTCATGATGCGCCGCGCGGTGGAGGGCCATCCGAGCCTGCATTTCCGTGACATTAAGGACTTTCGGCCCGAGGCGGCATAAGCCGTCGTCAGGAAGTGCTTGTTCTTTTTTGCAAAAAAGAACCAAAAAACCTCCCTGCCGATCGGGAGTGCATGCGAATGACCCACCGCCACGCCAACTCCGTCCAGTTCCGGGTCGGCAACTCCGAGCTGACGATGCTCGGCACCAAGCGCTACGACATCAGCGATCCCTACCACCTGGCCATCACCATGCGATGGCCGACCTTCTTCCTGTCGTGCCTCGTCATCGACCTCGCCATCAATCTGGTCTTCGCGCTCCTCTACCACCTTGTGCCGCATTGCATCGCCAATGTGCGGCCCGGCTCTCTGAGCGATGCCTTCTTCTTCTCGATGGAGACGCTGGCGACCGTCGGCTACGGCGTCATGGCCCCGTCCACGACCTACGGGCACCTCGTCGCCTCGGCCGAGCTGACCTGCGGCCTCGTCTTCACGGCACTGTTCACCGGCCTCGTCTTCGTCCGCTTCTCCCGCATCAAGGCGCGGATCGTCTTCGCCAAAACCGCCGTGGTGGCGCGGCAGCGCCCCGTACCGACGTTGATGATCCGCATGGGCTACAAGCGGGCGGGGTCACTCGCGGATGTGGAGGCGCGCGTCACCTTCATGCGGCTGGAGCGCCAGCCGAACGGCGAGCTGTTCCGGCAATCGGATGAGTTGAAGCTGGTCCGCAACCGCATGGCGCTGGTGGTGGTGGGCGTGGTCGTGATGCACGAGATCGACGCGGAAAGCCCGCTGCACGGCTACACGCCGGAGCGGCTCGCCGACGCCGACGGCCGGCTGATCGTCACGATCCGCGCGCGCAACCAGGCGGCCGGCGCCGAGATATTCGATCTCACCTTGTACCACGCTGACGCTATTCAATTCGGCATGCGGTATCAGGATATGGTCCATCGCATCGAAAACGGACGCATCGAGGCGGATATGGGCAAGCTGGATCTGATCGAGCCGGAACCGGAACCGACACCGGACGCAGCGGGCGCCCCTGCATGACGCATCTGCATATCGACCCGCTGACCGCGCTCGGTGTGCTCTGCGCAACGGCGGCGACCGACGCGGTCTATGTCATGTTCACAGCCGCCGTCGCGCGCCGGAGCCGCGTATCGGCCGCGAATTGGAGCGGGCTTTGGTATCTGCTCTCCTCCTTCGCGGTCATCAGCTATACCCATGATTGGGTCTATGTTGTCTTCGCGGCGATCGGTTCCTGGATCGGGGCTTATCTGTCGATCAGCTTTCTCCGGCGGGCGTAGTGCGTCTTCGTATTCACGGATGTGATGTCGTCGCCATGAGACCCAATCGGGTCATAATACGGAAGGGTCAAGCCGATTTCCATCTTGTCACGAACGTGTTTCTCTCTGACCAGAAAGGGATCATAATGTTCTGTGAAACGAGCATAGTTTTCACTGTCGTGTTCCCCCGTCAGTAGCCAGTTGCAAAGCGCAAGCGTCAGATGTCGGCTACCCTCGGTGCCGCCGCGAAAATCATAGCTGGGTCTCTCATCGTCGCGAATGGCAATCGTGACCCATTCCTGTGCCCGTGCCAGCAATGCTTCCGCCGGCTCGTCATAGCCGACGAGAAGGCATCGAATCGCCTTGTTGAGATGAAAGTCGGCGCTGCTCGCGAGCCCACCGGCATCTCTCGCCTCCTCAAAGGCCCTGTTCAGTAACCGCGCATAGCCCGTTTTTCCGTCTAGAAGACGCCGCTGATCGACTGGGTTGAAGACCTCCACGGCTAATTTCCAATCACGGAATTATGATTTTCATCGAAACAAACGACACATTCCGAGGACGCGCTCGCGATGGGTGGAAGACGTCCTGGATTTATGGCACAGTTTTTCCATGGATGGTCCATTGATCATCCTCCTCGCTCGCATTCGGTTTGACGTGAAGCGAAGCGCCGAGATCGAAGATCAGAACGAAGGAACCGGCCTCGGCACCGGCCTCGACGGACAGGAGCCTCTGGCCATCAAGCTCATGAAGCGCATCGTGTAGATCCTCATTACTAAATTCGTCACTATTAATCGTTGTGTATCTCGTCGTGATCTCCCAACGAGCGTTCCGGATCTCCAATTGCCAATCACCCCGGATATGGACGCCCCTTCTGGCAAGGTGCCTTCGTACCGTCTCGCACGCTGTGCTCGACGCAATTATGGGCTCCCGCACCCAGAAATGCGGTTCTCCAAATTCGATCGTCAGAATGCTGCCATGGACGCGACACACCGACCAGGCAAGTCGCCCTATTAACGGTTGGAATGAGTTCAGTGTCATATGTATATCTTCCGACATAGCAACCACTTACTCCCCAAACATGTCCTTCGCGATACGCAAGACCTCCCGATAACGATAATTTTGTCCCGAAATCTTCTTGTGTAGTGCACTCCTCTGATCCTTGTTCAACCCCACAAATCGAACGATCGAGGCGGCCTGTGCGCTTTGAACCTGATTATTTCCTGGAGTTCCGTCGTTAGCGACAATCTGCGTGGGTCTTGGCGAAACGTTTACGCTGCTCCGGCGGCGATGCGGCCAGATAGTCGTAACAGGCGAGAACCGCTGTGCGGGCGGCGAGCGGTGTCTCCCTGCCGGACCAATGGGCGATCTTCATCCACTGCGCCGCACGGAGAGCGTGGCCGTCAACGAGCCAGTTGTTAGAAGGGTCAAGCCCACCTCCGGCTTGTTTCGCGTGAGCTTCGAGGAAAGCAAGAACTCCTCAGAGTATGCGATAGACTGGGAATAGTTCGCTGAATCAACCTGACCACGCAGCAACCAAACGCACAAGGCAAGGTCGTTATGGCGGTGAGCCTCCGTTCCGCCGCGAGCATAGGCGCGGGGTCTTTCATCGTCACGAATGGCAATCGTGAGCCATTCATGGGCGCGCGCCAGCAGGGCATTCGCCGGCTCGTCATAGCCGACGAGAAAGCATTGAATCGCCTTGTTTAGCTAAAAGCCGGCACTGCTCGCGAGCCCGCCAACATCCCTCAATTCCTCAAACGAGTGACCCAAGCACCACGCATAGCCCACTTTTCCATCTAAAAGGCGCCGTTCATCGGCTGGATCAAATGCTATCGTAATCATAGCAATGCGCGATTAGGTAGTTCATACATCTACGCCGCCTGATGTCTGATTGGCTATTCCACCAGCGACAGCCTCTGTTTTGGACGTTTCTGTTTGGTCATAAATGGTCCATTGGTCATCCTCGTCGCTCGCATTCGGTCTGATGAGGATCGAGGCGCCAAGATCGAAGATGAGAACGAAGGAACCGGGCTCGGCACCTGGCACGACGGACAGGAGCCTCTGGCCGTCAACCTCATTCAGCGTATCTTGCAACTCCCCGATATCGAATTCGTCGCTGTTGACGGTCACGTATCGCGTCGTGATCTCCCAGAAGGCATAGCTGATCGCCAATCGCCATTCACCGCAGAGAAAGACGCGCCTTCTGGCAAGAAGTCTTCGTACCTTCTCGGACGCGTCGGCCGACGCGACTATGGGCCCCCGCACCTCAACATGCGGTTCTCCAAATTCCATCGTCAGGATGCTGCCATGGACGCGACACACCGACCAGGCAAGCCGCCCTATTAACGGTTGGAATGAGTTGACTATCGCCCGGATCTCTTCCGCCATAATATTTTCCTATTCTTCGAACATGTCTTTCGCAATACTTGAGACTTCCTGAAAGCCGTAGTTTTGGCCCGTGATCACATTATGTAACTCCCTTCGTTGATCTTTGTTTAGGCGCAAAATTCGAACAATTGCATCCATTTGCGCGTTCTCAGCCTGATTGTTTCCCGGCGTTCCGTCGTTGGCGGCAAGCTGTGTGGGTCTTGGCGAAACGTTTACGCTGTGCGCAGCTTGGGACACCGTCTGCGCAAACGGTTCTGGTGCTTGCGGTTGAAGCGAGACCACCTGCGTGACAGGAATGGATGCCGTATCATTGATCGCATCCTCCGCGTGGTGAGCGCTGGCCCGGATCGGCCCGGCCGTCTTCGCCGCCGCGAGCGCCGCGTTAACATCGCCGCGATGCGCCCAATAGGCGGCCTCGGCCTCCGCCTCGGTCATTGGTGCCGATATCGAAACGTGATGCTGCTCGGGCTCGGCGTTCGACACCGGCGACGGTTCCGGGACGAACCACCCCCGGAAAACGACCCAGCCGGGATAGTCCCGCTTGAATTGCGCCCATTCTGGCGGCTCGGACGTTCCATCGGCCCAAAAGATGAACGGCACCTTCAGGTAGCGCGGATAGGGAAACTGCCTGTCGAGATCGTCCATCGCCCGTCACCCTGTTACGTTAGTTTTGCTAACATAATTGGTGCTGAAGCGCAATGAGATGGGTTTGGGCGCGGCGACCGGTAGATGCGCGGGTCAAGGCGCGGCCGGCGAGGCGCGGCCGGCAAGGCGCGGCCGGCCAGGCACGGCGAACTACCCGGACCCGGCCGCAACATTCGCTTTACCCACGCGCCGTGCTGGTCTTAAATCGTTCGTATACAAACGATCCGGAGAAGCCGATGACCCGACGTGTCGCCGGAATCGATGTCGGCGGAACCTTCACCGACGTGCTGCTCTATGACGAGGAAAGCGGCGCCGGCCGGGTGCATTTCGCCAAGGTCCCGACCACCACGGCCAACCAGGCTGAGGGCGTGCTTCAGGGCATCCGCGCCGCCGGCAGCACGCCCGCAGCCCTCGACCTCATCATCCACGGCACCACCGTCACCACCAATGCGGTGCTGGAGCGGAAGGTCGCCCGCGTCGGCCTCATCACCACTCAGGGCTTCCGCGACACGCTGGAAATCGGCCGCCGCACCCGCCCCAAGCCGTACGGCCTCTTCGGCGTCTTCGAGCCGCTGATCCCCCGCGACCTCCGCATCGAAGTGCCGGAGCGGATGGATGCCTCCGGCACCGTGGTCACGCCGCTGGACGAGGATGCGGTGCGCGCCGCCATCGCCCGCCTACGCGCGGCGGGCTGCGAGGCGCTGGTGATCCATTTCCTCCACGCCTACGCCAACCCCGCGCATGAGTTGGCCGCCGGGCGGATCGCCGAGAGCCTGTGGCCGAACGCCTATGTCACCCTCGGCCATGCCCTGCTCTCGGAATTCCGGGAGTATGAGCGCGGCACGACCGCTTCCGTGAATGCCGCCGTCCAGCCGGTGCTGGACCGCTACCTCGACCGGCTGACCGAGGGGCTGCGGCAACAGGGTTTCGGCCATGATCTGCTGGTGATGAACGGGAATGGCGGCACCATCGCGGCGGGGCTCGCCGCCCGCGACGCCGCGAAAACCGTGATGTCGGGGCCGGCTTCCGGCGTCATCGCCGCCGCCGCGACGCTCACGCAATCCGGCGTCAGCAATGCCGTGACCTATGACATGGGCGGCACATCCAGCGATGTCGCGCTGATCAGCGGCGGCCTGCCCGAGGTCTCGGCCGAACTCACCATCGATTACGGCCTGCCGATCCATGTGCCCATGGTCGATGTCCGCACCATCGGCGCGGGCGGCGGCTCCATCGCCTGGCTGGATGCCGCCGGCATGCTGCGCGTCGGGCCGCAGAGCGCGGGCTCCACACCCGGCCCCATCTGCTACGGGCGCGGCGGCCGACAACCCACCATCACCGATGCCAACCTCATCCTTGGCCGCATCGACCCGGCGAAGCTCTCGATCACGCAAGAGGCAGTGACGGTCGCAGAGGTGCGCGTCATTTTCGAGGAGGTTCTGGCGCGGCCGCTCGGCCTCTCGGTCGATGAGGTTGCCGCCGCCGTCATCGCACTCGGCAATGTGCATATGGCCGGCGCGATCCGCATGGTGTCCCTCTCACGCGGGCGGGACCCGCGCGCGCTGACGCTGTTCGCCTTCGGCGGCGCCGGGCCGCTGCATGCGGTCGCACTCGCGGCCGATCTCGGCATTCCGGAGGTGCTGATCCCGGCGCGCCCCGGCCTCACCAACGCGCTCGGTTGTCTCGTCGCCGATCTGCGGCAGGATTTCGTCAACACGCTCAACCGGCCGCTCGACAGTATCGACATGGAGGAGGTTCATCGCGTGCTGGCGGAGCAGATGGCGCGCGGCATCGCCATCAACGCGGCGCAGCAGAACGAAATCCAGCAGACGGAGATCCGGCATTCCGCCGATATGCAGTTCCGTGGCCAAACGCATCTGATCCGGGTCCCGATCCCCCACCGGCTGATCACCCGCGCTGAACTGCAAGGGCTGTTCGAGGAAGCCTATTTCGCGCGTTTCCAGATCCGCATGCCGGAAATCCGCGCGACGCTCGTCAACCTCAATACCTCCGTCACCGGCAGGCGCGCGCCCTTCCCTGTCTCCTCGCTGCTCGACCCCGCCATGAGGGCTGCCGATGTCGAGGGCGCGCGCACGGCCACGCGGCCGGTCTTCGCAGGCGGCGCCTGGGTCGATTGCCCGATCTACGCGCGGGATGCGCTGCCCCTCGGCGCTCGCCTCATCGGCCCCGCGATCCTGGAGCAGGCGGATACGACGAGTTTCATCGAGCCGCGCGCCCGGCTGCGCGTGGACGAAATCGGCAATCTGCGGGTGAGCACGGCGGGTGCCGCGATTGAGACCGGGCATGGGGGCACCGACCCGCTGGTGCTGTCCGTCATCGAAGCCGGGTTGCAGCAGGTCTGCAACGAGATGGACCTCGCCTTCTCGCGCGCCGCCTTCTCCCCCGTCATCGCCGAGGCCGACGACCGTTCGGACGGCATCTACGACGCCGAGACCGGCGCGTTGATCGCGCAAGGTGAACTCGGCCTGCCGGTCTTCGTCGGTGTCATGCAGTATTCGACGGCCGAGATCATCCGGCTGATCCGCGAAGGGGCGGTCGGCGCAGCCGAGCCCGGCGACATCTACATCGTCAACGATCCCTATCTTGGCGGCACGCATCTGAT
Organism: uncultured Pseudomonadota bacterium; assembly: GCA_963745125.1. GTDB lineage: Bacteria > Pseudomonadota > Alphaproteobacteria > Acetobacterales > Acetobacteraceae > Acidisoma. The sequence continues at coordinate 108,478 of CAVUWB010000009.1, forward strand.
GGATGTGCGTTTCGCCATGCCCTTCTTTCATGAGGGCCGCCTGCTCTGCTGGTTGCAGAATATCGGCCATTGGCCGGATACCGGCGGCATGACGCCGGGCGGCTTCTCCGCCCATGCGACCGAGGTGGAGCAGGAAGGGTTGCGGCTGCCGCCGGTGAAGCTGTTCAAGCGGGGCGAGATGGATCGCGAAATCCTCGCGATCATCTCCTCCAACATCCGGGTGGCCGATCAACGCATCGGGGATATCAAGGCGCAGGTCTCGGCGCTCAAGATCGGCGAGCGGCGGCTGCGGGACGTGCTTGACCGTTACGGTGTCGAGACCGTGACGGCGGTGATCGGCGAGATGCGCGGCCGCGCCGCCAATCTGATGCGCGCCAAGCTCGCCACCATTCCCGATGGCGTCTATGACAGCGAAGCCTTCGTCGATTCCGATGGCGTCGTCAACGAGCCACTGCGCATCGCGCTGAGGATGACGAAGGCGGATGGCGCACTGAGTTTCGATTTCAGCCGGTCGAGCGCGCCTTGCCGGGGGCCGATGAACTCGGTCTTCGCGACGACGCTTTCCTCCGTCTATCTCGCCGTGCGCCATGTGTTTCCGGATGTGCCGCTCAATGCGGGCGCTTTCGAGCCGCTGCATGTGCCGCGCCCCGAGGGCACCTTTCTCGACGCGCGCTATCCCCGCCCCGTCTCAGGCTGTGCGGCCGAAGTATCCCAGCGAATCGCGGAAGCCGTTTTTCACGCTCTGGTGCAGGCGATTCCCGATCTTGTCACGGCGGCACCCGCCGGCTCCTCGGGCAATTTCGCGCTCGGCGGATTCGATCCTGAGCGCGGCACCGGCTATGTGATGTATCAAATCTCCGGCGGTGGCTATGGCGGCAACGCGCTGCATGACGGGCTGACGAATGGCTGCTCGACCATCGGCATCTCGAAGACCGCACCCGTGGAGGTGATGGAGCAATACTTCCCCGTCCTCTTCCGCCGCTTCGCGCTGCGGGAAGGCTCGGGCGGCGCGGGGCTGCATCGCGGCGGTTTCGGTGTTCATTACGAGGTCGAGATCCTGCGCGGCCAGGCGACGGCGAGTTTCGTGATGGATCACGGCCGCTTCGGGCCGCCGGGCGTGCAAGGCGGCGGAGACGGCGCGCGTAATATCGTGCGCGTCCATCGCGGCGGCGAGGTCTATGTGCCCGAGCATCTGTCGAAGGACCAGAACATCCGCGTGGCCGCTGGCGACCGGGTGGAGGTGATGACGCCGGGCGGCGGCGGCTACGGTGATGCGCGGCGGCGCTCGCCCGCACTCATCGCGCGCGACATCGCGCGGGGGTATTACACGGCGGATGAGGCCAAAGCTCTTTGGGGATAGAAGTCTTTTTGCTTCTTTTTCTTCAGAAAAAGAAGATTTCTTTCTAACCGTTACCGCCGCTCCTCCCGCAGGAAAGGCCGCGCCAGATCCTCGGGCTGCGCGCTCAACCGCGCCCGGCCGATGCCCGAGGCGCCCAGCACCAGGATGGTCGCCACATAGGGCAGCATCTGGATGAGGTAGATCGGCACATTCAGCCCGCTCGACAGGATCAGCGGAATAACCGCCTGCACGGCGCCGAACAGCAGCGCGGCGCCGATCGCCCGCAGCGTGTTCCAGCGCGAGAAGGTGACGAGGGCGACGGCGATCCAGCCACGGCCGCTCACCATCCCATCCACCCAGACCTGACTGCCGACGAGGCTGAGATGCGCGCCGGCCAAGCCGAGCACGATGCCGCCGACCAGCACTGCGCCGATCCTCATGCGCATGACATTGACGCCGGCTGCATCGGCGGCGGGTGCGTCCTCACCCACCGCGCGGAGGCGCAGGCCGAGTTCGGTCCGTTCCAGCACCCACCACACGATCACGGGCAGGATGAAGGCGAGGTAGGTCAACGGGTCCTGGTCGAGGATGCGCGCGAGCCATGGCGGCAGGGCCGCGAAAAGGCCCGGCGCCACGATCCCCAGCGCCTTCACCGGCTGGTTCTCGAAGCTATCTCCCACCACACCGCTGAGCCCGACGCCGAAGGCGAAGATGACGAGGCCCGACAGCACCTGCTCCAGCCGCAGCACTACAGCGAGCAGGGCGAAGAGCAGCGTCATCGCCAGCGCGGCGAGGCAAGCGCAGAGGATGGCGGCGAAGAGCCCGGTGCCGGAGAGCATGGCGATGACGGCAGAGACAGCACCCATCGCCATGATGCCCTCGGCGCCGAGGTTCATCACCCCGGCCCGCTCGTTGATGATGAGGCCCGTGGTCGCGAGCAGGAAGGGTGCCGCGAAAACCGGAACGGCGCCGGCCCAATCGGCGAGGAAACCGTTCATGCCCGCGCCCTCGGCCGCCGCCTGACCAAGGTGATCCGATAGCGGATGAAGACGTCGAAGGCGGCGACGGTCATGAGCAGGAAGGCCTCCATCGTCACGACCACCGTGTCGGGAAGCTGGTAGAAGGCTTTCAGCGAATCCCCCGCCGTATAAAGCCCGGCGACGGCGAGTGCCGCGATGAAGACGCCAAGCGGATTGGCACGGCCCAGATAGGCGATGGCGATCGAGGGGAAGATGAAGTCATTGCCGACGAACTGCGTCAGTCTATGCTCCTCGCCCGAGACGATGCTGAAGCCCGCGAGCCCGGAGACCGCGCCCGCAAGGCAGGCCGTCATGAGCGTGACGCGGGCCACGGGAATGCCGAGCGCGCGGGACGCTGTGCGGTTTTCCGCCACGGCCTGGGAGAGCAGGCCGAAGCGGCTGTAGCGGCAGAGCCACCAGCAGAAGGCAGTCGCGGCCAGCGCGATGAAGACGCCGTAATGCAGATGCCAGCCGCCGAAGGTCGGCAACTGCTCATAGGCGGGAAAGGTCGGCGAGACCGGAAACTGGTCCGTCGGGTTGCGCCAGCGCCCATAGAGCATGTTCTGCGCGAAGAGATAGCCGACGTAGTTGAGCAGCAGCGTGGTGATCACCTCATCGGCGCGCAGCCGGATCTTGGCGACGGCGGCGATGCCGCACCAGGCCGCGCCGCCCATCGCGGCGGCCAGGATCATCAGCGGCATGCGCAGGAACCAGGGGCCGATATGGTAAAAGCTGACCGCCGTGGCGGCGATCGCGCCCATCCAAAGCTGGCCCTCGACACCGATGTTCCAGAAGCGGATGCGCAGGCAAAGGGCGACGGAGAGCGAGACGAGCACGAGGGAGATCGCGCGCGTCAGCGTCTGGTCCAACCCGGCGCTGTTGCCGAAGACGTAGAGGATGAACTGGTTGGCGAGGTCGCTCGCCGGCACGCCGAAGGCGATGAGGATGATCGCGCAACAGAACAGGCCGAAGACGATGCCGCCGATCAGCGTCGCCGCCCTTAGCCAGCGCGGCACGGCAAGGCGCGGCGAGAGAATGAGGCGATAGGGCAGAACTGATGCAGTAGACGGCACTCAGGCGCCTTCCAGGATCATGCGGCCAAGCTCGGCGCGGTCAGTCTGCTCGATCGGCATGGCGGCCGATAGCCGCCCGTGGGAGAGGACGGCGACGCGGCTGGATAGCGCCAGAATCTCATCCAGATCCTCGCTGATCATCAGCACGCCGACACCGCGCGCAGCGGCAGAGAGCAGCCGGTTCTGCACCGCCGCCGCCGCGCGGACATCGAGCCCGCGCACGGGCGAATGCACGACGAGGACGGTAAACGCGCCCGCGAACTCCCGCGCCAGGATAAGCTTCTGCGCGTTGCCGCCCGACAGCAGCCGGGCCTGCGTATCCGCGGCCCCTCCGGCGATTTCGTAGTCCTTGATGGAGTGCGCGGCGCGCCCGCGCATCCAGCCGCGCGTCACCCAGTATCGCTTCTCGGGCCGCGCGCCGGAGAGCGCCGGCAAAGCGAGATTCTCCGCCAGCGTCAGGCTGCCGAACAGGCCGAGGTGGAAGCGGTCGGCCGGCACGAAGCGCAAGCCCGCCTCCCGCCGCGCCGCCGGCAGGGGCGAGGCCGGCTCTCCGTGCAGAATGATCTCGCCATGCGTCGGCATGCGCAGGCCGATGATCGTCTCCAGCAATTCCGATTGGCCGTTGCCGCCCAAGCCCGCGATGCCGAGGATTTCCCCGGCATGGAGGCCGAGGTTGATCGCGCGCAGCGGCACGTCATGCTCGGCGCCGGCGGTCGAGATGTCGCGGAGTTCGAGCGCGATGGTGGCAGAGGCGGCGGCGGCACCCCGGCGCACCACATCCGTCTCCCCGCCGACCATGGCGCGGGCGAGTTCCGCCGCCGTCAGCCCGCGTGCGGGCGCGCCGGCAATCACCGTGCGGCCCGCGCGCATCACTGTCACCCGGTCGGCCGTCGCACTCACATCGCGCAGCTTATGGGTGATGAGGATGACGGCCCGCCCGTCATCGGCGAGGCGCCGGGCGAGTTGCAGCATGGCGGCGGCCTCGCTTTCCGCCAGAACGGCGGTCGGCTCGTCCATGATCAGGATACGCGCGCCGCCCAGCAGCACCTTCAGGATCTCGACCTTCTGCTGTTCGGAAACCGAAAGCTGATCGACCCGCGCATCGGGCTTGACGGTGAAGCCGAGATCCGCCGCCATGCTGGCGGTTGCCGCCAGGGCCGCGTCCCGCGCCCGCCAGCCCGCCCGCTTGCCACAGGCGAGGCGCAGATTTTCGAACACGGTGAGCGGACCCACCAGCTTGAAATGCTGATGGATCATGCCGATGCCGGCGGCCGTGGCCGCGCGCGGCTCAGCGAAGGCGGCGGCCTCGCCCGCCACCTCCATCACGCCGTCATCCGCGCCGTAGAAACCGGCGAGGATGTTCATCAGGCTCGACTTGCCGGCCCCGTTCTCGCCGAGCAGGGCATGGACCTCACCCCAGACGACCGAAAGGTCAGCGCCGTCCAGCGCGACCCGCTCCCCGAAAGCCTTGCGCACGCCCAGCATGCGCACGGCGACCGGCGCCGCCATGGGCGCCGGCTCCTCGGTGGGGCGGGTGGCGACGGACAGGCTCATCGATACGCCTTACTTGATCGAGCCCTCGACGTTGCTGACGAGGTAGTTCATGCCCCAGAGGGCGCTGACCGACATCGCCTGGCCCGCCGGCACCTTGATCGAACCATCCTGCGCTTTGATCGGGCCGGTGAAGGGGTCGAACTTACCGGCCGTCATCTCCGCCTTCAAACTCTCGATCTTGGCCTGCACCGTGGGCGAGACATGGTTGACCGGCTCAGTGAGCGCGATCATCCGCGAATCCAGGCCATATAGGCTGTCGCCCGCGCTGGTCCAGGTGCCGGCCTTCAGCTTTTCCACCATCGGCACCAGCATCTTGTCCCAGAAGAAGATGACCGAGGTGAGGATGCCCTTCGGCGCGTCCGCCGCCATGTCATTTTGATAGCCTACCGAATATTTGCCGGCCTTCTCGGCCTGCACGATGGCGGCCGGTGAATCCATGTCGGTCGCGATCACGTCGGCGCCCTGCTCGATCATGGCGTTGGAAAGCTGGCCTTCCTTCACCGGATCGTCCCAGGCATTGGCAAAGGCGACCTTGGCGACGGTGCCAGGGTTGGCGGCCGCCGCGCCGAGCGCGTAGGCGTTGATGTCCCAAACCACGCTCGGGATCGGGAAGGCCTCGATCATGCCGATCGTCTTGGTCTTGGTGACGGCGCCGGCGGCGTAGCCGGCCAGATACCAGCCCTGATAGGTCTTCGGGTAAGGGCTTTCGAGGTTCGGCGCCGTCGTCACGCCGCCCATATTGACGAAGGCGACATGCGGGTGGCTTTTCGCCTCCGCCGCGAAGGCGTCCCCATAGCCATAGGTGCCGCCGACGATCACGTTGTAGCCGCGATTGAGGAACAGCTCGACCGTCTGCTCCACCTTCTCGGTCTGCTCGGGGATGTTCTCCACATAGGGAATGTGCTGGTGGAAGGTCTTCTGCAGGATCAGGCGGGCGCGGTTCTGCGCGCCCGTCCAGCCGCCATCGCTGATGGCGCCAAGGTAGATGAAGGCGATCTTGGGCGGCCCGTCGAGCTTCACTTGCGCCTGGGCATGCGGGGCGAGAGCGAGACAGCCGAACAGGCCAAAGACCGAAGCAAGCAGGGAGAGGCGTTTCACGAGAGAGGTCTCCTCAGGGAGGGTTGGAGATAGCTGCCTTATTGTCCAGGTGACAAAAGAACGCGAAGCGCTGGCTTACGGCGCCGCTTCCTGCCGATAGGCGTAGGTCGCGTCAAACCGGCTCTGAATGTAGTCCCCGGCGAGGACGGGCGGGTATTTCGCCGGGCGGTTCGTGCTGACGCAACCGGGCAGCGCCTCGATCAGCGTGTCATGGTTCGAGCCGAGGAAGAACGGCATGGAATAGCGCGCGCGGCCCGAGGTGTTCAGCGCGCGATGGACCGTGGAGGCGAAGATATCGTTCGTCCAGCGCGCCATCTGGTCGGCGATGTTGATGACGAAGGTGCCGCGAACGGGCGGCGCGTCGATCCACCTGCCTTGCTGGTTGAGGATTTGGAGGGCGGGCACCGTCTCCTGCGCCAGAATGGTAAAGCAATCGTAATCGGAATGAGCGCCGATGCCGATCTGGCGCGGATCGATCGGCCCGTCCTGGCTGGGGTAGGAGAGGATACGCAAAATCGCCGTCGGCCGGTTGGTGAGCGGCACGAAATAGTCCTCGGGCAGGTCGAGGGCGAGCGCGAAGGCCGCGAACAACCGGTGGCCGAGGGCGTGCATGGCGGCGTAATAGGTTTCGATTGCATCACGGAATCCCGGCAGGGAAGCGGCGGCGGGCCATTGATTGGCACCGTGATAGCGGGCGGCTGCCGCCCGCTCGGGCTCCGTTTCCGGCAGTTCATGGGCGATATCGAAGGCCTCATGCAGGTCGCCGCGGGCGGTGGGGTCCGTATTCTCTTCCAGAAGCGGCGTGTAGCCGCTGCTGTTGACCGAATTTCGGACATGGATCGCCATCTTCTCGGGCAGCGGCAGGCCGAAGAAGCGCGGGCATTCGGCGAAGGTGGCGTCGATCAACGCCTGTGGAACGCCGTGGTTCTTGATGTAGAAGAAGCCGATTTCGGTGCAGGCTCGGCGCAGTTCGGCCGCCCGCGCCTGTTTGGCTGCCCGGTCGGAACCCAGCATAGGCGCGAAGTCGATGATGGGTATCTCTTCAAATGCCACGTCTTTTTCCTGTTGGCAGCGGATCTTGCCTCACCCGGGCCGAAGCCCGTCCCTGTGGACGAAGCAAAGGGTATGCCAGCTCTAACGTCAGCGCACCGGGCGGCCGGCGACCCAGACACGGGCGATATCGCCACGGCCGGCCCCCATGACGATCCTTTGCAGGATCACCTCCCCGCTCTCCTCCGGGCCGAAGACGACATTGCCATTCGGCAGGCCGGACTGCATCAGAACGGCATCGAAAGCATAGCCCGGCCGGAACAGGCCGATGGGGAGGTCGAGCGCCTCCCCGCCGCCCGCCGTCGCCAGGCGGAAGGCCGTGCGGAAATCGATGCGGGCGTCGCGGACGCCGCGCCTGTCGGCGGCCAGCCTGCCATCCGTCCCGCTTTCCAGCAGGCGGGAGCAGGCGACGGCCTGCCGCGCCGCTTCAAACAGCGAAGCGCTGGCACCACCCGAGATATCGGTGCCGAGGCCGATATGCAGCCCTTCGGCCAGCAGCGCCTTCACGGGCAGAACGGCACCGGCGAAATAGATGTTGGAGAGCGGGCAATGCGCCACCGCAGCGCCGCGCGCCCGGATGCGCGCCACATCGGCGGGCTCGATGAAATTGCCGTGGGCGAGCACGCTGCGCCGGCCGAGAAGCCCGGCGCGATCCAGTGCTTCGGCATCCGTGCAGCCGCAGCGCACCTTGACATACTCGTGCTCCCAATCGCTTTCGGAACAATGGGTCTGCACATGGCACCCCGTCTCTTGTGCCAGGGCACCGAAACCATCCAGCAGCGCATCGGTGCAGGCAGGCACGAAGCGGGGCGTGATCACCGGGCGGACAAGGCCGCTCTCATTGCCCGGCATCGCCCGGATGAAATCGATCAGCGCCCGTGTATCGGCCGTCGCCGCCGCCGCCGAGGCATCGCGGTAGTCATCCGGGCATTGCTCCGGATGGTCCATGCCGACGCGCCCGACGAGGCCACGCTGGCCCAGCGCCAGGCAGATCTCCGCCAGCCGCTGCGTCGCCGGCAGATGGATCGTCGCGAAGTAAAGGGCGGTCGTGGTACCGTTGGCCAGCAGCGTCTCCACCAGCCGGGTATAGACGGCCTCCGCGAAGGCGAGATCGGCGTAGCGGGCCTCCAGCGGGAAGGTATGGGCTTGCAGCCAATCCTCCAGCGGCAGGTCGAGCGCGGTGCCAAGCTGCGGGAATTGCGGGGCGTGGACGTGAAGATCAACGAGGCCCGGCAACAGGATCTGGTCGGCCGATAGCTCAGTCAGCCGGCCCGCGGCGCGGAACGCGGCCAAGCGGGCGTCATCGGCCGGGACCGAGGGCTCGACGCTCAGGATCGTGCCATCGGCATCAATGGCGATCAGCGCCTGATCAAGCGTCTCCAGCCTGTCGGGCGCGTGAACCGCGCGGCCCCAAATCGCCCAGGGTTCCGCCATGCGGCTTTAAGCGACGACCTTGCGGTAAAGGTGCCAGGTCGCATGGCCGAGCACCGGCATCACCACAGCCAGACCGACAAACAGCGGAATCGAGCCGACCACCAGACCGCCGACGATGATGGCGGCCCAGAGCGCCATCGGGATCGGGTTCATCACCACCGCCGCGATCGAGGTGCGCACCGCCATGCCGACGCCCACCGGCCGGTCGAGCAGCACCGGAAAGGACACGACGCTGATCGCGAAGACGAACACCGCGAAGAGGAAGCCGGTACCGACACCGAAGATGATGAGCGCCCAGCCGCCCAGGGTGAACAGCAGCGTGTTGATCAGATCGCCCAGGCTGAGCGGAACGTCCGAGCCGACCGTCGCATCGAAGATCGCCGCCGCCACGAACTGCCAGACGAGGAAGATGACGACGAGCATGAAGCCGAGCAGGGCGATAGAGCGAATGGAGGGGGACCGCACCACCGCCAGCGCATCCGTCCAGGCGACGTCGCCGCCGACCTCACGCCGCCGGCTCAGCTCGTTGATGCCGATGGCGGCGAGCGGCCCCAACAAGGCGAACCCGCCGGCGAGCGGGAAAAGCAGTTGCACGACGTTGCCGAAGGCGAGGCTGGCGAAAACAAGGCCGACAATGGGGTAGATGATGCAGAGGAAGATGACGTCGCTCCGCACAGCCTTGAAATCGCCGAAACCGTCCGCGACCGCCGCTTTCACGTCATTGACGGTGATGCGGCGGACGACCGGCAGATCGGTCGCCGATTTGGCGGGGGGGATATAGCCTTCGCCATCGGCCGCACCCACCGTATCGGCCGCGAGCTTCGCCTGAGTCCAAAGCCACAGGACCGGGTGGGAGGTCGGATGGGCAGGCTCCGTCTGCGACATGGCTCTTGTCTCCCCCAATCGCCGCGGCACAGCACCCGGAGCGCCCCTATGCCGAGGCTCGGCGAAGACTAGCCCTGTCAGCGGGCCAAGTCCCCCTTATTTTTTGCGGTCCCGGCGCCGGGGCGTGCCGGCTTCGAGGGCGGCGAGGCGTCGCGCCGCCTGCCCGTGACGAAACCAGGCATTCACCGAGAGGCCCAATACCGCGAGTATCGAGACTGCATACAATTCCGCAATGAATGGAACATAGGTCATGCGCAGATCATCTCCAGCCGGCTGAGGCCCGCCTATCGGCGCATTGGGGGCGCGTAGCGCCGCTCAACGCCGGCGCCAATGGCTTTATACTCTTCCTCCGTCCCGTGCCTGCGCAGAAAACCGACAAGGCCGATATTCTCGATCCCCCTCAGAATTCCAAGAACAGTCCGGACATCCTCAGCCGAAAGATTGCGGCTGCTCTGGAGCCGATTGGCAGCCACGGCCGCCATATTGCTCATCTCCGCCAAGGCGCCGTGCTCGATCGCCGGTGACGAAGCGCTCTCTGACGCAATCTGGGAAACCTCGCGCTGTCGAAGATTGATCATACCCGTCCCTTCCTTGCGCCGAGTCTCCAGCGTGAATGTTGCACGCCAATGTCAGACGGCCAGCAACCCCCTGCAATTCGTCATCACGAATACGCTATCTGGTGAGCCGTATCACAGCAACGGCGGGGAGCCCGAGGTATCCTGTGCAGGAAGGCAACAAGCCGGCGGTGGAGGACCATGGAATGAATCGGCCGGAAATCCTCGCCGATGTCGCCGCAGCCCTCAACTAAACTGGATGCTGCGCTGCACCCACGGCCTTGCGTTGTGCGCAGCAAAAGGTTACATTGCCAATAGTGGCAATGGCGGTCTCTGATCGATTTGCTGCTTTCTTGGACGTTTCCTCCCTAAACTTGGCGGTGCCTCGGCACCGCCTTTTCTTTAGGGTGCGCATGTAAACCACGCCTCCACCCCGACATCAAGATCACCCGATAAAGAATCGGGCCGCGCGCTGCGACGTTATTAATAATCCGTGGCGTTTGACGGCGCGGGCGGCAAAAGAGCGCCGCACCTCTCGATCAAGCCGCTTTAATGGAAGCGACTATCCTTCCGCGTGAGCGTGTAAAGGCGGGCGAAGAAACGCGGATGCGCCATCAGGCGGAAGGCAAGCGCCTGCCGCAGCCGGAGCCGCAGAGCCGGCCGCGAGAGCGCCGCGTAACGTTGCGTCAGTTCAAGCGCGCGCTGGCACAGGTCATGCCGCCCCCGGGCCAAATGGCGCACATATTCGTCGATCCCGCTGCGATAGAAGCGTGGCGCGATCAGGTCGCGCACCCAGAAGCGCGCCAAATCCTGGTCGTCGGGGAAAGCCTCGATCAGCTTGGCCGCGTAAATCTCGCGGCTGTCCCACATCCGTTCGCTGAAGGCGCTGCTGGCCAGGTGCCGGCGATAGCGCACCAAACTCTCTGGGATGAAAACATTCCCCCAGCCCGCGCGGAAGATGCGCAGAAACAGATCGTCATCCTCATACCCCGCCAGCCGCTCATCGAAGCCGCCCACGTCCCGGAATGCCGCCGTGCGCACCACCGCCGCACTCGGGAAGATGAACATATCAGCCGCCAAAAGATTGTAGAGGCTCCGCTTCGGATGTTCGACGGCCGGGTTCAACATCCGCAGCCAAGAGTGATGGACCACCTGCGCGTCGTGATCGACCTCGTCCACGTCCGAATAGGACCAGCCGAGATCCGGGTCCGTACCGAACGGCTCCAGCAGGCGGCGCAGATGGTCCCGGTGCCAGATGTCGTCGTGATCGAGGAAGGCGAGATACTCGCCCACGGCACGCGCGGCGGCGATGTTGCGCGCCCGCGACTGGCCGCCATTCTCGACCCGGATGACGTGCTTGGGAAAGGGCGTCTCCAGCGCTTCGGCGAATGCGGCGGAGCCGTCGGCCGATCCGTCATCGACGATGATGATCTCGCGTGGCCGAAGGGTTTGCGCGACGGCACTGCCGACCGAGGCGGTGAGATAGGACATCCCATTATAGACCGGCATGATGACGGAGACATCGGCACCCGTCATCGCACCCGCCCCACCAGGGCGCAGCAGCCCGGCATGCCAAAGAGCGCCAGCGCCGGATTAGCCTCCAGCATCGCGCGCACGGCGTCATAGACGCCATACTCCCCGCTTTCGTTGAGAGGGTCGTTGAAATCGTGGAACAAGGCCAATCCCTCCGGCGCCAGCAACTGCGGCAATAGCCGGCAGGCCGTGTGTGAGGCCGCCGGACCATGATCATGATCGATGAATATGGTACCATAGGTTTCGCCGCGCGCGACCGCTTGCTCCATCAAACGCGCGGCGTCGCCACCACGCATCCTATGCCAGCGCGCGAGGCCCGCCTGGCGCACGGCCGCCGCCGCCGCCTTCTGAAAAGCCGGCTCGATCTCGAAGGAGATGACCTGTCCGCTGCCGCGGGCCCGCACGCCGCGACAGAGAATTGTCGTGGACAGGCCCCAGGCGCTGCCAAGTTCCAATACCGGCCCGGGCTGATACCGGGCGAGATCGTACAGCGTGAGAGCATCCGCCTGGCGCAGAAAGCCCCGTGGCTCGGTGGAGACCAAATCATCCACCACCGGCCAGCCACGGATCAGCGCATGCCCTTCATCGGCGGCAGCATCGAAGAGCGGTTCGTAGGGCTGGATCGCGCTCAGCAGTTCGGACAAATCAGGCACGGGTCGCGGCGCCAGACGAAAGGCGGGCCGGGTTGCTTCAGGTGATCGTGCCCTTCGAATTCTGAACATATTGACGCCGGCCGCCGTGCTTGTCCGCCCACTGTTTATTCACGCCGATTCGCCTCGGCATTTAAAGACTGGCTGGAAGCGCCGAGAGTGTCCAGAGGCGCGCGGCCACGGCGCCAGCGCCACATGTCTGCTTGACCGTCTCAGGTTTGACTGTCGCCTCTTGGCTCAGAATTAGAATAGGCCAAACGAGACAAGAGTTACGACTGTTGACAAGCGTATCAATCTAAGAAATTCTACAGCATCGCCAGCATCCTTAGTGGCACTGTTGCGGGATAGGCGCGCTTGGTTTCAACCGCTGGCCTCCAGCAACCGGATGGGCGACCGACCATGGCAAGCATTGACTATTCCACGCTTGATTACACCATTTCGGGCACAGCCTTTCCGACTTACCTGACTGGTATCGCCGGGGACAATATTGTCGGCATGTATGTAACCAGCGGCAATATCGATAACGGTTTCATCTATGATGAGTTGACGGCACAATTCATCCCTATCGGCGTTCCGAATGCCGTCGGCACCGTCCCATACGGACCGACCACGGGGAACCCGGCGAGCGGCATCGTCGTTGTCGGCAGCTACAAGGTTGCGGGTTCGGACGCCGACAACGGCTTCATCTACAACGCGGCCAATGGATCATATACGACGATAGACGTGCCGGGCGCCACGAACACCATTCCCCACAGCACTTACGGCGAATTTGTCGTCGGTAATTATGATAACCTGACGTCCAACCCGGATTATTCAACTTATCCGTCCGGCGGCAACGCCTTTATCTATGACATGACGACCCAAACCTTCGTCACGAACGACATGCCGGGTGCGCTCAGCACCACGGCCTATGGCATCTGGAATGGCGTAGTCGCCGGCGGCTACACTGCGCTGGATGGCTCACTACAGATCACCAAGGGCTATCTTTACGACATGGCGACCGGAAAGTGGTTCAGCTTCGCGCATCCGGGCGCCATCATAACGCATTTTGACGGTATCACCGCAGGCAGCACGCCCAACAGTTTTATCGCAACCGGGGATTACGCCACGGCGAGCGGAAAGGTCGGGGCCTTCTCGGCCACGATTACCGACTTCAAGACGATCGTCTGGACAAATCTGTCCGTTCCCGGCTCCGCGATCACATCCGGCAATTCCGGTTTCGGCGACGAGGCCGTGGGTGTCTTCACCGCAAAGGGTTCGACAGTCGTTCAGGGCTATATCGCGACCATTGCCTGCTTCGCCGCCGGCAGCATGATCGGCACGCCGGACGGTCCTGTCGCTGTCGAAGATCTGAAGGCGGGCATGATCGTGGACAGCCTCTTCGGCGGGGCGCAGCCGGTGCGCTGGGTCGGCCGTCGCCGGGTCGATTGCCGCCACCACCCGAACCCGTCCAGCGTCTGGCCGGTGCGCGTGCGGCAGCATGCGTTCGGGCAGAATCAACCTTGTCGCGACCTGTATCTTTCACCCGATCACGCAGTCTTCGTGGAAGACGTATTGATCCCGGTGAAACATCTCATCGACGGGGATGCCGTTTGCCAGGTTCTGCAGAACCGCGTGACATATTATCACGTCGAGCTTGAGCAGCATGATGTCCTGAGCGCCGAGGGGCTCGCCGCCGAAAGCTTCTTGCCTGATGCCGACCGCAGCGCTTTCGAAAACGGCGGCGGCGTGACACAACTCCACGCCGATTTCTCCCATTGGCGCTGGGATGTGGGCGGTTGCGCTCGCCTCGTCGTTTACGGCCCGGAGGTGGACGCCGCCCGTCGTATTCTCGCCAGCGGCAATAGGCCTCTCAGCTCCGCCAGTAACGCCGCTTAGCAGCGAATTGCGCTGCGAGAACCGGTGCTGCAGCGGCAGCCTGTGTTTAAGCACAATGTCTAGACATTTGCCCGAACAGACGACGCGCCTTCCGCGCGCCGAAGGGATAGAGAGTGCCGCCGCGGCGACGCCACTGATCATGTAAGTCGTCGGCTCGCGCCTGGGCGGGCACGGGGAAGCGCCTCCGAAAGAACGTTTCCCTGTCCGTGGCCCTTGGCAGGATTGGGCCACACCGGGGCGAGTTCCGAAAACCGAGCCCTAGCTTCCCTAGCGGCTTTCACGGGTTACGCCGAAAGGTGTAGAGTACAGCGGTAACCTTCACGGTTCCGCGATCTGATACACAATTTATCCACAAGGCTACTAACAAAATTGTGGGTAACTTTTTGGCACGGGAATTCGTCGGCTGAGATCACAGCCTTGCGAGAGGTATAGACTTCCCGGCCGGCTATGGTTCACTTCGGCCATGGCGAAGTCTGACCGCAACACGGATACGCAATATGGCGCCCTACCCTACCGACTCGGGCGGCACGGGGTGGAAATCCTGCTGATCACCAGCCGGGAGACACGTCGCTGGGTCATCCCCAAAGGATGGCCGATGACCGGCAAGAAACCGTATCGTGTCGCGGAGATCGAGGCCTTCCAGGAAGCCGGGGTCAAGGGCGTAGTCGGTAAGGACCCAACCGGCGTCTACCCCTATGCGAAAGTCCTGCCCGACGGTGAGAACCGCCTCTGCCTTGTCGTGGTCTTCCCGCTCCGCGTGACGCTGGAGAAAGTCCAATGGCGCGAGCGAAGCAAGCGCGAGCGCCATTGGTTTCCGCAGAACGACGCGGCCGAATTGGTGGATGAGGGCAGCCTCGCCCAGATCATCGAAGGGTGGCGCTAGCGTCTAGAGCAATATCGGATCAGGTGGACTCACCTGATCCGAAGATTTGCGTTCTTAATCAAGAACCTAGAGGGGCGAGTACTCGCTGCCTTCCAGGCAGGTGCCGGCGACGAGAAGCGCCCAGAGATCCGGGTGGCCCGCACGCAGCGGTTCCCCGCCGCTGCGCGGAAAGAGGTTCGCATGTCGGGCGATCCTCTCGGCGCGCGCCGCCTCGGCCGCGGCGGCGGCCAATGACTCGGCTGCCTCGGCCTCCACAATTGCGGCCGCGGAGGCAACGCTGACAACGGGCGCCGGCGTGCTGACGGCCGGGCCCGCCGGCATCCGCCAAGACTCAACCTCGAACATCGGCTTGAACGAACCGCCGGAGGCCGGGTCGATCCGGTAGGCAACCCCGTTCAATATGCCGCAATATTGAAAGTTCTGTTGGCTGATCTGGGCGCTCACGACCGTCGTCCTTTTGCTGTCGCGTTGCCGCAAGGGGTAAGGTTGCAAACTCATTCGCGGGAGCCCTGATTAGGGCTACCTTGGTCGATCACGGGGAGTTGATTGGACGAGCCCAAATCCCGCCTTGCGATGGCAGGCTTTCGGACTAATCGCCTAGCCAATTCGGCGTATTTCCGGCCCCTGGCCAGCCGCTGAGGGGCGAGCCGCGCGGCCGGCTTCCGCGGATTTGCCATCCGCGCTCCCGTTACGGTAGCTAACCTTTCCCCATCCCACGGTCTCTCAGGCAAGCTCATATGGTCGACCTTTTGTGGCGCGGCGCGGTCATCGGTATCGGCGCCACCATTCTCATGGATATCTGGGCCGTCATCCTCTCCCGCGTGCCGGGCGAGAGCCTGCCGAACTGGGCGCCGGTCGGCCGTTGGTTCTTCCATCTGCCGCGCGGGAAGGTGTTTCACGCCAGCATCGGCGCGGCCGAACCCTATGAGCAGGAATTGGCACTCGGCTGGATCTGCCACTACCTCGTCGGCATCCTCTACGGGATCATCCTGGTGCTGATCCTCGGCGCCCCCTGGCTCGCCCGGCCGACCTTCCTGCCGGCCTGGATCTTCGCGATCATCACCATCGCCGCCGGCTGGTTCCTGCTGCAACCGGGCCTGGGGATCGGCTGGGCCGCATCCAAGACGCCGAACCCCACCAAGGTCCGGGTGCTGGGCCTCGTCGCCCACACCTTCTTCGGCATCGGCCTCTATGGCACCGCCCTCATCCTGGCGGGGGTCCGCTAACGGCGCCGCCGGCCATTACGCCCCAACTTCCTAAAAGCGCGGCAAAACCATACAAGGCCCCGATGAGCCTCACGCACAGCCAGTCTCCGGCCCCCGCCCCGTCCGCGACCAGTTCCGGCCCGGTGCCCTTCCTGGATCTGAAGGCCCAGCAGGCCCGCATCGGCCCCGAGATGCGGCGCCGCGTCGATGCGGTGCTGGCCCATTGCCAATTCGTGTTGGGGCCGGAGGTGGCGGAGCTGGAAGCCGAGCTGGCCCGCCGGGCGGGCGCCACCCACTGCATCTCCGTCAGCTCCGGCACGGACGCGCTGCTGATCGCGATGATGGCGGAGGGGATCGGCCCCGGGGACGCCGTCTTCCTCCCGGCCTTCACCTATACCGCGACCGCCGAAGTGCCCTTGCTGCTGCGTGCGACCCCGGTCTTCGTCGATATCGATCCGCGCACCTTCCAGATGGATGTCGGCGATCTCGAAGCGCGCATCGCCGCCACGCTCGCCGGCGGCGAGCTGCGGCCCAGGGCGGTTGTCGGCGTCGATCTCTTCGGCCAGCCGGCGGATTGGGCCGCCATCACCACGGTCGCGCGGCGCCACGGCATGCTGACTATCGACGACTGCGCCCAGGCTTTCGGTGCCACTTTGCATGGCCGCCCGCTCGGCGCCCTGGCCGACTGCACCGCGATCAGCTTCTTCCCCTCGAAACCCCTCGGCGGCTATGGCGATGGCGGCGCGCTCTTCACCGAGGATGCCGAGCGCGCGGTGCTCTATCGCAGCCTGCGCACCCATGGCGAGGGCCGCATGCGCTACGATGTCCAGCGGATCGGCATCAACGGCCGGCTCGACACGCTTCAGGCCGCCGTTCTGCTCGCCAAGCTCACCGTCTTCGATGAGGAGATCGCAGCGCGGGAGCGCGTCGCCCGGCATTACGACCGGCGGCTCGGCAATCTGCTGCAAACGCCGGTCCGCGTGCCTGAAAGCACCGCCGCCTGGGCTGTCTATGGCGTGCTGCTGCCGGATGGCGCGACGCGGGACCGGGTTCAGGCCGCCTGCCAGGCTCAGGGTGTGGCGACCGCCATCTACTACCCGAAGCCGCTGCATCATCAGCCGGCCTATGCCGCGCATCACCGTGGCGGCCGCCTTCCGGTCTCCGAGGATGTCGCGACCCGCATCATGGCGCTGCCCATCCATCCGGATTTGACCGAGGCTCAGCTCGACCGTGTCTGTGACGTGGTCGCGGCGGCACTCGCTCAAACCGGCCCTCGCCTCGGGTGACGGCCGCGCCCATGGCCCCGCCCGCTTTTTCGCGAGAAGCCGCCGGGTCGCGGCGGGAGCTGTTTCCGGAAATCGCACCCTATGGCTCGGGCTATCTGGCGCGTGGCTCCGGCCATTCGATGTATTGGGAGCAGGCGGGCAACCCACGCGGCCTGCCGGCGCTGTTCCTGCATGGCGGCCCGGGCGCGGGCGCGGGCTCCGTCCATCGACGCTTCTTCGACCCGCGCCTCTGGCGTGTCGTGCTGTTCGATCAGCGCGGTGCCGGCCGGTCCCGCCCACTCGGCGGGCTGGAGGATAATACGACCGCCCATCTCGTCGAGGATATCGAGGCACTGCGCTGTCATCTCGGCATCGAGCGCTGGCTGCTCTTCGGCGGGTCCTGGGGCTCGACCTTGGCCATCAGCTACGCCCAGGCGCATCCGGACCGAGTCGCGGCCTGCGTGCTGCGCGGCATCTTCCTCGGGCGGGATAGCGAGGTCGATTGGTTCCTGCATGGTGTGCGCGCCGTCTTCCCCGACGCGCATGACCAGTTCCTGGGCTACCTGCCGGAGGATGAGCGCGGGGACGTGCTGGGTGCCTACCGCCGCCGGCTGAACGACCCCGATCCGCGAGGTACATGGGCCGGCCGCGCGCGCCTGGTCAGTCTATGAGGGCTCATGCAGCACCCTGCTGCCGCACCCCGACACCGTCTCCACCTTCGCGCGGGACCGCGCGGCGCTCGGCCTCGCGCGGATCGAGGCGCATTACTTCGCGAACCGGCTGTTCCTGCCGCCCGAGGGGCTGCTCGCCCATATGCACCGCATCCAGCATATTCCGGCCGAGATCGTGCAGGGGCGATACGACATGGTCTGCCCGCCGCAGAGCGCCTTTGAACTGTCCGCCGCCTGGACGGAGGCGCGGCTGACCGTGGTGCCGGATGCCGGCCATTCCGCGCTGGAGCCCGGCACGCGGGCGGCGCTGCTGGGCGCGCTGGATCGCTTTTCGACACCCTAGATTGTGCGATACAACATGAATGAGGGGCGACAGCCGGTGGCCGGCACGTCAGCAGGGAGAATCGCATCATGGACAGCCCGATTGTCGAGCTACCCGCGCCCCCAGGCCCTCATCACGAGGAAACGGAACAATCCGTCCGCGAGGATCTGGCCGCCGCTTATCGCCTGATCGGGCATTTCGGGATGACCGACACGGTCTACACGCATCTATCGGCGCGCCTGCCCGGACCCGGCAACCGCTTCCTGGTCAATCCCTACGGCCTGCTGTTCGAGGAGATCACCGCAAGCTCGCTCGTTGAGGTCGATGCGAACGGCGCCCCCGCGCAACAGACGCGCTGGCCCGTCAATCCCGCCGGATTCGTTATTCATTCGGCGATCCATATGGGCCGCCCGGATGCCCATTGCGTGATGCATACCCATACGCTCGCCGGCATGACGGTTGCCGCCCAACAGGGCGGGTTGCTGCCGCTGAACCAGATCAGCATGGAATTCCTCGATGAGGTCGCGGTCCATGATTACGAAGGCATCGCGCAGGACGACAATCTGAGCGAGCGGGACAGGCTGGTGCGCGATCTCGGCCTTTCCAGGCACTGCCTGATCCTGCGCAGCCACGGCCTGCTGACGGTCGGGGCGACGGTCGCGGAAGCCTTCTACTGGATGTATTATCTCGAACAGGCGTGCCGCATCCAGGTTTCGGCGCAATCGACCGGCGCTCCGCTCAGCATTCCGTCGGAAGCCTTGCAGAAGCGCGTGGCCGCGCAGGGCATCAAAGGCCCCGAACTCGGCTGGCTCCCCTGGCAGGCGCTGCGCCGCAAGATGGACCGGGAGCAGCCGGACTATCGTAGTTAACCGAAAATCGGTTTCTTTTCGAAAACAAATTAAATGTTGCTCAAATAGACCGCCGCATACGCGAATTCGCTTGATCGAAGCCTGCACGAGAGTTTACGTCTTTTCATTCGTTATCGGAATGGAATGGCCTTACATGCAGTATGTCCCACCGCTTCATATTTTGGCGGATGCTGACGAGGTCGAGCAGTCGGAGACACAGATCAAGCTTCCGCTTGAGGCGTTTTACGCGCTTCTGCGTGCTGCCTTTTCGAGCGCCGCCTTCGACGCCGCCTGGTACACCGCGACCTACTCTGATGTCGCCGCCGCGATCCATGAAGGTATCGTTCCGGATGCGATCACGCACTTTGTCCGCTTTGGTTATCGGGAGGGCCGCCTGCCGCGCTCCTTCGATGTCAACCCGCGCTGGTATGAGGATTTCTACGAGGATGTCGCCAGCGCCATCCGATCCGGCACGGTTTCGGATGCGCGCTCCCATTACAACACGAACGGCTATTTCGAGCCGCGCGCGCCCGACCCGGAATTGGCCGCCGCCTTCGCCACGGTGCTCGCGGCGGCCGTGACGCGGGGGGAACGCCGGGCCCAATCGCTCCGGATCGTGGCCGAAAGCGGAAAGCGCTCCCGCCGCGCATCGGCCGCGCAATTCGCCGCGGGCCTGACAAGCCCGGCGGGACGCTAGTGGAGCGAATTTGACGTTTGAGTCCTGCCAGCCGCACGCTCGCTCTCAAACGTCAAATTCAGAAGCTCCACTAGAACCATAAAGTTGCTAGTGGTCCTTTGGTTCCGACATTTGCCACAGCGGCTGCCACGAGCGGGATGCAAATGTCGGAACCGGACCACTAGAACATATTGACCAAACGTGGTGTATTCGGAGGTCTAAATCGCTTGATCAAAACAATCTAAATCGCTTGATCAAAACAAAGGGTTAGAAGGCGGTCGTGAACCCGCGAAGACCTATCCTGGTCGATTCTAGGGCGCTATTCCGACACCTTCTCCAGACACGGCAATTTCGTCGTCAGATCTATTGCGCCGCTACGGGAAGCTTCATAAGCTACTAACGCGGCGTAACAGAAGCGGTACGATGAAGCAGCAAAACGACGAGCCTGAGCAACACAAGGGCGTCGGCCGCCGTTCTGTGCTGGGTGGCTTGGGCGCCGGTCTGGGTGCCGCAAGCCTTGCTGCCGTGCCGAGAGGCGCCGAGGCGCAGACACCCCCCGCCGCATCGCCCACAACCGCCTCGACAACGCCATTTCCAGCGAGCCGCAGCGGGCCGCTCGACCGGCCGTATAACGTGATCCTCATCACCACGGACGAAGAAGCGTATCATCTGCGCCCCGCCGAAGGCTTCACGACGCCCGCACGCGCCGAGCTGCAGCGGCGCGGCACCAGCTTCGTCAACCACTACATCGGCTCCGCCATGTGTACGCCGTCGCGCGGCGTGATCTATTCCGGCCAACCGCCGCAGGTAAACGGCGTGTTCGACCAGATGGAGACGGGCTACGTGCCGAGCCTGAGGACCGACCGGCCGAGTATGGGCACCGTCTTCCGCGAACTCGGCTACCACACCGCCTATTTCGGCAAGTTCGAATTGCGCCGCGACATCGTCGTCGCCCAAGCCCGCCGTGAATTACAGCGACGCGCTCGCGGAGTACGGCTTCGACAGCTTTTCGGCCCGACGGCGACAAGATGGGCGCCCCTGACCAGGGTTACGAAACCGATATCTTCACGGCGGGCGAAGCGGTGCGCTGGATGCGCACGCAGGGCCAGGCGCTGAACGACAAAGGTATCCCCTGGTTGTTGGTGGTGAGCTTCATTTCACCGCACGACATCATGTATGCGGACGTCAACCAGCCCGGCCAGACGGTGCAGAAATCGGCTGACCGGCGCTGACGATCACGCCGCCGCCCACCAATGCGGCCTTCACCACGCGCTGGAAATTCCCGCCCTCTCCCAGCGCGCTGCAGCCGCTGGACAAGCCCGGCCGGCCGCGCGCGCAGCTGGCCTACAACATCGGCTGGTCGGCCTGGCTGGGGAGATCCCGCAGAGACGCCACGGCGATGTGGTACGACTACTACAACTTCTATCTCAACCTCATCCGCGACAACGACCGCACCCTGCAAGTCGTGCTCGACGCGATCTCCGAGCTGAACCTCTGGCCCTCCACCGCCGTCGTGCGCACGGCCGACCATGGTGAACTCGGCGGCTCGCATGGCGGGCTTCGCGGTAAGGGCCCGTTTCCTTACGAGCAGGAAACGCATGTGCCGATGGTCGTCGTCCATCCGGAATACCCCGGCGGCCGCACGTGCGCGGCGGTCACAAGCCACATAGATCTTTTGACGACGCTCGCGGCGCTGACCAAGACCGAACCGTCGCGCCGCGCCGCCGCGATCGCCGGTTTGCCCGGCCGCGATTTCAGCACGGTCCTGAACAACCCCGAGCAGGCTTCCCTCACCGCGATCCGTGAGGGCGCCCTGTTCAATTATGTCGGGCTGTGGACCGTCGATTCGACGTACATGGCGAAAACCGCATGGGAACTCAATGTCGCGCAATCCGTGCCGCCGTTCGGCGCGCTGAAGCCCTCGCTGTCGCCACGCGGGTTCCTCAGCTTCTGCTTTGACGGGCGCTACAAATTCTCCCGCTACTACGCGCCCGACAATTTCAACATGCCCACAACCTTCGAGGAACTACTGGCCAATAATGACCTCGAACTCTTCGATCTCGAAAACGATCCGGATGAGGTCGTCAACCTCGCCGTCAACGCCGATGCCAATCGCGACCTCATCATGGCCCACAACGACCTTCTGAATCGGCTGATCGCGCGCGAGGTCGGTGTCAACGACGGTCGCTTCCTGCCGGAGGCGGTGAGGGAACCCTGAGGATCACAGCCAACCAGAATGACGGGTCCAGGCGTTCGCTGCTCTGGGCCTGGTGGCGGCTGCTCGTCTGGCTCTGGCGCCTGATAACGCAGCCTCGTTGATCAGTTCACCAGACTGAGCGCCAGGGCTTCCGCGACACGGATGCCGTCCACACCGGCGGAGAGGATGCCGCCGGCAAAGCCCGCGCCCTCGCCCGCCGGAAACAACCCGGCCGTGTTCAGGCTTTGCAGTTCCGCGTTCCGGCCGATGCGCAACGGCGAGGAGGTGCGTGTCTCCACACCGGTCAGCACCGCATCCCCCAACGCGAAGCCGCTGATCTGGCGGTCGAACGCCGGGATCGCCTCGCGGATGGCGTCGATCGCGTAATCCGGCAGGCAGGCCGAAAGGTCGGTGGGCGTCACGCCCGGCTTGTAGGAGGGCACGACCGAACCGAGCGCCGTCGATGGGCGGCCGGCGAGGAAATCCCCCACGCGCTGGGCCGGTGCCGCATAGGTGCCACCGCCGGCCAGGAAAGCTTGTCGCTCCCATCGGCGCTGAAACTCGATGCCGGCCAAGGGGCCGCCGGGATAATCGGCCGGTGTCACGCCGACGACGATGCCGGCATTGGCGTTGCGCTCCGCCCGCGAATACTGGCTCATGCCGTTCGTCACCACATGGCCGGGCTCAGAGGCCGCCGCCACCACCTGCCCGCCCGGACACATGCAGAAGCTGTAGACCGAGCGGCCGTTCCGTGCGTGATGCACCAGCTTGTAGTCCGCGGCCCCCAGCAGCGGATGCCCCGCCGCATCACCGAACCGGCAGCGGTCGATCATCGACTGCGGATGCTCGATACGAAAGCCGATCGAGAAGGGTTTCGCCGTCATGGCGACGCCCCGCGCCTCCAGCATGGCGAAGCTGTCCCGCGCGCTGTGCCCGAGTGCCAGCACCACGCGGTCGGCGGCCAAACGCTCCCCATCCGCCAGCACGACGCCCGCCACCCGCCGGGCGCCGCCCTCCGTCTCCTCGATGTCGATATCGGTCACGCGGCTGCCGAAGCGGTATTCGCCGCCCAGAGCTTCGATCTCGGCGCGCAGGCTCTCCACCACCGTCACCAGCCGGAAGGTGCCGATATGCGGCTTGCTGACATAGAGGATTTCCTCCGGCGCGCCGGCGGCCACAAACGCCGTCAACACCCTGCGGCCGAGATGCAGCGGGTCCTTGATGCCGCTCCAGAGCTTACCGTCGGAAAAGGTGCCGGCGCCGCCCTCCCCGAACTGCACGTTGGATTCCGGCGTCAGCACGCCGCGACGCCACAGCGCCCAGGTGTCCTTCGTCCGCTCCCGCACCACCTTGCCGCGATCGAGGATGATCGGCCGGAACCCCATCTGGGCCAGCGTCAGCCCCGCCAAAAGCCCGCAGGGGCCGGCGCCGATGACGATGGGGCGATGCGCGAGGGCCGCCGGCGCGCGGGCGACGAGGCGGTAGCTCATATCCGGGGCGATGCCGAGATGCCGGTCGCCCTCATGGCGCGCCAGCAGGCCGGCTTCGTCGGCGACAGCGATATCCACGGTGTAGATGAGCGAGATCGCCGAGCGGCGCCGCGCGTCGTAGCCCCGGCGCACCACCTGATGGCCGAGAAGCTCGGCCGGCGTCAGGCCGAGCTTGCCCCGGATGGCGGCGGGCAGCGCGGCGGCGTCATGATCGAGCGGCAGCTTGATTTCGGTGAGGCGCAGCATGGGGACCGCCTGTAGCAGAGCGGCGGCCGAGCGTCAGCCTCAAGCCGTCTCTCGTGTCTGTTGGAGAATTCGCTGAGGCGAGTCAGAGGCCACGCAGTGGCCGCCCGGCGTGGCGGGCGAGAACCGGAGCGGAGTGGCCGTGAGAGGCCACCCGCCCCGGAAGCACAGAAAGCCGCGCCGGATGACCGCCCCAGTAGAATTCTCAGACAGGCACTCAGAAGGGTTGCAAGAGCCGCTCAATATAATCGAGTTCAGCGGGCGTCAGGCTGCGGTCCCCCGCCTTGTCTCGTAACTCCTGCAAAATGGCGCGCAGCCTTGCCTGGCCCGCGCCGTCCGGTATCGCCACATCGGCGCCGAGGCTCGACCCCTGGCCGGCGGTGAGCGGGCGGCCGAGCGGGTCCGTATCCCCGCTATCGGCGCCGAGGCCATCCTGGCTGCCGGGCTGGTCCCCCGGCTGCGCGCCGCCGATTTGCATGCCGCCGCTTTGGCCGCCTTGGCGGGACAGACGCTCCCCCAGCGCATTGGCCGCCTGCTGCAAGGCCAGAACCGCCCTCTGCTGGGCGCCCGCCGCGCCGGCATCCTGGCCCGTCTGCAACTGCTGAACAGCCTGCGCCATCGCCTGGCCGGCGCCAGAGATCGACGATCCGAGGCGGCCGGACAAGGCGCCGAGCGCCCGGCGCAGCGCGGCCTGTGCCGCCGCATCCCGCGCGTCTCCGCTCGGGTCCGGCGTCTGGGTCTGGGCGCGGCGGGCGGAATGGTCGAGCAGCCGAACCTGCTGCCGCATCATGGCTTGCAGAGCGGAGAGGTCTTTCGTGGCCTGGGCGCGCGCCGCCACTTGTGCCGGGTCCGGCTTGACGACGCGCGCCTGCTCCAGCGCCTGGAGGCTCTGCTCCAGCGCCGCCAGATCCTGCCGCATCGCCTGCGCATCGCCGGCCCGCGCCGCCGCCTCCATCGCCCGCATCTCCCGCGCGAGGTTGGAGAGGTCGAGCCGCTGGCCACCCGCCGGGGTGCCGACCTCGCCGCCCTGGCGCTGCGCCATCTGCATCAGCGTCGAGAGATGCTGAAGGACCGCATTCTCCACCGCCTGCATCAGCCGGGTGAGAGCGGCGGGCGTGGTGGTGGAGGACTGTAACGCGGTCTTCAGCGCATCGTTTGCCTTCTGCAACGCCTGGGCAGTGTCGGCGGCATCGCCCTGCTCGAAATGCAGCGCCACCTGCCATAGCTGATCGATCGCCGCCGGTAAGGCCGAGGGATCGGGCTCATCCACAAGCTGCCAGCCCGTCGCCATCAGCGGCAGTACCGGCGTCCGCCGATTTGCCCGCCGCCTCCGCCGCCGCTCCGGTCTCGAAAATCGCTCGCGCGGCGGCGGCCCGCGCGTTCGGGTCCTGCGGGTCGGGCATCACCACCAGCCCCTTGCGGATCGCGATCACCGCCTTCGCCTGCGGGTCGGAGAATTGCCGCTCCGGCAGGTTCAGGATGACATCGGATGAGGCGCCCTGCTGCCCGGCGGCGTTGCGGTCAGTCAGTCGCATCGTGACCGTCAGGCCCGCCCAGGGATTGGCAGTCAGATCCGCGACCTGCACCGCATCGACCACGGGGGCGGTGCCATCCGGCAGCGTGAGCGGCAGGGTCAGCGCCGGGGCCATGGGGTGCGCGGCGAGATGCGCCGTCATTTGCGCGGAGACGACGCCGTACTGGTCGGTCCCGTGCCAGGCGAGCCGCAGATCGGCACCGCCCTGGTCCGGCCCGGGCAGCGCCGCGAAGGCGATGGTCGGGGGCCCGTCGGCCAGCACCGTGAAGGCCCAGCGGGCGAGCCGCCGCCCCCCGCCGCGCAGCGTGCGAAGGCCGCTTTCCGTGAGCAGGGTATCGAGTTGGAAGCTGTCCGCGTCCAGGGCGTGGAAGGATCGGCCGGCGCCCACGAGTTCAGGCGCGCGGCTGAGGCCCGAAACCGTCACGGTCAGGCGTGAGCCGACGGGAATGCTCAGCGCGGCATCATGGCCCGGCAGCAGGATCGGTGCCCGCCCGGTATAGGTGGGCGGCGTGATCCAGGCGGTAATCGCGGGGGGCGTCGCGGCACCCCCCGTCAACAGGCCGAAATCGAAGGTGAACGCCGCCTCCAGCCGCGTCCGCGCCATCGGCCCCGCGACCCAGAAGCAGAGCAGAAGCGCGGCGACGAGACCGCCGCGAAACAGGATGCGGTCCCCTCGGGCGAGCCATGGCCAGGGCAGCCGCAACCGCAGCCGGCGGGCGGCGGCGAGGCTCCTCTGCCGATGCACCTGCCAGACGGCGAGCGAGGCGGCATCCGTCTGCGCCGGCGTATCCTCAAGTGCGGCGATCGGGTCATGCGCGAGGCCGGAGGCGGTCTGCAATCGGCGACGGGCGGCGGCGTCATCCGGCCAGCGGATGCGCCAGACGGAGACCACGAGCCAGAGCGCGGCCAGCGCCACGTCGCCCAGCAGGATCAGCGTGTTGAGCGGCCGGCCCAAGCGCTGCGGCAGGCCGAGCAGCGCCGCGCAGAGATAGGCGCCGAGAATGCCGGCCGGCGGCCAGAGGATGGGCCAGACGACCTCGAAGATCAGCAGCGCCCGGGCGGCCCGGCGCCAGCGGGCGAGCCGCCCGGGCAGCCGGGCGACCGGCTGGGCGGGCTGCTTTACGGGCTTGGGGCCGCGCCGTCCGAAAGCCATTCAGGCACCGTCTCCCGCGACCAAAGCTCCGTGATCTCCTGCCGAGGCGTGATCGCGGCGAAGCGCGTCCCGTCCACCAGGGCCGCCGCCGCCAAGGGCCGGGCATTATAGGTCGAACTCATCACCGCACCGTAAGCCCCGGCATCGAGAATCGCCACAAGAGCCTCTGGCCCAAGCGCGGGGAGAGCGCGATCCCGCGCGAAAGTGTCCCCGGTTTCGCACACCGGCCCGACGATATCGGCGGCGATCGCGGGGCTTGCGGCATCCACGGCCGAGACCGGCACGATGCCATGCCAGGCCTCATACATCGCCGGCCGGATCAGGTCGTTCATGGCCGCGTCAAGCACGATGAAGCGCCGCGCGCCGGTCTGCTTGGCCAGCACGACGGAGGCGAGCAGCACGCCCGCCGGCGCCACCAGCCAGCGCCCCGGCTCCAGCATAAGGTCGAGTCCGGGGCCGCCCAGTGTCTCGGCCAGCGCCCCGGCGAAGCCCGCGAGCGAGGGCGCGGCTTCGGCGCCGTAGGGAATGCCGATGCCGCCGCCGCAATCGACGCGGGTGACGCTATGCCCGGCCGCACGCAGCCGCGCGACCATCTCGGCGACGCGGCCGAAAGCGGCGCGGAAAGGTGCCAGCGACAGGATCTGGCTGCCGATATGAACCGCAAGCCCGCGCGGCCGCAGCCCGGGCAGGGTCGCGGCATAGGCATAGACGGCCTCCGCCTCATCCCAGGCGATGCCGAACTTGTTCTCGGCCTTGCCCGTCGTGATCTTGGCGTGCGTCTTCGCGTCCACATCCGGGTTGACGCGGATGACGATATCGACCGCACGCCCCTCGGCCTCCGCGACCGCCGAGAGCGTCGCCAACTCCTCCCGGCTCTCGACATTGATCTGCGCGATGCCCTGGCCCACGGCGAGGCGCAGATCGGCCGGCGTCTTGCCGACGCCCGAATAGACGATCCGCGCGGGCGGGATGCCGGCATGGAGCGCGCGCTGCAACTCCCCGGCGCTCACGACATCCGCGCCCGCGCCACTGGCGGCCATGATGGCGAGGATCGCCAGATGGTCATTCGCCTTCACGGCGTAGTGGATATGGGCATTGCCAAGCCCCGCGCCCGTCAGCGCGTCGCGCAGCGCCGCGAGCCGCGCGCGGATGGTGCCGGCGCCATAGACCCAGCAGGGCGTGCCAAGGTCGCGGGCGATGCGGGTGAGCGGCACGCCCTCCATCATCAGGCCCCGGCTGTTGTCCATGGAAAGATTCGGTCGCGCGGCGATCAGCTCGGCGATGCTGGGCTCGGCCGCCCGCGCGACCTTCTCCTGAGCGGCCATCTCGATTGTGCCCATATCTACTACTGCGCGGGGTATTGCAGACGGTTGGTGATCACCTGATCGGCCGGCCCGGGCGGCGAATTCGGCCCGACCTTGCCGCAGGCGGCGAGAGCCAGCACAGCCGGGGCGAGCAGTGTCACGATCAGCAGGAAGCGGATCATCGGGGCGTCTCCCCAGCGGACCCATCATGCCGTTCCGCATCGAGCAGCGCCTGCCAGCGCGCTGCCTCCCGCGCGACATTCTCGGGCGCCGTGCCGCCGAAGCTCGCGCGGGACGCGACGGAACTCCCGACCGTCAGCACGGTATAGACATCCGCCGTGATCCCCGGCTCGATCGACTGCATCGCGCCGAGATCGAGCCCGGCGAGATCGACCTCCCGCGCCTCGGCCAGGGCCACCAGCCTGCCGGTGACGTGATGGGCCTGGCGGAAGGGCAGCTTCAGCCGCCGCACCAGCCAGTCGGCGAGGTCGGTCGCGGTGGCGAAGCCCTGCCCCGCCGCCGCCTCCATCCGCACGAGGTCGGGCATCATGTCCCGCACCATGCCCTCAGTCGCGGCAAGGCAGAGGGCCGAGCGTATCCGCCGCCTCGAACACCGGCTCCTTGTCCTCCTGCATGTCCTTGCCATAGGCGAGCGGCAGGCCCTTCATCACCGTCAGCAATGCGACGAGCGACCCGGCGATGCGCCCGGTCTTGGCGCGGACCAGCTCGGCCGCGTCGGGGTTGCGCTTCTGCGGCATGATCGAACTGCCGGTGGTGAAGGCGTCCGACAGCCGGATGAAGCGGAAGGGCGCGCTGCACCAGATGACGATTTCCTCCGCGAGGCGCGACAGATGCATGGCGCAGATGGCAGCGGCGGCGAGGAATTCGAGCGCGAAATCGCGGTCGGAAACGGCATCGAGCGAATTGGCCGTCGGCCGGTCGAAGCCGAGCGCCGCCGCTGTCCGGTGCCGATCGATCGGGAAGGAGGTGCCGGCGAGCGCCGCCGCGCCCAGCGGGCATTCGTTCAGCCGGCGGCGGCAATCGGCGAGCCGCCCGCGATCGCGCGCCAGCATCTCGACATAGGCCAGCAGGTGATGCCCGAAGGTCACCGGCTGCGCGGTTTGCAAATGGGTGAAGCCCGGCATCGGGTCCGCCGCATGTTCCGCCGCGCGGCTCGACAAGCGCGCGCATGACGCCGGTCATCTGCAGCGAAAGCCCGTCGATCGCGTCCCGCACCCAGAGCCGGAAGTCGGAGGCAACCTGATCGTTGCGGCTGCGCCCGGTATGCAGGCGCCGGCCGGCATCGCCGATGCGTTCGGTCAGCCGCGCCTCGATATTCATGTGGATGTCTTCGAGCGCTTCATCGAAGACGAAGTCGCCCCGCTCGATCTCGGCGCCGATGGCGGCAAGGCCATCGGCGATGGCGCGCTCATCATCGGCGGAGATGACACCGATCTCGGCGAGCATCGCGGCATGAGCCAGCGAGCCCTTGATATCCTGCCGCCATATCCTTTTGTCGAAGCCGATGGAGGCGTTGATGTCGCTCATGATCCGCGCCGGGCCGGCGGCGAAACGGCCGCCCCATTGCGCATTCGCGCTGGCGGCGCTTGTCTCATCGGGGTGAGATGCCGGAAGCGGCTGACTGCTATCGTTCAAGGAGCGTATCCCAAATGAGCTTGAAGGTTTCACGCCGCCGCGCGCTGCTGACGGCCGCCACGGTAGCGGCAGGGGCGCTCGGCGGCAACGTGGCGTGGCAGCCGGCCCTGGCGCAGGACATGGGCAGCATCACCGATTTGCAGGAGATGCCGCCCGGCGCCAGCCTGCCGGCTTTCCAATTTTTCACGCCCGACAATCAGGCGCGCACCCTCGCTGACTACCGCGGCCGGGGCGTCGTGCTCAATCTCTGGGCGACCTGGTGCGGGCCTTGCGTCGCCGAATTGCCGACGCTCGATGCGCTCGCAGCCGCCGTGGCGGCGGACGGTATCGCCGTTCTGCCCCTCTCCTCGGATGCCGGCGGTGCCGCGAGCGTCCGCGCTTTCTAT
Organism: uncultured Pseudomonadota bacterium; assembly: GCA_963745125.1. Classification (GTDB taxonomy): domain Bacteria; phylum Pseudomonadota; class Alphaproteobacteria; order Acetobacterales; family Acetobacteraceae; genus Acidisoma. Next base: position 138,378 of record CAVUWB010000009.1, read on the forward strand.
GACGGCCATGATATCGACCATCTGCCGATCCTGCTCGACCCCGGCGGGGCCATCACACAGGCATGGCAGGTGCCAGGGATTCCCGTGACCGTGATCTTCGACCGCTCGGGCCATCCGCGCGCCCGGCTGGTCGGCTCGGCGGATTGGAGCACGCCGGCCGCCATATCCCGGGTGAAGGCGCTCTGCGGACCGGACCTTCTGAAGGTCCCGTCCGTCAAAATCTAAACCGGTTCAGTCGGCGGCGGTCTTGCCGCCGAGACCGCGCTTCGGCGCGACCTCGGCCAGCGGTTCGGCCAGTTGCGCCCGCGTGTCGCGCAGTTCCTTCTGCAGCCGGGCAAGCTCGCCCCGCAGTACCGCCACTTCATGCGCGAGGTCGGGCGGTGTGCCGACGCCCGGCATCTCGCCCAATTCGGCCGGCACCTCGGTCCCCCGGTAGAAGGGGCTGAACAGGCTCATCGCCCGTTCGATCATCGCCATGTTCTGGCGGCCCATCTGCTCGATATCGAAGGGGAAGAGATTGCCCACCGTCTGCTGCATCGCCTGGCGGACCTGCTGCTGCTGGGTGGTGAAGTTCGCCATCGACTGCTCAAGATAGCGCGGCACGACATTCTGCATGCTGTCGCCGTAGAAGCCGATCAGGTGGCGCAGGAAGGTTGTGGGCAGCAGGGCGCTGCCCTTGCTCTCTTCCTCGACGATGATCTGGGTGAGCACGCTGCGGGTGATGTCCTCGCCCGATTTCGCGTCATAGACAATGAAATCGCGCCCTTCCCTGACCATCAGGGCAAGGCTGTCGAGCGTGATGTAGCTGGAACTCTCGGTGTTATAGAGACGCCGATTCGCGTATTTCTTAACAACCACGGGAGGCTTGGCGGAGGCATCGGCGGCGCCGGCAGGACTCTCGGCTTGCGACATCATTCACCCCAATCGACATAATTATGCAACGCTAGCACGGCCCCTTTGTTGCTGCGATAGCGCCGTTCTGAGATTAACCATATGGAGGCCAAATCCGGCGATTTGGAAATTCACATGCCAGCGTGGCGCCGGACGGGCGGGCCCGCGCGGACCGTCGTCGGCATTGGGCGCAGCCTGGGCGCGACTTATCCGCGCCACGGGAGTAAGCATAGCGCATGAATGACGGTGATGAACCGCCGCGGGCCGGGGCCGCGCGACCCAAGGCTGAGGACGAGCCGGCCGCCCGGCATCTGGGCGAGGCCGCGGACCGCCCCCATGCCACGGCGGGGGACGCGCCGGGCACCGAGGATGATTTCCGCGCATTGGCCGAGGATTGGATCGCCATATGGCAAAGCGAGATCACGGCCTATCTGACCGACCCCGAGACGCAGCAGGCCTGGGGCGCGATGATGGCGGTCTGGGCCGGGGCCGCGCAGGCGATGATGCGAAGCGTGCCCGCCGCCCCCGGCTTCGGGCCGGGTTTCGGCTTGGCCCCGGGTTTGGCCCCGGGTTTGGCCCCGGCTTCGGTCAACATTTTGGGCAGGGCTTCGGCGCCGGCGGGGCGGCGCCACGGCCGCCACGGCGCCCGAAACCCGCCGCCAGCACCGATGAGCGCCGCCCCAGACCAGGCCGCGCAGAGCCGCCGGCCGAGCCATCCGGGGCCGATGCTCCGTCGCGGCCCGCGCCCGCTGCTGCTGCACCTGTCGCTCGGGATGATGAGGTCCGCCGTCTTGAGCAGCGCGTGGCAGAACTGGAGCGGCATCTGGCCGAGCAGGACCGGCGTCGAGGAACCGCTGGCGCGGATCGCCGACCACGTCGCCCAGCTCGGCCCCGGGGGTGAGAGCCGCTTCGCTCACACCCTGCTGACGGAGGCCTGGGCGCAGGATCGCGGCTTCCTCGCCGGTATCGCGGCCTATCGCCGGCACCCCTACCAGCGGTCGGTGGAAGACCCGCCCACTGTCTGGCAGGAGGGCGCCACCCGGCTGCTGGATTACGCGGCCGGTGCCGATGCCCCGCCGGTCGTGCTGGTGCCGAGCCTTATCAACCGTGCCTATATCCTCGATCTCATGCCGGGCCTGTCCCTCGCGCGCTACCTCGCGGCCGAGGGGTTGCGGCCCCTGCTGCTCGATTGGGGCGAGGCGGGCCCCATCGAACGCCGCTTCACCCTCACCGACTATATCGCCGGCCGGCTGGAGCGCGCCCTGATCGCAATCGGCCGCCCGGTCATCCTCGTCGGCTATTGCATGGGCGGGCTGCTGGCGCTGGCCGCCGCACTCCGGCGGCCGGACCTCGTCGGCGGCCTCGCGCTGCTCGCGACCCCCTGGGATTTCCATGCCCCCGATGCCGACCGCGCGCGCGGGCTCGCGGGGCTGCTGCCGGCGCTGGAACCGACGATGACGGCCACCGGCGCGCTCGCCACCGATCTTCTGCAGATGCTCTTCTCCTGCCTCGATCCCTTCGGGACGCCGACGAAATACCGGAGTTTCGTCCGGCTGGACCCTGCCGGCGGCGCCGCGCGGCTGTTTGTCGCGATCGAGGACTGGGTGAATGACGGCATCCCCCTGGCGGCGCCCGTGGCGCGCGCCTGCCTCGGCGAATGGTATGGGGAAAACACGACGGCCGAGGGTCTATGGGCGGTCGCGGGCGCGCCCGTGGACCCCGCGCGGCTCACGCAGCCGGCCTTCATCGCCATTCCGAATCGGGATCGCATCGTCCCCCCTGAATCGGCGAGCGCGCTCGCCGAACTCATTCCGCAGGCGACCGTCCATCGGCCGGCGGCGGGGCATGTGGGGATGGCCGCCGGCCGGCGGGCCGAGACCGAATTATGGCGACCCCTGCGGGACTGGTGCCTCAGCCACGGCAGGTAAGCAGCGCCGGTCTATGGCCGAGCGCCGCGCGCCGTTCTACATAAGCGTCGGCTGCAAAGACCTTGGGAGCATCACCATGGACGATATCGTCATCGTATCCGCCGCACGCACGCCCGTCGGCAGTTTCAACGGCGCCTTCGCGACCGTGCCGGCCCATCAGCTCGGCGTCGTCGCCATCAAGGCCGCGCTTGAGCGCGCCGGAGTGACGGCGGAGGAGATCGACGAGGTCATCCTCGGCCAGGTGCTGACCGCCGGCCAGGGCCAGAACCCGGCCCGCCAGGCCGCGATCCTCGCCGGCATCCCCGAGGGCCGCACCGCCTTCGGCATCAACCAGGTCTGCGGCTCGGGGCTGCGCGCGGTGGCCCTCGCCGCCCAGCAGATCCAGACCGGGCAGAGCGCCATCGTCCTCGCCGGCGGCCAGGAGAGCATGAGCCTCTCGGCCCACTGCGCCTACCTGCGCGCGGGCACCAAGATGGGCGATCTCGGCCTGGTCGATACGATGATCAAGGACGGTCTGTGGGATGCCTTCAACGGCTACCACATGGGCACGACGGCCGAGAACGTCGCGACCGCCTTCCAGATCACGCGCCAGCAGCAGGATGAATTCGCCGCCGGCTCCCAGCAGAAGGCCAGCGCCGCGCAGAAAGCCGGCCGCTTCAAGGATGAGATCGCGCCCGTCACGGTCAAGGGCCGCAAGGGCGACGTGGTCGTGGGGGATGACGAATACATCCGCCATGACTCGACGACCGAGGCGATGGCCAAGCTGCGCCCGGCCTTCAGCAAGGAAGGCACGGTGACGGCCGGCAATGCCTCCGGCCTCAATGACGGTGCGGCGGCGCTCGTGGTGATGTCGGCCAAGGAAGCCGCGAAGCGTGGGCTGACGCCGCTCGCGCGCATTGCCTCCTTCGCGACGGCGGGTGTGGACCCGAAGGTGATGGGCACGGGGCCGATCCCCTCCTCGACCAAGGCGCTGGAGCGGGCCGGCTGGCGCGCGGCCGACCTCGACCTCGTGGAGGCGAACGAGGCCTTCGCCGCCCAGGCCTGCGCGGTCAACAAGCAGATGGGCTGGGACACGGCGAAGGTGAACGTCAATGGCGGGGCGATCGCCATTGGCCATCCCATCGGCGCCTCCGGCGCGCGGGTGCTCACGACCCTGCTGCATGAGATGCAGAAGCGTGACGCGAAGAAGGGCCTGGCGACGCTTTGCATCGGCGGCGGCATGGGCGTCGCCATGTGCGTCGAGCGGTAAGAGACTGTTTGAGAATGCCACTACGGCGGCCATCCGACGCGGGGTTCTGCGCTTCCGGTGCTCATGGCCCGATATGGCCACTCCGCTCCGGTTCTCGCCCACCACGCCGGGCGGCGCCTATCGGCGCCTCTGGCTCGCCATAGCGCATTCTTAAACAATCTCTTGAGGGCGCTGCTCTTACCGCAACCCGCGCAATTTGAGACGGCGCCGCCGCCCCCGGATTGCGGGGCGCGGCTGCCTCGCGTTAAGGTTCACGGTTGTTTCTTACAAAGGTGCATCGAACCGTGAACCTGACCGCCGAGCGACTGGACCGTGTGAGCCTGAGCCAGACCATCGCCATTACGTCCAAGGCGCGCGCCTTGGCGGCGGAGGGCCGGGATATCATCAGCCTGTCGGCGGGCGAGCCGGATTTCGATACGCCCGCGAACATCAAAGCCGCGGCCATCCGCGCCATCGAAGCGGGCGAGACCAAATACACCGACGTCGCCGGCACCCTGGCTTTGCGCCAAGCTGTCTGCGCCAAGTTCAAGCGCGACAGCGGCATCGACTACACGCCCGCGGAGGTGATGGTCTCCACCGGCGGCAAGCAGGTGATCTACAACGCCATGGTCGCCACGCTGAATGCGGGCGACGAGGTCATCATCCCCTCGCCCTGCTGGGTGAGCTACCCGGATATCGTCTCGCTCGCGGACGGCAACGCCGGTGATCGTGCCCTGCGGCCAGAACAACGGCTTCAAGCTGCGGGCCGAGGATCTGGAAGCGGCGATCACGCCGAAGACGAAATGGTTCATGCTCAACAGCCCGAGCAACCCGACCGGCGCCGCCTATTCGGCGGCGGAGCTGCGAGCAATCTGCGACGTGCTGCTGCGGCATCCGCATGTCTGGGTGCTGACCGACGACATCTACGAGAAGCTCGTCTACGACGGTTTCAAGCCCGCCACGATCGCGCAGGTGGAGCCGCGCCTTGCGCGACCGCACGCTGACGATGAACGGCTGTAGCAAAGCCTATGCGATGACCGGCTGGCGCATCGGTTTCTGCGGCGGCCCGCTGGAGCTGATCAAGGCGATGGACAAGCTGCAGAGCCAGTCCACCTCGAACACCAGCAGCATCACCCAGGCAGCGGCGGTCGAGGCGCTGAACGGCCCGCAGGATTTCCTGGATGAGATGAGGGCCGTCTACCAGGAGCGGCGCAATCTGGTGGTCGACATGCTGAACACGGCACCGGGGCTGAACTGCCACAAGCCGGAAGGGGCGTTCTACGTCTTCCCCTCGGTCCATGGCTGCATCGGCAAGACCAGCCGCAGCGGCATCGATCATCAAGGATGACGAGAGCTTCGTCATCGCGCTGCTGGCCGAGGAAGGTGTCGCGGCGGTGCATGGCGCGGCCTTCATGTATCCCGGCCATTTCCGCATCAGCTATGCGACCGATACCGCGTCGCTGCGGAAGGCGTGTGAGCGGATCAAGCATTTCTGCGAGGGGCTGCTATAGCGGCGGTGCCCGTGCTCACACCAGCGCCCGCGCTCGCCTCCCGGCTCGGCCGGGCGGAGGCCGCCGCCGCCGTCCAGATGTCTGCCCGCGCGCGGGAGATGCGGGCGGCGGGGCTCGATGTCATCTCGCTCGCGATCGGCGAGCCCGACTTCCCGACGCCGCCTGTCGGCATCGAGGCCGCGCATCGCGCGGCACTCGAGGGCTTGACGAAATACCCGCCGGTGGACGGCACACCGGCACTGAAGCAGGCCATCCGCGCCAAGTTTCTGCGGCGACCAGCGGCTCGATTTCCCCCTCAGCCAGATCATGGTCTCGAACGGCGGCAAGCAGGCGATCTTCAACGCTTTCGCCGCGACCATCGACGAGGGCGACGAGGTCGTGATCCCCGCGCCCTATTGGTCATCCTACGCCTTGACGGCGCAGTTCCTCGGCGGCGTCACCGTTCCCGTCTCCTGCCCCGCGAATAACGGCTTCCGCCTGCGGCCCGAGGACTTGGACGCGGCGATCACGCCGCGAACGAAATGGGTCGTGCTCAACGCCCCGAACAACCCGACCGGCGCCGCCTACAATGCCGAACAGCTCGCCGCCCTCGCCGAGGTGCTGCGGCGGCATCCGCATGTCTGGGTCTTCTCGGACGAGATCTACGAGCATCTGCGTTATGACGGGCTGGGCTCGGTCAGCATCGCGGCGGTGGCGCCGGACCTCGCGGACCGGGTGCTGGTGATGTCGGGCGTGTCGAAGACCTATGCGATGACCGGCTGGCGCATCGGCTTCTGCGGCGGCCCGGCCGGGCTGATCCGGGCGATGGCGGTCATGCAGAGCCATGCGACGGCGGGCATCTCCACCGTGGGGCAGGCAGCGGCGGCGGCGGTGCTCGACGCGCCGCAGGCGATGGTGGAGGAGATGGTCGCGGCCTATCACCGGCGCCGCGATCTTGTGGTTGCCCGGCTGCGGCAGGCGCCCGGCATCACCTGCGCGGTGCCGGAAGGCGCCTTCTACGTCTTCCCCTCCATCGCCGGCTGCATCGGGCGCGTGAGCGCCGGCGGGCGACCGATCGGGATCGACCGCGACTTCGCCCTGGCCCTGCTGGAGGAGCGGCACGTGGCCGTGGTGCATGGCGCGGCCTTCGGCATGAGCCCGTATATCCGCATCAGCTACGCGACGGACGACGCCTCCCTGGCGGAGGCGTGCGACCGGATCGTCAGCTTCTGCGAGGAATTGCGATAGCCCGGCCGGTATTTGCCCCGCGTGAAGCGGTGTGCCATGCGAGGAACGCACGCGGGTCAGCGGTCCAGACCCCTGGCCTTCACGGCCCGGGCAGTTCAGCCTCAGCTCGGAGGCGGGTGCCACCCTTCCGGCCTTCGCGGGTTTCGTCACAATCGAAACCGCGTGGGGCAGCCACGGACAGGCAAAGGCCGCGCAGACGGCCAAATTCGATTAGGGAGATTTTTGCATGGAATTCGATCAGCTCCACGCGATCAGCGAGATCTGCCTGCTCGTTCAGGATCTGGACCGATCGGTCGCCTTTTACACGGAGAAGCTCGGCTTCACCGTGAAGAACCGGCATGACGGCTTTGTCTCCTTTGAAAGCCGGGGCGTCGGCCTGGTTGTCTGGCAATCGGGCTATGCGCCCGACGCGCCGAGGCCGCTCAGCCATATGCCGAGCGCCCCGGATCACCGGGCCTGCGTCTCCGTCCGGCTGGGCTCGGGCGCCGATGTCGATGCCTGGTACCGCAAGCTCGCCGCGATGGATGTGCCGTTCCAGCGCCTGCCGGCCGATTACCCCTGGGGCGCGCGCTGCTGCTATTTCATGGACCCCGACAAGATCCTGTGGGAGCTTTATGCGGAGACCACCAGTGAGGCCGCCGATGATGCCGTGGAACGCGCGACCGCATGAGTGACGCCGCCGCCGCGCGGCCCGAGGCCAATCTCACGGCCAAGGATATGACCGCGGGGTTATGGACCTTCGCCCATGCCGCCACGCCCGACCATGCGCGGGGGATGATCTTCAAGCCCGACGGAACCATCTCTCCGTTCAGCCACCCGAATGAAGCGCGATGGCAGATCGAGGCGAATGCGCTCCTGCTCCTGACCGAAGACGGGCGCATCAGCTCCCGCTTTGTCCCCCTGGCCGAGGAGGGCGGAATTCGGCAGCTCGATGGCGATTATCTGCTGGAGCCCCAGGCCGCGATCAAGTTCGTTCTGCGCAAGGCGGAGTGGGACCGGCACCGGAAGTCCTCTCAGCGGACGCTGCTTCATCTGAGCAACCAGATCCGGGATCGCGGCTGGCGCATCGGCGACCATACCTATGGCCTGCCGACGCTGTACGAGGAGGGATGGGCTCATCTCCATATCGGCAAGTTCACCTCGATCGCCGGCGGTGTCAGCATCGCGCTCGGCAATCACCGGACGGATACGGTAACGACCTACCCCTTCGGCAGTATCGACGGGTTCTGGCCTTCCCGCCCCGACATCCCCGACCATTCGACGAAGGGCGATGTCGTCATCGGCAATGATGTCTGGATCGGCACGAACGTCTTCATCGGCTCGGGCGTCACGATCGGGGACGGGGCGGTGATCGGGGCGATGAGCACCGTCACCCGCGACGTACCACCCTATGCGATCCTCGGCGGCAATCCAGGCCGCATTCTCCGCTACCGCTTCACAGCGGAACAGATCGCGGCCCTTCTCGCGATCCGCTGGTGGGACTGGCCGGATGAGGTGGTGGACCGCTTTCTGCCGCAGATCATGTCCACCGACATCGACGCCTTCGTCCGGCAGGTGCGCGACCAGCCTTTGCAACTGACCGACGTCATGGCCGCGAAGAGCTAACAAAAGACAGACCTCGTAAGCGTTCCTTAACCAATCGACCGTCAGTACTCGCCGATCTCGGATCAGATCAGCGCGGGCGCAAACGGGGGTTGGGAATGGTTTTCGGATCTCTTGGAATTTTCGGCGGCGGTGGCGCGGCCAGGACATTACGGGCGTTGGGGACGTCCTTCGCCATTGTCGAATTCACCCCTACCGGCAAGATCATCACCGCCAATAGCCTGTTCTGCGCGACGGTCGGCTACGAGCTGGCCGAGATCAAGGGCAGGCATCACAGCCTATTCGTCGATCCCGCCCGCGCGGAGAGCGGCGAATACAAAACTTTCTGGCGCAGTCTGGCGAAGGGCGAATCCGATTCCGGGTGTTACCGGCGCTTCGGCAAAGGCGGCCGCGAGATCTGGCTGCAAGCCTCCTATACGCCGGTCGCGAACCGCCGGGGGACGGTGAAGAAGGTGGTGAAGCTGGCGCTCGATATCACGCGCGCCAAGGCGCAAGCCGCCCGCGATGCCAGCCTGAGCCGGGCGATGTGTCGCAGCCAGGCGATCATCGAATTCACCCTGGACGGCGAAATTCTCGATGCCAACGAGAATTTCCTGAAGGTGATGGGCTACCGTCGGGATGAGGTGGTCGGCCGCAAGCACGCCATGTTCGCGGACCCCGCCTTCGCCGCGAGCGCCGAATACCGGCAATTCTGGGATCGGTTGCGCCAGGGCGAATTCATCGCCGGCGAGTTCAAGCGGGTCGGCAAATCCGGCCAGGCAGTATGGCTACAGGCCTCCTACAACCCGATCTTCGATGCCCACGGCAAGCCGGCCAAAGTCGTCAAATTCGCGACCGACCTGACCGAACGGATGGACCATGTGGCCATGGTGGGCCGCGCCTTATACCGCCTGGCTGAAGGTGACGTCGAAAGCCGGATCAGCAACAAGTTACTGCCGACGATGGACAAGCTGCGGATGGATTTCAACGCCGCGGCCGAGAATCTCCAATCCACGCTCAGAGCCGTCTCCGGCACCGGCCATGCCATTGAAGCGGCCACTCATGAGATCAGCGCCGCCAGCGACAATCTCGCCCGCCGGACCGAGCAGCAGGCCGCCAGCCTGGAGCAGACCGCCGCAGCCCTGGACGACATCACCACGACCGTTCGCAAAACCGCCGAAGGCGCGATCCGCACCCGAGAGGTCGTGGCGACCGCCAGGAACGACGCGGAACAATCCCGCCTCATTGTCAACCAGGCCGTCGCCGCCATGGGCGAGATCGCTAAATCCTCCAAGGAGATCGGCAAGATCATCGGCGTCATCGATGAGATCGCCTTCCAAACCAACCTGCTTGCCCTCAATGCCGGCGTCGAGGCCGCGCGCGCCGGCGACGCCGGCCGCGGCTTCGCGGTGGTCGCGACCGAGGTGCGTGCTTTGGCGCAGCGCTCCGCCGATGCCGCCCGCGAAATCAAAAATCTCGTTTCCGGGTCAGGCCAGCAGGTGGCCAGCGGCGTCGGCCTGGTCGGCGATGCAGGTCAGGCGCTGCAACGAATCCTGGCTCAGGTGACCGAGATCAATGGCGTGATCGCGGAAATCGCCGCCAACGCCCAGGAACAGGCTTCCGGCCTCTCGGAAGTGAATACCGCCGTCAATCGGATGGACGAGGTAACCTAGCAGAACGCGATCATGGTGCAGCAAACCACCGCCATCAGCGGACGGCTCGCCCATCACGGCGAAAGCCTGCTTCGGGTCATCGCGGGCTTCAAACTTGGGACCGTCCAGTCGGAGTCGCGCGTGTTCATGAGCGCCGCAGAGTAGATCAGCTTTCCTCTTTGAAGGGAGAGAGTGCCGCCAACTCCTCCATGTGCAGTAGGATGGCCGGGCGCTCTTCCTCCAGGAAGCTCGCGACCGCGCGCCGCAGGCCGGTATGCGCGATCCAATGCGCCGAATAGGTCGGCGACGGCAGATAGCCGCGCTGGATCTTGTGCTCGCCCTGCGCCCCGGCCTCGACCCGCGCCAGCCCGTGGGCGATCGCGAAATCGATGGCGCGGTAGTAGCACAGCTCGAAATGCAGGAACGGCCAGTCGCCCGCTGCAGCCCCAGTTGCGGCCGTACAGCGCATCCCCGCCCAGCAGGTTCAGCGCCGCCGCGACCGGCGTCTGGCCGTGATAGGCCAGCATCAGCACGACACGGTCGCCCAGCCGTTCCGACAGCATCGGGAAGAAGCGCCGGGTCAGGTAGGCGCTGCCCCATTTGCGGTCGACCGTGGATTGATAGAAGCCGAAGAACGCGTCCCAATCGGCCGCGTGATCTCATGGCCGCGCAGCGGTCCGGAAGCTGAGCCCGGCCCCGGCCGCGTCCCGCCGCTCCCGCCGGATCGATTTGCGCTTGCGGGAGGACAGGGCGCCGAGGAAATCGTCGAAACTGCCATAGCCGGCATTGTCCCAATGGAATTGCGTGCCGAGCCGCTGCAGCCAGCCGGCCTGGCCGAGCGCCTCCCACTCCTCCTCCTTGCAGAAGGTGACGTGGACGGAGGAAAGGTCGAGCTGCTGGCAGGCCTGGACGAGCGCCTGCGCCGAGCGCCGCCGCCGGTATGGCGGCAGCCTGGTCGGCGCAGCAGGCGCGGGCCGGGCACCGGGCTGAACGGCACGGCGACCTGCAGCTTCGGATAGTAGCTGCCGCCGGCCCGCTCGAAGGCATGGGCCCAGCCATGGTCGAACACATATTCGCCGTAAGCTGTGCGATTTCGCGTACATCGGCGCGATGCCGACCACCTGGCCGCCTTCGTCGCGCAGCGCGGCGTGCTGCGGCAGCCAGCCGGTGCGGGAGCCGGCCGAACCGCTATCCTCGACGCGCGCTCAGGAAGGCGTGGCTGACGAAGGGGTTGTCATCACCCGCGCAGGCATCCCAGTCCTGGGCGTCGATCTCGTGGATACTGCTGTGCAGGCTGAGGGAGAAGCTGGCACCGTCCGGCATTCTGCGAACATAATGCCCAAGAGCGGAAAAGACGACTCCAAGAGCGGGATGTCGGATTAACTGTCCGGCAAAAGAGGAAGTTTGTGAAGGGGATCGCGGAGCCGCTGAGATCGGCGAGGAGTCATTTACTCTTAGACTCCCGCGCAGACGGCGTAGATTCTCAAGACTGATAGCTGCTAACTCTGTGCGCTTAAGCGATCGCGAACAGCCCCTCAACCTCGACAGCGGCGCCGAGCGGCAGGGCCGCCACACCGATCGTCGAGCGCGCATGCCGGCCGACATCACCGAAAACCTCGACCGCGAGATCGGACGCCCCGTTCATCACCGCCGCCTGCTGCGTGAAATCCGGCGCCGAGGCAATGAACCCGCCCAGGCGCAGAACCCCTGTCACCCGATCGAGGTTGCCGCCGCAGGCGACCCGCAGCTGCGCCAGGAGATTGATGAAGCAAAGCCGCGCGGCGAAGCGGCCGGTGTCGACATCGACCTCCGCCCCGAGCTTGCCGACGGCGAAGATCTTGCCGGCCTGCAGCGGTAATTGGCCCGAAATCGTCACCATGCCGGAATGGATCGTGAAGGGAACGTAGGTCGCGACCGGCGCCGGCGGCTCCGGCAACACAAGGCCGAGGGCGGCCAGGCGATCGTCAATGCGGCTCATCTCAGCCTCCTTACTTCGGGCTGCCGGGCTCGGGCGAGAAATAAGCCTCCTTGCCGGGCTTGTCCTTCCACTCATCGGCGTCCGCCGGCGCCGTGCCCTTGCGCGTGATGTTCGGCCATTGGGCGGCGAAAATCCGGTTCCGTTCCGCCCAGGGCGGCGGCCCGGTCGTCGCTGTCGGGCAGGATCGCCTCGGCCGGGCATTCCGGCTCGCAGACGCCGCAATCGATGCATTCGTCGGGATGGATCACCAGCATGTTCTCGCCGACGTAGAAGCAATCGACGGGGCAGACCTCGACGCAGTCCATATATTTGCAGCGAATGCAGTTCTCGGTGACCACGTAGGTCATTCAGTGCTCCTGGCGGCGGTCCTGCGGACATTCCAGAGGCGGGTCCACGGCTTTCCCGTGGGCATTGCCCTGGTCTAATCCGGCGCGATTTCGGCGCCCTCGTATGCCGCCGGGGCGCCTTTCGCGCAAGGGTTCGCGCGTGCGGCATCGCCCTCGCCCGCTTCCGGCACCTCCACGTAGAGCAAACGCGCCTCCGGCGCGGGTCCGCGCCGCGCCGCCAGGGCCATGACGCGCCAGACCCGGACCTCGCCGCGCAACCCCATGGTGAGCACATCGCCGATGCGGAGTTTGGCATGGGCCTTCACCGTCGGCTGACGGTTGAGCCGGACAGCGCCCTCCTCCACCAGCCGCGCGCAGTCGCCCCGCCCTTTCGCGACCCGCGCGCACCAGAGCCAGAGATCGAGCCGCTGCCACTCCGCCGCCTCGGCCGCCGCCGTCTTCCCGGCTTTGGCGCTCATCGCCTCCCCGCGCGGAAACTGGCCAGGCTGGCGAAGGGGCTGTCCGGGCGTGGCGGCGCCGGGCGTTTCTCCTCCTCACCACGCGCGCGGGCGCGGCCGGGGCTGAGCGGCGCCAGCATCGGCGGCACCGGAGGGCCATATTCCCCCGTCCCCAGGCTCGGCGCCGGAATGAGCCGGAAGCCGAGGCTGCGCAGCACGATCGGCAGCGCCTCGCCCTTGACCGACAGGCGTGAGGCGAGGCCGCGCGGCAGCAGCATGCGGCCACCGAGCGCCCGGGTGCCGCGCCGCAGCTCATCGGCCAGCCTTTCGGCCACATCCAACCGCAGCAGGATGGGTCCAGCCGGAATCCAGCCGAGCGCCTCGGCGAAGCCCGCGCGCCAGGGCTGCTCGGCGGAGATCGCGGTCAAGCTCGGCAGCGGCAGCGCCGGCGCCGCGATACCAGCACTGAGCGCCAGCAGGGCGGCGCGCAGCGCCATCGGGCCGGGTTTCATCATCGCCGGCAGAAACCAGGCGAGGCCGCCGCCCGCCAGGCGCACGGGGCAGCCGGCCAGATTGTCCTCGGCCTCGGCGCGGGTGACGCCCATCCCCTCGGCCAGCCGGTGCAGCAGCCCGCGCGCGCGGGGTGCGGCACGCCCGATCTCCAGCGCCGTCAGCAGCGGGGCGAAGACCACCGCGATCTCGGCATCGATGAAAGCCTGGCAGCGCCGGCGAACCCGCTCGCGCAGCGGCCCGTCCAGAAAATCGCTGCCGATCACCTCGACCAGCGGGCGCAGCACGGAATGGCCCGGCCGCAGCCGCGCGACCTCCTGCCCCTGCCAGACCAGCCGGTGCTGCGGGGTGCGCGTGATCTCCTCATCCGGCGCCGCCTCGAACCGGCCGACGCGGCGCGGCATCTCCTCGCCCAGCGCGCGCCGCGCGGCGCGCAGCACCATCCGCCGCTCATCCCCCGCCGCCGCCGGGTCGGGCAGGAAGGTGAAGCCGCGACATGGCCGACCGAATGGCCTTCCACCACCACCTCGCCCCGCGCGGTGACGGCGGAGAGCAGGTCCCGGCCCTCATTCTCCTCCAGCCGGCGCATCAGCTGCGCCGCGCGGCGATCGACGAAGCGGTGCATCAGGCGTTCGTGCAGGCGTCGGACAGCATGTCCTCGACCTCGCGCGCCCGCGCCTGCCAATGGGCGGCGTCGCGCACCCAGTCGGCCCGCGCGGCGATATAGGACCAGACGCGCACGCCGGAGAGGCGCTGCATCAGCGTGTCGATGTCGCCCTCGGCCCGGTCCAGCGCGTCGATCTGGCCGCCGAGCCAGTCGGTCGGCAGCGAGCCCCCGTCGCGCGACATGGTTGAAGACGCGGGCGCAGAGGCCGGCGTGGCTGTCGTCGGCCAGCTTGCGGAAATCCGGGATCTGGCAGGCATCCCACAGCAGCCGCACGCGCCGCCGCCCCTGCGCGCGGGCGCGGATGTCCGCATCGCGCGCCAGCGCCGTCAGCGTTTCCAGGTCGGAGGCATCGTTGCCGCGCACCAGGCCCGGGCGCGGCGGCGGCGCCATCAGGCTGTCCAGCAGCGCATCGACCGAGGAGAAATCCAGGTCGCTGTTGCGCCAGCAGAGCTGCTCCAGCGCGTCGAAGTCATGCGCCTCGACCGCGCCGACCAGCTCGTCCGGCAAGCGGCGGGCATTCGGCGGTGGTGCCGAACGTGCCGTCGCGCATGCCGCGCCCGGCGCGGCCGGCGATCTGGGCGACCTCGGGCGCGGTCAGCCGGCGCGGGCGGTGGCCGTCGAACTTGGACAGGCCGGCGAAGGCGACATGGTCGACATCCATGTTCAGGCCCATGCCGATCGCATCGGTGGCGACCAGGAAATCGACCTCCTTTTCCTGGTACAGCGCCACCTGCGCGTTGCGCGTGCGCGGCGACAGCCGGCCCATCACCACGGCGCAGCCGCCGCGGCGCCGGCGGATCAGTCTCGGCGATGGCGTAGACCTCGGCGGCGCGAGAAGGCGACGACGGCGCTGCGCGGCGGCAGGCGGGTGAGCTTGGCCGGCCCGGCATAGGTCAGCTGCGAAAGGCGCGGCCGGGTTTCGATGATCGGCATCCGGCACCAGGCGCTGCAGCAGCGGGCGGATGGTCTCGGCGCCCAGGAACATGGTCTCGACCATGCCGCGCGCGTGCAGCAGCCGGTCGGTGAAGACATGGCCGCGATCGGGGTCGGCGCAGAGCTGGATTTCGTCCACCGCGACGAATTCGACCTGGCGGTCGAGCGGCATCGCCTCCACCGTGCAGGAGAACCAGCGCGCCTCGGGCGGGACGATCTTTTCCTCGCCGGTGATCAGGCGCGACGTGGCGGGCGCCCTTGCGGGCGACCATGCGGTCGTAGTTCTCGCGCGCCAGCAGGCGCAGCGGAAAGCCGATGATGCCGGAGGCGTGGGCCAAGCAGCCGCTCGATCGCCAGATGCGTCTTGCCGGTGTTGGTCGGGCCGAGGACGGCCTTCACGCGCGGGGCGAATCCCGGCATGCGGGAAGCTTCCGTGCTTTCCCATCACTTGGCAAGGGGTCCGCTGCGGCGCAAGCCTGTTGCATTCGCGCGGGTTCAGGACACATACGGCGGCGCCTTGGCCGCATGCGGGCGTCCTTGTGAGAAGAGATGATGACGGACGGAAAGACCGATATGGAACAGGATCAGACGACCGACCAGACACCGCCTGCGGGCGCGGCGCCCACCGGCGCTGAAACCCGGGAATTCGGCGCCGAGGTCGGCCGGCTGCTCGATCTGGTGGTGCACTCGCTCTATTCCGAGCGCGAGATCTTCCTGCGCGAACTGGTCGCCAACGCCGCCGACGCGATCGACCGCCGCCGGTTCGAGGCGCTGACCGAAGCCAGCCTCGCCCTGCCGGCGGACGCCGAGGTCCGCATCGTGCCGGACAAGCCGGCCCAGCACGCATCACGATCGCCGATGACGGCATCGGCATGACGCCGGGAGGAGCTGATCGACAATCTCGGCACCATCGCCCGCTCCGGCACCCGCGCCTTCGGCGAAACCTGGCCAGCATGCGAAGCCCGAGGACCGGCCCAGCCTGATCGGCCAGTTCGGCGTCGGCTTCTACTCCGCCTTCATGGTGGCCGACCGGGTCGAGGTCACCTCCCGCAAGGCCGGCAGCGAGGAGGCCTGGACCTGGGCCTCCGACGGGCGCGGCAGTTCACGCTGGCGCCCGCCGAGCGCGCGGACGCCCGGCACCGATATCGTGCTGCACATCAAAGGCCGACGCCGACGAGTATCTGGAGCCGATGCGGCTGGAGACGGTCGTCCGCAAATGGGCCGACCACATCACCGTGCCGATCACCTGGCGCGGGACGGCAAGGACCAGCCGGCCAATGAGGGCACCGCGCTGTGGCGCAAGCCGAAGTCCGAGGTGACGGCGGAAGCAGTATGAAGAGTTCTACCGCCATCTCGGCCATATCTTCGACGAGCCCTGGGCGACGCATGCACTGGCGCGCCGAAGGCACGCTGGAATATTCCGCGCTGCTGTTCATTCCCGGCATGCAAGCCGTTCGAGCCGGTGGAGGGCGACCGCGACTCCAAGTCCGGCTGCATGTGCGGCGCATGTTCATCACCGACAAGGCCGAGCTGCTGCCGCACTGGCTGCGCTTCGTCCAGGGCGTGGTGGATACCGAGGACCTGCCGCTGAACGTCTCGCGCGAGATGCTGCAGACGACGCCGGTGCTGGCGCGCATCCGCAAGGCGGTCACTCAACCGCGTGCTGACCGAGCTGAAGACGAAGGCGAAGGAGGTGCCCGAGGAGACCGGCGCGATCGCCGCCGAGGATGAGGAGAATCCCGCCCCCGAGCCGGAGGCCCGGGGCTATATCCGCTTCTGGGAGAATTTCGGCACGGTGCTGAAGGAAGGGCTGTGGGAGGATAGCGCCGCCCGCGCCGACATCGCGCCCCTGCTCCGCTTCCGTTCCTCGACCGAGGAGGGCTGGTCATCCTTCGCCGATTACGTCGGCCGCATGAAGCCCGACCAGCCGGCGATCTATGTTCTGGCGGGCGAGAGCATCGAGCAGCTGCGCCACGCGCCGGTGCTGGAAGGCTATGCCGCCAAAGGCTACGAGGTTCTGCTGCTGACCGATGCGATCGACGCCTTCTGGCCCGAGCGGATGGGTGAGGTCGAGGGCAAGCCGCTGCGCAATGCCCGCCAGGCGCTGGCCGATCTCGGTGAGGGTGAAGCAGTGTCGGAGGAGATGGCGCCGCTGCTGGCCGCCATCAAGGCAGCGCTGGGCGACGACATTGCCGAAGTGAAACCTGGAGCCCACCTGAACGAAAGCCCGGTCATGCTCGTTTCCAGCCAGGAAGGGGCCGATTTGCATATGCAGAAGCTGCTGCGCCGGGCAGGCCGCCCGGCTTGGGGCGGCGCCCCAAATCTGGAGATCAATCCGCGCCACGCCTGGATCGCATCCCTCGCCGCCCGCGCGGGCCAGGGTGAGCCGATCGAGGAAGAGGCGCGTCTGCTGCTTGACCTTGCCCGCGTGCAGGAGGGTGACGCGCCGGTTGAGCCGGCGGCCTTCATCCGCCGCGTCGTGGGCGCCATCTCCGCCGGCCGGACCTCGGTTTGAGCGGCGCGGCGGTGATGAGGGAGATCGATTGCTTCTTCGACGGTGAGGCGGCGGCCGCGCGCGACGGGCGCGCCGTCCATCGTCTGCATGTCGTCCGTCCGGCGACGCTGGCCGCCTTCATGCAGCGGCTGGCGCCCGCCCAACGCGACCACCTAGCCTTTCTGGGCTTCACGGCGAAGGCTGCGAGCATCGCCGTGCTGCCGGCGGACCCGGCATCCGCGGGCGGGGATGGCATCATGGACGCGGTGCTCGGCCTCGGCGTCGATGAAAGCCACACGCCCTTCGGCGCCCTGCCCTTCGGCCTTCCGGCCGAGACGCTGTGGCGCCTCGTCTCCCCCGGGGTGGACGCCGCCGCGGCGACGCTCGGATTCGGGCTCGGCGCCTATCAATTCCTGGAACTCAAGGCGGGCATGGCGAAGCCCGCACGCCTCGCGCAACTCCCCGGAGCCGAGGCGAGCCTCACGATGGTGCGGGCCATCTGGATGGGGCGCGACCTGATCAACCGCCCCGCCAACCTCCTCGGCCCGGAGGAGCTTGCCGATAGCGTCATTGCACTCGGACAATATTTTCAAGCCGAATCGACTATACTAAAGGGGACGGCGGTCGAACAGGCGTATCCGGCCGTCGCGGCGGTCGGCCGTGGATCGGATCGGGCGCCTTGCGTGGCGGTGCTGCGATGGCGCGGGAGCGGGGCGACCGCCTCGTCTCCGCTCATTTCGCTGTGCGGGAAAGGAGTGTGTTTCGATTCGGGCGGCTATGACCTCAAGCCCTCGGCCGGCATGTTACGGATGAAGAAGGATATGGGCGGTGCCGCCGCCGTGATGGCCCTTGCCTCGGTCATCATGGCCGAGGATCTCCCCATTCGCCTCGTTCTGCGCGTCGGCTGCGTGGAGAACAGCGTTTCGGGCCGGGCCATGCGGCCGCTCGACGTGATCCGCACGCGCAGCGGCCAGACCGTCGAGATTGGCAATACCGATGCCGAGGGGCGGCTCGTGCTCTGCGACCTGCTGCATGAGGCCGCTGGCGAGGAGCCGGAGGTTCTGATTAACGCGGCGACGCTCACGGGTGCCGCCCGGACAGCGCTCGGCCCTGATCTTCCTGCAATGTTTTGTAACGATGAGGGCTGGGCCGCACGGATTCTGGCCGCCGGACGCGCGGCACACGATCCCGTGTGGGAGCTGCCGCTATGGCCCGGCTACGATAATTGGCTGGACAGCAACATTGCCGATCTCAACAACGTCTCCACGAAGACTTTTGCGGGCGCCATCGTGGCGGCGCTTTTTTTGAAACGTTTTGTCACCGGGGCACGGACCTGGATTCATTTTGATATCTATGCCTGGAACGATCAGTCGCGCCCCTCGGCCCCCGAAGGTGGGGAAATTCAAGCGGTGCGCGCAATACTCCTGGCATTGCGCCGCCAATACGCCACGCCGCCGGCACCCGAAAACTGACCGTTTTTGCGAAGATTCGTTACATGGTTTCACGGACATGTGAGACCAAACACTCCGCAGTAGTTGCAAAAGGATATTATTATCTCGCTCGTGACCCGTGACCGACAGGCTCTTGTGGCTCAGGCAATCATGGCCCGCGGCGCTTCCAGGCAGATCCTGGCAATGAGACTAACGTAACGGGCGCCTGGCGCCGTAGTAAAAAGGAATAAGGCTCATGGCCTCCGCACCGTCCTCCGACCAGCTGGTCGGCATTCTCCGTGATACGATCGTGGCTCTTGTGCGGCGCGACGGGCCGGACCTGTCGGCGCGCCAGCTTGGCGTGTTCTTGACTTGTTACTTGACCGACAAGGCCCATACGGTGCGCGGCCTCGCCGCCGACCTCGAAGTCTCGAAGCCGGCCATCACCCGCGCCCTCGATCGCCTGTCCGAGTTCGAGCTGGTGCGCCGCAAGGTTGACCCCGCCGACCGGCGCAGCGTTCTGGTCCAGCGCACGCTGAAGGGCTCCTCCTTCCTGCGGGAGCTGCGGTCCGTCATGGCGGAAGCAGCCGGCGGCAAGCTCGCCGTCATCCACGAGACCACGGGCCGCCGGGCAGCCAGCTAGCCGCGGCCGGCTAGGCGCCCGGCTGGCGCCCCCGGCTGGGCGCCCCCGGCTGGGCGCCCCCGGCTAGGCGCGCCGTCGCCCGACGGCGCCTCGTTGGCCTTGCCGGCTGCACCGCGCCTCGCGTGCAGGTCATCCCAGCCCTTCCCCGTTCGGCCGCGCCGATATGCGCCCCGGGGCTTCACAGGCCGCGAGAGGGTTGCTATATGCCGCCCCCTCGGGGGGCGCATAGCTCAGTTGGTAGAGCAGCTGACTCTTAATCAGCGGGTCCAAGGTTCGAGTCCTTGTGCGCCCACCACCCCATTCTCGCGAATTCCCGCCTGACCTCATCGGCACCTCGGGCACGCCCGTGCCCGGGCGCAGCCGAGAGCCTGCCCGCGCGGCATTCCGCGCAGGTGACAAGACAACCTTCAGCCCGTGGTTCAGCCGGTCGGCAGAAGCACGTGGTCGATGACCTGGATGACGCCGTTCGACTGCGTCACGTCGGCGACCGTGATATCCGCCCGGTCACCCTTTTCATCCACGACCATGATGTTGCTGGAGCCGTTCATCATGAAGGTGAGAGTGCCGCCCTCAAGAGTTTTCAACGAGCCTGGCCGCCGCCGGCCAGGATCATGGCGCGAAGGCGCGTCGTGTTATAATCGCCGGACACGACGTGATAGGTCAGGATCTTCGTCAAGGTCGCCTTGTTCTCGGGCTTCAGCAGTGTGGCCACGGTCCCGGCCGGAAGATCGCTGAAAGCCTCGTTCGTGGGCGCGAAGACCGTGAGCGGCCCGGGGCCCGCCAGCGCGCCGACCAGGCCCGCCGCCTTCACCGCCGCGACAAGCGTGGTGTGGTCATCGGAATTCACCGCGTTGGCAACGATGGTCTTGGTTGGATACATCGCCATGCCGCCGACCGTCACCGTACCCGGCGCGGATTGAGCCCAGGCGTGTGAAACAGCGACCGGGCCCGCGAGGCCCGCGGCCGCCGCGAAGACGGCAACGCGAATTAAGGTTTTCATGTCCGTATTCCTCTCCCGAAAGCGGCCATCCCGGCCGCACCCATGATCGTGAGCAGGGCGCGGGGCGGATGCAGCGGAAGAGGAAATTATCAAATCGAGATCAGCAAAATCTCAGATAGGCAATTCATTGTGAAATCCGCGAGTCCTGCGCGCGCGCCCTGCATCCGGCGCCGCGTTCCACACGTTAAACTCAATTCCCCGAGACAGACGGCGCGCCCGCCGGCAGTTTCGGCAGCTGAAAGTTCAGCAGTTGCTGATCAAGCTTATCGAGCTTGTGATTGATCTTCGCCTGCTGCTGCGCAGTGCTGGGCGGCACATCCGCGGGCGTCGGCTGGTGGTCCAGCCCGCCCCAGACATTGCCTTCGGTTGTCGGCACGGTGCCGTTGATGGTGCTGCCGGGCCCCTGGGCGCTCTGGGCCAGCGCCGGGGCGAGCGGAACCACCAAAGCGGCCGCGAGGCTGAGAAGGGTAGCGGCGCCAAGCTTACGATCCATGGGAGCCTCCGCTCTATTGGGCAACAGTATGAAACTAAATCTCGGGCCGGCTTTTGTCATCGGCGACGGTGGCGGATCTGGCGCGCGCCTCCTGCGCCAGCACGGCCGCCAATCCCTCACGAAAGCTCGGATAGCGCCAGGCATGGCCGAGCGCCGCCTGCGTCGCCACGCTGCTGACGCGGCGGCTTTCCGCCCAGAAGCTGCGGCCCATCGCCGTCATCCCCGCCTCCGCCTCGGCGAAGGGCGTCAGCGGCGGCGGCGGCACGCCGAGCAGCCGCGCCGCCTCATCCACGACCGTCGCGGGTTCAGCAGGCAGGTCGTCGTTGAAATTGAGCACCCGCACGCCGGCGAGCGAGGCCCATTGGCCCATCGCCGCGACCACGCCGGCGGCGATGTCATCCCGATGGATGCGCCCGAAGGCATGGCCGGGCTTGTCGATGCGCCGCGCCCGGCCGGCACGCAGATCGTCCAAGACCGAGCGGCCGGGGCCGTAGATGCCCGCGAGGCGAATGAGATCGACGGGCGTGCCGCGCGCGGCACCCGCGGCCACCCAGGCCTGCTCGGCCGCCCGCCGCGCGGTGGCGCGGCTGGAGGTGGGCGCGGGCGCGCTTCCCTCATCCACCCAGGCGCCGCCGCGATCGCCGTACACGCCGGTCGAGGAAAGATAGCCGATCCAGCGGAGATCGCGGGCAGCGGCGATGGCCTGGCTGTGGCGCGCGAGCGCGGGGTCGCCGCCGTAATCCGGCGCCGCCGTCGCCACGATATGGGTGGCGTTGCCAATCACCTCTTCGGCGGCGGCGAAAGGAATGACGGAGATGCCCGGCTGGCCATCCGCCGGCGCCGGGTCGTGCGGCTTACGGCTGGTGCCCGTCACCCGGTAGCCGGCGGCCAGCGCCGCGAGGCCGATCGCGGTTCCCGTGTAGCCAAGGCCGACGATCAGCAGCCGGCCGCGCTCGGCCATGATCAGAAATCGAGGTCGGCGTAATGGGCCGGCGGCGTGATACCGACCATCCGGTCACCCAGGATCGGGCGGAAACTCGGGCGGGACTTGATGCGCGCGTACCAATCCTTGGCCGCCGCCGATACCGACCAATCCACCTCGCCCGCGAAGTCGAGCGCGGAGAGATGCGAGGCCGCCGCGAAATCAGCGAGCGAAAGGTTGGCGCCGCCCAGCCATTTGCGCGCCTCCGCGAGATAGCCGAGGTATTCCATATGGCTTTTGAGATTGGCATAGCCGACGCGCAGCGCCCCGGTATCGGGCTGGCCCCGCCCGGCGATACGCTTCATGACCTTCTCGCCCAGCAGATGGCGCGTCACGTCATGATTGAATTTCAGGTCGAACCAGGCCACCAGCCGCCGCACCTCCGCGCGCTCGGCCAGCGTCCGCCCGATGAGCGGAATATCCGGATAGGCTTCATCGAGATATTCGCAAATGGCCACGGATTCGGCGATGATGAGGCCGTTCTCATCGGCCAGCACCGGAACGAGGCCCGAAGGGTTGATCTCCAGGAATTCCTGCCGCCGCTCCCAGGTTTTTTCGAGCCGGAGTTCGAAGGGCAGGCGCTTCTCAGCGAGGACCAGCCGGACCTTACGGGAAAAGGGCGAGTGCGGAAGATGGTAGAGTAAGCGCATGGATGCCGATTATCCGATTCCGCCCGCCGGGGCCAGCACGGCGAAACTGGAAGACCATGATTTTCCGGTATCTTCCGCGCCACGGCCTCGGCTTGCCTGGCGCGGCGGCCGCTTCCACCCGGGCGAGCGCCAACTGCCCGAGGAAACCCCGGTCGCCATCACCTACAATCGCGTGTCGCACGCCGTCATGATGGCGACGCCGCGCGATCTCCGCGATTTCGCCCTCGGCTTCACGTTGAATGAACGCATCGTCGCCGAGCCCCGCGAGATCGAGGAGATCGAGGTCATCGCGGCGCCGGGCGGCGCGATGGAATTGCGGCTCTGGATCGAGGCCACGCGGATGGAGGCGCTCGATCATCGGCGGCGGCATCTGACCGGGGCGATGGGCTGCGGCCTCTGCGGCCTCGACAGCTTGGAGGAGGCGATGCGCCCGCCGCCCGCCGTGCCCCGGGGCCTCGTCCTGCCCGCTGAGGCGGTGGCCGCCGCCTGCGCGGCGCTGGCACCCGCGCAGACCCTTAGCCGGCTCACCCGCGCCGTGCATGCGGCGGGCTACTGGACGGAAGCCGCCGGCATGGTCGCGGTGCGGGAGGATGTCGGCCGGCACAATGCGCTCGACAAGCTGGCCGGCGCCCTCGTCAGCGCCGGCAAACCGGCCTCCGGCGGCGTGCTGGTGATGACGAGCCGGGTCTCGATCGAACTCATCCAGAAGGCGGCGGTGATGGGCGTGCAGATCCTGGCCGCCGTCTCAGCCCCCACCCTGCTCGCGATGCGGGTGGCCGAGGCTATCGGCATGACCCTGATCGGCGTCGCCCGCGACGACGGGTTCGAGGTCTTCGCCCATCCTGAGCGCATCCTCGGCCCGCGCGAGATCGGCCGGGGTGTTGATGTTGAAGAAGGCGTCTAGAGCGTGATTGGTTCGCGTTGGCTCACCATCACGCTCTAATCCTTTGATTTGATCGCCTGATTTCAGACCTCCGGTCATCAGGCTCTAGGCGATCGAAGGCGCAGATCGCGACCGGATGGGCCTGGTAGAAGCGCCGGACGGAGAGATCGGTGCCGGCCTCAACCACCGCGCGGAGCGGCCCGGCGAGGGCGAGATCCCATAGCGCGGCGGTCGGGTGATCGACGCCGCCTGAGGCCGAGACGACCACGGCAGCCCCGGTCTCGGCCGCGCGGGCATGGAGACGGGCCGCGAGGTCGCGCGGCAGGAAGGGGCAATCCACGGGCAGGCTGAGGATGCGCGTGATGCCCGGATGATGCGCCCGCGCCCATTCCATACCTGCGAGAAGCCCCGCGAGCGGCCCGCGCCGATCGTCATGCCGGTCCGCGAGCACGGGCAGCGGCGCGGCGGCGGCGGCCACGGCCGCATCATTGGCGCTGACGGCGATCGGCCAGACCTGCCACGCGAGCCGCTGCCGTACATGATCGAGCAGCGGGCTCCCGGCCAGCGGCAGCAGGGCTTTCGCCGCGCCACCCATGCGGCGCCCGCGCCCGCCGGCGAGAATGACGGCAGCGGTTTCAGAAACGGCCGGCATGGGCGCGGATGAAATCGGCGATCGCCGCCACATCATCGAGCGGCAGCACCGGGAGCCCGGCATCCGGAAAGGCGATGTCGGCGGCAATGGCGATGATGCCCGCGTCCTCGGGGTGCAGCGGCGGCTTGGCCGCCGCCGCGCGAAAGACCTCGATCTTCGGGATCGCCGCGCGTTTGAAGCCCTCGACGAGCACGATATCGGCGGGCGCCAGGTGGCTGAGCAGTTCGGGCAGGCCGGGCTCCGGCGCGCCGTTCAACTCGTGCATCAGCGCCCAGCGGGTGTCGGAGGCGATAAGCACCTCCGCCGCGCCGGCCTTGCGGTGTTCCCAGGAAATCCTTCCCCGGCTGGTCAATGTCGAAATCATGATGGGCGTGCTTGATGGTCGCCACACGCAGGCCCTGCGTGACGAAGTGCCGGATGATCTGCCGGATGAGCGTGGTTTTGCCCGCGCCGCTCCATCCCGCGAAGCCGAATACCCGGGTCACGCTGTCTGTCATCCGGCCGAGCTTACAGGGTGGCGGGGCGCCGCGCACCCCGGCCCCCTATCCGTTTAGCCACGGTCTTCAATTCTTTGGGATCGAGGCGCCATCCGGTATAACTTTTCGATGATAATGCAAGTCCGACTATGAACGTTACCGAGGATAAAGCCGAAGCGGGGGACAAAGCCGTAGCGGTCGAGACGATCCTCGCCACGCCCGATCTCGCCGGTGTCCTGGACAGTGAGCAGTTCCGCCGCTTCCTCGACCAGCTTCCGATCGGCATCGCCGTCTCGCAGATGAGCGGCGAGGAGCGCATCGTTTACGTGAACCCGGAGTTCGCGCGCCTGTCCGGCAGGACGGCGGCCGAGCTTATCGGCCAGGACTGGCGCGTTGTCGCGCATCTCGGCGCCGCTGAGAGCGGAACCCGCATCCTTGGGGACGCCATCACAAGCGATGGCGACTTCATCGGCACCTACAGGATCGCGCGGGCGGACCAGCCCCTCGCCGTCATCGACGCTTATTCCAACATCATCGAGGATGACCAGGGCCAGCCGGCCTATCGCCTGGCGGCGCTCGTCGATGTCACCGCCCATAATCGGGATGGCGACCGGGAGGAGATGGCCCAGAAGCTGCGGGAGAAGGACACCCTGCTTCTGGAGGTTCAGCATCGGGTCAAGAACAATCTGCAAATGATCACAACGCTGATGCGGATCGAGGCGCGCGGCGCGCGGGGCCGGATGGATACCGGGCCCTTCGACCGGCTGGCCGGGCGCATCGACGCGATCCAGATTCTCTATGGCCTGCTTTCGGATCATGGCACCCAGGGCATCATCGATCTCGGCGTCTATCTCAGCCGCGTCGCCTCGGCGGTGCTTCAAGCCCATGCGGTGGAGGGCATCCGGCTCGACCTCAAGGTCGATGTCTATCCGGTGTCGGTGAATGTCGCGATGCCGACGGGTTTGGTGGTCAACGAATTGCTGACCAACGCGCTCAAGCATGCTTTCACCGGCCGGACTGCCGGCACGATCATGCTGCACAGCCTGACCGATGAGGCCGGATGTCGGATCACCATCGGCGATGACGGCGTGGGCTTGCCGGAAGGCGTGACCTGGCCGAAGCCCGGCAAGCTCGGCTCGGCCATCGTGCAGTCGCTCAAGGAGAATGCGAACGCGCGGCTGGAGGTATCATCTGATCCCGGCGCCGGAATGCGCGTGACGATCGTGTTCGAGCGACCGGCGGTGGGCGGTTAAACGACAGTGTCTTTGAGAATTCGCTGAGGCGAGTTCTCAAAGACACTTAGGTCTCACCAGGGAAACACCGCCTTCCCCGTGCCAGGCACGAACGGAAAGAACCACAGCGGCAAATCCGGCCAGTCGAGACAGTTCCCCGTATCCAGCGGTGTCGGGTAGAAGGTCGTCGACGGTGCGACCTCAACGAGGTCGGAGCGGACATAGGTCGCCTCCAGCGTCTCGGGCACTGGGAAGCCGCACACCGTCTGGATGCCGCCGAAGTTATTGGCGTGGACGTGGCAAAGCGTGAAGGTGGAGGATATCGTCGCCAGCGCCTTCCATGCCATGCCGCGAAAGCGGCGCTCCTCCAGCCGTGGCAACTCGTGAAGCTCCACCACGATCTGCTCGAAACGCCGCAGAAGGCCCATCGGCGTCTCGGTCAGCACCTCCCATTCCGCGCCTTCCACATCGAGTTTCAGGATCGGCGCCTCACCGCCATGCGGCAGCTTCGCCATATGGTCGGCCAGGGTGAAAAGCCGCTGGGCGGGGTCTGCGGCACCCGCGACACCCTCCGCATACCAGGTGAAGCCCGGATGTTCGCCGGGCAGCGCCTCGATCGTATGGTCAAAGAGCAGCACCGGATGCCCGCGCCGTGCCAGATCGAGGTCGAATGAGACCGAGGGGCCGATGCCGAAGCTCATCACCGGCTGCGCCGGGCGCAGACGGTCAACCAGCACGTAACCGCCGTCCCCGGGGCCGCCGATGCGGATCTTGCGCGCCTTCGGCAGGTCATAAGGCGTCAGCAGGGACAGCGCCTCGAACATCCCGCGCTGCCGCGCGATGCCCGCATCCCGCGGCTCCGTCACCGGGCGAAACGCCGTCGTCATCGCACCATCACCCTCTGCCGAACACTCACCAGTTGGCGCGAAGTTCCCGGCGTTTCCAAGTCATCATTCAGGGGGTCGCGCGCTGAGGACACTCTCGGCCTCGGCCGGCTCGCAATCCAGCGCCCTGCGCGCGACAGCACCGCTGAACCCCGCCCGCGCGAAGGCCATGAGGATGCGCGTCCGGTCCTGCGGCTCGCCCTCGTCCCGTGCGAAAGGACCGACCCGCCGCCGCCGCGCGAAAATGAGCGCCGCCGCCAGCTCCGCCGCCTCATCCTCGGGCGCCGCCACCCCCGCCGTGCCCGCGCCGACCCCCTTGGCGCCGAGATGCGCCAGCACCGCCCGGCGCGAACGGCCAGACCGGCGCAGGCGCCGCGCCCGGCTTTCAGCGAAGGCCACGTCGTTCACCGCGCCTGCGGTGGCGAGTGCGGCGACGACCCGCGCCGCCATCTCCCGCAGCGCGGCGGCTTCGGCCTGGATCGCCTCACGGTCCGGCGCCCCGGCCGCCAGCAGCGCTTGAGCCCAGCGCTGGATGCGCCGATCGAGGATGCGGGTGACGGCCGCCGCCGTGCCGCCGTAGCGGGCAAGGTAGTCCTGCGCCCGTTCCCGCAGCGCGGCCTCATCAAGACGTGCGGTTTTTGCCTGCGTCATCTGTGTGATGCTTCGCCCTGGTTGATTGACGGCATTGCGCGCGGAACCCATACATGTCTGCTTTCCGTAAACGGAAGGCTACAATGATCCCCGCCCTGATGCCGAACTACAACCGTGCCGACCTCGCTTTCGAGCGGGGCGAAGGGCGCCTGGCTGTGCACGGCGGACGGGCGACGATTCCTCGATTTCGGGGCCGGCATCGCCACCTCCTCGCTCGGCCACGGCCATCCCGCACCTGACCGCCGCGATCGCCGAGCAGGCCAGCCAGGGTGATGCACGTCTCCAACCTGTACCGCGTGCCGCAGGCGGAGGCGCTGGCCGCGCGGCTGGTCGCGGCGACAGCTTCGCCGACAGCGTGTTCTTCTGCAACTCGGGCGCCGAAGCGAACGAGGGCATGGTCAAGATGATCCGCAAGCGCCATGTCCGAGAACGGCCACCCCGAGCGCTTCCGCATCATCTGCTTCGACGGCGCCTTCCACGGCCGCACGCTGGCGATGCTCGCCGCCACCGGCAACGCCAAATACCTGAAGGGCTTCGGCCCGGCGGTGGACGGCTTCGACCATGTGCCGTTCAACAACCTGAACGCGGTGCGCGACGCGATCGGGCCCGACACCGCCGGCATCATCGTCGAGCCGATGCAGGGCGAGGGCGGCATCCGCCCGGCCGCACCTGCAATTCCTGCGCGACCTGCGCGCCGCCTGCGACGAGTTCGGCATCTTCCTCGGCATGGACGAGATCCAGTCCGGCATGGGCCGCACCGGCAAGCTGTTCGCCCATGAATGGGCGGGCATCGACGCCGGACGTGATGTCGCGCGGCCAAGGGCATCGGCGGCGGCTTCCCGATCGGCGCCGTCCTCGCGACCGAGGCGGTGGCCCGCAACATCCGTCCCGGCACGCCACGGCACGACCTTCGGCGGCAACCCGCTGGCCTGCGCCGCCGGCAATGCGGTGCTGGACGTGATGCTGGCGCCCGGCTTCCTCGATAGTGTCGCCGAGCACGCCGCCGGTCTGCGCCGGGATCTCGAAAGCCTCGCGGCCGAATTCCCCTCGGTGTTCGAGGAGGTGCGCGGCCTCGGCCTGCTGCTCGGGCTGAAGTTCGCGGTGTCCAATACCGCCGGTGCAGGCGGCTTGCCTCGCCGAGGGGCTGCTGACGGTCGCCGCCGGCGACAACGTGCTGCGTCTGGCGCCGCCGCTGGTCGTCACGCGCCGAGGATCGCCAGGCGGCGGTCGCCATGCTGCGCCGCGCGGTGGCCACCTTGGCCGAGCCGAAGGTCGCGGCCCAGTGAACGGCGGGTCGAAGGATGCGCTGCACGATGCGGTGAACGGGGCGCTGAACGCCGCCGGGTCCCAGGCCGGGGACCGGGGAAATACCGCCGGGGCAGCCCAGCCGCCCCGGCACTTCCTCGACCTGCGGGACTTCGACGCCGCCACGCTGCGCCACATGCTGGCGACGGCGGCGGTCTGCAAGGAACATCGGCGGCGAGCATGCCCGCCCGCTCACCGGCCGCACGATCGCGCTGATCTTCGAAAAGCCGAGCACCCGCACCCGCGTCAGCTTCGAGGTCGCGATGCGCCAGCTGGGCGGCGATCCGGTGATCCTGGCCGGGCAGGAGATGCAGCTCGGCCGCGGCGAGACGGTGGCCGATACGGCGCGCGTGCTGTCGCGCTATGTCGACGCGATCATGCTGCGCACCGATCGCGCCCGGAATCTGTACGAACTGGCGCAATACGCGACGGTGCCGGTGATCAACGGCCTCACCGAGGCTTCGCATCCCTGCCAGATCATGGCCGATGTGATGACCTTCGAGGAGCATCGCGGCCCGATCGCCGGCCAGGTGGTCGCCTGGTGCGGCGACGGCAACAACGTCGCCCGCAGCTGGATCGAGGCATCGGCCCGCTTCGGCTTCACGCTGCGGCTTGCGACCCCGCCCGAGCTTGAACCGCCGCCGGAGGTGCTCGACTGGGCGCGCGCCGAAGGTGCGCGGATCGAGATCCTCCGTGACCCCCGCGCGGCGGTGAAGGATGCGCGCTGCGTCATCACCGATACCTGGGTCAGCATGTCGGACGATCCGGCGGAAAGCCGCCACAACCTGCTTGCCCCCTATCGGGTGACGGAGCGGTTGATGGCCGAGGCCGCGCCCGACGCCGTCTTCATGCACTGCCTGCCCGCCCATCGCGGCGAGGAGGTGGAGGCCGGGGTTATCGACGGCCCGCAATCGGTGGTGTTCGAGGAGGCGGAGAACCGTCTGCATGCGCAGAAGGGCATGCTCGCCTGGGCCTTCGCCGCCGACGAGCAGACGTGACGCAGGAGAGGGTCGCGGTCGTGACCGGCGCCACCAGCGGCATTGGCCGCTGGATCGCGGCGGGGCTGGCCGCTGCCGGCCATGATCTCATTCTCATCGCGCGGGACGAGGGCCGCGCCGCCGCGACCGCCGCCTGGATCGCGTCACGAACGCCGGCGGCCCGAGTGGAGATCCGCCCCGCCGATCTTTCCTCGCTCTCCGCCACCCGCGCCGTCGCCGCCGCGATCCTGCGCGACCACCCGCAGCTCGGCCTGCTCGTGAACAATGCCGGCGTGCTCTGCGCGAAGCGGAGCCTGAGCGCCGAGGGCCATGAGCTGACGCTCGCCACCAACCTGCTGTCGCCGCTGGCGCTGACCGAGGCCCTGCTGCCGGCGCTTCGTGCCGGGGTGCCGGCGCGCGTGGTGATGGTGGGCTCATCCACCTCCGACCGGGCGTGGATCGACCCCGAGGATTTGGACCTCGCGCGCCGCTGGACGATGGTGCGGGCCTATTCGCAGTCCAAGCTCGGGCTGCTGATGATGAGCCTGGCCCTCGCCCGCCGGCTGGAGGGATCGGGGGTCACGGTCAATATCGTCCATCCCGGCCTGGTCGCGACCGGGCTCGTGCGCCAGGGGGGTGTCGTCGGCCTGGGCTGGAAGGTGATGGCGCCCTTCGCGCTGACGCCGGAACAGGGCGCGGATACGCCGCTTCATGCCTGCCTCTCAGGGGATCTGGCAGGGAAGACGGGCCTCTATCTCAAGCGCCGCCGCCCTGCCCGGCCGAACCCGCTCGTCGCGGATGCGGCTCTGGTCGCGCGGGTCGTGGCGGCGACCGAGCGGCGGCTTTAGATTAAGAACGCAAATCTTCGGACCAGGTGATTCCACCTGATCCGATATTGCTCTAGAGCGTTTCCTATTCGCTCACGCTCACAGTCACCGCTCTAGCTCTTTGTTTTACGAGCACCTTCACCCGATCAGATGATTCCATATGATCGGGATCTGCTCTAGCCGCGCAGCCCCGCGAGGCGGCCGTACAGCCGTCGCAGGCTCATTTGCACACTCCAGCAGCGCGCGCGCTGGCCGAAGGCGCCATGTACGGATGAGGGCTCGGCCGAGGGTGCGAAGACCGTGGGTGCGGCCCCGTGCCCGGCACCCGCATCCCGCGTCAGATGGCCCTCGACCCCCAAGCGGCGGACCACCGCGCCCGTCAGCACCGGGGCGATGCGGCTCATCAGCGCGAAGCTGGCAACGGTTCCGCTGATCGTCATCTCCGGCCGCCCGGTGATCGCCGCCATATAGATGCCCCGCGCCACGACATCGGGCTGATAGACCGGCGGCACGGGCCGCGCGGGCCAGCCCATATGGCTGATCGCGTGGTGAAAGAACGGCGTGTTGACGGCGGGCGGAAAGACCGTGCTGACGCGCACCGCGCTGTGCTCGAAGGCAAGCTCGATCCGCAGCGCCTGGCCAAAGGCCCGCACCGCCGCCTTCGCCCCGGAATAGGAGGTCATCAGCGGCAGGCCGTGGAAGACGACGCCCGAGCAGACGTTGACGATCGTGCCCCGGTTGCGCGGGCGCATCAGAGCCAGGGCCACGCGCGTGCCGTTCACCGTGCCGAGATAGGTCACTTCCGTCACCTGCCGGAACTCAGCCTCCGGCACATCCGTGAAGCGGCCATAGACGCCATTACCGGCGGCGTTGATCCAGACCTCGGCGGGGCCGAGCGCCGTTTCGATGGTGTCAGCCGCCGCCGCGAGCGCCGCGCTGTCCATCACGTCAGCGACGGCCACGGCCGCCGTGCCGCCCGCCGCCGTCACATCCGCCGCCGAAGCGGCGAGGCCGGCGGCGCCACGGGCGATCAGCCCGACGCGCCAGCCATGGCGGGCGAAGATCGCGGCCGTGCAGCGGCCGAGCCCCGAGGAACCGCCGGTGATGACGGCGACCGGGGCCGGGAGATGCCCCGCATGAGCAGCGCCCCCCTGTTCCACAGTATTGCGCTTAACCGGCCGGCGCCGGGCACCGCACCAGCGGGCTTGGGAAATCGGCGCAGTCCGGGAAGCGGATCTCGTTCGGCCCCGCCCTCACCACGCGCAGAACCTCGGGCTCCGGGCAGCCGAAGCCGAGGTCATCGGTGATGCCGGCCACGGTTTCGGGCTTGGTGTCAGAAGGCGCGAGCACAAAAATCGTGCCCTGGGGCGTGCCGCGCACACTCGCGATCAGGTTCTCGATCGCCGCCGGATGGGTGAGCGTGCTGTGGATGACCGCGTCCTTGGTAACAATGAAGGTAGCGCTCGCGTCGCATTCGGCGGCGCTCATGCCGGGCGGCGCGGGCAGGATGCCGCCGGCCCAGGCGCCGAACAGCCAGGCATGGGGCGGCAAGGCCTGCGATCGGGCCGGCGTGGACGCGGGCGCGGCCATGACGCCAAGCAACAGGCCGGCGAGAAGGGCGGTCGTGATCCGGCGCCGGGGCGCGTGGTCAGGCTGAATGGGCATGGCGTTCCTCAAGGCAACTCGACTTTCGATCCATTGAAGCGCCGCCGCGCCCGTGGCAAGTCCCTGGGGCCCGAATGAAATTGGATCGCCCACAATGCTGAAACGTGCCTATGCCCGGCTGATCGCACTGGCGGGCCACCCCCAGGCGGCATGGTTCCTGGCGGCCGTGGCTTTCGCCGAGGCGAGCTTTTTCCCCATTCCGCCCGATGCGCTGCTGCTGGCCATGGGCCTCGCCCGGCCGCGCCGGGTGTGGTTCTACGCGCTGATCTGCACGATCGGCAGCGTGGCCGGCGGCGCACTCGGCTATTACATCGGCTATGCGGTGTTCGATCGTCTGGCGCAGCCGCTGATCCATCTCTACCACATGGAGCACGCATTCCAGAGTTTCCAGGATAAATTCGCCCGCTACGGCGTCGATCTCATCCTCATCAAGGGGCTGACGCCGATCCCCTACAAACTCGTGACAATCGCGGCGGGTGCGGCGCGGTTCGATTTCTGGGCCTTCATGGGGGCCAGCCTCGTCACGCGCGGGGCGCGGTTTTTCCTCGTCGCCGCCATCCTGCGTCTGTTCGGGGAAGCCGCGCGCAATTTCATCGAGAAATGGCTTACCCTCGTCACCAGCCTGGTGGCGGTCGGCATCATCGGCGGGTTTCTGATCGTCGTTTTCCTGTAGAGCACTGAAAGGCGGAACAGAGTGGCCATCGGCTTCCTCCGGCGTTTCCAACGACAGCGGCGGATGCGCAGGCGGGTGGCCCAGGCGCCGATCTCCCTGCCCACGCCGCGCGAGGAGCCGCGCCCGGCCCTTCTGGTGGTGGCGCATCCGGCGCTCCATCGCTCCCGCGCCAATGCCGCCCTGCTCGACGCGGTGCGGACGCACCCCGAGATCACCATTCATGATCTCTACGAGGACTACGCCGATTTTCTGATCGATGTGGAGGCGGAACAGCAGCGGCTGCTCGACCATGATCTGATCATCCTGCAATTTCCGATCTATTGGTATTCCGCCCCCGCTTTGCTCAAGGAATGGCTGGACATGGTCTGGCTGCACGGCTTCGCCTACGGGCGGCACGGCACCCGGCTGCGCGGCAAGACGATGCTTGCCGCCGTCACGGCCGGGGCCGAGGCCGCCGACTACCGGCCCGACGGCGAGCATCGCTTCACGCTGGCGGAGTTCCTGCGCCCGCTGGAGGCGACCGCTCATCTCTGTGGCCTCCTCTGGGCCGAGCCCTTCATCGTCCATGACTCCATCCAGATGAGCGACGATCAACGGCGCGAGGCGGGGCTCGCCTATGCCGAACGGCTGGAACAGGCCATCGCGGCGGTTCGCGCATGAATACCGACACGGTTCTGATCCAGGCGCTCGTCTACCTCGCCGCGAGCGTCATCGCCGTGCCGATCGCCAAGCGCCTCGGCCTCGGCTCCGTGCTGGGCTACCTCATCGCCGGTGCGGCCATCGGCCCCTTCGCGCTGCATCTCGTCGGCAACCAGGCCGATGTCATGGGCTTCGCGGAATTCGGCGTCGTCATCCTGCTGTTCCTGATCGGGCTGGAAGTGCGACCCGCTTTGCTCTGGACCATGCGGGCGGCGATCTTCGGCCTGGGTGCGGCTCAGCTTGGCGCGATCGCCCTGGCCCTCGCCCTCGCCGCCATCCTGCTCGGCCTGCCCTGGCAGCAGGCGCTGGCCTGCGGCGCGATCCTCGCCATGTCCTCCACCGCGATCGTGCTGCAAACGCTGGAGGAGAAAGGGCTGCGGCAGGGCGCGGTCGGCACCGCCGCTTTCGGTGTGCTGCTATTCCAGGATCTCTCGGTCATCCCGCTGCTGGTTCTGCTGCCCCTGTTGGCGACGGCGCCGGTCGTGATCAGCAGTGCTTCGGCCGGCGGCCTTCACGGCTGGGTGCATGCCGTCGCGGTGCTGGCGGCGGTCGTCGCGATCGTCCTGGGCGGGCGCTACCTCACCGGCCCCATCTTCCGTTTCATCGCCGCCGCCCGGTTGCGCGAGATCTTCACCGCCACCGCCCTGCTGCTGGTCATCGCGGTCACGGCGCTGATGCAACTCGTCGGCGTCTCCCCGGCGCTCGGCGCCTTTCTGGCCGGCGTGATGCTGGCCGAGAACGAATTCCGACGCGAGCTTGAGGCCGATATCGAGCCGTTTCGCGGCATCCTGCTCGGCCTCTTCTTCATCACCGTGGGCGCGAGCCTCGATTTCGGGCTCGTCGCCCGCCACCCTTTCCTCGTCATCGGCCTCACCATCGGGCTGATGGCGATCAAGGCCGTGGTGATGACCGGGCTCGGGCGGCTGTTTCATCTGACGAAGGCCGATGCCCGCATGGTCGGCGTCGCCCTCTGCCAGGGCGGCGAATTCGCCTTCGTGCTGACGGGCTTCGTCATCGCCGCCCATGTGCTGCCGGGGCCGCTCGGCCGGCTGCTCAACGCCGTCGTCGCCGTCTCCATGGTGCTGACACCGCTCGTCTTCCTCATCCATGAGCGGGTGATGACGATGCCCGAGCGGTCGGACGGGCCACCGCCGGAGGAGCCGGCCTTCGAAGCGACGCCCGATGTGATCGTGGCCGGCTACGGACGCTTCGGGCAGATCGCCGGGCGGCTGATCGAGGCCAACGGCTTCCGAACTTCGGTGCTCGACATCAGCACCAGCCAGATCGGCCTGCTGCGCCGGTTCGGGCGCCGGGTGCAATATGGCGACGCCTCGCGGCTGGAGCTTCTGCATGCGGCGGGTGCGGCGCAGGCGAAGCTGCTCGTCATCGCGGTCGACGACCGCGAGCGCGCGATCGAGATCGTCGAGACGGCGCGCCACGCCTTTCCGCAGCTGGTGATCCTGGCCCGCGCCTGGGACCGCAGGGCGGCCTATGAATTGCTGGCCCATGGCGCGGATTCGGTGGAACGCGAGACCTTTGAAGGCTCGCTCGCACTCGGGCGCGCGGCGCTGGAGCGGCTGGGCCTCGGCGCCCATCAGGCCTATCGCGCGGCGGCGATCTTCCGCCGCCACGACAAGCGGCTGTTCGAGAGGTTGCGGCCGCTCTGGGGTGATGAGGAAGGCTTCGTCCTCGCCTCCCGGCAGAGCGCCGCGACACTTGAGAAGCTCCTGATGGCGGAGCGTGACGGCACGCAGGTCAATGAACGCGATCTCGGCTGGGACACCGCCGCGCGGAAGGCGGAGATGGAGACCGAGGACGGCGATTGAGGAGGATTCTATCATCCTCGTGATCGGTGATTCATCCTCCGCGATCCAGGCGCGGAGTAGCGTGTAGCTCACCGCCAGAACCGCCGGGCCGATGAACAGCCCGATCAACCCGAATGCCGCGAGGCCGCCCAGCACCCCCACCAGGACCAGCAGCATCGGCAGATTCGCTTCCTTCCGGATCAGCATCGGCCGCAGCAGATTGTCGATGACGATGGCGACGATCGTCACCAGCAGCAGCACGCTGCCCAGCAGATAGCTGCCCGACACATACATCCAGATGACAGCCGGGATCAGCACGATCCCCGGCCCCGCCTGTGCCACGCAGCAGATGAACATGACCGCCGTCAGAACTGGCGCCAGCGGCACCCCCGCGATCACCAGCCCGATGCCACCCACAGCGGCATCGGCGAGCGAGGTCAGCATCACCCCCAGGGCGACCGCGCGAATGGCGCGGCCCGCCAGCACAACCATCTGCTGGCCCCGATCCCCCGCCAGCCGGTGGCCGAACTGGCTCGCGATCTTCGCACCCGCCTCGCCATGCGTGCTCATGATGGCGACGATCACCGTCGTCAGCAGAAACTGCACCAGAAGCCGGCCGAAACTGCCGATCGAGCCGAGAAACCACTGCGCCGCGGCGCCGGCATAGGGCGTCGTTTTCGGCAGCACCGTGCCGATGCCCTCGTTCTGGAATCGCGCCCAGATTTCGGCTGTTTTGGTGCCGACCAGCGGCAGATCCCCCACCCAATGCGGCGCGGGCGGGATGCGGAATGCGACCGCCGCGCGCACCAGCCCGACCAGGCTATCGGCATGAGCGAGGATCGTGGTGATCGCGAGCCAGAAGGGCACCACGAACAGAACCACCACGATCAGGGTCATCAGGGCGACGGCCAGGCCCCGGCTGCCGCCCACCATCCGTTGCAGGCGCAACAGCAAGGGCCACACCGCAACCACGATGGTCGTGGCCCAGATCGTCGCCGGCAGGAAGGGCCGCAACACCCAGAGGGAGCACAGCGTCAGCCCGCCGATGAAGAACAGCAGCATCAGCAGCCGTGTCGGGTCCGGGCGGTGATGGGCGGCCGGGCCCGACGCACCGCCCGGGCCGATCCCCGAACCCGAAAGCCCCATATCGTCCAAAACCGCCCGCGCCTTCAGGCCCGCGCCTGTTCCTGCTCGTCGTTCAGCTCATGCGGCAGGTATTTCACATAATCCTTCGGCACCACCTGCCAGAAATCACCGAGCGTCTTGTCCCAGTCGTGCAGCAGCATCGCGGCGTAGCGGCTGCTCGTCTCCTGCACATGCCGTTCGATCAGCCCGCGCAGCTTGCTCTCCCAATAGGCTGAGCCCAGGCGCTGCCAGGTCAGCGTATCGGGGTTGATCCGGCTCTCCAGCACCCCTTCGGGGTCATAGACGAAGGCCATGCCGCCGGTGAAGCCGGCGCCGAAATTATCGCCGAACTGGCCGAGGATCACGACCGTGCCGCCGGTCATGTATTCGCAGCCGTTCGAGCCGCAGCCCTCCACCACCGCCGTCGCGCCGGAATTGCGCACGGCGAAACGCTCGCCGGCCTGGCCGGCGGCGAAAAGCTGGCCCGCCGTCGCGCCGTAAAGGCAGGTGTTGCCGATGATCGTGTTGGCGTTGCTGCGCAGCTTGGAGGAAGGCGCCGGGCGCACCACGATCGTCGCACCCGACAGGCCCTTGCCGACGTAATCGTTGGCGTCGCCGATCACCTCCAGCTTGAGGCCCTGCACCGCGAAGGCGCCGAGCGACTGGCCCGCCGAGCCGCGCAGCCGCACATTCGCATGGCCCGCCTGCAGCCCGGTCATGCCGAAGCGCCGCACGATCAGCGAGGAGAACTTGGTCCCGATCGCCCGGTGCGTGTTGCGGATGTTGTACTGCAGCTGCATCTTTTCGCCGCCGCTCGAAGAAGGGCGCGGCATCGGCGATCATCTGCGCGTCCAGCGTCTCGGGCACCGCGTTGCGCTCGTCCAGCGTGCAATAGCGCGGATAAGGGCCGGGATCGGCCTGCGCCAGCATCGGATTGAGGTCGAGATCGTCCAGGAAGTCGCTGCCTGCGGCTGACCTGCTGCAGCAGATCGGTGCGGCCGATGACGTCGGTCAGCTTGCGGAAGCCGAGCTGCGGCCAGAATGTCTCCCGCACCTCCTCGGCGATGAAGGAGAACAGGTTGATGACCTTCTCGGGCGTGCCCTCGAACTTGGCGCGCAGCGTCTCGTCCTGCGTGCAGACGCCGACCGGGCAGGTGTTGGAATGGCACTGCCGCACCATGATGCAGCCCATGGCGACCAGGCTCGCGGTGCCGATGCCGAATTCCTCGGCGCCCAGCATGGCGGCGATGACCACGTCGCGCCCGGTCTTGATGCCGCCATCGGTGCGCAGCTTCACGCGGTGGCGCAGCCGGTTCAGCATCAGCACCTGATGCGCCTCGGACAGCCCCATCTCCCACGGCAGGCCGGCATATTTCACCGAGGTCTGCGCGGCTGGCGCCGGTGCCGCCGGAATGGCCGGAGATCAGGATGGCATCGGCCTTCGCCTTGGCCACGCCGGCGGCGATCGTGCCGATGCCGCGAGCGCGAGACCAGCTTCACGCAGACACTGCGCATCCGGGTTGATCTGCTTGAGATCGTAGATGAGCTGGGCCAGATCCTCGATCGAGTAGATGTCGTGGTGCGGCGGCGGGCTGATCAGCATCACCCCCGGCGTCGAATGCCGCAGCTTGCGCGATCAGCGCCGATACCTTGAAGCCGGGCAGCTGCCCGCCCTCGCCGGGCTTGGCGCCCTGCGCGACCTTGATCTCGATCTCGCGGCAGTTGTTCAGATAATCCGCCGTCACGCCGAAGCGGCCCGAAGCGATCTGCTTGATCGCCGAGGATGCGTTGTCGCCGTTGGCGCGCGGCTTGGACGCGCTCGGGGTCCTCGCCGCCCTCGCCGCTGTCGGAGCGCGCGCCGATGCGGTTCATCGCGATCGACAGCGTCTCATGCGCCTCCGGGCTCCAGCGCGCCGAGCGAGATGCCGGGCGCGACCAGCCGCTTGCGGATTTCGGTGATGCTCTCGACCTCCTCGACCGGGATCGGCTGTGCAGCCCATCGGTGCGGAAATCGAGCAGGTCGCGCAGCGCCACCGGCGGCAGCTTGCGCACCGCTTCGGCGTAGCTGCGGAAGGTCTGCGTAGCTGTCGGTGGCGACCGCCGTCTGCAACATATGGATCAGGCTGCCGTCGAAGGCATGCGCCTCGCCGCCACGGCGCAGCTTGTAGACACCGCCGACCGGCAAGCGTCACGCACGTCCTCCGCCCAGGCGATCTTGTGCAGCTCCAGCACTTTGCGCGCGATGCCGGATAGGCCGATGCCGGAGATGCGGGACTGCATGCCGGGGAAGAATTCCGCCACCAGCGCGCGGGAAAGGCCGATCGCCTCGAAATTATAGCCGCCGCGATAGGAGGAGATAACGCTGATCCCCATCTTCGCCATGATCTTGAGCAGACCCTTGTCGAGCGCCTTCTTGTAGCGGCCGATGGCGGTCTTCAGCGTCATCTCGCCGAACAACCCGCGCCGGTGCCGATCGGCGATCGATTCCTGGGCGAGATAGGGGTTCACGGTCGTCGCGCCGACGCCGATCAACACGGCCGACGTAATGCACGTCCAGGCATTCGGCCGAGCGCACATTGAGGCTGGTGAAGGTGCGGAGCGAGGTCGCGCACCAGATGCGTATGCACGGCGCCGACAGTGAGGATCATCGGGATCGGCACGCGATCGGGGCCGACGCCCTCATCGCTGACGACGAGTTGCGTGGCGCCGGCGCGCACCGCCTCTTCAGCCTCCTGCCGCAGACGATCGAGCCCGCGGCGCAAACCCGCCTCTCCGTCGGCGAGCGGGAAGGTCGCGTCGATCTCGACGACGGAGGCGCCGAGCTTCGCGCGCATGGCGATGAACTCGCCCGTCGAGAGGATCGGGCTGCCAAGCTGGAGAATGTCGAACTGATGTTCGCCTTCCTCCAGCACATTGCCGAGGTTGCCGAGGCGCGTTCTCAGCGACATCACCCGCGTCTCGCGCAGGCTGTCGATGGGCGGGTTGGTTACCTGGCTGAAATTCTGGCGGAAGTAGTGATGCAGGCCGCGATACCGCTCGGAGAGCACGGCGACGGGCGTATCATCGCCCATGCTGCCCGTCGCCTCGTTCGCATCGTCCACCATCGGCTGGAGGATCGTCTCCATCTCCTCAAGCGTGGCGCCGATGGTAAGCTGGCGCCGGCGCAGCGCCTCGGCGCCGAGGACCGCGGGCTCCACCGTATCCGTCTTGACGAGATCGTCGATGGTGACGATGCGCTTCGCCCATTCGCCGAAGGGGTGGCGGGCGGCGAGCAGATCCATCGTCGCCGTGTAGTCGAAGAAGCGCGGCGCATCGAGATCGACCGCGATCATCTGGCCAGGGCCGACGCGCCCTTTCTCGACGATCGACGCCTCATCGAACTTCACCATGCCGGTCTCGGAACCGACGACCAGCATGGCATGACTTGTCACCGTGTAGCGTAGAGGCCGCAACCCGTTGCGGTCGAGCCCGGCGATCACCCAGCGGCCATCGGTCGCGGTGATCGCGGCCGGCCCGTCCCACGGCTCCATCACCGCGTTGCAGTATTCGATCATGTCGCGATGCGCCTCGGGCATCGATGATGTGGCGCCGATCGATGGCGGGATCAGCATCGCCTTGACCATCGGCGCGTCGCGGCCGGAGCGGACCAGAAGCTCGAACACATTGTCGAGCGACGCGGTATCGGAACCGCCCGCCTGCACGACCGGCTTGATAACGTCCATGAAGGCGTCGAGCAGTTCCGAGGAGAGCCGCGTCTCGTGGCTCTTCATCCAGTTGACGTTGCCGTTGACCGTGTTGATCTCGCCATTATGGGCGAGCGCGCGGAAAGGCTGCGCCAGCTTCCAGGTGGGAAATGTGTTGGTCGAATAGCGCTGGTGGTAGATGGCGAAACGCGAAACGAAACGCTCATCGAGCAGGTCGGGATAGAATTCCGTCAGGCTCTCGGCCAGGAACATGCCTTTGTAGACAATGGACCGGCAGGAGAGCGAACAGAAATAGAGGTCCGGGATCTGGGCGGTGATGGTCTGCCGCTCGATCCGGCGGCGGATCACGTAGAGATCACGTTCGAACTCCACCTCCGACACGCCGCGCGCGTTCCACAGCATGATCTGCTCGATCTCGGGCCGGGTGGCGTTCGCCTTCTCGCCGATGCAGGCGACGTTGATCGGCACCTGGCGCCAGCCGTAGATCTGGTAGCCGAGCGCGAGGATCTCGGTCTCGACGATCTGCCGGCAGCGTTCCTGCGCGCCGAGATCGGTCTTCGGCATGAAGACCTGGCCGACCGCGATCGGCCCCGGCCGCAGCTTGGCGCCGCTTCGCTCCACGGCGGCGGCGAAGAAATCCTGCGGGATCTCGATATGGATACCGGCGCCATCCCCGGTTTTGCCATCGGCATCGACCGCGCCGCGATGCCAGACGGCGCGCAGCGCATCGATACCCGCCTGCACCACGTCGCGGCGGCGACGGCCATCGAGGGCGGCGATCATACCGACGCCGCAGGCATCATGTTCCTGGCTCGGGTCATAAGTACCGGCCAAGGCTGCGTTGTTCTCCGCCCAATCGCGGAGGAACTCGGCGCCCGTCTCCAGCATCGTATTCGCGGAGGCGATCATATCGGTCATGGCGTTCTCCCTGTCGCGCCGCACAGAGGCTGTCGCGCTCTGCGTCCGCGCGGCGTTCGTCTCACTGCGCGCTTAGTCCTTGTGCCGTCAGTTTTGCCGCGTCGGCCTGCAACACCTGGGCCGCCGCCTGCTGCATCCAGGCGTGCCCCTCGGATATCATCTGCTGCGTCAGCGCGGGCAGCAGCGTGGCGAGCTTCATGCCCGTGGGCGTCTGGTAGAAAGCGAGAATCTGCTGCAGCTCGGCCGCCGTGAAGACATGGCCGTAGCTGTTGGCGACGCTCGCCATGAATTGCGGCTGCAACGCGCGAAGATCGGGCACCAGAACCTGATCGACAATCCCGGCCACCTTGTCCTGCGGCTGGTTGTTCCGTGCCGCGAGGCTTTGCACCAGGATCATTCGCAAACCGCTCATGACCGCATCCGCCACCTGCTGGATGCCGAAGGCCTGAACGACCTCCGTCGCGAGCTGCATCTGATCGGCCGAGAGCGGCGCGTCATCGGCCCGCGCCATACCCGCGCCGAGGCAGATCACGCCCGCCGCCAGCATGGCCGCACCGACGCGCGCGGTGGAGGACAGGACACTCATTCCGCTGCCACCGCAACAGAGGCTGGCTGCTGCAGATAGGCATGCACCTGCGCCGCCACATCCTGCCCGTCCTTGATCGCCCAGACGACGAGGCTGGCGCCGCGCACGATGTCCCCCACCGCGAAGACCCCGGGCAGCGAGGTCATGAAGCTGCGATGGTTCACCTTCAGCGTGCCCCAACGGCTGACCTCCAGCCCCTTCTCGCCGAAGATGCGCGGCACATCCTCGGGGTCGAAGCCGAGCGCCTTGATGACGAGATCGGCGTCGAGGTTGAAATGGCTTCCCGCCATCGGCTCGACCGATTGCCGGCCGGAGGTATCGGGCAGGCCGAGATGCATCCGCACCGCGCGCACACCGGCCACCTGTTCGTCGCCCAGGAACGCCTCTGGCGCCGAAAGCCAGACGAATTCGACGCCCTCTTCCTCGGCGTTCTTCACCTCGCGCAGCGAGCCGGGCATGTTGGCGCGGTCACGGCGATAGAGGCATTGCACCGAGGTCGCGCCCTGGCGAACGGCGGTGCGGACACAATCCATCGCGGTGTCGCCGCCGCCGATGACGACGACGCGCTTGTCCGCCGCATCGAGCAGGCCGGATTCGAAATCGGGCACCGGCTCGCCCAGGCCGCGCCGGTTCGATGCGGTAAGATAGTCGAGCGCCGGCACGATCCCGGGCAGGCCCGCGCCGGGGCCGCCGATGTCGCGCGCCTTGTAGACGCCGGTGGCGATGACGATCGCGCCGTGCTTTTGGCGCAGTTCGGCGAAGGAGATGCCGCCGTCCACACCGCTGGCGATGACAGTGTTGAGGTGAAACCGGACGCCGCAATCCTCCAGATAGCGCCAGCGCCGGATGACGATGTCCTTTTCCAGCTTGAAGCCGGGGATGCCGTAGATCATCAGCCCGCCGAGCCGGTCGTAACGGTCATAGACATGGACCTGATAGCCCTGGCGGCGCAGCCGCTCGGCGGCGGCGAGGCCGCCGGGGCCGGCGCCGATGATGCCGACGGATTGCGGACGCTCCTGCGCGCGGGCGCGACCGGCTTGACCCAGCCCTTCTCGAAGGCGGTATCGGTGATGTAGCGCTCGACCGCGCCGATGGTGACGCTCTCGAAGCCCTTCTCGATGACGCAGTTGCCTTCGCAAAGCCGGTCCTGCGGGCAGATGCGGCCGCAGATCTCGGGAAAGTTGTTGGTGAGCGGAGGAGACCTCATAGGCTTCCTCCAGCCGGCCCTCGGCGGTCAGGCGTCAGCCAGTCGGGGATATTGTTGCCGAGCGGGCAATGCACCGAGCAGAAGGGCACGCCGCACTGGCTGCACCGGCTGGCTTGTTCCTCGGCGCGGGCGGGATCGAAGCGGTTGTAGATTTCGTCAAAATCCTGCCGGCGCAGTTCGACGGATCGCTTCTGGGGGATTTTCTGCGGCGTATGCACGAATTTCAGCATGCGCTCGGTCATGGGAAGACGCTCCTCCTGAGGGGCGGACGCGGACGCGCACGCGGATGAGAGCCTCTGTAACCCGATTTTTGGCAGGCGCGAAGAAAAATCCCCGGCATCAGCAGCGATGCTGACCTATTTCAGGCGCATATCATGGGTCCGCAATATGCGGATTTCAATCGCCAGTCTATTTATGGCCGATTTGGGACTTTCTATTTTTTGTTTTTCATGCGCAGGCGTCATCCGCGTACCTCCCCATGCACGTCGGCAGAAGCATTGAGATTTGCGGATCAAGATCAGCCCGGG
Source organism: uncultured Pseudomonadota bacterium (assembly GCA_963745125.1). Classification (GTDB taxonomy): domain Bacteria; phylum Pseudomonadota; class Alphaproteobacteria; order Acetobacterales; family Acetobacteraceae; genus Acidisoma. Next base: position 181,756 of record CAVUWB010000009.1, read on the forward strand.
TCACAACCGTCCGGACGGCTGGTCCGGTCAGTCGTTTGCCAAGCGCCCGTGGTATGTTCTGGTCAAGCAGTATGAGCGGCACGACGGCTTTGGCGGTCGTAGAAAGTCAGCACCGCCTTCACCGTCTCAAGGGACAGTGAATAGTTCTCGGCCGACCATTCCAGCCCCTCGTTCCGGTTGATGATCAGGTCATCAGGCCGAACGCGAGAGTGAACAATGACTGGCGCGCCGGATGCCTTGCCGGGTACGCGCTCCCCAATCAGCCGCGCGCCAGCACGCCTTCGATCAGCGCCACCGTCTCCGCGACGCCATAGAGCGCCACGAAGCCGCCAAAGCGCGGCCCCTCCTGCTGGCCCAGCAGCACCTGGTACAGGCAGCCGAACCAGGCGCTCAGCTCCGGGAACGGGTGCCGCTTGCCGACCTCGTACACCGCCGTCTGGATCGCCTCGGCCTCGGTCGCCCGGCGGCAAAGCGCGCAGCGTCTCGGCCAGATCGGCCAGGGCCGCGCGCTCCAGTTCGGTTGGCGCGCGGAACTGCTTCTTCGGCGCGCACGAAATCCTGGTAATAGGCGACCGCGTAGCCGACCAGCTTGGCCAGGAACGGCGCGGTCTCCGGCGCGGCGTCCGGCGATGTAGCGGCGGATGAAGCCCCAGAGCATGTCCGGCGTCTCGGCATTCACCACGCTGGCCAGGTTCAGCAGCATGCCGAAGCCGATCGGGCTGCCGGCATCCGCCGGCACCTGCCCGCCATGGATGTGCCAGGCCGGGTTGCTCTCATCGACCGCGCCGTCCGCGCTGCGCCTTCGCGACATTGGCGAGGTATTCGTCCACCGCGCGGGGGATCACGTCGAAGAACAGCCGCTTGGCCCGCTGCGGCTGGTTGAACATGAACTGCGCCAGGCTTTCGGGCGGCGCATAGCGTCAGCCATTCCTCGACCGAGAGCCCGTTGCCCTTCGACTTGCTGATCTTCTGGCCCTGCTCGTCCAGGAACAGCTCGTAGGTGAAGCCGGCCGGCGGCTCGCTGCCCAGGATGCGGCAGATCGCGCCCGAGAGCTTCACGCTGTCGATCAGATCCTTGCCGGACATTTCGTAATCGACGCCCAGCGCATACCAGCGCATCGCCCAATCGGCCTTCCATTGCAGCTTGGCGCCGCCGCCCGTCACCGGCGTCTCGAACCAGGTGCCGTCCGCCGGGTCGCGCCAGACGACCGTGCCGGCATCCGGGTCGATCTGCTCGATCGGCACCTGCATGACGACGCCCGGTGCGCGGGTGGATCGGCAGGATGGGCGAATAGGTCGCCCGCCGCTCCGGCCCCAGCGTCGGCAGGATCACGGCGACGATCTCGTCGATGACGTGCCAGCACCTGCGCGCAGCGCCGCGTCGAACCGGCCGGAGCGATAATAGTCGGTGGAGGAGGCGAATTCGTAATCGAAGCCGAAACCGTCGAGGAAGGCGCGCAGCCGGGCGTTGTTATGCGCGCCGAAGCTGTCATGCGTGCCGAACGGATCGGGGATGTCGGTCAGCGGCTGGCCGAGAATTCGCGCCAGCATCTCCCTGTTCGGCACATTGTCCGGCACCTTGCGCAGCCCGTCCATGTCGTCGCGTGAAGGCGAGCAGGCGGGACGGCAGGCCGGTCAGCGCGGTGAAGGCGCTGGCGCACCCAGCTGGTGCGCGCCACCTCGCCGAACGTGCCGATATGCGGCAGGCCGGAGGGGCCGTAGCCGGTCTCGAACAGCGCCACGGTCTTGCCAGCTCGCCTCCAGGCGGGCGACGAGCTTTGCGGCTTCCTCGAACGGCCAGGCTTTCGGCGCGGGGCGTGGTGGACGTGCGAGCTGGTTCGGACATTGGCGAAACTACGAAGTAGGGCCGTATGCTCTGGTCAATGCAGCGTTGCCGGTATAGTGCGTCCCACGGCCGCCGGCGCGCATGTCCGCTGTTGCTTCCGGACGTGCGCCGTCCGTGCGTCGCCGGGCACTGGCCGCGCCGCGCATGCTGACCGCGGATGGCGAGATGCTGTCGCTGCCCGCGGCCGAGGCCGCGGCGCTGCTGCGCGGCGCCTGCGGCCGCCGCTGCTGGTCCACGCGCCGGCCACCTGCGGCGCCTCGGCCTGCGCGCCCATCGCCGGCCTACGACCTGCTGGAACTGTTCGCCTTCGTGCTGCCGGCGCGGCCGGCCGCGCCGACGCCGCGCGGCCTGGCCCTGGCGCTCGGACATCGCCGCCGCCCCGCCCGGGGCTGGAAGCCGCCGCCGCTGCCCTGCCCGACATCGCCGGTCGCCCTGCTGCGCGCGCCTTGCGGCCGAAGCGCATCTCCCCGCCAACCGCGACGCCGCGGCGCTCGCGGCGCGCATGGGCCGGGCCGGCTGGGGCTGGGCGCCCGCTGATCGCGGCGGCACTGGCGCTGGCCGGCGCCGCCAGTGCACCATCCAAGGATAACAACGCCTTGCGCGTCTGGCGGCGCCTGCCGGAGTGGGAGGAAGAGGCGCCCCCGCCGCCGCCCTCCTCGCTGCCGGTCTCCCCGGCCGAGGCGCGCGCCCGCCTCGCCCAGCTTGTCGGGCCCGGGGCCGAGCAGCGCCCGGGCCAGGCCGACTACGCCTCCGCCGCCGCCGCCGCCTTCGCGCCCGCCGCGTGGAGCGGGGCGACCCGCATATGGTGCTGGCCGAGGCCGGCACCGGCACCGGCAAGACGCTCGGCTACGTCGCGCCCGCCAGCCTCTGGGCCGAGCGGAACCACGCGCCGGTCTGGATCAGCACCTTCACCCGCCACCTGCAGCGCCAGATCGAGACGCGAGCTGGACCGGCTGTTCCCCGACCCCGGCCGAGCGCCGCCGCCGCGTCGTGGTGCGCAAGGGCCGCGAGAACTACCTCTGCCTGCTGAACCTGGAGGACGCGGTGACGGCGGCGCTGAGCGGCATGAGCCCGGGCGCTGATCATCCCGCTCGGGCTGCATCGCCCGCTGGGCGGCGGTGACAGCGCGACGGCGACATCCTGGGCGGCGACCTGCCCGGCTGGTTCGCCGAGACTGTTCGGCGCCGCCGCTGCGTCGGCAGCCTCGCCGACCGGCGCGGCGAGTGCATCCACGCCGCCTGCCCGCATTGGAAACGCTGCTTCGTCGAGCACACGCATCCGCCGCGCCCGCACCGCCGAACTCGTCGTCGCCAACCACGCGCTGGTGCATGACCCAGGCGGCCTGGGGCGGGCTCGACGACAACTACGTGCCCACGCGCTACGTCTTCGACGAGGGCCACCATGTGTTCGACGCCGCCGACAGCGCCTTCTCGGCCGAGCTGTCGGGCCGTCGAGGCGGCGGAACTGCGCCGCTGGCTGCTCGGCGCCGAGGGCGCGCGGTCCCGCGGGCGGGGCTCTCCGCCCGCATCGGCGATCTTGGTCGCCGACCGGCCCGATCTGCTGAGCGCCGCTGGAAGCCGCACTCACGCCGCCGCGCTTTGCCCGCGCCGGGCTGGGCCAGCCGCATCGCTCAAGACACCGCGGCGCCGCCCGAAGGCGCGGCGGCGGAGCCGGGCAGCACCAACCCGTCCGAGGTTTTCCTGCTGGCTCTGCGCGGCCAGGTTCTCGCCCGCCTCTCGGGCCAGGCCGCCGAGGACGAGGCCCGCGCCGGCTTCGCCGCCGAATGCGACCTCTACCCGGTCGCCGAAGCGGTGACGGCAGCGGCCGATGGGCTGAAACGCGCCCTGGCCCGCCTCGCCGAACCGCTGACGACGCTCATGCAGCGACTGCTGGCGCGGCTGGATGACGAGGCGGAGGAGCTGGACGCCGCCACCCGCGCGCGGATCGAAGGCATGGGCCGCACCATCGGCCGCCGCGCGGTGGAGCCGCTGCGCGCCTGGCAGACGATGCTGACCGACCTCGTGCTGCCGCGCACCGATGGCGGCACGTTCCCGGGGCGGGTGATCGAGACCGCCGGCGGCACCGCCGTCGCCCCGCTCGCGCTCGGCCATGTGCAGTTCCTGCGGCTCGACCGGCGGGAGACGGGCGAGCGCGATGTGGCGCTGCTGCGCCACTGGCTCGACCCCACGATCCCGTTCTCAAGCGTGCTCGCCGCACCCGCGCATGGGCTGCTCGTCACCTCCGCCACGCTGCGCGACGGCGGCGAGGACGACCCTGAAACAGCCTGGGCGGCGGCCGAGGCGCGCATCGGCAGCAACCATCTGCCACTGCCGGCGATCCGCGCTAGCCTGCCGAGCCCGTTCGACTATGGCGAGCAGACCCGCGCCTTCGTCGTCACCGATGTCGATACCGGCGACCCGGCCGCGCTCGCCGCCGCCTATCGGACGCTGTTTCTGGCCTCGGGCGGCGGCGGCCTCGGCCTGTTCACCGCCATCGGCCGGCTGCGCGCCGTCCATCGCCGCATCGCCCGCGCGCTGGAGGAGGCCGGCATTCCGCTCTACGCCCAGCATGTCGACGCCATGGACAACGCCACGCTGGTCGATATCTTCCGCGCCGAGGAGGATACCTGCCTGCTCGGCACGGACGCGATGCGCGACGGCGTGGATGTGCCGGGCCGCGCGCTGCGGCTGGTGGTGTTCGAGCGGGTGCCCTGGCCGCGGCCCGACATTCTGCACCGCGAGCGCCGCATGCATCTCTCCGGCGGCGCGCCGAAAGAGTATGACGACCGCATCGCCCGCCTGCGGCTGCGCCAGGCTTTCGGGCGGCTGATCCGCCGGGTGGACGATCGCGGCGTCTTCGTTCTGCTCGACCGCCGTACGCCGAGCCGGCTGCTATCGGCCTTCCCGCCGGGGGTCGCGGTTCAGCGCGTCGGCCTCGCCGAGGCTGCGGCGACGACCGAAGCCTTTCTCAAGCCTCCCGCGAGCGAGCCTGGCCGATGAGTGTCGCCCCCGCCTCCGTGTCACACGCCCGGCTGATCATCGCGGCGATGCTCATCTCCACCTTCATGGCGGCGGTAGAGGTGACGGTCATCAGCACCGCGATGCCGACGATCGTCGCCAAGCTCGGCGGCTTCCGCCTGTTCTCCTGGACCTTCGGCATCTATCTGCTGACGCAGGCGGTGATGACACCGCTCTACGGGCGCCTCGCCGACAGCTTCGGCCGCCGCGCCGTCTATCTCGGCAGCACGGCGCTGTTCCTGGCGGGCTCGCTGCTCTGCGGCTGCGCCTGGAGCATGGTTTCGCTCATCGTCTTCCGCGCCATCCAGGGCATCGGCGGCGGCGGCCTGGCCCCCATGGCGACGACCATCATCGGCGATGTCTGCAAACCCGCCGACCGGCCGCGCATCATGGGCTATGTCAGCGGGATCTGGGGCATCGCCGCGATCATCGGCCCGCTGCTCGGCGCTTTCTTCGTCCATACCCTCGGCTGGCCCTTCGTCTTCTGGGTCAATCTGCCGATCGGGCTCATCACCATGACCATGGTCGCCCGCCACCTCCACGAATCTCCTCAAGGCAAGATGCCCGCACCCATCGATCTGCCGGGATGCGCGCTGCTGATCCTGGGGCTGGGCGCCGTGATGGTGGCGCTGGTCGATTGCGACCAGCTCGGCACCCGGCAGTTGGCCGGGCTGCTCGCCGTGGGTGCCGTCGCCCTCGCCGGCTTCGGCTTGCGGGAACGGCAGCTGCGCCACCCGCTGCTGCCGGCGCATCTGATCCGCCGGCCGGTGCTGCTGGCGGCGAATGCCTCCGCCCTGCTCGGCGGCGGCCTGCTGATCGGGATGACGGCCTTCCTGCCGACCTGGGTGCAGGGTGTCGCGGGCGGGAACGCGCTGGCGGCAGGCATCAACATCGGCATCATGACCGTTTCCTGGACGGCGGCGAGCATGACGCTGGGCCGCGCCATCGGGCGCGTCGGCAACCGGACGATGGCGCTCGGCGCCGCCATCGTCCTCCTCGGCGGCACCATCGCCCTGCTACCCGCGTCGGCCAGGGGCGGCCTGTTCTGGGTCGATCTCGTCTCCATACCGATCGGCGCCGGCATGGGCCTGACCAGCATCGTCTTCGCCGTCGCCGTTCAAGCCGGCGTCGCGCATACCGATCGCGGCCGCGCGACCGCGCTGTTCTTCTTCAACCGGCTGATGGGGCAGGCGCTCGGCGCGGCCGCCTTCGGCGGCGTGCTGAATGCGGGGCTGACGATGGCCGGCGGCCATGACGTGCTGCGCGAACTGGTCAACCCGCAGTTGCGGGCGGCGCTGTCCAGCCCTGAGCTGCTCCGCCTCACCGGCTTGCTGAACGGTGCGCTGCACGGCGTTTTCATGCTCGGCGTGGTCCTGGCCCTTGGCCTGATCGTCGTCGCCGCACTCGCGCCATCCGAAAGGCCGGCCGATCGCTCAGTCCGGCCGCAGCCGGAGACGCCCTGAAGCATCCCATTGCGTCGGTTGTCGGCCGCGATGATATCGCCGACTGTCGCATCGATCGGTCGCAGACGAGAGACGCGCGCTTATGGACAAGGCAATCGCCGCACCGCCGGATAGCGGCCGATACGGCAGCGACCATGACCGCACCTACAAATGGGTGGCGCTGAGCAACACGACGCTCGGCATGCTGGCCGCCACCGTCAACAGCTCCATCCTGCTGATCAGCCTGCCCTCGGTCTTTCGCGGCATCGGGCTGCGCGCGCTCGATCCCGGCAACATCAATTATCTGCTCTGGGCCATCATCGGCTACATGATCGCGACGGCGGTGCTGGTCGTCTCCTTCGGCCGGCTGGGGGACCAGCACGGCCGGGCACGCATGTACAGCCTGGGCTTCGCGATTTTCACCGCGGCCGCCCTGGCGCTCGGCCTGCTGCCCGGGCGGGGCGAGGCGGCGGCGACCTACCTCATCATCATCCGCGTCATCCAGGGCATCGGCGGCGCGCTCATCATGGCGAATTCCACCGCCATCCTGACGGACGCCTTCCCCGCGAAGGAGCGCGGCTTCGCCCTCGGCATCAACGTGGTGGCGGCGATCGGTGGCCAGTTCCTCGGCCTCGTCATCGGCGGGCTGCTAGCGAGCACGAGTTGGCGGCTCGTCTTCTGGGTCAATGTGCCGATCGGGCTCGTCGGCACGATCTGGGCCTATCTGAAACTGAAGGACGGCCCGCTGCATCGCACGCGGCACTCGATCGACTGGGGCGGCAATCTCAGCTTCGGGCTTGGCCTCGTCTGCATCCTCAGCGCCATCACCTATGGCATCCAACCCTATGGGCATGCGGTGATGGCCTGGACCAGCCCGCGCGTGCTGACGCTCTCCGCGCTCGGGCTGCTCTGCCTCGCGGCCTTCCTGGTGATCGAGCGGATCGTCGACCGGCCGATGCTGGATTTCCGGCTGCTGCGCATCGCGCCGCTCGCCTACGGCAATATCGCCAACCTCACCTCCTCGATCGGGCGCGGTGGCTTGCAGTTCATGCTGATCATCTGGCTGCAGGGCATATGGCTGCCGCTGCACGGCTATTCCTTCGAGCAGACGCCGCTGTGGTCGGCGGTGTTCATGCTGCCGCTCACCATCGGCTTTCTGTTGGCGGGGCCGCTTTCCGGCTATTTCTCGGACCGGCTGGGCGGCCTGCCCTTCGCCCTCGGCGGCATGGGGCTCGGTGCCGCGAGCTTCATCGCGCTGATGCTGCTGCCGGCCGATTTCTCCTATGCCACCTTCGCTGTGCTGCTCTTCGCGAACGGCCTGGGCTCGGGCCTGTTTGCCGCGCCGAATATGACGCAGATCATGAATTCGGTGCCGCCGCAGGAGCGTGGGCAGGCATCCGGCCTGCGCGCGACCACGACCAATGTCGGCACGGTGATGTCGATCGGCGTCTTCTTCAGCCTGATGCTGGCGGGCCTGGCGGCGAGCCTGCCGCGATCGATGGAGGCCGGGCTGCTGGCCCAGCATGTGCCGCCGGCCATCGCCCATCGGGTGGCGACGACGCCGCCGGTCGCGAGCCTCTTCGCCGCCTTCCTCGGCTACAACCCGATGGGACAGTTGATCCCGCCCTCGGTGCTGCACGCCCTGCCGCCCGCGAATGCCGCAACACTGACCGGCAAGGTCTTTTTCCCGGCGCTCATGTCCGGCCCCTTCAAGCATGGCCTCGCCTTCGCCTTCAGCTTCTCGGCGTTCCTTTATGTGCTGGCGGGCCTCGCCTCCTGGCGTGGCGGGATGCGCGCGCCGACCGAGTTGGAGGCCGGATCGTTGCCGCACCCCCTGTCCCAGCCCGGCTCGGCACAGTAGGCTCCCTGCCGTTCAGACACGCCACGCTTGAGGATTGTACTATGAGCTACCAACCAGCCCCTGACCGCTACGAAGCCATGCCGTATCGCCGCTGCGGCCGCTCGGGGCTCGACCTGCCCGCGATCTCCCTCGGCCTGTGGCATAACTTCGGCGGCGAGGATGTCTTTGAAACCGGCCGGGCCGTCATCCGCCGGGCCTTCGACCGTGGCGTCACTCATTTCGATCTCGCGAACAATTATGGGCCGCCCTACGGCTCGGCCGAGGAGAATTTCGGCACCATCCTCAAGAAGGATTTTCAAGCCCACCGCGACGAGCTGGTCATTTCCAGCAAAGCCGGCTGGGATATGTGGCCCGGCCCCTACGGCTTCGGCGGCTCGCGCAAATACCTCATCGCCAGCTGCGACCAGAGCCTCAAGCGCATGGGGCTCGACTATGTGGACATCTTCTATTCCCACCGGCCGGACCCCAAAACGCCGCTGGAGGAGACGATGGGCGCCCTCGCCCAGCTCGTCCGCCAAGGCAAGGCGCTTTATGTCGGCATCTCCTCCTACGGCCCCGAGCTGACCCGCCGCGCGAGCGCCATCCTGGCCGGGCTTGGCGTGCCGCTGCTCATCCACCAACCCTCCTATTCCATGCTCAACCGCTGGGTCGAAGACGGGCTGCTTGATACCCTCACCGAACTCGGCACCGGCTGCATCGCATTCTCGCCCCTCGCCCAGGGGCTGCTCACCAACAAATATCTGAACGGCGTGCCGGAAGGCGCGCGCGCCGCCAGAGACCGCTCCTTCAACCAGGAATGGATCACCCCGGAAAACCTCGCCCGTGTCCGCGCGCTTGACACCATCGCCCAGGGCCGAGGCCAGACCCTCGCCCAGATGGCGATCGCCTGGGTGTTGCGCGGCCCGGCCGTGACCTCGGCACTGATCGGTGCCCGCAATGTCCCGCAGCTCGATGACGCGCTCGACGCCGCCGCCAATATCCACTTCTCGGCGGATGAGCTGGCGGAAATCGACCGCCACGCCCAGGAAGGCGGGATCGACATGTGGCGGAAGGTATCCTCCGTCAACACCTGACCAATAAAGTCCCATCGCCGGGCCAAGGAGAGAGCAGAGCATGAACGCTGCCGAAACAAAGACGCAGACCGATGCCAGCGGCGAACCGCCCTATGCCGTCGGCGCCTCTCTCTCCTTGCAGGAGCGGCAATACCGCACGCTGAAGAACGGCGACATGTTCGGCGTCTTCGATCTCAGCGGCGATATCGAGCCCTATGAGGGCGGCACCGAGGGGCTCTACAATCGCGATACCCGCCACCTTTCGGTCTTCGACCTCACCATCGGCGGCGGCCATCCGGTTCTGCTCAGCTCCACCTTGCGGGACGACAATAGCGGGCTGACCTGCGATCTCACCAACCCCGACCTCTCGCTGGACGGGAAGGTGGTGGTGGAGCACAGCGTCATCCACGTCCGCCGCACGCGCTTCATGATCCACGCGACATGTTTCGAGCGTATCCAGCTGCGCAGCTTCTCCAGCCAGCCGCATCTCGTGCGCCTCGAACTTTCCTTCGATTCCGATTTCGCCGATCTCTTTGAGGTGCGGGGCACGCCCCGGGCGAAGCATGGCCGCCACGAACCGCCCGAGCTGACCGAGAGCAGCGTGACGCTCGGCTATACCGGGCTCGACGACAAGCGGCGCCAGACGCGGCTGCGCTTCAGCCCGACACCGACGAAGCTTACGGGCGGACAAGCCGTGTTCGACGTCACGCTGCAACCCGGCAAGCAGGCGCTGCTTTATATCGAGATCGCCTGCGCCGATGGCGAACTGCCGATGCGGGATGTGCGCGAGGCCTATCTGGTGTCGATGGTCGAGGCGCGGCGCTGGATGCGCACACGCTCCGGCAAAGCGGCGGCAATGGAAAGCTCGAACGAGCTGTTCAACGAGGCGATCCGCCGCGCGATCTCCGATCTCTATATGCTCATCACCGAGAAGCCGACGGGGCTTTACCCCTATGCCGGCATTCCCTGGTTCACCGCCTCGTTCGGCCGGGATGCGCTGATCACGGCCTATGAGGCGCTCTGGATCGACCCCGCCATCGCGCGCGGGGTTCTGAGCTTCCTGGCGGAGAATCAGGCCACCACCGTCGATGCCGCCGCCGATGCCGAGCCGGGCAAGACCCTGCACGAGGTGCGCAACGGCGAGATGGCGATGTTGGGCGAGGTGCCCTTCCGCCACTACTACGGCAGCGTCGACAGCACGCCGCTCTTCGTCATGCTCGCGGGCGCTTATGTCGAGCGAACGCATGATGACGCGACCGCGCGCAAGCTCTGGCCGCATCTGGAAGCGGCGATGGAGTGGATCGAGCGGTATGGCGACCGCGATGGCGACGGTTTCGTGGAATACTACCGCGCGACCGGAAACGGGTTGCAGAATCAAGGCTGGAAGGACAGCTGGGACAGCATCTTCCATGTCGATGGCAGCCTGGCCCAGGGCGCCATCGCGCTGTGCGAGGTTCAGGGCTACGTCTATGCGGCGCGGCGCGCCATGGCCGTGATCGGCCGGCGCCTGCATCACGAGGCGGTCGCGGCGGCGCAGGAGGCGAAGGCCGAGGCGCTTCGCATCGCCTTCGAAAAGGCTTTCTGGTGCGAGGAGATCGGCACCTATGCCCTGGCGCTTGACGGGCAGAAGCAGCCTTGCCGCGTCCGCACCTCCAACCCCGGGCATTTGTTGCTGGCCGGCATCGTCTCGCCCGAGCGCGCGGCGCGGGTGGCCGAGGGCTTCATGACCTCCGCCTTCTTCTCGGGCTGGGGCATCCGCACGGTCGCGAGCGGCGAAGCCCGCTACAACCCGATGGGCTACCATAACGGGTCGGTCTGGCCGCACGACAACGCGCTGATCGCGCTCGGCCTCGCCCGCTATGGGCATACCGAGGCGGTCTCGAAGATCTTCAGCGGCGTGTTCGATTCCGCGCTCTATATCGATATGCGGCGGCTGCCGGAGCTGTTCTGCGGCTTCACCCGCAAGCGGGGGCAAGGTCCTGTGTTCTATCCGGTCGCCTGCTCCCCGCAGGCTTGGGCGGCGGCAGCCTTGCCGGCGCTGCTACAAGCGTCCCTCGGCCTCAGTATCGAGCCGGGCACCAAGACGGTCGTTTTCAACAAGCCGACCCTGCCGCCGTTCCTGGACGAGATGACCCTGCACAATATCAGCCTGGGGTCGGGCCGCATCAGTGTCTTCATCCGTCGGGCGGGGCGCGAGGTCGCGCTCAACGTCATCGACCGGCACGGGGACGTGCATGTGATCGTGCGGAGCTAGAGCAGATCCCGATCATATGGAATCATCTGATCGGGTGAAGATGCTCGTAAAAACAAAGAGCTAGAGCGGTGACTGTGAGCGTAAGCGAATAGGAAACGCTCTAGAGGAGCATCGGATCAGGTGGAATTGCCTGATCCGATATTGCTTCAGTCCACGGCGATACGGAAAAGGATGATCGGGGCGTGGCCGTCGGGGAAGAATATCTGCACGGCGGCGCTATCTTCCCCGACATAGCCAGGGGATGAACGATAGGTGATGATCGTCGCCGGCGTCCTTCGCGCGTTGCAGGCAAAGGGCGGGTCGCCGGGCACGAAGTTCGAGAATGCCGTTCCCGGCCTGATGCTAATCCTGCCATTCTGCGGCGGCGTAACCACCTTGGCGCTGACCGGGCCGAGGGGGCTGCAATCCGTCGCCAGGGCTTGCGGGCTGGCGAGCAGCAAGGTTGCCCCAGCCGTCGTCGTCTTGTTTGTGATGATCTCCCTGGCATTCGCGAGCCTCGCCGTGGGGGTCAGGATCACCCGTGGTGGTGGCGGCGGCGGCGGCGCGGTCACCGCCACGGCCGCGACCTCGGTGTTTCGCGTGGAAATGTCGTTGGTGACGCAGCCGCAGAGGGCAAGTCCGAGGCCGAGCAAGAGATAGACTGCCGATCGTGACATTGATGTTTCCCATGCGAATTGTTGCACGGTATCATCGCATCTGTGTCGCCTGCAACGTCGCTAAAGCCGCTCTATCTCGTTGTTTTGTCCCGCGATTCAGGCCTTGTGCAAGTCCGCCTGCGGTCGTCGCCCTCAAGCCCCGACGACGTAGCCGATCACCCCGCAACACACCGCGACGATCAGCGGGTTGACCTTGGTCGCGCAGAGAATAACCGTCGCGACCACCGTCATCACCAGCTGCGCCCAATGCTGCTCGGCATGCCGCGCCACAACCACGCTGCCCGCCAGAATAAGCCCCACCGTGATCGGGGCCATACCGTCCTGGAAGGCATGGCGAAACGCCTTCTCGCCATGGCCCTTATCCCAAACCCGGGCAATGCCGTAGACGATGAGCCCGGTCGGCACCACCATCGCCGCCGTCGCGATCAGCGCCCCCCATATGCCTCCCGCGCGATAGCCGAGCAGGCTGACGATGAGCGTGCTCGGCCCCGGCGCCGCCTGCGCGATCGCGAAGGAATCCGTGAACTGCTGTGCTGTCAGCCAGTGATGGACACGTACCGTCTGCTGCTCGAACTGCGGGATGACGGCGTTGCCGCCACCGAAAGCGAGCAGCGAGGTGATGCCGAAGACCGAACAGAGCTGCAAGGCGAGGGTCAGCGTCATGACGCCGCTCCCGTCACCGCGGCGCGGGCCGTGATCCGCTTATGCGCCCGTCGCCAGGCCCAGCCAACGCCGAGCGGCGCCGTGATCAGCAGCGTCCACCAGAGCGGCCAGCGCAACACGCCATTCAGCACGAAGGTCAGGGCGAAAAGCAGCACCGGCACAACCGAAGTGAGCGTCGTGCGCCCGGTCTTCCACACCATCTGCAAGGTCATGGCAACGGCGGCGGCGGCGAAGCCGCCCAGAACATGCTGCATCGCGTGGGAATGCTGGAAGGCGGCGTAAAGCGCCGCGATACCGATCAGCAGCAGCGTCGGCATGGCGATCAGCCCCACGAGGGCCGCCCCCGCCCCCCGGACGCCATTGAGCTTGGTGCCGACGAAAACGGCTAGATTGACCTGATTGGCGCCGGGCAGGATGCGGCAAATCGTCATCGCACTGAGAAATTCCGGGTCGTCCATCCACTTCTTTCGGGCGACCACCATCTCACGCGACCAGGCCGAGAGGCCGCCGCCGAAACTCGATAACGATATCTCGTTAAAAGTGACGATGATCTCCCAGCTTGAGGCGGTCGGTTTCGGCTTCTCCGCCTCGGCCGGCTCCGCCCCCGCCTCACTCGTGCCCGCCTCACTCGTGGATGAGTTCGGAATCATGCGGATGGTCATCCTCGGTCACGAGTTCAACGGTGAGCGGATCGGGCGGATCGTAGTGGCTGGCCTCATGCCAGTCTTCTCTGAAGGTCGTGCCCAGTCTCTCGACCGCCGCCGGGTCGGTGATGAAGCAGCCGAGTTCGCGGCGCAGATCGAAGGCGCTGCGGTCGATGTTCATGGAGCCGATCAGCGCGCTCGCATTATCCGCCAGCAGCAGCTTCGCATGCAGGCGCAAGCCCTTCTGCTTGCGGATCTTGACGCCATTGAGCTTCATCAGCCGCAGTGAAGCGAAGGTATCGAGGATATCCCAGGTGCTGATGCCATGCTTGCCGCCGCAGAGAACCCGCACCCTGACGCCGCGCTCATGCGCCTGGATCAGCCGGTCCAGCACCACGGCATCGACGAATTTCGGATGCTGCACGTCCAGCGTGTGCTTCGCCGTATCGATGAAATGGCACATCAGCATGCGGGAGCCACGGTTGCTCCAGATCAGCGAACTCGGTTCCGGCCGCACGAACTCCCGCCGGCTCCAGTCCTGCTCGAAACAGCTTCCGATCTCGGCGACGACCCCGGGATCTTCGGTGATGATGCCGTAGTCCCGGGTGGCGGTGAAATACTTCACCCCGAAGTTGAAGGTCGCGATCAGCGCGGCGCGCTCATCCACCACCATGGATTTTTCATGGGTCACGGCGAAGGCCGGGCTGCTCCAGGTCACGGTGCAGCCGCCGGCCTGTAGCCGCGCCTTCATATCATCGTTCGCGCGGCTGCCGGAGGAACGGGCCGGGTTCAGCATGACCCGCACGACGACGCCGCGCGCGCGGGCGGCGATCAGCGCCTCCGCGATGTCATCGGCCGTGAAGGTAAACATCTTCAGGCAGATCGTCTTTTCCGCGCCGTTGATCAGATCCAGCACCGGCTGGCTGCCCTCTTCGGGTTCGACGATGGCGCGGGCCGAGTTGATCCAGGTAATCTCTTGATTAGGTTCCATCCCGCTCCGCCGACGCTCCCTTAGGACCCTGCGCTGTTCCGCATTCCGCCTGCCGGCCGCATAGCACGGCACCCGGCCCTCGCCCTTATCCGATCCTCACCCATTTCCGGCGCAGCCGACCCCGGCTTGCGAAGGAATTCCTGGTGGCACCGCCCGTCCGCCCGACCGATCGAGGATAGCACCAAGTCGCCGGGGACCAAGCCCTTGGTCCAATAAGGACTCTAACCGCGCAACGGAAGCGGCGAGATGAGATTAACCTGTCACCGCCCCCGCAAAAACACGGGCCCGTAACGGGTTGTGCCCCAGCACATGAAAGATTTCGGCCGGCCGGCCGACCGACCAGATCGCCAGATCGCAGGCCTTGCCGACCTCCAGCGAGCCGACAGCGCCAAACCGGCCGAGGGCACGCGCCGCTTCCCGCGTCACGCCGGCCAGCACTTCCTCGACCGTGAGACCAAACAATGTGGCGGCCATGTTCATCGTCAGTAGTAAGGATACGAGCGGCGCCGTCCCCGGGTTACAGTCCGTGGCAACCGCCATGCCAACCCCGTGGCGGCGGAACGCGGCCACGGGCGGCGCCTGTCGTTCCCGCAGCATATAGAAGGCGCCGGGCAGCAGAACGGCGACGGTGCCGGCGGCGCCCATCGCCATGGCGCCAGCCTCATCCGTGTATTCGACGTGATCGGCCGAGAGCGCGCCATGGCGGGCGGCGAGAGCCGCGCCGCCACTATCAGTCAGCTGGTCGGCGTGCAGCTTCACCGGCAGGCCAAAACGCTTCGCCGCCGCGAAAACGCGGCCGATCTGCTCAGGTGAGAAGGCAATCCCCTCACAAAAACCGTCGACCGCGTCGGCGAGGCCTGCCTCGGCAATCGCCGGTAACATGTCCGCACAGAGCTGGTCGATGAACGTCTCCCGATCGCCGAGCGCTTCGGGCGGCAGCGCATGGGCGCCGAGAAAGGTGGTGACGATGCGGATGGCCCGCGCCTCCGCGAGGCTACGGGCGACACGAAGCTGCTTGACCTCGTTGGGGAGATCGAGACCGTAGCCCGATTTGGCTTCGAGCGTGGTGACGCCTTCGGCGATCAGCCGGTCGAGTCGCGTCAGCGCCTGGGCGCGCAACGTGGCTTCACTCGCGGCGCGGAGCGCCTGGACCGAGGAGAGGATGCCGCCGCCCGCCCGCGCAATCTCCTGGTAGCTCGCGCCGGCCAGGCGCATCTCCCACTCGGCGGCCCGGTTGCCGGCATAGACGATATGCGTGTGGCAATCGATCAGACCGGGCGTGATCCATTCGCCATCGAGCCTGATCGTTTCTTGGGCCGCAACACCGGCCGGAAGATCACGTTCCTCACCGACGAAGGCGATGCGGCCGTCGATGGCGCCGATGGCACCCGCTTCGACCACACCAAGGCCAGGGGCTGCGGCCGCCATCGTGGCGAGCCTTCCACCCAGCCACAGACGATCAAAGCGCGGCCGCTCCGCCATGCGCGCTACAAATCTGAAGACCGCCTGTTATTCACACGACTTTCTTGAGCGACGGGGAGGCCTTGAAGCGCACGGTCTTGCCGGCCTTCACCTTGATCGAACTCGCCGGTACGGGGGTTGAGCCCTTTCCGCGCCTTCGTTTTGCGAACGATAAAGGTACCGAAACTGGGCAGCGTGAAGCGTCCGTTCTTCTTCAGTTCCCGGACAATCGCCTCCATCACGTCGGTCGCGGCGCGGTTGGCAGCGACGCCCGTGGTGTCAGCCGACTCCTGGATGACCTGGGCCAGAAACGCTTTCGACATCAAAACCTCTTTAGCTGTCAGGTGTGTCGCCCAAGAACTTGACCGGCCAATCCAGCACGAATCCCGAAGCAAGGGTTGTTTGCAGAATGCTTCTTCCGCATCTCCGGGTATGCGTCAACGATTTTCTCCGTGATTGCGGCCCTGATCGGGGCGGTGGCCCATTGGAAGGCCACTGGCGTCCGGGCGGCTATTTCCGCGCCGCGCCGGCGGCGCGGGCCGCAAACGGCCCGGAATATCGACGGCAGGAACAGCGGTCGGCGAAATCACCAGACCGAGGCGTGGCGCCTATCCCTGTGGCGGACAGGCGCTTTTGAGACCTTCACATTGTGGCAAGCGCCTGGCGCAGGATGGTGAACATCTGGTCGAGATCTGATTTTTCGGCAATGAAGGGCGGCGCCACAATAATCGTGTCGCCCGCGAAGCGGATGACAAGGCCGGCCGCGAAGCAAGCCTTCATCATCGCGAAGCCGCGGGCGCCGGGGGTGTCGCTCGGTGCCAGGTCGAAGGCGCCGAGCAGGCCATAGCCACGGGTATCGGTGACGATCGGCAGGTCCCGCATCCTGCTGACGAGGTCTAGGAAATAGGGCGCCAAAGTATTCGCCCGGGCGAACAGATCCTCATCCTGGTAGATGCGCAGCGTCGCGAGAGCGGCGGCACAGGCGGCCGGATGGGCGGAATAGGTGTAGCCATGGAAGAATTCGATCGTATCGGGTGCGGCGACATCCAGGATCGTCTGGCAGACGCCCTCCCGCACCGCGACCGCACCCATCGGGATGCTGCCATTGTTGATGGCTTTCGCCATCGTCATGATATCGGGCGTGACGCCGAATGCCTGGGCCGCGAAGGCATGGCCGGTGCGGCCAAAACCGCAGATCACTTCATCGAAAATCAACAGGATGCCGTGCTTGTCGCAGATCGCCCGCAGCCGCTGCAGGTATCCGCGCGGCGGCACGAGGATCCCGACCGAGCCTGCAATCGGCTCGACGATGCAGGCCGCGATGGTATCCGCGCCATAGAGGTCGATCTGGCGCTGGAGATCGTCGGCCAGCGTCTCACCGCCATGCTCGCCTTCCCCCATGGTGAAGCGGTTCTCGGGGATGCTCGTGTGGCGAAGGTGGGAAACGCCGGGCAGGCCGAGGCCGAACATCTGGCGGTTCTTCACGATGCCGCCGACCGACCAGCCGCCGAAGTTCACGCCGTGATAGGCTTTCTCGCGGCCGACGAAGCGCAGGCGCTGCCCCTCTCCCCGCGCGCGGTGGTAGTTGATGGCGATCTTGAGCGCCGTCTCCACCGCCTCCGACCCGCCGCCGGTGAAGAAGATGCGGTTGAGGTCGCCGGGCGTCAGCGCGGCAAGCTCCGTGGCCAGCCGGAAGGAGCCCGGGGTCCCGAATTGGAAGGCCGGGGCGTAGTCAAGCTCCGCCATCTGCTTGGTCACGGCTTCGCGGATTTCGACGCGGCCGTGGCCGGCGGGTGTAGTGTAAAGGCCGGAGATGGAATCGATCAGCCGCTCGCCTTGAGGGTTCCAATAATGAATCCCTTCGGCGCGGACGATGATGCGCGGCGCTTCGCGGAATTGCCGATTGGCGGTAAACGGCATCCAATGGTTGTCGAGCGGCTGGTTGAACAGCGCGGGCGCGGTATCCATGGCTTGAGACCTCATCGGCGGATCAAGCTCTCTGTTATAGACGTCCGCCACGGCCGCGCCAGCCTGCCGCGACCTGACAGTGCGGCGCGGCCGGGTTAGCTCCCCTCGCCCCAGATCAGCCCCAGCACACGCTCCCGCAGGGCCACGAAATCCGCGCCCGCCTTGATGCGGCGGATATCCCGCTCCCCCGCCACCCGCGCGAAAGGGGACGGGATGCGCGCGAGCACCCGCCCCGGCCGCTGCGACATCACCACCACCTCGGTCCCGAGATAGACCGCCTCATCAACGCTATGAGTAATGAACAGCACTGTCATGCCGCGGCGCTTCCAGACGGCGTGAAGCTCCTCCTGCATCTTCTCGCGCGTCAGCGCATCGAGCGCGCCGAAGGGCTCATCCATGAGCAGCAGCTCAGGCTCGTTGGCGAGGGCGCGCGCGATGGCCAGGCGCTGCTGCATGCCGCCGGAGAGTTGATAGGGGTAGCGGTCGCGGAAATCCCACAACCCCACCGACCGCAGCCAGTATTCCACGCGCGCGGCCTGCTCGGGCCTCGGCAGCCCGCGCATGGCGGGGCCGAAGCCGGCATTGGCGGCGACCGTCTTCCAGGGAAACAGCGCCGCCTGCTGAAAGACGACGCCGCGATCCGGCCCCGGCCCGGTCACGGCCGCGCCGCCGACGCTGACCGTGCCGGCGGTGGGCTTGAGGAACCCCGCCAGCGTCTGCATCAGCGTCGTCTTGCCGCAGCCCGAAGGCCCGACGATGCAGACGAAATCGCCCTGGGCGAAGCCGAGATCGGTGGGGCTGAGCGCGGGCGTCTCCTGCGCCGTGCCCGCGTTATAGGTCACGGACACGCCCGCAAAACGGACGAAGGGCACCTCCGCCGGCATCGCTGCCAGCGGATCGGCGGTCATCGGATCGGCGAAGCCCGGCTCAGGCAACGGCCTTTTCCAGATAGCTTGTGTCGATGCCCCTCTGATAGGCGGCGAGGCCCAGCGCGCGGCGGATGCTCTTCTGCCCCACCAGGAACTGCGCCGTATGCTGCAACTGCACGGCGAAGGCACCCGGATGCCCGGGGGTGCCGAGCCAGGCCGAGGTGAGCTGCGTCTTCAGCGGCACGAAGTCATATTGCGCGAGATTGGCCGCCGCGACCGCCGCGCTGACGCCCGCAGCCGGGCCGACGATCGCCGCCGCCTGGTCCGGCTGCGTGCGATAAAGGTCGAGCGCGCGGCCATAGGCGCTGAGCAGGCCGGTCACCGCATCGGGATTGGCATGGGCGAAACCATTGCGGGCGACGATCAGGTCGGCGATCACATAGCCTTTCGCGTCGAGTTCCTTGTAGGTCTCGTAAACCACGCCGCCATCGGCGAGCAGTTCGGCCTTGGCCGGGCTCCAGACATAGGCGCCGTCGATATCGCCGCGCTTCCAGGCGGCCACGATCTGCTCGGGCGGCAGGTCGAGCACCGTCACGTCACTGAGCGACAGGTTATTGGTCTTGAGAAATCCGATCAGCCGGAAATGGGAGGTCGAGCCGAAGGGCGTGGCAATCTTCTTGCCCTTGAAGTCGGCGGGGCTGTGGATGTTGTCGCTGGCGCGCACCGTCAGCTCCTCCGCCGGGCCGATATTGTCGAGCATCGCGACGACCTTGTACGGAATGCCCTGGCTGATGCCGGCGGCGGATGGCGAGGAGCCGATGCCGATACCCACATCGATGCTGCCGGCGACGACGCCGGCATTGATCTGGGCGCCGCTGCCAACCTCGATCCAGTTGATCTTCGCCTTGGCCGCATCCTCGAACCAGCCTTGCGCCTTGGCGATCATGGTGGGCTTGGTCTCGACGAAATAGCCGATATTGATCGTGGGCGTGGCCGCCCACGCGCCCCGGCGCGGGAAGGCCGCCGCCAAGCCAAGGCCAGCCGCGCCTGCCAGAACCTGCCGGCGTCCCGGCACACTCATCTTCGTCATGCGTCTCTCCTATCCGTTGCGATCAGTTGCTTCGCGCGCGGGGCTGCGCACGCCCGGGGAAAATCTCATTTGCCGGCCCAATGCACGATGCGGCGTTGGGCCATCAGCAGCCCGCGGTCGAGCCCGATGCCCATGGCGGCGATCATCAAAATGCCGGCGATCACGTAGTCGCTGCGCAGGAAACGGCCGGCGTCGAGGATGAGCCAACCGATGCCGCTGCTGCCCGCGATCATCTCGGCGGCGATGAGGGTTGCATAAACAATGCCGATCGAAAGCCGCGCGCCGATGAAGATATCACCCAGCGCCGAAGGCAGCACGACATGCCGGAAGATCTGCAGCCGGCTCGCCCCCAGTGACCGCGCCGCGAGCACGCGCTGGGCCGAGACGTTCCGCACCCCATCCCGCGCGGCGACGGCCGATACCGGAAGCGCCGCGAGAAACAGCAGAACGATCTTCGGCGTCTCACCAATGCCGAACCAGATGATGAGCAGCACGAGATAGGCCAGTTGCGGCAATGGTCGCAGGAATTCGATGAAGGGCGCGGCGAGCGCATCGACGGTCGGCGACAGGCCCATGAGCAGGCCGAGCAGCGTGCCGAGGATGGTGCCGAGCCCGAACCCGACCGCGACGCGCATGAGGCTGAGGCCGATATGCGCGCCGAGACTGTAGCCCTTGTAGCCGTTGACGACGAGGTCGGCACCCCCGCTCCAGAGTTCGTCCGGCGTCGGCAGCAGAAGGTCGCTGACCGCGCCCGTCCAGGTGGCGATGGCCCAGGCGGCGATGATGACCGTGACGCTCAGCAGCGTCACGATCCAGGGGCGGCGCGCGAAGATCCGCCTCATTCCCGCCCCCGCCAGTGGATGAGACCACGGTCGAGGCCGAGCAGAAGGGTGTTGAGCCCCATGCCGAGCAGGCCCAGGATGATGATGCCGAGCAGGATCACGTCGTTGCGCAGGAACTGGCTGGCCGAGAAGATCATCCAGCCCAGGCCGTCACTGCCGGCCATGAGTTCGGCCGCGACGACGGTGGAGAAGGCGGCGGCGAGCGCGATGCGCAGACCGGTCGAGATTGTGGGCAAAGCGGCGGGCAGCATCACATGGCGGAAAATCTGGCTTCGCGTGGCGCCGAGGGAGGCCGCGGCCTGGATTTTCTGTGCCGGCACGCCGGCAACCGCGGCATGGCTGGCGCTCGCGATGATCGGGAAGGCGGTGATGGCGAGCAGCCCGACCTTGGCCACATCGCCCGTGCCGAGCCAGAGCATGAGAAGCACGAGAAAGGAGAGCGGCGGCAGCGGGCGCAGGAACTGCACGATCCAGTCGGCGCCGGCGGCGGTGAAACGGTTCATGCCCATCCACAACCCGAGCGGCACGCCGATGATGGTGCCGACGGCGAAGCCGCCGAGGGCGCGGAGCAGCGTGGCGCCGATATCCTCGCCGAGGCTGGTGCCACGATAGCCGTGGCGGGCGATATCGATGAAGGCGGCGACGACCTGCGCCGGGCTCGCCAGCAGGCCGGAGGGGACGATATGCAAGCCGTTCATGGCCTGCCAGGCGAGCAGGGCCACGGCCACGGACAGGCAGCCGAGGCCGAGACGTGGCCAGGATGGTCTGCCAAGACCGGCTGTTGATGAGGGTTTAAACACTCAGTTTACGTAGAATGCCGCCAGTACCGTGTCAATTAGCCGCGATTGATCGTCAATCGTAGTCCGGGGTCGCGGGTGTCCGGGATAGGGCCGTCGCCTATGCTTATCGGCACAACGCGCGGCCTGCCGTCAGAGCGGTATCGGTTCGCTTTCGCTCACGATTCCGCTCTAACTCGTTGTTTGATCGCGTGATTCAGACCTCCGGTGATTCCACCTTCGGTCATCACGCTCCAGGGTGAATAACCGGCTCAATACTCCGTCCAAGTACAATCTCGTTATTGCAGATGATAGTTCTGATTATGAAACAATTTAAATACTGACGGACAAGCAATGCACTCATCACGCGATCAAATCGAAAGCGTTGGAGACGCCCTAAGGGTTGAACGCCAACGCCATCGCCAGCGAGCCGAGATTGTCGCGCCCGCTCGTGGCCGGTTCGTGTCCGTTGCTGACACAGTCTATGAACTCGCTCAGCTTGAGCTCAAAAGTCAGGAGGTTGTCGTCCTGGAAGGGGCCGACATAGTCATAACCCTGCGGCCGCGCGGCATAGAGGCCGTAGCGCCCGTCGATTGTGTCGGCCACGAAGATGGCGCGATCAAACACGAAGCGCCAGTTGCCCGCCCAGGGAACCCCGGGTGCAGGGGCAACCAGGCTGCCGGAATACTGAAAGGCAAAATTTCCGCGCGGCGACTGCATGTCGAACAACGCATCCACGGCGCCGCCATCCGTATAGGGGCTGCTGCCCTCGGGGTTCCATTCGCGGATCTGGCCGGCCGCAGCCTCTGCGTCGAACATGCCGCGCACCATGTCGTAATGATGAACCGCCATCTCCAGCGCCATCACATGGCGCATCGCATGCTGGTAGGGCTTGCCGGCGAAATCCATCCAGAACGCGCCAGCCACCGACCGGATGCGGCCCCATTCGCCGCCACGGGCAAGCTGCCGCACGGACTCGAAACCGGGATGCAGCCGGTAATTCTGGCTCACCATCAGCGTGAGCTTCCGCTGTGCCGCGAGCGCGACCAGCGCGCGCGCCTCACTCAGGTCAGTGGCGAAGGGCTTCTCCACGATCACATGCAGCCCGCGTTCCAACGCCGCGCGGATCACCCCGGCATGAGCCGGTGACGGGGCGGTGACGATCGCCGCGTCCAGCGCCGTGGTGCTGAGCTGCTCCAGCGCTGTCATCGCCGGCACTCGGGTACCAGCGATCCAATCCGCCGCGCGGTCACTGCCGACCAGGGGGTCGACGACGCCGGCAAGCTCCGCCCCCGGCGTGCGGGCAACCGCCTCGGACCAGCGCCCGCCCATGCCCCCGGCACCGATGATGACGAATTTCATGCTAGCTCATATCCGATCCGGCTGTGGGACGGCCGGGCCGTGCGTGTGCGCCCAGAGATGGCCGACGCGTTTCCGCCCCCGCAACGTCGTCTCGAAGAACGCGCCGCGCACCGGCCCCTGCTCGACGGTTGGAAAATCATGGGTGTGGCCCATGCCGATGGGCAGGCAATCACCCGGCCCGAGCGGAATGAAGCGCCCGTCTTTCCACGCCGTGCCGCGCCCCTCGGTGACGACCCAGTATTCGTCGCAGTCATGGTAATGCACATCCAACGAGGTGGTTTTGCGGTGCGTCACGGGGTCGCCAGCATTGACCGGGTGCGCATCGTTGTCGATGACGAACAGGCCGCAGCTGCCGACATCCGGCCCCCAACTCCCGCCAAGCCGCACCAGTTGCGAGCGCGGATCGCGGCCGACCAGCGTGCATCGATCGGCGTCGGTAACATCCAGGAATTGGTTGTATTTCAGCACCAGGGATCGTCCCGGCAGCACAACCTGCACGGTGCCTTCGATGACGATCAGCCGTTCGGCAGGCTGTTCCCGGCGCTGCTCCACCGCCTGCCCGTCGAGCAGGTCGAGGATCGCGAATTGGCGCAACTCACACCAGGCAGGCGGTTTGTCGTTCTGTGTGAACGCGGTCACGCGGCGATCCCCGGGGACGGATGCGCGACTATCGCCTTGTGCGCCCGGCATATCAAGCCATCAGCCGGCACGCTTTGATTGCCGGCGGCGCCCGCCCTATGTCTTGCCTGGCTCCTCACGCGGATGGGACATCCTCATGCCCTATGATTTCGACCTTTTCGTCATCGGCGGCGGCTCCGGCGGCACGCGCTGCGCCCGCATCGCCGCCGGCCACGGCGCCCGCGTCGGCATCGCCGAGGAACGTTTCTGGGGCGGCACCTGCGTCAATGTCGGCTGCGTGCCCAAGAAGCTCATGGTCCAGGCCGCCGAATACGGCGCCTGGGCCGAGGATGCGCGCGGCTTCGGCTGGGACATCGCCCGCGGCGCCCATGACTGGGCCGGCTTCATCGCCGCCAAGGACCAGGAGATCGACCGCCTGCAATGCGATCTACAAAACCATGCTCGGACCGCGCCGGCGCGCGCGAGTTCGAGGCGCATGTCCGCTTCACCGGCCCCCACACGCTCGATGTCGGCGGGGAGAGCCTGACCGCCGAGACACATCGTCATCGCCACCGGCAGCACGCCCCACAAGGCCGACATACCGGGCGCCGAGCTTGCCGGCATCACCGACGACCTCTTCTACCTGCCCGAGCGCCCGCGTCGCATCGCCATCGTCGGCGGCGGCTATAGCGCTGTCGAATTCGCCGGCATCTTCGCGGGGCTGGGGTCGGAGGTGCATCTCATATACCGCCGCCGCTGCCGCTGCGCGGCTTCGACGACGACCTGCGCGGAGGCGCTGGCCGAGGCCATGGCGGCGCAGGGCATCCACCTGCACCCCGGCGTCGTGCCGACGAAGATCGGTGCCGAGGGGCCGGCGGACACCGAACGCCGCCTCAGCCTTTCCGACGGGACCGATATCCTGGTCGATTTCGTCGTCCTCACCACGGGGCGCGTGCCCAATGTGGCCGGCCTCGACCTCGCGACCGCAGGCGTCGCCCTGACCGAGGACGGGGCTATCCGGGTCGATGCCGGCAGCCACACCAATGTTCCGCATATCTATGCCATCGGCGATGTCACCGACCGGCTGAACCTCACGCCGGTGGCCATCGCCGAGGGCCATGCCCTGGCCGACACGCTGTTCGGCGGCAATCCGCGCGAGGCCTCGCTCGAGAATGTGCCGACGGCGGTCTTCTCGGTCCCGCCGCTCGCGACCGTCGGCCTGACCGAGGAAGAGGCTGCGCCGCCTCGGCCCCACCGATATCTATGTCGACGCGCTTCACGCCGATGCGCCATACACTGACCGGGCCGCGCCGGCCGCCGCGCGCTGATGAAGCTGGTGGTGGATCAGGCGAGCCAGCGGGTGCTTGGCGCCCATATGCTGGGCGAAGAGGCGGCCGAGATCATGCAGGGCATCGGCATCGCCGTCCGCATGGGCGCGACCAAGCAGGATTTCGACCGCACCATCGGCATCCACCCGACCTCGGCGGAGGAATTCGTGACGATGCGGACGCGGACCCGCGTTGCGGGGGTCGCAGAAGCAGCCGAGTAGCTTTTCGCCCCAATTCGGCAGATAACCGCCGACCGCGCCCCGGGGGTTGACGATCCCCCCGGTGGTAGAACGGCAGGCGCCCGGCGACAGAGCCGCGCCGCCAAGACGAGGAAGAGACCGATGAGCCTGACGGGGACCCCGAACCGTCCTCTCGACACAGCCAGCGCCGAGGCCTGGAGCGCCGGCAGCTGGCGCGACAAGCCCGTGCGGCAGATGCCCGTCTATCCGGACCCTGCCCGCCTCGCGGCGGTGGAGGCGCGGCTGCGCCGCTATCCGCCGCTGGTGTTTGCCGGCGAGGCGCGGCGGCTGAAGGCCGCGCTCGCGCCGTGTCGCCGAGGGCCGCGCCTTCGTGCTGCAGGGCGGCGACTGCGCCGAGAGCTTCGCCGATTTCACCGCCAACATCATCCGCGACACCTTCCGCGTGCTGCTGCAGATGGCGGTGGTGCTGACCTTCGGCGCCAGCGTGCCGGTGGTGAAGATGGGCCGCATGGCCGGCCAGTTCGCCAAGCCGCGCAGCGCCGACACCGAGACGATCGGCGGGGAGACGCTGCCGAGCTATCGCGGCGACATCATCAACGGCCCGGACTTCACGGCCGAGGCGCGCGTGCCCGACCCCGCGCGGATGGAGATCGGCTATTTCCAGTCGGCCGGCACGCTCAACCTGCTGCGCGCCTTCGCCTCCGGCGGCTATGCCGACCTGCACGAGGTGCATCGCTGGAACCTGGGCTTCGTCGAGCGCAGTCGCCGCTGGCCGAACGCTACCAGGACCTGGCGACGCGCATCGACGAGACGCTCGACTTCATGGCCGCCTGCGGCATGACCAGCGAGACCGCCGCCGCAGATCCGCGAGACGGATTTCTACACCAGCCATGAGGCGCTGCTGCTGCCCTACGAGCAGGCGCTGACCCGCGTCGATTCCACCACCGGCGACTGGTACGGCTGCTCGGCGCATTTCCTGTGGATCGGCGACCGCACCCGCCAGGCCGACGGCGCGCATGTCGAGTTCCTGCGCGGCGTGCAGAACCCGATCGGCCTGAAGGTCGGCCCGACGCACGGAGCCCGACGATCTGCTGCGGCTGCATCGACGTGCTGAACCCGACCAACGAGGCCGGGGCGGCTCACGCTGATCAGCCCGCATGGGCGCGGACAAGGTTGGAGAGCAAGCTGCCGCCGCTGCTGCGCGCGGTGCGGCAGGCCGGCGCCACGGTCGTGTGGCTGTGCGATCCGATGCACGGCAACACCATCACCACCGCGCAAGGCTGCAAGACCCGCAGCTTCGACGCCATCCTGGGCGAGGTGCGCGGCTTCTTCGACGTGCACGCGGCGGAGGGCACCTGGGCCGGCGGCGTGCATGTCGAGATGACCGGGCAGGACGTGACCGAATGCGTCGGCGGCGCGCATCGGCTGACCGAGGCCGATCTCGGCGCAGCGCTACGAGACGTTCTGCGATCCGCGGCTGAATGCCGAGCAGTCGCTGGAACTGGCGTTCCTGGTGGCCGAGGAACTGAAGGCGCGCCGCCTGCCGACGCCTGCCAGCCGTCGAAGCGGCCGAGTAGGCGCCGGGCGATGGACACACTCTCGGCAGAAGACCTGGACGGCCGGAGACATCGCCGCCCGCACCGACAGCTATTTCAACCAGCACCAAGGCGATCGTCGCGCGCTTCGGCGACAAGCGCGTCACCTACGCGGTGTTCCTGCGCCGGCCGGTGATCTCGCGCGCCGCGGCTGATGCTGGACTGGCTGACGAGGTCGCGGCGGCGCGCGCGACACGGTCGTTCGAGATCGACGTGATGCATCCCGAAGGCGACTGGGTCGGCGCCGGCGAGCCGATGCGTCTACATCACCGGCAGCTTCGTCCATCTGTCCGACCTGGAGACGATCCTGCTGCAGAAGCTCGGCCCGGCCTGCGTCGCCGCGCACAACGCCTACCAGATGTGCCTCGCGCTGCCGCACGTGGCCTTCCTGGCGATGGAGGCGCGGCACTGCGCCGGCGCCGAGATGCAGGAGATGATGGCCTATGCCGCCTCGGTCGGCAGCGCGGCGGCGCAGCGGGAGGGCGCGAAGGGCTTCATCGGCAACGCCAATGACGCCACCGCGCATTGGTTCGGCGCGACGCGCGGCCTCGGCACGATGCCGCATGCGCTGATCGGCTATGCCGGCTCGACCGTGCGCGCGGCCGAGATGTTCCACGAGACCTTCCCGGACGACGCCCTGACCGTGCTGGTCGATTATTTCGGCCGGGAGATCACCGACGCGCTGGCGGTCTGCGCGCGTTTCCCCGACCTCGCGGCCGCGGGCAAGCTGGCCGTGCGGCTGGATACCCATGGCGGCCGCTTCCTGGAGGGGCTGGACCCGGCGGAGAGCTACGCGGTGCTGGAACGGCATGCGCCCGGGTGCGATCCGCCGCTACCGCAGCGATGCCGAGCTGCGGTATCTGGTCGGCACCGGCGTTTCGGCGGCGGCGATCTGGCGCATGCGCGAGGCGCTGGACGAGGCCGGTTTCCGACCGGGTGCGGATCGTGGCCTCCTCCGGCTTCGGCGTGGACAAGTGCCGGGTGATGGCGGATGCGAAGGCGCCGATCGACGTGGTCGGCACCGGCAGCTTCATTCCCGATCATTGGAGCGAGACCTACGCGACCGCCGACATCGTCGAATATGACGGCGAGGCCGATGGTGAAGATCGGCCGCGAGTTCCTGCTGCAACGGCGGAAGAACGGACCGGCGAAAGCGTAACGCGTCCGTTACTCAGACCTTCGGCGATTTCACCGACGGCCATCACGCTCCAGGATAGGTTGATCGATCCAACCGTTGCCCGCGCATACGCCCGCAGGGGCGATGATCCGGAGCGCGGAGAATTTGAAAGCGGCCACCGGCAGCCGGTAGTGAACTCCCCTCGTTCGGCGAAAACGGGGGTTTCCTTGAACCAGATAAGCTCGCCGTTGACGGTTTCGCGCCAGACGGTGCTGACCCCTCAAATCCTGGTGGGCAACAGATGGATGTTCGGCCGTCTCAACCAGAAGCCCGCCACGACTGATTTTCAATTTCTGCCCGACGGCCGCATAGCCGGCTACCAGCATTACAACGAGCAGAGCTGGCTGCTGGACGGGCAGGATCTGAAAATCTTCAACGGCCAGGGGGAACAGACCTGGCTGTTCAAGCTGGTGGCCGGCGGCGCCTCCATCGCGCTCGAAGGCGAGTATCAAAACGACCCGAACTACCTCCACAAGCACATTCTCGTTTCGGCGGAGGAATTTCATCAGGAAAAGACTGCCGCCGCGTCCGGTGCGCCGACAACGAAAGTCAAGAAACCTTCCGACATACGCCTGGTTATCTGGGATCTCGATGATACCTTCTGGACCGGAACCCTGTCCGAAGGCGGGATTGACCCCATCCCGGGCAATGCCGAACTTATCGAGGCGCTCGTCTTCCGGGGTATCATGAACTCCGTATGCTCAAAGAACGACCATGAGAGTGCCCGCGCAAAGCTGATCGAACTGGGCGTCTGGGACTATCTCATCTTCCCCAAGATTGCCTTCACATCAAAGGGTGCGATGGTGAAGGACATCATCGCGCAGTCACAACTGCGCCCGGCATCGGTTCTCTTCATCGACGACAACGAATCCAACCTGGCGGAGGCAAGGCATTTCAGCCCCGGTCTGAACGTGGCGAGGCCCCGCGACGTGCCGGCCCTGCTCGACCATCCTCGTCTGGCCGGGAAACCCGATCCGAAGCGGAGCCGGTTGGCCAACTACAAAATTCTTGAGGCCAAGGCCGCGGATCTGACCAGCGGCGGGGAAGGCAGGACAACCTTTCTCTGGAATAGCGACATCAAGGTCAGCTTCCACTATGATATACTTGAACAATTCGACCGCATCCATGATCTGGTCAATCGTACCAATCAGCTGAATTTCACCAAGAATCGCTGGCCCGAAGATCCGGCGGAAGCACGCGAAGCTTACCGGCGCGAATTGACGGCGAATTTTCATAGCCAGAGCGGCTACATTCGCGTTTCCGACAAATATGGGAATTACGGAATCTGCGGCTTCTACCTGCTCAATCATGATGTGGCCAGGCATTTTCTGTTTTCCTGCCGATGCCTGCATATGGGCGTGGAACAGTTCGTTTGGAGATGGCTGCACCAGCCGAAGATGGCGTCATCGGACGACAATCTCCGATCCCTCGATCTGCCCGCGGATTGGATCAAGCTCGCAGGGACGGCCGACGGCGAAAACGACCTACCCACCAAGCAGGCGGATCGCAGCATATGCGTCAGGGGTGCGTGCGACCTGGAGTTGACAGCGCACTACCTGCATGGATACGGGCGCATGTCATACGAATTCCCCTTTCCGTTCGAGGGCTGGGGCATGTATCAGCCGATCTGCCTCCCCGCGCAAGGTGAGGAAGCGGAAACGGCGGACAACAAAGCTCTGCTGGAGAAATTGCCAGGCGTCAGCGCGAAACGCTTTGAAAGCCGCCTGCTGCGCGGCCAAGCCGATTGCTACATCCTTTCGTTCGCGCAGGATACCACAGCGCAGTATTACCAATCGCGTTCAACCGGCCTGATCATTCCCCTGTCACTGGATCACTTCAAAACGCGAGATCTGACAACGGTCGGTTATGAGGAACTCGCGGAAAAGAACATGACGCGATCCGCAACGGCGGAACAATGGGAGTTCCTTCGATCCGATCTGATCTTCCTCGGTCCGGTTGAGATGACGCCGTATGCGCGGCACCTCTTGCGCGTCTTCAGCATGATCCGAGGCAAAACCGTCGCCGTCGTCATGCTCAACGACAAGGTCGGCCGGGACACATGGCACCTGGAGCGCTTCGGGATGATCAACCGGGCGGTGCGGGAGCAGGTGGAGCAACTAAACGCCACGGGCGACAATGCCATTCACCTCATCGAGGTCGATGACCTCATCAGGGGGGAAGACGATCTGGCTGAGGACCGGGGCGGCCCGCATTACGCGCGGGAGGTCTATCGCCAGATCGCCGATCGCGTCGCGGCGGTTCTCTGAGCCCTCCGCCAAACAGCGGCAAGCCCCGCCAAATCGAACGAAACGGGAGCGCTCATTCGCCGCAGATAATCGCCCCGCCCTGATTGGCCCGGACGCCCGCCTGCCCCTATAGTGCGGCCCACGCCACCACTGAGGAGCAGCTCCATGGCCCACCAGCGCATGACGGCCCATATCACCGAGGCAGGCGGCTTTCTCGCCGCCCTGGACCAGAGCGGCGGGTCAACCCCCGGCGCACTCCGCCTCTATGGCATCCCCGACACCGCCTATAACGGCGATGCCGAAATGTTCGCCCTCATGCATGAAATGCGGGTCCGGGTCATGACCTCCCCCGCCTTCACCGGCGCCAAGGTCATCGGCGCCATCCTGTTCGAGCGGACCATGGATGGCGAAGCGCAGGGCAAGCCCGTCCCCACCTATCTCTGGGAGGAGAAGGGATGCGTGCCCTTCCTCAAGGTGGATAAGGGCCTGCAGGCGGAGGCCGATGGCGTCTGTCTGATGAAACCCATGCCCGAACTCGACCCCCTGCTCGACCGCGCCGCGAAGCTCGGCGTCTTCGGCACCAAGATGCGCTCGACCATCACCCTCCCCTCGGCGAGCGGCATTGCCGCCATCACCGCCCAGCAGTTCGAGATCGGCGCCCAGATTTCGCGGCACGGCCTGGTGCCCATCCTGGAGCCGGAAGTCTCCATCAAAAGCCCCGACAAGGCCGGGGCCGAGGCGCTGCTGAAGGACGCGCTGCTGCGGCATCTCGATGCCGTGCCGGCGGACCAGCCGGTCATGCTGAAGGTGACGATCCCGGACGTGGTCGACCTCTACAAGGAGGTGATCGCCCATCCGCGCGTGATCCGCGTGGTCGCCCTGTCGGGCGGCTATCCCAGGACCGAGGCTTGCCAGCGCCTCGCCCGGAATCACGGCATGATCGCCAGCTTCTCGCGCGCGCTGCTCGAAGACCTGAAGGCATCCATGACCGAGGCCGAGTTCAACACGGCGCTCGGTGAGGCCGTCGACGAGATCTTCACAGCCTCGACCGTTAAGGCTTGATGCCCACGGCCGCGCCGGGCGGAAGCTCGGCGCGGCCGGCGACCCTGCCTCGACCCGCCCGTGCTTTGACGCCGCGAGCCGGCTCGGGCATGGCTCCATCACCATGAACACCCGCACCCCTCGCCTCCGTTTCGCACCCAGCCCCACCGGCTATCTGCATGTCGGCAACCTGCGCACCGCCGTCGCCAACTATCTCTTCGCGCGGCGCCATGGGGGGCAACTCATGCTCCGCATGGACGATACCGACACGGCCCGCTCCCGCGCCGACTATGAGGAGGCGATTCAGGAGGATCTCGGCTGGCTCGGTATCGGCTGGGACCAGTTCGCCCGCCAGTCCGAGCGGTTGGACCGGTACGAAGCCGCCGCCGAGCGGCTGAAGGCCGCCGGCCTGCTCTACCCCTGCTTCGAGAGCGAGGAGGAGCTGGCCGCCAAGCGCGCCATGCGCCTCAAGCGCCGCCTGCCGCCGGTCTATGACCGGGCAATGCTGGCCCTCACGCCCGAGCAGCGGGCGGCCGCCGAGGCCAATGGCAAACGCCCCTATTGGCGGTTCAAGCTCTCCGGCGAGACCATCTCCTGGATCGACCTCGTCTTTGGGGAGCGGCGGGTGAAGCTGCCCAGCGTCTCCGATCCCGTGCTCATCCGCGCGGACGGGACGCCCCTCTACACCTTCACCTCGGTCGTGGATGATCTGGAATTCGGCGTCACCCACATCATCCGGGGCGAGGATCATGTGACGAATACCGGCATTCAGCTCGACCTGATGGCGGCCCTCGGCGCCCGGCCCGGCGACGTGGCTTTCGCCCATCTGCCGCTGCTGACGGATACCGAGGGCGGCAAGCTCTCCAAACGCTTCGAACTCCCTCTCCGTCCGCAGCCTGCGCAAGGACGGGCTGGAGCCTGACGCCATCATCGCCTATCTCGCCCGCCTCGGCTCGGCGGACGACATGGCGCCGCTGACCCGCGCGGAACTGACCGAGAGTTTCGACCTCGGCCGCATGTCGCATTCGGCGGCCATCTTCGATCCGCGCCAGTTGTTGGGGATCAACCGCCATCTGCTGCATCGACTGAGCTTCGCGGAGGTGGCTGGGCGCCTGCCGCCGGCGGCGACGGAAGCCTTCTGGCTCGCCGTGCGCGGCAATCTCGATCTGCTATCCGAGGCGCGGGACTGGTGGCGCATCATCGCCGACGACATCACGCCACCCTTCCAGCCGGAGGAAGCGGCCTTCCTGCGCCAGGCCGCCGAACACCTGCCGGCAGAGCCCTGGGATGCCACGACGGCGGGTGCGTGGACAAAGTCGCTCGGCTTTGCGGCCGGCCGCAAAGGCCGTGCGCTCTATCACCCGCTACGGCTGGCGCTGACCGGGGAGGAAAGCGGGCCGGATCTGCGGGACCTGCTGCCGCTCATCGGCCATGCCCGCGCTTCGCGGCGCCTGCTCAGCGCGGCGGGGTAACGGCGCGGCCTCATCCTCCGATCGTGCGAAGACGGCGGAGACCCAGGCGAACATCAGGCTCGCCGTGGTGGCGATCAGCGTATTGTCGGTCGCCGAGTGAAGGGCGAAGGCAAGAAAGACCAGCACCATCACCGCCCGTTCCGGCCGCCGCATGCGGCGGGTGCCACCGTGCAGCCACAGGGCCATCAGGAAAAGCAGCGCGCAGAGGCCGATGGCGCCGCCCTCCACCGCGATGCGCAGATACTCGTCATGGGCGGCGTTGGTGCCGAGCAGGTGCCAGAGCAGCGTGCCCACCGGCACCAGCACCTTGCCCGATCCCGTCCCCCAGCCGAACCAGGGCGAGCGGGCAAAGGCCGCCTCATAGACCGGCCAGATCAAGGTGCGGTTGCTGAGATTGGTCACATCCCCCTGAGAGGCGAGGGTCAGCAGCCGCACGAAGCCGAGCAGCGGTGCCGCGAGAATGGCGACGGCGGGGCCAGCGAAAACCGCCAGCAGCACCGGGATGCGTGAGCGCCAGGGCCAACGCGGCGTCGGCACGCAGCCGGCCACCAGCAGGATGAGCAGCAGAGCCAGGGCCAACGGCGCCCGCGCGCCGGTGGCCAACAGCACCAGGATGTCGCCGCCGAGCACCGCCAGCCGCCAGCCGCGCGCGCCCCGAACCTGCTCCAGCAGCAGGGCGTAGACACTGATGAGGGCGAAGCCGGCGAGGAAGGCGGGATGGGTGGAGGCGCCGAGGCGCAGCGCGCCGTCCTCCACGCCATAGAGCGGCCGCAGCCCGGCCGCCGCGAGGCAGCAACCGAAGCCCAGGATGATGAAGGGGGCCGCGATGACGGTCGCGATCACCCGGCGGGACCAGCCGGCCGAGAGCCGCGACCAGGAGAAGGCGAAGGGCGCGGCCGAACCGATGAGGCTGCGCAGACTATCCGCCACCGACAGCCCGGGCCATAGCCCGTGCAGGAAGCCGGCGCCGAACATAAAAAGAAACGCGATGCCGGGATTGGCCGCGTCGAACCGCGCGCCGTAGCGCAGCAGACAGAGCGCCAGCAGCACGACACCGATGCCCTTGTCGATGCCGATGATCTCCGGCACCCGGCCGATCAGGTCACCCAGCCACATCTCCGGGCAGGTGGCCAGGGCCGCAAGCCAAAGGGCCGTGGCCTCGGCGGGATAGACCGCCGCGACAGCCAGGATGACGGCCGCCGGAAGCAGCAGCGCCGGCAGCCAGAAAGCGCCCGGGGCGAACCAGGCGAGCGCCGCCCCGGCCAGAAGAGCGCCCCAGAGACCGAGGGGCCAGACCGAAATTTCTGGCCATTCCATTCCGACATCGTATCGTATGTCGAGACGGCAGGCCAGCGGGCGGTCGAACTACCGCCTTATCAGCGGCGGCGAGCCTTCCGGGCCGCATAGCGGGCGTCGCGCGCGGCCTTCTGCTGAGCCTTCAGCTCCGCCTCGGCCTCAACGGCGGCAAGGGCGGCAGCCTTTTCGGCCGCGATCCGCTCCTCCTCCTCCTGCTTGCGGCGCACCTCCTCGGCGGCCAGCCGCACCAGCTCCTCCTGTCGGAGGCGTTCGCGTTCGGCCGCGCGGACAGCGCGCGCCTCCGCGACCACGCGGCGCTCCTCGGCCAGCTTCAGCAGCCGCGGGTCGTCCGGTGCCGGCCGCGACTTGAATTTCTCCAGGAGGTCCTGTTTAGCCTTGAACGCCGCATCCCGACGCTCGATGAAATTATTGTCCTTGAAGCCAGGCATACTCTCTTCTCTCTCGCGACGAAGGCGGCCCAGGCGACAAGCGCCGAGAAGCCTTCTGCCGATGGTACGGGTGGGCGCCGCTTCATACACCGCCTGCGGCTGCGGGGAAGCGCCCTTTTGCGGTCAGGCAGGCCCGCGCCCACTGATCGCCTGCCCCGCAACTATCTTGCATGGGCGGGGTAGCGGTGCGGGCGTGGGGGGGCTATCTGTGCCTCTCTGCAATTCTGAGAGTGATTGTTATGGCGACTGGTACAGTTAAGTGGTTCAACCTCGACAAAGGCTATGGCTTCATCACGCCGCAGGACGGCGGCAAGGATGTGTTCCTTCACATCACGGCGGTCCAGGCGGCGGGCCTCAACAGCGTCAATGACGGGCAGAAGGTCAGCTACGACGTAGTGACCGAGCGCGGCAAGCAGGCCGCCTCTAACCTCAAGAAGCTGGGCTGAGCTGATACGCCGCCCCGGGTTTCACACCTGGGGCGGTTTTTTTTCATCCGCCCTTCCCTGACGACGGAGAGACGGCATGGCGTTTTCCTGGAGTTTGGCCGGTGCCGCCGCCGGGCTGATGTTGAGTTCGGCCGTGGCCCTGGCCCAGCCGGTTCTGCCCGCCTGCGACAGCCCCGAGGCGCGGACCGGCGTCGATTTCGCCCTCAAGAAATCAAATGCGCCGTTCACGATCACGGATTACGCCGGCATCACGACCGACGGGCAGAGTTCGACCGAGGTCGCCTGTCTGGCGATCGCCACCCTGTCGAACGGGTCGCACCGTGCGATCAGCTACAAATTCCGCATCAATCAGGGCAAGGTGCAGAGCTGGATCGGGTTCCTCCTGCCGAAGGGCAGCCGGTAGAACCTAAACTAATCCGGGCGGTCTTCGGCCGGTCAGGAAGGCATCCAGATACATCTTGCCCAGGATGTGCCGGGTGGTCGCCGCTTCCGGGTCAAGCCGGCCGTCGCGAATCGCTCCCCGGAACTCTGTGACCGTCGGCACTGCCAGGGACCTGTCCGCAAGCAGGCCGAAGGCGGCGGCGGAAGCACTGAGAAACACGCCCGCATAGTAGAGCCGCGTCAGCGCCCGCACGAGCGGCAGCCGTGCGAGGAGCGCGCTGTCCGGCGGGCGGCCAAGCCAGCCCTGTAGGAGCGCTGCCTCCAAAGCCGGCGACGGCGCCAGATTGTCCAGCATGATCGCCACATCCACCAGCGGGTCGTTGCGATAGGCCGATTCCCAATCGATCAACCACAGCCGCCGCCCGTCGAACAGGATATTGCGCGGCACCGGGTCGTTATGGCTGGAAACCGAGTTCGGCCACGTCCCACACGTACCCCTCGCGGATGCGTTCCAACCGGTCGCTGTGCGGGCTGAGAACGCCGGGGGCGAACAAGCCCGTGCTACAAACCCAAGCCCAGAGTCGGCCCACGATATCGGGGTAATCGACGAAGCGCGGGAATAGCGACGTGACCTGCAGGCGGGCCAGCAGTTCGCCCGCCGCCTGGGCGAGTGGCGCCGCCCCGCCCGGAAAGGCACGCAGCGGCTGCTCGTCGATAAAGTCCATCACGGCGACGCGGGCTGCCTCGTCGACGTGATGCAGGCGGGGGGCGATTCCCGCCTCGGCGGCGATCCGCATCGATTGGTATTGGTGCGGGTTGCGCAGCGGGCTCGCTGGCCCCTCCAGGCGGACGAGGTAGCGCCGGCCGCGCAGATCGACGCGGAACGGGAAAGCGCCGGAGGCGCCCCCGCCGACCGGCCTCACCGTCTCGATCTCCACACGGCCGAAGGCAGCGGCGACCGCCGCCTCTATCGCCTCTCGCCGCGCCGAGGGGATGAGATCGGAGGATTCGCCGGACATGATCAGCCCTCGCCGCTCCTTATCCCGAGGCGCGAATCGCGATCGCCGCCGCCGCCGCCCGGTTCTCAACCCCGAGCTTGCTGTAGATCTGCTCCAGATGCTTCTGCACCGTGCGCGGGCTCATGCCCAGGATCTCGGCAATGTCCCGCGTGCTCTTGCCGTGCCCGATCCAGAGCAAGACCTCAGCCTCCCGCGCGGTCAGCCCCAGCCGGTCTCGCAGCCGCGCCTCCTCGGTGGAGGTCCGGGTCTCGACGATCCGGAACAGCACCTCCTCCGGCGCCATCCGCCCGACATAGACGAATTGCAGAACCTGCCCATCCCCGACCGAAGCGGCGATCTGCCCGGGCACAGGCTCGGGCGTCTCGGCCAGCCAGTCCGGCACCCAGGCGCAGGCGATCTCCGCCCCCTCGGCTGCGCCCGCCAGCAGCGCCGCCGCCTGCGGCGTCGCCCAGACCAGCGCGCCTTCGGTATCCGTCGCCAGCAGGAACCGGCCCGCCGTATCCAGCGCCGCCTGGGCGCTCCGCGTCCGCCGCGCGCCGGTCAGATGCACGCGGATGCGCGCCACCACCTCGGCCAGTTGCAGGGGCTTGGTGACGTAATCGACGCCGCCGGCCTCCAGCCCGCGCACCACGTCCTCGCTCTCGGTCAGGCCGGTCATGAAGATGATCGGCACCGTGGCCAGCGCCGGGTTGCGCTTCATCCGCCGGCAAGCCTCGAACCCGTCCATCCCCGGCATCACCGCGTCGATCAGAATGATATCGGGCAGCACCCGCCCCACCACCCCCATCGCCGCCGCCGCCGACTGCGCCATCAGCACCGTATAGCCGGCATCCGCCAGCACCTCGTCGAGCACGCCGAGCGTCCCTGGCGTGTCGTCCACCACCAGCACGACATCCCGGCGGTTCATGCCGCCCCCACCGCATCCTCCGCCCGCGCCATCGCGTCCAGCGCCTCCACAAAGGCGTCGAGCCGGTAATCCGCGATCATCGCGCGCAGCGGCGCGATCGCCGGCTCCAGCCCCGGCACCTCCTCGCCCAGCGCATCCAGCCGCAGCCGGATGCCGCGCACATAGCCGATCGCCGCCAGCTCCCGCAGTTCATCGAGCTGCGGCACCGTGAGGGCGACGCGACTATCCCGCCCCCCCACCACCGGCTCGGTCGCGAGTCGCGTCCAGTCGAGCGCCAGCAACCGGCCGATCGTCTCCAGCAGCAGATCGAGCCGCACCGGCTTCGCCATCACATCATCATGCGGCTGGCCCTCACGCGGGGCGGCCTCCAATTCCCGCGCATTGGCCGAGACGATGACGATGGGTGCCGTCATACCCGCCTCCGTCCGCAGCCGGGCGGCGAGGTCCCAGCCCGTCATGTCCGGCATCGCGAGGTCGAGCAGAAAGAGATCCGGCCGCCACTGCGCGGCCATGGCGAGGCAATCGGCGCCCCCGGCTGCCCCCATCACCGTGAAGCCGAGCGGCGTCAGCAGGTCGAGCATCAGCGAACGGTGCGTCGCGTCGTCATCCGCCACCAGCACGGTCAGCCGCCGCCCGCGATAGCCGGTGATTTCGAGCGCAGGCGGGCTCGGCCGCAGCGTCTCCGCCGCCTCCGACAGCAGGAGCCGCAGCCGGAACCGGCTGCCCTCGCCCAGCACGCTCGTCGCCGTGACCTCGCCGCCCATCACCTCCGTCAGCAGCCGGACGATGGTGAGGCCGAGGCCCGTGCCGGGGACGGATTGGTCGCCCGCGCGCTGGAACGGCTCGAAGATACGGTTGAGGTCCGCCGCCGCGATGCCGCGCCCGGTGTCGATGATCTCGAAATCGGCCACCTGGCTGCGATAGCGCACGGTGAAGGTCACGCTGCCCTTGGCGGTGAACTTGATGGCGTTGGAGAGCAGGTTGATCAGCACCTGCCGCATGCGATGCTCGTCGGCATAGACTAGGCGCGGCAGGACCTCAGCCTGGTAATGCAGCGCGATCCCCTTCGTCTCCGCCTGGAGCCGCATCATCTGCACCAGATGATCGAGGAATTCCGGCAGCCGGATCTCATCCCGGTAGAGTTCGATATGCCCGGCCTCGATCTTCGAGATATCGAGCAGGCCCCCGATCAGCGCCGTCAGATGCTCGCCGGAGCGGCGGATGATGCGCAAGCCCTCGCGCTTGCGGGCGGGAATATCGGCGTCCTTCTCCAAGAGCTGGGCGTAGCCGAGAATCGCGTTGAGCGGGCTGCGCAGCTCATGGCTGATGCCGACCACGTAGCGGCTTTTCGCCCGGCTCGCGGCCTCGGCCGTCTCCTTCGCCTGCTGCAAGGCGGCATCCGTGCGCCGATGGGCGCTGATCTCGTCCAGCAGCAGCACGGTCTGCCGCCGCGTCTCCTCCTCCGCCGTGCGCCGGCTCTCCTGCGCCAGAACCGCGAGCCAGGAGACGACGCCACCGATCACGAGCATGACGAGATAGGTCTTCCAGACCGCGCCCGTGGCCGCGGCGCGGCTGATCGGCCCGCCGCCGACCGTCTGCGCGTCGATGGCGATGAGCAGCAGCCCGGTGCCGGCGGCGAACAGGAACAGGACGCCGGTGAACCGCGCCAGCCGCACCCGCATCAGCGCCACGACCGAGGCGGGCAGGATCATGCGGAGGGGTTTCGCGACCTGCTCGGCCACGCGGGCATGCGGCTTGCAGGCATCGTGGCAGCGGGCATCCAGCGAGCAGCAGAGCGAGCAGATCGGCCCCGAATAGACCGGGCAATAGGCCATGTCCTCCGGCTCGAAGGCGAGTTCGCAGATGCTGCACCCGATCACGCCGCGTGACCCCCAGGCGGCGCGGCCTCGGCGGGCGAGGTAGGTTCGCCCGCCCGTCGCCCAGGCGATGGCGGGCGCGGCGACGAAGGCCGTGGCGAAGGCGAGGAAGGTGCGAGAGGTCGGCCGCCATCCGCCCGAGCAGCCCGGCATAGGCGGCGAGCGAGACCGCCACCGCCAGCAGCATGGCGCCGACGCCGACCGGGTTGATGTCGAACAGATGCGCGCGCTTGAACTCGATGCCCTTCGGGCTGAGGCCGAGCCGCTTGTTGACCACAAGATCGGCGACGAGCGCGCCCATCCAGCCGGCGGCGATATCGGAATAGACGACGAGCGTGTGCTGGATCGTCTCGGTCGACGCCGGTTTCCATCAGCAGCAGCGCGATGACGATGTTGAAGATCAGCCAGACGACGCGGCCCGGATGGCTATGGGTCAGGCGCGAGAAGAAATTCGACCAGGCGAGCGAGCCGGCATAGGCGTTGGTGACGTTGATCTTGATCTGCGACACGACCACGAGAAGGCAGGTCGCAGCGACCGCGACCGCCCGGCCCGGTCACGGTGCCGAAGGCGAGCCGGTACATCTGCGCCGGCTGCACCGCCTGATCGGCGCAGCAGCCCTGAATGGAGCGCGACATAGGCGAGCAGGCTGCCCGCCAGCAGCTTGACGACATCGATCACGATCCAGCCCGGGCCGCCGAGCAGCAGCGCCGTCCACCAGCGCCGCGCACCGATGCTTTCCTGCGGCGGCAGGAAGCGGATGAAATCGACCTGCTCCGCCGTCTGCGTGATCATCGCGAATAGTATCGAGGCCGCGGCGCCGAAGCCCGCAAGATCGAATCCCGAGACGTGATGGCCATGACCGCCGAAAGCCGCCCATCCGCGCAACCATTCCGGATGAGTTACGAGCACGGCCAGGATCGGCGACCAGATTCAGCACGAACCAGACCGGCTGCGTCCAGAGCTGCAACCGGCTGATGAAGGTGATGCCGTGCGTCACCAGCGGCACGACGGCGACGGCGCACAGGATATAGCCGAGCCATTCCGGCACGCCGAAGAAGGCTTGCAGCATCGAGGCGAGGATCACGGCCTCGATGCCGAAGAAGATGAAGGTGAATGATGCGTAGATCAGCGAGGTGATGGTCGAGCCGATATAGCCGAAGCCCGCGCCACGGGTGAGCAGATCGACATCGACACCGGCCCGCGCCGCATGGGCGCAGACGGGGATGCTGATGATGAAGATCATGACGCTGACGAAGGCGATCGCGGCGATGCTGTCGGTGAAGCCGTAGGCGAGCGTGATGGTGCCGCCGATCGCCTCCAGCGCCAGAAAGGAGACGGCGCCCAGCGCCGTATTGGCGACCCTGAGCGCGGACCATTTGCGCGCCGATTTCGCCGTGAAGCGCAGCGCGTAATCCTCCAGCGTCTGGTTCGCCACCCAGCGGTTGTATTCGCGCCGCGTGCGCGTGATGCGCTGCCGCGCGAGCCGGGCGGAGCCGCCGGGCGTGCCGATCCTCATCACCGCCAAACCTGCCCTGCCGCCGAAAAATGCAGGCCGCGTAAAGATGGAACGCTCCGCACCCGGCGGCCGCCTTGACCCAAATTCCTTAAGGATTGATTAACGAAATCCTTAAGACAGCCATGGAACGCCCCGCTTGCACGGCACCCTCCGAAAGTGACGAGATGACGAACGAGAGCGACAGGCCGTTCAGCGCGGGCGCGATGCGGGCCGGCATCCGCGATACCGGCTCGGGCACCAAGACCGTGATCCACGTGCCGCTGAAAAGGGTGATGACGATGCTGGCCCAGCGTGCCGCGCGGCGGCGTGGCCTGCTGGCCGATAACCGGCTCGAAGCCATCGCTATTGATTCCCGCAGGCAGATCTTCGCCGGCTTCTGGCCGTAACGGGCACTCGTCCGGCGCCGGCCGGCACCCCCCGCTTCTCAGCGAAATCGTGAAACTCGCATCTCGCATGATGATCATCGCGCGCCCACCAAACCACAGACCGCGCCGCGCGTCATACGCGGTTTGACGTATGGCCGCCGCCGGCCTCTCGCCCTCACTCTCCCGCGCAGATCGCATCCAGCACAGCGACGCGCAATCATGGAACGAGGAGCCGAGACGATGACGGACGAGCCCAACCCCACCCTGCCGGAGATCGAGATGGGCCGCCGTGGCCTTGGCGGCTTGAGCCTCGCCGCCGCCGCTGCCGCGACGATCGGCGCGACCGCCATCGGCACAATCGCCACCACCCGCCCCGCGCGCGCGCAATCGGCCGGCACGATCAAGGTCGGTATTCTGCACTCGCTCTCCGGCACCATGGCCATCAGCGAAACGCCGCTGAAAGAGGTCATGCTGATGCTTATCGCGCAGCAGAACGCCAATGGCGGCCTGCTCGGCCAGCAGCTCGAACCCGTCGTCGTCGATCCGGCATCGAACTGGCCGCTGTTCGCCGAGAAGGCAAAGCAGCTCCTCAGCGTCGATAAATGCGCCGCCGTTTTCGGCTGCTGGACCTCGGTTTCCCGTAAATCCGTGCTGCCGGTGTTCGAGCAGTTGAACGGTATCCTGTTCTACCCGGTCCAGTATGAGGGGCAGGAGTGCAGCCGGAATATCTTCTACACGGGCGCCGCGCCCAACACCCAGGCGATCCCGGCCGTCGACTACCTGATGGACACGGTGCATGTGAAGCGCTGGGTTCTGGCCGGCACCGATTACGTCTATCCACGCACGACCAACAAGATTCTGGAAGCCTATCTGAAGGCGAAGGGCGTGGCCCCCGCGGACATCCTGATCAACTACACGCCTTTCGGCTATTCCGACTGGCAGGGCATCGTCTCCCAGATCAAGAGCTTCGGCTCCTCGGGCGAGAAGACCGCCGTCGTCTCCACCATCAACGGAGACGCCAACGTGCCCTTCTACAAGGAACTCGGCAACCAGGGCATCAAGGCGACCGATATCCCCGTGGTCGCCTTCAGCGTCGGTGAGCAGGAACTGGCCGGCATCGATACCAAGCCGCTGATCGGCCATCTCGCCGCCTGGAACTATTTCGAGAGCGTGCAGGACCCGGCGAACACCCAGTTCATCGCGGATTTCAAGAAGTTCACCGGCAATCCGAAGCGCGTCACCAACGACCCGATGGAGGCCGCCTATATCGGCTTCAACATGTGGATCAAAGCGGTCGAGAAGGCGAACACGACCGATACGGATGCGGTGATCGCCGCCCTGCCGGGCATCACCGCCCCGAACCTGACCGGCGATGTCGCCGCCATGATGCCCAATCACCACATCACGAAGCCCGTGCTGATCGGTGAAATTCAGGCGAACGGCCAGTTCAACGTCGTCTTCGAGACGCCGGGTACCGTCGTCGCCCAGCCCTGGTCGCCGTACCTGCCGGAATCGAAGGATCTCATCGGCGACTGGCTGCCGCCGATGTCTTGCGGAAATTACGACGTGGTGCGCGGCCGGTGCCTCGGCACGAAAACCGCCTGATCAGGCCCCGCTCGATCACGCGTGTCGGAGAGGAGGCCCGCTCCGTTGACCCAGCTTTCACAGCGACGTTCACCATGGCGGCGGGCCGTCCTTGCCTTGTTCCTGGCTGTCCTGGCGCTGGCACCGCTCGCCCGCGCCCAGGCAGCGACGGCAGCGTCCGACCCTTATCTCGGCCTGATCAGCCCTGATTTCGATACGATCGTGAGCGCGGTCGGCGACATCGCCCTTTCTGGCGGGCCGCGCGCGCGTATCATCCTCAACGCACTCGGCAATAACGATCTCTATACCTGGAAATATCCACGCCCGGATCACGCGCTGTTCATTCATGACGAGACGACGGGCGCCTGGACGAATGCGCGTACCGGCGTGCCGATCGCGGCGCCACCCTTCCTCGCGATCCGCCGTGTCATCGCCAATGACATGGTGACGGGCGCCATCGCCACGGCGACGGGTGTGCTCGATCTATCCTCGCCCGACACCGCGACACGCCGGGCCGCTGCCGAGGCGATCTTCGAATCTCCCTCGGCCGCGACATTGCCTATCGTCACGCATGCGCTCACGCGGGAGCATGACACTGGTGTGCTCACCACGCTGCGCGAGGCCGTGGCCGCCGATCAGCTCGCCGCACCCAGCACGCCCATCGACACCCAGATCGCGGCGATCGCCACCATCGCGGCGCGCGGGGATCTCACTGCGCGCAACGAACTCGCCTCGCTTTCGGGTGAGCCGAAGCCGGTAGCGGCGGCAGCCGTGGCCGCCATCGCCCATATCGATTTCACCCTGAAGCTCTGGAGCTGGCTGGAAACCGTCTATTACGGCATCAGCCTCGGTTCCGTGCTGCTGCTCGCCGCCGCCGGGCTCGCCATCACCTTCGGCGTCATGGGCGTCATCAACATGGCCCATGGCGAAATGGTGATGATCGGCGCCTATGTCACCTTCTGCGTGCAGCAGGTCTTCCGCGCTTATGCGCCGGATTTCTTCGGCACCAGCGTCATCGTCGCGATCCCGGCGGCCTTCATCGTCGCCGGGTTGATCGGCATCCTCATCGAACGCTGCATGATCCGCTTCCTTTATGGCCGCCCGCTGGAAACGCTGCTCGCTACCTGGGGTCTCAGCCTCATCCTGCAGCAAGCGATCCGCTCGCTGTTCGGGGCCGAGAACCAGGATGTCGCCACACCCGGCTGGATGAGCGGCTATTTCATGTTCGGCGGGCTCACTATCACGCTCGACCGGCTTTGCATCATCATCTTCGCTTTCGCCGTCGTGGGCGGGCTGATGGCGGTGATGCGCTACACGCCGCTCGGCCTGCGGATGCGCGCCGTCACCCAGAACCGCCGCATGGCGGCCAGCATGGGCATCCGCACGCCCTGGATCGATGCGATGACCTTCGGCCTCGGCTCCGGCATCGCCGGGGTCGCGGGCGCGGCCCTCAGCCAGATCGACAACGTCTCGCCCAATCTCGGCCAGAACTACATCATCGACAGCTTCATGGTCGTCGTCTTCGGCGGCGTCGGCAATCTCTGGGGCACGGTGCTCGCCGCCCTCACCCTCGGCGTCGTCAACAAGGGTCTCGAACCCGTGGCGGGCGCCGTGCTCGGCAAGATCGTCGTCCTCGTCCTCATCATCCTGTTTATCCAGAGGCGCCCGCGCGGATTGTTCCCGGTCAAGGGGCGGGCGGTGGAAGCATGACCCGCCTTTCCCTCACGCTCACGCCGGTCATCATCATCGGCGTCGCCATCATCCTCGCCGTCCTCAACCTCGCGACGCCCGCGACCAGCGCGTTCCATGTCTCGGATTTCGTCGTCGGGCTTGCCGGGAAATATCTCTGCTATGCCATGCTGGCGCTCGCCGTCGATCTCGTCTGGGGTTTCGCCGGCATCCTCACGCTGGGGCACGCCGCCTTCTTCGCCCTCGGCGGCTATTGCATGGGCATGTATCTGACGCGGGAGATCGGGGCGCGCGGCGTCTATGCCAATGCCAACCTGCCCGATTTCATGATCTTCATCGGCTGGAAGCAGCTTCCCTGGTACTGGCACGGCTTCGCCTTCCTCCCCTTCGCCATCGTCATGGCGCTGCTGGTGCCTGCCGTGCTGGCCGCCGTCTTCGGCTTCCTCGCTTTCCGCAGCCGCGTCGGCGGCGTCTATCTCTCCATCATCACCCAGGCGCTGACCTACGCGCTGCTGCTCGCCTTCTTCCGCAACGACATGGGCTTTGGCGGCAACAACGGCATGACCGACTTCAAGGACATCGCCGGCTTCCCGCTTGACCGCAGCGGCACGACCACGGCGCTGATGGTGCTCTCGGCGCTTTTCACCGCTGGCGCCTTCCTCTTTGCGCGCTGGCTGGTGGGCAGCCGCTACGGCCAGGTGCTGGTGGCGGTGCGAGACGCCGAAAGCCGCACCCGCTTCCTCGGCTACCGGCCGGAATACTACAAGCTCGTGGTCTGGACGCTTTCGGCCATGATCGCGGGCATCGGCGGCGCGCTTTACGTGCCGCAGATCGGCATCATCAACCCGAGCGAATTCGCCCCCGCCAATTCGATCGAGGCGGTGATCTGGGTCGCCGTCGGTGGGCGCGGCACGCTGACGGGCGCCATTCTCGGCGCGGTGCTCGTGAACTTCGGCAAAACGGTGCTGACGGGGGCGTTGCCGGGCGC
This sequence comes from uncultured Pseudomonadota bacterium, assembly GCA_963745125.1. Lineage (GTDB taxonomy): Bacteria > Pseudomonadota > Alphaproteobacteria > Acetobacterales > Acetobacteraceae > Acidisoma. The sequence goes on from CAVUWB010000009.1 coordinate 226,745, forward strand.
CTGGCTCTATGCGCTCGGCGGGCTGTTCATCCTTGTCACGCTCTTTCTGCCGCGCGGCATCATCGGCACCTTCGCGCGCAGGCGTGTCAGCCCCCGGCTGCCGACCGCGGCCGAGCCGCAGGGCCTTGCCGCCATCGATCGCGCAACCGCGGACTTTGCCGAGGCGGGGGCCGAGGCCGGCGCGGATCTCGGCCTCGATGCGGAGAGTGCGGCATGATCGGCGAAGCTACGCCCGGCGCCGGCAGCGATCTTTTGTTCCTGCACGGCGTCAACAAGACTTTCGACGGCTTCAAGGCCATCAACAACCTCTCGATCTCGCTCGCGAAGGGGGAGATGCGCGCGGTGATCGGCCCCAACGGTGCCGGCAAAAGCACGATGATGGACATCATCACCGGCAAGACCAGGCCGGATACGGGGAAGGTCGTCTTCGGCGGCGCCACCGACCTCACCCGCATGGATGAACCCGCGATAGCGCAGCTTGGCATCGGGCGGAAATTCCAGAAGCCGACGACCTTCGAGAGCCATACCGTCTGGAACAACTTGCTGCTGGCACTGGCCGGGGACCGCCGCGCCCGGTTCACGCTCGGCGCCCGCAAGACGAAGGCCGAGGCCGATAAGATCGAGGCACTGCTGGAAACCATCCGGTTGACCGAGCATCGGGATCGCCTCGCCGCCGATCTCTCGCACGGGCAGAAGCAATGGCTCGAAATCGGCATGCTGCTGGCGCAAGATCCGCAACTGCTGCTGGTGGATGAGCCCGTCGCCGGCATGACGGATGCCGAGACCGAGCAGACCGCGCATTTGCTGCGGGACATCAACCGCACGCGCTCCGTCGTGGTCGTCGAGCATGACATGGCCTTCGTCCGCGCGCTCGGCGTGAAGGTCACGGTGCTGCATGAGGGCTCGGTGCTTTCGGAAGGCAGCCTGGATCAGGTGAGCGCCGATCCGAGGGTGATCGACGTCTATCTCGGGCGATGAGCGGAAGGGAAGGAACCGGCCATGCTTGAGGTCGATGGCATCAGCCTGCATTACGGCGCGGCGATCGCGCTGCGCGGTGTTTCCGTGCGCGCCGAACCCGGAACCGTCACCTCGATCCTGGGCCGCAACGGCGTCGGCAAAACGAGCCTGCTGCGCGCCATCACCGGCGCCCATCCCGTCAGCCGGGGCGATATCCGCTGGGAGGGGCAGAGCATCATCAAGCTTCCCGCCTATGAGCGGGCGAAGCGCGGCATCGCCTGGGTGCCGCAAGGGCGAGACATTTTCCCGCTGCTGACGGTGCAGGAAAACCTGGAGACGGGCTTCTCCGTCCTGCCACGGCGCGCGCGGAAAATCCCCGAGGAGATCTTCGAGCTTTTCCCCGTCCTCAAGACGATGCTGCGACGGCGCGGCGGCGATCTTTCGGGCGGGCAGCAGCAGCAACTCGCAATCGGCCGCGCGCTGGTCATGCGGCCGCGCCTGCTGGTGCTGGATGAACCGACCGAAGGCATTCAGCCGAGCATCATCAAGGATATCGGCCGGGTCATCGCATTGCTGCGCGGCCGGGGCACGATGGCGATCCTGCTGGTGGAGCAGTATTACGACTTCGCGCATGAGTTGGCGCAGACGCTCGCGGTGATGGATCGCGGCGCGATCGTGGTGGCGGGCGCGCGCGACAGCCTCGATGAGCGTGAGGTGCGGCGGCATCTGTCGGTGTGATCGCTGTTCATCGCCCGCCCCCGCGTGCCAGACAGAGGTATGGAGTTCCAGCCCCAATCTCAATGCGCCCCAGCGCGCCTTCGGGCGGCTCCGCATCTCGTTCGAGCGGCGGGGCGATCTCACCGCCCTCGCCGTCCTGCGGCAGGAGGGCTGCCTCAAGGCGCGACACCCGCGCACGGCACCCGGGGCGATAACCGAGACGGTTCTCCTCAACACCTCGGGCGGCATCACCGGCGGGGACGATCTTGGCGTCGATATCCGGGCCGGGGCCGGCACGCACCTGATCGCCACCACCCAGGCGGCGGAGCGCTTCTATCGCGCGGCACCCGGCTCCCCGCCCGCCACCATCCGCACCACGCTGACGGCGGCGGAAGACGCCACGCTCGAATGGCTGCCGCAGGAGAGCATCCTGTTCGATGCCTGCCGCGCCGACCGCACGCTCACCGCCGATCTCGCACCCTCTGCCCGTTTTCTGGGCGTGGAAAGCCTGCTCTTCGGGCGCCGGGAAAGCGGGGAGACGCTGGCGCGCGCCTGGCTCACCGACCGTATCCGCATCCGCCAGGGCGGCCGGCTGCTGCTGCACGACGCGACCCGCATCGCGGGGGATGCGGCGGCGCTGATGGCCCGCGCCGGCACCTTCGCCGATGCGGCGGCGATGGCCACGATCATCTGCGTGAGCCCGGAGGCGGAGGCGGCCGTGCCCGCGCTCCGCGCGGCTTTGGGAACCGGCACGCTCGGCGAAGGCCCGCTCCATGGCAATTTGGAAGCCGGCGTCTCGGCCTGGAATGGCCTTGTTCTTGCGAGGCTTCTGGCCAAGGACGGCGCCCGGCTGCGGCAGGCCGTGATGGGCGCGCTCGGCATCCTGCGGAACGCGGCACCGCTGCCGCGCGTCTGGCGGTTATGACAGAGTTTGGGGAGAGGCCGGGGTGAACCTGACGCCACGAGAGAAAGACAAGCTGCTGATCGCGATGGCGGCGACCGTCGCCCGCCGCCGGCTGGAGCGTGGCGTGAAGCTCAACCACCCCGAGGCCGTGGCCCTGATCAGCGATTTCGTGGTCGAGGGCGCGCGGGACGGGCGCAGCGTCGCCGACCTGATGGAGCGCGGCGCCCATGTTCTCACCCGCGATCAGGTGATGGAGGGTATCGCCGAGATGATCCATGACGTGCAGGTGGAGGCAACCTTCCCCGACGGCACCAAGCTCGTCACCGTTCATGAGCCGATCCGGTAGCGGGCGCGCGCCATGATCCCCGGTGAAATCATCCCCGCTGACGGCGATATCGAGATCAATGTCGGCGCCGTTGTCATCACCCTGACCGTCGCCAATACCGGCGACCGGCCGGTGCAGGTCGGCAGCCATTATCACTTCGCCGAAACGAATCCCGGCCTCCGGTTCGATCGCGCGGCCGCGCGCGGCCGCCGGCTGAACATTCCCGCCGGCACCGCCGTCCGGTTCGAGCCGGGGCAGACGCGGGAGGTGGTGCTGATCCCGCTTGGCGGCGCCCGCATCGTCTATGGCTTTCGCGGCGAAATCTCTGGTCCTTTGGAAAACGGCTGACACATGGCCCGCATCTCCCGCCACGCCTATGCCCATATGTACGGCCCGACGGTGGGGGACCGCGTGCGCCTCGCCGATACCGAGCTTTTCGTCGAGGTCGAGCGTGATCTCACCACCTATGGCGAGGAAGTCACCTTCGGCGGCGGCAAGGTCATCCGGGACGGTATGGGACAGTCCCAGGCCACCAGCGCCGCCGGAGCGGCCGATACCGTCATCACCAACGCGCTCATCATCGACCATTGGGGCATCGTCAAAGCCGATGTGGCGCTGAAGGATGGCCGCATCGCCGGCATCGGCAAGGCGGGCAATCCGGATACGCAGCCCAATGTCGATATCATCATCGGCCCGGGCACGGAGATCATCGCCGGCGAAGGCCGCATCCTGACGGCGGGCGGCTTCGACTCCCACATCCATTTCATCTGCCCGCAGCAGGTGGAGGAAGCGCTGGCCTCCGGCATCACCACCATGCTCGGCGGCGGCACGGGCCCGGCGACCGGCACCGCCGCCACCACCTGCACGCCGGGCCCATGGCATCTCGGCCGGATGCTGCAAGCGGCCGAGGGGCTGCCGATGAACCTCGCCTTCGCCGGCAAGGGCAATGCCTCCCGCCCCGAAGCGCTGGAGGAGATGATCCGCGCCGGGGCCTGCGCGCTCAAGCTGCATGAGGATTGGGGCACGACGCCCGCCGCCATCGATAATTGCCTGACCGTCGCGGACCGCTTCGACGTGCAGGTGATGATCCATACCGATACGCTGAACGAGAGCGGCTTCGTCGAGGATTCGATCGCCGCGATCGGCGGCCGCACCATCCACGCCTATCATACCGAGGGCGCGGGCGGCGGCCATGCGCCCGATATCATCCGCGTCTGCGGCCTGCCCAACGTCATCCCCTCCTCCACCAACCCGACGCGGCCCTATACGCTCAACACGCTGGATGAGCATCTCGACATGCTCATGGTGTGTCATCACCTCGACCCCTCGATCCCCGAGGATATCGCCTTCGCGGAGAGCCGTATCCGCCGCGAAACGATCGCGGCGGAGGATATTCTGCACGATCTCGGCGCCTTCTCGATCATCAGCTCAGACAGCCAGGCGATGGGCCGCGTCGGCGAGGTCATCACCCGCACCTGGCAGACGGCGCATAAGATGAAGGTGCAGCGCGGCTCGCTGCCCGGTGACGGTGCCGCCGACAATGCGCGGGTGAAGCGCTACATCGCCAAATACACGATCAACCCGGCGATCGCGCATGGGATTGCCGCGCATATCGGCTCGGTCGAGGTCGGCAAGCTCGCCGATCTTGTGCTGTGGACGCCGGCTTTCTTCGGCGTGAAGCCCGATCTCGTGCTGAAATCCGGCACCATCGCCATGGCTATGATGGGCGACCCCAACGCCTCCATCCCGACGCCGCAGCCGATCCATGCGCGGCCGATGTTCGGCGGTTTCGGGCGTTCGCTGACGCTCTCCTCCGTGCTCTTCGTCTCGGGCGCGGCGATGGAGGCTGATCTCAGCCGCAAGCTCGGCCTCAGCCGCCCGCTGGTGCCGGTCAGCAATACGCGCGGCGGCATCGGCAAGGCGAGCATGGTGCATAATGACGCGACCCCCGCGATCGAGGTCGATCCCGAAACCTATGAGGTCAGCGCGGATGGCGTGTTGTTGACCTGCGAACCGGCGACGGTGCTGCCGATGGCCCAGCGGTACTTCTTGTTCTGATGCGCGCGATTGACCACCTCCCCGCCGGCGCCTGGGCCGGCGATAGCGCGGCCGATGCCGTGCTGCTCGACCATGATCACCGCCATCGCCGCCGCTTCCTGCTCAAGACCGTGAGCGGTGCCGAGTGCATGCTCGACCTGCCGCAGGCGGTCGCCTTGCGGCATGGCGACGGGTTGCGGCTGGAAGATGGGCGTATCCTCGCGGTGCAAGCGATGCCCGAGCGGGTGCTCGACATCCACGCCCATGACGAGGACGCGCTCATCCGCATCGCCTGGCATCTCGGCAACCGGCATCTGCCGGTGCAGTTTCTGCCCGGCCTCATACGCATCCGCTATGACCATGTGGTCGCCGAGATGGTCGCGGGGCTCGGCGGCCATGCCGAGGAGGAGCAGGCGCCCTTCGACCCCGAATCCGGCGCCTACGCGCTCGGCACGGGCGGCGGCCACCATCATCACCACCACCATCACCACGACCATGATCACTGACGAGGACGGCTTCTTGCGGCTGTTGACCTGGCTCTCACCGGCCTTCCCGACGGGCGGCTTCGCCTATAGCCACGGGTTGGAATGGGCGGTCGAGGCGGGGGATGCGCGCAGCACAGCCGGGCTGATCGGCTGGCTGGTCGATATCCTTGAACAGGGCAGCGGGCAGACGGATGCGATCCTGCTCCGCCACGCCCATCGGGCGGTGAATGACGAAGACGCCCTGGCGGAAGTGGCGGAGCTTGCCGCCGCTCTGCCCGGCGGGCGGGAACGCTGGCTGGAGACGACGGCCCAGGGCACCGCCTTTCTCGCCGCCGCCGCCGCCTGGCCCGCGCCCGTGCTCGCGCGGCTCGCCGGCCGGCCCATCGCCTATCCGGTCGCGGTCGGCGCCGTCTCGGCCGCACATGGCGTACCCGAGGATCGCGCGGCGCTCGGTTTCCTCCACGCCTTCTGCGCCAATATGGTCTCGGCGGCGGTGCGGATCATTCCGCTCGGCCAACAGGCGGGCTTGCGCGTCATGGCGGCGCTGGAGCCCGTGCTCATCGCCGTTTGCGCGGAGAGCCGCGACCGGGCGCTTGACGATATCGGCAGTGCCGCGATCCGCGCCGATCTCGCGGCCATGCACCACGAAACCCAATATACGAGGTTGTTCCGCACATGAGTCTCTCGCCCCATGGCCCGCTGCGGGTGGGCATCGGCGGCCCTGTCGGCACCGGCAAGACGGCGCTGATGGATGCGCTGTGCAAGACATTGCGGGACGGTTACGACATCGCCGCCATCACCAATGACATCTACACCAAGGAGGATGCCGAGTTCCTGACGCGCGCGGGATCGCTGACGCCCGACCGCATCCTCGGCATCGAGACCGGCGGCTGCCCGCATACCGCGATCCGCGAGGACGCCAGCATCAACATGGCGGGCGTGGACGGATCTGCAGCGGCGTTTCCCGGCGCTCGACGTGATCCTCATCGAAAGCGGCGGCGACAATCTGGCGGCGACCTTCAGCCCGGAGCTGGCGGACATCACCATCTACGTCATCGACGTCTCGGCCGGGGACAAGATCCCGCGCAAGGGCGGCCCCGGCATCACCCGCAGCGATCTGCTGGTGATCAACAAGATCGACCTGGCGCCCCATGTGGGCGCGAGCCTGGAGGTGATGGACCGGGACGCGCGGAAGATGCGCGGCGAGCGGCCCTTCGTCTTCACCAATATCCGCGCCGGCCAGGGCGTCGCCGAAATCGCCGCCTTCATCGAGCGGCAGGGCGGCCTTCGCCGCGCGGCTTGACGGGACCTACTTCGCGCCGGCTGGCTGTGGCGTGAGCCCGCGCACCGACACCCGGTTGCGGCCGCCGTCCTTGCTCTCATAGAGCGCCGCGTCGGCCGCGGCGACCAGAGACTCGGCCGTGGCCAACTCGCCGGCGGCGGCGAAGCTCACCCCGACGCTGATGGTGACGACCGCATCACAATACCCGCACGGTATCGCCAGCGCCTCGATGCTCACGCGGATCGCCTCGGCGATCAGGCGGGCGGCGGTCAGATCCGAATCCGGCAGGACGATCGTGAATTCCTCGCCGCCATAGCGGGCCGCGATGCCGGCCTGCGCATGGATTTGGGCGAGGATGCTGGCCGCCAGAGTGCGCAGCACGCTATCGCCGGCCTGATGCCCGAACTGGTCGTTATAGGCCTTGAAGTGGTCGGCATCGAGCATCAACAGGCCGATGGGCTTGCCGCTCCGGCGGCAGCGCCGCCATTCCCGCTCCAGCGCCTCATCGAAGCCCCGCCGGTTGAGCAGGCCGGTCAGCCCATCGGTGCGCGCCAGTTCCGCCAGCCGCGTATTGGCCAGGACGAGTTGCTGATCGACCTTCATTTTGCGGTAAACCTGCTGCGCCAGAAGCAGATTCAGCACGACCAGGCCGCCGGACAGCACGACGACCGCGAGAATGATGATGAAGGCGAGATGGCTCCAGCCGCGCAGCATGTCCGCGCGGGAGATGCTGACGAAGACGAGCAGCGGCAGCCCATCGATCCGCGCCGCCGTCACGCGGCAGCAGCGGCCATCCGTGACCGGAGGCCGGCGAAAGATCGTGGCGCCGATCGAGGGGATGCGGGCGATGATCGAGGCCGGCTCGACGGGATGCCCAAGAATGCCCGGCATGGCGGGTTCGCGGGCAAGCAGTCTCCCGCTCACATCGGTCAGCGCGATGGCCCCTTTCCGGCCGAGGACGAGGCCGTCGAAGACGCCCTGAATCCAGCTCATGGGAAGCATGGCGATGATGGCGACGGATTGGCCGCAGGCAGCGGCCGGACAGCGCCGCGCCAGCGCGATCAGCGGCGGCCCGGCACCACCGAGAAGGACGGTGCGTATCGCGAGGCCGGAGGATTGCGGGCTCATCTCCGCCGTGATCGACGGGAGCGCCTTGGCGTAGTCGGCGGTGAGGTCGGGACGGGAACTCGCCAGCACGCCGCCGTTCTCATTCAGCACCATGATATCGCCGGTGCTGTTGCGGAGCGCCAGCCCGCCGAAGAGCCAGGCGGACAGAGACAAGTCTTTGTGGGTCGCGGGGCTCGCGGCCGCCGCGTCATGCAGGTCGGAGATCACATCGAGCAGGCGAAGATCGTAGCGCCGCACCTCGATCTGAACGGTCTGGTCCGCGAGCACGAGGACATCGCCGGCCAGGATATCGGCCCGGCGAACCAGTTCCAGCCGGCTTTGCAGCAATACCGAAAGGCAGGCGGCGCAGAGGACGGCGATGGCGACGATGGTGACGATGCCGACACCGCGCAGCGACAGCCAGGGCCCCGTGAAGCGCTCCCTCAACTCCGCTTTCGCCATCCGCCGCGCCTCTCTTCGCCCTCCGCCCTGCTTCAGCCGCCCTTGGGAAAGGCCAGGGTGGGAGCCGTCACAGGATGCGGGCCCCAAAGGGGTAGATGAAGCTTAGAGCGTAATGACCGGAGGTGGAAATCACCGAAGGCCTGAATCACGCGATCTAGCGGCTACTGGTCGCGCTCATCGACGTCCTTCTCGACCTCGATCTCGCCCTCGATCGCGTCGTCATCATCGTCCAGATCGGGCGTTTCATCGAGCACGTCATCATCCTCGGCGACATCCTCGACCTCGCCGGCCTCGACATCGGGCTCATCGGTCCGCGCGGCGGCGACGGGCTTCTTGAGGCGGCGATCCTCGATCTGATTGCCGCCGCGCTTCAGGCGCGGCTGCTCGGGCGGCTGCTCGGTGCCGCATTTGGGGCAATTCGGGGTCGTCTTCCCCAAATCATAGAATCGCGTCCCGCAGGACACACAGGTACGCTTGGCGCCTAATTCAGGCTTTACCATCGGGAGAGCCTCGTCGCGGTAACCGATTTCGGAAAGGGCGCGGCCTTGCCATCCCCAGAGGCTGCTGTCAAACCCCGCTTCCCGAACCCTAGCCCACGCTGCGTTAAGAGATGATGATGGATCACGCCCCCGGCCTTCTCCAACCGCTGCGCGCCGAGCCCCGCGGCCGCCCGCTTTCCGGCCGTATCCGGGTGCCGGGCGACAAGTCGATCAGCCATCGGGCGCTGATGTTCGGCGCGCTCGCCGAGGGGCGGACGAGGATCACCGGGCTACTGGAGGGCGAGGATGTGCTGCGCACCGCCGCCGCCATGCGTGCGCTCGGCGCCGACGTCGTGAATGAGGGCGCCGGCAGTTGGAGCGTGCGCGGCCAGGGGCGCGGGCAGCTCACCGAACCCGCCGACGTGCTCGATATGGGCAATTCCGGCACCGCCGCGCGGCTGATCTGCGGCATTCTGGCCAGCCACCCGATCTTCGCGGTGCTGACCGGCGATGCCAGCCTCCGCAAACGGCCGATGAAACGGGTGACGGACCCGCTCTCCGCCTGCGGCGCCCGATTCGCGGGCCGCGCCGGCGGCCGGCTGCCGCTGGCGATCGAGGGCGCGGCGGAGACCCGGCCGCTCGACTACCGGCTGCCCGTCGCCTCCGCCCAGGTGAAATCGGCCGTGCTGCTCGCGGGGCTGAACGCCGCCGGAGAAACGCGGGTCGAGGAGCCCGAAGCCACGCGGGACCATACCGAGAATATGCTGCGTCATTTCGGCGCCACCGTCTCGGTCGAGGTTCAGGGCGCGGGGCGGCTCATCCGCCTCGCCGGGCAACCGAAGCTGACGGGCGGCGGATATCGTGGTGCCGGGCGATCCGTCCTCGGCCGCCTTTCCTTTGGTCGCGGCGCTGGCCGTGCCGGGGTCTGAGGTCACGATCGCCGGTGTCGGGCTCAACCCGCTGCGCACCGGGCTTTTCGCCACCCTGGCCGAGATGGGCGCGGATCTCACGATCGACGGCGAGCGGGTCGAAGGTGGCGAGCCGGTCGGTGACATCACGATACGCCATGGCCTCATCCGTGCGGTCGAAGTGCCGCGTGAGCGCGCGCCGAGCATGATCGACGAGTTCCCGGTCCTGGCCGTGGCAGCGGCCTTCGCGCGGGGCACCAGCCGGTTCCGTGGCCTGTCCGAATTGCGGGTGAAGGAGAGCGACCGGCTGGCCGCCACCGCTGGCCTGCTGTCGGTCAACGGCATCGGCGTGGAGATCGAGGGCGACGATCTGATCGTTCACGGCACCGGCGAGGCGCCGCCGTCGGGCGGCGGGATGGTCGAGACCCATATGGATCACCGCATCGCGATGTCGGCACTGGTGCTCGGGCTCGGCGCGCGCACCGCCGTCACCGTCGATGACGCGAGCTTCATCGATACGAGCTTCCCGGGCTTCGCCGATCTCATGCGGGAACTGGGTGCCGAGATCACGCGGCTGTGATCGACGAGGATCAGAATCAGCCTCTGACCGTCGCGATCGACGGGCCGGCCGCCTCGGGCAAGGGCACGCTGGCGCGGCGGCTCGCCGCATGTGCTGGGCGTGCCGCATCTCGATACCGGGCTGCTCTATCGCGCGGTTGGGCGGCGCGTGCTGGATGCAGGCTGGCGACCCCGCTGACGCCACGGCCGCGACGGCGGCGGCCGAAACCCTGCAACCCGCCGATCTGCGGCGCGATGATCTGCGCGGCCCGGTGGCCGACGCCGCCTCGGCCGCAGGTCGCCTCCGTCCCCGGCGTGCGCGCGGCGCTGCTCGATTTCCAGCGCCGCTTCGCGGCTGACGGCGCGGTGCTGGACGGGCGCGACATCGGCACCGTCGTGTTGCCGGGGGCGCGGGTGAAATTCTTCGTCACCGCCGGGCTTGATGTGCGCGCCGAGCGCCGGCATCGCGAGCTGCTCGCACGCGGTGGCGCGGTGCCCGACCTCGCCGTGATCCGGGCCGAGATGGCGGCCCGGGACGAGGCGGACAGCGACCGACCCGTCGCCCCCCTGCGCCCGGCCGAGGACGCGGTGGTGCTGGATACGAGCGGTTTGACATCGGATCAGGCGCTCGCCCGGGCCGAGGCCATCATCCGCTCAAAGCTCGGCGTGTAGGGCCGCGGCCGGCGGCGCATAATATTCCGGCTGTCGCTTGACTTCAGGCTCAACTCGGCGTATCTGTGCCGCCGGCAGCATTCACCGACGCCCCTGCGCGGTCGGTCGCCCATTCATCCGGCCCGCTTTTGACGGGCAAGCCGTGTCCGCCCGGGATGGTCCCGCAGGCAGTGGCGCGCAGACCGGTGCGGATCACTCTCCGCGCCCTTTGATCAAGGACAGAAACCGTCACATGTCAGCCAGTCCGCCCTCCGCCCGCACGACCATTCAGCGGAGGAGGATTTCGCCTCCCTTCTCGACGAAACCCTCGGCCGGGATACCGGCTTCGACGGCTCCGTCGTCACCGGCCGCGTCCTCCGCCTCACCGACGAATTCGCCATCGTCGATGTCGGCCTGAAGTCCGAAGGCCGCGTCGCGCTCAAGGAATTCGGCCCGCCCGGGCCAGAAGCCGGACGTCAAGCCCGGCGACCTGATCGAACTGTATGTCGAGCGCTACGAGGACCGCGACGGCTCCATCGTGCTGTCGCGCGAGAAGGCGCGCCGCGAGGAAGCCTGGACCAACCTGGAGAAGGCGTTCGAGGGCAACCAGCGCGTCAACGGCACCATCTACGGCCGCGTCAAGGGCGGCTTCACCGTCGATCTCGGCGGCGCCGTGGCGTTCCTGCCCGGCAGCCAGGTGGATATCCGCCCGGTGCGCGACGTCGGCCCGCTGATGGGCACGCCGCAGCCGTTCCAGATCCTGAAGATGGACCGCGCCCGCGGCAACATCGTCGTCTCCCGCCGCGCCGTGCTGGAAGAGACCCGCGCCGAGCAGCGCAGCGAGCTGATCCAGGGCCTGAAGGAAGGCATGATCCTCGACGGCGTGGTGAAGAACATCACCGACTACGGCGCCTTCGTCGATCTGGGCGGCGTCGACGGCCTGCTGCACGTCACCGACATCGCCTGGCGCCGCATCAACCACCCGTCCGAGGCGCTGCACGATCGGCCAGCCGGTGCAAGGTGCAGGTGATCCGCTTCAACTCCGGACACCCAGCGCATCAGCCTCGGCATGAAGCAGCTCGAGGCCGATCCGTGGGAAGGCGTCGCGGCGAAGTATCCGCCGGGCGCCAAGTACACCGGCCGCGTCACCAACATCACCGACTACGGCGCCTTCGTGGAGCTGGAGCCGGGCGTCGAGGGCCTGGTGCACGTCTCCGAAATGTCCTGGACCAAGAAGAACGTCCATCCCGGCAAGATCGTCGCCACCAGCCAGGAAGTGGAGGTGCATGGTGCTGGACGTGGACAGCTCGCAAGCGCCGCATTTCGCTCGGCCTGAAGCAGGTGCAGCGCAACCCGTGGGAGCAGTTCGTCGACGAGCATCCGATCGGCTCCGAGGTCGAGGGCGAAATCCGCAACATCACCGAGTTCGGCCTGTTCATCGGCCTCGCCGCCGGATATCGACGGCATGGTCCACATGTCCGACCTGTCCTGGGACGAGGCCGGCGAGCTGGCGATGGCCAAGCTACGAGAAGGGCCAGATCGTCAAGGCCAAGGTGCTCGACGTCGATGTCGAGAAGGAGCGCATCAGCCTCGGCATCAAGCAGCTGCAGGACGATCCGGCGGCCGGCGTGCTCGACCGCGTGCACAAGGGCGACGTCGTCACCTGCATCGTCACCGCGGTGCAGGCCAACGGCATCGAGGTGAAGGTCGACGACGTGCTGACCGGCTTCATCCGCCGCGCCGAACTGGCGCGCGACAAGGGCGACCAGCGGCCCGACCGCTTCGCCGTGGGCGAGAAGGTGGATGCCAAGATCACCGCGGTCGACCGCGCCGCCCGCAAGCTGACCCTGACCATCAAGGGCAAGGAGGTCGAGGAAGAGAAGCAGGCGATGGCCGAATTCGGCATCGTCCGACTCGCGGCGCCTCGCTGGGCGACATCCTGGGTGCGGCGATCCGCCGCCGCAACCAGCAGTCGGACGGTTGATCTGATCGCCTGATGTGATCGCCTGGCCCCCCGCGTGGGGCTGATGACGAAAGGTCGCCGGAGTGCGAAAGCACCCCGGCGGCCTTTTTCTGTGTGGGACCGCCGGAGGAACGTGCATGAGCCTGGAGACCGATCTGCTGCTCGACCGGCGGCGCCTCAAGCGCCGCCTGGTGGCTTGGCGGGTCGCCGCCGTGCTGGCGGTCGTGCTGGCCGGCGCTGGCCCTGCGCCGGCCGGGGCGCCGCGCTCTGGCCGGGCCACGCTACGTCGGCCGTGCTGAAGGTCAACGGCATCATCACCGATGACGAGAAACGGGTCGCGGCCGTCACCGACCTCGCGACGGACCGCCGGGCGGCCGCGCTGATGGTGGCGATCGACAGCCCCGGCGGCGGCGTTCGCCGGGGGCGAGGCGCTGCACGACGCGATCGCCGCGGTCGCCAAGGTGAAGCCGGTGGTCGCGGTGATGGGCGGCATGGCGGCCTCGGCCGGCTACATGATCGCGGTGCCGGCGGCCCGGATCTTCGCCCGCGACGCCACGCTGACCGGCTCGATCGGCGTGATCCTGGAAGCGCCGGAGGCGTGCGGGCTGCTCGACAAGCTCGGCATCGACGTGCAGACCCTGGTCTCCGGCCCGCTGAAGGACCAGCCGAGCTTCACCGCGCCGATGACGGATGCCGGGCATCAGGTGCTGCAGGGCCTGTTGATGGACATGTATGGCCAGTTCGTCGGCATGGTCGCCGAGGGGCGGCATATGGACGCGTCGCCGATGTGCGTGCCTTGGCCGATGGCCGCGCCTATACCGGGCGGCAGGCGCTGCCGCTGCGTCTGATCGATGAGATCGGCGGCATGGAGTCAGGCGCGGGCCTGGCTGGCGCGCGCGCGGGGCGTGCCGGCGGACTTGCCGGTCAAGGAGGTGTCCGCCACGGCGGACAGCACCTCCATTCTTGGAATAAAGCTCGGCGGCATCGCTAATCTCTTGGTTTCCCAAACACTTATGCTTGACGGAGCGGTGTCGCTCTGGCAGCCTTAGCGGGTCTGACACGCCCTGGACGATGTGTTCGGGTGCCTATGCCTTTCATCGGCTGATACATGACGCGCATCGTTCGCAAAAATAGGGTGAAGCCAGCCTTATGACGAAGTCTGAGCTGATCGCGGAGCTGGCCGAGGCCAATCCACATCTCACTGGAAAAGACGTGGAAACCATCGTCGCCACGATTTTCGACGAGATCAGCCAGGCCCTCGCGCGCGGGGAGCGTGTGGAGCTGCGCGGCTTCGGCGCCTTCACGGTGAAGCAGCGTCAGGCGCGCACGGGGCGCAACCCGCGCACGGGCGAGGCTGTGCCGGTGGATGAAAAGGTGGTGCCCTTCTTCAAGGCCGGCAAGGAGCTGCGCAGCCGGGTGAACAAAGGCGCGCGGACGGAACCGAAACGCTAAGCTAGCGATTTCGCTCCTCCGTGATCTTGTCGTAAGCTCCTCTCATGCTTCGATTGATCCCAGCCCTCGTCATCATCCTGATCCTGGCACTCTTCGCCCTGTCGAACCGCCAGGACGTGACCCTCGGCCTGTGGCCGACCGACTATGCGGCCCAACTGCCGCTTTCGGTCGCCATCCTCATCGGCATGGCCGTCGCCTTCTTCCTCGGCGCCGCCATGGTCTGGATCGATCATCTCGGTCTCGGCCGCCGCGCGCGGCAGGCGGAGGGCGAGGTCGCCCGCCTGCGAGCGCAGCTCGCGCAGGCCGAGTTGCGGCAGAAGGAACCGGCATTCACCAGCCAGAGCGTTATCGCCACGCGGCGCCCGGAACCTGTTCTGCCGCCGCCGGAAAGCTGAGCCGGTGGCCGCCGCCCGCGCGATCATCGCCAACCCGATCATCGCCGCCCTCGACACGACCGACCTCGCGACCGCTCAGGACTGGGCGCGGAGGCTCAGGCCCCGCGTCGGCCTGCTCAAGCTCGGCCTTGCCTTCTTTCTCGCCCATGGGGCCGAGGGCGTGCGGGCGGTGACGCGGGAGCCCGTTTTTCTCGACCTCAAGCTGCACGACATTCCCAATACCGTTGCCGGCGCCGTCTCCGCCGTTTTGCCCCTGGGTGCGGCGATGCTGACGCTCCATGCCAGCGGCGGCTCGGCGATGATCGCCGCCGCCCGCCAGGCGGCGGAGGCCGCCGGTACCGCTCGGCCGAAGCTCCTCGCCGTGACCGTGCTGACCAGCCTCTCGGCCGAGGCGCTGGCCGAAACCGGCGTCGATGCGCCGCCGGTGGCGCAGGTGCTCCGCCTCGCCCGGCTCGCTCTGGCGGCGGGCGCCGACGGGCTCGTTTGCAGCCCGCAAGAAGTCGGCATGCTGCGCGCCGCGATCGGGCCGGGGCCACTGCTGGTCGTGCCGGGCATCCGCCCCACCGGCGTGCCGGTCGGGGGACCAGGCGCGCACGCTGACCCCGCGTGAGGCGCTCACCGCCGGCGCGGACTGGCTGGTGATCGGCCGGCCGATCACCGCCGCCGCCGACCCTATGGCCGCCGCCGCCGCCATCGCCGCCGATCTCGGCCGCCGGGCCGCCTGATGCTGGTCAAGATCTGCGGCATCAATAGCGCCGAGGCGCTGGCCGCCGCCGCCGCCATCGCCGCCGATCTCGGCCGCCGGGCCGCCTGATGCTGGTCAAGATCTGCGGCATCAATAGCGCCGAGGCGCTGGCCGCCGCCGTCGATGGCGGCGCCGATTATGTCGGTTTCGTCTTCTTCCCGCCCTCGCCGCGCTTCGTGCCGCCCCCACGTGCCGCCGCCATTCGCGCCAACCGCCCCGGCGGCCCGCCCAGCGTCGGGCTTTTCGTGAAGCCGAGCCCCGAGCAGATCGAGGCCGTGCTCGCGGCGATGCCGCTCGACATTCTCCAGATCTATGCCGATGGCGCGGCGGCGCGCGCGATCAGGCAGCGGTTCGGGCTTCCGGTCTGGCTCGCGTGCGGCGTCTCGACAGCGGCCGACCTCGCCGCCGCCGCGCAAGCGGCGGAGGGGCTGGACGGGATGATGATCGAATCGAAGCCGCCGCCCGGCGCCACCCGGCCCGGCGGCAACGCGACCGCGCTCGACTGGTCGCTGCTCGCCGGCTGGGCGCCGCCCCTGCCCTGGCTGCTCGCCGGGGGGCTTACCCCCGACAATGTCGCGGAGGCGATCGCGCGCTCGGGCGCGTCCGGGGTCGATGTCTCATCCGGCGTCGAGACCGCGCCCGGGGTGAAAGACCCGAGGCTGATCGCCGCTTTCATCAATGCGTCACGAAACGCTCCTCCTGCTCTTCCGGTGGGCCGCCACGCAGAGTATGACAGCGCCGATCAGGGGGTCCCGTGAACAAGCACTTCGCACAGCAGGAAACCGGCCCGGGCCAGAACAGCCTGCGCCAGGGCCCGGACGAGCGCGGCCGCTTCGGCGAATTCGGCGGCCGCTTCGTCGCCGAAACGCTGATGCCGCTGATCCTGGAGGTCGAGCGCGCCTATGAGGCGACGAAGGCCGACCCCGCCTTCCAGGCGGAGCTTGACGGCTATCTCAAGCACTATGTCGGCCGGCCGAGCCCGCTCTGGTTCGCCGAGCGGCTGACCGCGCAACTCGGCGGCGCCAAAATCTACTTCAAGCGCGAGGAGCTGAACCATACCGGCGCGCATAAGATCAACTACTGCATGGGCCAGATCCTGCTCGCCCGCCGCATGGGCAAGACCCGCATCATCGCCGAAACCGGCGCCGGCCAGCATGGCGTCGCCACCGCCACCGTCTGCGCGCTGTTCGGCCTGCCCTGCACCATCTACATGGGCGCGACGGATGTGGAGCGGCAGAAGCCCAACGTGTTCCGCATGAAGCTGCTGGGCGCCGAGGTCCGATCCGTCGACCTCCGGCGCCGCCACGCTGAAGGATGCGATGAACGAGGCGATGCGCGACTGGGTCGCGAATGTCGGCGACACCTATTACCTGATCGGCACCGCCGCCGGCCCGCACCCCTACCCCGCCATGGTGCGCGACTTCCAATGCGTGATCGGCAATGAGGCGAAGGCCCAGCTGCATGGAGGCCGAAGGCCGGCTGCCGGATGTGGCGATCGCCGCCGTCGGCGGCGGCTCCAACGCCATCGGGCCTGTTCCATCCGTTCCTGGACGAGGCCTCCGTGCGGCTGATCGGCGTCGAGGCGGCGGGCCACGGCCTGGATACCGGCAAGCACGCCGCCAGCATGGCGCGCGGCCGGCCCGGCGTGCTGCACGGCAACCGCACCTATCTGCTGCAGGACGATGACGGGCAGATCCAGGAGGCGCATTCCATCAGCGCCGGGCTGGACTATCCCGGCATCGGGCCGGAGCATTCCTGGCTGCACGATATCGGCCGCGTCGAATATGTCGCCGATCACCGACGACGAGGCGCTGGAGGCGTTCCAGCTCTGCACCCGCGTCGAGGGCATCATCCCGGCGCTGGAATGCGCCCATGCGCTGGCGCATGTCGCCAAAATCGCGCCCGGCATGCGGCCGGACCAGATCATCCTGATCAACCTCTGCGGCCGCGGCGACAAGGATATCTTCACCGTCGCCGAGCATCTCGGGCAGACAGCTGTGAGCCGCATCGCGGCGCGCTTCGCCGCGCTGAAGCAGGAGGGGCGCGGCGCGCTGATCCCGTTCCTCGAAGCCTATGACCCGGATCTGGCAACCAGCACCGCCATCCTGCACGGCATGCCGGAAGCCGGCGCCGACCTGATCGAGATCGGCATGCCCTTCACCGATCCGATGGCGGACGGCCCGATCATCCAGCCCGCCGGCCAGCGCGGGCTGAAGGCCGGCGCGACGCTGGCCGGCACGCTGGCCATGGTGCGCGGTTTCCGCGAGACGGATGACGAGACACCGATCATCCTGATGGGCTATCTCAACCCGATCCTGTCCTACGGGCCGGAGCGTTTCTGCGCCGATGCGGCGACGGCCGGGGTCGACGGGCTGATCGTCGTCGATCTGCCGACCGAGGAAGCCGATCTGCTGGCGCCCTTCGCGGCGGCCAACGGGCTCGACATCATCCGCCTGGTCGCGCCCACGACGCGATGACGCGCGGCTGCCGCACGTGCTGGAGGGCAGTTCGGGCTTCGTCTATTACGTGAGCATCACCGGCATCACCGGCACGCGCAGCGCCTCGGCCGCCGATTTCTCCGACAACATCCGCGCATCTGCGACGGTCACCGATCTGCCGATCGCCATCGGCTTCGGCGTGCGCACGCCCGCCCAGGCCGCCGAGGCGACCCGTGTCGCCGATGCGGCGGTGGTCGGCTCCGCCCTGATCGAGACGCTGGCCCTCAGCCTGGATGAGGACGGTCGCGCCCGGCCCGGAACCGCCGCATGGTGCTGGATCAGGTGCGCTCGCTGGCCGCCGCCGTGCGCGGCATTCGCGTCGCGGCGTGAAGAAAAACGAACAAACATTTCTTTTTAAAAGAAAAAAGAAATGAAAATACCCCACCCTGAGCTGGGAGAGCGCCTATGAGCTGGCTCACCGAATTCGTCCGCCCGAAGATCCGCACGCTGCTCGGCCGCAAGGAGGTGCCGGAGAATCTCTGGCATCAATGCCCGTCCTGCCAGCAGATGATCTTCCAGCGGGATCTGGAGGCCAACCTCAAGGTCTGCATGCATTGCGGCCACCATATGCGCGCCAGCGCGAAGCAGCGGCTGGGCTGGACCTTCGATGACGGCACCTACACGCTGATCGATACGCCCCGCGTGCCGCAGGACCCGCTGCGCTTCCGCGACAGCAAGCGCTATTCGGACCGGCTGAAGGAAGCCCGCGAGAAGACCAAGCTCGACGAGGCGATCCTGGTCGCTCATGGGCTGCTCGGCGGCCATAAGGCCGTGGTGGCGGCGATGGAATATCGACTTCATGGGCGGCTCCATGGGCGCCGCCGTGGGTGAAGGCATCGTCGCCGCCGCCCGTCTCGCCGTGCTGCAGAAGGCGCCGCTCATCATCTACGTCACCTCGGGCGGCGCGCGTATGCAGGAAGGCGCGATCAGCCTGATGCAGATGCCGCGCACGGTCATCGCGACCCAGATGGTCAAGGAAGCCGGCCTGCCGTTCCTCGTCGTCCTCACCGACAACACCTCCGGCGGCGTCACGGCGAGCTTCGCGATGCTGGGCGATATCCAGATCGGCGAGCCCGGCGCCATCATCGGCTTCGCCGGCGCCCGCGTGATCGAGCAGACGGTGCGGGAGAAGCTGCCCGAGGGCTTCCAGCGCTCCGAATACCTTCATGAGCACGGCATTCTGGACATGATCGTGGCCCGCGCCGAAATGCGGGCGACGCTGATCCGGCTGGTCGACATGCTCGTGCCGCAAGCGGCGGCCCTGCCGCTGCCACCGGCGCCGACCGCGACGCCCTCGGATCTCGTCACCGCCTGAACATGGCGGCTTCGGCGACTCGGGAACGCAGCCGGGACCCGCGCGTCGATAGCGTGCTGGAGCGGCTGCTGAGCCTCTACCCACGCGCGATCGACCTCGATATGGGGCGGCTGCATGTGCTGCTCGAAAAGCTCGGCCACCCGGAGCGGCGGCTGGCCCCCGTGCTGCATGTGGCCGGCACCAACGGCAAGGGCAGCACCTGCGCCTTTGCCCGCGCCATCGGCGAGGCCGCCGGGCTGCGCACCCAGGTCTATACCTCGCCGCATCTGATCGATTTCAACGAGCGCATCCGGCTGACCGGCGGGCTCGTGGATGCGCGGGTGCTGGCCGACACGCTGGAGGAGGTGGAGCGCGTCAATGACGGCGCGCCGATCACCGTCTTCGAAGTCATCACCGCCGCCGCCTTCATGCTGTTCGCGGCCGAGCCGGCGGATCTCTGCATCCTGGAGGTCGGCCTCGGCGGCCGGGGGGATGCGACGAATGTGGTCGGGTCCCCGGCGGCCTGCGCCATCACCGCCATCTCCATCGACCATCGCGAGTTTCTGGGCGACAGCCTGACCGGAATCGCGGCCGAGAAGGCAGGCATCATCAAGCCCGGCGTGCCGGTCATCACCGGCCAGCAGACGCCGGAGGTTCTGGCGGTCATCGCCGAACACGCAGCCGCGCGCGGCGCGCCGCTGCTCGCGCGCGGTCGGGACTGGACCGTCGATCCCGCCGCCGACGGGCTGCGTTTCGCCGATGCGACAGGCGCGCTGTCGCTGCCCTGGCCCGCCCTCAGCGGGACGTTTCAATACGACAATGCGGGGATCGCGGTGGCCGCCTTGCGGGCGTCGGGCCTCGGCATCCCCGATGCCGCCATGGCCGCCGGGCTCGCCCGCGCGGAATGGCCGGGGCGGATGCAGCGGCTCGGCGGCCCGCTCGCCGCGATCCTGCCGGATGGGTGGGAGCTGTGGCTGGACGGCGCGCATAATCCGGGGGGTGGTGCTGCCCTCGCCGGCCATGTGGCGGGCTGGCGGGATCGCCCGCTGCATCTCGTCGTCGGCATGAAACAGGGCAAGGACGCGGCCGAGTTCCTCAAGCCGCTGCTGCCGTTCGCACGGACCCTTTGGGCGGTGGCGGAGCCCGATCAGTATCTCGGCGTGCGGGTGGCGGAGGTGATTGTGGCGTCAGGCGGCATCGCGCGTGACGGCGGCACGGTGGCGGAGGCTTTGGCGAAGCTGGCGGCGGCCGAGGGGCCGGCGCCGGCGCGGGTGCTGATCTGCGGCAGCCTCTATCTCGCGGGGGCGCTGCTCAGGCGCGAATAGATTAAAGCTCTATCGCGAGACCAGCGCCGCCGTCCCGAAATACGCCCCGGCCGTGGCGAGGATGCACAGCACCACCGACAGCCCGATATTGGCCAGGGCAGCCATCATCCGGCCCTCCCTCAGCAACTCGAAGGTCTGCAGGCTGAAGGACGAGAAGGTGGTGAAGCCACCGCAGAATCCCACCATCAGAAAGATGCGGACCTCCTGCGTCAGCAGCGTGCGCGTCGGGGAAAGCGCGGTCGCGGCGACAATGCCGATCACGGCCGACCCCACCACGTTGATCAGCATCGTGCCCCAAGGGAAGGTCGGCCCGGCTAGCCGCACGACCATGACGCCAACCCAGGCCCGCGCGACACTCCCGATCGCGCCGCCCAATGCGACGAGCAGATAGGTCAGCGCGTTCATCGCTTCAAACCGGCAGGTGCTCCGCGATATAGGGCGGCAGGTGGAAGGCTGCCGCGTGGATCTCCGGCGTCCAGTAGCGAGTCGTGCCGAGAATGCCGCTCGCCCCGGCACGGGTTCGGATCGTTGCCACGTCAACGCTGCCGATACCGGGCTGCTTCGCGGCCCAGCCCAGCGTCATGAATCCGCCGACATAGGTCGGCACCGCCGCGACATAGGCGCCGACATGGGGGAAGAACTGGCGGCGGCGCAGGCTGGTCTCGCGCAACTCGTCGGCCTGCATGAACGGCACGCCGCATTGGTTCACGATCAGCCCGCCGGCGGTCAGGATGCGCGCGCAGTTGTCATAGAACTCGTCGGTGAACAGCACCTCGCCGACGCCGATCGGATCGGTCGAGTCGACGATGATCACGTCGAAGCTCGCATCCGGCGCGCGGCGCACATAGTCGATCCCGTCGCCGACGATCACCTCGCCGCGCGGATTGGTCCAGGCATCGCCGGCGATTCGCGGCAGGAACTCTTTCGCCAGGCGAATGACCTCGCCGTCGATCTCGACCATCACCGCGTGTTCGACACCGCGATGCTGCAACACGCGCCGCAGCACGCCGCCGTCACCGGCGCCGATGATGAGCACGCGCTTCGCCGCGCCATGCGCCAGCAGCGGCACATGGGCCAGCATCTCCTGATAGACGAATTCGTCGCCTTCGGTGATCTGGATGATGCCGTCGAGCACCATGACGCGCCCATGCGTCTCGCTCTCGAAGATCACGATATCCTGGAAGTCGCTCTGCACGCGGGCGAGTTCGCGGACGATGCGGAAGCGCTGTCCCCAGTCCGGGTACAGCGTTTCGTTCAGCCAAGCGTCGGTTGCCATGCCGTGCTCCGGTCACATGCGGATCGGATCATCCGCGCGCGGC
Organism: uncultured Pseudomonadota bacterium; assembly: GCA_963745125.1. Taxonomy (GTDB): domain Bacteria; phylum Pseudomonadota; class Alphaproteobacteria; order Acetobacterales; family Acetobacteraceae; genus Acidisoma. The sequence continues at coordinate 248,608 of CAVUWB010000009.1, forward strand.
GGCGCGGAGGATCCTGTTGGTTGAGCGATGGGATAGGAGAGACGACAGGGGTGGAGCGGCGGTTACGCGCCGCGGCTGCCACGGCGCTGCTCGTCCAGGTCGATCCGGGCGGGGCTGAACGCCGCCTCGATCACGGGGATGCCCAGATGCGGGTTGCAAGCGCCGCACATGAAGATGTCGATCGCCGCGAAGTTCCTCTCCGGCCAGGTGTGGATGGAGATATGGCTCTCCGCCAGCACCAGCACGCCCGACACGCCGCCGTTCGGCGTGAAGTGATGGAAGTGCGAATGCAGAATGGTGGCGCCGGACACGATCGCCGCCTCCCGCAGCGCGCGATCGATATGATCCGGATCCGAAAGGTTCGTCGCGCCCCAAAGATCGACCAGCAAATGCATGCCGGCAAACCGCTGCCCGTCGCGTTCGATCAAATAGTCCTTCTGCACCTCGGCCTCCGCGGCGGTGGCAGTCGTCTGGTTCTCGCTCGGGAAATCCGAGACCATCCCCAGTCGGGCAAGTGCGTTCATGCGCATGTACCCTCAACCAGTAGACGGCCTGTTGGACATGCCCTCATTGGCATGCCCCCTGGGGCCAAGGCGGCGGGTTATGCGGGCCGCAGCCCCCCGGCGCAAGTGAAATTATGGTACACGGCCTGACCTCGGCCATGCGTGGGACGCCCCTCTCCGCAGTATCAGCTTTCTCTCAGGAAGTCCGTGATCGCCAGGATTGTTTCCCGATCCATCAAGGCGGGAGCATGTCCTACGCCTGGGACAGTAAGGCTTACCGAGCCCGAATGCTCCATCTCGGCCAGCGTCTCCGGCAGCAGAAGGTCGCTCAGCTCGCCGCGAATGGTGAGCATCGGCGCCTCAATTTTCTGCCAAAAAGCCATCAGATTTACATCGGCGGGCTCCTGCGCGCGAATGGGTCCGGCGATCGCGGGATCGTAATGGAGCGTCACCGCGCCGTTCGGCAACCGGCGCGCCGAATGCCGCGCCATCTCCGCCCATGCCGCGTTATCCGGCACACCGAAGGGCGCATGGATCACCCGCAGATGCGCCTCCAGCGCGCCGAGACCGTCAAATGCAGGCGGCGGGACCATATAGTCCCGAATACGGCCGATCGCGGATGCCGGGATGAAGGGGCCGATATCGTTGAGCACCATCCGGGTGATTGGCGTGCCGTTCTGCCCCGCCAGCACCATGCCGCAGATGCCGCCTAAGGAGGTGCCGACCCACAACACCGGGCGGTCCAGCACAGCGAGAAGATGCGACAGCGCGGTGATGTAGGTTTGCGGCTGATAGAGGCTCGGCTCGCTCAGCCAGTCGGACCGGCCGCGCCCCGGCAGGTCCGGGCAGATGACGCGAAAATCAGGCGCCAGCGCTTCCGCCAGGCGGTCGAAGTCACGCCCCTGGCGGGTAAGCCCATGGACGCAGACGACGACGGGCGCATCGGGATCGCCACGCTCCGCATAGGCCATGTCGTGAAAGCCATCGGTCAGCAGATAGCGGACACGGGCAAAGCGCGGCTCCATAGCCATATCCTCCGTCATGATCGGCCTTCCGAAAGCCCCAGGGTCTTCGGCAAGGTTCTCTTGCATCTTGGCAGGCAGCCATGACCCTTGCCATCATGCACTGCAACCGCGAGGACCTTCACCATCGCTCAATCCGACGTTAAGGCGGGGACAGCCGGGCGGCAAAAGCGGTTTCGGCCTTGGCCACGCTGGCTGAGGCGCGGACTGGTGGCGCTCGGCGTTGTGCTTTGCGCCTGCATCATCACCATCGCCGCCCTCATCTGGCGCGTGCTCCCGCCGCAGGACGATGTCCTGACGATCCCGGGCGTGGACGACCCCGTGGGCGTCAGCTTCGACAGCAACGACATCCCCTTCATCCGGGCGAGTTCGCCCACGGATGCGGCGGCCGCGCTCGGCTACATCCATGCGCGCGACCGGATGTTTCAGATGGAGCTGATGCGGCGCGCCGCGTCCGGCACACTCGCGGCCATGTTCGGCCCGGCGGCGCTGCCGAATGACGAGGAGATGCGGCTGCTCGGCGTGCGGGAAAGTGCGGAGGCCGATGCCGCCGACCTCTCGCCCGAGGCGCGTGCCCTGCTCCAGGCCTATGCCAATGGCGTCAATGCCTGGATCGCGCGGCGCGGCCGGCTGGCGGCGCCGGAATTCGTTTTCCTCGGCAAGCCCGAGCCATGGACGATCGTCGACAGCCTGCTCTGGGGCAAGACCATGGGGCTCTGGCTCTCCGGCAACTGGGTGGTGGAGCTGCAACGGCTGGCGCTCTCCGCGCATCTGCCCCAGGCGAAGATCGATACGCTGTGGCCGGTGACGGGGCCGGCTCCACCGCCCGTTGATGCCGCCGAGGCCGCGCCGCCCCCGGAACCCGCCAATGCCGCCGCCGCGACGCGGGCGGCGCTCGCCTGGGTCCGCCAGCTCCCCACGGCCTTCGCGCGGCCGATGCAGGCCTCGAACGCCTGGGCCTTGTCCGGGGGCCATACCGCCTCCGGGGAGCCGCTGCTGGCGGGGGACCCGCATCTCGAATTCAACTTCCCCGGCCTCTGGTATCTCGCCCGTGTCGACACGCCGGAGGGGACGTTGGCCGGCGCCACCGTGCCGGGCATCCCCTTCGTGGTGATCGGGCGGAACGATCATGTCGCCTGGACCTTCACCTCGACGGGGGCCGATACCCAGGACATCTTCATCGAGACGGTGACGGCGGACGGAAAGCATTACGAAACGCCGACCGGGCCGGAGCCCTTCACCACCCGCCGCGAGATCATCCATGTGCGGGGCCATGCGGATGTCGTGTTCACGGTGCGCGGCACCCGGCACGGGCCGGTTATTCTGGACGGCATCACCCCGCATACCGTCCTGACCGTGGAGATGGCCAATCTGGCGCCGCACGATACGGATGCCGACGGGCTGCTGCGGCTCAACCAGTCACGCTGGGTCTCCGATGCCGGGCTGGCGGCCGCCCTCATCACCAGCCCAATTCAGAACCTGATGACGGCCGATACCGCCGGCAACATCGCCTTCTACACCACGGGCCGCGTGCCCATCCGACGCGCGGGCGACGGGTCCTGGCCCGTGAGCGGCGCGGATGGGCGGCATGACTGGACCGGCTGGGCCAGCGGTCCCGCCCTGCCCCATAGCGTCAACCCCGCTTCCGGCCAGTTGGTGAATGCCAACGAGCCAACGGCCGGCCCGAATTTCCCGGTGGATCTCGGCCGCGACACCTTCGGCGACTGGCGGGCCGCGCGCATCCGCGAACTGCTCAGCCAGAATGACCGCGAGACGCCGCAAAGCTTCGCGCTGATGCAGGTCGATATCATCAGCGACTATGCGCGGCGCTTGACGCCCGTTCTCAACGCGCTGCCCGTGCCGGCCAATGATCCAGCGGCGCCGGCGGCGGCCCTGCTCCAGGGCTGGGACGCGCGCATGGCGATGGATACGCCCCAGCCGCTGATCTTCAACGCCTGGATGCACGCCTTCGTTCGGACGGTGCTGCGGGCGAACGATGTCGACCCCGATCAGGCGCCGATCCTGGATGACCGTTTCGCGCTTTCGCTACTGCTGCCGGCGGACGGTGCGGCCGCGCAAGCGGCGCTCTGGTGCCACGGAGATTGCCGGCCGCTGCTGCTCGCGGCGCTCGACACATCCATGGCGCGGCTGCGGCATTATAACGGGTCCGATTACGCGCATTGGCGCTGGGCGGACGCTCATTCGGCGCGTTTCGTTCACCCGCTGATCAGCCGCCTGCCGTTGCTCGGCTGGCTCGGGCGGATCACGATCCCCGTACCGGGGGACGCGACGACGATCGATGTGACGGCGCCCGGGTTTCTGCCGGGGCGCGCGGCGTTCACCGCGCTGCACGGGCCGGAGCTGCGTGGCGTCTACGACCTGTCGGATCTGGACCGCAGCCTCTTCGTCATCGCGCCCGGCCAGTCGGGCGACCTGCTCGATCCGCACGCGGCGGATTTCCTGCATCGCTGGCGGGCGGGACAGAGCGTGCAACTCGGCCCCGAACCGAATGTGGTTTCCCGGCAGATCAGGATCATGCCACAGTCCGGCCCGTGAACACGATGAACGCCGTTCCCGTCGATGACGACAGCCTGACCTGGGGTGTCCCCGGCCGGCGCATCGGCGCCTTCCTGATCGACTGGGCGCTCATCCTGTTGGTGACGGTGGCGGTCTCCCTCAGCTTCGCTGTGATCCATGTCATGACATTCGGGCTGCTGCGGGGCCCGGGCCACCTGATCCTCATCATCGGGCTGATTTATGAGGCTGGCTGGATCGCGAGCCCGGTGATGGCGACGCCGGGAGAGGCCGCCATGGGGCTTTCCGTCCGCCGGGCGGACGATCTCGGCCGGCCGACGCTGGTGCAGGCCGTTGCCTTCACCGGCTTGCTGTATCTCACCTTGGCGGCCGGGGTGATCTGGCTCGCGGTTGCATTTTTTACACACCGCCGCCGCGCGATCCATGACATGATCGCGGGGCTCGTCGTGGTGCGTGCCGGCGCATTGGAATGGCGCCGGTGGTGACAGTGGCGGCTTCGGCTGCTCGCGTGTCTGGCTCAGGGGGTGGAGACTGGTATCGGCGATGAATTACAGGACCATCCGCCGTCCGAATTTCTTTTATACGACGGCACCTTTGCCTTGCCCCTACCTTCCCGGCCGCACTGAACGGAAGGTCGTGACGGAGCTGACGGGCCCCGAGGCGGAATCGCTGCATGACCGGCTTTCGCGGGCCGGCTTCCGCCGCAGCCACAACATCGCCTACGCGCCGGTCTGCCCGAGTTGCAAAGCCTGCGTGCCGATTCGCATTCCCGTGGCGCTGTTCGAACCTGACCGCAGCCTGCGCCGCATCGCGCGCGCGAATATCGCGCTGACCAGCCGGGAGATCACCGCCACCGCGACGGTGGAACAGTTTCAGCTCTTCCAGCGCTACCAGCAGGCGCGGCATGGCGAGGGCGATATGGCCTCGATGAGCTTCTACGACTATCGCGCGATGGTCGAGGATACGCCGATCGACACCTTCATCACGGAGTTTCGCGACCCGGCGCAGCGGCTGATGGCATGCTGCCTGATCGACAAGCTCGCGGACGGTCTTTCGGCGGTCTACAGCTTCTTCGCCCCTGATACCGGCTTCAAATCGCTGGGCACCTTCGCGATTCTGCGGCTGATCGACCATGCCCGAGCCATGGGCCTGCCTTATGTGTATCTCGGCTACTGGGTCGCCGAGAGCCAGAAGATGGCATACAAGACACGCTTTCAGCCCTGCGAGGTTCTGTCCGGGGGTGCATGGCGCGTGATGGCGGAGCCGATGACGGCCCCCCGCGAGCCGGCGGAGGGCGCGACATTCAGCGAGGCGGTGTCGAGCATCCTGCCGGTGCCGAACGGCGCGCGTTAGAGCAATATCGGATCAGGTGGAATCACCTGATCCGAAGATTTGCGTTCTCAATCAAGAGCATAGAGCGGAATCGTGAGCGAAAGCGAACCGATACCGCTCTAGTGGCTGAATAACCGCGTCGTTAGTGTCTGTGTGAGAGTTCGCTGAGGCGAGTCAGAGGCCACGGAGTGGCCGCGGATGACCGCCGCAGTAGAATTCTCAACCAGACACTTAGCTCCAGCGGCGGATGACGCGACGATAGCGCGGCTCCGCCGCCAGCGGGCTGGACGGGGAATGGATGAGATAGCCGACGAGATAGCCGACCGCCGCGATGCCGATCAGCGATAGAAGCGGCTGTTCCTGCACCGTGCTGCCAACATAGCCGCCGGCCGTCGCCCCGGCCTCATAGACGCGGCCGCCGACAGCGCCGGCCTTCGCCTTCACCGTTTCCGCCGTTTCCCGCAGGGTTTCGGCCGCATGGGCCGCCGCGTGGGACACGGTTTCGGCGGTTTTGCCCGCCACCGAACTCACCGTTTCCCGCACATCGCCGTATGCCTGCTGCGCCTGGCCGGTCACCTCGTCGATCTTGCCCTCGACCTCGGTCTTGGCATCGCCCGTGAGGCTGCCCACGGCGCCCTTCACCTTGCCCTTGGCCTCGGAAATGGTGCCGTCGATCTGGTCGTCATTCATGGCTGAGCCCCCTGATGTGAACAGCGCCGCTAGTGGCGGCGTTGGCAAAAACCTTGACTGTCACATAGGGAGTCTTTGCCGGCATGGAACTCCCCGCCCCGAGGATTTCCCCCTCGGGGCGTCAGCCCATCGCCGGCCGCCGGTTAGAGCAGATCCCGATCATATGGAATCATCTGATCGGGTGAAGATGCTCGTAAAAACAAAGAGCTAGAGCGGTGACTGTGAGCGTAAGCGAATAGGAAACGCTCTAGTAGCCGTAGGCGGGCGGCGGGTAGCCGTAGCCGCCGCCCTGGGGCACGATGCCGTTGCCGCGCGAGGTCATGCACTGGGCATAGGCACTGTTGTAGATCTGCTGAAGGCTGCGCGCGGCACGGTGGGTTTGCCCCGCCGCCACCGCCGATCCGCCCAGAAGGCCCACACCGGCGCCGATGGCGGCACCCGCGCCGGCATTGCCCGCCACCGCGCCGAACAGCGCGCCCGCCGCCGCCCCGATGCCGGTGCCGACGGCCGCCGTCGCCACGCCGTTCCCCGCCGTATTCTGCGTCGAGGCCGGATAGGCCACCGCCTGCTGCGCATAGCCGCGGCAGGAATAATCCTCGTTCTGGAACTGGGTGAGGCTCTTGCCCGCAGGGGGCACGGCCGTGATGGTCGGGCTTGTCGGTGTCGGTGCCTGGCACCCCGCCAAAAACAACACCGCCATTGCCGACGCCCCGAGCGTCTTCGTCGTCCGCCGCATCTTTCCTCGTCTCCTTAGCTTAAGTTCATAATGCCCAGCGGGCAGAAATTAGATCAATACCGAAGCCGTAACGTAGCGCCCCAGAGTCGGACAGAGGATACAAATGTTCGGTTCGACATCAAATCACTCAAGCTCCGGCACTCACGCCGGGCGGCGCGCCCGCAGCGCGGTCGACAAGGTTCCGTCATCCAGAACCTCAAGCGCGCCGCCAATCGGCACGCCCTGGGCGACACGGCTGACCACCACGCCGGTCGGCAGCAGCCGGTCCGCCAGCCAATGGGCGGTCGCCGCCCCATCGACCGTTGCGCCCAAAGCAAGGATCACCTCCCGCGCCTCGCCCTCGGCCAGGCGGCGGAGGAGCGGCGTGACGCTCAGATCCTCCGGCCCGACCCCGCCGAGCGGCGACAGCACGCCGCCGAGCACATGATAGAGCCCACGATGCGCGTCGGCCCGCTCGATCGCCCAAAGATCGCCCACGCCTTCTACGACGCAGATGAGGCTGCGGTCACGATGCGTATCGGTGCAGATGCCGCAGGGGTCATGGCTGTCGAGATTGCCGCAGAGGCCGCAGGCCCGCACCGACCGCGCGGCTTCCACAAGCGCGGTCGCCAGCGGCAGCATCCGCGACTCCGGCTGCTGCAACAGTTTCAGCGCCGCACGCCGCGCGCTGCGTGGGCCTAAGCCCGGCAGCCGCGCGAGAAGTGCGATCAGCCGCTCGACCTCCGGGCCGCCCATGGTCATGACGCGACCGACGGAGCGGGGGTCAGAAGGGCAGCTTCATGCCCGGCGGAAGCTGCAAGCCGCCGGTGGCCTTCTGCATCTCCTCGGCCGCCATCGCCTCCACCTTGCGGCGGGCATCGGCATGCGCCGCCATCAGCAGATCCTCCAGCATCTCCATCTCGCCAGGGTCGGCGAGCTTCGGGTCAACCTTGACGCGCCGCATATCGCCCTTGCCGCTCAGCACGACCGTCACCATGCCGGCGCCGGCCTGCCCCTCGACCTCGGCGGTTTCCAGCGCCGCCTGCATCTCCTGCATCTTCTGCTGCATCTGCGATGCCTGCTTCATCAGCCCAGCAATGTTCTTCATAGCTCGTCCTCCAACTCCATCTCATCCATCGGTTCCGCGTCCGGCGGCGCGAAATCCGGCATCTCATCCGGCAGATCGGGCGCCCCGCTATCTATAAAGGTCGCCGCCGGCAGCGGCGGCGGCAGGCGATACTCATCGGCCGTCGGGTCGCGCACCGCTTCCAGCCGCGCGCCGGGAAAAGCCGCCATGATGGCCTGAACCAAGGGATGCCCGGCGGCCTCCTCGGCGCGGCCCTGGTCGGCGGCCTGCCGCTGGGCATCGACCGTCGGCTCACCCTCGGCGGTGGAGATCGCGATGGTCCAGCGCTGCCCCGTCGCCTCCGCGAGCACCGCGGCGAGCTTCGCCGCGAGATCGCGCGGCGCCTCGGGCTGCGGCCGGATTTCGATCACTGGCGGGGCGTAGCGGACGAGATGCACGGAATGCAGCAGATCACCATAGAGCCTCACCTCCCGCCGTTCCCGCACCAGCGAGATCACGTCCCGGAAATGCTCGGGGATCGCGGCGGGTGGTGGCGGAGGCGGCGGCTCGGGCGCCGCGAGCGGCGGCGGTTCGGGTGCCGATTCGGGCGCTGGCTCGGGTGCGGCTTGGGCGACGGTGGCACCGCCACCACCACTCCAGCCGCGCATGGCCGGCGGCTGCTCGCGCGATGCGGTCACGGCGGGCGTCGAGACCATGGGCACGGCAGGCAGCGCCGGCTTCGGCACCTCTCCACCGGGCGAGAGCCGCCGCACGAGATCGCCGGGCGTCGGCTGGTCGGCAAGGTAGCAAAGCCGAATCAGCACCATCTCGGCCGCCGCGCGACGGTCCGGCGCCGCTTCGACCTCGCTCACACCCTTTAGCAACATCTGCCAGGCGCGGCCCAGCACCGGGATCGTCAGCCGCTCGGCCAGCGCCGCGCCGCGCACCCGCTCGGCCTGGGGCAGATCCGGGCTGTCGCGGAGCGCGGGCGAGGCTTTCAGCCGGCTTAGAACATGGGTGAGCGCCAGCAGATCCTGGAGCAGGAGGCCGGCATCGGCCCCGCGCTCATGCGCCTGGTCGAGGATCGCCAGCACCTCTGCCGGCTGGGCCGCCATCAGAGCTTCGAGCAGGTCGAAGACAAGGCCGCGATCGGCGAGGCCGAGCATATCGGCGACCGCCTCGGCCGAGATGGCGCCGCCGGCTTGAGTCCCCATGGCGATCGCCTGGTCGAGCAGGGAAAGCCCGTCCCGCACCGAGCCATCAGCGGCGCGGGCGATCAGCGCCAGCGCCTCGGGCGCGACCGTGGCACCCTCGGCGGTCGCGATGCGGCCGAAATGCGCGGCGAGGTCGGCGGCCGGAACACGCCGGAGGTCGAACTTCTGGCAGCGGGAGAGGACCGTCACCGGAACCTTGCGCAGCTCCGTCGTCGCGAAGACGAACTTCACATGCGGCGGCGGCTCCTCCAGCGTCTTCAGCAGCGCGTTGAAGGCGTTGCGGGAGAGCATATGGACCTCGTCGATGATGAAGACCTTCGTGCGGGCCTCCATCGGGCGAAAGCGGGTGGCCTCGATGATCTCCCGCACGTCATCGACGCCGGTGCGGCTGGCGGCGTCCATCTCGACCACGTCGGGATGCCGGTCGGCCATGATGGCGCGGCAATTCGGGCAGATGCCGCAGGGATCGGCGGTGGGGCCGCCGCTGCCGTCCGGGCCGGTGCAGTTGAGGCAGCGGGCGATGATGCGGGCGGTGGTGGTTTTGCCCGTGCCGCGCACGCCGGTCAGCATGAAGGCATGGGCGACGCGCCCGGTGGCGAAGGCCCGGCGGAGGATGCGGACCATCGCATCCTGGCCGATGAGATCCTCGAACAGGCTCGGCCGGTAGGCGCGGGCGAGAACGCGGTAGGGTGTGGCCGGCTGAGGCGCGGCCGGCCGAGGTGCTACCGGCTCGTCACCGAACAGGCCGGGGCCTGACGGCGGCGGCGGTTCTGGCAACGGCTCCTGCGGGGGATCGATCTCGGCCACGCGCCCTTCTACACGATAGGAACCCCGGCTAGGCAAGGCGGCCGAGACGCGAGCCTCTCTGTCGGGGAGATGCGGGACGGATGAGAGCGGGGGGCCGGACACCGACCCGAGCGGAAACTCGTTGCGGCTGCTTCCTTCCGGACCTGACCGGGTTGGCGAGGCGCACGTCCGCCGCCGACCCCCCTGCCGCGCTATCTACGCCCGGGGGGTAGCCACCGCAAGACGTGAACACTGCGAGATGCGAGCCATGCGTCCTCGGTCCGCCGCCCCGAACGGGTTGTCCGGCCGCTGCCGCCATGCGAAGGACAGGTGTGCCAGACGATACGACATTCACCCCGGTTCGCGCCTCCCGCGCCAATATCTATACCGGCAGCCCGCTCGATCGGGTGGCGGAGCGCAGGGCCGATACCGCCTTCGTCGCCGCCGCACTCGCCTCCCCCCAAGCGATCGTGACCCCGGTCTGGCGGACACAAAATCTTTTCCTGGGCGAGCGCGCCAGGTTCTTCGGCACCCAGGACGCCTTGCGCTGGGAAGATGACCCCGCCCGCTGGCTGTTCCTCGGGCTGTGGGAGGAGCGGCCGGTCTTCGCGCTCGACATCGGCCATCATGAGACACCGAAGGACTTCATGGGCGAGGATGCCGGCGACTTCGCCGATATCCGCAGCATCGGCGGCATTCTACCGGCCGGCGAAGCCTCAATCCTCGCCTATGCGCGCGGCCTGATCCATTGGCAGGGGCGCACACGCTTCTGCGGCGTCTGCGGCAGCCCTTGCGTGCCCGCCAGCGGCGGGCACGTCATGCATTGCAGCACCGGCTGCGGGACCGACCATTTCCCGCGCAGCGACCCCGCGGTGATCATGCTGGTGGTGCGGAACGACCAAATCCTCATGGGCCATGCGAGCCGCTTCCCTGACGGGATGTATTCGACCCTCGCGGGCTTCGTGGAACCGGGCGAAAGCCTGGAGGAGGCGGTACGGCGCGAGGTTTATGAGGAAACCGGCGTGCGCGTCGGCGCGGTCGCCTATCATTCGAGCCAGCCCTGGCCCTTTCCCTCCTCGCTCATGCTCGGCTTCTACGGAGAGGGGCTGAGCGAGACGATCGAATTCCGCGACTCGGAGCTGGCGGACGCCCGCTGGTTCACGCGCGCGATGTGCCGGGCGCCGGATGAACACGGCTTCCGCCTGCCGGGGCCGGACAGCATCGCCCGCCGGCTGATCGAGGATTGGCTGGCCGCCGACGGCGGCTGACGGTCGCGAAGCTCAGCGAACCCGCCTGAATCGCATCCGCAACCGCGCGCGAATGGCGGCCAACCGCCGCGCCGCGTGCGCGGCACCGGGCTCGGCCCGCCGGCCCAGCAGGGGTCGCGCGAGGCGGCGCAGCAGGCGCCGCGCGCGTGCCCAGCTCGGCCCGATTTTCGCCAAGGCCCAATATCGCGCTGCCTCAACCTTGCCATGCGCCCATGCGAACCAGCGCACCGTCATCAGCGCGGGGCGGCAGGCTTGGTAGATCCACAACGCGATCAGCAGCCCGACACCCTTGACAAAAACGGCGACGGCGGTGGCCGCGACGACCTTTCGTTGCGCCAGAAGAAAGGCGGCGTAGAAGCCGCCGATATGGCTCATCGCCTCGGGGATCAGGAACAGCGGCAGGATCGCCCAGGCGGGCCAGGCAGCGAGCCGCGCTTCCAGCCAGCGCACCGGCCGCCAGCGCCGCAGCACGCGCGCGCCTTCGCGCAGCCCCCAGTCGATCGACACGAGCAACAGGGCCAGAGGCAGCAGCAACGCATCGCGCAGGCGGCGCCAGAGTGGTCGGGCGGCCGTGCGCGACCGCCCAGCATGCGAGATCTTCATCTCAGGGCTATAGAGCGCGATGACCGCAGGTGGAAAGAACCGTAGGACGCCGCTTTTGTGAAAAGCCGCCGGCTCCGGTACAAGCGCGCGCTCGCCGGCGCGCCGCTCCACCGCCACTCGCCGCTACCAAGGGACAAGATTACCGAGAATGGCCTTCGCCTTCCCCATCCGCGGCCCGCTCGGGCGGCTCGACCGCTATATCTTCCGCCAGATTCTTCTGGCGCTGGTGGCGGTCACCGTGGCGCTGGTCGCCCTGATCTGGCTCACCCAATCGCTCCGCTTCGTGGAGCTGATCGTCAATCGCGGGCTTTCGCCTTTCGTCTTCCTGCGTCTCACCGCCCTTCTGGTGCCGAGCTTCGTCGCGGTGATCCTGCCGATCACGACCTTCGTCGTGGTGCAATTCGTCTACCAGCGCCTGGCCGGCGACCGGGAGCTGACGGTGATGCGCGCGGCCGGCCAATCGCCGCTGAGCCTCGCCAAGCCGACGATCTTCCTGTCCATCGCGGTCGCGGCACTCTGTTTCTGGCTCAACGTCTGGATCGTGCCGGCCAGCTTCACGGCTTTCCGCGAATATCAGTTCGAGATCCGCAACCGCATCGCGGCCTTCCTGCTGCAGGAGGGCGTGTTCACCCAGATTTCCGACAATCTGACCGTCTATGTCCGCCGCCGGGACCCGGACGGCACGCTGCACGGCATTCTGGTGGACGACGAGCGCAACCCGGCCGATGCCGCGACCATCATCGCGCAGGCGGGCCGCATCGTTCCCGGCCCGCTCGGGCCGCGCGTGATCTTGTTCAACGGCGCGCGGCAGGAGGTCGATAAAAAGACCGGCCGCCTCAACCTGCTGACCTTTGCCGAAAATGTGATCAACCTCGCCAAATCAGCGAGCGGCGATGACGACCATTTCCGCGACAACTCCGAAGTCTCGATCCATGAGCTGCTGCACCCGACGGCGGACGAGATCCGGCCGCAGGACATTCCGAAATGGCGGGCCGAGGCGCATCGCCGCCTCTCCGCGCCGCTGACCGCCGTCTCCTACGCGCTGGTGGCCCTCGCCTCGGTCCTCACCGGCGGCTTCCGCCGCCATGGCGGCGTCGCCCGGCCGCTCATCGGCGTCGGCATCACCGTGGGCCTCGTGGCGCTCGGCCTCAGCGTAAACAACCTCGCCTCGCGCAACAGTATCTTCCTGCCGCTGATCTGGGTTCAGGCGATCCTGCCGGGCGTGATCGCCGCCTGGCTGCTGCTGTGGCCGGAGCGTATCCGCGTGCCACGCTCCCTGCCCGGCACGATGACCGCCAATCCGGGCACCAGCCCGGCGGGCCAGAGCGAGGCCTGAGCCTTTGTTCCTCTCCCGCATTCTCGCCGGCTATATCAGCCGCCTGTTCATGATCTCGGTGGTGGCCGTGCTCGCGGCGCTCACTGGCCTCGTCTCCCTGTTCGACTTTCTGGAGCTGTTGCGCCGCTCCGCCTCCCGCCCCGAGGCGACCTTCGGCCTCATCGTTGAGATGGCGGCGCTACGCATGCCCTGGGCGGTGCTGGAAATCCTGCCCTTCGCAGTGCTGCTCGGCGGCATCTGGGCCTTCTGGCGCCTCAGCCGTTCCTCCGAACTCGTGGTCGCGCGGGCGGCGGGGCTCTCCGCCTGGCAGTTCCTGCTCGGCCCCATCCTCTGCGCCTTCGCGGTCGGCATTGTCGGCATCGCCGCCATCAGCCCCGTATCGGCGGCACTGTTCGCCCGCGCCGACACGCTGGAGCAGAACTTCCTCGACCCCGGCGGTGGACCGCTGGCGCTCAACGGCGGCCAGCTCTGGCTGCGGCAGGGCGACAATACCGGGTCGGTCGGCGGCGTCGCGATCCTGCACGCGACCGGGGTGATGATGCGCGACCGCGTGCTGACGACCGGGCCGCTCACCGTCTTCCGCATCGGCCCCACCGATAAGATGATCGACCGGATCGAGGCCGGGCACGCCAAGCTCATGCCCGGAACCTGGCTGCTGGCCGATGCCCGCGTGCTGGAACCGGGACAGACGCCCACGCCCGCGCGGGCGATGTCCCTGCCGACAGACCTTAATGTCAGCCGCATCCAGCAGAGCTTCGCGGCACCCGACGCCCTCTCCTTCTGGCAGCTGCCGGGCTTCATCCATGTGCTGGCACGCTCGGGCTTTTCCACCGTCGCGCATCGTCTGCGCTTCCAGGCGCTGCTCGCCCTGCCGCTGCTCTGCGCCACGATGTCCCTCGTCGCGGCCGGATTTTCCATGCAAAGCAGCCGGAGAGGCGGTATCGCGCGCATGATCGGGGGCGGCGTCGCCTCGGGCTTCGCCCTGTTCATGCTGTCGCAGATCGCGCAACAGTTCGGGCAGTCGGGCGCGCTGCCTGTGATATTGGCTGCCTGGGCACCGGCGGCGGCAGGGCTCATGCTCGCCTTGTCGCTGCTTCTGCATCTCGAAGACGGTTGAGGATCGGCCAGATGTCCAAGACTGCCGAAACCACGAAGAGGCCGGCGCGGGCGCCGCTGCCCGCAGGCCGCGCCCCGCGTCTGGCCATGTTCGCCACCGCCATGGTCCTGACCGGCGTCAGCATCGTGCCAACCCTGATGAGCGACGCCTGGGCGCAAACCTCCCCGATTCCGGGCACCGGCGGCACTTTCAACAACAAGCAGCCGGTCACCTTCCAGGCCGACCGGATCGACTACAACCAGAAGACGAACATCGTCACGCTAACCGGCCATGTGGAGGCCTGGCAGGCGGGCCACATCCTGTTCGCCGACCGCGTGCTCTATGACCGCAACACCAACGTCGCGGACGCGATCGGCCATGTCGTGCTCGTCTCCCCCGACGGGCAGATCGTCTATTCCAACTATGCCGAGCTGAGCCGCGACCTGACCAACGGCATCCTGAGTTCGGTGAACATCACCCTGCCGCTCAACGCCAAGCTGGCCGCCAATGGCGCCCGACGGACCGAAGGGAAGCTCAACGAGCTGAGCCGCGCCGTCTACACGGCCTGCGATGTCTGCGACAAGCACCCGGACCGCTACCCGCTGTGGCAGATCAGCGCCCGCAGCGCGACGCAGGATCTCGAACATCATCTGATCGAATACAAAGACGCGACGATGGAGATCTACGGAATCCCCATCCTGTGGTTTCCGTATTTCTCCCACCCCGATCCGACGGCGAAGCGGGCGAGCGGCCTGCTCATCCCGTCCGCCGGCTACAGCACCCATCTCGGCGCCTTCACCACGATTCCGTATTACTGGGTGATCGACAAGTCGAGCGATGCGACGATCACCCCGATCATCTCCTCCAAGAACGGGCTGGCGGGAGACGTGAAGTACCGGGAGGATTTCAATTTCGGCAATCTGAAGGTCGACGCCTCTTCCGGCCTCGATGACGGGCGGATCCAAGGTGCCCTGTTCGCCAACGGTCTGTTCGACCTGAATCCGGCCTGGCGCTTCGGCTTCAACGTCCAGCGCGCCTCCTCGGTCAACTACCTCAACGACTATTCGATCCTGCCCAACGTCAACGAGTTGCAGAGCCAGTTCTACCTCGAAGGCTTCGGGGCCGGCTCCTACGCGCGGCTCGAATCGAGCTTCTACCAGGGCCTCGTCGGCAGTGTGACGGATAGCGAGCTGCCGCTCGTGCTGCCCTATGGGCTCTATTCCTACACCGGCCAGCCGGACAGCTTCGGCGGCACGCTCTCAGTCAATGCCAGCGCCTTCAACGTCCTGCGGACGACGGGCACGGATACGCAGCGCGCCGCGATCACGGGCGATTACTCCATCCCGTTCCAGGATGGCCTGGGCGAGCAGTGGAGCACCGTCTTCCATGTCGATGCCGCCGCCTACAACGCGACCGGCCTCAACGAATACCCGAACTTCGACACATCGGCCGCGAATGCGTCAGAGGGGCGCGTGCTGCCGCAGGTGGCGCTCAACTACCGCTGGCCGATCCTGAACAATTCGGGTTTCCTCGGGTCGCAGCTCTTCCAGCCGATCGTGCAGCTGATCGCCGCGCCGATCGTCAGCAACAATATCGACAAGACCAATATCCCGAACGAGGACAGCTACGACTTCCAGTTCACCGACGCGAACCTGTTCGGCTTCAACAAGTACCCCGGCATCGACCGCGAGGAGAACGGGCTGCGCGCCAATCTCGGGTTCGAGAGCGAGTGGTTCCTTGGCAACGGCGGCACCATCGACGGGCTCATCGGCCAGTCCTACCGCGCGAACAAGAATGACGACTTTCCGCCCGAACTCGGGCCTGAACGACAATGTGTCGGACATTGTGGCGCGGCTGACCTATACGCCGACAAGCTGGCTCGATTTCGTCTATCGCACCCGGCTCAGCCATACGAGCCTTCAGGACCAGTACACCGATACCTTCTTCTCGGCCGGCGTACCGGCCCTACGCATCTCGGCCGGCTATCTCTATTCGGCCACCGACCCCTATTTTTTCTATGACGGCAGCCCGCCGCCGGCGAGCTTCTTCGTGCCCCGCAGCGAGGCGACCTTCGGCCTTTCGACCGTCTACAAGCAGTGGAACTTCAACACCTCGTTCCAGCGGAACATCGAGACCGGACAGTTCGACAGCACGAACTTCTCCGCCGGCTGGCAGAACAACTGCCTGGGCATCAACCTGCTCTTCTCGCGGAGCGACACCACGATCGGCGATGAGACGGGATCGACCACCGTACTGCTGACCGTCACCTTCAAGACGGTGGGCTCCGTCGGCTTCAACGCGCTTTAGACCCAATCGAGCACGAGAACCTTCCGGCCGGGTGATTCCACCCGTTCCGGTCTTGCTTTAGACGCTTACGTCTCCGGGAGCTTTGTACCAGGCCATGTCCTTCCGCCTGAAACTCATCTGCCTTCTCGCCGTGCCGGGATGGCTCGCCTGCGCCAGCCTCGCCCCGCCGCGGGCCGAGGCGCAGACCGCCACCATTGCCGCCGTCGTCAACGGCGACGTCATCACGAATGACGATGTGGACACCCGTGCCCGCTTCTTCGCGCTCGCCACGGGCCAGGCGATATCGCCCGACGTGGTGCAAAGGCTGCGGCCGCAGATCCTCCAGCAGCTCATCAACGAGCGGCTGGAGATCCAGGAGGTCGAGCGGAGAGGGATCGTGATCACCGACACGCAGGTGGCCGGCGCCATCGGCGAGATCGAGCATAACAACAACATGGCCCCTGGCCAGCTGCGCGCGAAGCTCGCGGGCCTCGGCGTCGATCCCGATACGCTCATCGCCCAGGTGCGGACGCAGCTGGGATGGACCCAGGTGCTGCGCCAGGTGGTGAGTCAAATCGGCCGGCCGAGCAATGCCGATATCGACCGGCAGCTCGACCTGTTGAAGCAGTCGGGTGGGCAGCCGCAATACAATCTGGGCGAAATCTTCATCCCGGTGAACAACCCCGTGGCCGAGGCCGGCGCGGAGAAATTCGCCGAGACGATCATCACCGAATTGCGGTCGGGCGGGTCCTTCCCGATCATCGCCGCCCAGTTCAGCCAGGGCGAAACGGCTCTGCAAGGCGGCGCGCTCGGCTGGGTCGGCGCCGATCAGCTCGACCCGGCGGTCGCTCAGCTCGTCCCGCAGATGCCGGTCGGCGCGATCAGCAACCCGGTGCCGGTCGCGGGCGGCCTCGTCATCGTTCAGCTGCGCGGCCGGCAGCAGGCGGGGGCAGGTTCCAACCAGCCCGCCAGCACCGTGCTGACCGTGCGCCAGCTCTTCCTGCCGTTCAGCTCCCCGCTCAATCAGCAGGATCCCACCCCGCAGCAGCGCCAGACGGTCGCGAAGCTGCATGCCCTCTCAGCGACGCTCCATAGCTGCGCTGATATGGAGGCCGCCAACCGGGCGGCGGGCTCCATCAAGCCGGCCGATCCTGGGCCCGTGAACCTGGCCCAGGTCACGCCGCCGCAGTTCCAGGCACTGCTGGCGCGCCTGCCGCTGAACCAGCTGAGCCCGCCGCTTCTCGCGACGAACGGTGTCACGGTCGTGATGGTCTGTAGCGAGAACAGCCAGGCCGGCGGGCTGCCGAGCCGGCAGGAGATCACCGAGGAGCTGTTCAACGACCGCGTCGGCACCGCCGCGCAGCAGACGCTGGATCAGCTGCATCGCCAGGGCTCCATCCAGATCATGCAGGCCTACTAGAGCGTGATTGGTTCGCTTTTGCTCACAATCCCGCTCTATGCTTTTGATCAAGAACGCAAATCTTCGGATCAGGTAAATCCACCTGATCCGATATTGCTCTAACAGCGTGACGGAATCGCCGGATGGTGGCGCGACGGCCGCGCTGCCGCCGCTGAAGGACGTCATCGCCCGCCACGCTTTTCGGGCGAAGCATGCGCTCGGCCAGCATTTTCTGCTCGACCTCAATCTGACGGCGAAGATCGCCTCGGTCGCCGGCGATCTCGCTGGGCGCCATGTCATCGAGGTCGGGCCCGGCCCGGGCGGCCTGACCCGGGCGCTGCTGGCGACCGAGGCCGCCCATGTCACGGCCATCGAGATCGACCCGCGCGGCGTCGCGGCGGCGGAGGAGCTGAGGCATTTCTATCCCGGCCGCCTGGCCGTGATCGGCGGCGATGCGCTCACCCTCGACGTGACGGCGCTGGAGCCGGAACCCCGGCATATCATCGCCAACCTGCCCTATAACGTCGGCACGCCGCTGCTGATCGGCTGGCTCCGGCAGATCGCACAGTTCGAGCGGCTGACGCTGATGTTCCAGGAGGAGGTGGCACAGCGCATCGTCGCGGCACCGGACAGCGCGGCGTACGGGCGACTCGCGGTGCTGGCGCAATGGACGTGCCACGTGGCCCTCGCCCTTCACCTGCCACCGGAAGCCTTCACCCCGCCGCCCAAGGTTCATTCCGCCGTCGTGCGGTTCCTGCCCAAGGCCGAGCAGCCGGCCCCCGCTCTGTTCGCGGCGATGGAGCGGCTTACGCAGCACGCTTTCGGCCAGCGGCGGAAGATGCTGCGGGCGTCGCTCAAGCCGCTCGGCGGTGAGGCGCTGCTCCACCGTGCCGGGATCGAGCCGACGCGCCGGGCGGAGACGCTGACCGTCGCGGAGTTCGACCGCCTCGCGCGGTTGTGTGAGCAGGGCTGAAAGCTTCCCCAATTCCGCCGGGCGGCGCCGGCCGCGAGGGGGTTGCTCATCATGAGCCAGCGGTTCAAAACGCCCACTTCGACGAGACCGGCAAATCCGACAAGGAGGTTTGGTGACCCGTCTGGCGGATATCTTCACCCGCAAGCCCGTGCCAGCGGTCGATGCCACTCCGCTTGCCCAGGCGCGCCAGCCCGAACGGCAGCAGAGAATGGCCGAGGCCGTGCGGTCCATGCTCTCCGAGCAGGCGGCGGCGCTCAACGGGACCGGCAGACAGGTGATGGAGGTGGCCGCAAGCCCGCTGGTCGAGGCCGCGACCACACTCTGGACCCGGGTGCTGCGCTTTGACGCCGCCGACCCCGCCTGGGCGGACCGGGACCGCGTGATCGTCGCCCATCGAGAGCATGCGCCGCTGCTCCGCGCCGTGCTGAACCTGACCGATAGCGAGGGAACGGACGGGCTGCCGGGGCTGGACCCGGTCTTTGCCCCGCCGGGCCAAGCCCTGGCATTCGCGGTGGGCGAGGCGCTGGCGGAGCGGATGCTGGCCGCGCGCTTCGGCAAAAGCCTCGTTGATCATCGGACCTGGCTGATCTCGGCGCCGGCCGATCTGGCCGGTGGGCTGAGCTACGAGGCGGCGAGCCTCGCGAGCGAGTTCAAGCTCGCCAAACTCGCGATCCTCGTGGACGACACGCCCTCGGCAAACCCGCAGCGGGTTTCCGCGGACGATCTTCTGGAGCGTTTCACGGCCTGGGGCTGGGCGACGAAGCGCGTGGGCACGCAAGACCCCGCCGCCATCGCGAGCGCCTTCACCATCGCGCTCCGTGCCCGCAAGCCGCTGATCATCGCCTGCCGGAAGCCGCAGGGCGGACCCAAGGCTGCCGAAAAGATGATCTCCGACGATGTGCGAGAGGCATGGAAAGCGGCCGGCGCGCGCAATACGACAGCGCGCCGAGGCTGGCTGAAGCGTCTGGCGCGGCATGGGCAGGCCGCGGAGTTCGAACGCGCGACGAACGGCCGGCTGCCCGATGGCTGGCGCGACCTCGCCAGGGCCGAGCGCGCGCGCCTCTCGGTGATCACGGAGCCGCTCTCGCCGCTCGCGGCCGGGCACCGCATCGCCGAAGCGATGGCGCCCAGCCTGCCCGACCTTGTGGGCGCGGCGGTCGCGACCCCAGCGAGGCAAGCGGCGGCCCCGCTGCCGGGGGCCATGCCGCTCGATGCCGGCGATTACGGCGGGCGGCACATTCCCTTCGGCGCCGCCGAGAATGCGCTGCCCGGCGTGCTGGCCGGCGTTGCCAGCCATGGCGGGTTGACCGTGCTCGCCGAGACGAGTGCCGCCGGCGCCGATTGCCTGCCGCAAACCATCCGCCCCCTCGCCCGCGACGGGCGGCGGATGATCCATGTTCTGGTCGAGCAGCATGCCGACCCGGCGGCGGCGGCGGCCCTGCCCCTCGCCTCTCTGCGCGCGATCCCGAACCTGCAAGTGTTTCGCCCCGCCTGCGCGGTGGAGACGGCGGAATGCTGGGAACTCGCCTTGCAGCGCGATGACGCGCCGAGCGTGCTGATCCATTCGGCGCGGCCCATGCGGCGCTGGCGCGAGGAGAGCACCGAGAACGCCTGCGCGCGGGGCGGCTATGTCGCGGCGGGCTCGTATGATGCGCGTGCCGCGACCCTGATCGCGAGCGGGGCGGAGTTGGCGGTGGCGCTGGAGGCGCGGACATTGCTGGCCGAGGCCGGTATTCTGGTCGCCGTCGTTTCCCTGCCCTGCTGGTCTCTGTTCGCCAACCAGAATGAGGCTTATCGATCGGATGTCCTGGGGGACGCGCCGCGCATCGGGGTGGAGGCCGGATCGGATTTCGGCTGGGGCCGCTGGCTCGGAACCCAAGGGCAGTTTATCGGGGCGGCGAGCCTCGGCGTCATGGCCGCGCGGCCCGGCGAATATTTCAGGGTCACGGCGGACGCGCTGGTGATCGCCGTGAAGAAGAAGCTGTAAGAGACCGATACGAGTGCCCGGCAGGGCGCGCCAACAACAGGAGAACCGGACTATGGCTGTGACGGTAGCGATCAACGGCTTCGGCCGCATCGGGCGTCTGTTTCTGCGGGCGCTGATCGAAAGCGGGCGGACGGATTTGACCCCCGTGCTCATCAACGATCTCGGCAGCGTCGAGGCGAACGCCCATATGTTCCGCTACGACACCGTGCATGGCCGTTTCCCGGGCGACGTGATCGTAAACGGCGACGCCATCACCATCACCCACCAGGGCCGCAGCTACGGCCCGATCCGCGTCTCGGCCGAGCGCGACCCGGCGAAGGTGCCGCTCAAGGGCGTCGATCTCGCGCTGGAATGCACCGGGCTGTTCACGAGCAAGGAAGCCGCCTCCAAGCTGATCGAGGCCGGCGCGCGCAAGGTACTCGTCTCCGCCCCGGCGGATGGCGTGGACGCGACCATCGTCTTCGGCGTCAACGAGGGCACGCTGACCAGCGACATGACCGTGATCTCCAACGCCTCCTGCACCACCAACTGCCTCGCGCCGATGGCCAAGGTTCTGCACGACGCCTTCGGCATCGAGCGCGGCTACATGGTGACGATCCATTCCTACACCGGTGACCAGAAGACGGTGGACACGCTGCACAAGGATCTGCACCGCGCCCGTGCCGCCGCCGTCTCGATGATCCCGACCTCGACGGGTGCCGCCCGCGCCGTCGGCCTCGTGCTGCCGGAGCTTAAGGGCAAGCTGGATGGCACCGCCATCCGCGTGCCGACGCCGAACGTCTCCCTCGTCTCGCTCGACGTGAACCTCAAGACAAAGGCGACGAAGGAGGCCGTGAACGCGGCGATGAAGGCAGCGTCGGAAGGCGCGCTGAAGGGCATCCTGCTCTACAACACGGAGCCGCTGGTCAGCTCCGACTTCAACCACGTCGCGGCTTCCTGCACCTTCGACGCGACGCAGACCGCCGTCGTCGACGGTGAGTTGGTCCGCGTGATGGGTTGGTACGACAACGAGTGGGGCTTCTCCAACCGGATGGGCGACACCGCCGCCGCTTTCGGCGCGCTCTAGATCGGGATCACTTCGGGTAGACGAAGTGATCCCGATCTAGGTTTTTGATTAAGAACGCAAATCTTCGGATCAGGTGATTCCACCTGATCCGATAGTGCTCTAACCAAAAAGGCGGGGAAACGCGCGATGAGCTTCAAGACGCTCGATGAGGCCGATATCCGGGGAAAGCGCGTGCTGGTGCGCGCAGACCTCAACGTGCCGATGCGGGACGGCCATATCAGCGATATGACGCGCGTCGAGCGCGTGGTGCCGACGATCCGGGAACTGGCCGAGAAAGGCGCCCGGGTCATCATCCTCTCGCATTTCGAGCGTCCGAAGGGCAAGCGCGTGCCCGAACTCTCCCTGGCGCCGCTGGCGGAGGCGATCTCCGAGGTGCTGCGCAAGCCTGTGGCCTTCGCCGATGACTGCATCGGGCCGGTGGCGGAAGCCGCCGTCGCGGCACTCGGCGACGGCGACGTGCTGCTGCTGGAGAACACCCGCTTCCACAAGGGCGAGGAAGAGAACGAGCCGGACTTCGTGAAGGCCATCGCCGGCCTGGGCGATGTCTATGTGAACGACGCCTTCTCGGCCGCCCACCGTGCCCATGCCAGTACCGAGGGCGTCGCCCGGCACCTGCCCTCCTATGCCGGGCGGCTGATGCAGGCCGAGCTGGAGGCGCTGGACGCGGCGCTCGCCAGCCCCGAGCGGCCGGTAATGGCGATCGTCGGCGGCTCCAAGGTCTCCACCAAGCTCGACCTGCTCGGCAATCTGCTGGAGCGGGTGGACGTGCTGGTGATCGTGGGCGCCATGGCGAATACCTTCCTGGCGGCACAGGGCCTGCCGGTCGGCCGCTCATTGCAGGAGCGCGACCTGCACGATACGGCGCGCGCCATCATGGCGCAGGCGAAAGCGGGCAAGTGCGAGATCCTGCTGCCCGTGGACGGGACGATCGCACAGGAATTCCGCGCCCATGCGGCGACCGAGACCTTGCCTGTCGATGCCGAGCATTCAGGCATGTCCCTCGATGTCGGCCCGGAAACGGCGCGGCTGATCATCGAGCGACTGGGCCAGGTGAAGACGCTGGTCTGGAACGGCCCGCTCGGCGCCTTTGAAACCGCGCCCTTCGACGCCTCGACAATGCTGGTCGCCAAGGCGGTCGCGGATCTGACCGCCGAGGGGTCGTTGCGCAGCGTGGCGGGTGGCGGCGATACCGTCTCGGCTCTGCGTCAGGCGGGCGTGGTGGACGAACTGACCTATGTCTCCTCCGCCGGGGGCGCCTTCCTCGAATGGCTGGAAGGCAAATCCCTTCCGGGCGTCAAGGCGCTCGCCTGATGGGTTACGTGATCGCGCAGCCGCCGGTCGCGGCTGTGCCCGTGCGCGGCGGCGGGCTGTTCCCCGTGCGCCGGATCTTCTGCGTCGGCCGCAACTACGCGGCCCATGCGCGGGAGATGGGGCATGACCCGAGCCGCGAGGCGCCGTTCTTCTTCACCAAGCCGGCCGACGCCATTCTGACGGGCGGCGCGGATATGCCCTATCCCAGCCTCACCCGGGATCTGCATCACGAGGTCGAACTCGTGGTCGCCATCGGCCTCGGCGGCGCGGAAATTCCGGTCGCGGACGCCCCGCGCCATATCTGGGGCTATGCTCTCGGGCTCGACATGACGCGCCGCGACATTCAGGGCGAGGCCAAGACGCTCGGCCGCCCCTGGGACATGGGCAAGGGCTTCGATTTCTCGGCGCCGATCGGGGAGCTGGTGCCGGTGAGCGAGACGGGCCTTCTGACCGAGGGCGCGATCCGGCTGACGGTGAACGGCGCGGAGCGGCAGCTTGGCGACCTCTCCGACCTGATCTGGAGCGTGGACGAGGTTATCGCAGCACTTTCCCGCTATGTGCGGCTGGAAGCGGGCGACCTGATCTTCACGGGCACGCCCGAAGGGGTGGCGGCCGTCAAAGCCGGCGATGTGCTCGAAGCATCATGCGCTGACCTGCCCCCGCTCAGGACCCGCATCGCGGGGTAGCCACGATGCCCACGCCTTTCCGCGTCGTCACCTGGAACATCAACTCGCTGCGTCTGCGGCAGGGTCTGCTGCGCGATGTCGTGGCGCGGCTCGACCCCGACATAGTCTGCCTGCAGGAGACGAAATGCCCGGATGACCTCTTCCCGTCGGATGTAGCGGCGGCGATCGGCCTGCCGCATGTGCTGTTCCGGGGCATGAAGGGGTATAACGGCGTCGCCACCTTCTCGAAGCGGCCGATCCGGCGGCATGAGACGACGCAGGACTGGGTGGGGCGCGAGGATTGCCGCCATCTCGCGGTGGAGGTGGAGGTATCGGGCGGCCCCCTCGTCATCCACAACTTCTACGTACCGGCCGGCGGCGATATTCCCGACCCCGCCCTCAATCCGAAATTCGCGCATAAGCTCGATTTCGTCGCGGCCGTGCGGGACCATTTCGCGGCGACGCCGAATCTCGCCCGCACCATCCTGGTCGGTGACCTGAACATCGCGCCGCTGGAGCATGATGTCTGGAGCCATAAGCAACTGTTGAAAATCGTCTCCCACACCCCGGTCGAGACGGCGCTGCACACGGAATGGCAGGAAACTTGCTTTGCCGATGGGCTGCGGCATTTCGTCCCGCCCGGGGAGAAGCTCTATACGTGGTGGTCCTACCGGGCGCGGGACTGGCTGGCGGCGGATCGCGGGCGTAGGCTGGATCATGTCTGGGTCACGCACGACCTGAAGGGCGCGCTCGGCCGTCACGCCATACTGAAAGAGGCGCGTGGGTGGACCCAAGCGTCGGACCATGTCCCTGTCTGCGTGGAGCTGAATTTATGAATCGTATCGCTCTTGTAACCGGGGCCGGCAGCGGTATCGGCCGGGCGGCCGCCCTGGCCCTGCTCGGCGACGGCGACACTGTCTTTCTCGCCGGGCGCCGGCTGGCGCCGCTGGAGGAGACGGCCGCGCAGTCATCGGGCGGCACGCCCATCCCCGTCGCCGCCGATGTCACCGACCCGGCCAGCGTCGAGGCGCTGTTCGCCGAGGTCGCGGCGCGCGGCGGGCGGCTCGACGTGCTGTTCAACAATGCCGGCGCCTCGGCACCCTCCACCAATTTCGGAGACGTGACCTGGGAGCAGTGGCGCTCGATGCTGTCAGTCAACCTCGACGGGATGTTCCTGGTGGGAAGTGCCGCCTTCCGGATGATGCGGGATCAACAGCCCCAGGGCGGCCGGATCATCAATAACGGGTCGATTTCCGCCTATGCGCCACGTCCGGGCTCGGCACCCTATACCGCGAGCAAGCATGCGGTGACGGGACTGACGAAATCGATGGCGCTGGACGGGCGGCGGTTCAACATCGCCTGCGGCCAGATCGACATCGGCAACGCGCAGACCTCGATGACGACGCGCATGGCAGACGGCGTGCCTCAGGCCGATGGCCGCATGGCGGTGGAGCCACGGATGGATGTCACCGATGTGGGTCGGAGCATTCTGTTCATGGCCGGCATGCCGGCGGACGCGAATGTGCAGTTCATGACGGTGATGGCGACGAACATGCCGTTTATCGGCCGGGGTTGAGGGTCAGAAAATCAAAGTTGCAGGCCCATGTGGATCTCACGGCTCGCGCGGATGACGGCATCCAGATCGACGTCACTTCCACATTTTTCCGCCAACCGGCTGTAGAATGCGGCAGCGGCCTCACGGGGCGCCTCTCGTACCTCGCCGGCATCAACAGCGCGCTCGACTTCAGCCACCCTACAGCCGCCCCAGTTCAGCCGCGATGGCCGCCAGCGGCGCATCCCAGCGGGAGGGCGCCTGCTGCCGGAACAGGCGGAGCGACGGATACCAGGGGGAATCCCCGCGCTCCCTCAGCCAACGCCAATCGCCGGTATAAGGCAGCAGAACCCAGGCCGGCCGGCCCATCGCACCCGCGATATGCGCGACCGAGGTATCCACCGTCACCACAAGGTCCAGCGCCGCGATGGCGGCCACCGTATCCTCGTAATCCGTGATGTCCCGCGCCGCGTCGGCCAGCATGGCCCGGCCGGAATAGGTGGCGGCCTCGGCCGAACGGTCACCCTTCTGCAGGCTGACCAGGGCGATGCCCGGCACCTCCGCCAGCGCGGGCGCCAGGGTGGAGAGCGCCATCGAGCGGTTGCGGTCGTTTTTATGTGTCGGCCGGCCGGCCCAGACGATGCCGACCCGCCGCAGCCCGGCCGGAATGGCGAGGTCGAGCTTTGTGCGCCAGAGCACGGCGCGTTCCGGATCGACCGGGATCGGCAGTGGCGGCGGAATGGTATCGAGCCGCGTGCCATGCAGGCGCGGCAGCCCGGACAGGGGGCAATAGGCCGCGAAGCTTGAGCATTCCCCCCAGTTGGTGGCGATCGGCAGATCGGGAAACATACGGCGCATGAGCGGCGCCATTTCGTTGCTCATCGCCAGAATCGTCGGCTGGCCGCGAGCGACCGCCCAGGGAATGTAGCGGCTGAACTGGACGACATCGCCGAAACCCTGGTCGCCGATGAGCAGAAGCCGACCATTGCCTAAGCTGCTGCCGCCCCATTGGGAGCGGCCCTGCCGCAAGGGCACCGGCAGCACAGGCGGCACGGCCGGCATGCGGAAGCGCCACTCATACTCTTCCCAGCCCTCGGCAAACTCGCCGCGGAGAAGCTGGGCCTCGGCAATGGCGAAATGCGCCGAGGCCATGTCCGGCCGCAGGCTGACCGCGCGGCGCGAGCAGGCGAGCCCGGCCTCGATCTCGCCGCGCTCATGATGGATTACGGCCTGGTTGTGAAGCGCGGCGGAATCGCCGGGCTGAAGAGCGACCGCTCGGCGTGCGGCGGCCAGGGCGTCATCCAGCCGGCCGACGATGCGATACATCTCGCTGATATTACGGAGATAGAGCCCGTTGCGCGGCTCCTTCGCGATCGCCCGTTCCAGAAGCGCCACGGCCAGCGGGCGCCGGTTGGTGCGAAAGGCCACGACGCCCGAGAGATGCAGAACCCGCGCATCCTCCGGGACGGCTTTCAGCAGATGCGCCGCGATCGGCTCCGCTTCATCGACGCGGCCGGCTTCCTCCGCGCGGGTCGCGATGCCGAGCATGAGGTTCAGCGGCATCTGCACCATCGGCGGAGACGCCTGGGCGTGGCCGTTCGGCCCGAGACCGTTCGGTCCGAGAGCATGCGCTGAATGGCCAGGGGCCGGCAGGCCTGCCTCCGTGCCCGCGCCATCTCGATCGTGAGGCGGAGTGTTTGTCAGAACCTGCATCAGGCCGACAGTAGCGCAGCCGGTTCCCTTCGCGAAGTCATATTGATTCCGTTATCAACGGGCGCGCGCCTGGACCTTTTTCGGGCTCTCGGGCTTGGCCGGGCGGGTATCCCGCCGCAGCCGCTTCTCCCCCAGGAACAGCAGGATCGGTGCTGCGATGAAGATCGAGGATGACGTGCCGACGACGATGCCGAACAGCATGACGATGGCGAAACCCGAGATCGAGGCGCCGCCGAAAATGGCCAAAGGCAGGGCCGCGAGGAAGACGGTCATCGAGGTGCCGAGCGTCCTGTTCAGGGTCTCGTTGATCGACATGTCGATCAACTCGCGCAGCGGCATGGATTTGTACTTGCGGAGATTCTCCCGCATCCGGTCATAGACCACCACCTTGTCGTTGGTGGAGTAGCCAAGGATGGTGAGGATCGCCGCC
>CAVUWB010000010.1:0-230750 GCA_963745125.1 uncultured Pseudomonadota bacterium
CACTTTCCCTGCCAAAATTAATCAGCTCAGCCCGTTTCGCAGATCGTCGGCTCTCCGCCTCCGGTCCCCGGCACGAATGCTTTCGCTCGTCGCTCCCCGTTCCGCTCTGGCCGTCTTCGCCCTTGCATGCAAGTGTCGCGGCGCAGAACGAGAAGGGGAGGCTCGCCCGTGGCCGATGAATTGCCCTCGAACCGCGATCGCGAATCCGACAGCGCCCCCGTCGGGACGCCCATCCGAAAGACGATGGAGCAGCTCCGCTCCCGGCGCTGGTTCGGCCCCGCCGACCTGCGCAGCTTCGGCCACCGCTCCCGCGCGATGCAGATGGGTTACGCGCCGGAGGAGTGGCAGGGCAAGCCGGTGATCGCGATCCTCAACACCTGGTCCGACCTGCAGCCATGCCATGTCCACTTCAAGACGCGGGTCGAGGATGTGAAGCGCGGCATCTTGATGGCCGGCGGCTTTCCGGTGGAGCTACCAGCCGTTTCACTCTCCGAGACTTTCGTCAAACCGACGACCATGATGTACCGCAATATGCTGGCGATGGAGACGGAGGAGCTGTTGCGCTCCCATCCCATCGACGGCGCGGTACTGATGGGCGGTTGCGACAAGACAACGCCCGGCCTGCTGCTGGGCGCCACCAGCATGAACATCCCGGCGATCTTCTTTCCCGCCGGCCCGATGCTGCGCGGCAACTGGCAGGGCAGGGTGCTGGGCTCGGGCTCGGACAGCTGGAAATACTGGGATGAGCTGCGCGCTGGCAAAATCACCGAGCAGGACTGGCTCGGTGTCGAGGGCGGCATCGCGCGCAGCTACGGCACCTGCATGACCATGGGCACGGCGAGCACCATGACAGCGATCGCCGAGGCGGTCGGCATGGTGCTTCCCGGCGGCAGCAGCATTCCCGCCGCCGATGCCGGGCATATTCGTCTCGCTTCCGAATCGGGGCGCCGGATCGTGGAGATGGTGTGGGAGGATCTGACACCACAGCGCATCCAGACGCGCGCCGCCTTCGGCAACGCGATCGCCGTTGCCATGGCGATGGGCTGCTCCACGAATGCGATCATCCATCTGATAGCCATGGCCCGGCGGGCGGGGCAGGATATCGGCCTCGCGGATTTCGAGTGGTACAGCCGCCGCGTGCCGGTGATCGGCAACGTGCGGCCCACCGGCAGCACCTATCTGATGGAGGATTTCTTCTACGCCGGCGGCATCCGTGCCTTGATGCACGAACTCCGCGCGCATCTCGACCTGACCTGCCTGACCGTGACGGGGCGGACGCTCGGCGAGAATATCGAAGGCGCGCGCGTCTATAATGACGACGTCATCCGCCCGACGGCCAATCCGATCTATGGCGAGGGCTCGCTCGCCGTGCTGACCGGCAATCTGGCTCCCGATGGCTGCGTGATCAAACCCGCGGCGATGGACGCGCGATTCCTCAAGCATTCCGGCCCGGCCGTCGTCTTCGACGACTATCCGAGCCTGAAGAAGGCGGTCGATGATGAGAGTTGGGATATCACCGCCGACCATGTGCTCGTGCTCCGCAACGCCGGGCCGCAGGGCGGCCCGGGAATGCCGGAATGGGGCATGCTGCCGCTGCCGAAGAAGCTTCTGAAGGAAGGCCATCGGGACATGCTGCGCCTGTCCGACGCGCGGATGAGCGGCACCAGCTACGGCGCCTGCGTGCTGCATGTAGCCCCCGAAAGCTTCATCGGCGGGCCGCTGGCTCTGCTGCGGACCGGTGACACCATCAGCATCGATGTCGATGCCCGCAGCATCCGCATGGAGGTTTCGGACGCGGAGCTGAGCCGCCGCCGCGCCGCCTGGGCACCGCCCCCGGTGCGGTTCGAGCGCGGCTACGGCTTCATGTTCACCAAGCATATCCAGCAGGCCAATGAAGGTTGCGATTTCGACTTCCTGCGCACCGATTTCGGCGCGCCCGTCTCCGAGCCCGTGATCTATTGAGGAGCGAGGCGAATGGCGCTCAATCCCGATACCCGCGACAAGCTGAGGCGCGTCAGCACCGCGACCATTGCCACCGCCCTGTTCAAGCGGGGCTTGCGCGGTCAGATGATCCAAGGTGCGCAGCCGCTCGCCCGTCCGGGCGCGTTGTCGATGGTGGGCGAGGCCTTCACCCTCCGCTATATCCCGGCGCGCGAAGATCTCAATGGGCTGAGCGTTTTCCGCGCCCCGTCGCACCCTCAACGCAAGGCGGTGGAGGAATGCCCGGCCGGCGCGGTATTGGTGATCGACAGCCGAAAGGACGCGCGCGCCGCCTCCGCCGGCGGCATTCTGGTGGCGCGGCTGGCGCAACGTGGCGTCGCGGGCGTGGTGACCGACGGCGGCTTTCGCGATTCGGCTGAGATCGCAACGCTACCCATCGCCGCCTATCATGTGCGGCCGAGCGCGCCGACCAACCTGACGCTTCATCAGGCGGTGGATATCAACGTACCGATCGGCTGCGGCGAAGCGCCGGTGTTTCCCGGCGATGTCATTGTGGGGGACGGTGACGGCTGCATCGTGATCCCCGCCCATCTCGCCGATGAGATCGCGGCGGAGGGCACGGAGATGACCGCGTTCGAGGATTTCGTCACCGAGCGCGTGCGCGCGGGGCATTCGATCCGCGGCCTCTATCCCGCGACCGACGAGAGCAACCTCGATCTCTTCAGGGCATGGCGGGAGCGAGAGGGGCGCTGAGCGGCGCCGACGCTCACGCAAATCTTCGGATCAGGTGGTTCCACCTGATCCCATATTGCTTTAGCGCACCAATAATTTGCGTCATAGACAAGTAATTTTCTGGTAGAATTATTGTATTCACCGCAGTTTCATCGAAGAAATTACGATTTTCGTGTGAATTGTCTGATCATAGGCGTAGATGATTGGACTGAATGCAGATAAAGTTATGATGCTGTTGCTGTTCTGTCCGGGGGCATTGCGCCTACGGATCTTTCCGTGTGACAAGTACACCAAAGGCGGCCTTCACTACAGACAGTCACAGCCGGCGAGAGGCACCGACGCATGGATTTAAGTATTTCATTGTCTATGCTGCGGAGGAGCGTTCCTTGAAGGATCTCTCGGTTCGCGGTCGTATCGTCGGCTGCTTCTTGCTCGTTCTGGCTGTCGTCACCATCATGGGCGCGGTCTCCTTCAACCGGCTGCTCATCATCGGCCGAGACTCGGGAACCATCAAGACATCCGCCGTGCCGGGCCTTTCCCTCAGTCTCCAGCTCATGAATGCTTGGGAGACGGAATATAGCCTTCTCCAGGCTCATATCCTCGAAAACGACCAGACCGCGATCGTCGCCGCCGGCGCCCGTATTATGGACAACCATGGTTTCATCGCCAGCTTGTTCACGCAATGTCAGGCGGTGATGACCGAGGACCAGGAGCGGCAGGCGCTGACGACCATCGGGGCGCTCAGCCAGCAATACATGGCGGCGGAGGCAGCCATCGTCATGACAAGCGCCGACAACAAGGACGATCAGGCGCGCGACGCTATGAAAAGCGAGCTGCGGCCGATCTTCGAGCGCATCCAATCCGCCCTTCAAGTTGTCGTCGATTTCAACAAAGGCAATGCGGACGAGGCCACAAGCCAGATCGTTTCGGCGGTCGCCGCCGCCAAGATCGCGATCATCATCAGCTTTCTGGTCGCAGCCGTTTTGGCCATCCTGTCGGGCTACTATCTTTTTCGCGCGATCACCGGGCCATTGTCCAAGCTTCTTTCGGCGACCGAAATCATGCGCCAGGGAGATTTCAGCGTGCGCATCGCGGTGGATCGCCAAGACGAATTCGGCGCGCTCTCAACCGGCTTCAATCGGATGGCGGATGATCTCGCGACCCTGATCGCCCAGGTACAGAAAATCGGCGTGCAGGTCAGCACCTCGATCACCGAGATTGCGGCCACGTCGAAGCAGCAGCAGGCGACGGCGACCGAGATTGCCGCCACCACCACGGAAATCGGCGCGACGGCGCGGGAGATTTCGGCGACCTCCAGCGAGTTGGTCCGGACCATGAGTGACGTGTCCACGGTCGCCGAGCAGACCGCCTCGCTCGCCGGAGACGGCCAGGCCGGCATTTCCCGGATGGAAGAGACCATGGGCCAGGTGGTCGCGGCCGCCGCATCGATCAACGCGAAGCTCGGGACGCTAAGCGAGAAGGCCGGCAACATCAATCAGGTGGTGACGACCATCACCAAGGTTGCCGATCAGACCAATCTCCTTTCGCTCAACGCCGCGATCGAGGCGGAGAAGGCGGGCGAATACGGTCGCGGCTTCGCGGTGGTGGCGACGGAGATCCGCAGGCTCGCCGACCAGACCGCCGTCTCCACCTATGATATCGAGCAGATGGTGAAGGATATCCAATCGGCCGTCGCGGCCGGCGTGATGGGCATGGACAAGTTCGCCGAGGAAGTGCGGCGTGGCATGATCGAAATGCAGCAGGTGGGCAGCCAGCTCAGCCAGATCATCCAGCAGGTGCAGGGCCTGGCGCCGCGCGTCGAGAATGTGAGCGAAGGCATGCAGGCGCAGGCGACGGGCGCCGAACAGATCAGCCTCGCCCTGTCGCAGTTGCTGGAGGCCGCGCAGCAGACGGTCGATTCCCTTCGGCAATCCTCACTTGCCATGGATGAACTCAACCACGCCTCGGGCGGCCTCCACTCTTCCGTCGTGCGGTTCAAACTGCGTGCCTGAGGATGGAACAAGGCAGTTCCCTCTTCCTGCTCTTCAGGCTGGGTGTCGAGCGCTATGCGCTCGATGCCGCGACCGTCGTCGAGGTCATTCCGCTCCTCGCGGTCACGCGCTTAGCCGGTGCGCTGCCCGGTGTCGCGGGCGTGATCAACTATCGCGGCAATCCGGTTCCGGTGCTTGATCTGGCGGCGCTCGCGCGCGGGGAGCGGACGCCGGAGCGCATCAGCACCCGCATTCTGATTGTGACCTATAACGGGCGAGCGGGCGCCCATCATCAGCTCGGGCTCGTCGCGGAACAGGTGACGGATATGCTTCGCTGCGACAATGACGAGTTCAAGCCGAGCGGTGTCGAGACCAAGGAGGCTCGCTACCTGGGGCAGGTTCGGCCGGATCGCGCCGGGCTCATCCAACGGGTCGAGCCGCAGCTTCTGCTATCGCCAGAGATGCGGGACGCGCTGTTCCCTGAGCATGCACCATGAGCGACAGCCTTTCCGACGAGATCGGGGCGATTCTGACCCGCGCGATCGGGATCGATATCGGCGCCATCGGCATGACTGCCCTGGCCAATGCCGTGAAGCAGCGGCAGGCGGCGTCGGTGATCCCCGACCGCGCATCCTATGCGGCCAAGCTCCGCGCTTCGGAAGATGAGTTGCAGGCGCTGATCGATGCCGTGGTTGTGCCGGAAACCTGGTTCTTCCGTGATCGCGAGGCTTTCGCGGCCCTGGCCGGGCTGCTCCCCCGCAATGAGGGCCGGCCGCTGCGTATCCTCAGCCTGCCTTGCGCCACGGGCGAGGAGCCCTACAGCATCGCCATCGCCCTGATCGCGGCAGGCTTCACCCCCGATTGTTTCGAGATTCACGCTGTCGATGTCAGCGTCGCCCTGCTCTCGCACGCGGCGCGCGCGGTCTATGGCGAGAATGCGTTTCGCGGCACCGAATCCGCCCTCCGCCACAGCTCGTTTGAACGTGTCGAGGGCGGCTACAGGCCGGTCGGGGCGGTGCGGCGGCCGGTGCGGTTCGCGCTCGGCAACCTGCTCGATCCGGCGCTGCTCGCCGCCAAACCGGCATTCGACGCCGTGTTCTGCCGCAACCTGCTGATCTATTTCGATCGTTCGACCCAAATGCGGGCTCTCGATCGTGTGCGTGATCTGATGATGCCGGAGGGGCTGTTATTCGTCGCCCCATCCGAGCAGAGCGTCGCGGCCACCGCCGGCTTCGCCTCTCTGCGCTGGCCAGGGGCCTGCGCATTCCGCCGGAACGCCAGCCTGCCCGTGGCGGGCGCTGCCGAGGCGGTGAATAGCCTGCCAACCCCCCGGCGGAAAGGCCGTCCGGCCGCCCACAAAGCAGCGCCCGTCGTGGCCAATGTTTCCGTGCCTCGTGTTTCCGTGCCGGTTCCGCCCCCGCCGCCGCCCGCGCCCCGGAACCGCCTGGGCGAAGCGCGCAGCCTCGCGGATGCGGGCCGGCTCGCCGAGGCCGCCGAATGCTGCGAGGCGGCCATCACCGCCGAGGGGCCGTCTGCCGCGCTTTTCTGCCTGCTGGGCCTGATCCATGAGGCACGGGGTGAGCGGGCGGCGTGCATCGGCTTCTATCGCAAGGCGCTCTACCTCGACCCGGATCACCACGAAGCGCTTCTGCATCTCAGTCTGGAGTTGCGGCGCCGGGGCGACCCCGGCGCGACCCTGCTGGAAGCGCGGCTTGAGCGCCTGGCGCGAACGGGCGGCCGCGCGCGATGAACACCGGCAACAAGACGGGCAACCTTCCGGTGATCGATGCCTGCTGGGCCCGGATCGGCGTCAGCGGGGATCGTTCCTGCACCGAATTGGCAGTCCATATTCACTGCCGCAATTGCCCGGCCCATAACGAAGCCGCCCGCCGCCTGCTCGATCGCCCATTGCCGCGCGGCTATCGGGAGGAATGGGCGGCGACATTCGCCGCACCACCGCAGATGGCGGCCTCCCGCGACCGTCGCACGGTGATCGTCTTTCGCGTCGCCGCTGAGTGGTTCGGCTGGCCCAGCGCCTTCCTGCATGAGGTCATCACCCGCCGCACGGCGCATTCCGTGCCCCACCGGCACAGCGAGGCGGTGCTGGGGCTGATCAATGTCCGTGGGGAGCTTCTGATCCTGATATCGCTGCCGCGCTTGCTCGGAATGAGCGAAGAGACGGTCTCCACGGCCGGGCGGGTCGTCTTTCCGCGGCTGATGGTGGTCGGCCCCGCCGATCGCCGGGTTGCTTTCGCGGTCGATGAAGTCCATGGGCTCGTCCAATTCGGCGCGCAGGATCTGACCGATGTGCCGGCCACGGTCGCCGGCACCCAAAAATCCCAAAGCACCGCCATTCTGCGCTGGAATGGTGAAGTCGTCGGGCTGCTTGATCCCGCCCGCCTGCTGCCGGCCATCGAACGGATCGTCGCGTGAGCGAGCCGGATTTCAGCGCCTTCTCGATGCTCGATCTGTTTCGGATCGAGGTGGAGAACCAGTCGAAATTCCTGACCGACGGGCTGCTGGCGCTGGAGCGGGACGGCACCGACCCGGTCTCGCTCGAAATCTGCATGCGCGCCGCGCATTCGCTGAAAGGAGCGGCGCGCGTCGTCGATCTGCCGCAGGCCGTGACATTGGCCCATGCGATGGAGGAGGTATTCGTTGCCGCGCAGCACGGCGCCCTCCGGCTGACCCGCGCGGGCATCGATCTGCTGCTGAAGGCTGTCGATCTCATGGGCAGGATCGCGGCCTCATCCGAAGGGGACGGAGCGGGCGAGGCGGAGCGGGCCGAGGCGCTCGCCGCGCTGCAACAGGCCCTCGCGGACGTCATGACGCAGGGGTCGCCGGCCGGCGACCAAGCCCCTGACCTGACCAGCCCGGCGCCCGAGGATGCGGCGCAGGAGGTCCTCGCGACGCCCGAGGCCGTGCATGAGCAAAGGGGGCATGAGCAAAGGGGGCATGAGCAGGCGGGGCATGAGCAGGCGGGGGACCGGATGGTCCGC
The DNA here is from genome assembly GCA_963745125.1 of uncultured Pseudomonadota bacterium. Taxonomy (GTDB): domain Bacteria; phylum Pseudomonadota; class Alphaproteobacteria; order Acetobacterales; family Acetobacteraceae; genus Acidisoma. The sequence continues at coordinate 7,664 of CAVUWB010000010.1, forward strand.
GTGGCCGCCGAAAGCCTCAACCGGCTTCTGGGGCTTGCGGGCGAGCAGTTGATGGAGGCCGGGTCGCGGCGGCTGTTCAACGAGTCTGTTCTGCGCCTGAAACGGATGCAGAACGCCCTCGCCACGCGGCTCAGCGATCTTCACGGCGAATCGCTCGGCGGCTCCGTCGCCCGTCTCGAAACCCAGCTCACGGAAGTACGCTCCGCCGCCCTTCTCTGTCAGGATTCTGGTCGCACGGCTGCTCACCGATCTCGATACCTTCGATCGTCGCGCGATCGATCTCGCCCATCGGCTCTATGACGAGACGCTGCTTTGCCGCATGCGCCCCTTTGCCGACGGGGTGGGGCGGCTCACGCGGCTGGTGCGCGATCTCGGCCGTTCGCTCGGCAAGGAGACGCGACTTGAGATCGTCGGCGGCCGGACCAGCGTCGATCGCGATATTCTCGAACAGATCGACGCGCCTTTGGTGCATCTCCTCCGCAACGCCGTCGATCATGGCATCGAGGCCCCGGATATCCGCCTGGCCGCCGGCAAGCCGAGCGAGGGGCGGATAAGGCTGGAAGCCAGCCACAGCGCCGGATTTCTGCTGATCGCCGTGCAGGATGACGGGCGGGGCATCGATCTCGAACAGCTCCGGCAGGCCATCATCTCACGCCAGTTGGTGAGCCCCGAAACCGGCGCCGCCCTGACCGAGGCCGAACTGCTGGAATTTCTGTTCCTGCCGCGCTTCACTTTGCGGACGGCGGTGACGGAGATATCGGGCCGAGGCGTCGGTCTCGATGCCGTCAAGGCCATGGTGAAACAGGTTCACGGCGTCGTCCGCGTGACATCGGAAGTCGGCCGTTTCACGCGGTTCCAGCTGCAACTGCCGCTGACCCTTTCTCTGGTGCGTGTTCTGCTGGTCGAGATTGACGGCGAGCCCTACGGGTTTCCGCTGGTGGGGATCGCGCGTGCGATGACCTTGCCGCGCGAGGAGGTCGGGCTGCTGGAGGGCATGCAGCATATCCATTACGACGGCCGGCAGATCGGGCTCGCGACCGGGCATCAGCTTCTCGGCCGCGACGAGCCCATGGCGTCGAGCGGTGATCTCTCCGTGGTGGTGCTGAACGACGCGCGCGGGACCTACGCCTTGGCGGTTGACCGCTTCATCGGGCAGCGCGAGCTATCGATCAGGCCACTGGACCCCAGACTTGGGAAGATCAAGGATATCTCCGCCGCCGCCTTGATGGATGACGGGACGCCGGTTCTTATCGTCGATATCGACGATCTCATCCGCTCGATCGAAAAGCTCGCCGCCTCCCGGCAGCTGACGGCGGTGCGCCGCAGGGATGCCGAACAAATCAGGGCCCGCCGCAAACGTATCCTCGTCGTCGATGATAGCCTGACAGTGCGCGAGCTTGAGCGTAAGCTGCTGACGCAGGCCGGTTACGATGTGGACGTGGCAGTTGATGGCATGGACGGCTGGAACGCTATTCGCGGCGGGCATTTCGATCTGGTGGTGACGGATGTCGACATGCCGCGCATGGACGGGATCGAGCTTGTCACCTCCATCAAACGCGATGCGCGCCTGCGGGCTTGCCCGGTGATGATCGTGTCCTACAAGGACCATGAGACCGACCGCCGTCGCGGCCTGGACGCGGGCGCCGACTACTACCTCGCGAAGGGCAGCTTTCACGATACCTCTCTTATCAACGCGGTCGTGGACCTCATCGGCGGTGCGGACCTGTCATGAGAATAGCCATCGTCAATGACTTGCTGATCGCAACTGTCGCCCTTCGCCGGGCGATCACGCAGGCGGGCCATGACGTCGCCTGGACGGCGGGAGACGGCGCCGTTGCGATCGAGGCGTGCCGGCGGGATACGCCCGACCTCATCCTGATGGACCTCGTGATGCCGGGTATCGGCGGTGTCGAGGCGACGCGGCGTATCATGGCGGAAACACCCTGCCGCATCCTGCTCGTCACCGCGAGCGTGACTGAAAACGTCGCCCAGGTTTTCGAGGCGATGGGTTACGGCGCGCTCGACGCGGTCAATACCCCCGCGCTGATGGGGGACGGTGCTTCGGGCGTCAAACCGCTGCTCGACAAGATCGCGATCATCGGCAAGCTGGCCGCAAACTTCGAGCCACGGCGCGCGCCCCATGCGCTGGTGGCGATGGGCGCCTCGGCGGGTGGCCCCGCCGCGCTGGCAACCGTTCTGCGCGCGCTGCCCGCCGACTTTCCCGCCGGCATCGCGCTGGTGCAGCATGTCGATCCGCAATTCGTGCCCGGAATGGCCCAATGGCTGAGCGGGCAGACGAAGCTTCGGGTGGTGATCGCGCGGGAGAATGATGCGCCCAGTGGCGGCGTCGTTCATCTCGCGGCATCTGAGGAGCATCTGCAGCTCCGCCCGGACGGGCGCCTGGGCTATACGGCGCTGCCCGCCGACTACCCCTACCGGCCTTCGGTGGATGTCTTCTTCAAGTCCGTCGCTGAGAATTTCGGCGGGCGCACGGCCGGCGTGCTGTTGACGGGCATGGGGCGGGACGGCGCCGTCGGGCTGAAGCTGCTGCGCGCCCACGGCGCCACGACCATCGCCCAGGATCGCGCCAGCAGCGCCGTCTATGGCATGCCGAGGGCGGCGGCCCTGATGGATGCGGCGACGGACATTCTCCCGCTCGATCGGATCGCGCCACGGCTGATCGAGATCTTTGGAACGAAGGCGGAAAAGACAGCCCATGATGACAGGTGAAGCGCCACCGCCTGGGGAGGGCTCCGCCACGGAGCTTGAGAGCTATCGGGCCATGGTCCTGCTGGTGGACGATCAGGTTATGATCGCCGAAGCGGTGCGGCGCGCGCTCGCCGGCCAGCCCAACCTCGATTTTCATTGCTGCCTCAACCCGAACGAGGCCCTGGCCGTCGCCCGCAACCTGAAGCCGAGCGTGATCCTGCAAGACCTGATCATGCCGGGCGTGGACGGTCTCGATCTGGTTCAGCAGTATCGGCAAGTGCCTGAGATCGCCCAGGTGCCGATCATCGTCCTGTCCAGCCAGGAAGACCCGGTCATCAAAAGCCGCGCCTTCGAGCGGGGGGCAAATGACTACCTCGTCAAGCTGCCTGATCGCGTCGAGCTGATCGCCCGCATCCGGTATCACAGCCGGGCCTGTCTCAATCAGATACAGCGCGACGACGCCTACCGCGCCTTGCAGGAGAGCCAGCAGCAGCTGATGCTGGCGAACCTGAAGCTGGAGCGGATGACACAAATCGACGGTCTCACCGGCCTCAGCAACCGGCGCCATTTCAACGAGTATCTCGTGGATGAGTGGAACCGTGTGCTGCGGAAGCGGGACCAGATCACGATCATTATGATTGATGTCGATCACTTCAAGCGTTTCAACGATACCTACGGACATCTCACCGGCGATGACGTGCTGGTGCGGGTGGCCGAGGCCATTCAGCGCTGCTGTTCGCGCCCCACCGATTTTTCCGCGCGATTTGGCGGCGAGGAATTCGTGGTGATCATATCCGGCCTTTCGCCCGCTGATGCCGCCGATGTGGCGCGGCAGCTTCGCGCGGAGGTGGCGGCGATGGCGATCCCGCACGGCAATACGACCGATGCCGGTGTCGTCACGATCAGTGTGGGTGTGGCGACGACCGTGCCACGGCACGAGATCGCGCCGATGCAACTCGTCGAAGCCGCTGACCGCGCCTTGTTTCGCGCCAAGGCCGCCGGACGAAACGGCGTGGCGGTCGCCGACATCACGGATTTCGAGCTGTAAAGTTCCGCCCGGCTATTCGCCACCGCGCAGCAGATCGACCGCCTCGATGCGCGGCTTGGCGCTCTCCCAGGTTTCGCGCGTGAGCTTGGCCAGCAGCGCTTCGACGACCGCGAGAATGGCAAGGCTCGAATCCCAGTTGGACGGCACCGCGCTCCGTGCCGCGACGACGTGGCGGGCGACGCGCGTGGCCGGAGACAGCCATCGGTCGGTGAAGCAGATCACGGTGGCGCCCCGCCGTGCTGCCTCCCGCGCCAAGGCCACGACATCCTGCTGATAGCGGCGGATGTCGAAGACCATCAGAACGTCACGGCGGCCGAAATCGATGACCTGATCGCGCCAGGTCGCGGCATGGCCTTCCATCAGCGAAACATCGGCGCGGATCACGCGCAGGTGGCGCGCCATATAGATCGCCAGCGCCTCGGTGAAGCGCCCGCCGACGAGGCGGATGCGCCGCTTCGGATCGGCGAGCACCGCGAGGATCGCATCAAACTCGGCCGGGGCCAGAGCGTCGAAGGTGCCGGCGACATTCTCCGTCACCGCGCTGAGAAACTCCGCGAAATGCGCCCCAGGCCCCGGGACATTCGCTTGCCGCTTCAACGGCGATTGAACCTGCGCTTCCAGCTCCTGCGTCAGCCGTCGCTGAAAATCGGCGTAGGAGCTGAAGCCGAAACGCCCGATGAAGCGGAGGATGGACGGCGCAGAGACACCCGCGCGTTTGGCGAACTGGCTGACCGTTTCAAGCCCCGCAAAGGGGTAGTTCGCCAGCAGGGCGTGAGCGGCGCGCCGTTCGCTCGGCGTGAGGCCGCCGATCCGCGCCCTGATCTCGGTCGCGATCGTCTCGGCAGGGCCGGCCGGGGAATCCTCGCTCCGCTCCATGAAACTCTGCACTCCGGTCATTACGCTTTAGCCCACTGAAGGCCCTTGACAATCGGGCCGCGTTTGTACGATCTATAACAATATCGCGAAATTGAGCAATATTGGAATAAATGATAAGCTCGCCGACATATGCGTTACCATCGGATGAGGCTGATGCGGTTCTGATCGAGAACCCGGACGGTGCCTGTCCTCTGGTCCTGGCTTGCGATCACGCCTCCAACTATCTGCCGGCCCGCTTTGCCGGGCTTGGGCTTTCCCCCTCCGAGATGACCCGGCATATCGCCTGGGACCCCGGCGCGCTCGGGGTCAGCCGCGTGATCGGCGCGCGCCTGGATGCGACGCTTGTCGCCGGCGGCAGGTCGCGGCTCATCATCGATTGCAATCGCGACCCAAGCGCCGCCTGATTCGATCCCGACCATCAGCGAGGCGACCGAAATTCCGGGCAACCAGGGCCTGAGCGCCGAGGAACGGGCGCGCCGGGTCGCGGAGATCTATGAGCCGTTTCACGAGGCGCTTGAGGCGGCGCTGGCGGCGAAGGAACGCTCAGGCGTGGTCGGCCTCATCTCGATCCACAGCTTCACGCCGGTCTATCGCGGCGTCGAACGGCCCTGGCCGATCGGCATTCTGTTTGACGCTGATCAACGCCTGTCGCGCCCGATCATCGAGAGATTGCGCGCCCAACCCGATCTGAACGTCGGCGTCAACGAACCCTATAGCCCGCGCGACGGCGTCTATCACACGCTCGACCGGCATGCTCAATCCAAAGGCCGGCCGAGTGCGATGATCGAAATTCGCAATGATCTGATCGCGACACCCGAAGGCGAGCGGGAATGGGGGGAGCGTCTGGCGGAAATCTTCGCCCAACTCCTGCCCGCGTTATAGCGTCGCACGACCGGAATATCCGCAAATCTCCTGAGAGGTCCTGGATGAGCAAGCTCGCCAAGCCCGCGACGGCACAAGAAATCCTCGCCTATCTTCATGGAGCGCGATATCCATGAGGTGAAGGTCGGCGTATTCGACATCGACGGGATTTTTCGCGGCAAGTATATCGCGCGAGACAAGCTCGAAAGCGCCCTGGAAGGCGGTTTCGGCTTCTGCAATGTCGTCATCGGCTGGGATTCGAATGACCAGCTCTATGACAATGTGACGATCTCCGGCTGGTCGACGGGATATCGGGACGTTGAGGTGCGGCTGGTCGCGGATACGCTGCGCTTCATCCCGTTTGAAAACGACATTCCCTTGCTGATCGGCGAATTCGTGGGCCATGCCGAGAGCATCTGTCCGCGCGGCGTGCTGCGCCGTGTTCTGGCGCGCGCCGACGACCTCGGCTTTTCGGTTTCGGCCGCGGCGGAATTCGAGTTCTTCGTGTTCGAGGAAACCCCGCATTCGGTGCGGGAGAAGCACTATCGCAATCTGCGCAGCATCACGCCCGGCTTTTTCGGCTATTCGATGCTGCGCGCCGGCGTGCATGCGGATTTCTATCAGGAGCTGCTCGATACCGCGCGCGCGATGGATATGGAGATCGAGGGCCTGCATACCGAAACCGGCCCCGGCGTGCTGGAAGCAGCACTGCGCGTCGATGGCGCGCTGGCGATGGCCGACAAGGCAGCTCTGTTCAAGACCTTCACGAAAATCCTCGCCCAGCGGCGCGGCTGGATGGCGACCTTCATGGCGAAGTGGTCGCGCGACTGGCCCGGCCAATCCGGCCATTTGCATACTTCGCTGAAGCACAAGGCCACCGGCAAGGGCGCGTTCTTCGACCAGTCGAAGCCGCATCGGATGTCGGATGAGATGCGCTGGTATCTCGGCGGGCAGCAGCGGCTGATGCCCGAGTTGCTGGCGATGGTCGCTTGCACCGTCAATTCCTATACGCGGCTCATTCCCGGCTTCTGGGCGCCGACGGATGCGAGCTGGGGCGTCGAGAACCGCACCTGCGCGCTGCGCGTCATTCCGGGTCGGAGAAGTCGCAGCGGGTCGAGTTCCGCGTCGCCGCCGCCGACATCAACCCCTATATTGCTCTGGCGGCCGCCATCGGTTCGGGGCTTTGGGGCATCGAGAACAAGATCGAACCGACCGAGCCTGTCACCGGCTCCTCCTACGACCAGAACTTCCCGCCGGAATTGCAACTGCCGCGCAGCCTGATGGAGGCCGCGGGGCGGTTGAAAGGTTCCACCGCCGCGCGCAGCCTGTTCGGCGATGCTTTCGTGGATCACTACGCCGCGACGCGGGAATGGGAGGAGCGCGAGTTCCGCAAGGCCATCACCGATTGGGAAATGCAGCGCTATTTCGAGATCATCTGACGGCCCCTCCTCAGTAAGGCGACGTGCATGAGTGACATTGTTTGCATTTCCCCGATCGACGGCCGCGAATTCGCGCGCCGGCCGGCGGCGACGGATAGCGCGATCGACGCGGCGCTGACGGCCGCGCGCATCGCGCAGGCGGAATGGCGCCGGCGGCCGCTTGCCGAACGCCGTGCCTATGTGGAAGCGTTCCTGACCGCGATGCTGGGCATGAGCGAGGAGGTTGTGCCGGAACTCGCCCGGCAGATGGGCCGGCCCGTGCGCTTTGGCGGGGAGTTTCGCGGCTTCGAGGAGCGGCTGCGCTATATGCTGCGCATCGCGGAGACGGCGCTGGCACCCTTCACGCCGGATGATGCGCGGCCGGGCTTTCGTCGGGCGATCAAGCGCGAGCCGCTGGGCGTGGTTCTCGTCGTCGCGCCCTGGAACTATCCCTATATGACCGCGATCAACACGGTGGGGCCGGCGCTGATCGCGGGCAATGCGGTGTTGCTGAAACATGCGGCGCAGACGCTGCTGGTGGGCGAGCGCTTCCAGATTGCCGCGGACCGCGCCGGGCTGCCGCCCGGCCTGTTCCAGAACCTTTTCCTCACGCATGATCAGACGGCGAAAATCCTGGCGGATGGCCGCGTCGATCACTGCAACTTCACCGGCTCCGTCGCGGCCGGTCGCGCGATCGAGCGGGCGGCCGCCGGCACTTTCACCTCACTCGGCCTCGAACTCGGCGGCAAGGACCCGGCCTATGTCCGCGCGGATGCCGATCTCGATGACGCTATCGGCAATCTCGTCGACGGCGCCTTCTTCAATGCCGGCCAGTGCTGCTGCGGGATCGAGCGCATCTACGTCCATGCCGATCGCTATGACCGCTTCGTCGATGGCGTGGTGGAGTTGACGCGGCAATACCGCCTCGCCGATCCGCTGGAGGAGGCGACAACGCTCGGGCCGATGGCGCATCCGCGCTTCGCCGATTGGGTGCGGAAGCAAGGGGCTGAGGCACGCGCGAAGGGCGCGCGCGAACTCGTGGGCACGCGCGGCTTCGAGGTTGATGACGGTACCTCCGCCTATCTGGCGCCGCAGGTTTTCGTCGATGTGGACCACGCGATGTCGCTGATGCGGGATGAGAGCTTCGGTCCGGTCGTCGGCATCATGAAGGTTGCCTCGGACGAGGAGGCGATCGGCCTGATGAACGATTCGCCCTATGGCCTGACGGCGGCGATCTGGACGCAGGATCTGGACGCGGCGGAGCGGATCGGGGCGGAGATCGAAACCGGCACCGTTTTCGTCAATCGCTGCGACTATCTCGACCCTGGTCTTGCCTGGACCGGGGTCAAGGATACCGGCCGTGGCGTCGGCCTATCCTATCTCGGCTTCGAGGCGCTGACACAACCCAAGAGCTATCATCTCAAGGCGCTCACCCGCGCATAAACGCTCTTCACCTTCTGAGAGAACCGGCATGGCGACGACAGCGAACTGGAATTACCCGACGGCGATCCGCTTCGGCGCCGGCAGGATCAGCGAACTTCCCGCGGCCTGCGGCAGCGCCGGGCTCCGCGCGCCCCTGATCGTCACCGACCCGTTTCTGGCGAGCCAGCCGATGACACAGGCGGCGCTGGCCTCGCTGCAAGCGGCGGGCATGAAGGCGGCGATCTTCTCGCAGATCAAATCAAACCCGCTGGAATTGAATATCTATGCGGGGATCGAGGTTCTGCGCGCCGGCGGGCATGACGGCGTCGTCGCCTTCGGCGGCGGCTCCGCGCTCGATTGCGGCAAGGTCATCGCCTTCATGGCGGGGCAGGTGCGGCCGATGTGGGATTTCGAGGATGTGGGCGATTGGTGGACGCGCGCTGACCCGGCGGGCATCCAGCCGATCATCGCGGTGCCGACGACCGCCGGCACTGGGTCGGAAGTCGGGCGTGCCGGCGTCATCACCCATGAGGCGACCCACACGAAGAAGGTGATCTTCCACCCGGCGATGATGCCGAGAGTGACGATCTGCGACCCGGTGCTGACGGTCGGCATGCCGAAGCCCATCACCGCCGGCACCGGCCTCGACGCGCTCGCCCATTGCCTGGAGGCGTATTCGCGCGCCGAGCTATCATCCGATGGCGGAAGGCATGGCGGTCGAGGGCATTCGCCTGGTCAAGGCGCAGCTTCCGCGCGCCTATCACGATGGCGGCGATCTCGAAGCGCGCGGCCATATGATGTCGGCCGCCGCGATCGGTGCCACCGCGTTTCAGAAGGGGCTCGGCGCGATCCATGCGCTGTCGCATCCGGTCGGCGCGCTCTACGACACGCATCACGGCATGACCAATGCCGTGTTCATGCCCTATGTCCTCAAATTCAACGAGGCGGCGATCGCGGATAAGATCGGCAGGCTCGCCGCCTTTATCGGTCTTGCGCCGAGCTTCTCCGCTTTCCTTGACTGGACACTCGCTCTGCGCGCCGAACTCGGCGTTCCCCACACGCTGAAGGACTTCAAGGTTGATGACGCGAAGTTCGGCGTCATGGCGAAGATGGCGCCGGAAGACCCGACAGCGGGTGGCAATCCGGTCCGCTGACCGAGCGCGCGGCCGAGGATCTGTATCGCCGCGCCTATGACGGCACGGTCTGACAGGTAGCGGCCAATCGCCGTTGACGGGACGGGCCACGCCCTATAGCCGATAGCCAGCGGAAGAGATCGCCCGGGTCCTGGCACCCGGGCGGCGCCGACGGAGCAACCGCCCCGGAAACTCTCAGGCAAAAAGACCGCTGGTTTGTTTTGGACTCTGAAAAGCGGAGCCTCATGCTCCCGCCGATGGTGTAAGCCTCAGCTCAACGCATGAGCGGTGGCGATGCTCTCAGGCCAATGACAGAGGGGGCGTTCAAAGCCGCGTAGGGCGGCGAGGAGCGCCTGTGTCATATTCTTCGGATATCCGTATCGCTGTCATCGGGGCTGGCATCACCGGCACGACGACCGCCTATAACCTCGCGCAGCGGGGTTGCAAGGTCACGCTCTTCGACAAGCATCCCTATGCGGCGATGGAAACGTCCTTCGCCAATGGCGGCCAGCTTTCGGCCTCGAACGCCGAGGTCTGGAATAGCTGGGGCACGGTCTTCAAAGGCCTCAAATGGATGCTCAAGCCGGGCGCGCCGCTGCTGGTCAACCCCAAGCCCTCCTGGCACAAGCTTTCCTGGATGGCCGAGTTCATCGCCGCCATCCCGCATCACGAGGAAAACACGATCACGACCGCGCGGCTCGCGATCGAGGCGCGGGCGCATCTCATCGCGATGGCGTGGGAGGCCGGTATCGATTTCGACTGCGAGGAGCGCGGCATCCTGCATTTCTACGAGACCAAGGCGGATTTTGACGCGGCGGCGAAGACCACGGCGCTTCTCGCGAAGGGCGGGCTTGAGCGCCGCGCGGTGACGCCCGAGGAAATGCGCGCGATCGAGCCGGCGCTGAAGGGCAATCTCTATGGCGGCTTCTACACACCGTCCGATTTCACCGGCGACATCCATAAATTCACCAATGGCCTCTCGAAAGCCTGCGAGCGCCTGGGCGTGACCATGCGCCTGGCGACCGAGGTTCTGGAGGTCCAGGCGGATGATGCAGGCGTCACGATCCGCCATCAATCGACCGAGCCGCGCCTTGATGAGACAATGCCAGTCGAGGAGGTCGAGAGCTTCGACAGCGTCGTGGTGTGCAGCGGCATCCTGTCGCGCGATCACGCGCATAGTCTCGGCGACAGGGTGAATGTCTATCCCGTCAAAGGCTATTCGATCACGGTCGCGCTGCCGGAGGCCGAGGATCAAACGGCGGCACCCTGGACAAGCCTGCTGGACGACAAAGCCAAAATCGTCACCAGCCGGCTCGGTGCCACGCGCCTCCGTGTTGCCGGCACGGCCGAGTTCAACGGTGCCAACAAGGATATCCGCGCGGAACGCATCGAGCCTTTGGTCGCGTGGTGCCGCAAGCACTTCCCGGGAATGAGCACGCGGCAGGTAGTGCCCTGGGCGGGGCTGCGCCCGATGATGCCCGATATGATGCCGAGGGTGATGCGCGGCCGTAATCCGCACGTCTTCTACAATACCGGGCATGGTCATCTCGGCTGGACCCTGTCGGCGGCGACCGCCGATGCCGTCGGCGCGCTTGTCACCGCGCGAAGCAACGCCGCCTGACGCGGTATCGCGTTACTCCGGGCGATGCAGGATCACCCGGAGTGCCGCGACAGCGTCCGCTTGAATGCCGACACCCCGCCCGTCGAGGGCGGAAACAGCTCTCACGCCAAGCGCATTGCCGAGACAAATCGAGCGCGCGGAAAGGAGATCGGCCTCCGTCAGCCGGGCTTCGCACGCCGCGCCGCTCGCCAGGATGCGGGCGCGTAGCGTTCCAGGCAGCGCGCCATCCTCCACGCGGGGCGTCAGCCAACGGCCATCCATGAGAAGAAAGATGTTCGAACCGGTGGCTTCGGCGAGATCATCCCTCGTGTTCAGGAGAATGGCGTCCTCGGCGCTCCGCGCGCTCGCCTCCCGCCGGGCGATGATGGCGTCGAGAAAATTCAGCGATTTGATGGCAGCGAGGGGAGAACGCTCATTCCGCCGCGTGCTGCGGCAGATGATGGCGGTGACCGTTGCCGGCGGCTCCACGAAAGCCGCCGCCGTGATCAGCACTGTCGGCGTCGGGTTCGGGGGCGGCGCGATGCCGCGCGCGCCCGGCCCTCGGCTGAGCGTCAGACGCAGAACCGCTTGATCGGTCAGCCCGTTGGCGGCCAGGGTTTGCATAAGGGCGGCTTCGAGCCCGCGATCGTCGAGCGCGATCCCGATGCCGAGCGCCGCCGCGCCGGACCGCAACCGTGCCAAATGGAGCGGGAGGTGACGCGGCGTGCCGCGTTCCGCCCGGATCGTCTCGAACAGCCCATCGCCGAGCGTGAAACCTCGGTCGGTCGGATCGATCCGTGCCAGCCCTGCCGGCAACACGGCGCCATTCAGGCAAACCAACGGCTCAGCCATTGCAGATTCTCAGAACGGAAGCGGCTTTCAGCATCATCTCGTCATATTCGGCGGCGGGGTCACTGTCAGCCACGATGCCGCCGCCGGCTTGCACCGCGAGAAGCCCGGGCGTTGCCACCAGGGTGCGAATGACGATGGAGGTGTCCATCGCGCCATCGAACCCGATCCAGCCGATCGCCCCGCAGTAAGGCCCGCGCCGGCAGCTTTCCAACTCGTCGATGATCTGCATGGCCCTGATCTTCGGCGCGCCGGTGATGGAGCCGCCCGGCAAGGATGCGCGCAGCAGGTCGATCGCGCTCAGATCACGACGCAATGTTCCCGTGATGCTGGAAACCATGTGATGGACAGAGGCGAAACTCTCGATGCCGTAGAGATCGGGCACCCTGATGCTGCCGATCTCGGCGACCCTGCCGATATCATTGCGCAGCAGATCGACGATCATGAGGTTCTCGGCGCGATCCTTCACGCTGCGCGCGAGTTCTTCGGCCAGCGCCCGGTCGCGGATAGGGTCCGCGTCTCGCCGCCGTGTGCCTTTGATGGGCCGCGCCTCGATCCGGCCTGCGGCGTCGAGGCTCAGGAAGCGTTCGGGTGACGCGCTCAGCAGCGCCATACCCGCGCCGCAATCGAGGTAGGCCGCGAAGGGCGCCGGGCTCGTGTGCCGCAAGGCCAGATAGAGCGACGCGGTATCGAGATCGTCAGGCCGCACAGCCGTATGCCGCATCGTGAAGTTCGCCTGGAAGATATCGCCCGCGCGGATATAGGCCAGCACACGCTCGACCTGCGCGAGGTAGGTCTCGCGATCGATATCCGGCGTCCAGAGGAGGCCGGGCAAAGCCGATCGCGTGGCGCGCCGCGCACAGCGGGCGCTCAGCGCCTCCGCGCGCGCACTGAATGTGCTGCCGGGCCGGTCGCCCAGCATCAGCCAGGCGCGGCTCGCGGTATGATCGAAGCCGATGACGGTATCATAGAGCCCGACAACCATGTCGGGCATGGCCTGTGTGTTGGGATGGCGCGAGGCCCCGAGCTCCAACCCCCGACCGAGGTCGTAGCTGAAAAACCCGGCAGCGCCGCCGCTGAATGGCAGTGGAGAGGCTGCGGGCGCCCGGCGGTGGGCGGCCAGTTCATGCCGCAGAAGATCGAGCGGATCGGCGGGGCGCGACACCTCTCCGGCTGTCACCACACCGTTCTGGTAGCGAAGGGTTTGGATCGGGTCGAGGCAGAGGTAGCTGGCGCGGCTGCGTGCGTCCCCGGCTGCCGCGCTGTCCAGGAAAACGAGATGCGGCTCGCCGTGCAGGGAAGAGAAGTAGTCTTCCGGCGGCCGCCAGGGAATTTCCTGAATGAAGAGAGAGATGGAAGCGGCCTCGTCTGCGCGCGCGGATGCGACCGCCAGTTAGCCCTGTCCGGCGGCCGCCGCAACTGCCAGCTTCGTCCCCGCGCCGATGCTCACTTGATTAGATATAGAGATATCTTTATATCACACGATATGTAACCTGGATCACTGAATGACTCAGATCCTTGAGATTTTCGCGGCGCTTGCCGACCCGACGCGGCTGCGGATTCTCTCGCTCCTCCGCGCGATGGAACTGTCGATCGGCGAGCTGGCCCAGGTTCTGGGGCAAAGCCAGCCGCGTGTCTCCCGCCATGTCAAAATTCTCGCCGATGCCGGTATCGCCGAGCGCCGGCGCGAAGGCGCCTGGGTTTTCCTCGGTCTCGGCGACAGCGAGAGGATCGCGCCGCTGCTGGCCGCGATCGATGCCTGGGCGGCGCAATCGGGCGATGATCACTGGGCGGCGGCGGATGTGGCGCGTCTGGCCGCGGTGCGCGCCGATCGTGCCCGGGCGGCGGAGGCCTATTTCAACGCCCATGCCGCCGATTGGGACGCGATACGATCGCTTCACGTCGCCGAATGCGAGGTCGAGGATGCCATCAGAGCGGCGCTCGGCACCATCCGCGTCGGCCGTCTCGTCGATATCGGCACCGGGACAGGCCGGATGATCGAGTTGTTCGGGGCTGACGCCGACTCCGCAATAGGGGTTGACCGCAGCCCCGAAATGCTGAGGTTCGCGCGCGCCAAGCTTGCGCTGGCCGGCCTGCGGCAGACCGATCTGCGCCAGGGGGATATGTATGCGCTGCCGCTTGCCGACGCTTCGGCGGATGTCGTGATCATCCATCAGGTTCTCCACTATGCCCAGCAGCCGGGCGCCGCGATCGCGGAGGCAGCCAGGCTGCTCGCCCCCCATGGCCGTTTGCTCGTCGTCGATTTCGGGCCGCACGAGATGGAGGATCTACGCAGCCTCCATGCCCATGCACGGCTGGGGTTCACGGATGAGCAGATGGCGGCCTGGTTCGCGCGCGCTGGGCTCCACGCCGAACCGCCTCGCGAACTCGCGGGCGGCGAATTGACAGTGAAACTTTGGCTCGGGCGCCGGCCTGCCGTGGCCAGTTTGAAAGAAGTAGCCGCATGAATAAGCTCTCGCCTCCATCCGATGAAGCACGCGACCCGCTCATCACGCCGCTTTTCGCGGATATGCCGGGGGATTTCGAGATTTCCTTCGAGTTCTTCCCCCCGAAGACCGAGAAGATGGACATCGCTTTGTGGGAAGCGGTGCAGAGCCTGGCGCCGCTCCGGCCGCGCTTCGTCTCCGTGACCTATGGCGCGGACGGCTCAACCCGGGATCGCACGCATGCGACTGTCGCGCGCATCGCCCGCGAGACCGTTATCCCGACGGCGGCGCATCTTACCTGCGTCGGCGCCACGAAGGCCGAGATCCGCGATATCGCGCGGGCCTATTGGGAGGCCGGCATTCGTCACATCGTGGCATTGCGCGGCGATCCGCCGCAGGCCGGCCAGAAATTCGCGCCTCACCCGGATGGCTTCCGGAACGCGGCGGAACTGGTCGGCGGCCTGAAGGATGTGGCGCCGTTCGAGATATCGGTGGCGGCCTATCCCGAATGCCATCCTGATTCCGCCAACCGGCAGGCCGACCTCGACAATCTGAAGGCCAAGATCGATGCCGGCGCCGACCGGGCGATCTCGCAGTTCTTTTTCGCACCGGAAACCTTTCTGCGGTTCCAGGATGACGCGGCGGCCGCCGGGATCGATGCCGAGATTGTCCCCGGCATCCTCCCGGTCTCGAATGTCGCGCAGACACGCAAATTCGCCGGCCAATGCGGGGCGGAGATTCCGTCGTGGATGGACAGGCTTTTCGAGGGGCTGGACGATCATCCGGAAACACGCCCGCTTGTCGCAGCGACCGTGGCGGCCGAGATGTGCCGTCGCCTCTATGCCGGCGGCGTGCGCCATTTCCATTTCTACACGCTCAATCGCGCGGCACTGAGCTATGCGATCTGCCACCTTCTGGGCCGGCGGCCTGTCACCGCCGGGGGCTGAATGCGCAGGCTCCTGATCATCGGCATCGGCGTCGGCAATCCGGATCACCTCACCGTTCAGGCGATCGATGCGCTGAACCGGGCCGATGTGTTCTTCATGCCGGATAAGGGCGAGGAGAAGGCCGCGCTGCGCCACCTCCGGCAGGAGATCTGCGAGCGCTTCGTGAAAGAGGCGCGATACCGGACCGTCGATGTGACGATCCCACGGCGGGCGGCAGAGGGTGTCGACTATCATGCCGGCGTCGATGCCTGGCATGCGAGCCTGCAAGCGAAGTACGAAGCGCTCTTCGCGGAGCATCTCGCGGAGGGAGAATGCGGCGCCTTCCTCGTCTGGGGCGAGCCGGCGCTGTACGACAGCACGCTGCGGATTATCGAGCGGATCGCCGCGAAGGGCCTCGCCATCGAATGGGAGGTCATCCCCGGCATCAGCGCGGTGCAGGTGCTGGCGGCGCGGCATCGCATTCCGCTCAATCGTATCGGCTCGTCAGTCCTCATCACCACGGGGCGCCGCATCGCCGAAGGCTTCCCCGAGACTGCCGATACCGTCGTCGTCATGCTCGACGGTGATCAGGCGTTCAGGCACCTCGCGGCGCGAGCGGATTTGGAGATCTTCTGGGGCGCCTATCTCGGCACCACGAATGAAATTCTGGTCTCGGGGAAGCTTTCCGATGTCGCCGAGGAGATCCTGCGCATCAGGCGCCGGCTGCGCGACGAAAAGGGGTGGATTATGGATACCTACCTGCTCCGCCGGGCTGCGCCCGGATGACCGCTTCAGTAGAATTCCCGAGCAGACACTAGAGCGTTTCCTATTCGCTTACGCTCACAGTCACCGCTCTAGCTCTTTGTTTTTACGAGCATCTTCACCCGATCAGATGATTCCATATGATCGGGATCTGCTCTAAGTGCCGCAGAAGGTGCGTAGCACCCTCTCCTCGGGTGTGGCCGGTAGCGCGTAGCGCTCCCGCCCCGGCTGATCCTCATAGGGCTGTGACAGAACATCGAGGAATTCCTCGAACGGCCCAAAATCCCCGGCCGAGACCGCGGCCTCGATCACCTGCTCCACGATATGATTACGCGGGATGAAGCCAGGGTTGACCGCGCGCATCGCTGCCCGTCGCGCCTCGGCAGTGCCGGGCTCCTGGGACAGGCGGCGGCGCCAGCGATCGGCCCAGGCATCATAGGCATAGCGATCGGTGAACAGCAGCCGCACGGCCTCGTCACCGGCCTCGCTCGCCGCCGCGTCGCAAAGGCCACGAAAGGTCAGGGTGAAATCGGCGCCGTTTTCCGCCATCACGCCGAGCAGGTCTTGCGCGAGTGCCGTATCGGCCTCGTCCTCTCCCGCCAGCCCGATCTTGCGCCGCAGACCCGCATCGTAACGCGCCTGAAACCTTGGCGCGAAGGTGCCGAGGGACTCCCGTGCCTCGGCGAGGGCGGCCTCCTCCTCGTCGCCGAGCAGCGGCAGCATGGCCTCGGCCAAGCGGGTGAGGTTCCAGAAGGCGATGTTCGGCTGGTTGCCGTAAGCGTAACGGCCCTGATGGTCGATGGAGCTGAACACCGCCAGCGTATCGTAGGCCTCCATGAAGGCGCAGGGGCCGAAATCGATCGTCTCACCGGAAACGGCCGTATTGTCGGTGTTCATCACGCCATGGATGAAGCCGATCAGCAGCCATTGCGCGACGAGATCCGCCTGCCGCGTCACTACGCCATCGAGAAAGGTGCGATAGGGGTTCGCGGCCGTGGCCGCCGCCGGGTCGTGGCGCGCGATCGCGTAATCGGCGAGTTGCCGCACGGCATCGACATCCCCTTGCGCCGCGAAATACTGGAAGGTGCCGACGCGAATATGGCTCGCCGCGACGCGGGTGAAGATGCCGCCGGGCACCGCCACCTCCCGCGCCACCATCTCGCCGGTCGTGACCGCCGCGAGTGCGCGTGTGCTCGGCACGCCGAGCGCGGCCATCGCCTCGCTAAGCAGGTATTCGCGCAGAACCGGGCCGAGCGCCGCCCGCCCATCCCCGCGCCGGGAAAACGGCGTCGGGCCGGAGCCTTTGAGTTGGATGTCCCGCCGCTGGCCATCCTGGCCCACCACCTCGCCGAGCAGAATGGCGCGCCCGTCGCCGAGCATGGGGGAGAAGCCGCCGAACTGATGCCCGGCATAGGCCTGCGCGATCGGCGTGGAGCCCTCGGCCACGGCATTGCCGCTCAGGATCGCCACACCCTCGGCGCTTTCCAGCGCGGCGGGATCAATGCCGAGGCTTTCGGCGAGCGCGTGGTTGACGCGGATGAGGCGAGGGGCGGCGACCGGCGTGGGGTTCAGCCGGACGAAGAATCGATCCGGCAGCCGCGCATAGCTATTGTCGAACGGGATATGGACGGACATGGGCGAAGCTCCAGGACAGGGCGCGGCATGGTCATGCGTTCGCCGCGCTGACGATCCATACGGCGGCCGGCAGCATGACGCCCTCATCCGTCAGATAGGCAGCCAGAGCCGCCCTCACAACATCGGTGACAGCCGGGACAAGCTCCGGATTTTCGCGGAGTGCCGCGCCCAGC
Organism: uncultured Pseudomonadota bacterium; assembly: GCA_963745125.1. GTDB lineage: Bacteria > Pseudomonadota > Alphaproteobacteria > Acetobacterales > Acetobacteraceae > Acidisoma. Next base: position 25,523 of record CAVUWB010000010.1, read on the forward strand.
GGCCCGACGCGGAGGGTGAGCGCCATCGTCTCGTCCAGCCCGCCGCCGCCGATGCGCGTGTCGAAGGGCGTGATCTGTAGGGAGCCGAAGCCGGCCCCGGTGAGGATTGCCTCGACCCGCGCGGGGTCGGCGAAGGCGAATGGCCCCGGCGCGATGGGGTCGGGCGGCGGCAGGGGTGGCAGCATCGGCCGCGCGGCCGCCAATGGCACGGCCATCCAGGGATTTTCCGCCAGCGGCCGCCAGCAGACGAAGGCGAGCCGCCCAGCGGGCTTCAGCGCACGGCGGATATTGCGGAAAGCCGTGATGGGCTCACTGAAGAACATCACGCCGAAGCGGGAGAAGGCGCCGTCGAAAGCCGCCCCCTCGAGGTCATCGGCCTGCGCGTCGGCCTGTCTGAAACGGGGCCTCGCCGCTTGTCGCTCAGCCGCGCGCCGCTCAGCGACTTCCAGCATCGGTTGCGAGATATCGACGCCCAGAACCGAGCCATCGGGACCGACCCGCTCCGCCAGCGCGAAGCTGGTATGGCCGCAGCCGCAGCCGATATCGACCATGCGCTCGCCCGGCATGGGCGACAGCACCCGCATCACCTCGGCGCCCAGCGGCTCCAACTGCCGATCAAGCTGGCGCTGAAACGCGGCCCAGGTCAGGCCGGCGGTGGCGTTCCAATAGTCGATCTGAGCGGCGTTACCGCCGTGTGTTTCGTTCGCGTCCATGCGCCACCATGGCATGGGCACTGCCGTTTTGCGACCCGCCGGGTGACCGTCCGGCTTGAATGTCCTATCCTCGCCACCAGCGCAGACGAAAGCGAAGAGATCATGAAACCGGCAGAGGCACCGGCCAGCGAGGCCGCATCCGCGAAGATCACGCGGCGGATCGAGGAGCTGGGCGATTGGCGGGGCGAAACCCTCGCACGTCTCCGCGCGCTCATCCACGATGCCGATCCGGAGATTCTGGAGGAGTGGAAATGGGAGAAGCCGAAATCCCCGGGCACGCCCGTCTTCTCGCATGACGGTATTGTCTGCACCGGAGAATCCTACAAGCAGGTCGTGAAGCTGACCTTCGCGCGCGGCGCCTCGCTTGACGATCCGGACAAGCTTTTCAACGCCAGCCTGGACGGAAACATGCGCCGCGCGATCGACCTGCGCGAGGGGGAGATGGTTGACGCGGCGGCGTTCAAGCAGCTGATCCGCGTCGCGGTCGCGGCGAATGCCGCCATGCGTGCTCAACGGGTGGTCAAGAAGAAGTAGGGTCTGGTGCCCAGGACACGGAACGCGCCCCCGGCTTTGCCGCCGGAAGGGGACGAGGCCGTCGCGGCGATTTGCGCCGTCATCCGTCGCATTCCCAAAGGCTGGGTTGCCACCTACGGCCAAGTGGCCGCGATGGCCGGCCTGCCGCGCCGCGCGCGCCTCGTCGGCCATGTGCTTCAGAAGCTTGATCCGGCGACCAAGATTCCCTGGCATCGTGTCGTCAACGCGAAAGGCGAGGTGTCCTTCTCTCTGTCCCGCAATGGCGGAGACGCACTCCAGCAGCGCCTGCTGGCCCGGGAAGGCATCGCGTTCGATGCCAATGGCCGCTTCGATCTGGAGCGTTACCGCTGGATGGATTGAGTCTTCCGACGGCATCAAGCGGGCGGGCGCAGCCCGTCCATCAGGATGCGGATCAGCCGTAGCGCGCTCGGCTGCCAATCCGGCTGGTTCCGGCCGTAGCAGATGCCCAGCAGCGCATAGAGCAGATCGAGCGGATCGACACCGGGCCGGATCTCTCCGGCCGCCTCCGCCCGCGTCACCAGAAGCGCGATCGCATCCGCGATGCGCGCGCCCGAGGAGGCGAACAGCTCCGCCGGGCCGCCGGCAAGCGCGTTCAGCGCCGGGGCGATGAGCTTCTTCGCCGCGATATACTCGACGAATAACTCCATCCAGGCGCGCAGCGCCTCTGCGGGCGGCAGTTCCTCCGAGAGCCGGGTTGCCGCCAACCCAAGCTGCTCCACCTCATGGCGGTACACGGCTGAGACGATCGCGTCCCGCGTCGGGAAGTGCCGGTAGAGCGTGCCGATGCCCAAGCTCGCGCGCCGGGCGATCTCCTCCAGCGAGACCTCGGGGCCCAGCTCGGCGAAGGCGATCTTGGCTGTCTCGAGCAGCCGTTCCCGGTTGCGCTGGGCGTCCGCGCGCGGTCGCCGGGCCGGGGCGGGGGTATCGACGCTCATGATCGCTCGCCTCTTGATAAGCGGAGGGGTCCTCCGTATATTAGACGGAGACACCCTCCGTTTACCGCCTCGCGGGGCATCGGGCAATACGGAGAGGTGCCGGCGGGTCTGAAGCAGACAGGAACAGAGGGATCATCAAGATGGCTGGACAATTCGGCGCGACCTCCACAACCGATCAGGTGCTGGACGGTATCAATCTGAGCGGCAAGCGTATCCTCGTCACCGGCGCATCCGCCGGTCTTGGGGTCGAGACGGCGCGTGTCCTGGCGGCGCATGGCGCCCAGGTGGTGGGCGCGGTGCGAGACATCGACAAGGCGGAAGCGGCGACGGCGCCGGTTCGCGCCGATGCTCGGAACGGCGGCGGCCTGGAACTGGTGCGGCTCGATCTCGCCTCGCTCGCGAGCGTGCGGGCCGCGGCTGACGCGCTGCTGGCCGATGGCCGGCCGTTCGACGCGATCATCGCCAATGCCGGCATCATGGCCTGCCCGAAAAGCTTCACGGCGGACGGATTCGAGATGCAGTTCGGCACCAACCATCTCGGCCACTTCGTCTTCGTCAACCGCATCGCGTCCCTGCTGAAGCCCGGCGGTCGTCTGGTCAACCTGTCCTCCTCCGGGCATCGCTTCGCCGATGTCGATCTCGATGACCCGAACTTCGAGCATACGCCCTACACCGAGTTCAGCGCCTATGGCCGCTCCAAGACCGCCAATATCCTGTTCGCGGTCGAGTTCGACCGGCGGCACAAGGGGCGCGGCATCCGGGCGACCGCCGTGCATCCTGGCGTCATCCAGACAGAGCTTGGCCGCCACCTCGCGCCCGAAGTGCTGGAGACGCTGATCAAGGAATTGAGCGCGACGCGGGAAGCGGCGGGCCTGCCGCCCTTCGCGTGGAAGAGCATTCCGCAAGGTGCGGCCACAACGGTCTGGGCCGGGTTCGTCGCACCCGCTGAGACGGTTGGCGGTCTCTTCTGCGAGGATTGCCATGTGGCGGAGCTGGTGGAAGGATCGGAGCTGGCGGGTGGCGTGCGCGGCTACGCGCTGGACGCGGAAAGGGCCCGCGCGCTCTGGGCGAAGAGCGAGGCGATGGTCGGCGAGCAATTCTGACAGCCGCTAGTGGTCCGGTTCCGACATTTGCATCCCGCTCGTGGCAGCCGCTGTGGCAAATGTCGGAACCAAAGGACCACTAGCAACTTTATGGTTCTAGTGGAGCTTCTGAATTTGACGTTTGAGAGCGAGCGTGCGGCTGGCGGGACTCAAACGTCAAATTCGCTCCACTAGAGCGTGATGACCGCGGTTAGAATGACCGAAGGTCTGAATCACGCGATCAAACAAAGAGTTAGAGTGGGATCGTGAGCGAAAGCGAACCAATCCCACTCTAATCGGCGGCGGTGATCGGGCCGCCGCCGATCCACCGAAATACTTTCCGCACCCTCAATTATCCGATCAACAAGTATCCGTGTGAAGAGCGGCGTTTCATCGAATGCTGCGCCGCAAAGCGCAAGCAATTCCGGAGGGTTGGGAAGAAACCCCTATTGAAGTGTTATCTCAATCGTGCAAGGTTTCCAACGCATTACCGTGGAGTCATGTCTCCTCGGTAAAATCTGTTGTCTGAGACATGACAACGCCTGGGGAGCCGTCCAATAATGACCACATTTACTGTAACGAATCTCAACAACTCCGGCACAGGCTCGCTACGAGCGGCCATTACCTCGGCCGATTCAAGCGGAACGCCCTCGACGATCGTCTTCTCGGTCGCGGGAACCATCACGCTTGCCAGCGATCTTCCCTCCATTACCCAGAATGTGACGATTGATGCAACGACCGCGCCGGGGGCAACCGCCGGGGGCGCGCCTGTTGTCGGCCTCGACTTCAATGGCAATAGCGGGCTGACCTTCGCCGCGGGGTCGGCGGGCTCCTCGCTTCTCGGCGTCGCGGTCGGGGGCGCTTCGGGCAATGGCGTCACGATTGAATTGAACGGCGTGACGGTCGCCGGCGATTATGTTGGCCTGACGACCAGCGGCAGCGCGAACGGCAATGGCGGCGCTGGCATCTTTGTTGCCAGCACCTCCTCGAACAACATCATCGGGTCGAACCCGACGGCGGCATCCGGCGTCGTCTCCAACGTCGTCTCCGGCAATGCCGGCAGTGGCATCGTGATCGACGGCAGTTCGGGAAACACGCTAGTCAACAACTACGTGGGGACAGACCCGACCGGGACGGTGGCGATCGCGAATGGGGGCAACGGTATCCTCGTTACCGGCGGCGCTACCAACAACTTGATCGGCGGTACCGCAGATACGGATACGGCCACGGGGGCTGTCAACAACCCGACCGGCACCGAGGGTACCGTTCCGGCCACCATCGTGACACCGCCGCTCGGCAACCTCGTCTCCGGCAATAGCGGCGACGGTATTCTGATCAACAGCAACTCGCAAAATAACGTCCTGAGCGGCAATTATGTCGGCACCACGGCCAGCGGCGATTCGGCGCTCGGCAACGCGGGCGACGGTGTCGCGATTGTCGATGCAAACAACAATTCCCTCATCGGCTGCACCGCGCTGGATAATCCGTTCGTGTACTACAACGTCGTCAGCGGGAACGGCGCCAACGGTCTGCACATAACCAATTCAAATGATACGACGGTTCAGGCAAACTTCTTTGGGATCGGCGCCAATAATGCAACGATCGTCGGCAATGGTCTGAACGGCATTCTGGTTGACGGATCTTCTTCCAACACCCAGGTCGGCGGTGTGATCCCGCTTGGGAATGTGTCGGCCGGCAACGGGCTGAACGGCATTGAAGTGGCCGATACGGCGAGCCACTTCATCAGCTTCAATACATTCGGGGGGCTTTTTGCCTTCGGCGGCGCGGCGCCCAACGGCAATGACGGCATCCTCGTCACCTCGACGGGTGGTAACAATACGCTGCAGACCAACGTCCTTTCCGGCAACGTGAATAACGGCATCGAGATCGGTGGCAACGCTTCCGGCGTGACGGTCGATCCCAATATCGCGGGTCTCTCGACGGACGGCACATCCCTGCTTGCCGGCGGCGGCAACGGCAATGATGGGCTGGAGATCGACGGCACGGCGCATGACAACATCATCGGTGGCGACCAGCAATCGGTGATCCCGGAGAATGATTTCTCCGGCAACGGCGCATACGGTGTCGAAATCACCGGCAGCGCTTCTAACAATCAGGTTTTCTCCAGCAACATCGGCGTCGATGTCGTGGGTGACCAGGCTTTCGGCAATGGCGAGGGCGGCGTTCTGGTATCCGGCAACGCGACGGACAATACCATCGGCGGCACCGCCGCTGCTGGCGTCCGCGTCGCCGACGTCATCAGCGGCAACGACGGCAACGGTGTCACGCTGGGAAATGCGACCAGTGCTACGACGATCACCAACAATATTATCGGCTTCGGCGCGCAGGGCGTCCAGCCGATCCCGAACAGCGGCCTGCCGATCGACCCCGGCCTAAGCACGGGGAACACCATCGCGGATAACGACGTCAACCTCCTTCTGACGAACTGGTCAACGGTCGGCATCAGCACGGCAGTCGGTGCGATCCTGAGTGGGCCGTTCTCGACATTCAGCGGCAGCGGCACAACGGGGGGCGGCGCCGTCGCTATCCAGACCGGAGGCGGCTCTGTTACTGCCGGGACGTCAACGACCGCAGTCGCCGATGTGAGCACGGGCGGCAACGCCGTGAACGCAAGCACGCCCGTCGTGATCGCGGCGGCCCCCGGTGACACGGTTTCCGCGAGCGGAGCGGCCACGCTGCTGGGCGCGGGCTCCGGTCAAGTCACCTTCGCGATCTCCGGTGCAAATTCCTCGGTGACCGGCGGAGCGGGGTCGATCGTCGGCACGTCTTCCGGCGCGAATAGCACGCTCATCGGCGGCAGCGGCGTCAGCCTCTTCTCGGTGACAGGGGCGAATTCACTTGTGGTCGCCGGGTCGTCCGGCACCACGGGGGTCAATCTCTCGCAGTCGACCGGGCCGGAAACCGTCGCCACCAACCCGAACGGTGGCGACGCCAACCTGGTGGCGATCCTCGGCAGCGGCGCGGATTCGGTCATCGGCGGAGGCGGGCATTCGACCGTGCAGGCGGGTTCAGGCAGCGATGTCTTCGGCTTTGTCAGCGGCCATGCCGGCGGCACGGAGGCCATTCTCGGCTTCAACGCCAAAGACAATCTGGCCTTCGGCGGTTACACGAGCGGCCCGACCGAGCAGGTCGTCGGCGGTAACGACGTGCTGACGCTGAGTGACGGCACCGTCGTCACCCTCGTCGGCATCAGCCACACGCTTTTCTCGTAAAACTGAAGAGGGCGGGATGGTTCGCTTGCGCGCGCCATCCCGCCCTCATTCTTCGTTCGGCCGCAGGCGCGGGTTTACTGCGTCATCGATACGGCCGCCGCGCCGGGCTTCATCTTCGCCAGCGCCAGGTTGATCTGGAGCACGTTCACGTTCGGCGTGCCGATGAAGCCCAATGCCGGCTGGTAGGCCATGCCATTGACCAGCGCCACCACGCTATCCGGCGGCAGGTGCCGGGCAGCGGCAATGGCGGGCGCCTGCGCCAAGGCATTATCCAGCGAGATGTCGGGGTCGACACCCGAGCCGGAGGCGGTCGCGGCATCCGCCGGCACCGTGCCCGGACCATAGGCCTTGTGCCAGGCGGCCACGCGCTGCTTCACCGTGCTCAACAGGGCGGCGCTGGATGGCGCGAGGTTGGACGCACCTGATTCCGAATCATCATAAGGCGTGCCGATCGTATTGCCCTTGGCATCCGTGCCCGTCAGCGCCGAAGGACGAGCATCGAACCAGGTCGGGCCGGTGAAGTTCTGGCCGATGACGGCCGAGCCGACCACCTGGCCGTTCTGGGTGATCAGGCTGCCGCCGGCCTGGAAGGGAAAGACGACCTGCGCGACCTCGGTGAAGACCTCGGGCAGGAGGAGGCCGGTGGCGAGTGTGAAGAAGGCCACCAGTGACAAAGCGGGGCGGATTTCGCGGATCATGACATGATCTCTCAAAACAGCGCGGGGTTACGAGAAGATGTGGAAGGTGTGCAGCACGACATCGATCGCCTTGATGCCGGCGAAGGGTGCGATGATGCCGCCCAACCCGTAGATCAGCAGGTTGCGGCGCAGCAGCGCACCCGCGCCGATGGCCCGGAACTTCACGCCCCGCAGCGCCAGCGGCACAAGCACCACGATGATGATCGCGTTGAAGATCACCGCCGAGAGGATCGCACTCTCGGGCGATGAGAGGCGCATGATGTTGAGCGCCCGCAGGCCGGGGTAAGCCGCCAGGAAGATCGCCGGCAGGATCGCGAAGTATTTGGAGATGTCGTTCGCGATGCTGAAGGTTGTCAGCGCACCACGGGTGATCAGCAACTGCTTGCCGATCTCGACGATTTCGATGAGCTTCGTGGGATCGCTGTCGAGGTCGATCATATTGCCGGCCTCGCGCGCTGCCTGCGTGCCGGATTGCATGGCGACGCCGACATCGGCCTGGGCGAGCGCCGGCGCGTCATTCGTGCCGTCACCGCACATGGCCACCAGCCGGCCCTCGGCCTGCACCTTGCGGATATAGGCGAGCTTGTCCTGCGGCGTCGCCTCCGCGATCACATCGTCCACGCCCGCTTCAGCGGCAATGGCATTGGCGGTGACGCGGTTGTCGCCCGTGACCATCACCGTGCGGATGCCCATACGGCGGAGGGCGGCGAAACGCTCCTTGATGTCGGGCTTCACGATGTCCTTCAGCTCCAGCACGCCGAGCAGCCGGTTGCCGGCGCTCACCGCCAGCGGCGTGCTGCCGGCGCGGGCGATCCGGCCGACGATATCGGTAAAGGCTTGCGGCGCGGCGGTGATGCCGATCGCGTTCAGCACGGAATCGACCGCGCCCTTGCGGATGCTCTGCCCCGGCAGATCGAGGCCGGAAAGGCGCGTATTGGCCGAGAAGGGGACGACGGCCGCATTGGCGGGCGCGCTGACGGTCAGCTTGTAGCGGTCCCGCACGAAGGTAACGATGGAGCGGCCCTCGGGCGTCTCGTCGCCGAGCGAGGAAAGTGCCGCCATCTGGGCGAGTTCCCGCTCATCGACGCCGGGGATCGGGTAGAGGCCGGCGGCCATGCGATTGCCGAAGGTGATGGTGCCGGTCTTGTCGAGCAGCAGGGCATCCACGTCGCCCGCCGCTTCCACGGCGCGGCCGGAGGTGGCGATGACGTTGAAGCGGATCAGCCGGTCCATGCCCGCGATGCCGATGGCGGAGAGCAGGCCGCCGATCGTCGTCGGGATCAGGCAGACAAGCAGCGCGGCCAGCACCGGCACGCCCAGAAGCGCGCCGGAGTAGGTGCCGAAGGGCACGATGGTCACGACGGCGATCAGGAAGATGATGGTGAGGCCGGCGAGCAGGATATCGAGCGCGATCTCGTTCGGCGTCTTGCGGCGCTCCGCGCCCTCGACCAGGGCGATCATGCGGTCGAGGAAGGTCGAGCCCTGTTCGGCGGTGATGCGCACCACGATCCAGTCGGACACGACCTGCGTGCCGCCGGTCACGGCCGAGCGGTCGCCGCCGGATTCACGGATGACGGGCGCGCTCTCTCCGGTGATGGCGCTTTCGTTGACGGAGGCGATGCCCTGCACGATCTCACCATCCGAGGGGATGAGGTCGGAGGTCTCGACCAGCACAAGGTCGCCCTTGTGCAGGTCGGGCGCGGGTGTCGGCTTCCAGACCTTGGGCTCACGCGGGTCGAGGATGAGTTTCGCCATCGTATCCGTGCGCGCCCGGCGCAGGCTTTCGGCCCGCGCGCGGCCACGGCCCTCGGCGACCGCCTCGGCGAAGGTCGCGAAGAGCACGGTGAGCCAGAGCCAGATCGCGATGGCGAGGGCGAAGGCGGCGCCATGGCCGCGGACGAGACCTTCGACGCCCACGATCGTTGTGAGCACAGCGACGATTTCGGTGACGAAGATGACCGGGTTCTTCATCAGAGTGCGCGGGTTGAGTTTGAACACCGCGTCGCGCGCGGCGCGGGAGATGATCGCGCGGTCGAACAGCGCGATGGAGTCGGCGGTTTGGGTCATGGTGTGTGGCTTCTTGTCAGATTGCCAGATCAATAAGTCTTGCCGGAGAACAGAGCGAAGTGCTCCGCCAGCGGCCCGAGCGTATCGGCTGGCATGAATTGCAGACCGCCGAGAATGATGATCACGCCGATCAGCAAGGCGACGAACAGGGCATTGTCGGTCGGGAAAGTGCCGGAGGATTCGGGCAGCTTCGGCTTGGCGGCGAGCGAGCCAGCGATGGCCAGCACCGGGATCATGAAGGCGAAGCGGCCGAACAGCATGGCGGTGCCGAGACCGTAGTCGAGCAGAGGCGTGTCGGCGGAGATGCCGGCCATGGCCGAACCGTTATTCTCGGTGGCGGAGGTCCAGGCGTAGAGCATTTCACTCAACCCGTGTGGGCCGGCATTGGCGAGCGAGCCGAGGCCCGATTTGGTGATGAGCGAGAAGCCGCCGCCGACCAGGATGAAAAAGGTGAGGATGAGCACGGAGAGCATGGCGAGCTTGATCTCCCGCGCTTGCACCTTCTTGCCGAGGTATTCCGGCGTTCGCCCGACCATCAGCCCTGCCACGAAGACGCTGAGGAGCGCGAAGATGACGATGGTATAGAAGCCGGAACCGACGCCGCCTGGCGTGACCTCGCCCAGCTGCATCAGGAATAGCGGCACCGCGCCGCCGAGCGGCATGTAGCTGTCCGTAAAGCTGTCGACGGCGCCGGTGGAGGTGCCGGTCGCGCCGACATTGAAGGTGGTGGAAGGCGCGATGCCGAAGCGGACCTCCTTGCCCTCCATATTGCCCGGTGCGGCGCTGACGCCGGCCGCGATATGCAGCGGGTTGCCCTGTGCTTCGGCGGCGTAGGTGCCGATAGAGGCGGCGATGAGGATGAGCGCCATCGCGCCGAACAGGGCGTAGCCCTGGCGCGGCTTGCCGATCATGCTGCCGAAAGCGACAGGCAGGGAGAAGCCGATGACGAGCAGCAGCCAGTTTTCGAGTAGGTTGGTCCAGATCGTCGGGTTCTCGAACGGATGAGCGGAGTTGGCGTTGAGGAAGCCGCCGCCGTTGGTGCCGAATTCCTTAATCGCTTCCTGCAATGCCATGGGGCCGACCGCGATCGTCTGCGAACCGCCGAACAGCGTATGCGCGGTGGCGAAGGGCGCGAAGGTCTGCGGCGAGCCGGACCAGACGAGGAAAAGACCGGCGACGATCGTGACCGGCAGCAGCAGGTAGAGCGTGATGCGTGTCAGATCGACATAGAAGTTGCCGAGCGATTGCAAGCCGGAGGCGGTGAAGGCGCGCATGACGGCGCCCGCGACGGCGATGCCGGCGGCAGCCGAGATGAACATATGCACGGCGAGGCCGAACATCTGGGCGCCGTTCGAGATCTGCGCTTCCGGCACATAGGCCTGCCAGTTCGTGTTGGTCGCGAAGCTCGCGGCGGTATTGAAGGCGAGGCGCGGTGACATGCCGGCGATGTGCTGCGGATTGAACGGCAGGTAGAACTGCAGCCGCAGGATAGCGTAGAGCAGCACGATATGGATCACGCTCAGCAGCAGCAGGGCGACCGTATATTCCTGCCAGCGCATCGGCCGCTTCGCGTCAATGCCGCAGACGGCATAGATGCCGCGTTCGATCGGCGCCAGGAAGCGCAGCTCGCCTTTCAGGATACGCGCGATATAAAGGCCGAGCGGGATGGCGCCGCCCAGAACCAGGATAAAGACAAGGGCGATATATGCCCAGCCGGCGAGTGTCATTTGTGTACCCGTGACGATGGCGCAGCGATTTCAGAAGGGACGCGCGCGGGAGTTCAGAAGTCTTCAGGGCGCAGCAGCGCCCAGACCAGATAGGCAAGCATGAAAGCGGAGGCTGCTCCGCCCAGGATGAGATCGAGCACGGCCTAGACCTTTCGGCAGAATGTGACGAAGCCGACCAGCGCGGTGAAAATCACCACGGTGTAAACAATCGAAATGATATCGCCCATCATGGGCCCCTTATCTGTCAGATTGGGCTGCTTGGTACCGCGAGCCCGCATTAAAGTGCCATTCCGAAACGGGCACGCGGGCATCAAAGCGGCATTAAAATCCGAAGACGCTGTTTAATCTTCTTCAGGATAGAAGCCGGAAAGCCGTTACTTCGCCGTCCGGCCCTGGCCTGTCCGAACGCGGACCCTGACGCGGCCGTCATCTTCATGGCGCGCCGCATGGGCCAGAAGCCCGAGAAGGCCGGCGACGCAGAGAATCACGAAAACGAAGTCGAGCACGATGAGATGTCCCGCTGTTGACGGTATCGCATTAGGTCGATGAACCGTTAAAGCGCCATCCGACATTGGGGCGTCCGCCGTTAAAGCCGAATAAATATGCGGGGCGGAGACCGGGGTTGCCGGGGCGGGTCTCGGCGCCATCTTCCCCTTGCCGGGGCACGGGCGCGATGCTCCAAAGCGGGAGCAGTGGAGGATGGCCATGTCGGGTCGCGGTGGTGGAACGCATGTCACGACAGCGCCGGGGGCGGAGCGGCCGATAACGGCAGTGGCATCCCTGGCGGCGCTCGGGATCGTCTATGGCGACCTCGGCACCAGCCCGCTTTATACCTATCAGACGATCGTTGACGATGCGGGCGGCCACCCTTCGGCGACGGCGGCGCTGGGGCTGCTGTCGCTGGTCGTCTGGACGCTGATCATCACGATCTCGATCAAATACTGCGTCTTCGTCATGCGAGCGGATAATCACGGCGAGGGCGGCATCCTGGCGCTGATGTCCCTCGTCACCGGCCGGCTCGGCGGCCGGCGGCCGCACGGCGGCCGCCCTCATCGTCATGGGGCTGTTCGGCGCGGCGCTGATCTATGGCGACGGCATCATCACGCCCGCCATCTCGGTCCTGAGCGCGCTGGAGGGCTCAACGTCGTCACCCAGGCTTTCACGCCCTATGTGGTGCCGCTCGCGCTCGTCGATTCTGCTCGCGCTGTTCGCCGTGCAGTCGAGGGGCACGGCCAGCATCGGCAGGCTCTTCGGGCCGGTGATGCTGCTCTGGTTCGTCGTCATCGCGATCCTCGGCATCGACGGCATCGTCCAGCAGCCCGCGGTGCGTCGCGGCGATCAACCCGCTCTACGCCCTCGGCTTCCTCGCGGCTCATGGCTGGCAGAGCTTCATCGTGCTCGGCGGCGTGTTCCTGGCCATCACCGGCGGCGAGGCGCTGTATGCCGATATGGGCCATATCGGGCGCAAGCCGATCCGCGCCTCCTGGTACGCCGTCGTGCTGCCGGCGCTGCTGCTGAGCTATGCCGGGCAGACCGCGTTGCTGCTCGGCCATCCCGGGCTGATGGGCAATCCGTTCTTCGAGCTGGCGCCCCGTTGGGCGATCGTGCCGCTGGTGGTGCTGGCGACGCTCGCCACCATCATCGCCAGCCAGGCGATCATCACCGGCGCCTTTTCCCTGACCCGCCAGGCGATGCAGCTCGGCTGGTTTCCCGGCCTGCACATCCGCCAGACCTCGGACGAGGAATACGGCCAGATCTACGTGCCGTTCGTGAACTGGGTGATGATGGTCGGCACGCTTGCCCTGACCTGGGGCTTCGGCAGTTCCGACCGGCTGGCCGGCGCCTATGGCACGGCGGTCTCCACCACCATGCTGCTGACCACGGCGCTGCTCTACAACGCCATGCGCGATGTCTGGCGCTGGCCGGTGCTGCCGCGCCGCTGTCGTCAGCGGTGTCTTCCTGCTCGTCGATCTTGGCTTCTTCGCCGCCAACCTGCTGAAGATGCGGGAGGGCGGCTGGATTCCGCTGGCCCTCGGTGTGGTGATCTTTCCTGCTCATGACGACCTGGCGCCGTGGGGTTGACGCCATGCGCGCCAAGCTCGGGGAGGTCGAGGGCAAGCCCGACGAGTTTCTCGCCAATCTCAAGGCCGGTGGCATCATGCGCGTGCCCGGCACGGCGGTTTTCCTCAGCCGCACCACCACGCCCGTGCCGATCGTGCTGATCCACCATGTTGCCCAGATGGGCGCGCTGCCGACGCAGGTGGTGACGCTGACCCTGGTCTTCGACGAGGTGCCGCGTGTGGGCGGAGACCATCGGGCGACCTTCGAGACGATTGCCGAGAATTTCTGGCATGTGACCGTGCGCTTCGGTTTCATCGAGGTGCCGAACGTGCTGGTGGCTCTGAGCAGCGCTCGCGCACGCGGCTGCCCGGTCAGTCTTGATGATGCGGTCTTTTTCGCGGCGCGGGATGATGTGGTACGCGCCCGCGCGCATCGCCGCCTTTCCGGCTGGCGGCGCATGATCTTCGCCTTCATGTACCGAAACGCGGTTCGCTCCTCGGACCGGTTCGATCTGCCGCCGGATCGGTTTCTCGAAGTCGGGCGACAGGTCGAGCTTTGACGCCGGCAACCGAACAGCCTCGGGTCCACCCCCTTCGCCTCAGCGCCGCGGCACTCTTCCTGGCCTTCTTCCGGGCCGGGCTGATGGGTTTCGGCGGCGTGCTGCCGATGATCCGCCGTGTCATGGTGGAGGAGCGGCGCTGGCAGACGCCCGCCGAATTCAACGAGTTGCTGGCGCTCTGCCAGTTCCTGCCCGGCGCCAATGTCGCCAATCTCGCCGTCATCTTCGGCTCCCGCGTTTGCGGCGTTCGGGGCAGCGCCGCCGCACTCACCGGGCTTCTGGGCGCGCCGATCGCCATCGTGCTGCTGATCGTCTCGCTCTATGATCGCTACGGCGCCTATCCGCCTGTGCGGCACCTGGTCACGGGCCTGTCCGCCGGTGCCGCCGGCCTCATCCTCGCGACCGCGCTCAAGATCGCAACGCCTCTGCGCGGCTCGCCGCGCGGGCTGGCGGTCGCGGCGGCCAGTTTCGCCGCACTCGGCCTGTTGCGGCTGCCTTTCCTGCCGAGCCTCTGCGTGATCCTGCCCGCCAGCATCGCGCTCGCCGGCTGGAGCATCAGGGAGTGACGCATCTTCTCGCCCTGATCCTGATCTTCGCTGAACTCTCCTTCCTCGCCATCGGCGGGGCATCGACGACGCTGCCGGCGATGGAGCGCGCCATCGTCCATCAGGAGCATTGGATGAGCGCGGCCGAGTTCGTGCGGCTATTCGCGCTGGCTCAGGCGGCGCCGGGGCCGAACATGCTCGCTGTGACGCTGTTCGGCTGGCATGTCGCGGGCGCCGCCGGTGCGATGGCCGCGACGCTCGCCTTTCTGCTGCCAGCTTGCGGCCTCGCCTACGGGATGGGTCATCTCTGGGTCCGCTTCCGGGACCGGCGGTGGCGCCGGGTAGTGCAGGCGGCGTTGGTGCCCGTCACGGCCGGGCTGATGCTCGCGGCCGGCTTCCTGCTGGTGCGGACGGCGGCAACCGATTGGCGCGCCGCCATTCTGGCGGCGATGGTGCTGGCGGGCAGCCTCGCCACCCGCCGGCATCCGCTCTGGTTCCTGGGCGCCGCCGCGCTGGCGGGCCTGGTGGGCTTCTACTGAACGCTCGCTTTACTTTACGCTTGAGAAACTAGTCGGCACCAGCAATTCATTGATGATGTTGGCCACGATCTGGCCATCCTTCTCGGTCTCGGCGCGCGCGGCCAGCCAAGCGGGGTCGTTGGCGAAGGCGGTCCATTTCGTTTCGCGCTCGGCGAGGCTTTCCCAGGCCAGCATGTAGGTCAGTGTCTGGTTTGAACCGCCGATGGCCGTGGTCCAGAACCCCGCCTGCCGAATGCCGTGGCGCTCCCAGAAGCCGAGCGTGATGGTGTCGAACCGGTTGAGCAGCGCGGGCATGCGGCCGGGCAGGCAATGATAGATACGAAGCTCGTAGATCACGATGACGTGTCCTTCTGTTATCTTGTGGCCGTGGGCGGTGGCCCGGGCAGCGCCGTCATCGCGCCAATCGCGGCGGCCGGCAAGCATACTGAGGCATCCCTGCGCCGGGCGCCGGCCCGCGCATGGGAATGCCGGCGCGCCGTGACAAGCCGCGCGAGGGCTGTTTCTGGCGCATGACTGCCCTTGGCTCATTCTGTCAACGCATGAGAAACATAAAGCGCGGCAGGATTATGCTGCGGTGCAACGAGGGACTAATTTCCAGTCCGACGGGATGGGGAGGCACGCGATGCCTCCGGCCCGCGCTGGGCACGATCGGTTGCCCAGCTGTCAATGGAGAGAGTCATGAAGATGTTCATTATGGCGGCCGTTGCCGCCGCCAGCCTTGGCATGACCGGCGCCGCGCTCGCGGTGCCAGCCGCTGCTCCGTCACAGGTGGCCGGGAACTCCAACGTCCTTCCGAGCCAGCGCCCGGCCTATCTCGCGAAGGACGACGTTGTCCTTCCGAGCCAGCGCCCGGCCTATCTCGCGAAGAGCGACGTTGTTCTTCCGAGCCAGCGTCCGGCTTACCTCGCGAAGAGCGACGTTGTTCTTCCGAGCCAGCGCCCGGCCTACCTCGCCTGATCCTGAGCGGCGGGCATGAGCCGGTCCGGTTCATGCCCGCCGGCTACGGCTTTGCGCGGGAAATAGCCGCCCCGCAGGCACCGAGTTTCTCGGCCATGCCGTCATAACCCCGATCGAGATGGTCGAGCCCGCCGAGCGTGGTGGTCCCCGTGGCGCCGAGCCCGGCCAGAACCAGCGCCGCTGCGGCACGAACGTCGCTTGCCGTCACCCGCGCGCCGGAGAGGCGTGGCACGCCGCGAATGAAGGCCGTGCGGCCCTGCACCTGAATATGCGCGCCCATCTTTCGCAGCTCATCCACATGGCGGAACCGCTGCTCGAAGATCGTTTCGGTCACGGTGCTGGCGCCGGTCGCGCTCGCCAGCAAGGCCATCACGGGCGCCTGCAAATCGGTCGCGAAGCCAGGGTAGGGGCGTGTTTGGATATCTACGCCCGCGAGGCCGCCCGGCGCGCAGTGCGCTATCAACCCGCCCTCCGCTTGCGCGAGCGACACCCCCGCGGCGGCGAGAAGCGGCGTGGCCGCGCCGAGCAGATCGGCCCTCGCATGACGCAGAAAAACCTCGCCGCCGGTCAGGGCCGCCGCGCAGGCGATGGTGCCGGTCTCGATCCGGTCCGGCATCACGCAATGCACGGCCCCGCTCAGCGGGCGGCCACCGGTGATCGTCACCACGTCCGTGCCCGCGCCGGCGACGGCCGCGCCCATCCGTGCAAGACAGTCGGCGAGATCGACGATCTCCGGTTCCCGCGCCGCGTTGCCGATGACGGTCGTGCCCTCGGCCAGAACCGCCGCGAGCATCAGGTTTTCCGTGGCACCCACCGAGGGTTGCGGCAACCGGATCTCGGCACCGCGCAGGCCATGCGGGGCGAGGGCGCGGATCGTCCCGCCGTCCAGCGTAACGGTGGCGCCCATGGCGCGCAGCCCGGCCAGGTGAAAGTCGATACCGCGAAGCCCGATGGCGTCTCCGCCCGGCATGGGCAGCCGTACCTCGCCGCAGCGTGCGACCAGCGCACCGAGCAGCAGGACCGAAGCGCGCATCCGCCCGACCAGGCCGGCATCGATCTGGGCGCTCTGGATGCGGTCGGCGCAGAGGGTAAGGGAGAGTCCCGCCCCGCTGTCGGACCAGCTCAGCCCCGTGCCGAGCCGTTGCAGAAGACTGGAGAGCACCGCCACATCCAGGCTCGCCGGCACGTTATGCAGCGTGACGAGATGCGGGGTGAGCAGGGCCGAGACCATCAGCGGTAGCACGGCGTTCTTGGCGCCGCTGATCGGATAGGTGCCGATGAGCGGCCGGCCGCCCTCGATCAGCAGGCTGCCCTCGGGCCGTGGCCGCCACCAGGGCGACGCCGCGTTGAGGGAGGATTCGGGCGTGGATGTCATCCGGTCAGTTCGGCGTTTCAGTGGGGGACGGGGAGGCGAGCAGGATCGCGCCGTCCAGTGCCGCCTTCAGCGACCGCGCCGCCGCCATATTCATCCGCAGATGCGCGACGACGACGTGATCCGAGGCGATCGTGTTATTCGTCAGCGGCAGATCCCGTGTCGCTGTCAGGGTGATTTTGATGATGCCGTTCATGGTGCCGAAGGCCGGTGCGTTCTCGAAATAAAGAAACGGGGCATTGGCACTCCCGATGCCCGAAAGACCGCCCTGCACGCTGGGGATGGATTCAACCGGCAACACTGGATCTTTCTCGGACATGCGCGCTCTCCGGTCGGGTTACCGGCCGAGCTTACGCGCGGCGTCCTTACGAAGTCGAGGCGCTCGGGCCAAGCAGGCCGCCCTCGCGCAGCAGCCGCTCGCGCATCTCGTCCGGCAGCGGTGCGGGGCGGCCGCTTGCCGTATCGACCATCACCAGCACTTCGCGCCCCGTGGCCACGCAAAGATCGCCGATAAACACGCCCTGGATCAGCGTGATAGAGCTGCGGCCGAGACGCAGCACGGCCGAGCCGAGATCGAGCTGCGCTGGCCAATGCACCTCGCGCCGATAGTCGATCTCGACGCGCGCCAGGACCATATGCACACCGAGCTGTTGCAGCCCGATCGGCAGGCCGCAGGCGCGGCCGAAGGTCGTGCGGCCGGTCTCCAGATAGGCGGCGAAGGAGACGTTGTTGACGTGCCCGATCGCATCCGTGTCGGCGAAGCGCACGGTCTCGGTGCCCCAGATACGATAGGTGTCGCGCTGTGTCGTGTCCGGCGCCGGCTCGTCAGACACTGGTGTTTTGTCAGACACCGATTTGTCAGACACTGGCGCCGACCAGCCCGCGGGCGAACTCTGCCGCGACGAAGGGCCGCAGGTCGCCGACCTTCTCGCCCACACCCACGGCATGGACGGGCAGGCCGAATTCCTCGGCCAAAGCGACCACCACGCCGCCGCGCGCCGAGCCATCGAGCTTCGTCACGATCAAGCCGTCGACCGCAACGAGATCCTGAAAGACCTCGACCTGATTGAGCGCGTTCTGCCCGGTGGTGGCGTCCAGCACCAGCACGGTCGAATGCGGCGCCGTCGGGTCCAGTTTGCGGATGACGCGGATGATCTTGGCAAGCTCGTCCATCAGCGCGGTTTTGTTGTGCAGCCGGCCGGCGGTGTCGATCAGCAGAACGTCGATGCCCTCGCGCTTGGCCCGTTCCAGCGCGCCGAAGGCGAGGCCGGCGGCATCGGTCTCGGGCTTGCCGGAGACGACGGGCGCGCCCGTGCGCTCCCCCCAGATCTGTAGCTGCTCCACCGCTGCCGCGCGGAAGGTGTCACCCGCCACCAGCATCGGGCGAAGGCCCTGGTCGCGGTAGAACTGGGCGAATTTGCCGATCGTCGTGGTCTTGCCGGTGCCGTTGACGCCGACCACCAGCACGACATGCGGGGCATGGCTGGCGTCGATCTCCAGCGGGCGGGCGACCGGTTCGAGGATCGACGTGATCTCGGCGGAGAGTGCCGCCTTGATCTCCTCATCGGTCACATCCGTGCCGAAGCGGGTGCGGCGGAAGGCCTCGATCACCCGGGCGGCGACGGCGGGCCCGAGATCGGCGGCAATCAGCAACTCCTCCAACTCATCAAGCGCCGCATCATCCAGCTTCCGCTTGGTGAAGACAGCGGTGAGGCTGCTGCTCAGCTTCTGGGTGGAGCGGGACAGCCCCTCCTTCAGCCGCGAGAAGAATCCGGAAAGCGCCATGTCAGTAACTCATCAACATATCGTCACGCGGCCAGCAGCCCGTGGCTGTCGGCGCCCGTGACCGTCGCCGCGACGATGGCGCCGGGCTGCGCCGGGGTCGCGAGCCTTACGGGGCGGAAATGCTCGGCAATGGCCGCGCGTCTCGGTCTCCGCCAGCACGCTCACGGCCTTGCCGAGCCGCGCCGCGTCGAAGCGGGCGGCGGCGATGGCACCGGCGGCGCGCAGCCGGGCGGCCCGTTCCCGCCGCACAGCCTTCGGCACGGCCGGCATCCGCGCGGCCGGGGTGCCGGCGCGTTCGGAATAGGGGAAGACGTGCAGCATGGTGAGCCCGGCCTCCTCCACCAGCGCCAGCGTCTCGGCGAAGGCGTCCTCGGTTTCGGTCGGGAAGCCGGCGATGAGATCGGCGCCGAAGGCGATGCCGGGCCGCAAGGCCCGTGCGCGGCGCGTGACGTCCAGCACATCCGCCCGCAGATGCCGGCGCTTCATGCGCTTGAGGATGAGGTCCGATCCCGCCTGGATCGAGAGATGCAGATGCGGCATCAGCCGAGGTTCCTCGGCGATCAGCCGCCAGAGATCGTCGTCGATCTCACAGGGGTCGAGCGAGGACAGGCGCAGGCGCGGCAGCTCCGGCAGCAAGGCGAGCAGGCGCCGCACCATCTGCCCGAGCGGCGGGCGGCCGGGCAGGTCGGCGCCGTAGCTGGTGATGTCGACGCCGGTCAGCACGATCTCCTGATAGCCGGCGGCGACCAGGCTGCGGCACTGGTCGAGGATCGCGCCGAGCGGCACGCTGCGGCTGGGGCCGCGCCCGAAGGGGATGACGCAGAAGGTGCAGCGATGGTCGCAGCCCTGCTGGACCTGGACGAAGGCGCGCGCCCGGCCGGCGAATTCGGTGACGAGATGGGCCGCCGTCTCGCGTGCGGCCATGATGTCCGACACCGCCGAGGGCGCGCCCGGCGCCCAATGGGCGGCTTCGAGCTTCTCGGCATTGCCCAGCACGCGGGCGACGCCCGGGAGGGCGCCCCAGGCGGCCGGGTCGATCTGCGCCGCGCAGCCGGTGACGACGATGGTCGCCTCCGGGCTGCTCGCGGCCGAGCGCGGCGGATCGCCTGCCGTGCCTGGCGCTCGGCCTCGGCGGTGACGGCGCAGGTATTGACGATGACGGTGTCGCTCAGCCCGGCCGTGCGGGCATGGCCGCGCATCACCTCGCTCTCATAGGTGTTGAGGCGGCAGCCGAAGGTCAGGACCTCGATCGTCATGGCGTGCCCGTCATGCCGCGAGGCTCCCGCGGGCACGCGGGCAGTGAGGTCGATCGCTGCCGGCGAAGCTCGTGTCGGCCGGGCCGGTCATCAGCACATGGCCGTCCGCCTCCCGCCATTCGATGGTCAGCGTCGCCGCCATCGAGCAGCAGCTCCGCCCGCCGGCCGGTGAGGCCGCGCCGCACGGCGTTGACCAGGGTCGGCGCAGGCGCCGGAGCCGCAGGCGAGGGTGAGGCCGGCCCCGCGCTCCCACACCCGCAGGCGGATGCGGTCGGGGCCGAGGATCTGGGCGAAGCCGATATTGGCGCGCTCGGGGAAGAGCGGCGTGCTCTCGAAGCGCGGGCCGAGGCGTTCGACGGCCAGCGCCTCCGACGTCGGCCACGAAGAAGGTGGCGTGCGGATTGCCCATGGAGCAGGCGGCCGGATCGGAGACCGGCGCCTTCGGCGAGCGGCAGATGCAGCGTGTCGTGCGGTGCGGCCAGCGGCACCTCGGCCCAGCCGAGCCGGGCGCGGCCCCATGATCGACTGTGATCCGGCCGTCGGCGAGGATCGTCGGCGGGCAGGTTGCCGGAGATGGTGCGGATGACGTGACCGCGGCGCGCCCGGCTTCGCGGGCGACAGGCTGGCGACGCAGCGCGTGGCGTTGCCGCAGGCGCCGGCCTCGCTGCCGTCCGGGTTGTGGATGCGCATGAAGACGTCGGCCCCGCTGCCGGCCGTGACGGGCTCCAGGATGATGAGCTGGTCGCAGCCGACGCCTCGCCGGCGGTCGGCCAGCGGCGGATGCGATCGGGCGTGAGGCCGAGCGGCCGGGCGCGCCCGTCGAGCACGACGAAGTCGTTGCCGCGCCGTGCATCTTGATGAAGGGGATTTCCATGGGCCGGTTTATAGGTGCGGCCGGCGGCTGCCGGAAGAGCGATAACCGCGAAGGGGATGTGATGCGACGACGGGACTGGCTGGTCGGGACGGCCCGGCTTTGCGGTGCAATAGCGGTGGCGGTGATGACCGCCTGGCCGATGATGGCCAGTGCCGATCAGTTGACCTCGCCGGTCGGGGTCTGGCGGACGATTGATGACCAGACGAACAAGCCGAGTGCCCTGGTGCAGATCTTCAGGCGGGACGGGCTGCTGTTTGGGCGCGTGACCGGCATTCTCGACCGGAAATACACCGATGCCCTGTGCCAGAATTGCGACGGGGATCGCCGGAACCAACCGGTGCTGGGGCTTGAGATCATGCGCGATATGCACCCGGATGGCGCCCAGTGGGATGGCGGGACCATCCTCAACCCGCAGACCGGCAAGGTGTACCATTGCAAGATGCACCTCGGCCCGGATGGGGAAACGCTGGTGGTGCGCGGCTTCCTCGGCTTCGCGCTGATCGGACGGACGCAGACCTGGCAGCGGGTGCCCGAGAGCTGATATTTATCCATAGTTTTTCCACGCGTTGGCGCATCACGGAGGGCAGGGAATCGCCATGACGATCACGACCCTCTCCAGCCGGGAGTTCGACCAGGATACAAGTCGGGCGAAGAGGGCGGCTTCGCCGCGCTCTCGGGATAAGCCCCGACCTGCCGATGAACCCGTGTGAGGTCTCAGTGCCTGTTGGAGAATTCGCTGTCGGATGACAGCCGCAGTAGAATTCTCAAGCGGGCACTAGCCCGAGCATGGCAGCGCCCCGACACCGGGCGCTTGCCCCGCGCCCAACGCTTCGCTATAGCCCGCCCCCTGTTTCGTCTGTGCGCCGGGCCTGAAGGGCATGCCCGGCCACGACACCCGTTCGGCACCGCAGATCGCGGGCCAGCCGAGGGGACCTGATCGAAGGAGATCAAATGCCCAAGATGAAGACCAAGTCGTCGGTCAAAAAGCGGTTCAAGATCACCGCGACCGGCAAGGTTCTGGCCGGCCCCGGCAACAAGCGCCACGGGCTGATCAACCGCTCCCAGAAGATGAAGCGCACCAACCGCGGCAGCCAGACGCTGACCGATGCGGACGGCAAGACCGTCAAGCAATGGGCGCCCTACGGGCTGGCGTGAGAGGGGGAACTGATCAATGGCACGTGTAAAACGCGGCGTTACCACCCACGCCCGGCATAAGAAGGTTCTCGACCAGTCGAAAGGCTTCGTCGGCCGGTCCTCCACCAACTACCGCATCGCGCTGGAGCGGCTGGAGAAGTCGCTGCGCTACGCCTATCGCGACCGGCGCGACAAGAAGCGCGAGTTCCGCGCGCTTTGGATCCAGCGCATCAACGCCGCCGTGCGCGAGCATGGGCTGACCTACAGCCAGTTCATCTTCGGGCTGAAGCAGGCCGAGGATCGAGCTGGACCGCAAGGTGCTGGCCGCCATCGCCTTCGACGACGCCGAGACCTTCGCGGGTATCGTGAAGCAGGTTCAGGCCGTCCTCGAAGCCGCGCCCGACAGCGCCGCCGCCTGACGTCTCGCCCGGCAACGGGCGGACCCGTCCGGTGATCAATGAGGGGGCTGCCTGCTCGGGGCAGCCCTTTTTCATGTTTGGAGCCTACCGAATGTCCGACGATCTCGCAGCCCTCCAAGCGGAAGCCGAGGCGGCCATCGCCGAGGCCGCAGACCCCCGCGCGCTCGATGCCGTGCGGGTCGGCTTCATGGGCAAGCAGGGGCGCATCACCGGCCTTCTGCGCAGCCTTGGGCAGGTTCCGGCCGAGGAACGCAAGGCACGTGGCGCCGCCGTCAATGCCTTGCGGGAGGCGGTGGAGGCCGTGTTCGCAGGCCGGCAGGCGGTGCTGGACCGGGCGGCGCTCGCCGCCCGCCTTGCCGCCGAGCGGATGGACATGACCCTGCCGCCCGCGCCCGAGCCGCGCGGCTCCATCCACCCGATCAGCCGGACGATGGAGGAGATGGCGGCGATCTTCGGCGCCATGGGCTTCACGATCGGCGAGGGGCCGGAGGTCGAGACCGACTGGTATAATTTCGGCGCGCTCAACATCCCGGCGCATCATTCGGCCCGCAGCGACATGGATACCTTCTACCTGCCGCCGGACTCGAGGGGCATCCGCTCGTGCTCCGCACCCATACGAGTTCGGTGCAGATCATCTCGATGCTATCGGAGCCGCCGCCGCTCAGGCTGATCGTGCCCGGCCGCACCTATCGCGCCGATCATGACGCGACTCACAGCCCGATGTTCCATCAATGCGAGGGGCTGGTGATCGATCGCGGCATCACGCTCGCCCATCTGAAGGGCTGCCTCACCGATTTCCTGCGCGCCTTCTTCGGCATCGCCAACTTGCCGGTGCGCTTCCGCGCCAGCTACTTCCCCTTCACCGAACCCTCGATGGAGGTCGATATCGGCTGGAACCGCCGCACCGGCGAACTCGGCGGCGGTGGCGACTGGCTGGAGATTCTCGGCAGCGGCATGGTTCACCCGAAAGTGCTCGCCAACTGCGGCATCGACCCGCGCGAGTGGCAGGGCTTCGCCTTCGGCATGGGGGTGGAGCGGGTGACGATGCTGAAGCACGGCATCTCGGATCTGCGGCTGTTCTATGAGAGCGATATCCGCTGGCTGCGCCACTACGGCGCCTCGCCCTTCCAGCCCGCCAGCCTGCATGAAGGGGTGTGAGGCGATGGCCGCGCAACCGCGCGTGGGCTGCGGTGCCGCCGTCGTCCGCGACGGCAAGCTGCTGCTGGTGCGGCGGCTGACCGAGCCCGAGGCCGGCTGCTGGGGCCTGCCCGGCGGCAAGGTCGATCCATTCGAGACCATGGGCCAGGCCGTGCGCCGCGAAATCCAGGAGGAGCTTGGCATCCTGGTCGAGGATACGACGCTCCTCTGCCTCGTCGAGTTGATCGACCGGGCAGCGGGGGAGCATTGGGTTGCCCCCGTCTATCGCGTGGCCGCGTTCACGGGCGAGCCGGAAAACCGCGAGCCCGCGAAACATGCCGATGTCGGCTGGTTTCCGCTCGACGCCCTGCCTGGTGAGCTGACCGTCGCGGCGCGCCACGCCGCCACCGCCCTTTGACCGAGACGATACGATGAAATTCACCCTGTCCTGGCTGCGCGACCACCTCGACACCACGGCGGCGCTCGAAACGATCACCGAGGCGCTGACCGGCATCGGGCTGGAGCTTGAGGGCGTCACCAACCCCGGCGTGGCGCTGGCGCCCTTCCGCATCGCCCATGTCATCGAGGCGGCGCCGCACCCGAATGCCGATCGTCTGCGGGCTTGCACCGTGGATGCCGGGGACGGGCCGGTTTCCGTCGTCTGCGGCGCACCCAATGCGCGCACCGGCATGAAGGCCGTCTTCGCCCCCGTCGGCGTCACCATCCCGGCGAGCGGCCTGGTTCTGAAGGCCGGCGAGATTCGCGGTGTCGCCTCCCTCGGCATGCTCTGCTCGGCGCGCGAGCTGGGGCTGGGCGAGGATCATGACGGGATCATCGAACTGCCGGAGGATGCGCCGGTCGGCGCGGCTTTCGCCCACTGGGCCGGGCTCGACGAGCCGGTGATCGAGATCGCGGTCACGCCCAATCGCGGTGACGCGCTCTCAGTGCGCGGGGTCGCGCGGGATCTCGCGGCTGCCGGCATCGGAACCTTGAAGGCCTTCACGCCCGAGCCGGTGCCGGCGGAGGGTCCGAGCGCGATCGACTGGGCGACCGAGATGCCCGCAGTCTGCCCCTGGGTGCTCGGCCGCACCGTGCGCGGCGTGAAGAACGGGCCGAGCCCCACCTGGCTGCAGGACCGGCTGCGCGCCATCGGCCTGCGCCCGATCAGCGCCCTGGTTGATATCACCAATTTCTTCACGATCGACCTCGGCCGCCCGCTGCATGTCTTCGACGTCAACAGCGTCTCCGGCGGCCGGCTCACGCTCCGCCCCGGCGCGGGCGAGAGCTTCCGTGCGCTCAACGGCAAAGACGTGACGGTGACGGCCGAGGATTGCGTCATCGCCGATGCGCAGGGCGTCGTGTCGCTGGCCGGCATCGTCGGTGGCGAGGCGACCGGCTGCACGGCCGAGACCACGGATGTCTTCATCGAATGCGCCTATTTCGACCCGGTGGCGATCGCGCTGACCGGCCGCCGCCATCAGATCGCGAGCGATGCCCGCGCGCGGTTCGAGCGTGGGATAGACCCCGCGCTGATGCCCGCGGCGCTGGAGGCCGCGACGCAGATGGTGATGGAACTCTGCGGCGGCACCGCCTCCGCTGGCGTGTCGGCCGGGGCCGAGCCCGATTGGCGCCGCACCGCGCGCATGCGCTTCGACCGGCTGCGGAGCTTCGGCGGCGCCGATGTGCCGCGCGATGAGGCCGAGCGCATCCTCCGCAGCCTCGGCTTCAACCTCGCGGGTGCGGATGATGAGAGCATCACCGTGCATGTTCCGTCCTGGCGCAACGATATTGCCCCGCGTGGCGGGTTGGAGCAGGGGCCGGCACTGGCACCGGAACGCGCCGCCCAGGCGCGCGCGGGTGCGGCGGTGATCGAACCCGAGGTCGATCTGATCGAGGAGGTGCTGCGCATCTGGGGTATCGACCGCATCGCGCCGGTCTCTCTGCCGGCGCTCTCGGCGGTGCCTGCGGCCACGCTCACGCCGCGCCAGGGCCGGGCGGCCGTGACGCGGCGCGTGCTGGCGGCGCGCGGCCTGGCCGAGGCCGTCACCTTCAGCTTCGCCGACAGCCGGATTGCGGCGCTGTTCGGGGAAGCGCCGGAGGCACTGCGGCTGGCGAACCCGATCGCCTCTGATCTCGACCAGCTCCGGGCCACGCCGGTCATCACCCTCGCCTTGGCCGCCGCGCGGAACGCCGCGCGCGGCTTCGGCGATGTCGGCTTGTTCGAGGTCGGCCCCGCCTTCCATGAGGGCGTGCGCGGCGGCCAGCATCTCGTGGCCGCTGGCCTGCGCGCGGGGGAGACGCCGCGCGCCTGGCTCGTGCCCGCGCGCGGTGTCACCGCGCTCGACGCCAAGGGCGATGTGTGGGCGGCGCTGACCGCGCTCGGCGTGCCGCTAGAGGCGCTGAGCGTCACCGCCGATGCGCCCGGCTTCTACCATCCGGGGCAGTCCGGCACCGTCCGGCAAGGACCCAAGCTGGCATTCGCCCGCTTCGGCGCGCTGCATCCCGAGATCATCCGGGCACTCGATTTGCCGAGCCATGCGGCGGCTTTCGAGGTCTTCCTCGATGCGATTCCGGAGCCCAAGCGCCGCCGGAAGGCAGCGCCTGTGCTCTCGGCCTTCCAGCCGATCCGGCGGGACTTCGCCTTCGTCGCCGACAGCGCCGTCGCGGCCGAGGATGTGCTGCGCGCGGCACGCGGCTCCGTGCGCGACCTCGTCGCCGGGGTGACGCTGTTCGATGTGTACGAGGGCGATCGCATGGAAGCCGGCCGCAAATCGCTCGGCGTCGAGGTCGTCTTCCAGCCGAAGGACCGCAGCCTGACGGATGCGGAGATCGAGGAGGTTTGCTCTAAGGTTGTCGCGGCTGTCACCAAGGCGACGGGCGCCGTGCTGCGGTAATCAGGCGCTCGGTCGCGCCTTGCTCGGCTGGTCGTCGCGCGCCAGGACAATGCCGGGCCGATGCGATTGGTCACGGAGACCGTGCCGAAAGGCGTGCCCGACAAACTCCCGACCGAGCGCGACGCGCTGAAGCGCGGTTGACCTTAGTCTCGTCAAGGCGGTAAGAGGTGCAATTGCGAGGCGTTCGCAATATAGCGCCGATCCGGCGTTCGGGAGTTCATGATGTCGTTCGGGCTTCGGGCTTGCCGGCGCGCGTTTGCGGCGAAGGCGTCATGTGACGTTGCCGCCTTGGCGGCCGATCGGCCGGGCTGGGCGCGCGCCGTCTGATGACGCCGGCTGCCAAGCCACCCGCCGGTTTGCTGGCTGCCTCCGCTCTGGGTGCCGCGCTCGTACTGCTGCCCATGGGCCTGACCGCCCTCCGCGCGGCCGAGGTCGGCGGCGCGCAGATCAGCGAGCTTCTGTTCCGCCCGCTGGTCGGGACACTGCTGATCAATACCGCGAGTCTCGTCGCGGTCGCGGTCACGCTCTCGGCCGTGCTCGGCACCGCCATCGCCTGGTTCGTCGAACGGACGAGGCTGCCCGGGCGCCGCATCTGGGCCGTGCTCGCGGCGGTGCCGCTCGCCATCCCGTCCTTCACCACGAGCTACGCCTGGGTCTCGATCAGCCCCGACCTGCAGGATTTCACGGGTGCCGTGCTCGTCGTCACCTGCTCCTACTATCCCTTGGTCTATCTGCCGGTGGCGGCCGCACTGCGCGGCATGGACCCGGCGCTGGAGGAGACCGCGCGCGCGCTCCGCTGCGGTCCCGTCGCATGCTTCTTCCGCGTCGTCCTGCCACAACTGAAGCCCGCGCTTCTCGGCGGGATGCTGCTGGTGACGCTTAATGTGCTGACCGAGTTCGGCGCCTTCGCGCTGCTGCGCTTCCGCACCTTCACCACCGAAATCTACATCCAGTTCCGCGCGAGCTTCGACGGGCCGGCCGGCTCACTCCTTGCCGGCGTTCTCATCCTGCTCTGCCTGCTCTGCCTGCTGGCGGAGCTGCGGGTGAGGGGCAGCGCCCGCTATGGGCGCATTGGGCCGGGCACGCGCCGCGCCTCGGCGCCGCTCGATCTCGGCCGCGCTCGCTTGCCGGTCTTCGCCTTCTTCGTGGTGGTCAACATCGTCACCATCGGCGTGCCGCTCGGCACCGTGCTCTATTGGCTGACGCAGCCCGGCGCCGCCGCCATCACCCCGGCCGAGGTCTCGCCCGCCTTGCTGACCCAGGCGACGCTCGCCTCCATCTTCTACGGGCTCGGCGGCGCCGCCGTCGCCACCCTGCTCGCCTTGCCGATCGGCTTTCTTGCCACCCGCTATCGCGGCCGGACGGTGACGCTGATCGAGCGCACGAGCTACCTGACGCAAGGGCTGCCCGGCATCGTCATCGCCCTCGCGCTGGTCTTCCTCTCTGTCCACTACCTCCACATTTTCTACCAGAGCGCGTTCCTGATGATCCTCGCCTATGGCATCCAGTTCCTGTGCCTCGCCGTCGTCGGCGTGCGCGCTGCCTTCTCCCAGTCGCAGCCGAGGCTGGAGGAGGCAGCCCGTTCGCTCGGGCTCAGCCCTGTCGCGGTCGCCTGGCGCATCATGCTGCCGCTTGCCGGGCCGGGGCTCGGCGCCGCCGCCGCCATGGTCTTCGTTTCGGTGACGACCGAGCTGACGGCAACGCTGCTGCTGGCGCCGATCGGCACGCAAACGCTGGCGACGCAGATCTGGGCCGATACCTCGACCTTAGCCTTCGCGGCGGCCGCGCCCTACACGGCGCTGATGATGACCATCTCACTTCTGGCGACCTGGCTGCTGGCCCGCCGCTTCGGCCAGTCGCGCGTGCGTCTCGCCACGAGCAGCCTGGCGTGAGCGGCGCATGACCGCGCTCGCGCTCGCCAATGTGCGGAAGGCCTTCGGTGCCCGCACCATTCTTCATGACATCAACCTCGACGTGGTCTCCGGCGGGCTGCTCGCCGTGCTCGGCGCATCGGGCAGCGGCAAGACCACGCTCCTGCGCCTGATCTGCGGCTTCGAGCGCAGCGGCGGCGGCACCATCCGTATCGGTGACGATGTGGTTTCGGGTCCGGGCACGCATGTCGCGCCCGAGCGCCGCCATGTCGGCTACGTGGCGCAGGACGGCGCGCTGTTTCCGCATCTCTCCGTCGCCGACAACATCGCCTTCGGCCTCACGCGGCGGGAGCGGCGGCGGCGCCACCGCGTCCACGAACTGCTGGAGCTGGTGGGCCTGCCCCGAGGCTATGCCGACCGCCCCCCGCAGGAGCTTTCGGGCGGCGAGCAGCAGCGCGTATCGCTCGCGCGGGCGCTGGCACCCGAACCCGCGCTCGTGCTGCTGGACGAGCCTTTCTCATCTCTCGACGCCGGGTTGCGGGTGGAGACGCGGCAGGCCGTGGCGGCGGCGCTGCGCGGCACGGGTGCCACCGCCATTCTGGTGACGCACGACCAGGCCGAGGCGCTGTCGATGGGCGATGCGGTCGCCGTTCTGCGCGACGGCGGTCTGGTTCAGGTCGCCAAGCCGGAGACGCTCTATCGCCGCCCGGCGGATATCGCGCTCGCGCGGTTTCTGGGCGAGGCGGTGGTGCTCCCGGGCCGGGTGGCGGGCGAGGGGGTGAGCTGTGCGCTGGGTGAGTTCGCGCTCATCGCCCCCTGTGCCGCGGGTGCGGCGGAGGTTCTGATCCGGCCGGAGCAGATCCGGCTTGCCTCGCCCGGTGCCGGGCATCCGGCGACGGTCGAGGGCGTGACCTATTACGGGCATGATTGCAGCGTGACCTTGCGCGCCCCGGGCCTGGAGGGGCGGCTGACGGCGCTCGTTCCGGGCTATGCGAGCCCCGAAGCGGGGATGACGGTCGGCCTGCGGGTGGAGGGGCCGGTCGCCGCTTATCCGATCGTCCTCTAGAGCGGTATCGGTTCGCTTTCGCTCACAATTCCGCTCTATGTTCTTGATTGAGAACGCAAATCTTCGGATCAGGTGATTCCACCTGATCCGATATTGCTCTAGCGGCTTATCCGGGCGCCACCTATGGTGCCGCCTCCCATACTGAGGTGAGTGCCTATGGCTGGAGCGTTGAAGGTCGCCGTCCAGATGGACCCGATCGAGACCGTGAAGATCGACGCGGATTCGACCTTCGCCTTGATGCTGGAGGCGCAGGCGCGCGGCCATCAGCTCTGGCATTACGAGGTGCGCCACATGGCGCTGCGCGGCCAGCGGCTGACGGCGCGCGCCAACCCCGTGGTAGTGCGCCGCGAGATCGGCGATCATTTCACCTTCGGGCCGGCCGGAACTGCTCGATCTCGGCACGATGGATGTGATCCTGATGCGCCAGGACCCGCCCTTCGACATGGCCTATATCACCGCCACCCATATGCTGGAGCATATCCACCCCAAGACGCTGGTGGTGAACGACCCGGCCTCCGTCCGCAACGCGCCGGAGAAGCTGCTGGTCACCCACTTCCCCGACCTGATGCCGCCGACGCTCATCACCTGGGACCGTGCGGCGATCGCGGAATTCCGCGCCGAATTCGGCGACATCATCATCAAGCCGCTGTTCGGCAATGGCGGCATCGGCGTGTTCCGGGTGAAGCCGGATGACGAGAATTTCGGCTCGATCCTCGACAGCCATGTTCTTCGCCGCACCACCGAGCCGCTGATGATCCAGCGCTACGAAGCCGCGGTGCGGCAAGGCGACAAGCGCATCATCCTGGTCGACGGCGAGCCGCTGGGCGCCGTCAACCGCGTGCCGGCGGCGGGCGACGCGCGCTCCAACATGCATGTCGGCGGCCGGCCGGAAAAAACGCACGCTCACCGCGCGCGAGCACGAAATCTGCGCCGCCATCGGCCCCTATCTGCGGGAGCGCAGGCCTGCTCTTCGTCGGTATCGACGTGATCGGCGACTATCTGACCGAGATCAACGTGACCTCGCCGACCGGCTTGCAGGAAATCGCCCGCTTCGACGGCATCAGGATCGAGGAAACGGTCTGGGACCGGATTGAAGCCAAGGTTTAGCCCCCCAACACACATGGCCGCATCGAACCCGCCACCGATGAGCCGGCGCGTGGAGCTGGAGGGCGCTTGGCCCTGGGTGCCGCGCATCGCGGGCTCGGTCCGGATCGCCTGGCGGCTGCTGACGGTGGTGATCTGGACACTGCTTTGCGTGCCGGTGCAGGCGGTGCTGCTCACCTTGCCCGGCCGCGCCAAGGCCTCGCTGCCCAGGCTGTACTGGGCCGGGTTCTGCTGGTGCCTGGGGCTCCGCGTGCGTGTCATCGGCGCGCCGCCGGTGCGGGACAGGCCGACCATCTTCGTCTCCAACCACTCCTCCTGGATGGATATTCCGGCGCTCGGCTCCTGCCTCGCCGCCTGCTTCATTGCCAAGGGCGAGGTCGGGCGGTGGCCGGTCATCTCCCTCATCGCGCGGCTGGGGCGCACCGTCTTCGTCAGCCGCCGGGCGAGCGGCGCCGCGCGCGAGAATGCGGATATCCGCAAGCGGCTCGGCGATGGCGACAGCCTCGTGCTCTTCCCCGAGGGCACGACCTCCGACGGTGCCCGGGTGATGCCCTTCCGCTCGGCCTTCCTGGCAGTCGCGGAGAGCGACTTGCCGCACAGCCTCCAGCCGGTCTCGATCGTCTATGACGAGATCGACTTTCTGCCGGTGCGCCGCGCCGACCGGGCGCTGTTCGCCTGGTTCGGCGACATGGAACTCGCCTCTCATTTCGCCTGTATCGGCCGCCATCGCGGCTTGCGGGTGACGATCGAGCTGCATCCGCCGATCGATCCCGCCGCCGGGCTGGGCCGCAAGCAACTCGCGACGAGTTTTTGGAGGGAGGTCGCGACGAGTGCCGCCGAACTCCGCCGCAACCGTATTGCCGAGAAGCCGAAGCGCTAAAGCGAGATGTGTTCGCTTTCGCTCGCGATCCCGCTCTAACTCGTTGTTTGATCGCGCGATTCAGACCTACGGTGATTCCACCTGCGGTCATCGCGCTATAGAGCCCGCTCGCTCGCCTGCCATCGAATAGACACGGGCCGCAGCCATCTCGATTGCCGCAGCAGGAGCGTTCCTTTGGCCGAGACGCCGAACCCAATCATCCAGCCACTCAATCTTCCGGCGCCGGGGACATTGCGGGAGGTCTTCAACCACAACATCGCCCACGGGCCTGCCTGGATCCCCTCCTACATCTGGAGCACGGTCATCCTGGTGATCGCCGGGTGCCTCGGCCTGCTGCTGCACCGGCTGACACTCTCGCTGTTCGAGCGCTTCTCGCCGCCGCGCAAGGTGCGCACCTTCTTCGAACTCTTCGTCGAGAATACCACCGGCCCGAGCCGCCTGGCCTACGTCATCTTCCTGGTCGGCGCCGCACTCCCCTCGGTCAGCTACACCCTGTCCACGACGCTCGCGATCGCTCATGCGCTGCTCGTCGCGTTTGTCCTTCTCATCGGCTGGACCTCGATCCGCACCGTTGAGATCTTCGCCTCGCTCTATCTCGGCCGCTTCCGCACCGATCTCGACGACAACCTGACCGCGCGGAAGCATCTCACCCAGGTCCGCATCCTCAAGCGAGCCGGCGCCATTCTGATCGGCGTCGTCACCGTCGGTGTCGCACTGATGACCTTCGATCAGGTGCGGCAATACGGCATCAGCCTCTTCGCCTCGGCGGGTGCCGCGAGCCTTGTCTTGGGCCTCGCGGCCCGGCCGCTGCTCACCAACCTCATCGCCGGCGTGCAGATCGCCATCACCCAGCCGATCCGGCTGGAGGATGCGGTCATCGTCGAAGGGCGAATGGGGCTGGATCGAGGAGATCAGCAGCACCTATGTCGTCGTCCGGCTATGGGACTGGCGGCGGATGATCCTGCCGATCTCCTATTTCCTGGAAAAGCCCTTCCAGAACTGGACGCGCGAATCCGGGCGCGCTGATCGGCTCGGTCTATCTCTATGTCGATTACAGCGTGCCCGGTGCAGGCGATCCGCGACAAGCTGATCGAGGTCGCGGCCGAGAGCCGGCTCTGCGACGGCAAGTGTCGTCAACCTTCAGGTCAGTGACGCGCGCGAAATGTTGTCGAACTGCGTTGTCTGGTCAGCGCGCGCAACGCGCCGCAGTGCTGGGATCTGCGCTGCGAGGTGCGGGAGAAGCTGATCGCCTTCATCCAGGCCGAATATCCGCATGCCCTGCCGCATACGCGCGTGGCGATGGACCTTCCGCCGGCGATGCTGCGGCGCAGCATCGTGATGGCGTCCGCATGCCGGGATCGCCTGCTTTAAACCGGCGCCGAAATGTCCGAGTTGATCGAAGAGTCCAATTGCGCTCAGGGTGGGAATCTCAACACCAACGGTCACTCGGGGGTTTAAAAACATGAGTGCGGCAGCACCGACGGCGGCACCGGCTCCGGCCGGCGTGGACCACAGCTTCTTCACCGGCGGCATGGCCGCTCTCGCAGGCCTTATGTTCGGCCTCGATATCGGCGTCATCTCCGGGGCGCTGCAATTCATCGGCATCGCCTTTCACGCATCCGACACCGCCAAGGAATGGATCGTCAGCAGCATGATGTTCGGCGCGGCGCTCGGCGCGCTGGCTGCCGGGGTGCTGTCCTTCCGGCTCGGCCGCAAAGTGTCGCTCATCCTCGGCGCCATGCTGTTCGTCGCCGGCTCGCTCTTCTGCGCCGCCGCCTGGTCGATCACCTCGCTGATCGTCGCCCGCGTCGTGCTGGGGCTGGCGATCGGCATCGCCACCTTCACGGCGCCGCTCTATATTTCCGAGATCGCGCCGCCGGACAAGCGCGGGTCGATGATCTCGACCTATCAGCTCATGATCACCATTGGCATTCTGGCGGCCTTCATCTCCGACACGCTCTTCGCCTATGCCGGCGCCTGGCGCTGGATGCTGGGCATCGTGGCTGTGCCGGGCGTGCTATTCCTGCTCGGCGTTCTCCGCCTGCCGAACAGCCCGCGCTGGCTGCTGATGCGCGGCCGTAAGCGCGAGGCGCTGGAGGTTCTGCGCGAGCTTCGCCGCGACGACCGCGTGGTCGACGCCGAGGTGCGGGAGATCGAGGAGCAGCTGCGCCGCCCGCAGGTCGGCTGGCAGCTGTTTCGCGGCAACCGCAACTTCCGCCGCTCGGTCTTTCTCGGCGTCGCGCTGCAGATCATCCAGCAGCTCACCGGCATCAACGTGGTGATGTATTACGCGCCGCGTATCTTCGAGGCGGCGGGCTTCCAGGGCCATGCGCAGCTTTGGGGCACGGCGATCGTGGGCCTGGTCAATGTGCTGGCGACCTTCATCGCGATCGGGGTGGTCGATCGGCTCGGCCGCCGGCCCGTGCTGCTGGCGGGTTTCGCCACCATGACAATCGGCATGGGCATACTGGGCGTGCTCCTCAATGTCGGGACCCATAGCCTGGGGATGCAGCTTTTCGCCGTCGCCATGCTTCTGATCTTCATCATCGGCTTCGCGACCTCCGCCGGGCCGCTGATCTGGGTGCTGTGCTCAGAGGTGCAGCCGACCAAGGGCCGTGATTTCGGCATCGCCGCCTCGACGCTGACGAACTGGGTGGCGAACTTCGTGGTCGGGCTGACCTTCCTCTCGATGCTGCAAACCTTCGGCAACGGTGTCACCTTCGGCATCTACGCGCTGTTCAACCTCGGCTTCCTGTTCTTCACCTTCTTCCTGGTGCCGGAAACGAAGGGCATCTCGCTCGAAGGGATCGAGGACAATCTGATGGCTGGCAAGCCGCTCCGCCGCATCGGGGTGTGAGACTGACTACCTTGGGGCCGGCGCGGGCGCGCCGGCCGCTCACCCGGTTCGGGCGCCCGCACTCAGTCCAACCGCGGCATATGGCCGAGCCACAACACCGGGCCCTGCGGCAGGCCGGTCGGTGAGCCGCCCTTCTGTTCCAGACTGACCAGCAGCAGCATCGGCCCATGCAGAGACGGCGGCAGCGTCACCGTCTGCCCCACCGCGTGCAGCACGCCGAGCGGCTTCGGAACACTCGTCCCGTCCGGGAGCGCCCAGAGTTCGTAATCCTTGTCCGCGGCGACCGCGAGCCGTTCGAGCGGCCTGACAACGAGGGTCTTCTCCGGCGTGGCTTCCGCCACGAAGGCGGGCGTGCCGCCCTTAGATGGCGCCAGCACGGCACTCGCGACCGGAACCTCCGGCGCCGCGACGGGCACGGGCGGCGGCGGGCGGGTGATGACCGCGACCACAGCGACGGCGGCGGCGAGGCCGAAGCCGGCAGCGGTCGCCCCGCGCCAGAAGCCGATCGCGTCCCATAGTCCACGGCGCGGAGCCGCACGCATGGCGCCCGACGCTGGGCTGAGAGGTGCCGCCGTCAATCCGCAGGATGTCTCCACCCGGGGCCAAAGCGTCGCCGGGGGTGCGACGGGCGGCACAATGGCGGCGAGGGGGGCGAGCCGAACCTCCCAAGCGGCGATGGCGGTGCCCAGCACCGCGTCGCTATCCGCGCGGCGGACCACATCCTCGCGCTCCGGGCCTTCCAGCACACCGAGCACATATTCGGCCGCGAGCAGATCCTGGTCGTCCTCCGCGCCGCTCATGATTCGAGGCACCGCTTCAGGCTGGCGAGCGAGCGCCTGATCCAGGATTTGATCGTGCCGAGTGGCGTGCCGGTTTTTTCAGCCAGTTCGCTATGCGATAGGCCTTCCGCGTAAGCCTGCATCAGCAGCGTGCGGCGGTCCGGCTCCAACTCCTCCAGGCAGTTCCGCAAGGCCGCGCCCTCAGCGCTGGTCAAGAGCTGGGCCAGAGGGTCGGGTGTTTCATCGGGCTGTTCGGGCGGCTCGTAGCCCGGCTTTTCCCGCACGCGCTTGCGGGTGATATCGAGCGCACGATAGCGGACGATGCTCGTCAGCCAAGCGCCGGCCGCGCCGCGTGTGGGGTCGAAGCGCACCGCCTGATTCCAAACCTGCACGAAGGCGTCATGCGTCGCATCCGCCGCGAGCCCCGGGTCACGGGTGATCCGCAGGGCCAAGCCATGCAGCCGGGCGGATTGCGCGTCGTAGAGGGAGCGAAATGCCGCGCGATCCCCCGAGGCGCAGCGGATCAGCAGGGCGCTCAGCGCCCCGTCATCTTCTTCGCGCGCGCCGCTTCGCTGACTAAGCAGGGCTGGACACTCCCGCATTGACCGCGCGACCGGCTCTGCCCGGGCTAAATCGCTTCGATAACACCCGTACGCGCCGCCGGGGACGGGCGGGAGATCGAAGTGACTAGTCCCTTGAGAATCCCGGCGCTCGTATTGCCTTAACCGCATATTGCGCGGCTGGCGTGGAGACGCAAGCGCAAGCCTGATCTCTGTCCGTGTTCCAGCCGCGGCCATGGGCCCGAGCCCCCTCTCCATGCGAGATCTGATCGACCTTCGCCATGTCTACGTCGTTCGGGCTTGAGCGGATGCCGCGAGGTTCATCATCGCCTCAACATCGCAGTGCCGCGTGACATGCACGGCGAGATCATCGAGCAGCGATTCAGTTTCCGCCATGTGGTGGCGATCGCTGCGAGCGCCGCCAAATCGTGTGAGCCAGGCTGAGCGCTGCGCGTCATCTATGAAGAAACCGTGTATATAACTGCCAAAAACGCGCCCATCCGCTGATCGCGCCCCGTCATCCCGGCCGTCATCCAGTCGGATCATCGGGCGTGCGGTATCCGCGCCTTTTGTGATTCCCATGTGCATCTCATAGCCGTGCAGCGGCGTAAGATTATCGGCCGTCACACCACGCACGGCACGTAACTGTTTCGGCCCCTTCAGGAGAGTTTCGACATCGAGGAGTCCGAGGCCGGGGACCGAGCCTGGTGGCCCTTCAATGCCATCGGGGTCGGAGACGCGCAGGCCGAGCATCTGATAGCCGCCGCAGAGGCCGAGCACATGGCCGCCGCGCCGGTGATGCGCGATGATGTCGGCATCCCATCCGGCCGCGCGCAACGCGGCGAGATCCGCGATTGTCGTTTTGGAACCTGGCAGGATCACAAGGTCGCAATCCGCCGGCACGGCCGCGCCATGATGCAGCATGAGGAGATCGACTTGGCGCTCCGCGCGCAGCGGGTCGAGATCGTCGAAATTGGCGATGCCGGGAAGCACCGGCACGGCGATACGCAATCGCCCATCGCCGCCGCGCGGGCGCTCGGCCGTGAGGTCGGCGGCGTCCTCCGGCGGGAGCCGATGCGCATCGGCGAAGAAGGGGACAAGGCCCATCGGCGCCCAGCCGGTGCGGGCGGCGATGAAGGCCATCCCCTCGGCGAACAGGGCGGCATCCCCGCGCATGCGGTTGACGATGAAGCCGCCGATCAGCGCCGCGTCGCCAGGGTCCAGCACCGCCTGGGTGCCGACGAGGCTCGCGATCACGCCGCCCCGGTCGATATCGCCGATCAGCACCACCGGCACGCCCGCCGCACGGGCGAAGCCCATATTGGCGATGTCGTTCCGCCGGAGATTGACCTCGGAGGCGCTGCCCGCGCCTTCGACGATCACGACATCGCTTTCCGCCGCGCAGCCGGGCGAAGCTCTCCAGCACATGGGGCAGGAGTTGCGGCTTGAGGTCCTGGTAGTCGCGGGCGCGGGCCTGGCCCCAGACGCGGCCTTGCACCACGATCTGCGCGCCGACCTCGCTCTGCGGCTTGAGCAGAACCGGGTTCATATGGACGGTGGGCGGAACCCCGCAGGCGAGCGCCTGTAGCGCCTGGGCACGGCCAATCTCGCCGCCATCGGCGGTCACGGCCGCGTTGTTGGACATGTTTTGCGGCTTGAACGGCCGCACGCGCAGCCCCCGCCGGGTAAGGGCGCGGCAGAGACCGGCCACGAGCAGGGATTTGCCGACGCTCGACCCCGTGCCCTGCATCATGAGGGCGAGGGTCACGCGGTCACGCCCCGAAGCGGCCGTTGCGCGGAAAGCCGACCGGCGGCTGCCGCCCGGTCTGCGCCCGCGCGCCGAGCCAATCGCGGAGGTTCGTCTCCGTCCGGATCCGCTCGCCGGACTTCCAGCTCAAGCCATCGGCCAGACGGAAGACCCGCGCATCGGCGATGCCGCCGCTGCTGTAGCGCTGCAACTGAACGCCGGCGCCGCGCGCCATCTCCGGCAACTGGTCGAGCGGGAAGACCAGCATCTTGCGGTTCTCGCCGACGACCGCGACGTGGTCGCCATCGCCCACCGGCACCGCGAGCGCCAGTTCCTCCCCCGGCTTCACGACCAGCACCTGCTTGCCGGCGCGGCGTTCGGACAGCAAGATCATCGGCACCGACGATGAAGCCGCGGCCGGGGGTCGAGGCCAGCAGATAGCGCGCCTCCGGCCCCCAGGCGAAAACGGCCGACCACCTCATCCTCATTGCCGAATTCGGCGATCAGCCGCATCGGCTGGCCGTCGCCGCGCCCGCGCGGCAATCTCGCCAGCCTTCAGCGTGTAGGCGCGGCCGTTGGTCGCCAGCAGGCACAGCCGGTCGGTCGTCTCGCAGGCCAAAGCAGGCGCAGGCGAGTCGCCCTCCTTGAACTGCAGATCCGCGTCATCGGCGACCTGGCCGCGCACCGCGCGGATCCAGCCCTTCTTCGACAGGATGACGGTGATCGCCTCCCGCTCGACCAAGCGCTTCCTCATCAATCGTCGACCGCGGCGGGCGCCTCGCCGATCGCCGTGCGCCGCGTCGCCCAGCGGGCCGCCGCCGAAGGTCGCGCGGGTTTCCTCCAGCTCGGCGACGATCGTCTCCCAGCGCTGCTTTTCGTTGCCGAGCAGCGTCCGCAGATCCCGCCGCTCCTTGGTGAGCGTCTTGTGCTCGCTGGCGGATTTCCATCTCCTCCAGCCGGCGCAGGGTGCGCAGGCGCATGTTCAGGATCGCCTCGGCCTGCACGTCGGTCAGCTCGAAGCGCTTCATCAGCACCGGCTTCGGCTCGTCCTCCTCGCGGATGATCCGGATCACCTCGTCGAGATTGAGGAAGACCGCGAGATAGCCGTCGAGGATCTCCAGCCGCCGCTCGATCGCGGCGAGGCGGTGGCGGGAGCGGCGCACCAGCACCTCCTGCCGGTGATCGAGCCAGGCGCGCAGCACGTCCCGCAGCGCCATCACGCGCGGCGTGCGCGTCGCCGTCCAGCACGTTCATGTTGAGCGGAAACCGCGTCTCCAGCGCCGTGGCGCGGAACAGCGTCTCCATCAGCATCGCGGGCTCGACGGTGCGCGCCTTGCGGCTCCAGCACCAGCCGCACGCGCTCCGCGCTCTCGTCGCGCACATCGGCGAGCAGCGGCAGCTTCTTGTCTTCCAGCAGCTGGGCGATCTGCTCGATCAGGCGTGATTTCTGCACCTGGTAGGGAATTTCGGTGACCACGATGACCCAGGTGCCGTGTCGGCCCTGCTCCACCGCCCAGCGCGCGCGCAGGCGGAAGCCGCCGCGCCCGGTCTCATAGGCCTGCAGGATGGAGGCCGCGTCCTCCACCAGCACGCCGCCGGTCGGAAAATCCGGGCCGGGCATGAATTGCAGCAGATCGGCCGTCGTCGCCTCGGGATTGCGGATCAGCATGCATCGCGGCGGCGCAAACCTCGCCGGCATTATGCGGCGGGATGGAGGTCGCCATGCCGACGGCGATGCCGGCCGCGCCATTGGCCAGCAGGTTGGGGAAACCCCCCGGCAGCACGACCGGCTCCTGCTCCTCGCCGTCATAGGTGGCGCGGAAATCGACCGCGTCCTCGTCGATGCCCGCCAGCAGGGCCTGGGCCACCGCGGTCAGCCGCGCCTCGGTGTAGCGCATCGCCGCCGGGTTATCGCCGTCGATATTGCCGAAATTGCCCTGGCCCTCGACCAGCGGGTAGCGGACGGCGAAATCCTGCGCCAGCCGCACCATGCGCCTCGTAGATCGAGGCATCGCCATGCGGATGGAACTTGCCCATCACGTCGCCCACCACGCGGGCGCATTTCTTGAAGCCGGCGGCCGGGTCCAGCCGCAGCTGGTGCATGGCGTAGATCAGCCGCCGATGCACCGGCTTCAGCCCGTCGCGCACATCCGGCAGGGAGCGGGACATGATGGTGGACAGCGCATAGGCGAGGTAGCGCTCGCTCAGCGCCCCGGAAAGCGGCGTTTCCTCGATATGGCCGGCGATGTCGTCAGGCATGGGGCTCTCCAGAAGAGCCGAGAGGGGCGAAAGTTCTTTGGTTCTTTTTCACAGAAAAGAACGGAATATCTTCTCTTTTCATGAAAAGAAGAAAAAAACCGTCATCCGCTTCCGGCAAGTCGGGCATCCAGCATCTGATAGAGATGTCGGCGCGCTTCGGGAAGCGGCCGGTGGTGCTGGCCGAAGGCGTCACGTTCCAGGAAATGCCCGGTCAGCCGCAGCGCGTCTCGCCAGGCCGGGGCGTCACCCGGCGCTTCGGGGTCTCGCAGGAAGGCGGGCAGGGGCAGCATCCGCTCGCGCCAGATGCCGGCGGCCGCCTCCGTCACCGCGCGGCCCGTGCGCGGCGAGACGAGCGCCAGGCCCTCGGTCTCACCTGTGACCGCGCAGGCGCCGAGGTCGAGGCCGTAGCCGAGGTCGGCGAGCAGCACCATCTCGTAGCGGGCGAGGTCGCCCCCGGTCGCCAGATTGGCGGCCAGGCGCGGCAGCAGGTGCAGCAGCGCGGCGAAGGTCGGCGGGTGGGGTTCACGTTCCGGCAGTGCGCCCAGGGTCACGGCGCAGGCGGCCCGCAGCAGCGCGAGGGACATCGGCTCTTCCATGGCGCCGGGGGCGATCGCCTGGATCATCTCGCCCGAGAGGCTGCCGAGCTGTTCGGGCAGGCGGCCGACCCAGCGGAGGGAGACGAGGTTGCCGACCTGCCAGAGGGCGATGCGGGTGCGGGAGGCGCCGCCGCGCGCCAACCCGCGATGGGCGCCCTGGGTCGCGGTGAAGGCGGCGACGATCAGGTCCGCATCACCATACGGTCGGGCGTCCAGGACAATCCCAGGTGCTTCCCATTCCATCAGAGCACCTTGCCCAACCCTACTATGCCGGCCGCCCGGCACCGTTTTTCTGCGCGCCGGTGCTCACGGCCTCTTACGGCCGCTCCGCTCCTGTGCTCGAAAA
Source organism: uncultured Pseudomonadota bacterium (assembly GCA_963745125.1). Classification (GTDB taxonomy): domain Bacteria; phylum Pseudomonadota; class Alphaproteobacteria; order Acetobacterales; family Acetobacteraceae; genus Acidisoma. Next base: position 66,130 of record CAVUWB010000010.1, read on the forward strand.
GCCAGCGCCATTCAGCGCGGCCTAGCGGGTTTTGCATGGTGCTCCTCGTTTAGAGGTGTTCCCGCAGGCGCGGCATCAGTTCGACCAGGTTGCAGGGCCGGTGCCGGCTGTCGAGCTGCGTCACCAGATATATCGTCCCAGCCATCCTTCACCGCGCCGGTGCTGCCGGGAAGGGCGAACAGGTAGGTGCCGCCCGCGACCCCGCCGAGCGCGCGGGACTGGATGGTGGAGGAGCCGATCTTCGCATAGCTCAGCATGCGGAACAGCTCGCCGAAGCCCTTGATTTCCTTCTCCAGCACGCGGGCGAAGGCCTCGGGCGTCACGTCCCGTCCGGTCACGCCCGTGCCGCCGGTGGTGATCACCACGTCGATCTCGGGATCGGCGATCCAGCCGCGCAGCATGGCCTCGATCGCGTCCGCATCGTCCCGCTCAATCTGCCGGGCGGCGAGGCGATGGCCGGCCGCCTCGATCCGCGCCGCGAGGGTATCGCCCGAGCGATCCTCGGCGAGCGTTCGGGTATCGGAGACGGTCAGCACGGCGATGTTGACGGGCAGAAAGGGGAGGGTGGAGTCCATCCGGCTATCCTACACGCATCCATCGGGCGCGGGATGCAAATGTCGGAACCGAGCCTGCTAGTGAAGGGTGCCCGAACTCGCGTAGCTCGCGCCGCCGCCCTCACCCGTGGTCAGGTGCGGGAACTGCCCTTCGGCCAAGGCATCGAGGCTCGGTCGCGGCAGATTAAGCTGATGGGCATAAGCCCAGCTGTAACGCAGCACGCAGAACACGAAGCGGCGTGTCTGCTCATTCGGAATCATTTCGATATAAAGTAACGGGTCGTGCTCCGCGACCTGCGCATTGCTCCAACCGTCCGCTTCCGCCGGACCCGCATTGTAGCTCGCTAATATCCGCAACAGATCGCCGCTGATGGATGATTGCGCGGCAAGATAGTTAATGTAGCGCTGGCCCATTTCGAGATTGTATTGAGGGTCGGAGAGCGTTCCCGGGCGCCGGGCGCCGCGCTTCGTGTCCATGAATTCGGCAGTGGACGGCATCAGCTGCAACAGGCCCTGCGCGCCCACCGCCGATACGGCCCTCGGATCGAAATTCGATTCCACGCGCACCAGCGCGTAGAGCAGCGACGGGTCCACGTGCAGCCCGTGACGCGGGAACAATGACTTAGGCGGTATCACGATGGCGCTTTCGGGCGCGCTTTTGGCCGGATGGGGTTGATCAAGTGCCGCGATCTGCCTCGCAAGCGTGGTCATGCCGGCCTGCCATGCGACCAGCATCACGGCGCGCCGCATCGCCGCGTCATCCGCGACCGTGGGGTAGAGTGCGCGCAGTTCCTGCTCGGCCATGCCGGTCTGCCCGACCTGCAGCAGGGCGAAAGCGCGTTCGCCGCGCGGGTCGGCCGCGACCGCTTCCAGATCGGCGAGGCCGAGCGTCTGATTGCCGAAGGGCGGCACAGACGTGTCCTGGCCGAGCATCCGTTGCGCAAGCACCGTATAAAAGCCAGTGCCCGTCTGGGATGCACGGCGCATCCAGGAGAGATATTCCATGTCCTGGCCGCCGCGGAGCGCGCTGCGCGCCGCCCAGAACGCGGCCGCCGCTACAAGATCGGGGGAGGCATGCGGCGCTTCCGCCGCCGCCGCGAAGAGATGGCTGGCCGAAAGGTCGCCCTGTCGCCAGGCGGCAAGGCCGGCGACGAAGGCCGGTAGCCCGAGCGCGCCATGGCATTCCTGCATCGCGACGCGGGCAAGCCGGCTGGCATAGCCGTTTCGGCCGAGCGCGAAGGCGGTGCGGGCAACCTCGGCGCGGAGCGTGGCGCCGTAGAGGGGGCTGATCCTCGCGGCCCCGATGGCCGCGGCCGCCTGATCGAGCGCGCCGGTATTGCTGAGCGTGAGCACGCGGGCATCAAGGCCGGGTTCGCGGGTGACACCGCGATCGGCCGGCCGCATATCGAGGTCGGCGGTCTGTGTCGGGTCGGGCGGAGCCAGATAGGGAAGGGTGGGAAGCTCAGGCGGTTTGGCACCGTGGCCGCCCGTGCCGCGCAGACGCAGGCTGAGCACAGCCCCGACCGCCTTGGCCTGAGGCTGGTCGCCGTAGAGCTTCAGCCATTGGATCAACTGCGGCGCGCTCGGCTTGTCATAGCGGCCGGTGTAGCGGTCAGCCAGGATCGCACCCAGAATCACGCGGTTGGAGAGCCGGTTCGTCGCCTGCGTCGCCGCCGTGATTGCACCACGGCCCTGCAAGGCAAAGATCTGGCGCACCACCACAGCATCGCTGGGGTTCAAAGGTTGCGGAAACGCGAAGCCGTTCCCGCTTTCCAGGTCCGCTCGCGTTACTGCATAAGCCCGCTGGTCGTTGAGTTTATTCTCCGAGGCGGCCTTTTCCTGGGCGTCAGCATGAAGGCCAGGTGCGGCCGTTCCGGCTATGATCGCGGCCCCGGCAATAAGCGCTTTGGGGCTGAAAAGGCGGGAGAACGAAATACCGATCCCTCGCATGGGCGGGTCGCTACAACAAGATCATCGCGCAACGCAACTAGCCCATTTGGGGATTTGTCCCTAGTTCTCCACAGCGTTGCCTGGAATATGCTTAGAAAACAAGCGAATTCACTCTGATTATGATTTTTTTACAATTAAATGATCTTGCAATTCGAGAAGGTCGATCCACGCTTCTCGTTTCGCAAGCGGCGTGCGCAATAAATAGGCCGGATGATAAGTTGGCAATGCGCGTACCGGTCGGTCGAGACCCGGTATCGCGAGGCTTTGCCACTGACCGCGCAGGCGCCGGATACCCTGCGTGCTGCCGGTGATCGCACGCACAGCGGTCGCACCCAGAAGCAGCACTACCTCCGGCGCGACGAGGGCGATGTGCCGCAGCACGAAGGGCAGGCAGACGGCGATTTCCGCTTCCGACGGTGTGCGGTTGCCGGGCGGCCGCCAGGGCAGGATGTTGGTGATCAGCACCTTTGTGCGGTCGAGGCCGATGCTCCCCAGCATCCGGTCGAGCAACTGGCCGGAGGCACCGACGAAGGGCAAGCCGGCGCGGTCTTCCTCCGCCCCCGGCGCTTCGCCGACCAGCATGATGCGGGCCGCCGGGTTGCCATCGGAGAAGACGAGGTTGGTCGCCGTATCGCGGAGCGCGCAGCCGTCGAACGCGGCGACCGCCACCCGCAGTTCGGTAAGCGTGCCGCAAGCGGCGGCGAGCGCGGCCGCCTGGGTTGCAGCCGGCCGGACGAGGCCCCGTGCCACGGCGGGCGCAGCCGGCTGAGGCGCGGCCGGCTGAGGCGCAGCCGGCTGAGGCGCGGCTCGCTGGGGCGTGGCTGGCTGAGGTGCGGCCGGCTGAGCCGTGGCCGGGGCTTGCGCGGGTGCCGAAGCCGGGGGGATGTCCATCCGATTGACGGGGTGGTCGCTCAGCCCCTCATCCGCGCCCCATTCGCGTTGCAACGCGAGCAGGGCCAGCGCCTTCTTGCCCGAAAGTCCGGCGGCAAGAAGGCCGGCGGATGGGTCAGTGGGTCCGGTTGCCGCCACGCCGCGCCACTCTCACCTTCATAAGGAGGGCAGGAGACGCGCCACCTCCAGCCTCGTGTCAAGAACTGGTCTGCGCGAAAGCAGTATCCCCCCCGATGGCGCGCTCCGTTTTCGGCTGGTAGCATTGGCGGCATGAGACATGCCCCGATGCTTGGCCGCTGCGTCCTCCTCGCGTTGACGACGCTTTCCGCTTGTGCCGCGACAACGCCCCCCGGCAGCGGGGCTTACGGCTCATCACCCGGCACCGGGGCCTATGGCAATTTCCTCGCCGGCCAGTATGCGGCGAGCCGCTTCGACTTCCCGGTGGCTGCCACCCGGTTGCAGAATGCCCTCAATGACGATCCCTCGGCCGCGCCGGGCCTCGCGGGGGAGACCTTTCTGCTCGAACTTCTCGCCGGCAATGCCGCCACCGCGAGCGCGCTCGCGACCGCCGTGCCGCACGACCCGCTGGCGCAGCTGCTGCTGGCGGGCTCGGCAGCGCGGGCCGGCCATTGGCATGAGGCGCTTCGCCGCTACCAGTCGCTCCCGACGCCGGATGGTCTGACCGCTGTCATGAAGCCGCTTCTGATAGCATGGGCGATGAAAGGCGCGGGGGAGACGGGCGCCGCGCTCACCCTGCTGCAGGGCCAGTCGAACGCCCCCGGGCTGCGCACGGTCTTCGCCCTGCATACGGCGCTGATCGCCGATCAGGCAAACCTCGTGCCGACCGCCGCGCAGAATTACGGTATCGTCCAGGGCAGCCTGGAGACGCCCAACCTTCGGCTGGCCCAGCTTCTCGCCAGCTGGGATGCCCGGACGGGGGACATGGTCGGCGCCAACCAGGTGCTGGACAGCCTGACGCCCGACCTCGCCATGGCGATGACGGTGCCCGCGCTCAAGAAGCGGGTGATGACGCCGCCGGTGCCCAATGCCGTGGACGGGCTGGCTGAGGTCTACGTCAACCTCGCCGCCGCCTTCCAGGACGAGGAGAATAACAGCCAGCAGCCGGGCGCGCGGGTGCGCGGGCAGCAGACCGTGCTGATCCTGCTGCAATTGGCACTTCAACTGCGGCCCGACCTGACCGAGGCGCGGCTTCTCCTCTCCGACGTGATCGATGCGGGCGAGAATGCCTCCGTCTCGCTGGCGCCGCTGACCGGGATCGGCCCCTCCGACCCGCTCTACCCCCTGGCGGCGCTGCGCGTCTCGGTTCTGCTCGCCCGCCTTGGGCAGAATGCCGAGGCGAGGCAGAAGCTTGATGAGCTGGTGGCGGCTTACCCCGCGAGCCCGGAACCGCAGCTGGCACTCGGGGACCTGCTGCGCGAACAGTCCGATTTCCAGGGCGCGGCCGCCGCCTATACCAAGGCGCTCGCGCTGCTGCCCCCCGGGAGCAGCGCCGGCTGGCTCGTCTATTACGACCGGGGCATTTCCTACGACCAGGCGGGTGACTGGGCGCGCGCGCAGCCCGACCTTGAGACGGCGCTGAAGCTCTCCCCCGGGCAGCCCTACGTGCTCAACTATCTCGGCTATAGCTGGGCGGTGAAGCGCCAGCACATCAGCCAGGCGCGGAGCATGATCGAGCAGGCCTTGCAGGCCGTGCCGAATGACGGCGCGATCGTGGACAGCCTGGGCTACGTCATGCTGCAGCAGGGGCAGGCGCGCCAGGCGGTCTCGACGCTGATGAAGGCGGTCAACCTGGAGCCGGACGACCCCACCATCAACGCCCATCTGGGGGATGCCTACGCCGCCGCCGGCGACCATCTGCAGGCCATCTTCCAGTGGCGGCGGGCCTTGCAGCTGGGCGCCGACCCAGACCTCAGCTCTGAACTGCTGGCCAAGTTGCAGATCAAGCCGGCGGCGCTGCCCGCCGCCAGCAACTGACCCTTCGCCTCGGCTGATGCGCGTCGCTGAGCCTGCCGCCCTCGCCCGCTTCGCCCCGGCGAAGGTGAACCTGACGCTGCGCGTCATCGGCCGCCGGACAGACGGCTATCACCTGCTCGACAGCCTCGTCGTCTTCGCGGGCGTCGGCGACCGGCTGACGGTGCGGCCGGCACCCGCCTTGTCCCTGACCGTCACCGGCCCCTTTGGCGCGGGCCTTTCGGGTGAGGACGACAACCTCGTTTTGCGCGCGGCGCGGCGCCTGGCCGCGGCAGCAGGTATCGAGCCGCATGGCGCGCTGACGCTGGAAAAGAACCTGCCGGTAGCCTCCGGCATCGGCGGCGGCTCCGCCGATGCGGCCGCCGCCCTGCGGCTGCTGGCTGGCTTCTGGGGCGTGGCGCCGCGCCTGGACGGAACGGCGCTGGGGCGGCTGGCCCTCGGGCTCGGCGCCGATGTGCCGGTCTGTCTCGCGGGGCTTCCTGCACGGATGGGGGGGATCGGCGAGCGGCTTTTGCCCGTGCCGGCGCTGCCCTCGCTCGGGATGGTGCTGGTGAACCCCGGCGTCGGCTGCCCCACCGCCGCGATCTTCCGGGTGCGGGCTGAGGCGGGGATGGGCTTCTCGCCGGAGGACGCGGTGCCCGAGGGAGACTGGCGGACGGCGCGATCCCTGGCGGCCGCGCTGGCCACCAGCGGCAATGACCTGGAGGCGCCGGCCCTGACGGTCGCGCCCGCCATTGGCGCGGTGCTCGCGGCGATCCGCGCGCAGCCGGGCTGCCTGCTCGCGCGGATGAGCGGCTCGGGTGCGACCTGCTTCGGCTTGTTCCCTGACGCGCCCTCGGCGGCGCGGGCAGCGAGCCTTCTCATGGGTGGCGGGTGGTGGTCGTGGGGTGGAGGTCTTTACGACCCCGCCCCCTCGGCCTTATGAGGGCACCCGCCGCCGGAGAAGCTCCGGCGCGGATGGTGGGGCGTAGCCAAGTGGTAAGGCAGCGGATTTTGATTCCGCCATTCGGAGGTTCGAATCCTCCCGCCCCAGCCAATCAACGCAGCGAAATCGCCTCGCCGGCGCTGGTTGCGAAATCGACGTTCGTGCCGTCCACCAACGGCCGCGTCACGACATCCGGTGAGGTGTAGCGCCACAGGCTATGTCCGGTGGCGAGGTCGAAGGCACCCAAGGCGTGATCGTCGATCTTGAGCACCACGGCTTTCTGGCTCGGCCAGAGCAGGGGCGCCGAGAACGGCGTGCCGCCGAGATCGGTCCGCCAGAGCCGCTTGCCCGAGCCGGCGTCGAGCGCCAGAAGCTGGCCGGCGCGGTTGCCCACGATCAGGGCGCTTCCCACCAGCACGGGCGGCTGCTCGGCATAGTCGTCCATCCCGTACTGCCACACTGTCTGTCCATTTGCGGCGTTCAGGGCGTAGACGTTGTGATCCTCCGAGACGAGATAGGCGGTGCCGCCCGCCGCGACCGCGCGGTTGTCGATCGCACCGCTGGCGCCGAAGTTCCACACTGGCTTGCCGGTCTTGAGGTCGAAGCCGTCGATATTGCCGCCCTGGTCGCCGATGACGACGGTGGCGCCGACGATCAGGGGTGCGGCGGTGAAGGCGTAGCCGGTCGTGCCGGTCCAGAGCGTCTTTCCGCTGCGAGCGTCGAGACCGTAGACGTTCCGGTCGGAGGAGCCGACGACAACGACGCCGTCCGCGGCTGTGGGCGCGGTGAGCAGCGCGCCGTCGCCGTCAAAGGACCAGAGGCGTTTGGATGGCGCGGCACCCGATGGGTCAAAGGCATAAAGGCTGTGGCCGTCGGTTTGCGCGAACAGCAGTCCGCCGGTCAGAGTGGACGGGTAGCTGCACATGCATTGGGGCGGCTGGCCACGGGTGTATTTCCAGATCAGCGCACCGTTTGCGGCGTCGATCGCGCGCAGGAAATGCGTGCTGCCGATATCCGAGGCGACGAAGACCTGGGTGCGGCCGACCGTGGGCGGAACGGCGATCGAACCATCTGTCGCGAAAGTCCAGAGCAGCTTGCCCGAGCGGCCATCGAGGCCGAAGACATTCGGGCCGGCCGATTGCAGGCTGGTCATATAGAGCCGCCCGTCGCGCGCCTGCGGCGTGTTGTAGACGGGCTGCTTCAGCGACGTTGACCAAACAACATTTGGGGGCGCGGCCTGGGCCGTGCCGATGACGCTGGCAGCGGCGAGAACTGTGCCGAAGAACGGGCTTTTCAGTCCTTGAATGAAACGCATGGGTCTTGTTCCTGAGAGCGGCTGATCGCGTCAGCCGAGATAATGGGTGAGGTCGGTGGCGATCGTGGCGGCATCGCTGTTCGCCGGAAGCGGCGCCAGAAACGCGCCATCCGGCGCCATGAGATAAAGAACCGCGCTGTGGTCGATGCCGTCAGGCCCCGAGCGGACGATGACGTGATAGGCACGCTCGGCCGATCGCAACGCCGCTGCGCTGCCCGTGAGCCCGATCAAGCGCGACGAGAAGGCCGCGACAAAGGGGCCAATGACCGAAGGCGTGTCATGCGCCGGGTCCACAGTGATAAACAGCGGCTGCACCCGGTCCGCTTTCGGCCCCAGCCGCGCCATGGCTCCGGCGACGGCGCTGAGCGTCGTCGGGCAGACATCCGGGCACGCGGTATAACCGAAGTAGATGAGCAGATAGCGGCCGGGGAAATCGCGGTCGGTGATGACCCGGTCGCGGCCATCCAGAAGCCGGAACGGGCCGCCGATCGTCCCCGCCGCGTGTTCCGGCGCGCCGATCGTGCGGAGCCCGGCATAGAGCCCGGCCGAGAGCAGCAGCAGGAAGGCGAGCGCGGCGAGGCCCATCATATGGCCACGGCCGCGCGCGGCAGAATGGGGCGCCGGGCGGCGCCTTCTATCCCGTGCTTTCAGTGGGCGCATCGCAATCGTCCTGGCGCTATGTGCGGAGCATGGCGGGGCATCGCGCCCGGCCGGCGCGGCGGTCAGGACAGCGGCGGCGGTCCGCGCGCGGCGAAGGCGCGGTGCCTCGGCATCGGGAACGCCCCGGTGGCCTGCCATGCCAGCCGGATGCCGGTGGCGATGGCGAGGCGGCCGGTGTGCAGAGGGGGCTCGCTCGCCAGTGCGTGGCCGTTGTCGGATTGATCCGCGAGCAGCAGGTCGCCGAGCGGCGGAGATGTGTGACGTGGCGGCGATGGCGCGTCTCGATCCCCGCCGCAGATCATCATCGCCGCCTGCAACTTCGTGAGCGCATCGGCGGTGGGGGAGGCTTCGGCCGGCGCGACGGCGCCGAGAGCCAGGCGGCTGGCCAGGGCAACCCACATCAACGCCGCAAGCAGAAGGCGATGGGCGGGCCGTCGCGGGGCCGGGGAAGGTTTCATCTCAACGTGATGTTAACACAATCTCCCAAGCCCGAAACAGTGGGCCACGCGGATGCGGACGGGCGAACGCGACCGCCTCGCGGTCAATCCGCTTAGCCGGCGGCGGGAAGCGCGCTAATCCCGACTGCGCCAATCCCGACTGCGATAGTGGCGGCATGGCTGGCGGCGAGCCACCCGGCCCGCCAGGCCACGGCCGCGTCATCCCCGACGACATAGGGGTTCTCGTCCAGCGCAATGCTGTCGACGAAGGCCGCCTCACCGTCGAGGTAGAAGTTCGAGAAAAGGGGAAATGCCTCCGATCCGATCTGCATCAACCTCTCCACAGTCACACCCTGGGTTCACCGCTTGATGACGATTTGGATAGGCGAGGGGCGTTTGGGGAGGCGCTGCCAAGTCACGATTGCGCGCGTGTGAGTCCCCGATTGCGCGCGCGTGTGGGTCCGCGATTACGCGCGCGTCCGGCGGCCGACGATGTCTGGATAGGCGTCAGCTTATCTGGTATGGCAACCACAACGTGATCGTTGCGCACGAGAATTCAGAGACGGATAAGTGCTGAGGCCAAGAAAGAAGAGCGCCTTAGGACTGCTCCGTCTCCTGCTCGTGGCCTCCTTGGCGGGCCCGACGATCCTGTTCTTCTTCACCAGCTGGATTGATTACCGTGACGCATTGGCCGAGGCCAAGCGCGACCTCGTGCGGCTGAGCGAGGTCGCGCGCGAGAATGCCGAGCGCGTATTTGAACAGCAGCGGGACGTGGCGGAGGCCGTCAATACCCTCGTGCGTCCCATGGATACTGCCGAGATCGTAGCGGATCAGCGCTCCCTGCATCTGCAATTCGCCGCCCTGGTCGCGCATATCCCCGAGATTCAGAGTGTCCTGCTCGCCGCCGCGGACGGGCAGCCACTGGTCAGCGCCGGCACCTATCCCATTCCCCAGGGCGTCACCGTCCTCGACCGTGACTACTACCGGGCGATCATGGGCGGAAAGACCGATACGTTCATCAGCGGGCTTCAGATCGGCCAGATCGACAGGCATCTGTTCTTCGGCTTCGCGCGGCGCTGGACGGGGCCTGACGGCAAGCTCAGAGGCGTCATCGATATCGCGGTCTCACCCTCTTACTTCCACGATTTCTACGGGCTGCTCATCGATGAGGAAGGCATCCACGACCGGGGCAAGCTGTTGACCCTGGTGCGGGAGGACGGGCGCATCCTGGTGCGCTATCCGCCGAACGCCGCGCGGGCTCCCTCCCTCGCCGCCAACAGCCCGTTTTTCGCCGCGATCAGGGATGAGCCGGACGGCGGCTTTTACGAGAAACCCGCCACGTCCGAACCCGAGCATCAGTGGCGGATCTTCGCCTACCGCCATGTCACGGGCTTCCCGCTTTACGTCATCGCCGGCCGCTCCCGCGCGGCGGCCCTGGCGGACTGGCGGCAGACGATTCTCGGCCGGCTGGCAATCGGCGTGCCCGGCACGCTCATGCTCGCGCTTGTCACCTGGACAGCGCTGATCCGAACGCGGCGGGAGGAGGAGGCGCTGGCCCAGGCGGATGCCGAAATACTGCGGCGCGAGCGCGCTGAGCAGGTTCTGCTGCGCGCCCAGCGGCTGGAGGCGGTCGGGCAGCTGACGGGGGGCGTCGCCCACGACTTCAACAACCTGCTGACGGTCATCATCGGCAGCGTCGAATTGTTGGAGCGCCGCCCGCATGATGACGAAACCGTCCGGCGTCTGGCGCGCAACATCAAGGCGGCTTCCGAGCGCGGGGCCGAGATCATCGCGAAGCTGCTGTCCTTCTCGCGCCAGAACACCGCCAATCCGGCGATCGTCGATGTCAATGCGAACCTGTGCGCCTTCGAGCCGCTGCTGCGGCAGGCGGCGACCGAATCGGTGGCGCTCGTTCTCGATCTGTCGGCAAACGTGGTTCCGGTCTTTCTCGATCCCGGGCAGTTCGAGGCGGCGATCCTCAACCTTGTCGGCAATGCGCGCGATGCCATGCCGCAGGGCGGCCGGGTCACGATCATGACCCGTCCCACCACCATCAGCACCGCCAGCCGGCCGGAGCTTAGGTCTGGTCCCGCCATGCGCATCGTCGTCACCGATACCGGCACGGGGATGGACCCTGAGACTCTGGCCAAGGCGGTCGAACCGTTCTTCACCACAAAGGGGGTGGGTCGCGGTACCGGCTTGGGGTTGAGCCAGGTCTATGGCTTTGCGAAACAATCCGGCGGCGAACTGCGGATCGAGAGCGCGCCGGGCTACGGCACATCAATCGAGATTCTGCTGCCAGGCGGCGCGATGAACACGAGCGCGGCCACGCGGGAGACCTCGGCCGAGCCGCTGCTGGCGCGCGGCGGCGAGGTCATTCTGGTCGTGGAGGATGAACCCGATGTGCGCGACGTCGTGGTGGAGGCGCTGCGCGCGCTTGGCTACGAGACCCTGAGCGCGGGCGATGGGGAGACCGCGCTCACCATCCTGCGGCAGGATTGCCGCGTCGATCTCCTCTTCTCGGATGTCGTGATGCCCGGTGCGATGAACGGCGTGCAGCTGACGAGGGCGGCGCGTCATCTGCGGCCCGAGCTGAAGGTTCTGCTGACCTCCGGCTACAGCACGGCGCTGGGCACGACGCCCGCCGATATCCCGGTTCTACCCAAGCCCTATGACAACGTTCGTCTCAGGGAACTTGTACGGATGGCGATCGATACCTAAGGTCCCGTTAGGATGCTTGACGGGATGAGAGAGCCGGCACATGTTCTTGTTATGTTCCCATGACGTGGGATTCGCAACAAGGCGAAGGAGGCCGGGATGGCGCGCATCAGGAAAGAAGATCATCCGAGGATTCTGCGGCTCGTCGATGTCGAGCGGCGCGCGGTGCGGGAGATCGCGGTCGAATTCGGCTGCACGCCGGCCGCTATCTACGCCCTGCTGACGAAGCTGCGCCGGCAAGAGGGTGTTGCCGTGCCCGAGGGCGCGGAGTTGCAGCCGCCTCTGGCGCTTGAGGATGAGGCGGAGGTGGAGATGGAGCTTCCGGCCGCGCCCCCGGTTCCGGCGCCCAGCCTATCCGCGCCGCCGCCGGAGGAGCGAAAGGTTGTCGCCTTCGAGCGGGCTGAGGCGCGGCCGGCTGAGGCGCGGCCGGCTGAGGTGCGGCCGGCCGAGGCGCGGCCGGCCGAGGCGCCACGTCCTGCATCGGCGACGCTCGGCGCCAAGCTCGCGAAGCCAGGCATGGGGCTGGTCATGCGAACCGCCGATGGTGAAGAGACGATGACGCCGTTTCGTTCCGTGGATGATTTGCTTTCGGCGATCAAGCCGATCCTGCGGGCTGGCGCGCGCAGCCCGGAGCCGGTCTGGTTCTCCTTGCAGCCGGTCGATCTCTCGACCATCGATGTCGATGCGGCGTGACGGGAGCGCGACAAACCGAGGCAGCATCGGGAGTGACGCGCGCAATCCACAGGAGATAACGCGAGGGGGGCTGGTCGTGGCGGTGCGGCTGGACCAAAAGTAGCTGGAAATCGTCCGTCAGCCCGGAGCAAGGATACGTGCCTCCCCCATTTGCGACAACGTCACCCGTTGCGGTTGCGGCCACCCGCATCCTCGCCGCCTATCTTTCCAACCACAAACTGTCTCCCACCGAGGCGGCCAATCTCAGTGGAACGATCGTGGAGGCGCTTGGCCGTCTTGTCGGCGGTGCCGATGCGGGCAGTGCCAGCGCGGCGGAGCCTGAGTCGTGGCCGGCCAGGCAAGACAAGCCCCGGCGGGCGCGCCGCGCGGTTGCGGCCGAAGCTGAGGATGCGGCATCCCCTGGACTATTGCCTGCCTCGCCGCCGCCTGTGGAGCCGCCCGCGAAACTGGCGTCCGCCGAACAGCCGGAGGCCGATGCGCCCGGGCTCGTGGCGCCCTTGGCCGAGCCTCGTGCGCCGGAGCCGTCCAGGATCGAATCGATCGCCGCGCCGGAGCCCGAGGCGTCTGCCGATGAGCCCGAGGTCACGTACCTCCTGGAGCCCGAGCCGCTACCCTTGTTCGCGGACGAAGGCGGCGAGGGGGACGGCGTCCGGCCCAAGCGCAAGCGGCCGTCTCGTCCCCGCTCGAAACGCGGCCAGGGTGGTGCTGCCGCCGCCATCGCGGCCGCAATGGCGGAGTTCATGCCGGACTTTGACGTGGCCGAGGATTCGGGGCCGGCCGATGAGAACGTTGCAGCGGCTTACCCGGCCGCGGCGGAGCGAGAGACGGCCGAGGGGCCTGTTGCCGTGGAGGCCACGCCTCCTGTTGCTGAAAAGCCCCGCCGCCCGGGCGGCCGCCCACGCCGCGTCACGACGACCTGATCCGGCCGCCGTGCTCTAGAGCGTTTCCTATTCGCTTACGCTCACAGTCACCGCTCTAGCTCTTTGTTTTTACGAGCATCTTCACCCGATCAGATGATTCCATATGATCGGGATCTGCTCTAAATGAACTGCCCGCGCAGGAACCCCAGGGCGGGCAGGGGGCGCCAGGTTTTGGGCAGATCCGCGCGCCGCATCGCCTCAACCGAGTAGTTCGGCGGCGGCTGCCGGCTGCTACGCAGGAAGGCGGCGTAGGCCCGCACCTGCTGTTCCCGCCAGGCGCGGTCGGCCAAGGCGGCGTCCCGGCTGGGAAAAACCTCGGCGATACGCCGATGCCGGCCGACCGAGGCGATAACCGCCCAGAATCGATCCTCACGCACGCTGGAAAGGCTGACGACACCATCCATGCCCTAACTCTGGCCCGGCTCTTCCCGTCCCGCAAGCTCTCCCTTCGCGCGCCCGGGGACGGTCAGCCGAGCCGCAAGAGCCGTTCCTCCAGCAAGGCGAACAGTCGCTCATTGTCGAGTGCCGTCATCACCCGGCAGTTGGGCGCGCGGCCGCCGCGATGCCGTTCCTTAACGGCCGCGATGCTCTGCCCGAGGGCGAGGGGGGCCGTGCATTCCACCTCCACCCAGGCATCGACGCCCGAGAACAGGCTGGGGTCGATGAGATGGGCGATCACGCAAGGGTCGTGCAGGCAGGGGTCGCCGAAACCGTAGGACCGCATCATGGCGATCGCGGCACGGCAGACCGGCCCGGCGCCGGCCTCGACCTTGTCCATCCAGGGCGTGGTGATGATCGCCTGGCCCGTCACATCCAGCCCGAACATGATCAACGGCACGCCGGCGGTCAGCACGATCTGGGCTGCATGAGGGTCGATCGAGAAGTTGAACTCGGCGGCGGGCGTGGAATTGCCCGGCCGAAAGGCCGCGCCGCCCATGAAGACGATCTCGCGGATCAGCGGCGCGATATCCGGCGCCTTGACCAGCGCCATCGCGATATTGGTCATTGGCCCCACCGGGCAGAGGGTGATCTCGCCGGGTTCGGCCCGGATGCGGTCGATCAGCACATCCACCGCATGGCCCTCGGCGAGCGCGGAGGCCGGCTCGGGCAGCCCGATATCGCCGAGCCCGTCACCGCCATGGACCGAGCTCCGCCGCTCTTTCGGCGCCATGATCGGTCGGGCGCAGCCGGCATGGATGGGCACATCCGGGCGCCCCGCGAGATCCCGGATGCGCAGCGCGTTCGCGGTCGTCATCGGCAGCGAGACATTGCCGATGACGGTGGTGATCGCGGCGACCTCCACCGCCTCGGGGGCGGCGAGCGCCAGCAGGATCGCCACTGCGTCATCGACGCCCGGATCGCAGTCGATGATGATCCGGCGCGGTTGAGTCATGACAGGCGCCTTACTTCAGATAGTCGTCGGTGTAGTAGGAGGAAGCCGGCAGCACCGCCGGGATCTGCTTGGTATCGGCGAGCGACTGCGCGATCTGCTCCCACTGGGAATCCGTCTGGGTCATGTATCCGTCCGGCCCCTTCAGCAGCGGCACGGTGATTTTCCAGCCGACGGCGTTGTAATCGGCCGCCCCGGCGGCGGGGTAGAGTTTGAGCAGATCGGCCACCGCCTGCGCCTGATGGGTGGAGGCCCAGACCATGCCCTTCTGCGTCGCGGCGAGCCAGGCCTTCACCGCGTCCGGATGGGCGGCGCCGAAGCTCTTGGTCGTCGTGAAGTTCCAGACCGGGATATTCGGCCAGCCGGCGTCGGGGCCCAGAGCCATGGTCGGCATCTGCTTCACGGTCGGCAGGATTTCGGCGACGGCGTAGCTGGAGCAGTTGGTCGCATAGTCGATCTTCTTGGTCAGAAGCATCGGGATGTCATCGTCGGTCGCGATGATCTCCTGCACGTCGGTGTCGGTGACACCGGCCTTCTTCAGGCTGTAGGGCAGCATCGCCTTGGTCCAGCTGTCGGTGAAGATGCCGATCTTCTTGCCCTTCAGCGCGTTGAGGTCGATCGGTTCGCCCGGCCGGGCGAACAGGCCGCAATTATTCGACTGGGAATAGAAGGCGATGGAGATGACGGGGATGCCCTGCGCGGCGGCGAAGATCTCGTCCGTCACCGGGTCGAAGCCGATATCGGCTTGATCGGTCGCCAGCATGCGAACCGTGGTCGAGTTATCGGGCGGGAAGAGCACCGATACGTCGAGGCCGGCATCCTTGTAGAAGCCCTCGGCCTGAGCGACCGCCTCGGGGATCAGCTCGAAATCCGCCGTCGACCAGTCATAGACCAGCCGGACCTTCTGCAGGTCGGCCGCGGCGGCGGGCTGAGCGCCGCCCGGCAGCGTCAGCATCATGAGGCCGGCGGCGGCCGTGGAGGCGAGCAGGCGGGCGATGGTGCGGAGGGGTTTCATGTCAGACCTTCTGTTTGGCAGTGAGGGCAGGCGCAGGCTCAGGCGCAGGCGGGGCCGGTGACGATGGAACGGTGCCGCCGAAATAGGCGGGGGCGGTCATCCGGCTACGCCAGGGTGTGGCGAAATGCTCGGCGACGAGCACGAGGAGGAAGGAGCCGATGCCGATCGCCGTCAGCAGCAGCATCGCGCCATAGACCCCTGCCGTGTTCAGCTGCGAATTGGCGGTGAGCAGGTAGGTGCCGAGGCCGACATGGGATGAGGCCGTCCATTCGCCGATGACGGCACCCGTGACGGCGTAGGAAGCGCCGATCTTCAGCCCCGAGAACAGCGGGCCGATGCAGGCCGGCAACCGGACGATCATGAAGGTGCGAAGCTGCGTGCCGCCCAGCAGCCGGGCGAGGTTGATCTGGTCCTGGTCCACGCTCGCCAGCCCGTCCAGCACGTTCACGACGACGGGAAAGAAAACGATCCAGGCGACGATGATGATCTTGGGCGTCAGCCCGAAGCCGAAGATGATGACGAGCGGCGCCGCGATGGCAACGATCGGCACGGCCTGGGAGGTGATGAGCGCGGGGTAGAGCAGCCGGTGGACGATGCGGATCTGCGCCATGATCACGGCCAGCACGAAGCCGATCACGGCGCCGACGACATAGCCGTAGAAAGTCTCGGCGATCGTCTGCCAACTCAGCTGCCGCATCAGGGCGGGATTGTCGAAGATCACGCCGAGCGCGGCCCCGGGCGTCGGGATGACATAGGCCGGCAGGCCGGTGACGAGAAGCAGCAGCTTCCAGCCGGCGAAGATCAGCAGGATCGCCACGATCCAGAGCCCGACCTGGCGCGCCGGCGCGTGCCAGCCGGGCGCTTCGCCACTCATGCCGGCACCGCGAGCGCGGGGCCGGATGTGGCCGAACCGGGCACGCCGTGCAGCGTGGCCTGGGCGTAGAGCATCTCCATGATCCGCCGCTTGGTCTCCACAAAGCCGGGCGAGGTGAGGCAGTCCATCGCGCGGGGGCGGGGAATGTCGACGTCCAGAATCCAGCCGATACGGCCGGGCCGGGGCAGCATGACGACCACGCGGTCAGCGAGGAAGATCGCCTCGTCCACGTCATGGGTCACGAACATCACGGTGCGGCTCAGCTCCTTCCAGATCTGGAGCAGCCATTGCTGCATGCCGATGCGGGTCTGGCTGTCGAGCGCGCCGAAGGGCTCATCCAGCAGCATCAGGTCCCGCCCGGCGGCGATGGTGCGCATCAGGGCGACGCGCTGGCGCATGCCGCCCGAGAGGGCGCGCGGGTAGTGGCGCAAGAAGTCGCCGAGGCCGTAATGCGCCGCGAGTTCGGCGGCATGGGCGCGATCGGCCCTGGTGGCGCCGCGCGTGAGCGAGGCGCCGAGGGTGATGTTGCCGAGCACGGTCCGCCAGGGCAGCAGAAGGTCCTTCTGCAGCATGTAGCCCACCTCGCCGGGCTTGCCCGCGATATCCCGCCCGTCGAGCAGGATGCGGCCCGAGCTGATCTTCAGCAGCCCGGAGACGGCGTTGAAAACCGTGCTCTTGCCGCAGCCCGAGGCACCGAGGATGCAGACGAATTCACCCGGCTTGATGTCGAGCGAGAGGTTATCCAGCGCCTTGAAGGTGCCGAAGCTGTGGCTGAGATTCTGGACCGAGAGCTTGGGCGTGGCTTCAATCGACAAAAGAGCGTCTCTCGTCAGTAGGTTGCCGAACGGTCATCGATCACCGGCACGAGGTTGATGCCCGGCGGACGCTGCCGCGCGGGGCGCCGGCTGGCAAGGGCCACCACGCATGTTTCGTGCCGACACCCGTGATGGTGACGGCGATGAAGGTCTGTCGCAAGGCCTCCGCCACCTGTATGATCGCCGCATGGCACGCTCCCTCATCATCGCACCATCGATTCTCTCGGCGGATTTCGGCCATTTCGCCGAGGAGACCCGCGCCATCGAGCAAGCGGGCGCCGACTGGCTGCATCTGGATGTGATGGATGGTTCCTTCGTGCCCAATATCAGCTTCGGCCCTGGCGTGGTCGCCGCCGTCCGCGCCGCGAGCCATAGGCCGATCGACACCCATCTGATGATCGAGGCGCCCGACCGCTACCTGGAAGCCTTCGCCGCGGCCGGTACCGACCGCATCACCGTGCATGTCGAGGCGGTGCGCCACCTCAACCGCACGCTCGCGGCGATTCGCGGCCTCGGGCTCAAGGCGGGTGTCGCGATCAACCCGGCGACCTCCGAGGAAGAGGTCCGCTACAGCCTGGACGCGACCGATCTGGTTCTTGTCATGACCGTCAACCCCGGTTTCGGCGGTCAGCGATTCCTGCCGCTGACGCTGGAGAAGATCCAGCGTCTCCGCGCACTGATTGGGGACCGCCCGGTCGAGATCGAAGTCGATGGCGGCATTACCGCCGAGACCGCCGAACAGGCCGCCCGCGCGGGCGCGAATGTCTTTGTCGCCGGCTCATCAGTCTTCAAGGGCGGTGCCACGGCCTATCGCGCTAATCTCGGGGCGCTGCGCGCCGGTATCGAGGAAGGCGCGGCCGAACGGCGTTAGAGCGCGATCGGTTGGCATTCGCTCACCACCCGCTCTAACGCTTGGTTTGATCGCGTGCGGTTCGTTACACCCCGCCGATTGCCTTTTTCCATTTTTCTGCTGCTGTTTCTTCCGCTTCTGATGGAATTGCCCGCGCTGGCGGGCCTGCGCGATCCGGACCCTACCCCCTTCGTGGCGGATATCGGCGTCTCGGCCGTGATGCCTGGCGGCACGCCTTGGATCGACCCGAATGTCGGTTTCCAGGCGCAGGCGCTTGGAAAGCTTTCAGCCGACCAGTGGCTGGCGGGGCAAGTTCCCTGGTGGAACAGCTTCAATGGCGCCGGCCTGCCGCTGGCGGCGGAAGCACAGCCCGGCGCGCTGTTTGTGCCCTTCGTGCTGCTTTACCATTTCCGCGCCGGGTGGCTGTGGGTCAAGCTGCTGATGCAGATGACGACCGGCGCCTTCTGCTTTGCCCTGCTGCGCCGGTTGGGGCTTGCCGAGCGAGCATCCGTCACCGGCGCGCTGCTGTTCGAGTTCAACGGCACCTTCGGCTGGCACGGGCCGCCGATCACCACGCCGATCGCCTTCCTGCCGATGCTGCTTCTCGGCGTCGAGCAGCTGAGGGGGCGTATCGCCGACCAAAGGCCCGGCGGCTGGGTGCTGATCCCCCTGGCGGTCGCTTGGTCAATCTACGCGGGCTTTCCGGAAACCGCCTATATCGACGGCTTGTTCGCGGGCGGCTGGGTGATGGCGCGCCTGGGCGGGCTGGACCGGCGCCAAATCGCGCGCTTCGTCGCCAAACTGTTCGGCTCGGTCACCATCGGCCTCGCCTGTGCCCTGCCGTTGGTGATTCCCTTCGCCGAACTGCTGACCCATGCCTATACGGGCGGCCATGGCAGCAGCTTCGCCCATGCGGGGCTTTCGCTGGCCTCCGTGGCTGTTTCCCTTATGCCATGGCTGTTCGGCCCGATCTTTCGCTACGACGATCCGGCGCACATCATCGCCGATGTCTGGGGCGGTATCGGCGGCTATCTGCCGGTATTGCAGGTAGCTGTGCTGCTGTTGGGGTTGCAACTGGCACCCCGGCGCCTTGGGCTTATGCTGGGCCTTTGGCTGTTGCTGTGCTTGGCCAAGTGCTTCGACCTGCGCCCGGTCAGCGATCTGATCAACCTGATCCCTCTGATCAAGTCGGCCGCCTTCTCGCGCTACAGCCCGCCGAGCTGGGAGTTCGCAGGCGCGGTGCTGGTGGCCATGGCGATTGACGGGCTCGCGCGCGCACCTGTGGCGCGTAACTGGCGCATGGTGGCAAGTTTTGGCGCGAGCTTGGCCGCAGCTTGCCTTGCGCTGTGGCTCGCCCGAACGCCGCTGGCAAGCTTGTGGGGCATCGCGGGCTACCACGTCTATTTCCTGGTCGCGGTGGGCTGGATGGCGGCGTCCCTCGCGCTTGGCCTTCTGCTCCTCCTGCTTGGCCGCCAGGGGTTGCGCGCGCTCAGCGCGCTGCTCGTGCTCGATGCCTGCATCGCATTTGCCATGCCGGTGATGAGCGGCGCCGCGCATGTGGGCGCCGATGGCGGCGGGATTTCCTTTTTGCGCGCGCATGCCGGGCTTCAGCGCGTCTACAGCCTGCGGCCGATAGCCCCGAATTACGGCGCCTTCTTCAAGATCGCGCAGATCAATCATAACTATCTGCCGGTCCCTGACGACTGGCTGACCTATATCCATCGGAACCTCGACCCGGGCGCCGACGGCGTTACCTTCATCGGTGATTTCTCAAGGACAAATCCGGCGACGACGGCTGCTGAAGAGCTTCGCGACCGGCTGGCCGCCTACGAGGCGCTTGGCGTTCGGTATATCGTCGCACCTCCCGGCGAGACGCCGCTTTCGCCGACGATTTCCCTGCCGGTGGCGCTTGGCGGCGATCATCAGCCGAAGCAGCTAGCGAACGACGAAAGTGTCGTCGTTCATTGGCAAGTTCCCAATCAAGCACTGCCACGTTCGCTGGCGGAACTGAGCATCCTGATCGGCAACAACGGCAATCACGCCAACGGGGCGTTGGTCGCGCGGATCTGCTCGGCCCCGACCCTCTGCGCCACCGGCCAGGCGGCATTGGCTTCCTCCCTCGATAACGCGCCGATAAGCGTGAGGCTGGACCATCCTCTGCCCCTCGGCACGGGGCCTGTCGGCACGAGCACCCTGCTCGACATCACGATCACGCATGTTCACGCGACCTATCCCGTCGCCTTGTGGCTCGTTGCGCTGACGCCAGCCGGTCAGCGGCAGGTTTCGTTCGGGGCCACGCCGTCTTCGTTCGCCCCGGTTCTGGGGTTGACACTCGCCTCCGCTGCTGGCCCGGATGTGGCGGGGCCGCCGGTGTACAGCGGGTCTGATATGGCGATCTATGAGTTGCCCGGTGCGCGCCCCTATTTTGAGGCCGGCCCTGGCCAATGTGCACTCAACGCCCTGTCGCGCACCGAACTCATCGCCGACTGCACGGTGCCCACCACCCTGTTGCGCCGCGAGGCCTTCTATCCCGGCTGGGCAGCAAGCATCGACGGAAAGAACGCAGTGGCCGTCACAGCGGACGGGTTATTCCAGAAGATCGAACCCCCGGCCGGCAGGCATCGCATCGCGTTTACCTACCGGCCGAGCCATTTCGGGCTCATCCTATCGGGCTTGATCCTGGGTGTGCTCGCCATTCTCGCTGGCGTCTGGCGGGAATTTCAGCTTCGGCAACCTCGTATCTAGAGCAATATCGGATCAGGTGGAATCACCTGATTTCGAAGATTTGCGTTCTTGATCTGAAACATAGAGCGTGACGGTGAGCGAGAAGCGAACCAATCACGCTCTAGGCTCAGCTTTCGCCAAGCACGGCCCGGATGCGCTGCTCGAAGGTCTCCAGGGTGAAATCGCGGGCGCGCCGCCCGGCGGCCGTACCCATCGCCATGCGTGCGGTCTCATTCCCCGGCCTCAGCACGTCCCCGGTCAGACGAACCAGGTCATCGACCGAGTTGTAGAGATAACCGCAGATGCCGTCTGCGATAATCTCTGTTGGGCCGCCTGCGTTGAAGGCGAGCGGCACACATTCGGCACTCATCGCCTCCACCAGGCTGATGCCGAAATGCTCGGCCAGGCCCGGTTCACGGACGAGATCGGTATCAAGCCCGGCCGCGTGCCAATAAACGGCGGCGTCACGATAGAGACCGGTCAACGTCTCCTGCGAGGCATTGACGTGGAATGTCACCGGAATTCCATCGGTCATCTGCATGAGATCATCCAGATACTTCATATGCACCGGGTCCGGCATAGACGAGCCCGCGAGGTGCATCTCCACCTCGCCACCGAAAGCCTCATGCAGCTTGCGGAAAGCGGTGATCATGACGTCGTGGCGCTTATTGTGGCCGCCGGCGAAGAAACGCCCCACGGTCAAGACGATGGGCTTCTTGGCGGTGGCGACGCCCGCGACTTGCGGCACCGCCGGATAGACGACCTCCACGGGCCATGAGGGCATATGGAAGGCGCTCAAAGCGGCATTGATGTGAGCCTTGGCGTAGTCCGAATAAGCGATGATGCGCCTGTAGCCATGTTTCCAAGGTGCCATCGTCGCAACCATGGCCGCATCCATCGCGAAAGGGAATTGACAGATGAAGAAGCTGTTCTCCGTCCGGGGCTCGATGAGCGGCACGATCTCGTTGCCGACCGTGATCATCAGATCCGGCGCGGGGGCGGCCAGAAACGCGGCCTCCGTCGCCGGCCGGCACTCGGAGAGATCGATGTCGAACTCGAAGCCGAGGTTGAGCAGTCTCAACTGGCTGTACGGTTGCGGCGTCACCACCGTCACCTCATAGTCGCGCATCAGCATCGAGGCGGTGGTCAGCAGAAAACGCTCCCCACCGCCGGGCGTGAGGGCATAGGGCGTGTAGATTGCGGCACGGCGGCGGCCGCTGACGCTGACAGGCACCGGGACATTGACGAAAATCTCCTTGGCGACCGCATCCAAATCTGTATCCGAGCGGGTTTTGAGATAGCGCCCCCAGCGGGATACGAATTTGCTGCGGTTGAGATCCCAGCGCGCCCGGCGTCGCGCTTCGGCATCCGGGTCCGCATGGGCGGACGCACCCTCGATGTGAACGGCGTGTGCATCCGGGCAGAACTGAACAGACAGGCCAAGAAGACGCAGCTTGAAGCAAAGATCGGCGTCTTCGTAATAAGCTGGCTCGTAGCCAAGATCGAAGCCGCCGGCACGCCAGAACGTTTCCCGGCTGATGACGAGGGCGGCGGCGGAAATGTAATCGACCTGCCGCGCCCGCAGATAGTCCGGCACCGAACCCGGTTGTAGGTGTTCGCCGTGCCCGAAACGGATCGGGTAGCCGGATTCGTCAATCGCCCCTCCGGCCTCCTGCACGGTCTGGTCAGCAGACAGCAATAGCGGCCCGACGGCACCCGCAGACGGGTCAGCGTCGAGCGATTTGACGAGTGCGGCGAGCCAGCCCGGTTGACCGAAGCACTCATTGTTCAGCAGGCAGAGAACACGGCCGCGCGCCTGTTCCGCCGCGATATTGCACGCCTCGCCAAAATAGCGGTTCGTGCCGAGCGGAAGCAGCCGCACGCCGTTGCCGAGCGCCTCCAGGGCGCGAAGCTCGGAGGGATCGCTTCCGTTGTCGGCGATGATGATTTCGTAGCGGATATCAGTCGTGTTGGCCCAGATATGTTGAATGCAGGCCAGCGTGAGTGCGGCGGTGTGCCAATTGATGATGAGGATCGACACCTCGGGGTCAACCTCGACACACCATCGCTGCGCGGCCGCCAGGGCAGGAACTTCTTCGGGATGCGCGACCTCTGGGATCTCGGGCTTCGCGTCTGAGGGGATGAGACGCTCCGCAGCGATGGCAGGCGCCGGCCGGGCCGGTCTTCCCGCCAGCCTGCGCAGGATGGCAATGACCAGCCGCTTCAGCTTTGGGTGCCGCGCGGCAAAGCGGCGCAGCGCGCGTGCCAGGCCGGGGAATTGCCGGCTGGCCTTGCGCATGGGTGCGGTCACTCGCCAACTGAAGGAGGTCCAGAGGGCCCGAAGCTGCTGTTCCAGCTCCCCGATATACCGCGACCGGTCTTCGATAGCGCGATTGCTCTGATCGAGGAGATTGGCCAGGGTTTCGAGCCTGGCCGCCAGTTCCTGCTGTTCGGCCTCGATCTTGCCGCGATGAGCCTGTTCCTCGGCCAATCGCTCCTTCGACCATGCCGCGTCATCGCTGAGCCGTGCGATCTCCTGCTGCGCGCGATCCACATCCTGCGTGGCGGCGGCCAGTCGCAGCCGCCAGTCTTCCGCCTGCTCGCGAAACGCGCGTTCATCCGCCTTTATGAAGTCATCCCATACATTCGGACCGACCGCGAGTTTCGGTATGAGGTCCTCGTGTTCACGCGCGACATAGTAGCAGTTCAGCCCATCGAAATAGGCGAATGCGTAATCGCTACCCGTGATGATCGCTTCCCACTGCTCCCTGGTGGATACCGGGCTCACGGGCTCGGTCGCCTCCACGACGACGATCCAGGGGCGGTATTTCGAGAAGTCCATGCCGAGCAAAACCGCGCGTTCCGCACCCTCGACATCGATCTTCAGAAAATGGATAGGCTGGTCCCCGCGCGTTTCACAGACGCTCGCCAGCGGGATGATCGGCAGCGATACAGTGGCATAGGCTATACCGGCTTGAATATGGCGCCGGGCGTTCTCTTCCTTCATTGTTGATAGGCCAAGGCTCGCGAATTCGTAGAACAGCGCGATGCCTGGCCCGTCACCGATCAGGGCTTTGATATTGATGTCCCGAACACGCGCAGCCGCGAGACGTGTGAATTGTTCTGCCGTCGGTTCTATATTGATGCCGTGCCACCCACGTTGGTAGAAGGCGTGCGTGACCGAGAATACCTTCGGGTCCGCCGCCCCGACATCGATATAGAAACCGTCGGTCACGTCCTTCAACGCGCGCCACAGCACAAGGTCTTCATAGTTCTGAGCATAGGAGACAAAGGTCATGGCGATGCGACTTGACCGGGGAAAGGTTGTGAAGGGTCTGACAAGCATCAACCTGATGATCGGGAGCGGGGATGGCGGTCGCTCATGATCCTGTTCGGGCGATGCGGCTTCGCCAGTCGCTCAGCACCTCGGTCAGCGTATCCTGCCACGGCACAATCGGCGCCCAGCCAAGATCCTGATGTGCACGCATGGAATTGCCGACGACACGCTCGATATCCGTCGGCCGCAGCCGTCTTGCCTCAACCTCGATGCTGGGTGTCACTTCACTTTGAGCGATGAAGGCGTCAAGGATATCGCCGATGCGGCGCGGCGTGCCAGAGGCAATGTTGTAGATCGCGCCGGGCGCGGTGTCCGCATTCAACGCGGCTACGTAGGCCGCGCAGACGTCTCTGACATCCAGAAGATCCCGCCAGCGGTCCAGCGCACCCACTTTTATAACGGGTGCCTGCTGCCCCGCCTCAATACATGCGATTTGGCGGGCAAAGCTCGCGACCACGAAGTGGTCGGATTGTCCCGGGCCGGTATGGTTGAAAGCCCTCAGCCGAACGGCATCGAGGCCGCGCAGGGACATCTCGCCCAGCGCCAGATCGCAGGCCGCCTTCGACGCCGCATAAGGATTGGTGGGCAGGAGTGGTGCTGTTTCATCCAGCGGCGCCTCGGCTTGAAAACTCAGCCCGTAAATCTCGGCGGAGGATGCGAAGACAAAGCGGCAGTGGCGTGCGTGGCGCAGCACGGCTTCCGCCAGCCTGATCGTGCCGAGAAAGTTCGCCTCCCAGCTCGCCAGCGGGTCGGCGAATGAGGCGGCAACCGAGGCTTGTGCCGCGAGGTGAACGAGCCCGTCAGGCCGGGTGGCGGCGATCATCTCGGCGCAGGCCGAGGGTTCCGCAAGGTCGAAAGGCACGGCCGCATCGGCGCCGCCGACGGCTGGCATCTGACCGTTTTCCGGGCGCACCGCTGCGATCAGATGGATTGCGGGAAAACTTTCTCTCAGCCGCTCCATAAGGTGCCGCCCGACGAAACCGCCGGCGCCCGTGACAAGCAGGCGACCATAATGTGGCACGATCAGTTGGCCTGCACACGGTGCCGCGCGAGGTCAGCCTCCACCATCTCGGCGATCATCTGCTCCAGGCTGATCTCAGGCGTCCAGCCGAGCTTGGCCTTCGCTTTTGAGGGATCGCCGAGCAGAACATCCACCTCCGCCGGGCGCAGGAAGGCCGGGTCAACGGTCACGTGATCCTCGTATTTCAAGCCGACATGAGCGAAGGCAAGGGCGCACATATCCCTGATCGAGTTCGTGCGGCCGGTTGCCACCACATAATCATCAGGGATGTCTTGTTGCAGCATGAGGTGCATGGCGCGGACATAGTCGCGCGCATGCCCCCAATCACGGGTGGCGTCGAGATTGCCCATGGGCAGCGTCTTTGCGAGGCCAAGCTTGATGCGGGCCGCGCCATCCGTCACCTTGCGGGTCACGAACTCGATGCCGCGCAGCGGGCTTTCGTGGTTGAACAGAATGCCTGAGCTGGCGTGCAGGCCGAAGCTTTCGCGATAGTTCACGGTCATCCAATGGCCGTAAAGCTTGGCGACGGCATAGGGTGAGCGTGGATAGAAGGGCGTCTTCTCGTTCTGCCTCGGTTCCTGAATGAGGCCGTACATCTCGGACGAACTCGCCTGGTAGAAGCGCGCCTCCGGCACTTCCAGGCGAACGGCCTCCAGCATGATGCTCACACCAAGCGCTGTGACCTGGCCGGTCAGGATCGGCTGGGCCCAGGATGTCTTGACGAAGCTTTGAGCGCCGAGATTGTATACCTCATCCGGCTTCACCTCTCGCAAGATGCGGAGGACGGAAGCGAGGTCGAGCAGGTCGCCGTCCAGCATGCGGATTTGCCCGGCGATCCCCAGCCATCGGAGCCGGCCGTCGATCACATCGGCCGAGGCTGAGCGCCGCAGAAGGCCATAGACCTCATAGCCTCGGTCCAAAAGCAATTGGGACAGGTAGGCGCCATCCTGTCCCGTCACTCCGGTTATCAATGCGCGCTTCATTGTCGAAGGTTGCTCTCTGCTAGACGGCCGTTGCGGGGACGCTTTGCCAGATGGGCCGCTTCATGGCTATACGGTGTTCCCTTTTCACACGCTGATCCGGTCTCGCATCACCCGATGCTGAGCCAGGTGGTAGAGGACGTTGGCGCGTCCCAGAGTTACGGACGGTCGCTAAGCAGCTGTAAATGGCCGCCTAAAAGTTATTTCCCGTCGCGTTGCGTCATTTTGGGTGACTAAGAGCATGCTCGCTAAAGACGAATTGGTTGCCGGTTTCGACGCTCGTGAAAGCCTTGGGTCGCTTGCCGATGGGCTGAAGCTGGCCGTCCTCATCCCATGCCGTGACGAGGCCGTGACCATCGCTCAAGTGGTCGCGGATTTCCGTGGCGCGCTGCCCGATGCCCGCATCTTTGTCTACGACAACAATTCCACGGACGGCACCGGCCCCCTGGCGGAACAAGCCGGCGCCATCGTCCGCAGTGAGAGCAGGCCGGGCAAAGGGCATGTCGTGCGGCGGATGTTCGCCGATATCGAGGCTGACGCCTATATACTGGTCGACGGCGACGGCACGTATGAAGCCGCGGCGGCCCCCGCCATGGTGCGGATGCTGCTGGAAAACCAGCTGGATATGGTGATCGGCGTGCGCGTTGACAATTCGCAGCAGAGCTATCGGCGGGGCCACCGCGTCGGCAACAAGGTGCTGACCGGGATTGTCCGCAGCATCTTCGGCGACCGTATCACCGATATGCTCTCGGGCTATCGCGTCTTCAGCCGGCGCTTCGTCAAATCCTTCCCCGCGCTATCAACGGGATTCGAGACGGAGACCGAATTCACCGTGCATGCGCTGGAACTCAGCATGCCGCTGGGTGAGGTGCGGACCCGCTATCAGGAGCGGCCCGAAGGCTCCGCCTCCAAACTCCGCACCTATCGTGATGGCGTCCGTATCCTGCGCACTATCGTCAACCTGGTGCGGGAAGAGCGGCCGCTCATGTTTTTCTCCGCTGTCGGTTGCCTGGCGCTGCTCGCCGGGCTGGGCTTCGGGCTGCCGGTGGTCGGTGAGTTCATGCGAACGGGGCTGGTGCCACGACTGCCGACCGCTCTTTTGGCCGCCGCCCTTGTCATCCTGGGCTTTCTGTCGCTGGCCTGCGGGCTGATCCTTGATTCGGTCAGCCGCAGCCGCCAGGAAATGAAGCGGATCGCCTATCTGTCCGTTCCGGCCTTCGCCCCATTGTCGTGACGGCCGAAGACGGTCGGGAACAGACACTCACATCAGAATTCCGTCTTTCGCCGCGATCGGCGGCGGCACCTCGGTGCTGCCGATCGCCTGTAGCAGATCGATCTCGATGATCCGCGTGATGGCCTCCATCGGCACGTCGAAGACGCGGTCCTCGAACGGGTCTTCAAGGTCGCGTCCCACCTCGTCCAGAAGCAGGAACATGAAGCCGATCAAGCCGGAGCCGAGCGGTGTCGCGAGGCCGAGATTGGCGACCACGCCCAGCGGCAGCACCGCGCAATAGGCCCGGATGAAGATGAGGGGCAGCAGGCTGTACTGCCGCGGCAGCGGTGTGTTCTTGATCCGCTCCAGCCCGCCCTGGGCGTTCATGATGTCTGTGAGCGTCGCATTCAGCGCCCCGGTCGCGATCGTGTCGAGCCCGCCCGTGTTCCGCGCCGCCGCCAGTTCGCGGCCGATGGCCATCTGGATCGCCATCGGCGCATTCGCCGCTTGCCGGCAGCTGGTCGCCAGTTCCGGCGGCAGCCAGCGCTCCAGCACGGCCGCACTCGGCTGGCGCAGAAGGTGGCAGCGCAAGGTGAGCACATAGGCGATCTGATAGCGCACCAGGCGGCGCTGGAGGTCGGCATCGGTGGTGAGCGCCGCGAGCCCGCGCGCCAGGCTGCGCGAGCTGTTGACCATTGATCCCCACAGTGTCCGTGCTTCCCACCATCGGCCGTACGCGGCGTTGTTGCGGATGCTGACGAGGAGCGCGATGGCGCTGCCGAGAAGCGCCAGCGGCAGGTTCGGCAGGGAGACGAACCGCCAGCCAAACCCGCAATAGGCGACGGTGACGAGGACGTCATAGGCGATCAGAAGCGACAGGCTAAGCAGATTCAGGCGCGCGAGCAGGCCGATATGGAGCCGCTTGTCGACAATCATCGTCAGCCCAGAGCGAGCACATCGCCGGTGGCCAGCGTCACGAAGATGTGGCCTTCGGCGGCGATCGCCGCCGCCGCCGCCGGGGCGGGCAGCGCGATGATGTTGGTGATCTCGCCCGTGACGGGATCGACCGTCGCCAACTGCTTGTCGTCGCTCACCACCACAAGGCTCGACCCCGCCAGGATCGCGCCCCACCAGTAGATCGGATTGGTCAGTTTCTTCATGTTCCGGTAGGGCGGTAGCTGGCGCACCCATTTCACCTGCCCGCCATCGGCGGTGAGCGCCGCCAGCCGCTGGTCTGTGCTGAGCTGGAACACCCAATCTCCGGCGACCCAGCTGGTCTGGTCAGTCGCAAAATCCTTCTCCCACAGCCGCCGCCCGGTCGGCAGGTCGAGCGAAAGCACAATCCCGCCTAAGCTGCCGACGAAAACGCGGCCCTGGTCGATCACGGGCATGCCGGCGATGGCGGAAAGCTGGGAAAGGCCGGTGCCCGTGGCACCCAGATTGTCGGTCCAGAGCACCTCGCCGGAGAGCGCATTGAGGGCGAGCAGATCGCCCGAGCCGAAGCCCGCGACCACGATGCTGCCCGAGACGGCGGGCGCCGGCAGACCCAGAACCCCCGTTTGGGGGATGGAGGCCTGATGGCTCCAGATCGTCTTGCCCGTATTCACGTCGAGACCGACGATCGAGCTGTCGATGAGGCTGACGAAGATGCCGCCGGCGCCGATGGCGGGGCCGCTGCGCGCGGGCACGCCCAACGGCTGCCGCCAGCGGATGGTGCCGGTTTTCGCATCGAAGCGGATGATCTCGCCCAATCCCGTCGCCGCATAGAGGTAGCCGTCGGCATAGCTGATGCCGCCGCCCACGTTGAGGCTGCGGGAGCGGGGGGGCCGAATGGAGGCCCGCCAGATCATGTTGCCGGTGCGGATGTCGAAGGCGGTGACAGTGCCGTCCGCCCCCATGCTGAACATCATGCCGGCGGCGACGACGGGCGGGCAGGGAATGCGCCGGCGATAGGCGGTGCCCTCACCGATATCGGCGGACCATAGCGGCGCGAACTGCCCCCCGAGCATCGAGATGCCGGGGTCATGCGCCGCATTGCCGCCCTGCTGCGGCCATTCGAGGCCGGCAACGGCGGGCGGAATCGTCACCGCCTCGGTCAGGGTCGGGTCGACTTCCAGCGTGCCGGTGGAGGGCAGCACATTGATCCGCACGCCCGGCAATGGCGGTGTCTCGTCGCTGCCGATAAAGCCGCATCCGGCCAGTGCCAGGGGAAGTGCCAGCGCCGCGCGCCGGGAGAGCCCGAGTTTCAGCTCGGTGGGCGGCATCGCGGTTTCGGGCTGGGTGGGGCGGTTCACGGTGGTCTTCATGCGTCTCATAGTGTGGCGCCAATCATCTGGAGGCTCATCGTGGTGAAGCCGGGGCGGGAAGGGCCCGGTTATGGTGAGGCCGGGGCGTCAATTCGTGGCGGGCGGAGCGCCGAGGGCCTGGGTGAGGCCACTCGCCATCCGCCGCATGTCATCCGGTGTCGAGATGTCATTGGCGACCGATTGCAGCGTCCGCACCGCGTCATCCGTGTGCCCCATGCGGATGTCGAGCAGCGCCAGATATTGCAGCGCGATCGGCCGCCAAGGGTTGCCGTCGGCCGAAAGCAGTTCGAGCCGGGCCTGGATCAGGGAGGGCTCCGCCGTGTCGATTTCATGCGAGGCCCAGGCGAGCGTCGCCACCTGGCGCAGCACGGGGCTCAGCGACCCGTCATTCATCAGCCCGTCCCAGATCGTCTCGGCCTGGGCCAGCTCTCCGGCATCGGCGAGGAGGCTCGCCTGGTTGAGGCGGGCGAGGGCGGCGTAGCCGGATGGGGCAGTCGCGGCGATAGAGGCGAAATTGGCGGCCAGGGCCTGCCGCTCAGAGGCCGAGCCCCGGTCGGCGGCCTTGTCCAGAACCGCGATGAAGGCGGTGGCCGCGCGCGCATCCTCCTGCTTCCGGTGCCAGAGCCAGACCTGCCACCCGGCGACGCCGACGACGATCAACACCGCAAGGACGACGAAGCCCACGGCATATCGTCGCGCGAAACGGGCCATGCGCTCGGCCCGGAGATCCTCATCGACCTCGTCGAAAATATCGACCACGTTTCTCTCCAGCAACCACACCAGGTTTGCGCCCCGGAAAGCGAATTTGGCCTATCCTGGGGTTGACACCCAACGGCCGGGCGGACGCAAACGGGGCCGGACCATAGCGGCGGCGTGGTGCGAGGGCAAACAACCCTGAATGGAGGGGCGGCATGGCTGGAAGCGTGTTCGATTTCAAGCTGACGACTTTGCGGGGGGAGCCGTACTGGCTCGCCGATCTGAGCGGCCGTCCGCTTCTCATCGTCAATACCGCCTCGAATTGCGGTTTCACCCCGCAATATGCGGGGCTGCAGGCGCTCTGGACGAAATGGAGCAAGCGGCCGCAAGGGCTGGTGGTGATCGGCGTGCCGAGCAATGATTTCGGCAATCAGGAGCCGGGTGAGGCCGAGGCCATCGGCGCCTTCTGCGACCGCAGCTACGGCGTCACCTTCCCGATGATGGAGAAGGCGAGCGTCAAGGGACCTGATGCCCATCCGCTGTTCCGGTGGCTGGGCGACCAGGGCGGCTTCCTCTCCCGTCCGCGCTGGAATTTCTACAAATATCTCACCGGGCGGGATGGCCGGCTCGCCACTTGGTTCCCGAGCACGACGGCGCCCGACTCGGCCAAGCTCATCCGCGCGATCGAAGGGGAATTGTAAGCCGGCTACCCCGTGAAGGCCTCGCGGAGGTCGGCGGCGGCCAGTGCCTGAGCATCCTCGGCCGCCTTCACGATCGCCGCCAGGCCGAAAAAGTCATGGGTCGCGCCGGGGTAGATCGCGTTATGGACCCGGTTGCCGGCCTCGCTCAAACGGCGGGCGAGCTTCTCGCCATCGCTTTCCAGAGGGTCGATGCCGGCATTGATGATCGTCGCGGCCGGCAGATCGTGCAGATCGGCGCTCAAAAGGTTCAGTAGCGGCGTTTTCACGTCGCCGGGGTCGGCGAGCAGCTTGTCCATGAACCAGGCGAGCATCGAGACGTTGAGCGGCCTCGCATTGGCATTCTGCAGGTCGGAGGCCTGGAGCAGGTGGGTAATCGCCAGCGGATGGATGAGCACTTGCGCTCGCGGCGCCGCCACCCCGTGGTCGCGCGCGTCGATGGTGACATTGATGGCGAGATTGCCCCCCGCGCCCTCGCCCATCACGGCGATCCGGGCGGGATCGCCGCCAAAGCCGGCCGCTTCCCCGGCCACCCAGCGGTAGGCGGCGAAGGCATCATCATGCGGCGCCGGGAGCGGGTGTTCGGGCGCCATGGCGTAGTCAGCCGAGATGAAGATCGCCCCGGTCTTGGCCACCATAGCCCGGGGCGTCGCGTCATAGGCGTCCAGGCTGCCGATCACAAAGCCGCCGCCCCGGAAGTAGAGGACGACGGGGAAGGGGCCTTCGCCGTCCGGCGTGTAGATCCGGGCGGCATGCTGGCCGCTGGCGCCGGCATAGCTCACGTCCCGCGTGCTGACGCCCGGCACGTCCGGCGAGATGCCATCCGCCTGCATGATGATCGCCGCCGCCTCCGCCATGCCCGGCTGGGCGCGAGCCTCCTCAACCGTGCAGCTTTCGATGGGCTTGGCCTCGAAAGCCTTCAGGGTATCGAGCACACGCGCCATGTCAGGGTCTGCGCGCGCGCCGGGGTCCAGGCCGATGATGTCACGGACAGTCTGGATGACATTCATGCTCTGAACCCCGCCGCCCGCGCAGGATCGCGGCGGGCTCATCGGGTCTCACATTCCCCGGAGTGGCGACGTTTCAACCCGATGCCGAAGCTCGCTCCCGCGCATGTGACCGCTGACGGGTTCAGCCGAAGCTCGGCGTCGTCGACTGGTAGCTCGGCAGTTCCTGAACCTTGGCCCACCAGGCGGCGAAGCCATCCACCTGGCCGAACAGCGCTTCCGCATCCGGGGTGAGGGAGACGTAGAACACCGGCGGCGCGAGGTAGAGGTCCGCGAGGCTCAACCCGCCCGCGAGGAAGTCTGAGCTGCCTTTGGTTTTCATGGCGAAGGTCAGCACCTTGACCGAGGTTTCGATGGCGGCGGCGCGCTTCGCCTCGTCCTGCCCGCCGATGAAGTCAGGGAACAGGTGGTAGCCGGCGACGCCCAACAGCGCGCCGTAGCCGTAGGAATCGACCAGGCCGATGTTCATGTCCATCCGCGCGCGGTCCTCGGCCGAGGACGGCACGAGGGACGGGCCGGGCAGGACATCGTTGAGGTAGCGGATGATTGCCGAGGTTTCGAGCAGGCGCAGCCCGTCGTAATCGACGACGGGGACCTTGCCGAAGGGGTGGCGCTGCAGATGCTCGGGCGTTTTCGGCTCGCCCGCCAGGACGTTGAGCGGCACCTGGTTGAACTTGGTGACGCCCTTCTCGGCGAGCAGCATTTTGACGGTGCGGACATAGGTGGAGGCATCGAAGCCCCAAAGGGTGATGTCGGGCATGCCGTTAGTCCTCTTTTTTTGGTGCGATGGCGCGCGACCCACACTGCACCCTTTCGCGATCCCGGGCTATCGGCCGTGTTTGAAGCATAGATGACGTGGCGACCGGCTCGGCCCGGTGTGAATCCTTGCAGAAACGTGCTATCGTGCCTTCGTGCAAATATGGAGGCACGAATGACTGCGTCATCGAAAGATTCGAGCAGCGTCAAGGTCATAGGGTCGAACGGGCAGATATCTCTCGGCAAGCAATTTGCGGGGCGGCAGGTTCTGGTGGAAGAGCGCGAGCCCGGCGTCTGGCTTATCCGGACGGCAACCGTGATCCCCGACAATGAAATCTGGTTGCAGCAGCCGCCTGCCGCCGAAGAGTTGAGACGGGCGTTGGCCTGGGCACAAGCCAACGCACCTACGGACGGCGGCAATGACGAGTTTCTGGCGAAGGCCGATGGCGAAGAGTGAACGAGACGCTCTCGTCCGCCTTGACCTCAACAATCCGATTTTCCAAGACGGCCCGCTGGGATTGCAGAAGCCGGAGCGCCACTCGGCCTTGGAAACCCTGAAGAAGCTGCGGCGGATGACCTGGACGCAGGTCTACGCGGATAACGGCCTGAAATGGGAGAGGATTGTGGGCGTCACGCCGCCAGCCGGAATCCCGTCTCTCTATTCCTTGCGCATCACGCAATCCCGGCGGGCGACGGCCTATCGCGATGGCGATTTTATCCGCCTTCTGACGATCGCGCCGGATCACGACGCGACCTATGGCCGAAAATAGCCCCTTTGCCGCCCCTAGAGCGTTTCCTATTCGCTTACGCTCACAGTCACCGCTCTATGCTCTTGATTGAGAACGCAAATCTTCGGATCAGATGATTCCACCTAATCCGATATTTCTCTAGCCCCCGAAACGCACCAGCCTGCCTCGGGGCTCGCCCAGGACCTCATCCTCGCGCATCACCGCCTGGCCGCGCATGATCGTCGCCACCGGCCAGCCGGTCACTGCCATGCCGGCGAACGGCGTCCAGCCGCAGGGGCTCGCGATCCAGCTTTCCTCGATCACCCGCCGCCGGCCCATGTCGACCAGCGTGAAATCGGCGTCGTAGCCGCGCGCGATGCGGCCCTTGCCGCGCACGCCGTAAACCCGCGCCGGCCCGGCACACATCAGATCCGCCAGGTGCGTCAGCGACAGCCGCCCGGCCTTGACGTGGTCGAGCATGACCGGCACGAGCGTCTGCACGCCGGTCAGCCCCGCCGCGCACTCCGGCCAGGGCTTCTCCTTCGCCGCCCGGCATGCGGCGCATGATCGGAGCCGACGTATCGACCATGCCGTCGCGCACCGCGGCCCAGGCCGCCTCCATATGCCGCGCGTCGCGGATCGGCGGGTTCATCACCGCATAGGGGCCCAGCCGGTCATAGGCATCCGGCGCCCATTGGGTCAGGTGGTTCAGCAGCACCTCGACCGTCGCGATATCCCGATAGTCCTGGAGGTAGTCCAGCTCCTCGGCGGTCGAGACATGCAGGATATGCGCGGGGCGCCCGGTCTTGCGCGCCAGCGCCATCAGCCGCCGCGTGCCGAGGAAAGCCGCTTCCACGTCCCGCCATTCGGCATGGCTCGCATAGGGCATGCCTTCATGGAACAGCGGGCGGCGTTCGCGCAGCCGATACTCGTCCTCGCTGTGATAGGCGATGCGGCGGCGCCCGGTGCGCATCACCTGCTCCAGCGTCTCGTCATCCTCGATGAGCAGATCGCCCGTGGTGCTGCCGGCGAAGACCTTCATCGCGCAGACGCCCTCCGCCAGTTCCAGCGCCGCCAGCTCTTCGATGCTGCCCTGCGCGGCGCCGACATAGAGGCCGATGTCGCACCAGGCGCGGGTGGCGGCGAACGCCTTTTTCGCGTCGAGCCGTTCCGGCGTGGTGATGGAGGGGTTGGTGTTCGGCATGTCGAACACGGCACAGAGGCCGCCCAGCACGGCGGCGCGGGTGCCGGTGGGGATGCTTTCCACCGCCGCCTGCTCGGGGTCGCGCAGATGCGCATGGGCGTCGATCAGGCCCGGCAGCACATGCAGCCCGGTGGCGTCGATCACCTCGGCGGCCTCGGCGCCGTTCCCGGGTGCCAGCGTCGTTATGATGCCCTGGCTCACGCCGATATCCGCGCGCTCCAGCCCCCAGGGCAGGACCACGGTGCCGTTGCGGATGAGCAGGTCGTGGAATGGTCTCATGCCGTGGCCTATCCTTCGTCTTCGAGTAGGGCGATGGCGGCCTCTGTTGCCGCCGCGACGGTCAGCGCCGTCATAGGCGCCGACCCCGCAGGCCCGGGTGCCACGACGAAGCCGGCGCGGCGGCCCGAGGGCGCATATTCATCGACGGGAGACGGCCCGAACAACCCCAGCGTCGGCGCACCCGTGGCGGCGGCGAGGTGCATGAGGCCGGAATCATTGCCGATGAAGAGTGTCATCCGGGCGAGGCAGGCCGCCGCCTCGGGCAGGCTCAGCCGCCCGGCGAGGTCGATCGCGCCAGGGAGCGCCGCCGCAACCGGTGCGGCCATGGCGGCCTCCACTGTGCCGGGGCCGGCGAAGATCACCGGGCGCGCGGTGGGCAGATGCCGCTCGCGCAGCGCCGCATAAAGGGCGACGAAACGCTCCGCCGGCCAGACCTTGCCCGCCCAGTTCGCGGTCGGCCCCAAGCCGATCAGCGGCACGCCCTCCGGCAGCAGCATCTGGGCGCGGGCGCGGTCTGCCGGCGCGGTCCAGGCCACCGGCAAGGGTGGCGGCGAGACGCCCATGCTGGCGGCGAGCTGAGCGAGGCGGGAGCCGGGCCGGCGGCCGCCCTTGAGCACCAGCCGCCGGCGCGCACTGAGGAAGAAGGCGGTGCCGGAGCCGCGCAGATCGACCACCAATTCCCATCGCGCGCGGACAACCTGGCCCCAGAGCTTGAACCAATGGCCGTCCCATTTCTGTTTCGGCATCAGGATCAGCCGCTCCAGCCGTGGCATGGCGGTGAAGACGCCGGCGGCGACGGGGCCGCAGGCGATGGTGAAGCGGGCCGTGGGGTGGCGCGCCAGCAGATGGTTAAGAATTCCGGTGCTGATGACCGCATCGCCGATCCGCGTCGCCGTAATGAATAGAATGCGCGGACCGTCACGATATCCTTCGCGACCCTGCATCCCATCCGAACGTTGGGCATTCGTTTGATGGCCTTCGATGGCAACCGCATTTGCTTGTCGGCGCAGGCCTATCTTAAACATTTGACACTTGTGGAACCTCTTCTCACGCGGCGACTATGAACCATGGACATGAGCATCTCCACGCCCTGCGCGACAGGCGATGCACCACCCGCCTTCGACAGAAGGGGGATGGCGCCCATTTTTGGCGCCATCGATCTCGGCACCAATAATTGCCGCCTCATGCTCGGTGTCCCCAGTAGCAACGGTTTTCGCGTCATCGAGAGCTTCAGCCGTTCCGTCGGCCTCGGTGAAGGATTGGCCGAAACAGGTCAACTGGCCGAACCGGCGATGGATCGCGCCATGGATGCGCTCAAATCCTGCGCGTCGCGCATCTCCCGCTACCGGCTGACAGGGCTCACCGCCGTCGCGACCGAGGCTTGCCGTCGCGCGGCCAATGGTGCCGACTTTCTCGCCCGCGTGCGACAGCAGACCGGGCTCGACATCCGCATCATCTCGGGCCGGGAAGAGGCGGAGCTGACGCTCGAAAGCTGTTCGCCCCTGCTGCGCGGCGCGGGCGGCCGTGCCCTGGTTTTCGATATCGGCGGCGGCTCGACCGAGCTTGCCTGGGTGCGGCTCGACCAGTCGGGGCCGCCAACGCTCATCAGCTTCCTGTCGCTGCCCTTCGGCGTGATGACGCTTGGCGCATGCACCCCGGACTCCTGCTTCACCGAATGCGGGTTCGACGCGATGGTCGAGACTGTCGAGGAGAAGCTGTGGGAGTTCGAGGACATCCATCGCATCGGCCGCGAGATCAACCGTGCCGGCGTGCGGCTGCTGGGCACCAGCGGCACCATCACGACGGTCGCGAGCATCGCGCTTAAACTGCCCCGCTACCGCCGCCCTCTGGTCGACGGCATCCTGCTGCCGGGCGAGGAGGCCGATGCCGCGGTCGAGGCGCTGCGCGGCATGGGGCGAGAGGGGCTCGCCTCCCACCCCTGCATCGGCGAGGACCGTGCCGATCTCGTGCTGCCCGGCTGTGCCATTTTCGCGGCGATCCGGTCGGTCTGGCCGACGCCCGAGGTCGGCGTCGCTGATCGTGGCTTGCGCGAAGGCATGCTCCTGCGGCAGATCCGCGGCGGGCGTCGGCGGGACAACCGCCGTTTCTGCGGGATGCGCCACGTTCCTGCCCTGGCCGCTTCGCCCGCCGGCTAGAGCAATATCGGATCAGGTGGAATCACCTGATCCGAAGATTTGCGTTCTCAATCAAAAACGTAGAGCGGGATGGTGAGCGACAAGCGAACCAATCACGCTCTAATTTTTAAGGCGAGCTATGAAGAGTAAGGGCGGATCAGACCCCGGCTTGGGTTCCGGGCGGGGTCTCACGGTCAAGCTGAAAAAGACGGCCGGGCGCAGCGTGGCCTCTCAGCGCTGGCTGACGCGCCAGCTCAATGACCCCTATGTCGCCGCTGCCCAGAAACAGGGCTGGCGCTCGCGGGCCGCCTTCAAGCTGATCGAACTCGACGACCGCTTCACGATCATCAAGAAGGGAATGCGGGTGCTCGACCTCGGCGCCGCCCCGGGCGGCTGGACGCAGGTCGCGCTGGACCGGGGTGCGGCCACCGTCGTCGGCATTGATCTGCTGCCGATCGAGCCCATTCCCGGCGCGCATCTCATCCAGGGCGACGCGACCGACCCCGATTGCCAGGCCCGCATTCTGGACCTGCTCGGCGGGCCGCCCGACCTCGTTCTGTCGGACATGGCGCCCAATACCTCCGGCCATGCGTCGACGGACCATATCCGCATCGTGGCGCTGGCCGAGATGGCCTTGACGCTCGCTTTCGAGATGCTGCCGCCGGGCGGCCGCTTCGTCGCCAAGCTGTTTCAGGGCGGGGCCGACAAGCATCTGCTGACGCCGATGAAACAGCGGTTCGAGACGGTGCGGCACGCCAAGCCGCCGGCCAGCCGGAAAGAATCGAGCGAGCTGTACGTGGTCGCGATGGGGCTCCGCGTTTAACTCTGCGGCGGCTGGTCCAGCGTCAGATTGACCGCCGTGGCGCGCCCGCCGGGCACGGCGATGATCGGCTCAGCCGCGACAGGCGCGGCGGGCCTCTGCAGCCGCTCCGTCACCTTGAAGGCGACCAAAACGGCGGCGAGGCCGAAGACCACCGATCCCGCCGCCTGGCCGATGACCACGCCCTGCGGGCCGAATCGGGCGCCGAAATAGACGAAGGGGATCGTGCCGAGGGTGGCGCGCCCCCAGTTGAGGATCGTCGCGTAACCAGGCCGGCCGAGATTGTTGAAGGCTGCGTTGGCGACGAAAAGGCCGCCCGCGAATATCCAGGCGCCGGCGGTCCAGCTGCAAAACAGGTGCAGCAGCAGCCGGGCAACGCCCTGGGATGAGAAGGCCTCCGCCAGCAGGTTCTGCGTGAGCGCCAGCAGGCCCCAGGCGATCGCGACGGTCACCACCACGAAGATGAGGCTCGCGCTGAGCGTCCCGCGCACGCGGTCGCCGCGCTGAGCGCCCAGGTTTTGCGCCATGATGGGGCCGACGGCGCCGCTCAGCGCGAAGATCACGCCGAAGGCGACCGGGGTGATGCGATCGATCGTCGCCTGGCCCGCGACGGCCGCGACCCCGAACCCCGCCATGATATGCGTGACATAGGCGCTGCCCGCCGGGGTCGCGAGGTTGGTGAGGATCGCCGGTGCCGCGACCCGGCTGACGGTGCGAAGATCGCCGAGCGCGCGGGCCGGTTCCGGCCGCCCGAGCAGCCCTTGCCGCCAGACGTAGTAAAGGCCGAGGCCGGCGAGCAGGACGCGCGAAAGCACCGTGCTGATGGCCGCACCCTCCAGCCGCAAATGCAGGGCGAAGATGAAAATCGGGTCCATCGCCGCGACCGCGACCGCCCCATAGAGGGTGATGTTCATCGCGCGGCGTGCGGCACCGGCCGAGCGCAGCAGCGCGGCACAGCACATGCCGAGCGACATCAGCGGCAGCGATGGTGAGGTGATGAGCAGATACATCGCGGCCAAGGCCCGCGTCTCGCCTTCCGCTTGCAGGAGGCCGAGCAGCGGCTGCCGCGCGGCGGCGGTCGCGATGCCGATCAGAAGGGTCAAGGCCGCGATCGCGATGAGGCTGGTTGTGCCGATCCGCTGGGCCTCGCCGGGCCTCTGGCTGCCGATCGCGGCCGAGACGATGGCGCCGACGCCGATGGTCAGGCCGATGCCGATGGAGATCTGGAAGAAGCTGACGGCGCCCGCGAAGCCGACCGCCGCCGCGATCGGCTTCTCGCCGAGGCGGGAGATGTAGAAGAAGTTGAGAAGATCGACCGCGAACACAGCGACGAGGCCGATGGCGCCGGTCAGCGACATGACACAGACATGCCGCATGATCGAGCCGGTGACGAAACGGGCCGGTGGCGCGGCGCGGCCCGAGGTCGCGGGCTGGGGTGCGGGTTTGCTCATCTCGGGGGCCGGGTTAAGGAAGGGCGACGCTTTACGCGCCGTCATCCTCCCAAACCAGCCGGGGGCGTAGGCGCGATGTCACGGGCACGCGGTCGTAAAGAGCGGAGAGGCTGATGGCCAGGCCGAGGCTCGGCACCGCGAGGGCGGCCTCGGCGTCCGTCAAGCGGACGGCGTGCCAGGCCCGCTCGGCATCTCGCGTCCAGAGACCCATCTCCATCCGCGTCGGGTCGATCATGATGATGGCGTCCAAGCTCTCGATCGCCTCATATTCTTCGAGCTTGATCAGCCCATCCAAGCCTGCCGTCGATTCGGACAGAACCTCGACGATGAGGCTGGGCCGGTCGGAGACCATTGCCTCCTCATCGAAGGGCGGGCAAACGCTCACATCCGGTCTGCGAAGGTTGCCGGGGGGCGTGCGGATGCCGATATCGGCGGTGAAGGCATCGCAGGGGCTGCCGTTGGCGCGCAGTTGCCTGCGGATTTCGGACAATGCGTTTACCGTCGCCCGATCATGGCGCAGCCTGGCACCCGTCATGGCGACGGGCTGGCCATCGACCAGTTCGTAGCGGCTGCCCTGGCGTGACTGCCAGGCCAGGAACCGCTCGATCGTCATCACCCGCTCGGCCCGCTCGCGCACGCTCTATCTCTCCTGCGGTCACTCTAGCACATTGCAGCAGATCAGGGTCGCGCGCCATTTCCTTGCACCGCAGCAAAGGCCGGAGTATCCGGCACCGCCAAGGCTTCGCAGGGACACCTCGCCATGGCACTCCAGGATGTGACACCGCAAGACTCGATCGAACGGTCGCTCGATCTGCCGAAAGGGGTGTCGACGCGGCCGCCGATCGAAGAGGCGCTTGCCTTCGACGATGT
Source organism: uncultured Pseudomonadota bacterium (assembly GCA_963745125.1). Taxonomy (GTDB): domain Bacteria; phylum Pseudomonadota; class Alphaproteobacteria; order Acetobacterales; family Acetobacteraceae; genus Acidisoma. The sequence continues at coordinate 106,354 of CAVUWB010000010.1, forward strand.
GCTTCTGGTCCCGAATTACTCGCAGGTTCTCCCCGCCGAGGTCGATACCAGGACGCGGTTCACCCGCAACATCAGCCTGAACGTGCCTCTGGTCGCGGCGGCGATGGATACCGTGACGGAGAGCGCCATGGCCATCGCCATGGCCCAGCTCGGCGGCATGGGCGTGATCCACAAGAACCTGACGATCGAGGAACAGGCGGCTCAGGTCCGCCGCGTGAAGCGCTTCGAGTCGGGCATGGTCGTCGACCCGCTGACCATTCATCCGGACGCAGACGCTGGCCGACGCCCGCGCCCTGATGGCTGCCAACCGCATCAGCGGCATGCCGGTGGTGGAACGGGGCACGCGCCGCCTCGTCGGCATCCTCACCAATCGCGACGTGCGCTTCGCGACGGATCTCAGCCAGCGCGTGTCTGAGCTGATGACGCATGACACGCTCATCACCGTGGTTGAGGGCGCGAAGCCGGATGAGGCGCGCAGCCTGCTGCATAAGCACCGGATCGAGAAGCTGCTGGTGGTGGACGCGCAATATCGTTGCGTCGGCCTCATCACGGTGAAGGATATGGACAAGGCCGATGCCTATCCGCTCGCGAATAAGGATGGCTTCGGCCGCCTGCGGGTGGCGGCCGCGACCGGCGTGGGCGCGGATGGCGAGGCGCGTGCCCGCGCGCTGATCGCGGCCGGCGCCGATGTCATCGTGGTCGATACCGCGCATGGTCACTCCGCCGGGGTGCTGACCTCGGTCGAGCGGATCAAGATCGGCCTCGAACGCGGTCAGGTCGTCGCCGGCAATGTCGCGACACCGGACGGGCGCCGAGGCGCTGATCGATGCCGGCGCCGATGCGGTGAAGATCGGCATCGGGCCGGGCAGCATCTGCACCACCCGCGTCGTCGCCGGTGTCGGCGTGCCGCAATTCACGGCGGTGCTGGAGACCGCCGCCGCCTGCCGGGCACTCGGCGTGCCGGCGATCGCCGATGGCGGCATCCGCACCTCGGGCGACATGGTCAAGGCGATCGCCGCCGGGGCCAATGCTGTCATGCTCGGCAGCCTTTTCGCCGGCACGGACGAGGCGCCGGGCGAGGTGTTCCTCTATCAGGGGCGCAGCTACAAATCCTATCGCGGCATGGGCAGTATCGGCGCCATGGCGCGCGGCTCGGCCGACCGCTACTTCCAGCAGGACATCAAGGACCAGCTCAAGCTGGTGCCGGAGGGGATCGAGGGCCAGGTGGCTATCACGGGCCGGTCGCCGCCGTGGTGCATCAGCTTGTCGGCGGCCTGCGGGCCGGCATGGGCTATGCCGGCAGCCCCGACATCGCCGAGTTGCAACGGAGTGCGAGGTTCCGCCGCGTCACCGGCGCGGGCCTGCGCGAAAGCCATGTGCATGACGTGGCGATCACCCGCGAAGCGCCGAACTACCGACAGTGACTGACATGAATGGAAGTTTTTGCTTCTTTTTTCAAAAAGAAGCGCTTGATTTCTCGGATCGCGCGCGGAACCAAAAAACTTTCAATCGTTTGGTAGCTGGCCGGTGACACCCAATGCACGCCTTGCCGCCGCGATCGCCTTGCTGGAGGCGATCGCGGCGGCGCCGCGCAAGCCCGCCGATGCGGTCGCGAATGATTTCTTCCGTCAGCGCCGCTTCATCGGCAGCGGCGACCGGCGGGAGGTATCCGACCAGGTCTGGCATGTCCTCCGCCATCAGCGCCGGCTGAGCTGGTGGATCGAGCGTGCCCAGGGTGAGCCCAGCCCGCGCCTTGCCACAGGCGCCGCAGCTGTTCTCGGCGGCCGGCCTTCGCATGAGGTCGCCCGCATGTTTTCCGGCGGCCGCTACGCGCCCGAGCCGCTGACGGACGCCGAGGAAGAAATCCTCCGCCGCCTGAACGACCATACCTACGAACACCCGGCCATGCCCGACGCGGTGCGGCTGGAAGTGCCGGACTGGATCATGCCGCTGCTGCTGGCGCGCTTCGGCAGAGATACGGATCGGGAGGTCGCCGCCATGCTGGCGCCCGCGCCGCTCGATCTGCGGGTGAACCTGCTCCGTGGTGATCGCGCGGCGGCCTCGGCGGCGCTCGCGGCCGAGGGGATCGTGGCAGAGCCCACGGCGCTCAGCCCCTGGGGGCTGCGGGTGGCCGGGCGGCGCCCGGTCGTGACGGGCGAGGCCTTCAAGAGCGGTTTGATCGAGATCCAGGATGAGGGCAGCCAGGTGGTCGCCTTGCTCGCCGATGCGCGGCCGGGGCAGCGCATCCTCGACTACTGCGCGGGCGCCGGCGGCAAGACGCTCGCCATGGCGATGACCATGGAGAATCGCGGGCATATCCTGGCCGCCGACACCTCTGCCCATCGGCTGGAGGGGGCCGTGCGGCGGCTGCGCCGCGCCGGCGTTCACAACGTCGAGCAGCATCGGCTGACGGCTGGCGACAAATGGGCCAAGCGCCGGCGTGAGACCTTCGACCGGGTTCTGGTGGACGCGCCCTGCACCGGCACCGGCACTTGGCGGCGCAACCCCGATGCTCGGCTGCGGCTGACAGAGGCCGATCTCGCGGCCCTGGTGGAAAAGCAGGCCGCCATCCTTCATGATGCGTCTCGCTTCCTGCGTCGCGGCGGGCGGCTGGTGTATGCCACCTGCTCGCTGTTGCGGCCGGAGAATGAGGATCAGGTGGATCGCTTTCTGTCGGGCCACACGGATTTCGCGCTGGTGGAGGAGATGCCGCCCGAGCTGGCCGCGCCCGCGCTCGCGGGTGTCGTCGATGGCGGCATGGTGCGGCTGACGCCTGCGCGCCACGGCACAGACGGCTTTTTCGCGGCCGTTCTCGAACGGCGATGATGGTGATCCGCGCCGCCCTTCCTTCGGACGGGGCCGCGATCGCTGCCGTGCATGTCGCCGCCTGGCGGAGCGCTTATGCCGGCCTGCTGCCGGACTGGACGCTGACGGAGCTTTCGGCGCGGCGGCAGGAATCCTATTACGGCCGGGTGATCCGGGGTGGCGGTATCGTGCATGTGGCCGAACCGTCGGGCGGGGGCGAGAGCGTTCCGGCCGTGGTCGGCTTCGTCACCGCCAGCCGCGCATCCTCACGCGCGATCGCCGATGGCGAGATCGAGACGCTGTATGTGCTGGATGATTGGCGGGAGCAGGGCTTCGGCCGGGGCCTGATCAGGGCGGCGGCGCGCGATCTGGCGGCCGTCGGCTGCCGCAGCGCCTTTGTCTGGGTGCTCAGCGGCAATCCGAGCCGCTGGTTCTACGAGCGTCTGGGCGGGGTGCGGTCGATGGAGGGCAGTGTCAGCGTCGGCGGCCAGCCCCAGCCGCAGACGGCTTTCGTCTGGGACCCGATCGATCGGCTGACGGCATCGCCGGGGTGAGGCGGGGTAGCCTTTACTTGCTATGCGCATATGATATGCGCATAGTCATGTGGGTCCGAGGAGTTGTCCATGCCCATCCTAGCCGCCAATGAGCATCGCAGCGCATTGCGCCGGGCGACGAACATCACCCTCCCCGAGGCGCTGTTGCGCGAGGCCAAAGCCCTCGACCTCAATGTATCCCAGGCCTGCGAACTTGGCTTGGCCGATGCGGTTGCGCGCGCGAAGTCTCGGAAATGGCTGGAAGAGAACCGGGTGGCGATGGCTGCCTGGAATGCGCATGTCGAGGAAAATGGCCTGCCGCTTGCCGAATTTCGCCAATTCTGATGGCGCGCCTCGACGTTTACCCCATGCCGGGCCGGGGGCGATCCGGGTACGTCGTGGATGTTCAGGCTTCCATCCTCGACCGCTTGGGGACGCGCGTGGTGGTGCCGCTCGTGCCCTTATCGGGTGCGCCCACGCCGATCAAAGAACTTAATCCCGTGTTCGATATTGCCGGTGAGCCGCATGTCATGCTGACACAGGCCATCGCGGCCGTTCAGGCGCGCGAGCTGAATGACCGCCATTTGTCATTGGACGCGCATCACGATGCCATCACGCGCGCTCTGGACATTCTGCTCATCGGTTACTGAGCCTTGCCTCTCATCCGCTGCTAGGCCATATCGCGACATGGCACAGATCACCGCAGACCGTATCCTCATTCTCGATTTCGGCAGCCAGTTTACGCAGCTGATTGCCCGCCGCGTGCGCGAAAGCGGCGTCTATTCCGAAATCTGGCCCTTCAACACCGATCCGCAGAAAATCGCCGACTACGCCCCGCGCGGGATCATCCTTTCAGGTGGCCCGGCGAGCGTGACCGAGGCGGTGTCGCCCCGCGTGCCCGATGTGGTCTTCACGCTCGGCGTACCGGTGCTCGGCATCTGCTACGGCCAGCAGGCGATGTGCCTGCAACTCGGCGGCATGGTCGAGGGGCACGATCACCGGGAATTCGGCCGCGCCTTCGTGGAAGTGACGGATGCCTGCGCCCTGTTCGATGGCATCGAGGAGGGATGGGCGCCCGGCGCGCGCGAACAGGTGTGGATGAGCCACGGTGACCGCGTCACCGCCCTGCCGCAGGGGTTCCGCCCGGTGGGGACGAGCGATGGCGCCCCCTTTGCGGTGATCGCCGATGACGAGCGGCGGTTCTACGGGCTGCAATTCCACCCCGAGGTTGTCCACACACCGCATGGCGCGGCGATCCTGCGCCGCTTCACCCATGCGATCGCGGGATGCGCCGGCGACTGGACCATGGCGGGTTTCCGCCAGACGCAGATAGACGCCATCCGGCGCCAGGTGGGGCAGGGCCGGGTGATCTGCGGCCTCTCCGGCGGTGTTGATTCCGCTGTGGCCGCCGCGCTCATTCACGAGGCGATCGGCGATCGGCTCACCTGCATCTTCGTCGATCACGGGTTGCTGCGGGCGCGCGAGGCTGATGAGGTCGTGCGTGTGTTTCGGGATCGTTTCAATATCCGCCTCGTGAATCGCGATGCCTCGGAGATGTTCCTCGGCGCACTCAACGGTGTGGACGACCCCGAGGTCAAGCGGAAGACGATCGGGCGGCTGTTCATCGACGTGTTCGAGGAAGAGGCGACGAAGCTCGGCGGCGCCGATTTCCTGGCCCAAGGCACGCTCTATCCCGATGTCATCGAGAGCGTGAGTTTCACCGGCGGCCCTTCGGTCACGATCAAATCGCACCACAATGTCGGCGGCTTGCCCGACCGGATGCGGATGAAGCTGGTCGAACCACTGCGGGAATTGTTCAAGGACGAGGTTCGGCTGCTGGGGCTGGAACTCGGCCTGCCGCCGGCGATTGTCGGCCGGCATCCGTTTCCGGGGCCGGGGCTCGCCATCCGCATTCCGGGCGCGATCACGCGCGACAAGCTTGATCTGTTGCGGCGGGCCGACGCGATCTTCCTGGAGGAGTTGCGGCTGCACAATCTTTATGACGCCATCTGGCAGGCTTTCGCGGTTTTGCTGCCGGTGCGGAGCGTGGGCGTGATGGGTGACGGGCGCACCTACGATCTTGCCTGTGCCTTGCGGGCGGTGACGAGCACGGATGGCATGACGGCGGATGTCTACCCGTTCGAAGTGCCGTTTCTGACGCGGGTCGCGAACCGGATTGTCAACGAGGTGCGTGGGATCAACCGGGTGACCTATGACATCACGAGCAAACCGCCGGGTACGATCGAGTGGGAGTGAGGGGAGGAGACGCTGTTCAAAGCGGGGCCAGCGCCGCCTTTCCCGAGCTGCTGAGGACGCCGCAGCGGAAAATATTGTACGGGTCAGTGCTTATTTTGTCGGCGGGCTCCCAGTTGAACGGGACGACGCCGCTCCAGGAATAATAGACGATCGCCTTCAATCGCCCTTGTGCAACATATCGTTTGAAGGCCGCTCGTTCAGCCTCGACGGCCTGAACACGCCCGGTGTCGTCGAGGGGGCAGTTGGTACTGCCGTCAGGAAATCCCCATTCGGTTAGCCAGCAAGGCTTCGTGTCCTTCCTGCATTCAGACAATATGCCGTATTGTTCGAGCAACCGCGCCCGCGTTTTGACGGTCAGGTGTGGGTTGCCGTCGGGATAGACATGAACGCCGTAGCCGTCCGCCAGCGCGTCCAAACCGTTCTGTCGTAAAAACTGCATCGAGTCTGGAATTGGCACAACCTCGCGGCCTTTTGCCATGAGGGCCGACATGCCGGAGAGAATGGGCGTCGCGCGGTTGAGCTTAGAATGATCGCGCACGTCCTTGAGTGCCGCCATGATCTTGATGTATTGCCGGTAGCCGTCGGCGACGGCGCGGGCTTCACCGTCATTGTCACTCTCAAGATCCTTAAGTCTCAACACGCGCCCTGGGATTTTGTCGGGGCCGAAATCGGCATTGAATCTCGGCGTGTTCAGCTCGTTGCCGAGTTCGAACGCCGTGGCTCGAACGCCTGCCGCTTCCAGCTTCGCGAGTTCGCCGCTGAACCATGTCTTGAATCCCTCAGGATCGGCATCCGACAAAGCGGCGATGCTCCAAGGCCGACCCGCCGCTCTGTCGGGCGGGAGCGCATGGGCATTATTCGTGCTGCCGGCATTCGGCCCGATGAAGATGACGGCGCCGATGCCGCGCTGATAGGCCTTGATGATGAAATCCGTATAGCCATCGCCGTGCCCGCCGAGTGAAGTGCGGACGGTGTTGACGCCGTAGCGTTGCAACTGCGCGAGCAGGTCGTCCTCGGTCTTCTTGCTCGCCAGATCAACGCCGACCACGTTGACGCCGACGATGGCGGTTTGGGCCTGGGCAAAGCCGGGAAAGACGGTGGAGGTTAAAAGGAGGAGCAGGAGCAAGCGGAAGGCGTGTGGCCTTGAGCGTTTCACCTGCCCATTCACAGAAAGCCCTCCTGGCTTACCCGCGCCGTTTGACTATTTGCACGTCTGAAACACGCGATCAAAACAATGAGTTGGGGCGGGACCCTGAGCCCCGCGAACGCACGCCGAGCTAAAGCGCGGGGCGCAAGGACGACACTATACGTAGCGAGGCGCCTTCGTACGGTTCCAGCTTCAGATGCAGACCCGAATCCTCAGTCACATCTCCCATGACAGCTTCGTTGATCATATCGACGACGATACCGTTCCCCAACTCGCTCAGGAACAGCTTTTCGTCCACCGCCACCGCCCCGAAATTGAGCGCGGTCACCTGCATGCCGCGGGCATCCGGCAATTCATGAACCATGACGAGCAGACCGGGGGTCGTGACACTCGGAACCACGACCTGGCGGCTTGTGGGGATGCCGTAGGCCTGCCGGATCGCCAGTAGATGCTTCATCTGCATGACGAAGGAATCGGGCTGCTCAAGCTGGCTCGCCAAGGAGCCGTAGAGGCTACGGGCTTTCGGAAGGCCGTGTGCGGATTTGGTCGCCTCCGGATTGCGATCCATGAGGTCGTAGCTGCCACGGTGAATCCACCGCGTATCTCCGTCAGCCATCCATGTCGCCACTTCTTCGGGGCGTAGGGGCAGGGCACCGATGAGATCCCAACCGGAGAGCGCGAAGACGCCAGGCTGAAACGCATTGTACATGACGAGCAGAAGATGTACTTTGGTGATCAGCAGTCTTTGCTCGTCGGTGATTGTTTCCAGATCCCGAATGCCAAGCGCGGCCGTGATGATGCTGGCGGTTGTGCAAGCCACGCCATTGGTGACGAAACGAAGATTGTAGGGTGCGTTTTCTCCGGAGAGCTTCTCATACATCGCTTGCCGAACATGCATGCGCAAGGTCCGGCCTTGCCACGTCTGTCCCTGGAAGGTGTAGATTTCGTCGCCATGCAGCGTCCAGAAATGCACGAGTTCCAGCGTCAACTCATCGTGGTTTTGCAGGGCGTGAATAAGGCTCGCCGGGTCGATCTGGTAGGTACGCATCGTCTGCAGCATGAGCCGGAGAAATTCGGTATCGCCGGTCAGCAGCGCATGCTGATAGGCGGGCCGCGTGATGAAGTCATAGGATAGGTCAGCGCCGCCCTGGCTCATCGCGGCGATGTCATCAACTGTGAGGTTCAACTCTTGGAAGGAAAAGCCGCCGGCTTTGCGGATCGCGCCTGCCAGCAGGCGATTGCCGACGAGCGAGAGCGGATGTCCCTCGGACCAGGCAAGGCCACCCGTTCGGATTTCGACGCCGAGGAATCCATTGGCATCGAGGCGAAGACCGACGGCGCCCAGCGCGTCCAGAGAATGCAGCGCATCGCCGATGATCATTTGCTGGGCGGCAAAGGTCGGATCGAGCCAATTCAGGGAAGGCTGACCTTCTTTGAAGTAGTGCAGGTAGACCCAGCGGCGTTCCACGCCATCGACGCCCTTGACCGGACCGGTGGCGCTCCAATCCGTCTCTTTGACGCCTGGCTCGAAAAAGATAACCCGCTGCAACTGCCCGACGATATATCCCTTTTTCGCGAGCACATCGACCAGGGGAGGAGACAGGTTGACCGAATCACGGCCTTCGGGGACATTGGGGAGAAGATCCCAATCGGGCGTCTTGATCTCCACCATGTGATAGATACCGGGGTAGTCTTCATATCCCATCTCGGCGAGGCGGAAGTCCGCGCCCTTGCCGGAATGAGACGGGACCACGTCGTCTATGATGATGGCATTGGTCGCGGCCGCCATTCGGCTGAGTGCGATGAATTCCTCGGTCGTTCCAAATTTCGGGTCGATTTCTAGCCCGATGCGGTCGAAGTTTCCGTCGATGCTCGGGGTGTATTCCCGGCCAACCAGGCCGCCGGCGCGCTTGGTGGGCCCTGGATGCAGCCCCTGGATGCCAATGGTCGACAGCGCGCGCCATAGCCCTGCATCACCCAGGGTTCCGAGAACGGATTCCCCCTCAGCGGTGATGAGCCCAAGCGGGTAGGCGGTGAACCATACCGAGGCGAGGGCGATCGCCGCTCGTGGTTTTGCCTCGGCATAGGGTCTTTGCCACATACGGCTTTGCCCGGCATATTTGAGGGCGGCGGCCTTGGCATTCCGAAGCATGGAGTGCTCGATCAGCCATTGGACGTGGCTATTGTGCTCGATATCCATAAGGGGGTCCCATACCAATCAAGGTGCTCAGCTCGATGTTTGGAGGGTTCACCGTTTTTCCATATCTCGGGACGCCAAAATAACGTGAAAAAATGGCCAGCTTTCGCGCGCGGAAGTTTAAAGAACGTCGGACGTTAGGCCGCTGTTGAAGGAAAGGCACGCGCTTTCTGCGGTTCCGGGTAACAGGAACGCATGCCTCCGCTCTCAAACTCGTGAGCGGAGCGCTTCGTTGGAAAGCCTCAGAGATTAGTTCGAAATGTGAAACCGTGTCATGCTGCTCAAGCATTCGCAGAAGATCCAGTGGCGTCACCCCCGTTGTCTGGCCCGAGATCGATATGGCGACCCGCACGGCTCGTCTGGCAACGACGAAGGCGGGCGCGAGCATGCATTTCCATCGGCGAAGACGAACCGTGTCATTACGGGAGTCGCTTCATATGGAGAGCGCATCATCAAGGTTGCGGAGTTACCTTGTGATGTTACTCCGCACGTCCTTCGTCACAGCCGGCTTGCACGTCGAAATGCGCCTCTCGAAGGCTGCATAGGTTCGCGACTAATCTCACGTTGAAGCGCCGCGGCGGATGCGGGCCTGTCGCAGGTCACAGACCGGCTATTTCGCCTCGATAGCGCGGGCGATAGGCATGAAAAGGAACGCGAACTCGAGAACAGGGCGGGTGCGGCCTGCTGGGCTCGTTATGGTTGGTCGACGGCCTGGGACAAACAACTATTCGCAGGCATACGAGGTGGTAGGTTCACGCAAGATTTGAGGGCCATCTATCGAACAGGTCGGGGGGCCGAAAAGATCGCTTATCGGATAGGCGGCATTGCTGTGGAGAAGGTGGCGGGTTTTCTGGTAGCGCCTTGGCTCAAACAAGTCCGAGCCTAATCCAAACCTTGAAAGCACCAGGATGTACCTACGCGCACACGGTTCCAGGGGGTGATCAAGGAAAATGGGAGCCGCTGCTTCGCCACTTGCAGGAGGTGGCCGACATGGCGGCCGCATTTGGTGCGCGCTTCGGAGCGGAGGATCTCGGGCACGCCGCAGGCCTTCTTCATGACGTCGGAAAATATAGCCCCGATTTCCAGGCTCGCTTGCAGGGGTCGCCGCAGCGTGTTGACCATTCCACGGCGGGGGCTGCTTGGGCATACGATAGCTATGGCCTGAAGGCCGGTGGGCTGCTGGCTCATGTGATCGCGGGCCATCATGCGGGGTTGAAGGACGATCTGCTCGGCTCCGACGGCCGGATCCGTGCGAGGCGTGAGCTTGGCGCGCCGGCGGCGCACGCGGCACGGTCCGATGGGCTGTCCCTCCCGGAATGCCCGGCCGCAGACCCGGCGGGCTTTCGGTTTCTCAAAGATCAGTCAGGATTTCAACGCGCCTTCCTGACCCGCATGGTATTCTCCTGCCTCATCGACGCGGACCGTACCGCCGCCGCCCGGTTCGACGCGCAAGCGCGCGGCGAGGCCGTGGCCGAGGCGGCTCATCCGACGATCGCCGCGTTGGAGACGGCTCTCCTGACCTGGATCGCCGCCCGCAGCGCGGCACCCAGCACGCTGAACGAGTTGCGGGACACGGTGTTGCGGGATGCGCGGGCGAAGGCGGCTGACCCCCAAGGTGTCTTTACGCTCACCGTGCCGACGGGCGGCGGCAAGACGCTGACCTCGCTGGCCTTCGCGCTCGCCCACGCGCGGGAACATGGGCTCGATCGCGTCATTGTCGTGATCCCCTATACCTCGATCATCGAGCAGACGGCGGCGGTCTATAGGGACGCGCTGGGCGATCTGGAAGGCGCGGTGCTGGAGCATCACAGTGCTTTCGAGATGGAGGATGAGGCAGATTGGAGCCGTGATCGCACGGGGCCGGAGCGGCTGCGCCTGTCGATGGAGCGTTGGGACAAACCGATCATTGTCACCACAGCGGTGCAGTTCTTCGAGAGCCTGTTCGCGGCCCGCCCCAGCCGCTGCCGGAAACTGCACAGCCTGGCGCGAAGCGTGGTGGTGCTGGACGAAGCGCAGACGATGCCCTTGCCCCTGCTGCGGCCCTGCGTGGCCGCGCTGAAGGAGTTGGCGCGCAACTACCGAACCTCGGTCGTGCTCTGCACGGCGACCCAGCCGGCCCTCGCCACCCCGAAAGCGGCGGGGGAGGATGGGTTTATCGGCGGCTTCAAGGCGCCCACGGAGATTGTCGCGGATGTACCGGCGCTGTTCGCGGCGCTGCGGCGCGTCACGCTGAAGGATGTCGGCATAAAGACCGATGCTGACCTGGCCGAGCTGATCGCCGGCCGCGACCAACTGCTCTGCATCGTCAACCAGCGCGCCCATGCGCGGGCGCTTTACCAGGCGATCCGCCATTTGCCCGGCGCGCGGCACCTCTCCACCTGCATGCACAGCGCAGATCGGCGGCGGATTCTGGCCGAGATCCGAGAGGATCTGAAAAACCGCCGGCCTTGTCGGGTTGTGTCCACGTCTCTCGTCGAAGCGGGGGTCGATGTCGATTTCCCGCATGTATTGCGAGCAACGGCGGGGCTGGACCAGATCGCCCAGGCGGCCGGCCGCTGTAACCGGGAGTTTTCGCGCACGCCGGAGGAGAGCGAGGTGCTCGTATTCAAGGCGGCGGAATATGACGTCATTCCCCCGCTCCGGAAGAATGCTGGGGCGGGCGCCGAGATGCTGAAGCTGCATGCGGATGACCCATTCGGGCCGGAGGCGATGACCGCCTTCTTTCGTATGGTCTATTGGCGGGCGGGTGCCGAGGGCTTGGACAAAAGCAGTGTCCTTGACCTGTGTCGGGAACGTCGGGGCGATCTGAACTTCCCGTTCGAGGAGATCGCCACCGCAATGCGATTCATTGACGACACGATGGTGCCGGTGATCGTGCCGGTGGAGGACGGCGGCGCGGTCGCTCCCTTGTTGGAGAGGCTGCGTTTCGCCAAGGGGGTTGGCGGTATCACGCGCGGGTTGGCGCCTTATACGGTGGGCATCCCACGGAAAGCTCGCTCCGAGATGATTGCGAAGGGTGTGGCCGAGTGTATCCGTCACGAGGAATTCGGTGACCAGTTCGTGGTTCTGCGGAACCTGGATCTTTACCAGCCGGACGTTGGGCTGGATTGGAGCGACCTGACCTTCCGAAAGGCGGAAGGGTTGATGGTAGTCTGATGTTCCTAGAAGTAGTCTTTGGCGGAAGATTGACGTCCAGATATTAAGCCTCGGTCACTTCGGGGTGAGACGTCTATGCGTTGGTCGCTGGACTTTTGGCTTGGGGTGACGACGATCGATGGAACTTGGCACGGTGCCCGTGTGAGGTGCGCGGCCGAGGAGTCGATCGCGGATCGAAACCTAGACGGAGTTCTTGGTAGGCAGGAGCAAGATGGAAGGCATCTCCCCGGCAAACGGGAGATGCTTTCCGTGTTGCCGAGCAACTCACCCGCCCCTTGGCATCGGCGGATGATTCCTTCGAGCCGGAAGCGATGACCGCCTTCTTCCGCATGGTCTATGGGCACGTGGGCGCCGAGGGCACGGATAAGAGCGATGTCTTTGAACCGTGCTGGGAGTGACCGGTGATCTGAACTCCCGTTCGAGAAGTCTGCCTAACTACCGGATAGTCGTGATGAAAGCTCCGTCCGGATTTTATGGGATGGCCCGCCCCCTACCTCCCGGCGCTATTCTGGCGTCGGCACCTGGAAGGAGAGGACCGATGACCAAGGCGACCATATCCGTGCTCGGGATCGACCTGGGCAAAAACACCTGCAGCATTGCAGGGCTTGATACCACTGGCGCTGTCGTGCTGCGTCGGAAAGTCACTCGTGACGCGCTGATTGCCTTTGCGGCGACACTTCCGCCCTGCACGATTTCGATGGAAGCGTGCTGTGGTGCGCATTTCCTCGGACGCACGTTCACCGGCAACGGGCATACGGTCAGGTTGATGTCGCCGGAGTACGTCCAGCCGTATGTGAAGGCGCAGAAGACGGACGACCGGGATGCAGAGGCGATCGCTGAGGCCGCCACCCGGCCGACCATGCGGTTCGTCTCGTTGAAGAGCGAGGCCCAGCTCGACTTGCAGGTGCTGCACCGGGCACGCGAGCGTCTGGTGCTGGCACGTACTGCCGTCATCAACCAACTCCGTGCCGTGCTCCTCGAGCGCGGGATCACGTTTCCTAAAGGACGCATCACCCTCATGCGGCGTCTGGATGAGATCGGGCTCGATCAGCTGCCGGTGAGTGCTCGCACGCGTCGGCTCCTGGGAGATCTACGACGAGAATGCGAGGCGCTGGATGAGCGAGTCAGGACTTACGACGAGGAGTTTGCCGTTCTAACCCGAACCGACGGGCAGGCTCGGCGCCTGGCCAGCATTCCGGGTATCGGTGTGATCAACGCCACGGCGCTACTCTCCGCCGTGGGCGACGGCAGCGCTTTTGCCAAGGGTCGCGATCTCGCGGCGTGGCTTGGACTGACCCCTCGCCAGCATTCGACCGGTGGCAAGACCAAGATGCTCGGCATCAGCAAACGCGGGAACCGCTACCTACGCAAACAGCTCATCCACGGTGCCAGGGCTGCGATGCCGCATTTGGCGGCTAAGCCCACCAGGATGGGCGCATGGCTGCAGCAGTTGCTGGCCAGATCGCATCCGAATGTCGTGGTCGTGGCACTAGCGGCCAAGCTGGCACGCATCGTATGGGCGGTGCTGCGCCATGAAACTAGTTTCGATCAGGACGTCCCGGTGGCGGCCTGATCCAAAGGAACGGTGGCGGGCAAGAGGGCTCGTTGCTCACGACGTCTGTGTGGGTGAGGAGAGATGGCATAACGGTCGAACCGGCGGCTCAGAGATCCTGGTTTTAAATGTGGTGCATGGCACCGAGACTTTTATGAGGACCTGGGACGCGCGGATATCCATCTTGGCCAGGGTTCGCCCCTGAGACCGGATACGTTGATGCAGACCGACATCGCCAACTCAAATCACGCTTGCAGACGGGGCGGGCCATACGTTTTAAAAGCCGACAATGCTTTTAAATGGGAAATTGATAGACGACGTCCTGTTTCTGAAGCTAGATATTCGCGTCGGCGTCTGGGACAAAAAATAACATATCGAAATGATGGGTGCGCGAATGAATGCCTTTCGCTTGAAAGTATGGGCGCCCCGCGCACTTTTCTCACGCCCCGAAATGAAGGTCGAGCGCGTCAGCTACGATGTGATGACACCTTCCGCCGCGCGCGGCGTGCTGGAGGCGATCCACTGGAAGCCGCAGATGGTGTGGCGCATCGAACGCATCCGCGTGCTCAACCCCATCCGGTTCGAGTCTATCCGGCGTAATGAGGTGGGCTCCAAAATCCCTGCCGGCAAGGTGGCCTCGGCCATGCGCGCCCGATCGACCGAGGGGCTTGCCCTCTATGTCGATGAAGACCGCCAACAGCGTGCCGCCACTCTTCTCAAGGACGTCGCCTATATCATTGAGGCGCGGATCGAACTCACGGCGAAAGGCCGCGCCGATCCTGGCGAGACGGTGCAAAAGCATCTGGAGATGGCACGGCGCCGCGCGGCGAAAGGCCAGTATTTCCACCACCCCTATCTCGGCACGCGCGAATTCGCCTGCGACTTCGAGCTTCTGGAAGGTGAGCCTCCACCGCCCCATGAGTCGCTGAAAGGCCCGCGCGATCTTGGCTGGATGGCGCTCGACCTCGATTACGAGGCAGGTATGGAGGCCCGGTTCTTTCGCGCCGCCATGGTGGATGGCGTGATCGAAGTGCCTGCCCTGGATGGCGAGGGCGTCATCTCGTGACAATTCTGCAATCGCTTGCCCGGCGGTATGACCGGCAGGCAGAGGCGGGAAAGGCGCCGGTGCCGGGTTTTGCGCCCGCCCAGATCAGCTTCACCATCGTATTGAGCCGCGATGGCGCCTATGTGAGAACCGATGACGAACGAACGGGTGAGGGCAAGAAACGGCGGCCGCGCATTGTGCCGGCACCTGCGGCGCCGAAGCGGACAGTCGGCATCGCGAGCGGGGTATTCTGGGACAAAACCTCCTATGTCCTCGGCGCCACGGCGGTTGACGTCAATGCTTCGGCCACGAAACAGGCGAAGGATGCCGAGAGGCTTGCCAAGGAACAAGCAGCCTTTCGCGCACGGCATGAGAAGCTATTGGCCGGCGTTGACGATGCTGGCTGCTCCGCGCTCCTGACTTTCCTTCGGGCATGGATGCCTGACCGTTACGATGATCTCGATTATGCGGCCGAGATGCTGGATCAGAATGTCACCTTCCGGTTGGAGGGTGAGCACGGCTTCATTCATGACCGCGCGGCGGCTCGCGCTGCCCTGAGTGCTGAGGCGGCAGGCAAGGATGCCGGTGCCGAGGCGATGTGCCTCGTCACGGGCAAGCGAGCGCCGGTTGCCCGGCTGCACCCCTCCATCAAAGGCGTGCCGGGCGCGCAATCCTCCGGCGCCGCGCTGGTCTCCTTCAATCTCGAAGCGTTCACCTCCTACGGCCATAGCCAGGGCGACAATGCCCCCGTGTCCGAGGACGCCGCTTTTGCCTATGCAACAGCTCTAAATGAGTTGCTCACCGCGCGCGGTGTCGACGCGAAGGGGCGGCCGCGCTACCCGAATCGCGTCATGCTCGGTGAAACGACGGTCCCCTTCTGGGCGGAATACGGGGATGCCGAACGCCTCATGCGCGTCATAGTCGGCGGCGATGATGATGATGCCGAGGAACCGCCAGGTGATGCCTTGCCCGTCGATGATGGGACGGAGACCGCCAAGATCGGCGACGTTATGCGGCGGTTGGAGGATGGGATTCCGCTGACGAAAGCCAGCGCCGGCACGGACCTCGACCCGGCAACGCGGGTCTACGTTCTGGGCCTTAGTCCGAATGCGGCGCGCCTCTCCGTGCGCTTCTGGGTCGAGCAGACATTGGGCGATTTCACCGCCCATTTTCAGGAGCATTGGAGCGATCTTCTGATCGAGCCGCGCCCGAGCCGCCGGTCGCCCTCGATCTGGCGGCTGTTGCTGGAATTGGCTCCGCAGCGAAAGTCCGAGAATATCCCGAAACACCTCAGCGGTGAGGTGATGCGCGCGATTCTGACGGGCTTGCCCTATCCGCGCGCCTTGCTCGTGCAGACGATCATGCGCATCCGCGCGGATCAGGATCAGGAAGACCGCCGCACCGGCCGCACGCTGGAAAAGATCAGTGACCTACGGGTCGCGCTGCTGAAAGCCTGCCTTGCCCGGATGTACCGTTGGAAACAGATCCCAGAGGATGTGCCCGTGTCGATCGATCTTGTTACCACCAACAGCGCCTATCGCCTCGGCCGCCTCTTTTCCACGCTTGAACGGTTGCAGGCCGCGGCCCTCGGTCAGCGCAACGCGACCGTGCGAGACCGCTTCTATGCCTCTGCCTCGGCGACGCCCGCGCTCGTCTTCCCCTCGCTCATCCGCAATGCGCGCAACCACAGCAAGACAATCCGCACGAAAATCGGCCCGGGTCTCGCGGAATGGTTCGAGGATCATATCGCCGAGATCGTCTCTGGCCTGGAAGGCAGCTTTCCGAAGACGCTTCCGCTTGAGGACCAGGGCCGCTTCGCACTCGGCTACTACCATCAGCGTGACGTGTTCCGGCGCCGGAAGGACGTGCCGCCGGAAATCGCGAGCGCGGAAGCCAATGACGACACCTCCACCGAGGAGAATTGATCCATGACGAGCACGACCCCCATCGCCCACCGCTACGACTTCGTCTTTCTCTTCGATGTGCGCAACGGCAACCCGAACGGCGATCCCGATGCCGGCAATATGCCCCGCATGGACCCGGAGACGGGCCGGGGCCTCGTCACTGACGTCGCCATCAAGCGCAAGATCCGCAACTACGTCGCGATGGCGCGGGGCGACACGCCAGGTCATGATATCTACATGCAGGAGCGTGCGGTGCTCAACCGCGCCCATGCGCGCGCCTATACGGCGCTCGATCTGAAACCCGAACCCACGAAGCTGCCGAAGGAGGAGGATAAGGCCCGCGCGCTGACGCGCTGGATGTGCGACCAATTCTTCGACATCCGCGCCTTCGGTGCCGTGATGTCCACCAAGGTCAATGCCGGCCAGGTGCGCGGGCCCGTGCAGTTCACCTTCGCGGAAAGTGTCGACCCCATCGTGCCGATGGAAATCTCCATCACACGCTCCTCCGTCACCAACGAGGATGACGCGCTCAAGAACGAGCGCACCATGGGGCGTAAGCATATCGTCCCCTATGGCCTCTACCGGGCGCATGGCTTCATCAATGCTCGGCTTGCCAATGACCCCCGCAAGGGCACGGGCTTCTCCGAGGCCGATCTCGCCCTTTTCTGGGAGGCACTCGCGAATATGTTCGACCATGACCGTGCCGCCGCGCGCGGGGAGATGACGGCGCGTAGCCTCATCGTCTTCCAGCACGAAAGCGACATCGGCAATGCGCCGGCGCATAAGCTGTTGGAGCGTGTCACCGTGTCCTGCGCGCCGGGTGAGGGGCCGCCGCGCAGCTTTGGTGATTATACGATCACGGTGCATGAGGCCGATCTGCCGGCGGGCGTCACCCTCCACACCAAGATCTGACGGGCCGGTGATGAGCGAAGGCATCGCGGTTGCCGACGCCGATCTCATCGCCCTCTCGGCCTTGCAGCACTACCTCTACTGCCCGCGTCAATGCGCGCTCATCCATATCGAACAGGCATGGGCCGAGAATGCGGCGACCGCCGAGGGCCGCGTCGCGCATGACCGGGTCCATGCCGCCGGAACTGAGACTAGGCGCGGCATCCGCACCGTCACCGGCATGCCCCTGCGCTCTGCGCGGCTGGGGGTCACGGGTATCGCCGATGTCGTGGAACTGCACCGGGCCGAGGACGCGGGCGGCGGCTGGCGCCCCTACCCGGTGGAACATAAGCGAGGCCGCCCGAAAGCGCATCGCGCGGACGAAGTGCAACTCTGCGCCCAGGCCTTTGCGCTTGAGGAGATGTTCGGCGTCACAATCCCCGAAGGCGCGCTCTTCTATGGGGAGCCGCGCCGCCGTACGCCCGTACTCTTTGACACGGCCCTGCGGGATCTCACCTGTTCTGTCGCGGCCGAGACCCACGCGCTGCTCGCTGGCGGCCGCACACCCTCCATGGGTTATGAGAAAAAACGCTGCGACGCCTGCTCGCTCATCGAACTGTGCCGGCCACGGCTAACGGGCAAGGCGCGTTCCGCCTCGGCCTGGCTCAGCGAGCAGTTGCGGGAATAGGCGGGGGTCGCTGATGCGCCGGCTGCTCAATACGCTCTACGTCACGCTTGACGGCGCTTACGTCCATAAGGACGGCCTCAATGTCGTCGTGACGGTGGAGGACGAGGAAAAGCTGCGGGTGCCGTTGCACCTTCTGGGCAGCGTGGCGGTATTCGGCCGGGTCTCGCTATCTCCGCCACTCATGGGCGCTTTGGCGGAGGCGGGGGTGGTCTGTGCGTTCTTCGGTATGAACGGCCGTTTCCTGGCGCGGCTGGAAGGCCCCGTCTCCGGCAATATCCTGCTGCGGCGGGAGCAGTATCGCCGCATGGATGATCCTGCCGGTTGCGTGACAGTCGCACGCGCCATGGTGGCGGCGAAGGCGCTCAACCAGCGCGGCGTTTTGCAGCGGGCGCTGCGCGATCACGGCGCGAATCTGGCGGAGGAAGCACGCGCAGCGCTGGCAGCGGTGATCGAGCGGATGCGGGAGATCGCGATGCGCTCGGCGCAGGAGACGGATCTCGATCGGCTCCGGGGCCATGAGGGCGAGGCGGCGGCCCTCTACTTCGGCGTTTTCAGCCATGTCGTGCGGTCACCCGATCCCGCCATCGTTTTTCGTGGCCGTAGCCGTCGTCCGCCGATGGACCCGGTGAACGCCCTTCTGTCCTTCATCTACACCCTGCTGGTGCATGATTGCCGGGGTGCGCTGGAAGGGGTGGGGCTCGATCCGGCGGCTGGGTTCCTGCACCGGATGCGGCCCGGGCGGCCGAGCATGGCACTCGACCTAATGGAGGAATTGCGCGCGAACCTCGCTGATCGGCTGGTGTTGTCATTGCTGAATCGGCGCGAAATTGGGATCGCCGATTTTCGGCTGATGGAGAATGGCGCAGTGCTGCTCGCCGAGGATAGCCGCAAGACGGTGCTGACGGCGTGGCAGGAGCGGAAGAAGGAGGAGATCGAGCATCCTTTTTTGAAGGAGCGGACATCGCTTGGTCTTTTGCCGCATCTTCAGGCGAACCTCCTGGCCAGGACGCTGCGGGGTGATTTGGATGCCTATCCGCCGATGATCTGGAAATAGACAGGTGTTGGTCTTGATCAGTTACGACGTGGAGGTAACCTCGCCGGGCGGGGCTCGGCGGTTGCGCCGCATCGCGCGGGCCTGCCAGGATTTCGGGCAGCGTGTGCAGTTCTCGGTGTTCGAGTGCGAGGTGGCGCCCGATCAATGGGTGCTTCTGCGCGCGCGGCTGTTGTCGGAGATGGATGCGGAGCGTGACAGCCTTCGGTTTTACTTTCTGGGTGCGGCTGGCCGACGACGGGTTGAGCATGTTGGGGCCAAGCCTGGGGTGGATCTCGAAGGACCCCTGATCGTATGAGGGGGTGCGGTTCGGCCGCGCGAAGCTGAAGCGTCCGGCCGAACCCCGAGGGGTTCGCGCTCGGTCTTTGTCATTGTGAAGAACGAAGATTTGACGGAACCTCCGGTGCCGTAGGTTGCGGAATGTGGATGGGGGAGGGTGGTTCGCGGTGGCGGGCCAGTTTTTCCAACATTATCCGTGACTTGCGGCGAAGGAGTTGCTCCCCGCACGGGAGCGCGGATCGAAACTGCGGCTGGGCAATGTCGGCGGAACGACCAACCCTGTCGCTCCCCGCACGGGAGCGCGGATCGAAACATCTTGAGTGCTGTCCCGCCGACAGAGACGGTGGGTCGCTCCCCGCACGGGAGCGCGGATCGAAACGAGGGATTGGCCGTCCCCTTGTAGTCATTGAGCAGGTCGCTCCCCGCACGGGAGCGCGGATCGAAACCCTTATAATCAGCGGGGGAGAGACCCGCAGTGTACGTCGCTCCCCGCACGGGGGCGCGGATCGAAACCATAGTCATGCTCGCATCGGACGGCGTTGACACGCGCATCGCAGCTGTCGCTCCCCGCACGGGGGCGCGGATCGAAACATACGTGCCGCGCGGCGCTGCCTTGGCGGCACCGGCGTCGCCCCCCGCACGGGGGCGCGGATCGAAACCGCTTGCAACGGCGCCGATGAACTACCTGCCCGAGTGGGTCGCTCCCCGCACGGGGGCGCGGATCGAAACCGGCGAACACGGCTATCACGATCAAAGAAGGCCCGTGTCGCTCCCCGCACGGGGGCGCGGATCGAAACCTATCCGAGCGGAAGTCTGAGGAAGCGGCCCGCGTCGCTCCCCGCACGGGAGCGCGGATCGAAACTTCTCACGCTTTAGTGCTAGGGACAGGCGACGTCGTCGCTCCCCGCACGGGAGCGCGGATCGAAACGGTGATCATCACGCCCTCTCGCTCACACCACAACTGTCGCTCCCCGCACGGGAGCGCGGATCGAAACGGTGATCATCACGCCCTCTCGCTCACACCACAACTGTCGCTCCCCGCACGGGAGCGCGGATCGAAACCCACGATAGCGAATGGGCAAGCTGGTCAATTCCAGGTCGCTCCCCGCACGGGAGCGCGGATCGAAACTTTCGATGGCGCCGAACACAGAGCCGATCAACTGGGTCGCTCCCCGCACGGGAGCGCGGATCGAAACTTGCCTTACCTCAAGAGAGGGAGACCTGCCAAAATGTCGCTCCCCGCACGGGAGCGCGGATCGAAACCCGTAGATTGACTGCACGGACAGGAGAAACTTTTGTCGCTCCCCGCACGGGAGCGCGGATCGAAACCCGGCGAGATCGGTGAAAAATCCGATGCGGCCATTGTCGCTCCCCGCACGGGAGCGCGGATCGAAACTGGATCCAGGCGCTCTCGACGGGTGGTGCTCTCGTCGCTCCCCGCACGGGAGCGCGGATCGAAACACAGTGGGCAATACCGAAGCGACGGCTGCCTGGAAGTCGCTCCCCGCACGGGGGCGCGGATCGAAACGCTGCCAATGCGGCAGCGGCGGCGGCGGCTGGGGCGTCGCTCCCGCACGGGAGCGCGGATCGAAACGGCGCGAGGCCGATACGCTGGGCTGGCGACAATGGTCGCTCCCCGCACGGGAGCGCGGATCGAAACGCACCCGGAGGTTTGGCACGCTGCGAAGTGTGCTGTCGCTCCCCGCACGGGAGCGCGGATCGAAACCAGGTTGACGCGAAAGCGCAGCTATTGGTGCGCGAGTCGCTCCCCGCACGGGAGCGCGGATCGAAACAATCGAGCCGACACCCTCAAGCGTTCCGGCAGGAGTCGCTCCCCGCACGGGAGCGCGGATCGAAACTCATCATCGTCATTGCAGCGGCGGCCGGCTATTAGGTCGCTCCCCGCACGGGAGCGCGGATCGAAACTCGCGTCTGCTGTTTTTGCCATGTCAATGGTGACGGTCGCTCCCCGCACGGGAGCGCGGATCGAAACGGCTCGCTGACAAGCGGCCTCGACGGCGGCTCGGGCAGTCGCTCCCCGCACGGGAGCGCGGATCGAAACGTTTGCGTGGTATTGTTGCTTTCCAGCGCGCCGAGTCGCTCCCCGCACGGGAGCGCGGATCGAAACTGGGAACTGCCCCCGCCCGCCGTGACTACCTCTAGTCGCTCCCCGCACGGGAGCGCGGATCGAAACGGTGATCATCACGCCCTCTCGCTCACACCACAACGTCGCTCCCCGCACGGGAGCGCGGATCGAAACTCGGCGGTAATTGGCTGCCCGTTGTCGTCGATCCGTCGCTCCCCGCACGGGAGCGCGGATCGAAACAGGCCATAGGCGGCCGTAACGCCCCCGGGAACCTGTCGCTCCCCGCACGGGAGCGCGGATCGAAACTCGACCTTGTTGAATTTAACGTAACTGTCGCACTCGTCGCTCCCCGCACGGGAGCGCGGATCGAAACTTCGCGGGCCTGTTCAATACCAATTCAGACCATGTCGCTCCCCGCACGGGAGCGCGGATCGAAACTGCGAGAAGCGCAGTCGCCTGTGATTGAGCAACTGGTCGCTCCCCGCACGGGAGCGCGGATCGAAACAAGCATATCGACTGGTCGAAGGTCGCGCTGCTGAGGTCGCTCCCCGCACGGGAGCGCGGATCGAAACTTCGCCGAGGTGGGCGGGATACTTCAGGATGTGCGGGTCGCTCCCCGCACGGGAGCGCGGATCGAAACTTCCGGTGACGGGAGACGCAATGGTTGAGCACTCGTCGCTCCCCGCACGGGAGCGCGGATCGAAACCCGGCCCAGCGCCCGGAGGCATTGCCCCTGGAGCGTCGCTCCCCGCACGGGAGCGCGGATCGAAACTTCCGTTAAATATGCAGGGCGGCACATCAGAATCGTCGCTCCCCGCACGGGAGCGCGGATCGAAACGACCATTGCGCCAAGTTGGCGTTGAAGTAACTCCTGTCGCTCCCCGCACGGGAGCGCGGATCGAAACGCGATCCTTGCGAGCAAGGGCTGACTCGCCGGGCAGTCGCTCCCCGCACGGGAGCGCGGATCGAAACGGCGCAGGCGTCTTCTCGATCCCTTGGTGCCTATGTCGCTCCCCGCACGGGAGCGCGGATCGAAACTTAATCGGGGGCGCTCGAAGCGCTGCTCTCTTGTCGCTCCCCGCACGGGAGCGCGGATCGAAACCGGACCAGGCGCGTGACCCGCTCTGGTCCGCCGAGCGTCGCTCCCCGCACGGGAGCGCGGATCGAAACACTGTGACTGCGAGCGGCTTCGGGACCTACGCCAGGTCGCTCCCCGCACGGGAGCGCGGATCGAAACAAGGACACAAGCGCGGCTGCGCTCCAAAACGGCAACATCGCTCCCCGTGCGGGAGTGCGGATCGAAACAGGTTCAAGACCTTGCCGAAGCGCGCATCGAACAGTCGCTCCCCGTGCGGGAGCGCGGATCGAAACAAATACTCTACGGATCCGCCGAACGACTAAAGGATGCTCGCGACGGCGCGCGCTATACGCGCGCTAAGGCACAAGAGGATCAATGACAGATGATATAACTTATTGAAAAAACTGGCGGACCCGAGACGATTCGAACGTCCGGCCTTTGCCTTCGGAGGGTATGGCTCAAACGTTTGCCAGGGTTTGATGATGTTGGCTGTGTGTTGCTAACCGTCTGAAAAAACACCTCTTATGCCTTGCCAAGGTTAGCCGACGATTGCTCCGATTTGCCTCGACTTGCTTCCGCGTGCTTCCGTAGTGCTTCCGGCAGATTGGAAGGCAAAGGTCGAGTGGTCAAGATCACGAAGCGCACGGTGGACGATGCCGAGGTCCGTGAGGCCGATTATTTCATCTGGTGCGACGAGCTGCCCGGCTTCGGATTACGGGTCTATCCGAGCGGAAAGCGCGGCTATCTTGTTCAGTATAGGGCGGATGGCCGCACCCGGAGGGTAAAGATCGGTCTCCACGGTCCCTTAACGCCCGAAGAGGCACGAAAGGAGGCCAAGGCGCTGCTCGGGAAGGTCGCCAAGGGGAGCAATCCCGCCGAAGACAGGGCGACCCAGCGCGCCACGATCACCGTCAAGGAACTGTGCGACCGTTATCGCAAGGCGGTCACGGCCGGGCTAATCCTGGGGAAGGGTGGCAGCCCCAAGAAAGCCACAACCGGAGTTGCGGACAACAGCCGTATCGACCGCCACATCATCCCTCTGCTGGGCAGCCGGAAGGTTGTCGACCTGAAGCGGGGCGACATCACGCGGTTCATGCGTGACGTGGCGTCGGGCAAGACTGCCCGCGTGGAAAAGACGGGGAAGCTTCGGGGCAAGTCGATTGTGTCCGGCGGGGTCGGCGCGGCTTCGCGGACGGTCGGCCTTCTCGGCGGCATCCTGAGCTTCGCCATGTCCGAGAACATCATCACCTCGAACCCCGTCCAGGGCGTGAAGCGCCCGGCGGATCAGAAACGCACGACCAAACTCACTCCAGTGACCTATAAGCAACTGGGCGACGCGCTGGAGCTTATGGCGGCCGAGGGTGGAAGCAAGCAGGCGATCGATGCGATTTGGCTTCTAGCGCTCACGGGATGCCGGAGAAGCGAGATTGAAAAACTGCGTTGGTCAGAGGTCGACTTAGCCGGGAGCGCCCTGCGGCTTGAGGATAGCAAGGAAGGCGCATCCGTCCGGCCTCTGGGGCTCGCGGCCCGTATCGTGATTGAGGGTATCGATCGGGCTGCCGGCAGTGACTACGTGCTCATAGGGAGGAGCGATAACAGGCCATATGGCGGCCTGACGACTGCCTGGAATGCGCTGATGACGAAGGCCGGGTTGTCTGGCGTCTCGCCCCATACCCTGCGGCACTCGTTCGCCTCGACCGCGGCGGACCTTGGCTACAGCGATCCAACGATCGGCGCCATGCTCGGGCATTCCGCCGGCACCATCACCGGCCGGTATATCCATCACCTCGATGCTGTGCTCATCGCGGCGGCAGACAAGGTGGCGGAAGCGGTGAGGGGGATGATGGCTGATGATCGGAAGAAGGTCGGCGTGAGATGATGGAGGAGTGGGGGCGGTGGTGCGGCGATGACTTTAAAACAGGAGCAGCCGGGGTCAGGTAAAGACCTCTGCCCGCTCGATCAGCGATTGAATTTGGGCTGCCGCATCTCGTCTCGCTTTCACCCATTCCGTTGCCAGAAGACCGCCGGCACCCACACCCTCAACCGCTTGAACAGCATCTCTCACCGACAAAAGAAGGTCCACGACATTGGGAGATTCAGCCCTGGAAGAGATTTCGGCCGCTAGACGCAGGGCTTCCGCGGTGTCTCCGCCACGTACAGCGCCAACTACTGTTTGGCTCGCTCGGGCTGCGACCTGACGGTAGTCCCGCTCCCTCACCAAAGCGTCTGCCAGGAGGCGATCCCTCAGCCGTTTCAGGGAGCCAATCATTGGTGCAATAAGTGCTCGCTGCCGGGCCGTCGATTGACGCTGTTCGCGCTCGAGAACGTCTCGCTCTGCTCTCTCGGCACGAACTATCGACGCAGCCTCCGCGGCGGCGGCCCTATCGGTGGCTTTTGCCTCCGCCTCCCGCGCCCGCTGATCCGCCTGTTTTGCAATCGAGATAGAAAACCAGATGGCCAGGACCGCGCCCGCAGCCTGGACGGCGGCGGCTATCGCTGAAACCCATTCTGCAGTCACGCAGGACTCCTCAACCTCACCCCCGGCCCGCCGCCGTTCTCGGCGATGAACTCGACGCCGGCCGCCTCAAGGGCAGCGCGGATGGCCGAGAGGGTGCGGGGATGGGGCTGGCGCCGTCCGACTTCGAAGTCGGCGATCGTCGCGATCGCAACCTCTGAAGAATGGGCTAGCTGCTCACGGGTAAGCCGTAGCATGGCGCGCGCACCCAGGCATTGTTCAGCGGATAAGGCCAATATCAGCTCTCACAGTTGACTTTGAAGGTGTCGGTGATTATAGCTGACCTTGGCTGAAATGCCAACGGCCGAGCGAGGCGTTACCAGCACCTCGCCCGGCCTAACCGCAACCGCTCTTAGAAGGAGAGACGGCTATGGCTGAGCCCGCCAATACCATATCGCGCGCCGATGTGCGCCTTCCCCCAATCGACCTCGATGCCCATCCGGACGGCTTGCTTCTCCGCCTCTGCGCCTGCTTGGGCCGCATGCGCACGGCGATCGAGGAGATGGAGGCGGCCATCGCGCGCACCCCGGCCCTGACCATTGATGGGCGGCGGATGAAGGAGATGACGCTATGAGCGACAAGCACAACGTAGAAAACGAGAGGGCATCCTCGGGCCGGGCGGCACAGGGAACCTCGCAATCGTTCCCCGCACCTGACCCGCGGCTCCGCGCGCGCCTCAAGCCGAGGGCTGACAATGCGCTTAGCGGGGCTCATCACGAGAAGCTCGTTGCCCTTTCGATTAGGTGGCAGCAATGAGCCCCCGCCGAATGGACAGGCGAGAGACACTCGCTAGTGGTATCGCGATGCTCGTGCTCGCCGCCGCGGCGGATGGGCAGGCGAAGGCGCATGAACTGGACGGGGAGCTGCTTGCTCTGTGTCGGGAGTTCGGGGAGCGCAACACCCGGATTGAGGAGCTGAACCGCTTCGAGGAGTCGTTTCCCGACAGCCACCCGCAGAGCGTCGCGGCCTGGCTGGAGATAGGCGCCCTCGTCGAGCGCGGCTGGGAAATCCGCGACCGGGTTGCGACCCTTCAGGCCCGCACGCCCGAGGGGCTGCTGGCGAAGGCACGGGTTGCGTTGTGGGAAACCTGCGACGGCGACATTGAGGCTGGGCCCTCCGAGGGCAGCGGCACGCAGGTCGCGTGGTCTCTTGCGCGGGATGTGGTGGGGAGGCAAGCATGAGCGCCGACCGCATGAAGGGGAAGGGGCCCGGCGCCTGCTTGCCCTCGCTCCATGACCTTGGCCGTCAGATCGTCGTCCTGGAGAACATCCACGACGCCCACGATACCCGCGAGCTTGATCCCGGCCTCGGCAGCGATGAAATGCACGCCGTCAAAAGAGCGAAGTCGCTGGTCTTTGGCCAGACCGAAGCATTGGTTGATCTGCTGCTCGCCTCGGTCCCCGATACGGTGCCGGACATCATCGCTCAGCTCCTGGCGGCTGAGCGTCGCCTCGATTGGCTCATGGCGTGTGACATGTCCGTCGAGGAGATGAAGAAGATCGCGGCCGATGTGCTCCACGTCATCCGGGCGTCGCTGCCCGTGCTGGCGCAGGAGGCGGACATTGCCCTGGCAGATGTCTCCACGTCATCCGGCCTATTCTGGGCGTCGGAGCGGATGGTGATCGGGGGGCCGAGCCGATGACGGCGCAGATCATCTCATTCGCGGATCGGTGCCGTGCCCCCACCGCCGCCCGGGACTGTCATCGTACCGCTCAGGACGACGTGTCCATGCTCCTTCGGACGGTGGCGCGAAACATGGGCATAGACATCAGCGACATCGAGTCCCCGTCCGCTAATAGGCACGACATCCCCGAAGCCCGCATTCTCCAGCGCATTCAGCGACCCGATGGTGCCGACCGATGACCGTCTCCTTCATCGATCGCAACTACCGAGTCACACCGGCAGAGCGCGAGGGCTGGACGACCTTCCTTGCTCTGCCGGCGCCGTGCATGCCAGCGGCCCGCGCGGCCTTCCGCCGGGTTCATAACGGCGATACTCCGGGGGCGGCTCTCCTAGCGTTCGTGTCTGGGACAGGACTGGATGACGAGCCCCTGTTGGCGCGGCTGGAAAAGGCGTTGCGGGGGCTGGCGGAGGAGCGGCGGCGATGACGGTCTGGCCAACTATGTCCAGCGTGGCGCATCATGCGTCGTCCCCTGTCGTCCTTCTCGGGCTATCCACTATGACCATAGACGCCCCTGCTGAATTTCCTGACCGCCTCCTGATAACCCGGCTCGAGGTACTGAACTGGATTGCGTTCGGGAAAATGATCAACACCAATCTCGTCGGATGGGAAGAGAGTGTCGGCTACGCGGAGCGCGTGCCCCACGCTAAACGGGCTATCCGAACGCTTTTTGAGGCGATAGCGGCGAACAAGCTAAAGCTAGAAGCGGCACCAACCGGCATCCCGGGCTACGAGACGGTCGAAAATCCGGGCTGGGGGAGGATCCCCGCGTTCGATCACGTCCGGGACGACGAACTGCTATTCGGGGTTACGAAGTATCCGCAATGGTTTCGCCGTGATGCCGTTTTGGCATTGTGGCCACCTACCTCCCCCTCGTCGAGAAAGCGATCCGAGAACGTGCGGCATGATTGGCAGCCCGTCCGCGAACTCCTGCTAAAGCGGTTCGCCGAAGACGGTGTTCCCGATTGGTCCAGGGAGCGCGGGCGACTGGCGGAGTATGAGCGCTGGGTCGAGGAGAAATTCCATTCGGATCGAGCGCCAACCTCAAGTCAGCTGCGCACGTTCATCAAGAACGTTGAGAAGGAACACTTCGCCTATTTGGATAGGCGAAAATAGGCGAAGTAGGCCGACAGCCGAACGGAGCATCTGTTTATCTCTCGCCAGCAACGCGGACTTTTTCGCAGCAAAGGTGAGAGATGCAACTCGCAGAGTATCATGAAATGGAAAAGAGCACTGTCGCGCTCGTTGAGCCCGAGGTACGCCTGACGCGCGCCGAGGGTGCGGACTTCCTCAATGGGTTGGGCTTCAAGACGACCAAGGCGACCTTGGCAACGCTCGCCAACCGCGGCGGCGGTCCGGTCTTTCAGCATTTCGGCAAGCGCCCGCTTTATCGCCGGCAAGATCTGTTGGAATGGGCCTATAGCAAGCTGAGCGCGCCGCGCCGCAGCACGAGCGCCGCCTAAACGAAAACCGCCGCCAAGGGTCACAACTCCCCGGGCGACGGCGCATTCGTAAGCATCAGACGACCACACCGCTGATGTAGACGATGTGCCCACCGGGTGCAAGGCCCTTGGCGTCCTGAGATTGGACGACCAATGTCATTCGATAGTTACAGAGCCTACGAGAAATCCGATCCGTTCGCTAACCCGCGCTTCCTGCGGCCAATCTTGAGCGCGCCTGCAGCCCGGCTGAGCTGGATCGCCTGAGCGACCACGAGCTGTCGGTCGGTCACGTCCAGCGCGCCGAAATTCTTGCGTGGCGGGCCGCTGCGATGCGGGCGGAGATCGGCCGATGAACGCCAATGACAACACCGATCTGGTCGGCGGCGTGTCCACTGATCGCTGGATCAAGTTTTTGACCTTCATTGCCTCGGTCAACGAGGCATATGAACACCGTGCTCTTGCTATACTCTTCGCGCGCCAGTTTGGGCATTTGGCCGACAGCGAGTTCCTGACTTTAATCTCGCGGGCGCGTGGGCCTTTTTGGACTAGTGGCGGCGAAGTCAACATTGACGCGCGCAGTTTCGCTGCCTTCGCCCTCGAAGAGCGGGAGGCGCGGGCATGAGCGATCCGAAGAACAGCGCAGCTCCGACGAGTGAGAGCGCCTGGATCAAGGCTAATCCGCATCGTCGGTTTCGCTTGACCCCTGGAGGCACTTGGACCGGGAGCACCTACGGCGACGCAAACCTCCACGCCGTGAACTCTGATCGAAGTTTCGGACAACCGACGCACCTGGGGAATCCGAGACATCATGGTGTTTGGCCAAATCGTCGATACCGACGAAGCCGCCCGGGATGCCGAAAAGCAATGGGACGACGTTCTCTACCCACGGCTCCTTGTCGCTGCCCGGCGGAGGAGCGCGCCATGAACGCCCTTCCTCAAGCCGATCGCACGCGCCTGGTGAAGCTCCTCACCCTGCTCGGCAGCGACCATGCCGGTGAGCGTGATGCCGCCGGCCTGGCGGCTCATCGGCTGCTCAAACAACGTGGCCTGAGCTGGGAGGACGCGCTGGCGCCGCGCCCGGCAGAGAGGCGCCTGCCGGAGATGGGAACGTGGCGCACGACCTGCGCCACGTTGGTGCAGCAGCCGCGGGGTGTTCTGCGTCCGTGGGAACGGAACTTTGTTGAGGATTTGCCGAAGTTTTCACGCATCTCGACAAAGCAAAGATATATTTTGTCCGAAATCTCGCGGCGAGTTCTGGGAGATCGCGCGTGAGCGATACAATCACCGTCCTGCGCTGTGCCCGATCGAAGCTGCTCTGCAAGCGCATCCGGCCGGGTGAGATGGTTCCCTATGACGAGGTCAAGACATTTGACGGTTGGACCTACGATATCGACGGTACAGAGCGGCTAGGGGAGCTGATCGAGAACCTAATCGACGCGCCCCGGTGCGCAGTCGTTCGAGGAACATTGATCAACGGGCCGCAAGTCAAAAGCATCCGCCGGCTGAAGGATCCGTGCCTCGAAACGGGTGATCAGCCGACAATCGCTGATGTCCCTCGCCGGTGGCTTGCCCTCGATCTCGAGGACGTTCCGCTCCCTCACAACATCGCCGCCACCGACATCGGGGCGTGCGCCGTATCGGCGATCGGCTACCTCCCCGGCGCCTTTAACGGGGTTCGGTGTATCGCCCAGGCGACGGCTGGACACGGGATCAAGCCGGGCATCCGCCTCCGTCTCTGGTACTGGCTAAGCAGGCTGACCACCGCTGCGGAGTTACGGGTGTGGCTGAAGGACACGCCAGCGGACCCGGCTGTCTTCCGTCCCGCCCAGCTGATCTACACCGCGGCGCCCCTCTTCGAGGGTATTCCCGATCATCTGACGTGCAGGCTCGTGATGCTGCCCGGCGCAGAAATGGCGGAAGTCCCATCTGAGGCAGCGCTTGCTCCGCCGCCCAGGCGCCCGTTCAAGCCGTTACCGGATCCGAACAGCCTGGAGGGGTCGCGGTATGCCATTGCGGCTCTGAGAGCAGCCGCAGCCCGTGTCGCGACCGCGCCTGTCGCGCAGCGCCATCCGACATGCATGTATCAGACGCGGAGCCTTGGGCGATTGGTAGAAGCCGGGCTTCTCGCCCACTCCGACGTTGAGCGCGTGATGATCTCTGCCCTCGAGCAGGCAGGGAAGCCGCGCAGCGAGGGCGAGCGGGTTGTCGCCTGGGCTCTGGCTCACCCCTCAACTGCACCGCTTCCGGAAAGCATCCGGTGATGGACGCGATGTTCGAGACTGACGCCGAAGCCGCCGCTTTCGCAAAAGGGGCTGGTAGCAGAGCCAAGAAGCCGGCGTCCGAGCCAGATGGTCCTGCCTTCTGGATCGACGAAGACGACGATTGGGATGAAGCCGACATCGCGCCGCGGCCGTGGATCGTTCCCGGCTTCCTTATGTCAGGCGTCCTGACGTTGATCATCGGTTCACCCGCCGTCGGCAAATCAGTGCTGGGCCTCCTTTGGGCGATCATTCTTGCCCTTGGCCAGGACCACGGTCGGTTCAAGACCGGCGGAATGGCCCGACGGGTTCTGGTTCTCAACGCTGAGGACCCGCTCGATGAGCAGCGGAGACGGATGTCCAGCCTGCTGCGCCAATTCGGCAAAAAGGCCCGAGACCTGAAAGGTTATCTGGTGCGGGTAGGTCCCACCAAGATCGCGACCTTGTTCGAAAAGGATGAGAGCGGCGCGATTATCGAGACAGCCGCGTTCGAAGAACTGAGTAATCTCATCAAGTCTACTGGTGCTGAGATCGTCGTCCTCGATCCGTTGGTCGAACTGACCTCCGGCGTCGACGAAAACTCGAACAGCGATATGAGCCAAGTCGCCTCAATGCTGAGGGCTATGGCGAAACGTCTAAGGATCGCGATCGTCATCGTCCACCACGCTCGGAAAGGTGTAGTGACGCCGGGCGATCTAGACAGCTCCCGGGGCGCTTCTGCCGTAGGCGGGGCTGTACGCGGCGGTTTCACCCTCACCGGCATGACGGAGGCCGATGCGGCAGCGTGCGGGATCGATCCTGATAGCCGTCACAATTACATCCGCCTCGATGATGCCAAGCCTTCCTACAGCCCGAAGGCTGCCCTCATCTGGTACGAGCGGCTGAACATCGACCTCGCCAATGGCGATGGCGCGCCGACGCTGCTTCCATGGAGCATACCGAAGGATGTCATCACCCCGGACATCAGGGCCGCTATCGAGGCCGGTATCGCCCGCGGTGTCGGTGGAGAGCCGTGGTCGCACACCCTGTCACCGAAGGAGCGGTCCATCAAACATCTGATGATCCAGCACAACGTCACCACCGGCGAAGGGCAGAAAAAGCTGCTCTCTGACCTTCTGGCGTCTGGTTTTGAGAAGGCGGAGTTCATCAACCTCCAACGGCAGAAGGCGCACGGCTTACGCACTCCGGACGGCAAACCATCCAACGTTAAGTGGACCGATGGTTAGAGTAAGGACCGCGCAATGATTGAGCAAACACTGAGCGCTCAATCATCTCCGGTGACTATAGAGAAAAGCGCATTGAGCGCGCGCTTTCCTCGCAGCGCAGTCACCGAGCAACACTGCGCAACAACGCCCGCGGAACCCGCCGAACGTGACGCGATCCAAAACGAGGCGCGATGCGCGACCCGCCAGAGCATCCCGCAGGCGGTGATGGTCGCGGGGTTGCTGGCGTGCGCCCGGTGGCCGCGATGACCGAGCTGTCCACCACAAGACCGTGAGGAACCAATGGCTATCCTGATCGAACGTATCCCCTTTCACATCGGCTTCAACCACGCGCGGGCATCCTACCAGAACGGCGACATCATCTCGCTCCACCTCGGATGGGTCGGCCTGACGCACTTCCACGGCTCGCTGGTCGACCTACTCGAGCGCTGGCAATCGGTTGCGGATGATGGGGTGCGAGAGCGAGCCGAACGGATGATCCTGGCCGAGCTGATCGGCTCAGATGAGGAGGATGAGCAATGACCATCAAGACCACGGTCGATACCAAGCGCGCGACCGACATGCTCGCGAAGGTCCAGAAACAGCTGCCCTACGCCATGCGCCGCGCCGTGAACGAAACCGCGAAGCAAGCGGCCGCGGACGTGAACAGGGCGATGCCTTCGATCTTCACGCACGCCAACGCGTTCACCCGCACCGCCGCGACCGTGTCGGCCTTTGCGACGAAGTCCGACCCATTCGCGATCGCAGGCATCAAGCGGCTTCAGGGCAATTATCTTGGTCTCGAAATCCTCGGCGGCACCAGGACGCCGGCTGCGAATACGAGGGTGCAATCATCAGCGCTCGTCCTGCCAGGAAAGGGCTCCGCACCGCTGCCGAGCGGATTTATCAAGCGTCTTTCTGCGCAAGCGGGCGCCGAAGCTTCACGCCGGCAGCAGATCGCGGCTGGCGCGCAGAAGCGCCGCAAAAACGCTAGCAACGCTGGTGTGTTCAAAATGTCAGGTCGCGGTCCCGTTGGTGGACCTGGTGGTTTCTTCAGGCGATTGCCCGATCATCGCCTTTTACGCCTCGTTTCGTTCGAAGCGTCTGCGCAATACACGCCGAAGTTTGACTTCTTCGGCGTTGTCAAGACTTCGGTCGATCGAAACTTGAAGGCGAATCTCGAACGCGCGCTCGCTCAGGCGCTGGCAACGGCGAGGTGACGGCAGCGCATGGCTCGAAGGTTTGGGTCCCTCCCAGAGCATAGGTGTAACACGGGTCATTCGCACCTCGGTGTGTCCCTACGGACAACGTTTTGTAAGAGGGTTGTTGTAGTAAATGGCCACGCAAGTTGAAGTCGGCGAACACCTGGGCATCTCCCAGCAGGCCGTGGCCGATCTGCTTCGGCGGAAGATAATTCCAAGCGGCGGCGGCCGCGGTTCTCTCGATGTCGATGATTGCCGCCTCGCGTATCTGCATCATCTGCGTGAACAGGCTGCCGGTCGGCTGGGTGTTGGCGCAGGTGAGCTCGATCTGGTCGAAGAGCGAGCGCGTCTGGCGAAGGCACAGGCCGATCAGCAGGAAATGCGCAACGACTTGATGCGCAAGAAGTCGTCATGGTCGAGGACGTGATAAGAGTCCTCGGCCCCAGCCTCGCGCAAATACGAGCCCGACTTCTAGCCTTCCCGGCCGAGCAGGCGCCTGCGGTCCATCGATGTAAAACGGTGGTCGAGGTCAAGGCCAAGCTATCAGACATCGTCCATGACGTTCTCACAGAACTCTCAAACCCGGAGCACTATACCAATGACGCAAAACGAATTGCTGGCCAGCCGGCAGGCGGCGGAGACGGAGGCCAGGAAGGCGGCGATGACTCTCGCGGTGGCATCGGTCCAAACCCCGCGAAACGACGTCCTGCCGCCCCTCGTGGAAGCCGCGGACGCCATTCTGAAGATCGCGGAGATACGGGCGAGGACCATTCCGGCGTCTGACGTCGACATCATAACGCACGACATCGAGGGTGATGCCGTCGGACACCTCGCGGATCTTATTGCAACCGGCGCGAGCTTCGCTGAGGCCCAGCAGCGCGCCGCGAATGCGATGAACGAGGCGGAGGCGGGTTTCCACATCCTTCTCGCTAAGAGGGCAGCGGACGCCTGGATATGGGCGCAAACTGAGATGGATGCCCTGCTTCGGCGGGGCGGTCTCGCATGAACCCGACCGACCCGGCGATACCTACCTTCAGGCCCGATCCCGTCCAGACGGCACGCCTCGCCGCGATCCTGCGCGAGAATGCACCCATCCACGCCCGCATCGGCGACGCAGCCTTCGCGGCGACCTGTGCCAACGTTGCTATCGCCCTTGAAATGCTCCTGGTCTTAACATCGCTGCCGGTGCCCCTTGCGGCGCCATCCGAACCTCTAGCGCCGACTTCTAAGCCGCCCCGCCAGAGGGCCATCACGGGCGCCCAGAAGGCCGAGGCCGCCCTGGCGGCGGCGGAATGGCTGAACGCATATCGGGAGCGCCTCCAGCCCACCAGCGGCGCCCCTAGCGCCCGCGCCATATGGGCCGCGTATAAGCGCGATGCGACCGCGCCAGTGATTCCCAGGGCGGTGTTACTTGCCGCCCGCCCTCCCGAGTGGAAAATGGAAGTGCGCCAATAAAAAAAACGGCGCAGCAACGGCGCAGATGACGGCGCAACCTGGCCCCGTTACCTTGGGGCTCATGAAAAACGCGCCCGCCCTTCGCATCGCTCATCTCCTCGGCCGCCCGACAAAGGCGAGCAAGCAACCAACGACGCGGGCCGTCGCTGAGAAGCCGCTGCGAACTCCTAGACGCCTCGGGGGGCGGGCGGGCAGCGAAGGCGGGCTCGAATCGCAGCGGTGGCCATGTTTCAAATGGGAAGCCCGCCAGCCCCCCCAAATCGCCCTTCGCGCACCTCCTGCCTGCGCCGCAGACGATCGAAGACACCCCTGCCGCCGCCCGGATCGCGTCGCGACCGATGTCGGCAGCCGCCGTCGCCATTTTGGCTGCCGCATCGCGGGCACGGACCCCGACGGGAACGGGCGCCGCGAAACCCACAGGGGTTGCGCAGCAAATCATTGCGGCGGGCAAGCGCGCTCGCGGCGAAGCTTAATCGATCAGCCCCAGAATTAGGTGACGCGCTGTCACCCAACTCTTTCTCACCAATTTCGAAAAGAATTGTCATTATGGGCCTAAATCTTGCGTCTGCCGGCGCCGCAAACGCTTCCGGAGTTGTGCTGGTCGTCAATCCGCCGGCGGTTCCCAATGCCGTAACCTTCTCTGGCGGCCACACGCTGTACAGCATGTCCGCCACAGCCCCGCCGGGCTCGCCCGGATTTTTGATCGCTCTCGATGCCGCGTCAGTGCCCGCGTCCGGCGCTGCGCTGGTTGGCGTTCATCAGGTTCAGGCTGTGGGTGAGGGCGTGACCGAGAACATTACTCTCGGCGTTCCGGACGATTTCCAGAATGGC
This sequence comes from uncultured Pseudomonadota bacterium, assembly GCA_963745125.1. GTDB lineage: Bacteria > Pseudomonadota > Alphaproteobacteria > Acetobacterales > Acetobacteraceae > Acidisoma. The sequence goes on from CAVUWB010000010.1 coordinate 141,605, forward strand.
GTGGTTCTGCTGTTCAGCTCCTCGACCACAGTCTTCACGCCGGTTACCGCAACTTGGATCGGCGGGCAGGCGCAGTAAATGTCGATCTCCGCGGGAGAATTATCGGTGACGGACTTTTCGTTGCAAAACCTTCGGCCAAAAAACGCGACCGCGGCAGCTTTCCGCGACGCCCTGGCACTCCTGCGCGACGAACGCGCAGCCGCGCAGAACAGGCTGGCCGATGAGGCCGAGCGGCGTCCTGGTCTTTTGCTGACCGGGACCGTGATACAACTCCGTGCAGCCGAAACGGCGGTGCGTGACGACCAGCTAACCCTCGAACGCCTCGCCGCTCTCGAAGTTGAACTGTCGAACAAGTTGACCGAGGCCACCATCGCCGAAGCCGCAGCGGCTCACGGTGAAAAGGTGCGTGCTGCGATCGCAAAGATCGAGACCTTCAACGCGGAATTCGGCGCCCGCTACCTGCCGGCCGCACACGAGATCGCCGCGCTTGTTGAGATGGAGGAGGCGGCCTGGCGCGCGCGCGAGGGGCTACGCGACCCGGCGACGAAGGCGCTGCCGGATCAACTGCCCGAGATGGCGCGGGCCTATGTCGGCCGCGATGGGAGGGGCCTCGGGTTTCTGACGCGTCTTCCGGCCGCGGAACCCGGGCCTGGAATTGTTTGGCCGCGCTGAACTAAGGAAAGCAAACATGTCAGAATCTCTAGTCGCGGTCTTCGTCTCTCGCGGAAGGTCCGTCTGGACTGGGACTTGGCCAAGTCCCGAAAGACACGGTCCCGGCACGAAAATCGAGTTGCCGACCGAGGAAGTCGCCCGCCTTCGAAAGCTGGGCTTCGTCCAGGAAAAGGCGCCCTTCCTGTCGCCGCCGACCACGCCCAACCCCGCCCACATCGGCCCCGTCAGCCCTAACGTCAGCGTTCAAGGGCCGGTGTATCGGCGGTGACGGGACAACGAAATTCGGGCGCCGATCACATGGCCATCAGGAGTGATCGGTCAACTCGGGTCGTGGAAAGTCGGCGAGTGCCACGTAAAACCAACCCCGACCGCCGGCGCGGCGGCCATCCTTCCGCCGGTGGCCGGCAATATCATAAGGATTCTGCTATGACCAGCCCCCCGCTCATGCGCTCCGGCGGCGTCACGGTCGCGACCGGCGGCGCGGCCGGCGCCACCTCGGCCAAGCCCCCGAGCAACAACGTCACGCTCATCGCTGGCGGACAGTCTCTCGGCGGATGGCAGTCAATCCGAGTGACGAGGAGCTTGGACCAGGTTCCGAGCACCTTTGACATCTCGCTGACGGAGCGCTTTCCAGGCCAGGCAGCCGCTGTTGTAGTGCAGCCGGGCGACCCCTGCACGCTGATGATTGGGGCGGACACCGTCATCACGGGCTACATCGACCGCTACAACCCAAGCTTCTCAGCCCGCAGCCACCAGGTGCGCATCTTCGGCCGCAGCAAGTGCGAAGATCCTAGTCGACTGCTCGATATCGCCGTCAGCGCTCAACGGCATGACGATGACGACGACCTCGCTCCAGCTACTGGCACAGCGACTCGCGTCGCCGTATGGGATCACGGTCTCCAGCCTGACCGGGAACAACGTGCCCGTATCGGCGATCGGCGGCGGGCCGCTCACCTTCTCCGCTATCCTAACCGAGACACCTTACGAGATCATCGAGCGCGTCGCCCGCTACGCCGGGGTGCTCGCCTATGACGGGCCCGACGGCAACCTGATCCTGGCCAATGTCGGAACCTCAACAATGGCGTCCGGTTTCCAGCAGGGCGCGAACGTCGAGTCCGCCGACGTGTCGTTCTCGATGGACCAGAGGTATCAGAAATACCTGCCGGTCCTGATGTCATTCAACATGTACGGCAGCCAGGGGCAGGGCGGCGTCACCTATGCTCCGGCTTTCGACAAGGGCGTTACGAGGTTCCGGCAGTTGATAGTGGTGTCAGAACAATTCGCGGTCTCCCAACAGTTCCTTCAGCAGCGCACTAGCTGGGAAGTTAATCGTCGCATCGGCCGATCGCAGGCCGTTCGCCTGGTCTGCGACTCGTGGCGCGATCAGGCCGGAGCGCTTTGGGCGCCGAATGCTTTTGCCCCGATCAACCTGCCGGCTCTGAAACTGACGCCGAAGAAGCCGTGGATCATCGGAGAGGTCACCTATCACCGAGATGACGATGGAACGCACGCCGAGTTGGTCCTGATGCCGAAAGAAGCGTTTACGCCGGAGCCAGTGCTGCTGAATGCTGGGTTCTTCTGGGATCCGGACGACGGTCCTCCTCCGATCGGCGGCGGCGGCGCGGCGCTTCCCGATACGATCGGCCAGTAGGAAAAAACGATGTCAGGCTCTGGCTCCAACATCCAGGTCAGGATCGGCTTCGATGATGAGGCGCTAAGCCGCATCCCGGAAGCCCGGAAGCAGATCGACTCGTTGCAGTCGAGTTCGCGCAAGGCGGCTAAGGGTATCCTGACCCTCGGCCGGTCGGGCGAGGCCGAAAGGCTCTCCAAGGGCATGCGCGGCGTTGCCCGAGAAAGCCTCGCCGCCTTCGAGAACATGGGCCGCGTCATGGGCCCGCTCGGTGTCATCACCAGCGCGGCGAGCGTCGCGGGACTCGGCGCCCTGGCCCGCGAATGGGCGAGCTTCGGCAATTCGCTTAACAATTCTTCGCAGCGGGCCGGCGTCAGCGCCAGCCGGTTGAGCCAGTTTCAGGTTGCCGCGCAACTCACCGGGGCATCCGCGCAGGCCGCAACCGCAGGTATGACGGGCCTCAGCGACGCCATCTTCAGTGCCGCGACTGGGAAGAATCCGCAGGCCATTGCCGCCTTCAACAAACTTCACATAGCGCTGCGGAATTCAAACGGGCAGCTCCTGACGGCTGCGCAGATCATGCCGCAGGTTGCGCACGGGCTGGCTGGAATCAAAGATCCAAACCTCCAGTCCACCCTAGCCGACACGATCTTGGGTGGTAGCGGCGACGAGTTGATGCCGCTGTTCCGTCAGTACGATAAGACGATGGCGGCGGCCCAGAGCACCGGCGCCGGATTGACGCCGAAAATGGTTCAGGACGCCGTCGCCGCCAATGCCGCCTGGACCCGCTTCGGCCAAGACTTCGCCGGCATCACGAATTGCATCGAGGACGACTGGTCCGGCACCACGACTAAGATGCTGACGGCGACGTCGAATTGGATCGAAAACAACAAGGGCCTTGCCGATTCCTTCACGAAGGTCGGTGTCGGGATTCTATCCCTAGGCGCCCTGAGGCCAGCGGCATGGGTGATGCGGCTGCTGGGTCTCGGCTCTGTGGTCGACGCCGCGCTGCCCGTTGCGGCGACCATGGCGTCGGTCGCGGGCATCATCGACATGGTCCAGCACGCCTCGGCGGGAGACAAGAGCGACAACTACGGCCTCCGCTATCAGGACATCGGAGGCCGCAAAGGTGCCGCGCGCATGAGCGCCTCGAATGACGCGATCGCCGCCGTCATGAAGGCTCACGGAATGCCGGATGCCAGCATCGCGGGCTTGATCGGCAACACGACGGCAGAAAGCACCGGCGACCCAGGCAGTCAGCAACCCGGTGGCCCGGGTTACGGCCTCGCCCAATGGTCCCCCCATCGCCAGGCTCAGTTCAAAAGCGTCATGGGGAACGACATCCACGGCTCGACCGCCAAACAGCAGGCGAATTTCATGTGGTGGGAGCTTAATCAGCCGCAGTATGCTCCCGTCCTGAAGGGCCTGATGAGCGGCAAGCTCAGTCCGTCACAGTCCGCTGCCCTGGTTGAGGGCGGCTACGAGGTGCCCGCCGATCTTGGTGGGCAAAATGGTATCGGGCGCCGCCGCCTGTATGCGGATTCCTGGTTCAATAGCCTGCCATCGTCCGCCGGCCTCCCGAAACCGCCTACCTCTACCGCCCCTCGTCTGCCGCACCCTGGACAGACGCAACTGGCCCCGGACGGTGGCCTTTGGTATCCGCCGACTGCCGCGCCCGCAAAGCCCGGTCCCAGCATAACGGGCGGGATGCAGCGGTCAGCGACGGTGATGGGCCAGGAGATTCAGCGGCTCGGGCGCCTTGCCGACACGATTGAGACCGGCCCGTCGCAGCCGGGCATCCAGGGCGGTTCGGGCGCCTCCGACGCCGTGACGCATACCGTCAGCGGCAAGCTTGACGCGCAGATCCGGCTGTCTGGGGCGCCTCCGGGCACCAAGACCAGCGTGACGACCAATGGCGACCTGTTCGCGCAGTCCGGGGCGCCGAAGGTGCAGGCCAGCTCGGTCGGCCAGGGGATGCAGCCGTGAGCGGGGCGCTCGGCTAGACCGGATGGGTTTAGCCGTGCGGCGCGGCGAAACCTCCGGAGACCAGGCGAGCCGGAAACACGCCGGTAACGCTAGCCTGGCAGCCTCCACCAGCTGCGGCGGCGCCACTGGCTGTCGTAAGTCGTCGGCCCGTTCCAATCCGGGCGCAGAGGTCCCTACAGGTGCAGTTCCCTCTGCCCGCAGCGCTCGGATCTTCGCCGCGCCGCATCTCTCACGCGCATACCTTCTGCAAATTTGCAGAAGGCTGAGTTTGGCCATAGGCCCACACGCGCGGCGTAAGTGGGGAAATCAAGTTGTCTAATATACAACTTGAAAACCCGCATCCCGCGCACGCGAGGCGCAAAAGCGATCGGCTTTGAAAACACATCGCCGAGACGCCCCCATCCCTCGCGCGCGTGCCCGAAAAACGGAAGGAGTGGGGTCAATAAGTGACTTTCTGCTGCTTCCGCCTTGCTTCCGGCGGCTTTTGAGCGGGAGAAGCGAGACCGGCTAACACTTTGATTGAATTGGCGGACCCGAGACGATTCGAACGTCCGGCCTTTGCCTTCGGAGGGCAACGCTCTATCCAGCTGAGCTACGGGTCCAGGGCCGCCTGTTGGGCGACGGCACCTCCATTACCCGGAATGGCCCTCGGTGAAAAGGGGGGCCACGCCCTTACCCCAAAACGCACGAGCCCGAACTCCCTCAGCCCGGGGGCTGGGCCGCGATCCAGGTCCGCGCCCGCGTGTCCGCCCCCGAAGGCAAGGGGGCCGACGGGTCCTCCAGCCAATGCGCCACGTCACCCGTTACCGTCGCGCCCTCATGGTCGCGCTCCAGAAGGTGATAGCCTCCTGGATAGAAGGCATACGTTACCCGCGTCGCGCCGCTCGCGATCTCGGCGCGCCAGGCGGCTGCCATCGCCTCCTTCGGCACCAGCTCATCATGCCCGCCATAGAGGAACAGCACCGGCACATCGATATGCCCGGCCGCCGCCAAGGCTCGGTCCATCAGATCGACGAGGCCCTTCACCACCGAAACGCGCGTGGCCGTCACGGTCAAAGGATCGGTGGAGAGGCGTACCAGCGCCGCCTCGTCATCCGTGGGCATCACGCCGGCGCCGCGCCCGGTGAAGGTCATGTTCGGCACGGTCGTATCGGCCACCCACAGCACGGAGCGCAGAAAGACATTCATCTCCCGCCGTCCCCAAACGGCCGGGGCGCTGAACACGTAGCCGTCAACCGGCGGGGCCAGGTTGCTCGCCGCCAGCGCCATCAGCACGGCGCCGCCCATGCTTTCGCCCGCCAGATACAGATGCGCCGTCGGATATCGCGCCTGGGTGAGGATCGCCATCTGCCGCGCATCCAGCAGCAGGCGCTCGGTCCCCGGCCAGCGGCCACGGTCGGGTGCCGCGCCAAAGCCGCGCTGGTCCGGCGCGATCACGGCGATGCCCCGCGCCGCCAGGATGGGTCCGGGGCGCTCCCAGGCGTCCCGGCTGTCATCGATGCCGTGGAAGGCGAGCACGACGATGGAGGGGCTGCCCGCCGGCAGCCATTCCCGATACGGTAGCCGCGCCCCGTCCGTCATCGTGAAAGCCCCGTCGGTCACGGTCGGCGGCGGCGCCGGGCCATAGACCAGCGGTGGCGGCGCGGCGCAGGCGGAGAGCAGCCCGAGGGCCAGCAGGGCGAGGGGGATGGTTCGGCGCACGCCGCATGGCTATCATCGCCGCGTCCCGGGCCAAAGAGGAAAACATGAGCCAGACCGTCACGAAGCCGATCGAGGTTCTGCAGGTGAATGAGCGTATCGTCAGCTGCGACGCGAATGGCGGCCCGCTCGGCCATCCCAAGGTCTATCTGCATATGCAAGGCCTGCTGGGCACCGAGGCCCGGCAGGTGACCTGCCCCTATTGCTCGCGGCTCTTCGTGCTGGTGGGTGAGCCCGCGCATGAGGGGCACTGAAGCGAGAGACCCCGGCCATGGATGCTGAGCCGCTGCACCTGATCCTGATCGACGGGTCGGGCTTCATCTTCCGCGCCTTCCACGCACTGCCGCCGATGACCCGGCCGGACGGCACGCCGGTGAACGCCGTGTTCGGCTTCACCAACATGCTGGCGCGGCTGCTGAAGGACCATGTCGGCACCCATCTCGCGGTGATCTTCGATGCCGGGCGCACGACCTTCCGCAACCGGCTCTACGACGAATACAAGGCGCACCGGCCGCCGCCGCCCGAGGAGCTGATCCCGCAATTCGCCCTGGTGCGCGAGGCGACCGGCGCCTTCGGCGTTCCGGCCATCGAGCTGGCCGATTGGGAGGCGGACGACCTGATCGCCTCCTATGCCGCGGCGCGTTCGCGGCCTGGCGGCCAGCTGCACGATCGTCTCGTCCGACAAGGACCTGATGCAGCTGATCCGGCCCGGCGTGGAGATGCTGGACCCGATCAAGCAGAAGCCGATCGGCGCCGGCCGAGGTGATGGAGAAGTTCGGCGTCACCCCCGACAAGGTGATCGAGGTGCAGGCGCTGATGGGCGACTCCGTCGACAACGTGCCCGGCGTGCCCGGCATCGGGCCGAAGACGGCGGCGCAGCTGATCGGCGAATTCGGCGACTCTGGAGGCGGTGCTGGCCGCCGCCGCATGCGATGAAGCCGTCCAAGCGGCGGGACATGCTGATCGAGCATGCCGAGGCGGCGCGCATCTCCCGCCAGCTGGTGATCTTGTGCGACAGACGTGCCGCTGCCGCTGCCGATGGAGGCGCTGGTCGCCCGCGCCCGTGGAGCAGGGGCCGCTGCAAGCTTGGCTCGCCGCCCAAGGGTTCCGCAGCGATCGCGGCGCGCCTGGGCCTGGAAGCCGGGCGTGCGGCGCGTCCAGCCGGTTCAGGTGCAGCCGGCCGAGGCGGGGCCGCCTGAGGCGCCGCCGGCCGAAGCGGCGACCATCGGGGTCTGCCGCCTTCGGCCCCTACGAGACCGTCACGACGATCGAAGCTTGGCGCTCCTGCCTGGCCGAGGCGGTCAGCCGCCGGCGTGGTGGCGCTCGGACACCGAGACCGACGGGCTGGACGCCGATGCGCGCGGAGCTGGTCGGCTTGTCGCATCGCCACCGCGCCCGGCCGCGCCTGCTACGTGCCGCTGCGGCATGACCTGCTGGTCGGCCCGCAGATCGACCCGGAGGAGGCGATCGCGGCGCTCGGGCCGCTGCTGGCCGATCCCTCGGTGCTGAAGGTGCTGCAGAACGCCAAGTTCGACCTGATGGTGCTGGCGCGCGCCGGTGCGCCCGCCGCGACAGGCCCGGTCGACGACACCATGCTGATCTCCTACGCGCAGGAGGCCGGGCGCGCATGGCCATGGCATGGACGAACTGTCGCCGCTGCATCTCGGCCACACGCCGATCGGCTACGACGCGGTCACCGGCACCGGGCGCGACCGCATCCCCTTCGCGCAGGTGCCGCTCGACCGCGCCACCGCCTATGCGGCCGAGGACGCCGATGTCGCGCTGCGGCTGTGGCAGGCGCTGCGGCCGCGGCTGCGGCGAACGAAGGCGCTGGCGCTGTATGAGCAGATGGAGCGCCGGCTGATGCCCATCCTGCTGGCGCATGGAGCGCGCCGGCGTCAGGTGGATGCGGACGAGCTGCGCCGCATGTCGGTGGATTTCGCGGACGCGCATGGCGGTGATGGAGACCGGACATCCACGGCTCGCCGGCCAGAGCCTTCAACCTCGGCAGCCCCAAGCAGCTGGGCGAGGTGCTGTTCGACGAGATGAGGCTGCCCGGCGGCAAGCGGATGAAGACCGGCGCCTGGGGCACCGATGCCTCGGTGCTGCAAGACGCTGGCCGACCAGGGCCACGAACTGCCCGGCGCGCATCCTGGAATGGCGGCAGCTGGCGAAGCTGAAATCCACCTATGCCGACGCGCTGGTCGAGGAGATCAATCCCGATACGGGCGCGTGCACACCAGCTTCGCCATGGCGATCGCCAGCACCGGGCGGCTGTCCTCGACCGACCCGAACTTGCAGAACATCCCGATCCGCACGGAGGAAGGCAGCCGCATCCGCCGCGCCTTCATCGCCGAGCCCGGGCCATGTGCTGGTCAGCGCCGACTACTCGCAGATCGAGCTGCGGCTGCTGGCCCATGTCGCCGATATTCCGGCGCTGAAGCGAGAGCTTTCGCGAACGGCGAGGATATCCACGCCCGCACCGCCAGCGAGGTGTTCGGCGTGCCGATGGCAGGGCATGGACCCGATGACCCGCCGGCGGGCGAAGGCGATCAATTTCGGCATCATCTACGGCATCAGCGCCTTCGGCCTGGCGCGGCAGCTGCAGATCGAGCCGGGCGAGGCGCGGCGCTATATCGAGCGTTATTTCGCGCGCTATCCCGGCATCCGCGCACTACATGGAGCGCGACGAAGGAGGAGGCGCGGATCGACGGGCTATGTGCTGACGCCCGTTCGGCCGCCGCTGCTGGATTCCCGGCATCGCCGACAAGAACCCGGCGCGGCGCGGCTATGCCGAGCGGCAGGCGATCAACGCGCCGCTGCAGGGCGGGGCGGCCGATATCATCAAGCGCGCCATGGTGCGGCTGCCGGCGGCGCTGCGCGGCGGCGGGGCTGTCGGCGCGGCATGCTGCTGCAGGTGCATGACGAATTGCTGTTCGAGGCGCCGGAGGCCGAGGCGGAGCCGACGGCCGCGCATCGGCGCGGGAGGTGATGGAGAGGCGGCGCGCGCTGTCGCGTGCCGCTGGTGGTGGAGACCGGCATCGGGCCGAACTGGGGCGCCGCGCATTAGGTTGTGATGACCATAATGCCAGACACAGCCGATGCCGATTGAAGACGGCGCGCGGATTATTCTGAGGGGAACGCCGGAATCGGCGGCGATGTCGGCGAGCGTCCGGCGGGCGATGACGATCACCCCTGTTCTCAACCGGCTGACCTTCGACCAGGTGGATGAGATCCGCGCCGTATTCAGCGATCTCACCGGGCGCGCGGTGGATGACGGGTTTTCGTTGATCCCGCCCTTCTACACGACCGGCGGCCGGGATATCCGCCTCGGGCGCCGCGTCTTCATCAATCAGAACTGCACGATGTATGACCTCGGCGGTATCGACATCGGCGATGACGTGCTGATCGGGCCGAATGTGAGTCTCATCACCTCAAGTCATCCCATCGAACCGTCACGGCGGCGCGAGGGCGTCGTCGCGAAGCCCATCGTCATCGGGAGAAACGTCTGGATCGCGGCTGGGGTCACGATCATCGGCGGGGTGACCGTCGGTGAAAACGCGGTCGTCGCGGCGGGGTCCGTCGTCACCCGGGATGTGCCGGCGAATACCTTGGTGGGCGGCAATCCGGCGCGCGTCATCCGCGCGATCTAAACCGAGCCGGTCTCGTCGAGGAACACGACCGTGGAGCCGCCGCCCACCACCTTGTCGGTGATCGCGGCATTGAAGGCGCGGCCATGCGCGCTCGCGATATGCGCGGCGAAGGCGGCCTCATCGGCGTAGATCTCATCGACATGATAGGCGCGGGGATTGTCCGCCCGCGTATAGGCGACGAAGCGCAGGCAACCGGGTTCGGCGCGCACGTCCCGCGTCAGCGCGGCCATCAGCGCGCGCAGCGCGTCCTCATGGCCGGGCAGAACCTCGAAGGTGGCGTATAGCGCTTTGCTCATCTGGCCGGTCCCTTGTCGATCAGGAAGGCGGAAGCCAGCCGGCCATGCGCAGCTTGCGGTCGGTCTCGTATTGATTGAGCGCATAAACCGCCCAGATCGCCGCCGGTATCCAGCCGATGATGGTCGCGTGCAAAATCAGGCAGAGAATGCCCGCCCAGGGGCGGCCGATGAAGAAGAATGAAATGCCCGGCAATAGCAGGGCCAGCAGCAGGCGCATCGTAACCCTCCAATCAGCTTTCACTCATCACGCTATCAGACCGAGATGGGTGCTGCCGCCCGGCTGTCATCCCTCAGCCCGCCGGATTGGCGCCGCCAAAGCCCGGAATAGATGCCGCCCCGCGCAAGCAGGGCATGGTGCGTGCCCTGCTCGGCGACCCGCCCCTCATCCAGCACGACGAGACGGTCCATCAGCGCGATGGTCGAGAGCCGGTGCGCGATCGCGATCACCGTGCGGCCCTCCATCAGATCGGTCAACTGCTCCTGGATCGCCGCCTCCACCTCGGAATCGAGCGCGGAGGTCGCCTCGTCCAGCACCAGGATCGGCGCATTCTTCAGGATCACCCGCGCGATCGCGATGCGCTGGCGCTGGCCGCCGGAAAGTTTCACGCCGCGCTCGCCGACATGGCTGTCATAGCCGCGCCGGCCCTCCAATCCTCCAGCTGCTCGATGAACTCCGCCGCATGGGCGCGCGCCGCCGCTGCATGGATTTCGTCCTCGGTCGCGTCCGGGCGGCCGATAGGCGATATTGTCGCGGATCGAGCGATGCAGCAGCGAGGTATCCTGCGTCACCATGCCGATCGCGGCGCGCAGGCTTTCCTGCGTCAGCCCGGCGATGTCCTGCCCGTCGATCAGGATGCGGCCCGCCGAGGGATCGTAGAAATGCAGCAGCAGGTTGACGAGGGTCGATTTGCCGGCGCCGGAACGGCCGACCAGCCCGATCCGCTCGCCCGCATGGATATCGAGGGCGATGCCCCGCAGCACGCCGCCGCGCGCGCCCGGCCTCGGCGCCGTGCGGCCACGGCCGTAATCGAAGCTGAGATTCTCGAAGCGGATGGCGCCCTGCTCAAGCCGCAGCGGCGCCGCATCCGCGCGGTCAGGCATCTGCCGCGGATGCGCGATCGAGCGCATCCCGTCCTGCACCGTGCCGACATTCTCGAAGATGGAGGTCACGTTCTGCGCCACCCAGCCCGCCATATTGGCGATCTGCCAGGCCATGCGGGATGGCGGTGGCAACGGTGCCGACCGGCACGCGGCCCTGCAGCCAGAGCCAGACGGCGAGCGCCCCCGTGCCGGTGACGAGCATCGCATTCGTCATCGCCTGCACGATGAACCAGGTAGTGATCAGGCGAAGCTGCCGGCGGAAGGCCGCCGTATGGTCGTCAACCCCGTCGCGGACGAAGGCGTCCTCGTCGCCGCGCGCGGGCGAAGAGCTTCACCGTCAGGATGTTCGTGTAGCTGTCCACCACCCGGCCGGTGAGCATGGACCGCACCTCGGACATGCGGCGCGACCGCTCCCGCATGCGCGGCACGAAGGCGCGCATCAGGCAGGCATAGACGACGAACCAGACGATGATGGGAATGCCGAGCCGCCAGTTCGCGCGGCTCAGCAGCAGGACGGAACTGGTGCCGTAGACCAGGATGTACCAGACCGCGTTGGTGGCGGAGACCATGCTCTCCCGCAGGGACGGGCCGGTCTGCATCACTCGGGTCGCGATGCGCCCGGCGAAGTCATTCTGGAAGAAGGTCCAGCTCTGGCGGGCGACGTGCCAGTGGTTCTGCCAGCGGACGAGGTTGGTCATCCCGGCGTTGATCGCCTGGTTGGTGATGAGGTTCTGCACCAGGAGCGCCGCCGGCCGCACCAGCAGAAGAACCACCATCATCGCCAGCAACTGGCCGCCGGCCATGGGGATCAGCGTCTTCGGCGTGTGGGTGGAGACGAGCGAGACGAGGCGGCCGATGAAGACCGGGATGGTCACGTCGAGCGTCGCGACCACGAGCCCGGCGGCGAACAGCGCCGAGACCAGGCCCGGTGCCTGGCTGATGAAATGCCAGTAGAAGCGGGGCAGGGCCTGGGGCTGGTCGACCGTCGGCGGCGGCCGGTCCGGGTTGATCGCGGTAGGCTGGAGCCGCGTCTCGAAAAAACGGAACATGCCCTACCCGTGGGCGCGATACGGCCAGAGATCAACCGGCCATGGCTGCGGGGCCACCATTCGCGACGGCGGCATCTTCATGCGTGGGCTTACGTTAAAACGCTTCCGTGCATGAGCGTAAGTTAATCTGTCAGGGCGTCATCGTTGTAACCACGGCGGCGATGGCACCGAATTGGACTACATCACTGGATAGAGGAGAGGCAGGTGATCACCAAGCGCGCGGTTCTCGGCGGCAGCACAATGCTGGCGGGCTTCGCATTTCTGCTCGGCATTCCCAAAGTCCGGCACGCGCGGGCCGAGACCTTCGCCGTCACGCATACCGATGCCGAATGGCGCTCGATGCTCAGCCCGGCCGCTTATGACGTGTTGCGTCAACAGGGCACGGAACCGCCATTCTCCAGCCCGCTCGATCATGAGACGCGAGCCGGCCTCTATGCTTGCGGCGGCTGTGACCTGACGGCCTATTCCTCGACGACCAAATATGACAGCGGCACCGGCTGGCCGAGCTTCTGGGAGCCGGTCAAGGATGCCGTCCTGACGTCGAACGACACGAGCTTCGGCATGGATCGCACCGAGGTTCATTGCCGGCGCTGCGGCAGCCATCTGGGCCATGTCTTCCCCGACGGTCCGCAGCCGACGGGGCTGCGCTACTGCATGAACGGCGTCGCTCTGGCCTTTCACCCGAGTTCAGTTGGTTGAGGACTCCTCCAATGACAATTCGTAAGTTCCTGGGCGGCCACAAAACGGCCGTCGCCGCCGTTGCCATCCTCGCCATTGCGGCCGGCTCCGGCCATCTGCTTGGCGTCGGCGCCCATGCGGCCGACCTCAATCAGCCGCTGCCGCCGCCGGCCGTCGATGAGGCTGCCTCCTCCGCCACCAGCGAGACGGCGATTTTCGCCGGCGGCTGCTTCTGGGGCGTGCAGGGCACCTTCCAGCATGTCCGGGGCGTGACCATGGCGCTGTCCGGCTATGATGGCGGCGCGGCCTCGACCGCGCAGTATGAGACGGTGGCAACCGGTACCACAGGCCATGCGGAATCGGTGCGCGTTACCTTCGACCCGCGCGTGGTCTCCTACGGGCACCTCCTGCAAATCTTCTTCTCAGTCGTCACCGACCCGACCGAGGTGAATGAGCAGTATCCGGATCAGGGCACGCAGTATCGGTCGGAGTTGTTCACCACCAGCCCGGAACAGGCGCGCGTGGCGTCTCTCTATATCGCGCAGCTCAACAAGACGCAGATCTTCGATGACCCGATCGCGACCATCGTCGGCAAGAATAGCGGCTTCTACCCGGCCGAGGGCTACCATCAGAACTACCTCACCCTCAATCCGGACAGCGACTACATCGCGACCTTCGATCTGCCCAAGATCGATGCCCTGAGCCGCGTCTACCCGGCCGATTACATGGCCAAGCCGGTTTTGGTTCCAGAAAACGGCAACTCCTGAGAGACTGTTTGAGACTGCTACTATGGCGGCCATCCGACGTGCCTTTCTGCGCTTCCGGGGCGGGTGGCCTTATACGGCCACTCCGCTCCGGTTCTCGAAAGTCACGCCGGGCGGCCACTTCGTGGCCTCTGGCTCGCCATAGCGCACTCCCAAACAGTCTCTAAATTGGAGCACTGCCAGAGAGCGGGATGGTGAGCGAAAGCGCGCCAATCCCGTTCTATGTTTCTGATTAAGAACGCAAAGCTTCGGATCAGGTGATTCAACCTGATCCGGTATTGCTCTGAACAGCTTGCCCGGGGGCGGATAAGCCCTGCTTCCCGTCGATTGGCACTTGCCTTCTGCCGTGCTTTCACGCCCTGCTCGGAAGGACGTGGAGAGCAACCTAGATGCCTGTGAGCGAGTTGTCGGGCCAGGGCTGGCTGCAAATCAGCGAGCTGCTTACGGCTTTTCTGCTGTCGGCGCTTATCGGTGCCGAACGGGAGATACAGCAGAAGGCTGCCGGACTACGCACCTACACCCTCGTCGGTGTTGCCTCGGCGCTTTTCGTGCTGGTGTCCAAATACGGGTTCATGGACATCCTCTCGCCTTATCGCGTGATGCTCGATCCATCCCGTATCGCCGCACAGATCGTAACCGGCATTGGCTTCATCGGTGGCGGCGTCATCTTCGTTCGCGGCGATGTCGTGAAGGGGCTGACGACAGCCGCCAGTGTCTGGCTGGTCGCGGCTGTCGGGATGGCCTGCGGTGCCGGTTTGCCCATCCTCGCGGTCGCTGTTGTCGCCTGCTACTTCGCCACGATCTTCGCCTTGCCGGTTGCTTTTCGGTGGTTGCCTCAGTCGCGATGGGCCGCCTTGCCGCTCTCGGTTTCCTATGAGGACGGTCGGGGGCTTCTGCGCGACATTCTTATGACCTGCAGTGGTCACGGTTTCCGGATCTCAGACGTCTATGTCGGGAAGTCGAATACCCTGTCCAAGGGGAAGACCGACGGGGCTGATGACGGCAAGGCCGGCGTGAGCCAGACACGTCATGTCACCGTCAGCATGAAGATCGCGGGCGGCAAGCGATTGAACCGCTTGCTGGACGGCTTGGCCGGCATGGATGGCGTTGCCTCGGTTACGACCAGTAGGGAAGAGGAAGCCGAATAACGGCGAGGCCCATTCGCGGGTGGCAGAATATTGAAATTCGCCGGTGGATGAGCGAAATGGGGAACACAAGGAGCCGCGCCCCATGAAATTGCCCTGCCTCTGTCTGTTGGTCCTGCCCTTGGGGCTCGCCGCCTGCAATTCCAACGGTGCGCGCGCCCAGCAGGATTTCAACGCCGCCGGCACCAATCTCGGCCAGGACCGTATCAAGAGCGGCGTCAACGACATCGGCCAAGGCTTCAGCAACGGCGCCAATGCCACGGGCGACGCCATCGTGAATACGGCGCATCAAATCGGAAACGGCTTCAGCCAGTAGAGGCTTGGGCTGCCGCCCTATACTCCCAGCGGCGCCAGCCTGATCGCGGGCACCAATTCGCCCGCCGCGCAAGCGGGCGCGAAGGGCGGCCGGATGATCAGCGCATCGGCGCTCGCCAACCGGCTGAGCATCCCTGAATCCTGCGTCGGATAGGGATGCGCCAGCCACCCGCCGTCATCCCGCGTCAGCAGCGAGGCGCGCAGGTAATCCTCCCGGATGTCGTTCGCGGCCAGCGGGGTGGCGAGGCGTATGGGCTCGGCCAAGGGCGGGTCGCCCGGCAGCCCCGATAGCTTCGCGATGGCGGGCAGCAGGAACAGAATGGCGCAGACGAGCGCCGAAACCGGGTTGCCGGGCAGGCCGAGCATCGGCACCTCGCCCAGCCGGCCATGGATCAGCGGCTTGCCCGGCCGCATCGCGATCTTCCAGAAATCGAGCACCATGCCGCGCTCGGCCAGCGCCGCTTGCACGAGATCATGCTCGCCGACGCTGGCACCCCCTGTCGTCAGCAGCATCTCCGCGCCCCGCGCCGCATCGGCGGCGGCCGCAATGGCGTCCCGGTCATCACGTGCCGTCGGCAGCAGCACCGGCTCGCCGCCGCAGGCCCGCACGAAAGCCGCGAGCGCCGGACCGTTGGAGGACACCACGCCGCCGGGCGGAAGCGGCTCGCCGGGCAGCGCGATTTCGTCGCCCGTGCTCAGAATGACGATGCGCGGCCGGCGATGCACGGCGAGCCACGGGTGGCCGCCGGCCGCCGCAAGGCCGATCCGGCGGGGGTCGAGCCGCTGGCCGGCGGGCATGAGCATCTCGCCTGCGCGAAAATCCTGGCCCATGCGGCGGATATGGCGGCCTGCCGGCGGCTGCTCCGTCACCGTCACCAGCGCGCCGGCGGTGGTCGCGTTCTCCTGGATCAGAATGGCATCCGCGCCCTGGGGCACGACGCTGCCCGTGAACAGCCGCACGGCCTCACCCGCGCCCAGCGTGCCGGCGAAAGGATGGCCGGCGGGTGCCGAGCCGACCAGCCGGAGCGCGACACCCGGGGCGGCGTCGGCGGCACGCACGGCATAGCCATCCATCGCGGAGACATCGGCCGGCGGGTTGCTGTGGCGCGCGACCAGCGGTGCGGCGGTCACGCGCCCGGCACCCTCCGCCAGCGGCACGATCTCGGCGGCCGTAGGGGCGAGCCCTGCCAGGATGCGCGCGCGCGCTTCGGTGACGGAGATCATGCGGCGTGGAAGTCGCCCGAGGCGCCGCCGGATTTCGCGATGACGCGCAAGCCCTCGACCACCATGCCGCGATCCACCGCCTTGCACATGTCATAGACCGTCAGCGCCGCGACGCTGGCCGCCGTCAGCGCCTCCATCTCCACCCCCGTCCGGCCGGTGGTGCGGACGGTGGCGGTGATCTCCACGGCGGGCCCGCCACATCGGCGGCGAGATCGACTGTCACCGCCGCGATCGGCAGCGGGTGGCAAAGCGGGATGAGGTCGGCGGTGCGCTTGGCCGCCATGATGCCGGCGAGGCGCGCGACGCCCAGCACATCGCCCTTCTTCGCCGTCCCGCTCATGATCAGGGCCAGCGTCGCCGGCTGCATCACTACCGGGCGCGCGCCGTCGCTTCGCGCGGGTCTCGGCCTTGGCCGAGACATCCACCATCGCGGCGCGGCCTTCGCGGTCGAAATGCGTCAGCCCCTCGGCGGCGGGTCGGGGGCCGGCCATCACGCCGCGTCCGCGGTGCGCTCCGCCCCGATCAGGTCGCGCACGGCCTGCGCCACATCGTCCTGCCGCATCAGGCTTTCGCCGACCAGGTAGCATTGCAGCCCGGCATCGACGAGCCGCTTCAGATCCCCGGCGTTGTGGATGCCGCTTTCGGCGATCAGGAAGCGGTCGGGGGGCACCAGCGGCGCGAGGTCGATCGCGGTCTGCAGATCGGTCTTGCAACGTCTTGAGATTGCGGTTGTTGATGCCGATCAGCGGCGTCTCCAGCCCCAGCGCGCGATCGCAGCTCGGGCTCGTCATGCACCTCGGCCAGCACGTCCATGTCGAGGGCGCGGGCCAGCGCTTCCAGCTCGCGCGCCTGGTCGTCCGTCAGGGCGGCCATGATCAGCAGGATGCAATCCGCGCCCATCGCGCGGCTTTCGTAGACCTGCCAGGGATCGAGGATGAAGTCCTTGCGCAGCACCGGCAGGGGCACGGCGGCGCGCGCGGCCTTCAGATGCTCCGGCTCGCCCATGGAAATACGGTCTTGTCCGTCAGCACGGAGAGGCAGGTGGCGCCGCCCGTCCATATAGGCGCGGGCCAGGGCGGGCGGATCGAAATCCGGGCGGATCAGGCCGCCGGAGGGCGAGGCCTTCTTGATTTCGGCGATCAGCGCCACGCGGTGGCAGGTCGCCGTGCGTCCATCAGGGCGCGGCCGAAGCCGCGCGGCTTCGGCTGCGCCGCGATCTTCTGCTTGAGCGTCTCGATCGGCGGTGGCCGCCCTGCGGCGCGCGCATTCCGCGCGGGTATCGGCGCAGATTTGACGAGGAGGTCGGGAACCGGGGAAATCATTCTCCGTCACTGTGCTGGGGTCTCGGAAACAAGGGTCGACTGGCTTTCACGCCGCAGGGTATCGAGGCCGCGGCCGCGCGGCCCTGATCGATCGCGGCGGTGGCCGCGATGACGCCTTCCGCGCAGAGTCGGGGACGGCCCGGCCACGATCAGCGCCGCCGGCGGCGTTCAGCAGCACGGTGTCGCGATAGGCGCCGGTCGCGCCCGCCAGCAGCCGCATCAGCGCCGCCGCGTTCATCGCGGCATCGCCGCCGCGGATGCGCCGCGATCGGCGCGCGCGCCAGGCCGGCATCCTCCGGCATGCACCGTGAAGCTCCCGCATCTGACCGTCCTTGCAGCGCGGCGACATGGTTGTCGCCGGCGACGCGTCAGCTCGTCGAGCCCCTGGCCATGCACGATCCAGGCGTGTTCGGTGCCGAGGCGGCCCAGCGTCTCCGCCATCGGGCGGGTCCAGTCGGGGGCGAACACGCCGGTGAGCTGGCGGTGACGCGCGCCGGGTTGGCCAGCGGGCCCAGCAGGTTGAAGATCGTGCGGGTGCCGAGTTCGACGCGCGGGCCGGCGGCATGGCGCAGCGCGGGGTGATGGCGCGGGCGCGAACAGGAAGACGCAGCCGGCTTCGGCGCGCAGGATCTCCAGCCGCTCCAGCGGCACATCGACGTTCACGCCCAGCGCGGCCAGCACATCGGCCCCGCCGGTGCGCGAGCACAGCGCGCGGTTGCCGTGCTTGGCCACCGGCACGCCGCAGCCGGCGACGACGAAGGTGACGGCGGTGGAGACGTTCAGCGTGCCGGCCTCGTCGCCGCCGGTGCCGCAGACGTCGATGGCACCCGCCGGCGCCTCGATCGCGCAGCATGCGGCGCGCGCATGCGCGCGGACGGCGCCGGTCATTTCCGCCACCGTCTCGCCGCGCACGCGCATCGCCATCAGCAGGCCGGCGATCTGCGCTGGCGTGGCCTCGCCGGACATGATGATGCGCGAAGGCGGCCTCGGCCTCGGCCTCGCGACAGGGTTTCGCCGCGCGCGCCGAGGCGGGCGATGCACCGGTCATGCGCGGCTTCATCACGCGCTCTGGCGGTCGTCGGACCACGGCGGCTCAGGCGGCCCGCGCCGGGGTGTTGCGCGCCGCGGGCGATGGCCAGGAAATTGGCCAGGATGGCGTGGCCGTGCTCGCTGGCGATGCTCTCCGGGTGGAACTGCACGCCGAAGATCGGCAGCGCGCGGTGGCGCAGGCCCATGATCAGCCCGTCCTCGGTCCAGGCGGTCGGCACCAGCGCGTCGGGCAGCGTGTCCCGCTCGACGATCAGGCTGTGGTAGCGCGTCGCGTCGAACGGCGAGGGCAGGCCGGCGAAGATATCCGGTGCCGTGATGCTGGATGGCGCTGACCTTGCCGTGCATCGGCACCGGCGCGCGGACCACCTCGCCGCCGAAGGCCTGGCCGATCGCCTGATGGCCGAGGCAGACGCCGAGGATCGGGATGCGGCCGGCGGCGGCGGCGATCAGGTCGAGGCAGATGCCGGCCTCGTTCGGCGTGCAGGGGCCGGGCGAGAGCACGATCGCCTCCGGCTGCACGGGCCATGGCCTGCTGCCACCGTCAGCGCGTCGTTGCGCCACACCTCGCAGCCGGCGCCGAGATCGCCCAGGAAGTGCACGAGGTTGAAGGTGAAGCTGTCGTAGTTGTCGATGAGCAGGATCATGCCAATATTATCCCCCGCCACGGTGGCAGGGTCAATCAGATGGCGGGCATGGCCGGGCGCCCGCCGAGCAGAGGGCATGGGTATGGGTATCAACACAGGCGCGACCAAGGCAGGGACGAAGACCTTTCCGGTGAGCTTCACCGACGCTGAATGGCGCGCGCGGCTGACGCCCGAGCAGTATAAGGTCCTGCGCCATCACGCGACGGAGCGGCCGGGCAGTTGCGCGCTGCTGCGTGAGAAGCGGCCGGGCACCTTCGCCTGCGCCGGCTGCGGCAACGAGCTTTTTAAGGGTGACACCAAGTTCGAGAGCGGAACGGGTTGGCCGAGCTTCGACACGCCGCTGCCCGGCGCGGTCGAAACGACGGAGGATCGCAGCCTCGGCATGCTGCGGACCGAGGTGCATTGCGCCAGCTGCGGCGGTCATCTCGGCCATGTTTTCCCGGATGGGCCGCCGCCGACCTTCCAGCGCTACTGCATGAACGGCGTGGTGCTGACCTTCACCCCGGCCGAAGGCTGAACCATCGGCCCTCGCGGATGCGTCGCGCGGGGGCCGCTCCGGCGGGAAGGGGCGTCTGCACGCTCTTTCCATAAACAAAATGTTCATATCGATTTTGTATTGGAGGTGAGGAGAGCCGCGCGCTCTGTTTCCACAGCGGGGAAGAGGATAGCCGTGGCAACGCAACCCTATGCCAGGCCGCCGACGATCCATGACGTGGCGCGGGTCGCGAAACTCTCCAAATCGACTGTCTCCAACGTCATCCGCAACGCCATCGGCGTGCATCCGGCGACGCGGGAGAGGGTGAAGGCCGCCATCGTCGAGCTGGGCTACCAGACGAATATTGTGGCCCGCCAGCTGGTGCAGCAGAGAACGTCAATCCTCGGCATCGTCATTGGCGATCTCACCAATCCGTTCCATGCCGAAATGATGAAACTGATCGAGGGTTTCGCGGCGGCGCACGGCTATCAGATCATGGTCTGCAATGCGCATTCCGAGCGGGAGAGAGATTTCAACGGCATCCAGCGCATGCTGGAGCATCGGGTAGCGGGTCTGCTCTTCCTCTCCTGCGGGTCGGTGGCGGAGCGGGCGCGCCATCTCATCGGCGATCGCGTCCCGGCGGTCTTCGTTTCCTGCAATGTCGGCTGGGGCGATGTGGTGTCAGTGGATGAGCGGGCGGGCGCCCAAGCCGCCACCGCCTACCTCATCGCCGAGGGCCATCGCCGCATCTGGCATCTGACCGATGGTGTGCCCGATTGGAACGCCCCCTGCGAGCGTCACCAGGGCTATGCGGAGGCCATGAGTCTCGCCGGGCTGCGGCCCCTGGCGGTTTGGCTCGGCCGGGGAGGCGACACCGCCATGGTCGAAGGCACCCCCACGGCCATCGCCGATGCCTTGTTGGGCGAAAGCGGCCCGACCGCCGTCTTCGCCGTCAATGACGCGCGCGCCCTGCAGATCATGGGCGTGGCGGAGGAGCTGGGCCTGACGGTTCCTGACAGCCTCTCGGTACTCGGCTTTGACGATGCGGCTTGGGCCAGCCACGCGCGGATGCGGCTGACGACCGTGGCGCAGCCGAAGGAGCAGCTGGCTCAGCTCGCCGTGGAAACCCTCGTGCGGCGGGTCGGCGGGGGCGCAGGTGCCGAACCCTCCCGCCAATTTCTCGGCTTTCAGCTCATACTCCGGGAGTCGACGGCCGCCCCCAGCCAGGCTCGGGCCTCACTGCGTGGCTTCCCGGCGCGGCTCTCAGCCTGACCTCTCGGCATTGCAGCACGAGGGCCGCCATCGCCTGCCAGGGTGCCGCGTCCCAGGCGCGGCAGGCGAGCCCCGAGGTCGATGGCAGAATCCAAACCGCCGGCAGATCGGCCAGCGCCGGCTGCGGTCCATAGGCGATGCGGCTCGTGGGCCGGGCCAGAAACTCCGCAGCGGCCCGCTTGCCGTTGAAGGCGAGCAGCCCCGGCCGATACCGCTTCATCGACGCCGCCAACCGCGCCCGATCGAAGCCATGGCGCGGCAGCGCGTCATCCTGGCCGGAGGCGCTTTTGCAGACATCGGTCAGGCCGATGCCGAGTGCGGTGAGGCCTGGAAACTCCTCCGGCCGGAAGCGGCGGGGCGTCAGCCCGGTTTGCGCCAGCACGCCCCAGAAACGGTTGCCCGGATTGGCGTAATAGGCGCCGCGCGCGGCGGAGATGGCGCCCGCCGCCGTGCCGCAGATGACGAGGTCGAGGCCGGGGGCCAGCAGATCCGGCAGGATATCGGGCATCGGCGCCGTGCCAGCCGGGTCGCTCATGCGGGGCGGCGGCGCCAGGGCTCGGTCGTCGTGATCCATTCGCGCGCCCGCGCCTCGGGGTCCGCATGGCGCAGAACGTCTGTCACGACGGCGGCGCTGTCGGCGCCGGCCTCAAGCACCAGCCGCCCGCGTTCTGGGGTGAGACCGCCGATCGCGACGAGTGGCGTCTCGCCCACCCGACGCTTCCAGTCCGTCACCCGCGCGACACCCTGCGGCGCCCAGGGCATCACCTTGAGGATGGTGGGGTAGACCGGCCCCAGCGCCACGTAATCGGGCGAGGCGGACAGCGCGCGGTCCAGCTCCGCCTCGTCATGCGTGCTGACGCCGAGCCGCAGCCCGTGGCGCCGGATGGCGGCCAGATCGGCGGTCTCCAGATCCTCCTGGCCGAGATGGACGAAATCGCAGCCGGTATCGATCGCGATCCGCCAATAGTCATTCACGATCAGCTGTGCCCCAGCCTCGGCACAGAGGGCGCGCGCGGTGGTGATTTGCGTGCGCAGATCGGCCTCCGCCCGGTCCTTGGCGCGGAGCTGCACCAGCCGCAGCCCCGTCGGCAGCAGGCGCGGCAGCCACGCGGCATCGTCGATGATCAGGTAGAAGGGGTCGAGGGCGCTCATCAGCGAAAGGCCTGTCCGAGAACGGGTGTGGAGGGTTCGGCCATGTCGCGCGGCGGCATCGGGTCGGCGAGGAAGGCCGCGCGCCCGGCGGCGATGGCCTGGCCGAAGGCCGCCGCCATGCCGGGCGGATCACCCGCCCGGGCGACCGCCGTGTTGAGCAGGATGGCGTCGTAGCCCAGCTCCATCGCCTGCGCCGCCTGGGACGGCAGGCCGATCCCGGCATCGATCACCAGCGGCACGTCAGGGAAATGCGCCCGCATCGCGCGCAGCCCATAGATGTTGTTGAGCCCCCGGCCGGAGCCGATCGGCGCGCCCCAGGGCATCAGCACGCGGCAGCCGGCATCCAGCAGCCGCTCGCCCACCACGAGATCCTCGGTGGTATAGGGAAAGACCTCGAACCCATCGGCGGCGAGGCTGGCGGCGGCCTCGACGAGGCCGAACACATCGGGCTGCAAGGTGTCGTGGTTGCCGATGACCTCAAGCTTGATCCAGTTGGTCTCGAAGACCTCGCGCGCCATCTGGGCAGTGGTGATCGCCTCGCGCGCCGAATGGCAGCCGGCGGTATTGGGCAGGACGCGCACGCCAAGCTCGCGGATGAGCGACCAAAAGGCTTGGCCCGCGCGCTCGCTGCCGGATTCGCGGCGAAGCGAGACGGTCACGACCTCCGTGCCCGATCGGCGCACCGCCTCGGCCAGGATCGCGGGCGAGGGGTATTGCGCCGTGCCGAGCAGCAGACGGGAGGTGAGGGTGACGCCATAGACCTCCATCACTCAACCCCCGCGCATCGGTGCCAGCAATTCGAGCTGGTCGCCGTCTTGCAGCATCAGGCCGGCGCGCAGGCGGATGGGGGCGAAATCGCCATTGACGGCGGTGGCGATGACGGCGCCGGCATAGCCGAGTTCGTCGAGCGCCTCGGCCAGGCTCGGGCCCGTCACCTCACGCGCTTCGCTGTTGACGAGGATTTTCATCCGTCCCCCAATCATGAATGTCGGCATCGCGAATGCCGTGCAGAATGAACGCGGCCGCGCGGCGGGCGATGGCCGGCGAGAGCAGGAAGCCGTGCCGGAACAGCCCGTTCACTGCGACAACTCGCCCTTGCGCATGGATGCGCGGCAGGTTGTCGGGGAAGGCGGGGCGGGCATCGGCGCCCATCTCCAGGATCTCCGCCTCGGCGAAGGCGGGGTGCAGCGCGTAAGCGGCACTCAGCAGTTCGACGACGGAACGCGCCGTGACGCGGCGGCGCTCGCCGCTTTCCACCATCGTCGCACCCAGCATGAATACACCCGCGCCGCGCGGCACGACGTAAAGGGGCCAGCGCGGATGCAGCAGCCGCACCGGCCGGGACAGCGTGAGGCCCGGGCAGCGGAGGATGAGCATCTCGCCCTTGACGCCGCGCAGATCGGGCAGCCTGTCCGCCGCCGCCAATCCCCGGCAATCGGCGATCGTGTCGCGGCCGGGCGCGGTGACATCCGCGGCCTCGCCGAAGCGGATGGGAACCCCGCGCCGCGCCAATGTCTCGGCCAAAACGCCGAGTGCGCGGCGGGGGTCGAGATGCGCTTCCCGGGCGAAAAACAGCCCTGCCCGGAAGCGCCCGGCGAGATCGGGTTCAAGGGCGGCGATGCCGGCGGCATCCACCCGTTCATGCTGCGTGGTACGACGGGCGAAGCGTTCAAGGTCGGGCGCGTCCCGCGCCGGCGCCAGCACCAGGCTGCCGCGCTGGACGGTCTCGGGGTATTGGTGCGGCCAGTAGTCGAGCGCCTCGGCTCCCAGCCGCGTAACGAGCGGTTCGGCGCTTTCCGCCTCGCACCAGGGCGCCAGCATGCCGCCCGCATAGCGCGAGCAGGCATCTGCGCCGAGTGTGGCGCTTCGCTCCATCACCGTCACTTCGGCGCCGCCTTCGGCAAGCGCGAGGGCCGTGGTCAGCCCTGCGACGCCCGCGCCGACAACTGTTACACGCACGCCTCACCTCGCGCTTCGGTCACGGCGGAGACGGGAAGGGGCGGCCGGCGCGGCGAGTAGGTTCTGTGCCAGGCGGTTGTTCCATCCCTTCGCCAGCATGACCTGGATCAGGTTTCTAAGGGTCGCCTTTCGGCCTCTCAGCCCCTTATCGGGACTCCCCTTGGTGGGTTGGTTCTAGGATGCGTCGGGGAGTGGCGTCAAATGCGGCGCGCCGGGCTGCACTCTGGCGCCACGGGAAGGCGGCGATTGGCTCAGCGCAGATCAACCTATCCGGAGGTGCGGAGCGCAGGCTGATAGAGCGGAGCCAGGAGGACGTCGATTTTCTGATTGCATTTGATACGACAATGATTCTCGTCGAGGGTACGGCGTGACTTTTCATTTCATGTTAATGTCTCGGCACGAGCCTAAGCGCCTGAATTCTCCGCCGGACGACCTACTGCCTGGCGAAGGTAGATGGCCTCATGCGGAATTGAAGGTACATTCGAAATCGCCGAAGCTAATGGTCAGCGGCAGGCTGCCAGGCGCCGATGCCTCGCCGGCAGATAAGGAGACTTGGTTTATTCGTAGAGGTTCCCGCTAGAAGGGCGCCGGACCATCCCAAACCTTATCCCCGCTCTCCACAGCCCCCGAAGCTGGCCCGGCACGCGCCCCGGGTTATGATGGGGCGATGAACAGCATCGACCAGCCGCTCCTCGGCCTCAGCCAGCGTCTGCCGCCCAGCAACCTCCAGGCCGAACAGGCGCTGCTCGGCGCGCTGCTGGCCAATAACAAGGCCTATGAGCGCGTCTCGGAGTTCCTCGCGCCGGAGCATTTCGCCGATCCCATCCACGGCCGCATCTTCCACGCCATCTCCCGCCGGATCGAGGCCGGGCAGCTTGCCGATGCCGTGACGCTGAAGCGCCGAGTTCGAGCATTCGGGCGTGCTGGAGGAGGTCGGCGGCACCGCCTATCTCGCCCAGCTGCTCACCGCCATGGTCGGCATCATCAACGCCGGCGATTACGGCCAGACGGTGCACGACGCCTGGCTGCGCCGCCAGCTGATCGATATCGGCGAAACCCTCGTCAACCGCGCCTTTGGCGCCGACGCCGAGCTGGACGGCCGCCAGCAGATGGAGGCGGCCGAGCAGCAGCTTTTCGACCTCGCGACCCGGGGCGGGGCCGAGGGCGGCTTCGTCACCTTCGAGAAGGCGCTGGTCCTGGCGATCGAAAGCGCGGAGCGCGCCTTCCAGCGTTCGGGCAGCGTCTCCGGCCTCTCCACCGGATTGCGCGATGTGGATGCGAAGACCGGCGGCCTGCACCCCTCGGATCTGCTTATCCTTGCCGGCCGGCCCGGCATGGGGAAGACGGCGCTCGCCACCAAGATCGCCTTCGGCGCTGCCCGCGCCATGCAGGCCGAGGCCCGGAAGGCCGACGGCCCCAACGCCCTCTCCAAAGAGACAGTCGCCATCTTCTCGCTGGAAATGAGTTCCGAACAGCTCGCCACGCGACTGCTGGCGGAAGAGGCGCGGATCAGCGGGGACCGTATCCGCCGCGGCGATATCGGGCCGAAGGATTTCGACCGTTTCGTCGCCGTCAGCCGCGACATTTCCAGTCTGCCGATCGAGATCGACGACACGCCCGCCATTACGCTCTCCGCGCTGCGCACCCGCTGCCGGCGGCTCAAGCGCAGCAAGGGGCTTGGGCTGGTGGTGGTCGATTACCTGCAGCTGATGCGCCCGGCCGCCGGAACGCGGCCGGAAAGCCGCGTGCTGGAGATCAGCATGATCACCCAGGGGTTGAAGGCGCTCGCCAAGGAGCTGTCGGTTCCGGTCCTCGCGTTGTCGCAGCTCAGCCGCGCGGTGGAGAGCCGGGAGGACAAGCGCCCGCAGCTCTCCGATTTGCGTGAGTCGGGCTCGATCGAGCAGGATGCGGATGCGGTGATGTTCATCTATCGCGACGAATATTATCTGGCCCAGCGCACGCCGAAGCAGATGGCCTATGATTCCGAGGACAAGTTCCAGACGGCGCTGGACAAATGGCAGCAGGATATGGAGCGCGTTCACAACAAGGCTGAACTCTACCTCGCCAAGCAGCGCCATGGGCCGACCGGCAAGATCGACCTCTTCTTTGAGGGCGAGTTCATCCGTTTCGCCGATCTCGACCAGGACCACGACGATCACCACTAACCGCGTCGATGTGGCGATCGTCGGCGCCGGGGCGGCAGGGCTCGCGGCGGCGGTGGCACTGCGCGCGGCGGGGCGCAGCACTGTCCTGTTGGAGGCGGCGGCCGAGCCCGGCGGCCGAGCGCGCACCACCACCCCGGAAGCCCTCGGCGGCGCCTGGCTCGATGAAGGTGCTGCCTGGCTGCACATGGCCGAGCGCAACCCGCTCGTGCCGCTCGCCAAGGATGCCGGCCATGTGCTGCGGGAGGCTTTCCGCAGCGATACCCGCATGTTCGTCAGCGGGCGGCCGGCGACGGCGGCCGACCACGCGGCCCATGACGTCGCCGATGCCGACTGGCACGCCATCGTCATGCGCTATCCGACGCAGCCCGATACGGATCTCGCCACCGCCTCCGGGCCGTTCCGCTACGAGAACCCATGGGCGCCGACCATCGAAGCCTGGCAGGCGAGCCTGATCGACGCCGTCGACGCGCGCTATCTCAGCCTCGCCGATTTCAAGCTCAACCAACTCGACGGGGTGAACCTCATCGCGGAACACGGCTTCGGGCGTCTGCTGCGCGACCTGATGGAAGGCGAGGCCGGGCCGATCCATTGCCGCTGTCCGGTGCGGCGCATCCTCTGGGACGGGCCGGAGGTGAGGGTCGAGACGCCGCAGGGAACCATCAGCGCCACCTCAGTCATCGTCACCGTCTCGACCGGCGTGCTGGGCGCCGGCGTGATAGCCTTCCACCCACCCTTGCCGCCCGAGACCGCGGCCGCCATCGACAACCTGCCCATGGGGCTGCTGAGCAAGATCGTCCTCCGTGCCGAGGGCACCGACCGTCTCGGCATGACGGTGCCGACGCATGCCTTTCGCCGGATGGAGCGGCTCGGCGATCCCTTCATGAGCTTCATCGCCTGGCCGCGCGGGACCGATCACGTCATCGGCTTTGTCGGCGGCGATGCCGCCTGGGGCGTGGCGCCGGACCCCCGCGCCGCGCTTGATCTGGCTCGATCGGAATGGCGCGCGATGTTCGGTGCGCGGGCGGATGCTATCTTCGCGGCGGGCGGGTTCGCGACCGATTGGGGCACGGACCCCCATCATCTCGGCGGTTATAGCTATGCGCGGCCCGGTGGCGCGGGCGCGCGCGGCGTGCTCGCCCGGCCGATCGGCGGCCGTCGCCTGATTTTCGCTGGCGAAGCCTGCCGCACCGATGGCACAGCAGGAACCGTGGGCGGCGCGGTGCTGGATGGCAGGCGGGCGGCGGCCATTCTGTCGGGGGAAGGATAGCGGCCATTATCGAACCGTTCGCGACCGGCGGCTCCGTGCTGGACATCGATCTCGGCGCCCTGGTGGCGAATTGGCGCATTCTGCGGGATAGGCATGGCGCTGGCCGCGATACGGCGGGCGTGCTCAAGGCCGATGGCTACGGGCTCGGCGCCGTGGCTGCCGCAACCGCGCTTCACGCGGCGGGCTGCCGGCACTTCTTCACCGCCCATCTGATGGAGGCGGTCGAGATTCGCGCCGCCACACCCGGCGCCATGGTCTCCGTGCTGCACGGCATCGGGCCGGGCGAGGCGGCGGCCTTCATCGAACACGATCTCGTGCCCGCGCTCGGCACGCTGGGGGAGGTCGAGGCTTGGAACAGCGCGGCCCGCGCCGCCGGGCGCCGCCTGCCGGCGCTGCTGCATATCGATACGGGGATGAACCGCACCGGCCTCAGCACAGCGGAGCTTGACCGGCTGCTCAGCGACCCGTCGCGCATGGCGGGGATCGACCTGCTCTACGTGATGTCGCATCTCGTCTCGGCCGATACGCCGGCGTCGCCCCTGAATGCCGGGCAGGCGAGCGCCTTCGCTCAGGCGGCTGCGCGCTTCCCTGGCATCCGCCGCTCGCTTGCCAATTCATCCGGCATCTTCCTCGGCGAGGATTTCGCCTCCGACCTCGGCCGGCCCGGCGCTGCCCTCTACGGCATCAACCCGACGCCCGCCGCGCCGAACCCGATGAAGCCGGTGGCGCGGCTCCGCACCCGCATCATGCAGTTGCGGGACGTGCCGGCGGGCCAAGGTGTTGGCTACGATCATCAATGGACCGCCACGCGCCCGAGCCGTATCGCGACCCTGCCCATCGGCTATGCCGACGGCTACCACCGCGTGCTCGGCGGCCGTGCCGACATCGCGCTCGCCGGCCGGCTTTGCCCCGTGGTCGGCCGGGTTTCCATGGACCTCATCACTGTGGACGTGACGGGCTGCCCCGACGCCGCGATCGGGGACTGGTGCGAGGTGATCGGGCCGGACGTGCCGCCGGAGAGGCTTGCCGGTCTGGCCGGAACCAATCGGCTATGAAATACTGACCTCCCTGGGCAGACGCTTCCATCGGGTTTATCTGGGCGTATGAATTTCATCCTGAACGCGATCGCCGCGATCGGGCGGGGCGCGATTGCGTCCTGCCGGGCGACCGGGGCCTTGGGCATCTTCGCCGCAACCGGCCTCTTCCACCTGATCCTACCGCCCTTCTACCCCCGCCTGCTCGGCCGGGCACTGATCGGCATGGGTTTTCTCTCCCTGCCTGTGGTCGCGCTGACCGCCGTCTTCGCCGGCATGGTCATCGCGCTGCAATCCTATACCGGCTTCGCCCGCTACTCGGCGCAGTCGCAGACGGCGACCATCGTCGTGCTCTCCGTCACGCGGGAACTCGGGCCGGTGCTCGCCTCGCTGATGATGGCGGGCCGCGCGGGGGCGGCGATGGCGGCCGAACTCGGCACCATGCGCGTGACGGACCAGATCGACGCGCTGGAGACGCTCTCCACCAACCCGATGAAGTATCTGGTCGCGCCCCGGCTGCTGGCGGGGCTGATCGCCATGCCGCTGCTGGTGGTGGTGGCCGACATCCTCGGCGTGCTGGGCGGCTTCATCGTCTGCACGCTGAAGCTCGGCTTCGACGCTTCCTCCTATATCCAGAGCACCTTTTCCGTGCTCGGGCCGGAGGATGTGCTGTCAGGCCTTGCCAAGGCGGCGGTCTTCGGCTTCGTCATCGCGCTGATCGGGCTGCTTCCACGGCTATCGCAGCCGGGGCGGGGCCGAGGGCGTGGGCACGGCGACCACCTCCGCCGTCGTCATGGCCTCCGTCCTGATCCTGGCGCTCGACTACGTGCTGACCGAGGTCTTCTTCACCCGATGAACGGCGTCGCCGAAAATCCGCATTCGCGGCCTGCGCCAGCGCCTTCGGCGACAAGGTGGTGCTGGACGGCGTCGATCTCGACGTCTGGCCAGGCACCTCGATGGTCGTTATCGGCGGCTCGGGCACCGGCAAATCGGTGCTGCTCAAATGCATCCTCGGCCTGATCGAGCCCGATGCCGGCAGTATCGAGATCGACGGGCAAAACATCCTGGCTCTCGGCACCCGCGCGCGGAATGCCGCGCGCAGCCAGATCGGCATGCTGTTCCAGAACGGCGCGCTGTTCGACAGCATGCCGGTGCGGGAGAACGTGGCCTTCGGCTTGATCGCCAAACGGATCGCCTCGGGCGCCGAGGCCGCCCGCCGGGCGGATGCGGTGCTGGCGCAGGTCGGGCTCGCCGCCCGCCGTGGGCGATCTTTCGCCATCCGAACTTTCGGGTGGCATGCAGAAGCGCGTGGGCCTGGCGCGCGCGATCGCCGCCGAACCCGCCATCATGTTCTTCGATGAGCCGACGACGGGGCTCGACCCCATCATGGGTGCCGTCATCGACGGGCTGATCGTCGATTGCGTGAAGCGGCTTGGCAGCACCGCGATCGCCATCACGCACGACATGGCGAGCGCGATGCGCATCGGCGATCGGGCGGCGATGCTGCGCCAGGGCCGGATCATCTGGGAAGGCCCGGCTGCCGAGGTGATGACCTCTGGCGATCCGGTGGTCGATCAGTTCACCCATGGCCGCCGCGAAGGGCCGATCCAAATGGAGTTGCGGCGTTAGAGCGGCATGGTGAGCGAATGCGAACCCATCCCGCTCTAACGCTTTGTTTGATCGCCTGATTCAGACCTTCGGTGATTCCACCTCCGGTCATCAGGCTCTCCCGCACGTTGTTTCGACGACTTGCGTTTAGTCTCATATGCGCGGAACGCTGCTTGTTCGCCGCCCTGCCTCGTCCCAGATTGGTGGCGATCGTGGGGGAGCCATCATGGTGAAGCAGTTGCATCTCGGCGCCTTTATGCGCCCCGTCGGCATCCATACCGCCTGGTGGCGCTACCCCGGCGCCTATCCGGATGCCAATTTCAACCTCAAGCACATCATCCGTTTCATCCAGACGCTGGAGCGTGGGCGTTTCGACGCCTTCTTCATGGCCGACCATCTCGCCGTGCTCAACATGTCGATGGCGGCCCTTCGGCGCAGCGCGACCGTCACCTCCTTCGAGCCGCTGACCCTGCTCTCGGCGCTGGCCGTGGTGACGGAGCGCATCGGCCTCGTCGCCACCGCCTCCACCACTTTCGACGAGCCCTATCACATCGCCCGGCGCTTCGCCTCGCTCGACCATATCAGCGGCGGCCGGGCGGGCTGGAATATCGTCACCACCGCGAACCCCGATGCGGCGCTCAACTTCGGCCGCGACGAGATGGTGGAGCATGACGAGCGCTACCGCCGGGCGCGGGAGTTCTTCTCCGTCGTCACCGGGCTTTGGGATAGCTGGGCCGATGATGCCTGGCTGCGCGACCAGGACTCCGGCCTGTTCTTCGACCCCGACAAGCTGCATGTTTTGGCACATAAGGGCGAACACCTCTCGGTGCGCGGACCGCTCAACATCGCCCGCCCGGTCCAGGGTTGGCCTGTCATCGTTCAGGCCGGCGCGTCGGAGGCGGGGCGGCAGCTCGCCGCCGAAACCGCCGAGGTCATCTTCGGCAGCAGCCGCACCATGGAAGACGGACAGCGCTTCTACGCCGATGTGAAGGGGCGCCTGGCCGCGCTCGGCCGTTCGGCGGACAGCCTGAAGATCCTGCCCGGCGTGCTGGCGGTTGTCGGCCGCACCCGCGCCGAAGCGCGCGAGAAGGTCGGGCGGCTTGATGGGCTTGTGCATCCCGATAGCGGGGTGCCCAATCTCTCTATGCGGCTCGGCGTCGATGCTTCGGGCTTCGATCTGGATGGCCCGCTGCCGGAAATCCCGCCGACCAATGCGAGCCAGAGCGGGCGGGAGACGCTGGTGGCGCTGGCACGGCGCGAGAACCTGACCGTGCGGCAGCTCGCCCAGATCTGCGGCGGCTATGGCGGCTTGCAGATGGTCGGCACGGCGGAGGAGATCGCCGATACCATGCAGGCCTGGCTGGAGAGCGAAGCCTGCGACGGTTTCAACGTCATGTTCCATACGGTGCCGGAGGGGCTTGACGATTTCGTCGATCTGGTCGTGCCGGAACTGCAACGGCGCGGCATCTTCCGGCGGGAGTATGAGGGCACGACCTTGCGGGATCACCTCGGGTTGGCGCGGCCCGCGAACCGCTTCTTCACGCCCGAAGGTCCGGCCCTCGCTCAGGCGGGTTGATCGTCGCGGCAAACGGCGGGAGTGTCGGCGGCGCGGACGCCCATTCCGGGGTGTCCTTCACGAAGGAACCGCCATGCCGACCCTCCATCTCGAAATGCTTCCCGGCCGGACGTCGGAGCAAAAGCGCGCCTTCGTCATCGAGGTGACGCGCGTAGCCGTGGAGACACTCGCCTGCACGCAGGAAAGCGTCCACATCGTCATCACCGAGGTTGCGCGTGATGCATGGGCGATCGGGGGCAAGCTGGTCTCGGAGAGCTGAATTGCCGCCGCCGTCACCCGCGCATCGAGTGCGCGGGTGACGATAGACGCAGTTATGGTGCCGGGTTGCCGTGGATCTGGTGGATCTCGTTGATCTGCGCCTCGATCTCCGGCGTGATGCGCACCTCCTCTGAATCGAGCGCCACCTGAAGCTGCGGAATGCTGGTGGCGCCGATGATGTTGGAGGTCACGAAAGGCCGCGTGGTGACGAAGGCGAGCGCCAGCGTCGCCGGGTCCATCTCCAATTCGCGGGCGAGAGCCAGGTAGTCGTCAATCGTCTCCTCAACGCCCGGCTTCTCGTAGCGCTGGCCACGCTCGAACAGCGTTGTCCGCGCGCCGGCCGGCCGGGCGCCGCGCTGGTATTTGCCGGTGAGGTAGCCCTGGCCGAGCGGCGAATAGGCGAGCAGGCCGACCTGCTCACGCATGGCGATTTCGGCGAGCCCAGTCTCGAAGGTGCGGTTGACGAGGTTGTAGGCGTTCTGGATGGAGACGACGCGCGGCCCATGGCCGGCCTCGGCCGCCTGCACGAAGCGCATGGTGCCCCAGGCGGTTTCGTTGGAGAGGCCGATATGGCGGATCTTGCCGGCGGTCACGAGGTCCTGCAGCGCGCCTAGCGTTTCCTCGATCGGCACTTCGTCCGCGCCGCCATGCGGGCGGTAGACATTCCCGCCGGAGCCGAAGAGCGGGATCGGCCGGTCAGGCCAATGGAGCTGGTAGAGATCGATGTAGTCGGTTTGCAACCGCTGGAGCGAGCATTCGACGGCATAGACAATATTGGCGCGGTTGAGGCGGCAGCCGCGCCCGTCCGGCCGCATCCAGGCGGCGGTGCTGCGGCCGGAGACTTTGGAGGCGAGGATGACGCGGTCGCGCGTGCCGCGCGATTTGAACCATGTGCCGATGATGCGTTCGGTGGAGCCTTGGGTCTCGGCGCGGGGCGGGATGGAATACATCTCGGCGGTATCGAAGAAGTTGATGCCGCGATCGAGCGCCATATCCATCTGGGCATGGCCGTCGGCTTCGGTGTTCTGCTGGCCCCAGGTCATGGTGCCGAGGCAGATGGCGGAGACGCGGAGATCGGTTCGTCCAAGCGGGCGGTATTCGGCCAAGAGCGGAAGTCCTTGATCGGGGAGGGGTAGAGGATTGCGCTGTTTTGGCACGAAGGCGCGCGGCGGTGAAGGCGAGGGGGCGGCTCGCGGTGACCGTCTCGTCACCCGCGCATTCGTTGCGCGGGGCTACCCTATAGGGCGCCCAGCCGGCGTTGGGGCGCCGCAGCGGGTAGGTGCGCGGATCAAGTCCGCGCATGGCGAGGAGGACAAGCCCCGGGGACGACGAAAAGGACAAGCCCCGGGGACGACGGCCTAATGGCTATGCCACGCGGATACCGCCGCCATGACAGCTCAAACCGTCTGCGCGAGCCCCTCCGCCCGCAGCTCCGTCGTGATGCCCTCCAGCGCTTTCGCCACGGCATCGAGCACGATGTCGATCTCCGCGGCGGTGATGATCAGCGGCGGGCTGAAAGCCAGGCCGTCGCCCGGCAGCGGCCGGCCGATGACACCGAAACTCTCCAACAGCTTCGCCCGCCCGCGCGCCGACCTCGGCGGCGGGATCGAAGTTGCGGTGCGTTGCCTTGTCGTCCACCAGTTCGAGCGCGCGCGATCAGCCCGACGCCGCGCACCTCGCCCACCAGCGGATGGTCGGCGAAGCGGCGGCGCAGCTCGCTCTGCAGATAGGGCGCCGACCTCCCGCACATGGCTGAGCATATCCGTCTCGTCGTAGATCTTCAGCGTCTCGATCGCGACCGCGGCGGGGACCGGATGGCCGGAATAGGTGAAGCCATGGCCGAAGGTGCCGATCGCGTGGCTTTCGTCGGCGAGGCCCTGGAACACGCGGTCGTTCACCATCACCGCGCTGATCGGCAGATAGGCGGCGGACAGCGCCTTGGCGCAGGTCAGGATGTCGGGCTGGATATCCAAGCGTCTGGCTGCCCCAGTAATTGCCGGTGCGCCAGAAGCCGCAGATCACCTCGTCGGCGACCAGCAGGATGTCGTATTTGTCGCAGCACCGCCTGGATCTTCGGGAAATAGCCCGCGCGGCGGCACGATCACGCCGCCGGCGCCCATGATCGGCTCGGCCAACATCGCGGCGACCGTCTCCGGGCCCTTCGGCCAGGATCAGCTTTTCCAGCTCGTCGGCGCAGCGGGTGGCGAAATCCTCCTCGGTCTCGCCGGGCAGGGCGCCGTGGTAGAAATGCGGCGTCATCGTGTGCAGGAAGCCGGGCAGCGGCACGTCGAAGCTGCGGTGGTTGGCGGGCAGCCCGGTCAGCGATGCCGAGCCGACGGTGATGCCGTGATAGCCCTTGACGCGGCCGATGAGCTTCTTCTTCTTCGTGCCGGCCGAGCGCGTTGTTGAAGTACCAGACCATCTTGATGGCGCTGTCGTTCGCCTCGGAGCCGGAATTGGCGAAGAACACCTTGCTCATCGGCACCGGCGCGCGCTCGATCAGCATCTCCGCCAGGTCGATCATCGGCTCGTGCGATTTGGCGGCGAAGGCGTGATAGAACGGCAGCTTGCGCATCTGCGCCTCGGCCGCCTGCACCAGGCGCTCGTTGCCGAAGCCCAGCGCGGCGCACCACAGGCCGGCGACGCCATCGATGTAGGACTTGCCGGCATCATCCCACACCCGCACGCCTTTGCCGCGGGTGATCACCACCGGGCCGGCCTCCTCATGGGCGCGCAGGTCGGTATAGGGGTGCAGCACGTTGGCGATGTCGCGGGCGGCGGCGGAGTTCGGGCGAACAGTCGGGGCCATGATCGGTGATCTCCACGAAATATCTCCCATGATGGGCGCCTGCTTGAGCGGGGGGAAGAGGGGTGCGATCGTCTTTCCATGAGCATCACGCTGCGCTGGGTCGCGGCGGGGCCGTCCTTGGCCCTTCAACCGGCGCCCGGCCGCCCCCACATCAGACCGGAGGGAGACAGGTGATGACCATATCGAGTGAGTTCTGGTCCACTGCGGCGCAGGAAGCCGAGACAAACGGGCTGAGCGGCGACATTCTACCGGCGGATGCCCCGGCCGATCTCGGGAATGCCTGCGCCGGCATCGCACCCGCCGACCTCGATAAGATGCGCGAGGCCGCCCGTATTCTGGTGGCCGAGCGTGGGCTCGCCTTCCGCCTGGGCAGCTTCGTCGGCGACCAGACCGAGGGTTTGGTCAACGGCGCCGGCCGGTTCCTCATGAACAACAGCGCCTTCAGCGCGCGCCGGCTGGTCGAGATGAGCCTGGCCCGCCTCTATGACGCCGCGACGCGGGGCATGGATACGGTGGCGCTGGCCGAGGAAGTGGCGGCGACCTCCGCCGGGCGGCGGCACAAGCTGTTCAGCACCATCACCGGTGCGGCGACGGGTTTCATGGGCGCGCCGGGCATGATCGTCGATATCCCGTTGACGACGGGGCTCATGCTGCGGTCGATCGCCGGCATCGCGCGGAGCTATGGGGAGGACCCGGCGACCGAGGAAGGCCGGCGCGCCTGTCTGGAGGTCTTCGCGCTCAGCGAGCATCGGGACGGGGCGGAGGGGCAGGCGGGGTATTGGGCCGCGCGTGCGGCGCTCAGCCGGCTGGCGATTGATGGGTTTGTGCGCCGGGTGGCGACCATTCTCGGCGTGTCGTTTTCGCAAAAGCTGCTGGCGCGTACCATTCCGGTGGTCGGCGCGGTGGCCGGCGGCTCGCTGAACTATGCTTTCATGGATTATTACCAGCAGATGGCGCGGGTGCATTTCACGCTACGGCAGGTGGAGCGACGTTACGATACGGCGACGGTTCGCGCCTGCATGGATCGGCTGACCGAGCAGGCGCGCGCCGCCAACCGCCGCCACGCCCGGCCCGAGACGACGGCGCGGCGACGCCTGCCGCCTTTCCCGAGCGAGGTGAGCTAGCGATTATGAACTCGCACTGAATGACTGTCGCGGGAACCCATGTGCATGCGGCCGCCGATCGGGCATTCAACGGTGACACCTGTAGCGAGCCGATCAGGGTAGCGGCGCGGGCGAGCTACGCGTCATCATTGTTGGAGTAAGGTTGTAGACCTCAGAGTACGCGTGATACGCTGCTGCGGTGGGTTTCGTATCTCCTTACCAGTAAGTATCGATCATGTTTGGGCGTAGTGTAGCGGGCGGGCTGGGCATTGGGATCGTCACATTCAACAGGATGTCACGGCTGAAAAGCACCGTCGAGGCTGTGGCCCGTCATACGGTCACGCCCTATCACGGGATGGTCGCGGATGACGGTTCCTCGGACCTGACGAAGGATTGGCTGCTAGGCGCTGGCATTCCTTTCGTGACCGGATCAAACAGGGGTATCGCCTGGAATAAGAATCGCGCTCTGTTCTACCTGGGCGTTGTTCTAGCTTGCGAATGGATCATCTTGCTGGAGGATGACTGCTCCCCGATCGTCGACGGGTGGGAGCTGCCGATCATTGCGGCGACGGCGCGATACGGCCACATTGGCTGCATCGATCGCGAGACGGATATGCGAGACCTACGTCACGTTCCGGTGGCGACCCCATCGCATCCATACGTGTGCTCCGAAATGTCTGCACAATGCAACGGCTATGGTCGCGAGGCCCTCAACGTCGTCGGGTTCATGGACAGCCGCTTCGGGCGGTATGGACATGAACATGTCGAACATACGGGGCGTCTGATACGTGCCGGCTACGGCGGAGAGATCAATCAACATGGCCTGCAATGGTATGTGATCGACGCTGGCATACGGATGCACCCGGAGCCGAGCTGGGGATCAAGCGAGGCTATTGCGGAGAACGCGAAGGTCATTGGCCGGGTCAGTGCCGATCCCATTCATCGATGGCCTTGGGCCGACGACGAAGGTATGCGCGCCTTCCGCCGCGAGCAACGGAGTGCCAGGTCCCGAAGCGAGAGCCGCTTTCCCGGCTAGAGTGTGATTCAAACCTTTGGTTACTCCACCTCCGGTTATCACACTCTACAAGACTGCCTGAGAATGCGCTGTGCCGGGCCAGAGGCGCTGACAGGCGCCGCCCTGTCACCCTCACCGCGTCACGCGCGGCTTCATGCCGCGCATCTACCCGTTTATGCAGGTAGATGGCGATGCGCGGATGACGACGGATGTCACCGACGCCGACGATCCGCCGCGCCGCCGTTGATCATAATCAGCCCCCCGTTTCCGGCGGCAGCAGACGCACCGTCCACTGCAGCTCCCGCTGCGTGCCGGGGGGCAGCAGCATCATGCCCGGCTTCTCCACCAGGTCGCCCGCATAGCCTTCGGGGCTCGCATAGCCGTGCCAGGGCTCGATGCACAGGAAATCGGCGCCTGTCGGCTTGGACCAGACCCCAAGCTGCTCGAACCCCTCCCAGGACACCTCGATCACCGGGGTACCATGACCGGAAAACCGCACCGAGCGGCTGGCGATTGTGGTGAAGACCAGCGCGTCATCGGCAAACAGCTCCGGCCGCAGGGCGAGCACGCGGTCCACCACCGGCGAGGTATGGATCGCCGCCGTCAGAAAGCCGCCGGCAACGCCGTGGATGGGCGCGGTCTCATCTCGCGCGAAGCGCAGCTCATGCTCCTCCTTCGCGACGCCCGGCTCGATCGGCCAGATGAAAGCGGGGTGCGCGCCGAGCGCCGCCGGCAGCATGCCTTCGCCGGGGTTCGACACGGTATAGCGGACCGTCAGCCCCTCACCGTCGAGCTGGTAGGCGATCTCCAGCCGGAACGGGTAGGGGTATTGCGCGTGGCTCTCGGGGTCATCCTCCAGCAGCAGAACGCAGGAGCTGTCATCCCGCTCGCCCCAGGTGAAGCGGCGGTCGCGGGCAAAGCCGTGCTGGGTGATGCGGTAGGTCTCGCCCGCATGGGTGTAGCTATCCCCCGCCAGCCGCCCGACGATGGGAAACAGCACCGGGGAGTGGCGCGGCCAGGCGGGGCCGGCCTGCCAGAGGAATTCCTGGCCCCCCTCGTTCTTGAGTGAGCACAGCTCGGCGCCCTGGGCCGTGACCACCGCCGTGATCCACCCGTTCGACATGATGTGGCGATCGCTATCCGTCTCGGTCATGCTGCTGTCCTTTCTGCCCGGCATAGGGGGCGGCCGGTTGCCTGGTCGGCTCCCAGGATCGCGCTTGCCGCCGGTCGGGGCAATGTGCCACCGTGAATTGTATCCGGAGTGTCCTTGTGCCTCATCCCGACAGACCTTCGCCATCCGCTTTCAGCGACCCTCCTCCGGCGAGCCTCTTCGAGCGTGGCGACAGCGAGAGGAGACGGCCATGATCGACCTGCGCGAATGGTTCGACGAACATCATGTGACGGAGGTGGAGTGTCTGGTGCCGGATATCACCGGCATCCCGCGCGGTAAAATCATGCCGGCGCAGAAATTCCTCCATGGCGGGGCGCTGCGCCTGCCCGAAGCGATCTTCATCCAATCCGTCACCGGCGAATACCCGCCGGATCCGAGGAAGACCGGCTGACCGATCCCGCCATTATCGACATCACGCTGCGGGCCGATGCCGGCACGGTGCGGCTGGTGCCCTGGGCGCAGGAGCCGACCGCGCAGATCATCCATGATTGCCAATACGCGAACGGCACGCCGGTGCCGATGGCGCCGCGCCAGGTGCTGCAGCAGGTGCTCGCCCTTTATGAGGCAAGGGATGGAAGCCGGTGCTGGCGCCCGAACTCGAATTCTACCTTGTCGGCCGCAATACCGATCCGGATTATCCGCTGGCGCCGCCCGTCGGCCGTTCCGGCCGGCAGGAGACCGGGCGGCAATCCTATTCCATCGACGCGGTGAACGAATTCGACCCGCTGTTCGAGGAGATGTACGATTTCTGCGAGGTGCAGGAACTCGACCTCGACACGCTCATCCATGAGGAAGGCGCGGCGCAGGTGGAGATCAATTTCCTGCATGGCGAGCCGCTGAGCCGCGCCGACCAGGTGTTTCTGTTCAAGCGCACGGTGCGGGAGGTCGCGCTCCGGCACGATATCTACGCGACCTTCATGGCCAAGCCGATGGGCCGCGAGCCCGGCAGCGCCATGCATGTGCATCAGAGCATCATCGATCCGATTACGAAACAGAATCTGTTTGCGGGAGAGGATGGCCGGGCCAGCAAGCTTTTTCGTAACTACCTCGCCGGCTTGCAGAAATACACGCCGGCGGTCATGCCGATCCTTGCGCCCAATGTGAATTCCTACCGCCGGCTCTCGCGCTTCTCCAACGCGCCGATCAATCTGCAATGGGGCTACGACAACCGCACCTGCGGGCTGCGCGTGCCTTATGGGGCGGCCTCCGCCATGCGCGTCGAGAACCGGGTGCCGGGCGCCGACGCGAACCCCTACCTCGCCTTCGCCGCGACGCTGGCCTGCGGCTATCTCGGCATGGTCGAGGAGCTGGAGCCGACCCAGCCTTTCGAGGGTTCAGCCTATTCCATGCCCTACGCCCTGCCGCGCGAGATCAGCCACGCGCTCGATGTGATGGAGGAATGCGAGCCGCATGCGCGACATCCTCGGCGCCAAGATGATCGAGGTTCTGGTCGCGGTGAAGAAACTGGAATACGAGACCTATCTTCACGTCATCAGTTCCTGGGAGCGGGAGCATCTGCTGCTGAACGTGTAGGGCGCGTTCGCCCTATCCGCCGTATTGGCTGAGCGTCTGCCGCAGCGGATTTGCGCCGGGATTGTTCGCCATCATTTGCACCACGATCTGCGGCCCGTTATAGGGCTGGCCGTAATAGGCCACGTCCGAATCCGTATCCGGCGACAGCACCGAACCCTCGATCGAAACGCCAGCATAAAGCCCGCGGGTGCGCGAGAAGGTCACGATATCCGCGCGGAGCGCCGTGGTGGTCGCGCCGCCGACACCCGCGCCGACGGTCGCGAAGGCGAGCGAAGCATCGCCCCCGATCTTGAAGTGATTCCGCAACACGGCGCCGAGCGCGCGATCGTTCATGATCATGATCAGCACTTCGGCATCCTGAATGCCGGCCTGCGCGCCGAGGCTGCCGCTGCCGATCGTGTAGAAGGCGGGGTCGGACCAGGAGCCCGCGGCGGCTCGCGCCAGCAGAACGCAATTCCCGCCGGAGCCGCCCAGGATGAACCCGGCTTTAAACACCTGCGGGCAGAGCATCACCGCCCGCGCGCTGCGCAGCGTGTCCACCACGTCGCTCGACTGCGTGCTGTTCAGGATCTCCTGCAGCGCCAGGGTGGATCGGTCGACGATATCCTGCTGCGCGCCCGTGCCGCTGGCCGAGCAAGCGCTGACGAGCGGAGCCAGGGATACGAGACAGGCCGCCAGGACGGCGTTCTTGAACGTCATGATGCATTCCTTCTCGCGACTCGGCGGCTTGCGCCCCCGTTTTGCCTAGCGCGGGGGCGTGTCAAAACCAAGTTGTCTCTATGATAATGCGCGCGGCCGCCCATCCAGCCCCGCGCGCAGGCTCCATGATAATGCGCGCGGCCGCCCATCCAGCCCCGCGCGCAGGCTCCATGATAATGCGCGCGGCCGCCCATCCAGCCCCGCGCGCAGGCTCCATGATAATGCGCGCGGGCCTTTGGTCTCGCGTCCAGCCAGCCCAGCCGGCATCAGAAGGCCGGCACGCCCTCGACCGTCTCATTGGCCGAGACGACACGCCAGGAAGCACCCCGCCGCTCGATCCGCGTCAGCGAGATATTGCCGACCGTCAGCCGCAGCGCGGAATGGCCGCCGATCTGAAGCACATGCGCGATCGCCGCGCGGATCACGCCGCCATGGCAGACGGCCACGATGTCCTGGCCGGCATGGGTCTCCACCAGCCGCTCCATCGCCGCGCCGACACGGGCGATGACATCCTCGAAACTCTCGCCGCCCTCGGGCCGCTCGGCGTGGGAAGTCGGCCAGAAATCATGCGCGGGCAGGGTGAGCTTCGCGGAGAGATGCGCGCCCGCCGTGCCCTGTAGCGCGCCGAAGGACTGCTCGATCAGGCTGGGCTCCACCGTCAGCGGCCGCTCCGGATAGCCGGCGCCGAAGATCGCCTGGGCGGTCCGCAGCGTGCGGGACAGCGGCGTCACGATCCATATTGCCGGATGCGGCAGGCGGCGCCCCAGCGCCGCGTAGGCATCGGTCTGCGCCGCCATCGTGTCTTCGCAAATGCCGACATCCTGCGTGCCATAGAGGGTCTTCCGCGCCTCGGGGTCGACGAGGGCGTGGCGGATAAGCCAGAACCGGGTGATCTCGACGGGCATAAGGCGCTCACTCCCCGATGGTGATCAGCGCGCCACGGATGCGCGCGGCGCGGAACTGGCTCGCAAACAACAGGCCAGCGGCGATCAGCCAGAGCACATTGAGGCCCGCCGCCGAGGCCATCTCGCCCCAGGCGATATGCCCCTGAAGCAGGGCCGCGCGCATGCCCTGAAACACATGCGTCGCCGGAATCGCGAGCGAGAGCGGCCGCAGCCAGACCGGCAGCGCCGAGACGGGATAGAAGACCGCCGAAAGCGGCGTCAGGCCAAACAGCAGGGACCAGGCCAGCGTCTCGGCCCCCGCGCCGTGGCGCAGGATGAGCGAGACGACGCCCAGCGCGACCGCCCAGCCCATGATCATGAGATTGGCGAAGAACAGCACCAGCACGGGGCCGAGCGAGAAGAGGTTGAAGGCGTAGAGCAGGTAAGCGACGGTGATCGCGGGCAGGATGCCGGCGGCGACGCGCAGCATCGCCACGCCGATCAGCCCGAGGATGAGTTCCCAAGGCCGCAGCGGGCTGATGAAGATATGGGCGAGGTTGCGGGACCAGATCTCTTCCAGGAAGCTGATGGCGACGCCCATCTGGCTGCGCATGGCGACTTCCCAGAGCAGCACGCCTGCCAGCAGCGCCGAGGCCGCCAGCAGAATCCCCGCCTGGTGCCCGCCCGCCACCGCGCGGCTGGTGAGGAAGCGCGCGGTGAAACCCCAGATGCACATCTGCAGCACCGGCCAATAGGCAAGCTCCAGCAGGCGTGGCCAGGATCGCCGGTAGAGGCAGAGGTGCCGGTAGATCAGCCCCCAGACGCGTCGCGCCGATTGCCCGATCATGGTGCCATCTCCACCCCGGTTTCCGTGCGCGGTTGGGCGCCCTGGCCCCGGCCGCGCGCGATGTCGAGGAACACATCCTCCATCGTCTCGCGGTCATAGCGGGTGAGCAGCGCCCCCGGGCTGCCTTCATCGACGATGCGGCCACGCTGCAGCATCAGCACATGGTCGCAGAGCCGCTCGACCTCGGCCATGTTGTGCGAGGCGAGCAGCATCGTGCAGCCGGAGGCCGCGCGATACCGCTCCAGCCAGCTGCGGACCAGGTCGCCGGTATCGGGATCGAGGCTCGCCGTCGGCTCATCCAGCAGCAGCACCTCGGGCCGGTTGATCAGCGATTTCGCCAGGGCGACGCGGGTCTTCTGCCCGGCCGAGAGCGCGCCCGCCGCGCGATCGAGGAAATCGCCGAGGTTCAACTCCTCGGCCAGTTCGGCGATCCGCCGGTCGGCGTTCCGGACGCTGTAGAGGTGGCCGTAGACGCGCAGGTTCTCCCGCACCGTCAGCCGGCCGGGCAGCGCGATATAGGGCGAGGAGAAGTTCATCCGCGCCAGCGCCCGGAATCGGTCGCGCGCCATGTCGTGGCCCAATATGTCGATGCGGCCCGATGTCGGCACCAGCATGCCGAGCAGCATGGCGATCGTCGTCGACTTGCCGGCGCCGTTGCCGCCCAGCAGGCCGACGGTCTGCCCCGGGCGGACCCGGAAGTTGATGTCGTCAACTGCGAGGGTCGAACCATAACGCTTCGTCAGGGCTTGCGCGCGGATCGCATCCATGGCTCGTCCCTCTGCCGCCGCGCGGGGCGCCTGTCGAGCCCCGGCCTGGGGATAGTTGGGGTGCGATCGTGGCGGGCGTCTGGCCTCGACTCGCCTGAGTTTGCGTAGGTGAACCGCATGACTGCTCTGCTGCCGATATGAAACTCGCTTTTCAGCCCGCGCCGGGGAGCCTGCCCCCGGACTTGCGGATCTACGCCATCGGGGATGTTCACGGCTGCGTCGCGGCCCATGCGTCCGTGCTGGAGCAGATCGCCGAGGATCATGAGGCGCGGCCGGTGCCGGAGGCTGTGGTCATCCATCTGGGCGATCTGATCGATCGCGGGCCGGATAGCGCGGCCGTTTTGGCGCGCGTCGCGCAGGGCTCGCCGATCCCGGGCGAACTCATCAACCTGCGCGGTAATCACGAAGAGTTGTGCCTCGACGCGATGGCGAAGGGCGGCGAAGCGAGCCGGATCTGGCGCCGCAACGGCGGGGAGACCTGCCTCGCCGATTGGGGTGTGCCGAAGAAGGCGGCGGCATCGGAATGGACCCGCTTCGTGCCGCCGGAGCAGATGGCCGTGCTGTTGGAGGAGAGGCTGAGCTACCGGCGGGGCGGCTATTTCTTCGCCCATGCGGGTGTCCGGCCGGGCGTGCCCTTCATCGATCAGGATGGGCATGATCTCGTCTGGATACGGCAGCCGTTCCTCTCCTGGTCCGACCCGCTGGAGGCGGTGGTGATTCACGGCCATACGCCCAAGGATGTGCCGACGGTGAAAGCCAACCGAATCGGGGTCGATACGGGCGCGGTCTATGGCGGCCGGCTGACCGTGCTGGTGCTGGAGGAGGATCGGATGGCCTTCATCCAGGCGCCGGGGCCAAAGAAACCGCGCAAATAGTCATGGGCCCGTGCGCCGGGCCTGACGGCGGCGGATAAGCGCCTCGGCCAGCATCGCGCCGGAGAGCGCGAAGGGCAGGATCAGCATGAGGTTGTAGCGGGTCTGGTTGACCGAGAGGGCGGCGGCGAACAGCAGCATGAACCAGGCGGGCAGGCTGACGGCCAGAAAGGGCAGGTCCCGCCGTCGCCAGGCTTTCACCGTCATCACCAGGCAGATGGGCGCGAGCACAACGCCCCAATAGCGGCTCAGCCAAAGCCCGTGCAGCGCCATGGAGAACGTGACCAGCGCATGCTTCAGCGGGTGCGGCAGGATGTAGGTCTGGATGAGGTAATGCGTCATATGCGGCCAGCCGCCGGACGCCGCCAGGGACTGCCGCATCAGGGCGCCGTTGCCGAGGCCGTAAAAGGTATCGGGCGAGAGGCTGAGCTGGAAGGGACGGCAGGCGGCGGGGCCGAAAAGCAGCGAGCCCATGCCGGTGCCGTCCGGCAGCCAGCACAGGAAGGACAGGGGGTACTGCCGCCAGGTCATCATGTCGTAGGCGATGCGCTCGTTCAGCACATGGGGGCCGTAGCCGGCGGTGAGCGCCAGATCTCCCATCACGATGGCATTGCGCAGGAGCCAGGGCGTGATGACGAAAGCGCCCGCCAGCAGAAAGCCCAGGGCCGGCGGTGCAGCGTCGCGCCGATTGCGGCTCATCATCGCGGCTGCCAGTCCGACGGCGCCCGAGACCACGAAGAGGTAGAGGAAGGCGGGGCGGCTGAGTGCGGCCAACCCCGCCAGGACGCCGGCGAGGATACACCAGCGGAGGCGGTGCGCCGGCTGGGTGATGCCCCGAATCACGGCGGCAATGGCGGCGGTCCCCAAGGTCA
The DNA here is from genome assembly GCA_963745125.1 of uncultured Pseudomonadota bacterium. Taxonomy (GTDB): domain Bacteria; phylum Pseudomonadota; class Alphaproteobacteria; order Acetobacterales; family Acetobacteraceae; genus Acidisoma. The sequence goes on from CAVUWB010000010.1 coordinate 186,170, forward strand.
GCGCCGTCACCTCCGTCATCACGTAATTGGCGTAGTTGAGCAGATCCGGCGCTGTCGGCAGCGCGATGAGGAGGCTGATCCACCCGGCACGCTCACGCCCCAGCATGAGCCGCGCCATCCACCACAGCATCAGATAGATGGCCGCCACCATCAGGAATTGCGCGGCGCGAATAACGGTCGCCTCCCGCGTGCAGGCGGGGTTCTGCCCGCGCCCCTGGACCAGGCAAACCATGGCGCGGTGAAAACCGGGCTCGGCCATGCCCGCCGCCGCGACAAAGGTGGGGTACAGTGGCGTGAACCGCATGCCGGGCGTGCCGGGCCGATCCGTCGTGTTCGGCTCATAGGTGAAGCCGTCGGTAAAGGTGCCGTCCGCCAGAAGGTCCTCGGCTATGCCGATGTAGAAAAGCTGGTCGAAGACCGTCAGCGCCTGAATGCGCGTGCGCGTCCAGAGGCCGCCGAGCACGACCAGGATAACGAGTGCCGCCACCATCCAAGCCGGCGGCCGGCGGCGCATCGGGCGCGCTAGGCTGGACACGGGCCGCGCGATCAGGGCAGGCGGGCCAGCCGCTCCTCCAGCAGCTTATAGAAACCCCCGTCATCGACATCGCGGATGAACAGCGCATTCGGCGCGCGATCGGTGACGCGCCAGAAATCCGCCACCGACATGCCCATGGTGAGCGGACTCATCGTCTCGATCTCGACATTGATGTGCCGCCCGCTGAACAGTTCGGGGCGGATCAGATAGGCGGTGACGCAGGGGTCATGCAGCGGCGCGCCCTCCGACCCGTATTTGTTGAGATCGAACCGCTCGGAGAAGGAGAGCATGGCGACCACGGCCGCCGCCGCCCGGGTCGGGATCGCGCGCAGCCTCTCCAGCCGCTCCGGTGTCGTCAGCACCCGATGCGTCACGTCCAGCGGCTTCATGACGATGGGGACGCCGCTGCGGAACACGATATCGGCGGCATGAGGATCGACATAGAAATTGAATTCGGCGGTCGGCGTGATGTTGCCGCCCTCGAAATAGCCGCCGCCCATCAGCACGATTTCGCGGATGCGCGGGCCGATGTCAGGCGCCTTGATCAAGGCCATGGCGATATTGGTGAGCGGCCCTAGCGCGCAGAGCGTGATGGCGCCCGCCGGTTCGGCGCGCAGGGTATCGACCAGGAAGTCCACGCCGTGCTGGGCCTGGATCGGCATCGTGGGGTCGGGCAGATCCGGGCCGTTGAGCCCGGTGACGCCGTGGACATGCTCGGCGGTGACCAGCCGGCGGGAGGCCATCGGCCCCGGGCAGCCGGCATAGACGGGAATATCCGGCCGGCCGGCGAGTTCGCAAACCTTCCGCGCATTGTCGGCGGTGAGTTCCAGCGGCACATTGCCGGCGACGGCCACGAGGGCCTCGACCGTGATCTCCTCCGGCGAGGCGAGCGCCAGCAGAATGGCGATGGCGTCGTCCTGCCCGGGATCGGTATCGATGATGATGCGTCTGGTCATGTCCTGAACGTCCAGGTTAGGGAGTATTTTTAATTCTATTCTGAGAAAGTCTGAGAAAGCGGTTCTTTTTTGCAAAAAAGAACCAAAAAACCTTTACCCGTCCCGCAGTTCCGCCGCGCCGAGCGGCACGCCGCTGCGCAGCCGCGCGCTGATCCATATGCCGAGCACGGTCGCGAGGTAAGGCAGCATAAGCACGAAGTCACGCGGCGCGCGCTCCCCAAAAACCAACTGTGCCTTGATACCCAGATATTCGACCAGGGCGAAGAACAGCGCGGCGAAGGTCGCGCCCACCGGATGCGCCGCGCCGAAAATGACGGCGGCGAAAGCCATGAAGCCGCGCCCCGCCGTCATGCCCACGCCGAAGATTTGCAGGCCGCCGAGCGACAGCTCCGCCCCGCCGAGCCCCGCGAGCACACCGCCGAGCAGCAATGCGATGAGACGCATGCGCGCCGGGTCGGCGCCGACGCTGCGGGCAGCGAAAGGGTGCTCGCCACAGGCGGCCAGCCGCAGGCCGAATCGCGTCCGCCGCAGCAGAACCCAAAGGGCGAAGACCATGGCGGGCATGGCCAGGATGAGGATGTCGAGCACGCCGAACGCACCGAAAGCCGGCCCCAGCGTCGGGATACCGGCCGGCGCCGTGACCGCGCCTTCGCTGCCGTAGATCGCCTGCACCGCGAAATCCGTGCCGCCGAGCCCGAGCCCGGTGAGGCCGAGGCCGGCGATGATCGGGTTGGCTCGCAGCTTCTCGACCACCACCCAGAGCAGCGCCGAGAGGATGGCGGAGAAGACGACCGCGCCGAGAAGCCCGGTGGCGACCGAGCCTGTCCGCTCCGTCAGCACCACGCTCGCGCAGGCGCCGGTGATCATCAGCCCTTCGAGGCCGAGGTTCCAGATGCCGGCGCGCTGCGCCAGCACGCCCGCCATCGCGACATAGATCATCGGGGTCGCGCCGCGCAGCACGGCGACGATGAGGTCGATCATCGCCGTGCCTTTCGGAAAGGCAGGCGCGGCCAGGGCCAAACGCGGGCGGTGATGAACAGCGCGATCGCGGCATTGACGATGTCGATCGCGGCGGCGGGCAGCCCCGCGATCACCGGCAGATAGAGGCTGGCCGAGGCAAGGCCGCCGAAGAACAGCGCCAGGATGACGCTGCCGCTGACCGAGAGATTGGCGACGAGCGCGATCAACACGGCGGTGAAGCCATGCGCGGGGGAGAAGCCGCTGACGAGCCGCCCGTCCGGCCCCAGCACCTCCATCGCACCGGCGAGGCCGGCGGTGCCGCCGCTCAGCATGAAGGCGCCGAGGCCGAGGCGGGACAGGCGCGCGCCCTGCCATGTCACCATCACCGGGTTGCGGCCGGCGAGGCCGCCGAGCACGCCGAAACCCGTGCGGTTGACCAGCACCCAGGCGATGACGCCAACCGCCACCGTGAGGCCGAGGATGATGGGCGAGACACCGCTGTCGGTGCTGATGCGGATGGCCATCGGCACCGGCGGGCTGGCCGATACCTGACCGCTTCCTGATGGGTCTTTGAGGGGGCCGCTCGTCACCCAGACCAGCAGGAGTCCGGCAATGAAATTGCCCATGAGCGTGGTGATGACCTCGTCGGTGCCCGAGCGGATGCGCAGCCAGCCCGGCCAGAAGGCCCAGAGCGCGCCGAAGATGATGCCCAGGATGAGGGCCAGAACCATCACCGATACAGCAGGCAGGCCGGGCAGGGCGGCTACCGCGACGGCCGCGCCGATGCCACCGAGGTAGAATTGCCCCTGGGTGCCCACGTTGAAATAGCCGCAGCGAAAGGCGATGACGACGCCGGTCGCGGAGACGAAAAGCGGGCAGGCCCAGCGCAGATCCTGCACCAGCGCGCCATCCGACAGGAAGGCGCCGTCGATGATGGCGCCGAACGTGGCGGGGGCGGAAAAGCCCGCCGCCGCGAAGATCGCGCCGCAAAGAACGAGTGCCAGGGCTACGAAGGCGAGCGCCCGGCCGATGGTGATGAGCCGCGCGCGCATCAGCTCCCGCCCACCATGGCGGCGCCGACAGCGGCGAGGTCGTAGGGCGGAGTGAAGCGCCCGGCGATGCGGCCGCCCTGCATCACGACCACGCGGTCACTGATGTCGAACAGCTCGTCGAGGTCGGAGGAAATGAGAATGAGGCCGAGGCCACGGCCCCGCGCCTCCCGCATCGCCTGCCAGACGAAGGCGGTGGCGCCGAGGTCGAGCCCGCGCGTCGGCTGCGCCAGCACGATCAGCCTGGCCTCGGCATCGACCTCCCGCGCCAGAATGACCTTCTGTGCATTGCCACCGGAAAGCGATCGCGCCGGATCATCGACACCGCCGAAGCGCACATCCCAGGTTTTGAAGGCAGCCTCGGCTTCGCGCCGCCAGGCGCGCGGATTGATCAGCGCCAGCGCCGACCGGCCGAGCAGCCCGCGCGCGGCGAAATTCTCCCATAGCGGGCTCGACAGGCTCAGCCCCTCCGTATTGCGCTCGAACGGGATGATGCGAAGGCCGCGCCGCCGCCGCTCGGCCAGCGGCAGCGCCGTCACCGCCGCGCCGTCGAGGTGGACGGAGCCTTGGGCGAGGGGCACGAGCCCGGCAATCGCCTCCACCAGCGGCCGTTGGCCATTGCCCTCGACACCGGCAATGCCGAGGATTTCGCCCGCGCCGATGGTGAGGTCGATAGCGGCGAGGCTCTGGCCGTCGCTGCCCGGCCGGGTGGAGACGCCCGCGAGTTCGGCCACCACCGCCGCCCCGGCACTATGGCGCGTGCCATGGGGCGTGGCCGCGCCCACCAGGGCCGCGAGATCCTCGGCCGTTTCCTCGGTCGGGCCGGAGGCGGGCGCCCCCGCGCCGATGATGGACCGGGCGAGACGATCACCCGTCATCGCGCTCGCCTCCTCGGGGCCCTCCACCAGCCGGCCGCCGCGCAGCACCGTAACCGTATCGGCGACCGCCAGCACCTCCCGGATCTTGTGCAGGATGATCAGGATCGTGACGCCACGGTCCCGCAGCCGCCGCAGGCGCGCGAACAGCGCCCCGGCCGCAGCCGGCGCCAGCACCGCCGTCGGCTCGTCGAGGATGAGGATGCGCGCATCGCCGGCCACTGCGCGGGCGATCTCCACCGCCTGCTGCGTCTCCACCGGCAGGTCTCGGATGCGGGCCGAGGGTTTCGCCTCCACCCCGAGCGCCTGAAGATGTGCGGCCCAGCGGGCTTCAAGCCCGGAGCGCGTATAGATCGTGCCGGCGCGGCCGGAGAGGCCGAACTCCATCGCCTCGGCGATGGTGAAGGAGGGCGGCAGGGCGAAGCTCTGATGCACGAGTTCCACGCCGGCCGCCCGCGCGGCGCGGACCTGCCCGCCCGGCAGCGGCTTGTCCCCGATGGTGACCGTCCCGCCAGCGGGCGCGATGAGCCCGGCGCAGGCACGGGCGAAGCTCGTCTTGCCCGCGCCGTTCTGGCCGCAGACCGCATGGATGCGCTGTGGCGCCAGCGAGAGCGTGACATCGGCGAGCGCCGTGACATCGCCGAAACGGATGGTGAGCCCGGCGCAGGCGAGGGCCGCACGCCCCGAACCCCCAATCTCGCTGGCCCTGTCCCACATCCGTCAGAGCTGCGTGTTGAACGGAACCTTCAGCGTGCCATTGATGATCGCCTGCTTCGCCTGCTCGATGGAGGGCCAGGCGGCTTGGGCGCGGGCGACATAGACGGGCGGCCCACCCGCCATGAACAGCGGCGAGGGCACGAAATCGATGATCCCGTCGGCCAGATTGCTGACGTAATGGCCGCCGGTGAAATGGCCCGAGAGCGCGTATGCCACCTGATCTGACAGCGACTGCCCGAAATTCACCAGCACTGAAGCGGCGACGGTTTTCGGCCCTAGCTTGAACTGCGTGCGGAACACGGCGCTGACCACGCGGTTGCCGCCTTCGCTCGCGGCGCGGATGACGCCGGCATCCGTCGCGGCGCCGTCCGTCTGGATGAAGTCGACGCCGGAACCGAAGAGCTGGTTGGCGATCTCGCGCCCTTTGGTCGGGTCCTGGAACGAACCGGCGAAGGCGCCCCTGACCGTGACGCCGGCGGAGACCTTGGCCGCCCCCGCCTTCATGGCGTTGAGATCGGCGTTGAGGCCCGGCAGGCTCACGCCTCCGACATAGCCGAGCTTCCGGCTCTGGCTGACGCGGGCGCCGAACAGCCCGGCGAGGAACATGCCGTAATGCGCCTGGTATTCGACGGTGCGGACATTGGGGATCGCGGGGGTGAAAGGGTCGGCATAGAGCTGGATGAACTTGGTGTTCGGAAAGCCCGGCGCCACGGCTTTGATGGGGTCGGCCATCTCGTTGAAGGTGGTGACGATGATGCCCGCGCCAGCGCCTGCGAGTGTGCTGAGGATCGACTGATAGGTCGACGGGTCGGAGGCGTAGATGGTGCGAATCGGGAGGTGGTTGGCCTTCCCGACTGCCCTGAGATGGACGATCATGTCGTCGATCGGGCCGTTATCCCCGGCCGCCTGGGTATGCACCAGCGCCACCAGCTTTCCGGCAGCGATCGCTGTGCCACCAAGGATGGGAAGGGTTGCAGCGGCCACGCCCAGGCCAAGGGCCGCTCTGCGGGGCAGATGGCCTGTCAAGGCCGGGGGCCCTGTCCGGTCGCCTCGGTCGGTCATCGCAGGCTCCTGAAAATAACAACCGAGCCTACGTGCCGGCCTCTGCGAGCGTCAATGCGGCGCGGCTCGTCAGGTCAGGTTTGGGGAGCGGGGGCCGCCTCGGCCGGCCGCGCCTCAGCCGGCCGCGCCTCAGCCGGCCGCGCCTCCGCCGGCTGCACCCGCATTTGGGCTCTATGGTCGGGTCTAAGCCATGGCACGAGCTGTTCCGGCGTCAGCGGCTCCGAGAACAGGAAGCCTTGCACCGAATCACAGCCGCAATCGGAGACGATTTTGAGTTCGGCGGCGGTTTCCACCCCTTCGGCCACGACCGGAAGCTTGAGGACATGGGCGAGCTGAACCATGGTGGCGAGCAGGCTGATGCCGTCCTCATTCTCCATCGCCTGGTCGAGGAAGCTGCGATCGAGCTTGAGGGAGGTCAGCGGCAGGCGCGGCAGTTGGGTCAGCGACGAATAGCCGACACCAAAATCATCCATGGCGATTTTGTAGCCGGCATCCCGCGCGATCTGGAGCGAGTGCAGCGCGCGCTCATCGGCGAAGCTGCCCTCGGTCACTTCCAGGCAGAAGTTGCCCCGTCGCAGCCCGTGACGATCGATCACCTCGCCCAGGCTGCCCGGCACATCCGACCGGGCGAGTTCCAAGGGAGAGACGTTGAGATTGATCACCGGCAGCGGCCAGCAGCCTGCGTCTCTCCAGCGGGCGGCCTGCGCCACCGCCAATTCGCGCAGCTTGCAGCCGAGCCCGAGAAACATGCCCGAGGTTTCGGCGATGCCGACGAAACGCCCCGGGGACACCAGGCCGAGTTGGGGGTGCCCCCAGCGCGCCAGGGCTTCGACCGAGACGACCCGGCGGTCACGCAGGCTGATGATCGGCTGGTACACCATGAACAGCTCCGAGCTGCTCTTGAAGGCGCGATGCAGGTCCTGCTCCAGCCCGATCCGCGCGACACGCGCCTGGTGCATGGCGCTGACGAAGAGCACGGATTGGTTGCCGCCCTGATTTTTGGCGATGTACATCGCCTCATCGGCGGCGTAGCGCAGTTCCGTGATCCCGCCGGTCAAACCATGCGCGACGCCGACGCTGGCAGTGATATGGAACTGCCGGCCATCGGCCAGGCGGAAAGGCACCGCCATCGTCTCGACCACCGCCTGCGCCAGGCGATTGGCGACCGCCGGCCCGATGCCGTTGCAGAAGATGGCGAATTCGTCGCCGCCGGCCCGCGCCACCCGATGCGGATCGGCGAGATTGGAAAGCCGGTTCGCCGCCTGCACCAGGAGGCTGTCCCCCGCCTCGGTACCGAGCCCGTTATTCATGGAGCGGAAGCGGTCGATATCGATCACGATCATCGCGGATTGCGCGAGGACCGAACGCTGCTGCGCGATCAGCTCATCCATCTTGTTCCGGTTCAGCAACCCGGTCAGCCCGTCTGTCGTAGCACCGCGCCGCAGATCCGCCTCGGCCGCCCGGCGCTGCCGATCCCCGGCGTTGATCCGTGCCGTGACGAACAGGGCCGTGATCCAGATCCAGGCGAGGATTGCGAGCACGCCGCCGATGACCGGCATGGCGCCCGCGGTACCGCAGAGGCGCGCGACGATGCCGCCGATCAGCAGAATGCCGGCGGTTGACGCGGCGACGCCCTGGCGGGTGAGGCGGGAATGCGTGCCGTCCCCCGCGAGCGCGGCGAGGAAGCCGGTATTCGCGGCGGCGGCCAAGACGGAGAGTGTCGCGGCCAGCCCCGCGAGACCGGCGAACAAGGCCATCGGCTGGCGGAATGACGGTGCCTGTGCCGCATAGCCGAGCAGGGCCAGCAGAAACGCGGCGGTGGCGGCGGCGAGAAGAAGCTGCGCCGCGCGCGCCGCGCGATGAAGGCGGAAACATTGGCCGAGCGCGAGCAGGAGCAGGCCGGAGGTAGGGGCGGCGGTGGCGGGAAACATCGCCCAATCCCCCGTGGGGTCACGGGGGATTGGCGTGGCGAAGGGCAGCAGATGATCGACGATGGCAGGACCCGAAACATTGATCGCTGACATGGGCGGCAAGCAGAAGAATGGCGACACCGATCGCGGCTTGCGCGGCGATACGCCAGGCGAGCCGCTCCTCCGGCCTGACCCAGGCGCTGAGCCCGAGGAGAAGGATGCTGGCGGCCGCGACAGGTTTGCTGGCGAAGGGAAGATCGCCGATGGCCTGCGGGCCGCGCAGTAACGCATCCCCGTAGTCGATGAGCAGAGCAAGGCCGAGGGCGACGCAGAGACCGGCGCCCAGAACCTGCACGTAGCGCGCCAGCGGCAGTGCAGTGTCGGCGGAACCGGGCGGGACGCCGCCCCCTTCCGGGCTCATGCGCGCAACTCTCCCTGGATCATGCTGAAAGGCGGCCGCATCCCAAACCAATCCGAGAGAGGCGCTGGCGATGGTACCCGCCAACGGTCGGTAAAAACAATAACCTCCGTCCGGGCGGAATGTCGCGCCCTAGATGATGCTTGACAGAACCACGACCCGGAACCTAGCGCGAGATGATGAGGCCGGATGCGGTTGTTTTGATATCGTGTCAAGACCGTTCACGGGTACGATCAGAGTGGGCACGATCAGATAAGGCCTTCCTGGCGCAGGCTGACCCAGCGCGCATTGCCGATGATTACATGATCATGCAGGGCGACGAGCAGCGGCTCGGCCGCGCTGCGGATCGCGCGCGTCATCAGAATGTCTTGCTGTGACGGGGTGGGATCGCCGCTCGGATGGTTATGCACGAGGATCAGCGCGGTCGCGTTCAGCTCCAGCACACGGCGCACCAATTCGCGCGGATAGACCGGCGTCGCGTTCACCGTGCCGCGACCCTGCGGCTCATCCGCGATCAGCCGGTTGCGGGTATCGAGGTAGAGCACGCGGAAATGTTCCACCCGCTCGCGCGCCAGCACGGCGGTGAGGTAATCCATCAGACGTTGCCAACTCGACAAGATGGGCTGATCGATCACCTCAGCCCGCATCAGCCGCAGCGCCGCCGCCTGAACCGTTTTGAGAGCGGCGACGCCGGCTTCACCCAACCCGTCGATCCCGCGCAACTCCTGCGGGGTTGCCGCGATGCAGCCGGCGAAGCTGCGAAACCGGGCGAGAAGCGCGCGCGCGATCGGCTTCGTGTCCCGTCGCGGCAAAGCGAGAAACAGCATCATCTCCAGAACTTCGTGATCCGCCAGCGCGTCCGGCCCCGCGCGAAGCAGCCGATCCCGCATGCGGGAACGATGGCCTTCCGCACCGTGCACAGCCGCCGCGCCGGCGCCGGTGCCAGTAGCGCCGGGCGGCGGCGGATCGAAGAGCCCTTGCACATCGGCGAGGTGAGGGTGTTTTGCCATCCGGCGCAATCTCGCACGCGCCCGGCCGCGAGGGAATATCGTTTTGGAAAGCGATCGAGATCGCCCGAGGCAGATCCCTACGGGCGGAGCAGGCGCGCGGCGGCCGGCGCGAAATAGGTCAGCACGCCCCGGCAGCCCGCGCGCTTGAACGCCATCAGGCTTTCCATCATGGCGCGTTCCTCATCCAGCCAGCCGTTATGCGCGGCGGCCATGATCATCGCGTATTCGCCCGAGACCTGATAGGCGAAGACTGGCACCTCGAAACGGTCGCGCACGCGGCGAATGATGTCGAGATAGGGCATCCCTGGCTTGACCATGATCATGTCCGCGCCCTCGGCGATGTCCATCGCCACCTCGCGCAGCGCCTCGTCCGAATTCGCGGGGTCCATCTGGTAGGTCTTCTTGTCGCCCTTGAGCGCGCCGGCATTGCCCAGCGCGTCCCGGAACGGGCCGTAGAAGGCGCTCGCATATTTCGCGGCATAGCTCATGATCCGCGTGTGGATGAGCCCGGCGCTGTCCAGCGCCTCCCGGATCACGCCGACCCGCCCGTCCATCATGTCCGAGGGCGCGATGACGTCGATCCCGGCTTCCGCCTGCACCACCGCCTGCCGGGCCAGCACCTCCAGCGTCTCGTCATTCGCGACATAGCCCTGGCGGATCACGCCGTCATGGCCGTGATCGGTATAGGGGTCGAGCGCCACGTCCCCGATCAGCCCGAGGTCGGGGAATTCCGCGCGCAGCAGCCGGGCCGCCGAGCAGACGAGGTTGCGGGGGTTCGTCGCCTCGGTGCCCTCGGCGTTCTTCCGCTCGGGCGCGGTCGCCGGGAAGAAGGCGACCGCCGGGATGCCGAGGCGGATGGCGGGCTCGACGTGAGCCGCGAGCCCGTCGAGCGTCACGCGCGAGACGCCCGGCATGGAACTGACCGCGGAGGGCTCGCCCGTGCCCTCACGCAGGAAGATCGGCCAGATCAGGTCATCGACGGAGAGGGTGTTCTCGGCCACCATTCGGCGCGTCCAGCCATCGCGGCGATTGCGGCGCAGACGGGTTTGGGGGAAGCGGCTGTCGGGCATGAGCAAGAACCTCTATGGAGTTCCGTGTGTGCTTTAGCTCTCTCAAATCCGTCATGACAGGCAACCCAGCCTTGGGGAAGCAGGCGGTTCACCCGGCGATCACGGCCATGTTAGAAGGCTCGCCGGCCGAACAGCCCACTTTCCTGCCTCTCCGCCCAGGCTGGGGGGTCGGTCCGAACCAGGAACGCTGCATATGAACGAGCAATCGCCCGCCGCCAGCCTAGAGCGCTTCTTCTCGGCCTCCGTTGAGGAAGCCGACCCGGAACTCGCCAGCGCCCTCAAACGCGAACTGAGCCGGCAGCAGGACGGTATCGAACTGATCGCGAGCGAGAACATCGTCTCCCGCGCGGTGTTGGAGGCTCAGGGCAGCGTCCTGACCAATAAATATGCCGAGGGCTATCCCGGCCGCCGCTACTATGGCGGCTGCGCGGCGGTGGACGTGGCCGAGCAGCTTGCCATTGACCGCGCCTGCCAGCTTTTCGGCTGCACCTTCGCCAATGTGCAGCCCCATTCCGGCGCCCAGGCCAATCAGGGCGTGATGCTGGCGCTGTTGCAGCCCGGCGACACCTTCCTCGGCATGAGCCTCGCGGCTGGCGGGCATCTCAGCCACGGCGCCGCGCCCAACCTCTCGGGCAAGTGGTTCCGCGCCGTGCAATACGGCGTGCGCCGTGAGGACGGGCTGCTGGATTACGAGGAGTTGGAGCGGCTGGCGCGGACCGAGAAACCGAAGCTCATCATCGCCGGCGGCTCCGCCTATCCCCGCGTCATCGATTTCGCGCGCATCCGTGCGGTCGCGGACGAAGTGGGGGCGACCTTCATGGTCGATATGGCGCATTTTGCCGGGCTGGTCGCGGCCGGCGTCTACCCCAGCCCGCTACCGCATGCCCATGTGACGACGACGACGACCCACAAGACGCTGCGCGGCCCGCGCGGCGGCATGATCCTCAGCAATGACCCCGATCTCGGCAAGAAGATCAACTCGGCGATGTTCCCCGGCCTTCAGGGCGGCCCGCTGATGCATGTGATCGCCGCCAAGGCCGTGGCGTTCGGGGAGGCGCTGCGTCCCGAATACCGCACCTATCAAAGGGCGGTAGCCGCCAATGCCCGCGTTCTGTCGGAAACGCTGGTCGCGCGTGGCTTCGACATCGTGACCGGCGGCACGGACAGCCACCTCGTTCTCGTCGATCTGCGGCCGAAGCGTGTGACGGGCAAGGCGGCCGAGGGCAGCCTGGAGCGCGCCCATATGACCGCGAACAAGAACGCGATCCCCTTCGACCCGGAGAAGCCGGCGGTCACCTCCGGCATTCGCCTCGGCACCCCGGCCGCGACCACGCGCGGCTTCGGCGAGGCCGAGTTCCGCGAGGTCGGCGAGATGATCGATGAGGTGCTGACCGGCCTGTCGGGCGCCAATGACGGCAGCAACGCGCTGGTGGAGGAGGCGGTCGGCCGCCGTGTCCAGGCGCTTTGCGCGCGTTTCCCGATCTATACGGCCTGATCGTTCCCGACGGATGCGCTGCCCCTTTTGCGGCCATGAGGATGCGCAGGTGAAGGACAGCCGTCCGAGCGAGGACGGCACCTCGATCCGCAGGCGGCGCTTCTGCGGCGCCTGCAGCCAGCGCTTCACCACGATCGAGCGCGTTCAGCTGCGCGAGCTTGTCGTCGTCAAATCCGACAACCGGCGCGTGCCCTTCGACCGGGACAAGCTCGCCCGCTCCATCCGTGTCGCGCTGCGCAAGCGGCCGGTGCAGGAGGAGCGGATCGACCGCATCGTCAACAGCATCGTCCGCAAGCTGGAATCGAGCGGGGAGAGCGACGTGCCCAGCAAGCAGATCGGCGAGCTGGTGATGGAGACGCTGAAGGAAGTGGACGACGTGGCCTATGTCCGTTTCGCCAGCGTCTACCGCAACTTTCGCGAGGCGAAGGATTTCGAGCATTTCCTCGGCCAGCTGGGCGAGCGGATCGAGCCCGAAGCCGGCTGAACATATGAGGCTCCCGCCCCGCGCATCCGCCCGCCCATGCTTCGCCATGGTGTTTGGGCGTTCTGGCGGGTAGAAACCTGTCGAGCCGTTGGATACTACGCTTTAACTTCGCGGAAAGGCCTTCATGTTCACAGGCATCATCTCGGGCGTGGGTGTCATCTCCGAGGTTCGGCCGATCGGCGGCGGCGCGGATCTGCGCCTGCGCATCGCCGTGCCGCAGGATAAGGCGGCCTGGGCCGGGCTGCCCGGGGTGATCCTCGGCGCCTCCATCTGCTGCTCCGGCTGCTGCCTGACCGTCGTGGAGATGGATGGGGCGTCCTTCGCCGTCGATGTCTCGGCCGAGAGCCTGTCGAAGACGACGCTCGGGCGCTGGCGCCCCGGAAGCCGCCTCAACCTGGAGCGCGCGCTGAAGATGGGCGACGAACTCGGCGGCCATATCGTTTCCGGCCATGTGGACGGGCTGGGCGAGGTGGTCTCCGAAACGGCGGAGAATGGCTCGACACGATGGCGCTTTCGTGTGCCGCCGGCGATCTCGCGCTATATCGCGCCCAAGGGCAGCGTGGCCGTCGACGGTGTTTCCTTGACCGTGAACGAGGTTGAGGGCGATGTGTTCGGGGTGAACATCATTCCCCATACGGCGGCGGAGACGACCTTCGGCTCGCTCGCGGTGGGCGATGCCGTTAATCTGGAGATCGATATGCTGGCGCGCTATGTCGCGCGGCTGACGGAGCGTGGCCTGTGACAATGATCAACACTCATTCCCTCCATGATTATCTTTCTCCGACCTCGGAGATCGTCGAGGAGGCGCGGGCCGGCCGCATGTTCATCCTGGTCGATGACGAAGACCGGGAGAATGAGGGCGACCTCGTCATTCCCGCGCAGTTCGCGACGACCGAGGCGATCAACTTCATGGCCCGCCACGCGCGCGGCCTGATCTGCCTGGCGATGACGCGCGGCAGGGTCGAGCAGCTCGGCCTGTCGCTGATGAGCGCCCATAACCGCTCGCGCCATGCCTCGGCCTTTACCGTCTCGATCGAGGCGCGGCACGGGATCAGCACCGGCATCTCGGCCGCCGACCGCGCGCGGACCGTGGCGGTCGCCATCAATTCGGAGAACCCCAGGGAGGAGATCGCCACCCCGGGCCATATCTTCCCGGTGGCGGCGCGGGATGGCGGGTCGCTGGTGCGCGCCGGCCATACGGAGGCGGCGGTCGATATCTCCCGCCTCGCCGGGCTCAACCCCGCGGGCGTGATCTGCGAGGTCATGAACGAGGATGGGACGATGGCCCGTCTGCCGGAGCTGGTGGCCTTCGCCCAGCGGCACAATCTGAAGCTCGGGACCATCGCCGATCTCATCCAGCACCGCCGGCGGACGGAGAAGCTGGTGCGCCGCTCCTACGAGACCTGGACGGGTGATCTCGAAGGCGGTGACTGGGCGGTGAAGGTGTTCGAGGACAAGCTGACCGGCACCGAGCATCTGGCCCTGGTGAAGGGCGATCTCTCGGCGCCGGGGCCAAGCCTCGTGCGCGTCCATAGCGTCGATCCCGTCACCGATCTGCTCGGCACGGGCCGGCGGGCCCTGGTCGGCTCTTGCCGCGCCATTGCCGGGGCCGGGCGAGGCGTGATCGTGCTGCTGCGGGACACGCAGGCGGGCGCTGTCGCCCGCAAGCTCGGCCTCAGTGACGCCGACCGGGTCGAGGACCATGTGCTGCGCCACTACGGCATCGGCGCGCAGATCCTCATCGATCTCGGCGTGCGCGACATGATCCTGCTCACCAACCATCCGCGCAGCCTGATCGCGCTGGAGGGCTTCGGCCTCAACATCGTCGATCAGCAGCCTTTCAATGACAGGCCCGACCTTTCGGGGGAGCCGCAGATTTGAGCACCGCGGACGCCGTTCTGGCCGAGGTCCCGACACTCGACGGTGAGCCGCCCTCCGCGCTCATCATCACCGCGCCTTATTACCGGCAGGTGGTGGATGGCATGGTCGCGGGCGCGCGCGCCGTGCTGGACAGTGTGGCGGCGGAGTATGAGATCGTCGAGGTCGCCGGCGCCTATGAACTGCCACAGGCGCTCCGGATCGCGGCGGGGACAGGCCGGCCCTTCGATGGCTTCGTGGTGATCGGCTGCGTGATCAAGGGCGAGACCGACCATTACGATTTCATCTGCCGCGCGGCGATGGACGGCATCATGCGGGTGGCGCTGGACCACAAGCTTTGCCTCGGCACGGCGCTGCTGACGGTGGATACGATCGATCAGGCGCTGGCCCGTGCCGGCAACGACCACAACAAAGGGGCCGAGGCCGCGATCGCTATGCTCAAGCAGGTGGCGCTTCTCCGCCAACTGCTCTCTCAACCCGGAACCTCGCCTGTGGTGCGGATCTGATGGCGGCGGGACCTTCCGCGCCGAAAGCCGCAAAATCGCAGACCCGTCCGCGCACGGGGGCGCGGGTCGCGGCTGTGCAGGCCCTTTTCCAGAGCGAGCAGGCGGAGGAGAGCGGCGAGACGGTCATCGACCAGTTCACCCGCCATCGCCTGGGCGCGGTCGCGGATGCCGGCGGTTTCGAGGATGGCCGCGTGCCTGACGCGCATGTGCCGCTCTTTGCCAGCATCGTCCGCGCCGCCGTTCGCGATCAGGACCAGATCGACGCGCTGATCGCCGAGAGCCTGCCGCCCGAATGGCCGTTCGACAGGCTGGACCCCGTGCTTGAGGGCGATGCTGCGCGCGGGCGCTGCCGAACTCCGCATGGAGAACGGGCCGCCGATCCGCGTCGTCATCAACGAATATATGGATGTCGCGCACGGCTTCTTTACCGGGGACGAGCCGCGCATGGTCAACGGCTTGCTGGATGCGCTGGCGCGGCGCGCGCGGCCGGCGGAATTCGGCGCTGAGCCGGGGGCGCCTGAGCCCGCCGCGCCTCAGCCGGCTGCGGAAGCGCCGGCCGGCTAGGGTGGGATGAGCAGCGCCGTTTTGCCGCCTGAATTGGGCCTGCCGTCGGAATTTGGGTTGATCGGCCGGCACTTCCGGCCGCTCGCGGGACCGGGCGCGCTCGATCTTGAGGATGACGCCGCCGTCTTCGCGCCGCCGCCGGGCCGGGCGTTGGTGATGGCGGCCGATGCCATGGTCGCCGGCGTCCATTACCTGCCGGATGACCCGGCCGACGGCGTTGCTCGCAAGCTCCTGCGCGTGAACCTCTCTGATCTCGCCGCCATGGGGGCGACGCCGCTCGGCTATCTGTTGACCGTTTCGGCGCCTTCGAACACGCCGGATGCCTGGTTCGCGGGTTTCGCCGCCGGCCTTGCCGCCGATCAGGCGGCCTTCGGCGTCACGCTGCTGGGCGGGGATACGACGAGCACGCCGGGTCCGGTGACGCTGTCGCTCACCATCATCGGCCATGTGGAGCCTGGGGCGGCCGTCAGGCGGCGCGGCGCCAAGCCGGGCGATGAGGTCTGGGTCACGGGCACGATCGGGGATGGCGCGCTCGGCCTTGCCGCATCGCTCGGGAAGCTCGCGGACCCGAGCGGCCATCTGCGCGGCCGCTACTGCGTGCCGAGCCCGCGCCTTGGCCTGCCGCTCGCCGGCACGGTCTCGGCCGCGATCGACGTGTCGGACGGGCTGCTGCAGGATCTCGGGCATCTGTGCCGGCTCGCCGGCTGCGGGGCCGAGATCGAGGCCCGGCTCGTGCCGCTATCGGAGGCGGCGCGGGCGGCCGGGCCGGACTGGCTGCCTCAATGCCTGGGCGGCGGCGACGACTACGAGCTGGTGCTGGCGGTGCCGGAGGGCAGGGGCGCCGCCTTGGCCGCCGCCTGCGCGGCGCTTGGCGTGCCGCTCACGCGGATCGGCCGTTTCACGCCCGGCCCGGCGGCCGTGCGGGTGGTCGATGCCGCACACGAATCGCTGACAATCGCGCGCCACGGCTGGAGCCATTTTTAGACTGTTGAGACCGCTACTCTGGCGGCCATCCAACGCGGCGTTCTGCGCTTCCGGTGCTCATGGCCTTTTATGGCCAGTCCGCTCCGGTTCTCGCCCGCCACGACGGACGGCGCCTTCGGCGCCTCTGGCTCGCCAGAGCGCAGTCTCAACCAGTCTCTAAAAGCTGTCTAAACGCCCTCGCTTACAGCCCGGGGCCGCCGCCGCTCAAACCGCCGCCACCCTGGTCGCCGCCACCCTGGTCACCGGCGCCGAACTTGCCGACATTGCCGAAGAGTTGCTGGAGAATCGATGTCGAGGCGCCCGGCGTCGCGGTCGTGCCCGGCGCCATGCTGACCGCCCGGGCGTCATTCTTGCCGTAGACCTTGACCGAGCGCAGCACACCGTTGCCGTCGAAATTCAGCACCACCACGCGCTGCTCCAACACGCCGGGCAGCCGGCCGACGCGCGGCCGCGTGATCTGGCTGATATAGATCCAGCTATTGTCGTCGAAGGTCTCGTGCGCCGTCGGCGAGCCGAGAAGCGCCGAAGCATCGGACTGGGTCGTGACCCCAGGCGTCAACTGCTTGAGGCTGTCGGCATCGACCGGATCGCCACGGGTGGTCGATTGGGCCTGAAAGAAGCTGCACCCGCCCAAAGGCAGGCCGGCCACGAGGCAGGCAACCGCCAGGGCCTGTCGTAAGCCGGTCCGGCGTCGTGGCGAAGCTGTCTGGATCACGCGGCTCATTCCTCCGTCTCTCCTCCGCCCACGACCGAGGCTGTCATGCGGCAGCGGCCGAGCGGTGGAGGCCTTGCCGGCCATGGGCAGCGCGCCCACGGCGCGCGAGCGCGCTGGGTCTCATGCTCCTGATCCGCTGTCAACTCGCCGCCGGCCGTCGTAAGATGATAGCCTTGATCTCATCCCTGCGCGCCCATCCGGCGCCAGCAAGGCGGCCACACGATGACACCCGAGTTCTCTCGCCTCCTTCCCGTGGCTCAGATCGGCATGTCCGAGATTTCGCGCACCATCGAGGCGACACCCGAGGAATGCGGCCGCCTGGCCGAGCGGCTGGGTCTGCAAAGCCTCATCGCGCTCAGCGCCACCTTCCGCATCACGCGGCAGGCGGGCGGAGATGAGTATCTGGCCCAGGGCCGGCTCCATGCGCGCGCCGTGCGGACCTGCGTCGTCTCCTTGGATGACTTCACCGAGCCGACCGACCTCACCTTCACCATCCGATTCGTGACGGAGGAAGCGAGCGAGGCGGAGGCGCTGGAGGCGCCGTACGATTATGAGGAAGGGCCGGATGAAGTGCAGTTCAAGAATGACACGCTCGACCTGGGGGAAGCCGCGGTTCAGGAATACGCGCTGTCGCTGGCACCCTATCCGCGCAAGCCCGGGGCAAAAATGCCGGATATCGGCCAGGAAAACGGAAATGCCTTCGGCGTGCTGAGAAACCTTCAACGCCGCAACTGACCCGGCCGGGTTCACCGGCATGGGCCGGAACATGCAAGGGTTGTGATACCGTTGGGCCCGCCGCGCTTGCCGCGTCAGGGCCTCTCTGGTAAGTGCCGCGCCTCACGCCACCAGAATAGTACGACCTGATCATATCGATCCGGGTCACGTAACGCGAAAGGGGTTCCGGCGATGGCCGTTCCCAAGAGAAAGACGTCGCCGTCCCGCCGGGGTATGCGCCGCAGCCACCATGCGATCCAGAGCGAGAGCTTTGCCGAGTGCGGTAATTGCGGGGAGCTGAAGCGCCCGCATCACGTGTGCAGCCATTGCGGCCATTATGACGGCCGTGAGGTCGTCGGCGCCGGCAAGGCGCTCAAAGGCGCGGTCCGGGCCTGATCGGCCCCCGCCGGCACTGTCACTCCCCCGCCAGAAATGACGGACGCGGCCATGCCAGAGCCAACTGCCTTGGCACCGTTCTCCTTGGCCGTGGATGCGATGGGCGGGGACGACGCGCCGGCTATGGTCGTCGCCGGCCTGGCCCTGGCGGCCGAGCGTCACCCCGGGGCGCGCTTTCTTCTCGTCGGTGACGAGGCGCAGCTGGCGCCACTGCTGGCCTCCCATCCGCGCGCGCGCGCGACCTGCACCATCCGCCACGCGAGCGAGATGGTGTCGGGCGATATGAAGCCCACGGTCGCGCTGCGGATGCGCGCTTCCTCCATGCGCGTCGCGATCGATGCGGTGGCGAACGGGGAGGCGGTGGGGCTCGTTTCCGCCGGCAACACCGGCGCGCTGCATGGCGCTGGCCAAGATCGTCATCAAGACCCTGCCGGGCATCGACCGCCCGGCCATGGCGGCGACCGTGCCCTCCGCACGCGGCGATGTCGTGATGCTCGACCTCGGCGCCAATGTCGTTTGCGACAGCCGCAACCTCGTCGAATTCGCCGTGATGGGGGAGATGTTCGCCCGCACCGTGCTCGGCATCCCCGAACCCACGATCGGCCTGCTCAATGTGGGATCGGAGGAGCTGAAGGGGGACGATCGTCTGCGCCGCGCGGCCGATGTGCTGCGCGCGAGCCATATCGGCGAGCGCTTTCACGGCTTCGTCGAGGGGCATGACATCGCCGCCGGCACGACCGACGTGATCGTCACCGACGGCTTCACCGGCAATGTGGCGCTGAAAACGGGCGAGGGCGCGCTCAAGCTCATGGGCGGGCTTGCTGCGCCAGGTCTTCACCAGCAGCCTCTCTGCCAAGATCGCCTATCTGCTGGCGCGCACGGGGCTGGACCGTCTGCGCGAATGGCTCGACCCGCGCCGCTACAACGGCGCCGTGATGGTCGGGCTGAACAGCGTCGTCGTGAAATCCCATGGCGGAACCGATGCGCTGGGCTTCGCCCATGCCGTGGACGTGGCGATGAACATGGTGACGCATGGCTTCACCGCCGGCATCGCCGAGGGTCTGAGGAAGCTGGCCGAGCAGGACAGCCTGGCCGCCCTGAACGCGGTCAATGAGGCAGGTGCCGGAGAGGCGGCGTGCGGGTGACGCGCCCGACGACAGCCCCAGCCTCGCGGCGGCGAAGTAGGCCCGATGGCACTTCCCGCATCATCCTCTCTGTCCCGGGCGCGGCTTGCAGGCGCCGGCGGCTTCCTGCCCGGGCGGCTCGTCACCAACGACGATTTCGCGGCGACACTCGATACCTCCGACACCTGGATTCGGGAGCGGACGGGCATCCGTCAGCGCTACCGCGTCGGGCCGGAGGATACGACGACCTCCATGGCCGTGGCCGCTGCCCGCCGCGCGCTTCAGATGGCCGGCGCCACGCCCGCCGATGTCGATCTCATCATCGTCGGCACCAGCACGCCGGATCAGGCCTTCCCCTCGGTCGCCGTGCGGGCGCAGGCGCTGCTCGGGATCGAGGGCGGCTTTGCCTTCGATGTCTCCGCCGCCTGCGCGGGCTTCGTCTATGGCCTTTCGCTCGCGGATACGCTCATCCGCGCCGGGCGGTCGCGGGGCGCGCTGGTGATCGGGGCGGAATCCTTCTCCCGCATCCTCGACTATACCGATCGCGGGACCTGCGTGCTCTTCGGTGACGGGGCCGGGGCGGTCTTCCTCCGCGCGGAAGACGCGGCGGAGGGCGAGGCAAGCGGCGTTCTCTCCACCCATCTCCATGCCCAGGGCAGCCTCGGCGATATTCTTTTCGTCGATGGTGCCGTCGGCGTCCTGGATAGCGCCGGCCAGCCCCTGCCGGGCAAGCTGCGCATGAATGGGCGCGAGGTCTTCCGCCATGCCGTGCAGCGGCTTTCCGAAAGCGTCGATGAGGCATTGGCGGCCAACGGGCTCAGCCGCGCCGATGTCGATTGGCTGGTGCCGCATCAGGCGAATATCCGCATCATCGACGGCATGGGCCGCAAGCTCGGCCTTCCGCCCGAGCGCGTGGTCGTCACCGTGGACCGGCATGCCAATACCTCGGCTGCCTCCATCCCGCTCGCCTTGGCCGAGGCGATGGAGGATGGGCGTATCGGTCAAGGACAACTGGTGTTGATGGAGGCGCTGGGCGGCGGCCTCGTCTGGGGGTCGGCGCTGGTTCGGATCTAGCGGCGGCGCGGCTTGAAGCCCTCTGCCCCTCCATCACCACCCATAAAACATCAAGGCGCCAATGCTTTGATGGTGAAGGATTCGTTGACTCACCTGCCGGCGGTGCTACCGTTGCGGCATGAGGTACAGTCACACGCGCCCAGCTGGCTGAAACGATCTACGCCCAGGTCGGCCTGTCGCGTAACGAGTTCGGCAGACCTGCTCGAAGCCGTGCTGGAGCGGATATCCTCCGCCTTGGAGGCTGGAGAATCAGTTAAAATCAGTGGATTCGGTACCTTTTCTGTCAGACAGAAAGGCCGCCGGATCGGCCGCAACCCGAAGACCGGGGTCGAGGTGCCCATCCTGCCGCGGCGCGTTCTCGTCTTCCGCCCGAGCCAGGTTCTCAAAGGCACCGTCAACGGTGAAGTCGTCGATGACGACGGTGAGGATTCATGAGCGCGATACCCCTGCCGCGAGATGATGACGATCATATCGCCAAGGCGAAGCCCAAGAAGGCACCGACAGCCTTTCGCACAATCAGCGAGGTGGCGGATGATCTTCACATACCGCAGCATGTTCTGCGGTTTTGGGAGACGAAGTTCAATCAGGTGAAGCCGCTGAAGCGGGGCGGGGGCCGGCGCTACTACCGGCCCGACGACATCACGCTGCTCCGCCGGATTTCGCACCTGCTCTACACCCAGGGCTACACGATCAAAGGCGTGCAGCGGCTTCTGCGGGAGGGCGGTGGCCGGCTCGCGGATGATATTCCGCCGCCGCTGGTGGATGAGCATGACATGGATGCGGATCGAGAGGCGGAGGAATTCAGCCTCGCCGAGCATGGCCCGGAGCAGCCCAATCTGCCGATCGACGTGCCCATGGCAACGCGGCTGCCGCTGCGTTTCATCCCCCGGCCGGCGGCGGTGCCCGCCGCGCGCAGCGCCGCCGAGCAGGAAGCGGCGCGTCTCCGCAATGCCATGGCGGAGATGCTGGCGCGGCTTGAGGAGCTGCGCGGCCTCGTCGCCGACGGGCGGTGATTGGGTCGCGCCGACCTGCTTAGAGCAATATCGGATCAGGTGGAATCACCTGATCCGAAGATTTGCGTTCTCAATCAAGAGCATAGAGCGGAATCGTGAGCGAAAGCGAACCGATACCGCTCTAGCCCGCCATCAGCGCGTCGACCTCCTCACGCCTCGGCATGCCCGCACCCGCCCCGGCGCGCGTGACCTTCAGCCCGGCGACGGCACAGGCGAAGCCGATTGCCTCCTCCAGCAGCCGGCCCTCCGACAAGGCGACGGCGATCGCCGCGTTGAAGCTGTCGCCGGCGCCCGTGGTGTCGATGACCGGGCCGGCACGGACGGCCTTCACCATCACCGTCCGCCCGTTCTGGCGCAGCAGCGCCCCCGCCGCGCCCATGGTGACGACCACGGCGCCCGCGCCGCGCGCGATGAGCGCATCGGCGGCGCGCTCAGCCTCCTCCGCCGACGTCACCGGCAGGCCGGAAAGCATCGCGGCCTCGGTCTCGTTCGGGGTGAGGATATCCACCTGGGCGAGAAGATCATCTGGCAGCGGAAAGGCCGGGGCGGGGTTGAGGATGGTGGTCACGCCGCGCCGCCGCGCCTCGGCCAGACCGTGGGCGACCAACGGCAGCGGGACTTCGAGCTGGGTCAGGAACACGGCCGAGCGGCCGATCGCCTCACCCGCCAGATCGATCTCGGCCATGCTCAGCATCGCGGCGGCGCCGGGCACGACGATGATGGCATTCTCGCCCGCATGGTCGTCGATGATGATGGCGGCAGCACCGGTCGGGGCCTCGCTGCTCTCGAACAGGTAGGAGGTGCCGACGCCCTCCTGCTCGTAGATGCCGCGCGCCATGGCGCCGAACTCGTCCCGCCCGATCTTGGCGAGGAACTGCACGGGGGCGGAGAGACGGGCGACGGCGATGGCCTGGTTCGAGCCCTTGCCACCCGGCCCGATGCGAAAGCCGCTGCCGATCACCGTTTCCGCCCATTCCGGCTTCTTCGGCGTGAGGAAGGTGAGGTCGGCGGCGAAAATACCCATGACGACGATCATCCGCGCGATCCTATCCCAGCGCCTGAGCGGCTTTGAGCACCTCGGCCGCATGGCCGGGCACCGAGACCTTCCGCCAGACCCGCGCGATTTTGCCCGTGCGGTCGATCAGGAAGGTGGTGCGCTCGATCCCCATATAGGTCCTGCCATACATGGATTTCTCGACCCAGCAGCCGTAGCGCTCGGTCACGTCGGTCCCCTCGTCGGAGGCGAGCGGGAAGGTCAGCGTGTATTTGGCGGCGAATTTCTCGATCGGCTTCATCGCGTCCTTGGACACGCCGATGACATCGAGGCCGAGATGGCCGAGCTGGGGCAACGCCTCCTGGAAGGCGCAGGCTTCCTTGGTGCAGCCGGGCGTGTCGGCCTTCGGGTAGAAATAGAGCAGCAGGGGGCGGCCTGCGTAATCGGCCAGACGGACGGTGCGGCCGCCCGAGGCCGGCATCGCGAAGGTCGGGGCGGGGTCGCCTTCTGTCACGCTCATGCCGCGGGTCCTCTCTGCTGGGTGGTTCGGGGGCTCGGCCCGGGATCGCCGATATGCCGGATGAAGATGCCGCGAACCAGATCGGCCGTGCGGGCGATGGCCGCATGCAGGTCGGCGACCGAGGCCATGCCCGTCGCCGAGAGCAGGATACGGGCGGAAGGCTCGGCCATTTCGGGCGTGGTCACGGGCCATACGGTCAGCCGCAGCATGCTCTGGATCGTGCGCCAGAGATGGTCGGCGGCGATCAGCGCCGCGCCATCCTCGGCGGTGAGCGCGCCGATCGCGATCAGGTGGCGGAGGGCGACACGGGTCGTCGCACTGCGCAGCGCCGGCCGGTCCTCGAAATGGATGAGTTGCAGAACCTGGCAGACGAAATCGACCTCCATCTGCCCGCCCGGCCGCAGCTTCACGTCCCACGCACCTTGCTGCGGCAAGTCCCGCAGCAGCCGGCGGCGCATCTCCAGCGCGTCATGCCGGAGCACCTCGGGCGCCCGGCGTGGGCGGAGTGCGGCACTCAGCGCCTCCTCCACCACCGGGCGGAAATGGTCGAGCCCGGCGACGACGCGGGCACGGGTCAGCGCCATCTGTTCCCAGGTCCAGGCCTGTTCGGCGTGATAGGCGCGGAAGGCGCCCAGGCTGACGGCGACCGGGCCCTGATTGCCGGATGGCCGCAGCCGCATATCGACGCGATACATCGGCCCCTCGACACCCTGGGCGGTCAGCGCGCCGGTGAAGGCGGTGACGAGGCGCCCGAACCACTGGCTCGGCGCCAGCGGCTTCGGCCCCTGGCTCTCCTCGATATCCTCCGGCCGGTCGTAGATCAGCATGAGGTCGAGGTCGGAGCCCGGCATCATCTCCCGCCCGCCGCCGCGGCCGAGCAGCACGATGGCGAAGGCGACCCCCCTGAGCCAGCCATAGCGTTCGGTATGGTTGGCGACGACCGCGCCGAGAATGGTCGAGAGCGCGGCATCGGCGAGGTTGGTGCGTGCCAGGCCGGCGGCATCCACATCCATGCGGTCTTCGATCTGCGCCACGCCGATGCGGAAATGCTCCTCGCTCACGAAATGGCGCGTCAGCGATATCGTGTCCTCAAGCGTCATCGCGTCGATAAGCTGGCGGCGCAGCACCCGGCCGGGGTCGGCGCGCACCTCCTCCGAGCCGAGGAGCCCTTCGAGCGCGCCGGGATGCGTCGCGAGATGGTCCGACAGGCCGGGGGCGGCGCCGAGCAGAAGGGCGATGCGCTCGATCAGCGCCGGATTGCGGCTGAAGAGCGACAGAAGCTGGATGCCGGCCGGAAGGCGGGAGACGAAATGGTCGAAGCGCGCGAAGGTCTGGTCCGGCTGCGGCTGGCCGGCGATCGCCTCCACGATGCCCGGCAGCAGCGCGTCCAGCAGCGTGCGGGACCGTTCGGAGCGCAGCGCGCGTGGCCGGCCGGCCATCCAGCGCCGGATCGTCTCGATGACGCGGCTGGGATCGGTGAAGCCGAGGCGGGCGAGCCGCGCGACCGTCGCCTCGGGCTGTGGGGCGCCGATGGTGCCGACCTCCAGGCTGTCGGCATGCTCATCCGCCTCGAAGAAGCCGTCGTACAGCGCCTGCACGGCGAGCAGATGCGTCAGCAGGGTTTCGGCGAAGCCCGTGGGTGTCGCGAAGCCCATGAAGGTCGCCAGCGCCGCGAACCCCGCCGCCGCCGCCGGCAGGGCATGGGTCTGCCGATCCGCCACCATCTGCACCCGATGCTCGACCTGCCGCAGGAAGCGATAGGCGCGGGTGAGGGTGGCGGCGGTCTCGCTCGGCATATGGCGGAGGCGGGTGAGCAGCCGCAGCGCCGGCAGCGTCGCGCCGACGCGCAGAATGGGCTCCCGCCCGCCCCAGACGAGCTGCTGGGACTGGGCGAGGAACTCGATCTCGCGAATGCCGCCGCGCCCGATCTTGAGGTCATGCGCCAGCAGCCGGGCGGCGGGGTCGGCGCCTTCGGGAATGGGGCCGCCGCGATGCGCGTCGATCCGGCGCTTCATGGCGTGGATATCGGCGATGGCCGCGAAATCGAGGTGGCGGCGCCAGATGAAGGGCCTGAGCGCATCGAGCAGGCTGGTGCCGAGGCCGATATCGCCGGCAACCGGCCGGGCCTTGATCAGCGCCAGCCGCTCCCAGTTGCGGCCGACCGTCTCGTAATAAGTGAGGGCGGTCGGCACGGAGACGGCGAGCGGCATGGCGGCCGGATCGGGCCGCAGGCGGAGATCCACGCGAAAGACGTAGCTCCCGCCCTCACGCGCTTCCATGAGCTTGACCAGATCCCTGGCTAGCCGCGTGCAGATTGCGCCTATAGTCTCGGGCGGAAAGGCCGGGGCTGCCGGATCGTAAAAGACGATGAGGTCAATATCGCTCGAATAGTTCAATTCCCGGCCGCCGAGCTTGCCCAGCGCCAGGATAATCAATCCACACCCGTCGATGGGGTCGGCCTCCGGCGCGGGCAGACGGATAGTGCCGCGCGCATGGGCGGCAAGCAGAAGATGGCGGAGGCCGAGTTGCAGCGTCACCTCCGCGAGGCGGGAGAGCGCGCCGGTCACGCGGGAGAGTGGGGAGGCGCCGCCGATATCGCCGAGCGCGACCGCGAGCGCCACCTGTCGTTTCGCCTGGCGCATCGCCGCGCCCACCTCGGCCGCGGGCGCTTGCGGCCGGGTGCGGGCGAGGGTGGCGAAGGCGTCATCGACGGCGGCGGCCGGCCCTTCCCGCGCCACGCGCAGCACCGTTTCGGGCTCGCGCAGCGCGAGATCCGACAGGTAGCCGCTATTGCCGCCAATGGCCCGCAGCAACGTCAGCGGCGCCGCGCCGTAAGGGCTGGCCGCGGCTTCAAAGCGTTCCAAAAACCGATCGGCTGCCGCGACGTCCGCGGGGGCCGGCCATCGGGAGGTGTTTTCGGCGTCCGTCATGCGGGGCGAGGCTGGGCATGAGCGACACCATCGGTCAAGGGTGGGACAGTCAGGACTGGGCGCAGGACAAGGAGCCGAAGCCGCCGCCGCGCCTGCGACGCCGGGGGCGCTGGTGGCGCTGGCCGGTGACGGCGCTGATCCTGCTGGTCGAGGGGATCATCTTCATCGTGGCGATCGGGGGCGTCGGCCTCGCCTGGCGGGCGGCGCAGGGGCCGGTCGATCTCTCGGTATTTCTGCCCAAGATCGGGCGCGCGATCGCCGTCGCCGCCCCTCGGCTCGACGTGTCGATCGGGCATTTCGCCATCGCCTGGCGGGGCTTCACTGAGGGGCCGGACCAGCCCGTCCAGCTGACGGCGGCGGCCATCCGGGTGGATGACAAGGCGGCGGGCCGCAGCCTCAGCGTGGATCGGCTGAGCGTGGACCTCTCGGCGGCCTGGGCGGTGCGCGGCGTGGTGGCGCCGAGAACGGTGACCCTGCTGGGTCCGCGCGTGACCCTGCGGCGCGGCTCGCCGCCCCAGCCAGCGGCTGAGCGGCCGGCAGCCGGCCGGCGGATGACGCCGCATGACATCGTGGCGGTGCTGGCGCAGCCGCCCGCGACCGACAAGCATCTGGTCAAGGAAAGGGCCGCTGCGCTCTCCGAACTGGTGCGGGTGACGATCACGGGCGGGCAGCTTCTGCTCGAACCCCCGCCCGGCGCGTCCGGCGCGCGGACGCTGCGTGCCGGCGATATTGCTGCCGTCATCACGCGCGGCGCGGCGGGCGGGCTCACGGGCGAGATTCGACGATTCTCTCCACGCTGGCGCCGGGCGAAGCCCCGCAATCCGAGCCGGCCGACCTGGCTCAGACGCCGACGCTGTCGGGCAGCGTCACCGTCAGCACGACAGGGGCCGTCCATCTCCAGGCGCAGGCGAAGGTGGACGATCCGGCGGGTCTCGTCGCGACGCTGGCACCGCCGGACGGCACGCCCGTTCCGGCCATGCCGTTCCAGGCAGCGGCGGATGTGGTCGCCACGCCCGATCTGTCAGTGACCGCGCTGAAGGCGAGCCTGACCGGCGGCACGGGCACGGTGAGTATGAACGGCGCGACGATTCCGGTTCTCGGCCTTGTCCTCGGCCTGACCGGCGACGGCCGCCATATCGCGATCGATCCCGGCTCCCACCTTGCCCTGGGCGCGGTCAGCCGCCAGCCGCCGCCGACGATCGCCTTCGGCGGGGACGCCCGGTGGCAGCCGGCGACCCAAGGCGGGGGAATGACGGCCAATGTCACGCTCGGCATCGATCATGTCGCGAGCAACGATGTGCCGGCCTACTGGCCGCCCAAGGTCGCGGTGGGGGCGCGCCGCTGGATCAGCGCGCAGGTTCATGACGGGCTGCTGCATGACGGGTCTTTCCATTTCGGCCTCAGCAGCGGCGTGGATCTATCCAACCTGTCCTTGAACTCGGCCGACGGCCGCGTTCCGGCGTCGGGCCTCACCGTCGCCTGGCTGCCGCCGCTGCCGCCGCTGACGGCCGTGCAGGGGGCGGTGATGCTTGAGGGGCCGGAAGCGGTCGGCATTGCCGTCAGCAGCGCGAGCCAGGGCGACCTTCATGTCTCCCAGGGCACGATGCGGATTACCGGCCTGTCGGCGGCCGAGCAGATCGGGACCATCGCGGTGAACGTGACCGGGCCGGTGGCCTCGGTGCTCAACCTTCTCAACCAGAAACGCCTGAACCTGCTGAAGAGCGTGCCTGTCCCGCTCAATGCCACCAGCGGCACGGCGACGACCAGCGTGGCGCTGACCCTGCCGCTCGACGCGAAGGTGACGCTCGCGCAGATCACGATGAAGTTTCATTCCTCCATCCAGAATTTGGCCTTGCAGAACCTGGTGCTCGGGCGCGGGCTGACCGGCGGCCAGATCACCATCGATGCGGATCAGAACAAGCTCCACCTCGCCGGCGGCGCGGCGCTGGCGACGATCCCGGTGCAGATCGTTCTCGACAACGACTTTACCGCAGGGCCGCCGACGCAGGTGATCGCGAGCCTTTCCGCGACCGCGACCGCCGATCAGGTGGCGCTGGCGCGGGCCGGTATCCCGACCGGCGGCGTGCTGAACGGGGCCGCGCACCTTTCCGTGTCACTGGCGGCTATGCGGAATGGCCGCACTGACATCAACGCGACGATTGCGATGCCCGTCGCTAATCTGCGCGTGGCCCCGATCAGCTGGGCGGGCGGCGCGGGCCAGGCAACGGCGACCGCGCATATGGCCTTGCAGGGCGCGCGGATCGTGGCGCTTGACGGCGTCAGCCTGCAAGGCCCCGGTGTTGCGCTGAAGATGCGCAGCGTGTTCGCGCAAGGCCAGTTGTCATCCCTGATCGTGGATCAGCTTGTTCTGGGGCGCACCAACCTGCATGGCAGTTTCGGGCTGCCCGTGGCGGCCGGTGACCCCTATGTTCTGAACGTCGCCGGGCCGGCGCTTGACCTTTCCAACGTCTGGGGCGGCGGCCCGAAGCCCGCGCCCAGCATGGCCCCCGCGAATGGCGCGCTCTCCTCGATCTCCTCGAAGTCGGAATTCGCGCCGCATCCGCCCTGGCGGGCGCAGCTCAACCTGGACCGCATCCTGTTCGGCACCCTGCCGAGCGGCCGTTCCCGCGAACTCGACCGCCTCAACGGCTTGATCGTGAACAATGGCGTGGTGGTGCAGAGCGCGCAGGTCGGCATGGTGGTCGAGCCTTCGGGCAGCCAGGCGCATCTCAGCATCGTGCCCGATGTCGGCGGCACGCGCAGCGTCACGCTGACGAGCGGGGATTTCGGCGGCCTGCTGAAGGCGACCAATGCCTATGACCTCATCACCGGCGGCGCTCTGCGGATCGACGGGATCTATGACGACCGGGTGCCGAACCATCCCCTGAGCGGCACGGCCGAGATGGATGATTTTTCCCTCGGCGACGCGCCGACCGTCGCCAAGGCGCTGGCCGCGATGACGCTTTATGGCGTCGTCGATCTCATGCAGGGGCCAGGGCTGTTTTTCCGCAAGCTGGTGGCGCCGTTTCATCTGGCGGACCGGCGGCTGGATCTGACGCAGTCTCGGGCCTACAGCGCGTCCTTAGGCATCACCGCGCATGGCTCGATCGACCTGCCGCATAACCAGTTCGATCTGCAGGGCACGATCGTCCCCGCGTATTTCTTCAATTCCCTGCTCGGGCATATCCCGCTGATCGGCAAGCTTTTCAGCCCGGAGAAGGGCGGCGGCGTTTTTGCGGCGAAATACGAGCTGGTCGGGCCGATCGACAATCCGCAAGTTCATGTGAACCCGCTTTCGGTGATCGCGCCGGGCTTCCTGCGGGACTTCCTGGCCAATCCGCGATAGGGGCGAAATCGATCGACACTTAAGCGCCTATCATGGTATCCGCTCAGGCTTATAAGTGCTGATTGAGAGCTTCCATGCCCGGTGACACCACTCGTTGGACAGTATCGGTTTCCAGAGAAACCGATATCGCCGTCCGCAGCTTTCTGGCGCAGCGCGGCATGAAGAAGGGCGACCTCTCGAAATTCATCGAAGATGCCGTCAAATGGCGCGTGCTTGACCAGACCGTAGCAGAGGCTCGGGGAAAGTTTTCCGATTTGGCGCCCGAGGATCTGGAGAGTTTGCTCGCGGAAGCCGTTGGCAGCGTGCGTCCGGCTGGTGCCGACAAGGCTGGTTGAGGCGTGCGGCTGGTCGTTGATACCAATATCCTCATCAGTGCCTTGCTGGCGGGCACATCTCTGCCCGTGCATCTGATTGCTCTCTGGCGCGAGGGCCGGTTCGATCTCCTGACCATGCCCCCCGCATTGCTCCGCGCCCGGCCAGCCGCCATCATAACGCCCCTGGAGCCAACCCTGAAGTGAGTCCCGGCGCGATGCCCGCTTTCCCCAACCTGACCGTCGTCGATCACCCCCTGGTGCGGCACAAGCTCACCCTGATGCGGCGGCGCGAGAAGTCGACCAAGGAATTCCGCCTGCTGCTGCGCGAGACCAGCCTGCTGCTGGGCTATGAGGTCATGCGCGACCTGCCGTTGCAGATGGTGCCGATCGAAACGCCGCTGGAGCCGATGATGGCGCCCCTGCTCGCCGGCAAGAAGCTCTGCTTCGTCTCGGTCCTGCGGGCCGGTGGCGGGCTGCTGGAGGGTCTGCTCGACCTCGTGCCCTCCGCCCGCGTCGGCCATATCGGCCTCTACCGGGACCCGGTCAGCAAGCGGCCGGTGGAATATTTCACCAAACTGCCCGAGGAGCTGGAGGACCGGCTGGTCATCGCTGTCGATCCCATGCTCGCCACCGGCAATTCGGCGGTCGCCGCCGTCGACGTGCTCAAGCGCGCCGGGGCGACGCAGATCCGTTTCGTCTCTCTCCTCAGCGCGCCCGAGGGCGTGCGGGTGATGCTGGACGCCCATCCGGATGTGCCGATCTTCACGGGTGCGCTGGACCGGGAGCTGGACGAGCACGCCTATATCCGCCCCGGCCTGGGCGATGCCGGGGACCGGCTGTTCGGAACGAAGTAGAGGCAGCCGGCGACAGGACTACCCTTGCCATCTGCCCGGCTCGGTTTTACGCCGTCCCCGACGCCCGTATCCCAGAAGGAAGACCCATGTCCGCCATCGCCGATATCGTCGCCCGCCAGATCCTCGACAGTCGTGGCAACCCGACCGTGGAGGTCGATGTCATCCTCGAAACCGGAGCCATGGGCCGCGCGGCCGTGCCCTCCGGCGCGTCGACCGGCGCGCATGAGGCGGTCGAACTCCGCGACGGCGACAAGGCGCGCTTCGGCGGCAAGGGTGTGCTACAGGCCGTCGCCAATATCGAGGGCGAAATCTTCGAGGCCATCGGCGGCATGGATGCCAGCGAGCAGGTGAAGATCGACAACCTGCTCATCGACCTCGACGGCACGCCGAACAAGCGCCGTCTCGGTGCCAATGCCACGCTCGCCGTCTCGCTCGCCATCGCCAAGGCCGCCGCCGTCGAATACGACCTGCCGCTCTATCGCTATCTCGGCGGCGTCGATGCCCGCACCCTGCCGGTGCCGATGATGAACATCATCAACGGCGGCCAGCACGCGGACAATCCGATCGACATCCAGGAATTCATGATCATGCCGGTCGGCGCCAGCGGTGCCGCCGACGCGGTGCGCATCGGCGCCGAAATCTTCCACACGCTGAAGAAGGCGCTGCACGACGCCGGCCATAACACCAATGTCGGCGATGAGGGCGGCTTCGCCCCCAATATCGGGTCGGCCGAAGCGGCGCTCGATTTCGTCACCGCCGCTTGCGAAAAGGCCGGCTACCGCCCGGGCGAAGACGTGATGTTCGCGCTCGACTGCGCCTCGACCGAGTTCTACGCCGATGGCGTCTACAAGATGGAAGGCGAGGGCAAGACCTTCGATTCCGCCGGCATGGTCGGCTATCTGGAGGCGCTGGTCGGCAAATACCCGATCCTGTCGATCGAAGACGGCTGCGCCGAGGATGACTGGGCGGGCTGGAAGCTGCTGACCGAGCGGCTGGGTGCGAAGGTCCAGCTGGTGGGCGACGACCTTTTCGTCACCAATCCGGAGCGTCTGCGCCGTGGCATCGCCGAGAAGACCGGCAATTCCATCCTGGTGAAGGTCAACCAGATCGGCACGCTGACGGAGACGCTGGAGGCGGTGGAGATCGCGCATCGCGCCGGCTTCACCAGCGTCATCAGCCACCGCTCGGGTGAGACCGAGGATGCGACGATCGCCGACCTCGCGGTCGCGACCAATGCCGGGCAGATCAAGACGGGCAGCCTGGCGCGGACCGACCGGGTGGCGAAATACAACCAGCTCATCCGGATCGAGGCGGCTCTGGGATCGACTGCCCGCTACGCCGGCCGCACCATCCTGCGCGGGTAACTTCGCCGTCATCTTCGTCTCGTCGCCCGCGGGTCAAGCCCGCGGGCGACGAGCGCGGTCGGGTCTAGAGCGGTATCGGTTCGCTTTCGCTCACGATTCCGCTCTATGTTCTTGATTGAGAACGCAAATCTTCGGATCAGGTGATTCCACCTGATCCGATATTGCTCTAAGAGGCGCCCGTCAGGCTCGTCGCCTTGCGGCCCAGCCGGGCCCGCTGATCGAAGAACAGCGCCTGGCTGATCACCGACTTCACCACCTCATGCTGGAACGGCTTGGTGATGAGGAAGGTCGGCTCCGGCCGTTCGCCGGTCAGCAGCCGCTGCGGATAGGCGGTGATGAAGACCACCGGCACCTCGACCCCCGCCAGAATGTCGCTCACCGCGTCCAGGCCCGAACTGCCGTCCGCGAGCTGGATATCGGCCATGATCAGCCCGGGCTGCGTCTTCTTCGACAGCGCCATCGCCTCGGTCCGCGTACGGGCGACGCCCACGACATGGTGGCCCAGCTCCTCGACCAGCGCTTCCAGATCCATCGAGATGATGGTCTCGTCCTCGATGATCAGCACATTCGCATGGAGCTGTGCCGCGATCTCGCGCTCGGCCTCGTCGATCAGGTCGCGCACCTTGGAGACCGGCCGGTCGACGAGCTTGGCGATCACATCCGAGGAAAACCCCTCGACCGTGTGAAGCAGGAAGCACACGCGGGGCAGGGGCGTAATCTGCTCGATGTCATGCCCGTCGGACGGCGTCGCATCGGCCAGCACGGGGGCATGATGACGGCGGTTGGCCGGCACCGACTCCCAGATCGTCAGCAGCACTTTGTAGAGAGCCGCGTTGAGGTCGAGATCGGCCGGCAGCGCCGCGGGGTCCACCGCGATCGCCTCCAGCGTGGCGGTCGCATAGGTGTCTCCAGCGGCTTGGCTGCCTGTGAGCGCGCGCGCGAACCGACGGAGATAGGGAAGGTGGGCGGCGATCTGGTTCGTGTTGTGCATCTGCATCATCCGCGGAATAGGCCGGTGGAGAAACCGGCGGGTAGCATGGCCAGCCCCCCGCCGATCGGGACCGAAAGAGCGTGAGGACCCAAGGCGCCGGGGCCGAAAATCTGAATCACACGATCAGTCAAAGAGCCAGAGCAGGATGGCGAGCCGAAGGCAGACCCATCCCGCTCCGGCAGGGCGTACCCGCACCGGGCATATTCAGCAAGCCACGCCGGCACGGCTTTTGGAAATTCGCGCCTTTCGCGGCGCCCGCATGGCTTGGCCAATGCGGCCATGCAGGCGAAATAAAGACCAGGTGAACAGCGCGACCCTGGCAGTTCATTTTTTTTGCACGATATCAGCCTGGTTGGTCTGAGACATCAGAATACGGTTTAGCACGGGCGCCAACGCTCTTTTGCGTCACGAATTCGGGCTATTGCTGGAGCAGGCGGGTTGATGGGCGACATGCGGCACCAGGCTGAGACCGAAGGCGACGAGCGCGACGCGCTGGTGCGCGAGCTTCACCATCGTGTGAAGAACAATCTGCAAATTATCGTGAGCCTTATGAACGTGCAGAAGCGGATGTTGCCCGCGACGCGGCGCGGCGAGATCCGTTTTCTCGAAGAGCATGTTCAGTCGATCGCGGCCGCCTATCGCGTGGTCTACGCCTCTGGCGAGATGATCAATGTCTCGATCGATGAGCTTATCCGCGAGGTTGTCTCGGGCTTGATCGAGGTGGCGGGCGGCAGGGTCGACAGCGTCGAGACTGCCGAGTGCAAAGCCCATATGACGATCAACCTGGATCAAGCGATCACCCTCGGCCTCTATCTCGCGGCCGCGCTGCCGCCGATGCTGGATGCGGCGTACGCCGCCGGCGGCTCGGTCCGGCTCTCGACGCGCCTGGAAGGGGACCGGGTCTGCCTTGAGATCGCCTGCCCGGTGCCGGTTGCCGCGCTGTTCGATCATCTGCGCGAAAGGCTGATCGAAGGGCACGTGGAGCAGCTTGGCGCGCGACGGCTGCACGCGGCGCCGGAGACCGAGCTGCATATCAGCCTGCCCACCGCCGGGCTGGAGTAACGACTGGCCGCGAATTTAACGAATTGTTTCATGCGCTGTTGCTGGCCGTATTCACTTTCGCGCAAGACGTGTTATTTATTCTCCCAAATCGGCTGGTGATAGCGAATGTCATCGCTCCTGAGTGAAGGAGTCCGATGATAGCGTATGTGAGTAGCTGTTTTTTTTATGGATTCCGGTGTGACAGCCTCCAGGCTTGGTATCCTCGTCGGCATGACCTCCGAGGCGCGTCTTCTCACCTCCACCGGCTGTGCCGTGGCGGTCGGCGGCGGCTCGCCGGCCGGGGCGGGCCGAATGGCACGAGAACTCGTCGAGGACGGGGCGACCGGGCTCATCAGCTTCGGCTTGGCGGGCGGCCTCGATCCGGCACTGGCGGCGGGGGCGCTGATCGTTCCGCGCGGCGTGCTGTCCCGGGGCCGGCTCTACCCCTGCGATGCCGGGCTTGTCGGCGCCCTGGCGGGGGAGCGTATCGACGCGATCCTCGCGGGTGAGGCGGTGGTGGAGACGGCTGCCGACAAGCTCCGGCTGGGGCAGGAAACCGGCGCCGGCGCTGTCGATCTGGAAAGCGGCGCGGTCGCGGAGGTGGCGACGGCCGCCGGCATTCCCTTCGCCGTTCTTCGGGCCATTTGCGACCCCGCGACGCGGGACCTGCCGCGCGCGGCGGTGGAGGCGCTGGATGAGGCGGGGCGGCTGGCGCCCATGAAAATGGCGGGCATTCTGGCCCGCCATCCCATGCAGATAATCGGTCTCATCGCGCTCGGGCGTGATGCCGCCCTCGCGCGGCAGTCGCTAATCCGCGGTGCCGAAGGCCTCCGGGGACTTGCTGCGGGTCACACGAACTTTGGGAGCGCTCTTTAGGCTCTCCATCTTTTCCTCGACATGCCGGCTGAAGACATATTCGGCCGGGCGCTGGTTATCGAGCGGGATCTCCGTGGCCATCGCGCCTTCGGTGCGCGGGCCGCCGAGCCAGGACTTCATCATCTGCACCGGATGGCGAATCGCCTCCATCACGGCGGTCGCCTCATAGCCGGAATGCACCATGCAGTCGGCGCATTTCTCGTAGTTGCCGGTGCCGTATTTGTCCCAGTCGGTGGTGGCCATCAGCTCCTCGAAGGTCTTGGCATAGCCCTCGCCCAGCAGGTAGCAGGGCCGCTGCCAGCCGAACACGTTGCGCGTCGGCTTGCCCCAGGGCGTGCAGTGGAAGCTCTGGTTGCCGGCCAGGAAGTCGAGGAACAGCGCCGACTGGTTGAACTTCCACTTGCGGCCCTTCCCGTAGCGGAAGATGCCGCGGAACAGCTCCTTCGTCTTCTGCCGGTTGAGGAAATGCGCCTGGTCCGGCGCCCGCTCATAGGCATAGCCCGGGCGAGATCATGACGCCGTCGATGCCGAGGCCCATGGCGTCGTCGAAGAAGCGGCCGACCCGCTCGGGCTCCGCGCCGTCGAACAGCGTGGTGTTGATGCAGAGGCGGAAGCCGCGCGCCTTCGCTTCCTTGATCGCCGCGGCCGCCACGTCATAGACGCCGTCCTGGCTCACCGACGTGTCGTGCATCTCGCGGTCGCCGTCCAGATGCACGTCCCAGGCGAAATACTTGTGCGGCTTGAACAGATCCATCTTCTTTTCCAGCAGCAGCGCGTTGGTGCAGACGATAGACGAACTTGCTTGCGCTTCAGCAGCGCCCTCGACGATCTGCGGCATCTCCTTGTGCAGCAGCGGCTCGCCGCCGGCGATCGCCACCACCGGCGCGCCGCATTCATCGACCGCCTCCATGCATTCGGCGACCGACAGGCGCTGGTTCAGGATCTCCGCCGGATAGTCGATCTTGCCGCAGCCGGCGCAGGCCAGGTTGCAGCGGAACAGCGGCTCCAGCATCAGCACCAGCGGGTAGCGCTTGCGCCCGATCAGATGCTGCTTGACGACATAGGCGCCAACGCGGATCGCCTGGTTGAGTGGAACACCCATGAGTACGTCAGCCCCTATGCAATGTGGCGTCAGGCTTGTGGCGTCAGGCGACATCCGCCAGTTCGGCCGGAAAGCGGAAACGCACGTCTTCCGCCACCCCGGCCATGCAGCCCGACCTCGACCTCGCCGAACCGGCGCAAGCCCGTCCAGCACGCCCTGCACCAGCACTTCCGGGCGCCGAGGCGCCGGCGGTGACGCCGACCGTCCGCACGCCGTCGAACCATTCCGGCTGCAGCGCCTCCGCATCGTCGATCAGGTAGGACGGCCAGCCCAGTTCCTCGCCCGATCTCGCGCAGCCGGTTGGAGTTGGAGCTGTTGCGCGAACCGACGACCAGGATCACATCGACCTGCT
Organism: uncultured Pseudomonadota bacterium; assembly: GCA_963745125.1. Taxonomy (GTDB): domain Bacteria; phylum Pseudomonadota; class Alphaproteobacteria; order Acetobacterales; family Acetobacteraceae; genus Acidisoma. The sequence goes on from CAVUWB010000010.1 coordinate 222,363, forward strand.
GCGCCAGATCGCGCACCGCCTGCTGCCGGTTCTGCGTCGCATAGCAGATATCGCGCACATCCGGCCCGACTGATCGTCGGGAACCGCGTCTTGCAGCGCCTGGATGATGCCGCGCGTATCATCGACCGACAGCGTCGTCTGCGTCACATAGGCGAGCTTGTCGGGATCCGTGACCTGCGAGGCGTGCCGACATCCTCGACCGTCTGCACGAGATGCACCTTGGCCGGGATCTGGCCGATCGTGCCTTCGACCTCGGCATGGCCGGCATGGCCGATCAGCACGATCTCGCGGTCCTGCGCGCGCGTAGCGCCGGCCCTCGTTATGCACCTTGGCGACCAGCGGGCAGGTGGCGTCGATCACCGGCAGGCCGCGGCTCGCCGCCGCGTCCTCGACCTTCTTGGCGACGCCATGGGCGCTGAACACGGTGATCGCGCCCGGCGGGATCTCATCCAGCTCATCGACGAAGACCGCGCCCCGCTGTGCGCAGATCCTCGACGACATGGCGGTTGTGCACGATCTCGTGCCGCACATAGATCGGCGGGCCGTATTTCTTCAGCGCCCGCTCGACGATCTCGATCGCGCGCTCGACGCCGGCGCAAAAGCCGCGCGGCTGGGCCAGGAGGACACGCATAATCTCTTGCCTTCTCCGTCTCTGCTGGCAAGCAGCCGCTTCGTGGCAGCCCGCAAGCCTCTCTTACCATGGGATAAGCGTTTGCCGAAGCGGCAGCAAGTTTTTGCTGCGCCGCACGCGGCGGCCGGGTTTGTGGGGTTCACAATCCGCCGATGGTTAGCTTCCACCAATACCAAAGGCGAGGCTTGTTTTCAGTTCGTGCTGCGTTACAAACAGGCGCGCGGCCACGCCGTCTCGGCAGGCAGGGCGCCGCGAGGCAGGCGATTTGTCGTAAGCAAAGCCCCCAAAGTGCGATCCGCGCCCAGCTTTTCGGCGGGCGGCACGGGCTGCGGGAGCTGCGCCGCGAGAATTCTAGGGACGGCTTCGAGGCCGGTAGGGTGTGCGATGGCGGTGTCGAGGCGTGGGCTTCTGGCGGCGGTTTGCGGCGCGGCGGCTGGGTTGCGTTTGGCGCGTGCCCAGGCGCAGTCCCAGCCGGGGTCGTCCTCGGTCACGGCGCCGATCGTGACGCTGAACACAGCGCTGATCGCGATCATGAAAGCGGGCAACTCGACACCCTTCGCGACGCGCTACAACATGCTGGCACCCGCCGTGGACCAGGTTTTCGACCTGCCGCGCATCATCTCGGTCTCAGTCGGCTCGTATTGGAGCGGCCTTCCGGCCACGCAGCAACAGAAGCTGCGGCAGGTCTTCCGCAGCTTCATCATTGCGAACTACGTCTCGAACTTTCACACCTACGACGGTGACGTGGCCGCCGTTTCCCCCTCCACGCGCGCCGTGGGCGCGCAGCAGGTGGTCGCCAGCACCTTCAGCAAACCCTCGGGCGACGTGCTGCGCATCGATTACGTTATGGGTCAGACCGCGAACGGCTGGCAGGTGGAGGATATTTTGCTCGACGGAACGATCAGCCGTGTCGCCGTGCAGCGCTCCGATTTCAGCTCGCTTCTGTCCCAGGGTGATGCGACGCAGCTGATCGCGAGCCTAGAGCAGAAGGTCTCGACGCTGTCCGGCGGCGCGATCAGCGCCTGAAGAGCCGAAGCGAGCAGCCGCGTTGACCTTCATCGCCGACGCGACCGCGCTTTTCTCGATCGCGGGTCTGGTTCAGGCCGGTGTAGCCGTGGGCGCGCTGAAGCGGTTCAACCGCCAGCCGCGCCCCGAGCTGGAGCAGCTTCCCCCGGTCAGTATCCTCAAGCCGCTGAAGGGGGATGAACCCCTGCTGGAGGCGGCGCTCGCTTCCTTTTGCACGCAATCCTACCCGGAGTTTCAGCTCGTCTTCGGCGTGCAGGATCGTCGGGACCCGGCCATCGCCGTCGTCACCCGGCTGCAGACGCTGTTCCCCCAGCTCGACATCGCGCTGGTGATCGATGAGACCAGCCATGGCGGCAACGGCAAGGTCGCCAACCTCATCAACATGTGGCCGGCGGCCAAGCACGACATCATCGTCCTCGCCGATTCGGACGTGCATGTGACGCCCCATTTCCTGGAGCGGACCGTCGCCGCGCTGGAGGTGCCGGGGGTCGGCGCCGTGACCGCGCTCTATGCCGGATTCGCCAGCGGCCGCGGCATGGCGGGCCGGCTGGGCGCGGCGCAGATCAACCATATCTTCCTGCCCGGTGTGCTCGTGGGCCGGCTGCTCGGCCGGCAGGATTGTCTGGGCGCGGCGCTGGCGCTTCGCCGTTCGACGCTCATCCAGATCGGCGGCCTGCCCGCGCTTCTGCCGCATCTGGCCGATGACGCCGCACTCGGGCAGCTCGTACGCCGTCTCGGCCTGCGGGTGGCGCTGGCGCCCAGCCTGGTGCTGACCACGGTCTCGGAGGAGACGCTGCCCGCGCTGTTCCGGCATGAGTTGCGCTGGGCGCGGACCATCCGCGCGCTGGAGCCGCTGACCTATTCCACCTCCTTGCTGCAATACCCGGTCTTCTGGGCGCTGGTGACGATCCTGGCGGGGCATTTCCGCCTCTGGACCCTGGGTTTCGCCGCCGCCGTCTGGGTCTTGCGCACGCTGGAGGTGCGGGGGATGGCGCGCCAGCTCAATCGCGGCGCCTTCCCCGGCTGGTTGTTGCCGTACGTGAATTGTTCTCGATCATGGTGCTGCTGGCGAGCTATTTGGGCAACCGCGTGATCTGGCGCGGCAGCAGCATGGCCGCGGTGACAAAGGGGCGGGAATCCAGGGCGTGGTTGCGCAGAATAAGCTTGGGCAAGAAGGTGAGCCTCGGCAAGACATGGCCGGCTCTTTCGGGGTATCAATCAGCTATGATGAAGACACTGTTCCTGCAGCCGCCCTCCTTCGATGGGTTCGACGGCGGCGCCGGCTCGCGCTACCAGGCGAGGCGCGAGATCAAATCCTTCTGGTATCCGACCTGGCTGGCCCAGCCGGCGGCGCTGGTGCCGGGCAGCAAGCTGATCGATGCGCCGCCCGCGCGCATCGGCATGGCGCCCATCCTGGAGGACGTGAAGAACCGCGATCTGGTGGTGATCCATACCTCGACGCCGTCTTTCGCCAATGACGTGAAGGTGGCCGCGGAGCTGAAGGACGCCAACCCCGCGCTGAAGATCGGCTTCGTCGGCGCCAAGGTGGCGGTGCAGCCGGCCGAGAGCCTGAGCGGCGGCCCCGCCATCGATTTCGTCGCCCGCAACGAGTTCGATTTCACCATCAAGGAAATCGCCGAGGGCCGCGACTGGGCGGATGTCGACGGCATCTCCTACCGCGACGCCGATGGCGTGATCCTCCACAACAAGGACCGCGCGATGCTGGAGGATATGGACCAGCTGCCGTTCGTCACCGAGGTCTACAAGCGCGACCTGCGGATCGAGGATTACTTCATCGGCTATCTGATGCACCCCTACGTCTCGCTCTACACCGGGCCGCGGCTGCAAATCGCGCTGCACCTTCTGCCTGTGGCCGCAGACGGTCGGCGGCCATCGCTACCGCGTGCGCAGCCCCGAGCATGTGGCCGAGGAAATCCGCCAGGCGAAGGCGGCCTTCCCGCAGGTGCGGGAATTCTTCTTCGACGACGACACCTTCACCGACAATCTGCCGCGCGCCGAGGCGATCGCCCGCGAACTGGGCAAGCTCGGCGTCACCTGGTCCTGCAACGCCAAGGCGAACGTGCCGCGCGAGACGCTGGAGGTGCTGAAGGATAACGGGCTGCGGCTGCTGCTGGTCGGCTACGAGAGCGGCAACCAGCAGATCCTGCACAACATCAAGAAGGGCATGCTGGTCGCGCGTCGCCGAGCAGTTCACCCAGGACTGCCACGAGCTGGGCATCAAGATCCACGGCACCTTCATCCTCGGCCTGCCCGGCGAGACGAAGGAGACGATCGAGGAGACCATCCGGTTCGCCACGCGGATCAATCCGCACACCATCCAGGTGTCGCTGGCCGCGCCCTATCCGGGCACGCTCCTGTACAAGCAGGCGGTGGAGAATGGCTGGCTGGACGCGAAGCATGCCGAGCTGATCGACGAGAGCGGCATCCAGATCGCGCCGCTGAACTACCGCATCTGTCCCACACCGAGATCTTCGACAACGTCGAGACGTTCTACAAGCGGTTCTATTTCCGGGCGCCGAAGATCGCCTCGATCGTGGGCGAGATGGTGACGCAGCCCGCAGATGATGAAGCGCCGCCTGCGCGAAGGCGTGGAGTTCTTCCAGTTCCTGCGCGAGCGGCACAAGATCGCGGCTTGAGGATCTCGATCGCTGAGCCGTCTCTTGTGCGCCGTGGCATCTTCTCGGCCGATGATTTCGGCCTCTCGATCGCCGTCAACGAGGGCATCGAGCGTGCCCATCGCGACGGCATCCTGTCCACCGCCAGCCTGATGGTGGCGGGCGCGGCGGCGGCGGACGCCATCCGCCGCGCCCGCGCGATGCCGGGCCTGCGCGTCGGGCTGCATCTCGTCGTCATCGAAGGGCCGGCGATCCTGCCGCCGGCGGAGATCGCCGGCGCTGGTGGACCGCGAGGGCAGTTTCCGACCGACCAGCTCGGCCTCGGTCTCGCGCTATGCCTTCAGCCGCACCGCGCGGCGCCAGCTCGCGCGCGGAGATGTCGGCACAGTTCCGCGCCTTCGCCGCCACCGGCCTGCCGCTCGATCACGCCAACGCCCATAAGCATATGCACCTGCACCCGACGGTCGGGCGATCTGCTGATCGAGGCAGGACGTGGCCAGCGCCTGCGCGCGATGCGCATTCCGGCCGAGCCCGCGCGCCTCATGGCGCTGCTGGGCGTGCCGCAGGGCGTGGGCGCGCGGGCGCTGCTGGGCTGGACCCGCTTGCTGCGCGCGCAGGCGCGGCGGGCCGGCCTTGTGACCAATGACCAGGTTTTCGGCATCGCCTGGAGTGGCGGCATGACCGAGGAACGGCTGCTGCGGCTCATCCCGCGTCTGCCGGTGGGGCTCAGCGAGATCTATTTTCATCCGGCCGCAGGGCGCGATGCGGTGCTCGACCGGCTGATGCCGGGTTATGACCATGAGGGCGAGATGGCGGCGCTGCTCAGCCCGGCGCTGCGCGCCGCGATCGGGCAAGCGGGCATCCGGCCGACGACCTACGCCGAGACCGGCCTGATCCTGCGTTGACATGCTCCGCGCGCCGCTTAAAGGTCCGGCCGCTTTGCGAACGGAGAGTGACATGACGACGGCTCAGCTGGCCGGCTTGATCGATGCGCTATGGGACCGCCGGACGGAAATTTCCTCCGCGACGCGCGGGCCTGACCGCGATGCCGTGGACGAGGCGCTGGCGCTGCTCGAATTGGGCGCCGTGCGCGTCGCCGAGCCCGCCGCCGCTGGCGGCTGGCAGGTCAATCAATGGCTGAAGAAGGCCGTGCTGCTGTCCTTCCGCCTGAACGACTCGGCGCCCGTGCCGGGCGCCGGCGGCGCGCCGGTCTTCGACAAGGTGCCGATGAAGTTCGCGGGCTGGGGCGAGAACCGCTTCGCCGAGGCCGGGTTCCGCGCCGTGCCCGGCGCCGTCGTCCGCCGCTCCGCCTTCATCGGGCCGCGGCGTCGTGCTGATGCCGAGCTTCGTGAATGTCGGCGCCTATGTGGGCGACGGCACGATGATCGATACCTGGGCGACGGTCGGCAGCTGCGCGCAGATCGGCAAGAACTGCCATATCAGCGGCGGCGTCGGCATCGGCGGCGTGCTGGAGCCGCTGCAGGCCAACCCGGTCGTCATCGAGGATGACTGCTTCATCGGCGCCCGGTCCGAAGTGGCGGAGGGCGTCATCGTCGAGCGCGGCGGCCGTGCTGTCGATGGGCGTGTTCCTCGGCGCCTCGACCAAGATCATCGACCGCGCGACCGGCGAGGTGATCTATCGGCCGCGTGCCGGCCTATTCGGTGGTCGTGCCCGGCTCGCTGCCCGGCAAGGCCGCTGCCGGATGGCACGCCCGGCCCGTCGCTCGCCTGCGCGGTGATCGTCAAGCGCGTCGATGCGCGGACGCGGGCGAAGACCTCGATCAACGAATTGCTGCGCGACTTGAGCCGGCGCCGGACACGCTTGCCGATCCCTTGGGCCTGGCGCAGGCGCTGATCCGCTGCGCCTCGGTGACGCCGGCCGATGCCGGCGCGCAGGATGTGCTGGCCGAGCGCGCTGGCGGCGCTGGGCTTCACCGTCCATCGGCTGCGCTTCGGCGAGATCGAGAACCTCTACGCCCGGCTCGGCACGGCGCGGCCGCATATCTGCTTCGCCGGCCATACCGATGTGGTGCCGCCCGGCGAGGGGCCGCCTGGCGAGGGCTGGCGCCATGATCCCTTCGGCGGCGTGGTCGAGGACGGCGTGCTGTATGGCCGCGGCGCCTGCGACATGAAGGGCGCCATCGCCGCCTTCGTCGCGGCCGTCGCCCAGGCTGCAGGCCGCCGATACCCTGCCGGGCTCGATCAGCCTGCTGATCACCGGCGACGAGGAAGGGCCGGCGCGGGACGGCACGGTGCGGGTGCTGGACTGGATGCGCGGCGCAGGGCGAGGTGCCGGATTTCTGCCTGGTCGGCGAGCCGACCAACCCGGCCAGGCTCGGCGAGATGATCAAGATCGGCCGGCGCGGCAGCCTGAACGCGCGATCTGACGGTGCACGGCATGCAGGGCCACGTCGCCTATCCCGCACCGCGCCGACAATCCGGTGCATCGGCTGCTCGGCTCGCTCGCACGCGCTGACCGGCGCATCGGCTGGATGCCGGCAACCGCTGGTTCGAGCCGTCGAGCCTGCAGGTCACCAGCATCGATGTCGGCAATCCGGCGACCAACGTGATCCCGGCGCAGGCGCGCGCCAAGCTGAACATCCGCTTCAACGACGCCCATGACGCGGCATCGCTGGAGGCTTGGATCACGGCGGTCGCCGAGCGCCACGCCCCTGGTGCCGAAATCGCCTTCCACCGCTCGGGCGACAGCTTCCTGACCGAGCCGGGGCAGCGCGGTCGATACCCTCACCGAGGTCATCCGCGAGATTTTCGGTGCCGTGCCGAAGCTCGATACCGGCGGCGGCACCTCGGATGCGCGGTTCATCGCCAAGCTCTGCCCGGTGGCCGAATTCGGCCTGGTCGGTGCGACCATGCACAAGGTCGACGAGCGGACCGAGGTCGCCGATCTGCGCGCCTTAGCCCGGGCTTATGCCGCCATCCTTGCTCGCTTCCGCGCATGCTGAGACCGGGCATGAAGCCGAAGCCGGGGCCGAAACCGGGACGGCCGAACATCCTGCGCGGAATCGTGCTTCTTTGCACCGGCCGGCCGGCGGGCTTCGCCGAGATCGGGGCGGGGCGGGATGCCTTCCTGTCGAGCCTGGCGCCGCTGATCGCCTTTCCGCTGGTCGGCTGCCTGCTGATGGCGCTTCAGGGCAAGACGGCGGATGCGATCGCCGATTTCCTGGCGGCGCTCGTCGCCCTGCTGGCGCCGCCCGTTCTGTCGCAGTTCCTGGCGCGGCGATGGGCCCGTGAGGATCGCTGGTTCCGTTTCGCCACCGCCGTCAACTGGTGCCAATGGGCGCTACCCCTGATCGGCGCCGTGCTGGTGCTGATCGCGGGCTTCATGGTGCAGGCCGGCGTGCCGCTCGAGTCGAGCGTCGTCCTCCTGCTCTGCCTGCTGCTGGCCTATGCCTTCTGGCTGCAATGGTTTCTGGCACGCTTCGGGCTCGATCTTTCAGGCGCCCGTGCCGCCTTTCTCGTCCTGCTCGTCAATGGCTGCACCCTCATCCTGGTCGCCGGCCCGCAGCTTCTGGAGATGGCGGCGCAAACGGCCGGGGCGGCGAAGGGATGAACGGGCCTTTCGCGGAAGGGCTTCGCCAGACCGCGCGTGAGATCGTCCTGGGCGCCCGGGGCATCACGATGCTGATGGTCGGGCAGTCCGCCGGCATCCGTGCCTTCAGCAATGACATCGCAGCGACCCGGCGAAGCTTCGTCACCGCGATCCTATCGCTGCCCATCTTCGTGATGTTCCATCTTCTCGACTGGCTGGCGGGTGTCGGGCCGCTCGAATCGCCGCATGCGATGCTGGTCGACCTGCTGAGCTTTCCTGATCAGCTGGGCGGGGTTCGCGCTGCTCTCGATCCCGCTCGTGCGGATGTTGGGGGTCGAGAAGCAGTGGCCGCGCTATATCGCGGCCTGGAACTGGTGCAACCTCGGGCAATACGCCCTGCTCTTTGTCACTTCGCTGCCGGTTTTGGTGCATGCGCCCAGCATCGCCTCGGAAACATGCGCCCTGGTGGGCTACGGCTGGGCTCTCTGGCTCGAATGGTATGTGACGCGGCTGGTGTTGAATATCTCGCCCACGGGGGCGGCCCT